>CAWEAH010000007.1:0-153660 GCA_963807125.1 uncultured Alphaproteobacteria bacterium
GCACCAGCGGATCTTTTATGATACCCCCTGCCAATATCATGCCGTTGAGTCAAATTGTGGCTTTATCAATACAATAAGCTGCCCATTATCATTGAGCAGCTTAACCACCGCGTCCATTACTTTAAGCACTGAAATAAACGATAAATCTAAGGTCATTAAATCAACTTTTTCGCCGACCGTTTCAAGCGTTCGTAAATTGGTTTGCTCACGCAACACAAGCCGCTCGTTCGTCAATATTTTTTCATGAACCTGGCCATGTCCAACATCAATGCCATATACTTTTTTTGCGCCGCGCTGCAGCAAACAATCGGTAAAACCACCCGTTGAAATCCCTGCGTCGAGCGCCACTAAATCGGTAACATCAATATTAAAGTAATCAAGCGCTCCTTCAAGTTTAAACCCTGCGCGGCTTACATATTTTTGCGCTTGAGCACGCAGTTCAACCTGATCTGTTTCTTTTACTTGCGCACCAGCTTTTGTCACTTTTTGATCATTCACAAATACTTTGCCTTGCATAATCCATCCTTGAATTTGTTGGCGGCTGTATTGTGGATTCTGTTCTACTAATAATTGGTCAAGGCGTTTTTTATGTTGCATACTCATTTTTGTTTAAAAATAGATTTATTTTAATATTATTTTTTTATCAGACTATATCAAGCTTATCACAAGCGAGGTACCAAACAACTTCCGTCACTACTATAGCTCAGACCACAAATCTTTTGCGTATGCTTGAATAACAACAGGCAAATCTTCCTGGCTGAACAAACTTCCTTTTTATATAACCCTATACCAAAAGCAACAATTTTTTCATAGGTATGTTATTCCAATTTTTATGAGACTAAAGGGCCTAATAACTATTTTTTATTAGGCTAAAGAGTCTATTAACTATTTTTTATTAGGCTAAAGGGTCTATTAACTATAACACAAAAAAAATGCGATCAAATAAAATGCATTATTTTTGTACCGCGTTATGCCAATTCACTTATCATTATTACTATCATACAACGTATCTGTTATCGCCAATTTCGTCTATATATTAGCTGACAATGCCCCTTGGCAACATGCTACTTAGCTGACAATACCCTTTGGCAATATGCTACATATTAGCTAACAATATCCTTTAACAAATGCTACATATTAACTGACAACACCCTTTGGCAACCTTGCTACAATTCACCTTGTTTTTATTGGGACTTAGAACCTACCGCCATACTCTTGGCAATATTATATGATACCCTGGTAGCATACTATCGGCTTGCCGCATATGTTTATAAAAATAGTTTGGCTATTATGACACAAAGGGCGGCTCTGTTGAGCCGCCCTTTATACAAAAAAAGTTCAGTATTATACTATCCTATCTTAAGTTTATGCATTTATATTAACTCGGCGCGGATAGATTATCCCAAAAACCTGCGGTTGCTTGCGATGCTCCTGTAGTAGTTGTCGAAACATTTTCATAATTAACAAAATTATTGAATGCAAAATTATTGGTAAAGAAATTATTGGTCCCATCAGTATTGTCAAACCCATTTTTTCCATTATTCGACGCAGAACAACTCATTACGTCACAGTTAGTTGCGCTAATCAAATCAAACCCATCATTTCCATTATTCGAAGCAGAACAACTCATTACGTCACAGTTAGATGCTTGCTCCAAATCAAACCCATCAGCTACATTATTCAAAGCAGAACAATTCATTGCCATACAGCCAATTGCTTGAATCAAACCAAATCCATCACTTCCATTATTTGAAGCAGAACAACTCATTACCTCATACGCTGTTGCTCCACCCAAATCAAACCCATCAGTTACATTATTCCAGGCAGAACAACTCATTGCCGTACAGTTTGTTGCTTGATTCAAACCAAACCCAACACCGTCATTATTTGAAGCAGAACAATTTATTACCTCACAGTCAATTGCGCCAGTAAAATCAAACCCAGCACCACTACCACTACCAATACCATCTTTAGCCACACAACCATAAAACTTTATTTCATGAGCGCCTTGCACAAGAAAACCGCTACTACAACTTTCCGTCACACAATTCTCTAAATACCCAAAAGATGAACTTGACATATAAAAGCCAACCACGCAATTTTGTGCAATACAATTTCGAATAACATAATAAAAAGCACCCAAAAAATCAAACCCTGGGCCACCCCCACTATTTCCACAATTTTGCGCCGTACAACTGTCCACCACAAAATTACTACAATCTTCACATTCGATACCTTCACCCCCAGCATTTGCCACGATGCAATTTTTTATGGTAAAGTTAGTAATGCTCTCCGCCATAGCAATACCAACATTAGCTATATCCCATAATTCAATATCCGCTATAACAAAATTACTGCAACCTGAATCAACTTGAATCCCATTATTACTCCCTCCTACTATAAATCCGTTTTTTATCTCAAATATGTGCCTGAGAAAACCTCTATACCAACTTGATTATCTCCGGATAAATAGTATATCCATTCAAATCTAACGTAACTTCGCTTGCAGAAATAGTGATAGTTCCATTAATTGAATTTGCCAAACAATAGCTACCTGACGTATTAATAGTCATCGGCAGTGATTGGCATTAGGGCACACGATTCGTCCGTTAAAAGCTCATCTATTTTGCTATCTATAATTGAAAGCTCGTCGCACAAAGTACAGCCACCAATATGATCGCTAATGTTGTCTACAATACTTTCAACAACTGACAAATCGCAACTGGCTAGAGTGAGTGCATCTATTTTGCTATCTATAATTGAAAGCTCATCGCACAAAGTGCAGCCACCAATATGATCACTAATGTTGTCTACAATACTTTCAACAACTGACAAATCGCAACTGGCTAGAGTGAGCGCATCTATTTTGCTATCTATAATTGAAAGCTCATCGCACAAAGTGCAGCCACCAATATGATCACTAATGTTGTCTACAATACTTTCAACAACTGACAAATCGCAACTGGCTAGAGTGAGCGCATCTATTTTGCTATCTATAATTGAAAGCTCATCGCACAAAGTACAGCCACCAATATGATCACTAATGTTGTCTACAATACTTTCAACAACTGACAAATCGCAACTGGCTAGAGTGAGCGCATCTATTTTGCTATCTATAATTGAAAGCTCATCGCACAAAGTGCAGCCGCCAATATGATCACTAATATTTTCTACGACACTTTCAATAATCGACGTTTGCGCACACAATGACGATTTTGCAATGCTCATATTGTACGTTGCACTCAATATTAAAAAAAAGATGAGCGGTTGAATAATCAAACGCCCATAATACATATGCTTCATCAGCACTCCTTTATAAAATTATAAACATTACTACATTCCCCACTATTACCGATCAACCAATTATTTTTTACATCTCCTGCTTCAAACATTATTTACTTCTCACACCCTCAATGTGTCTAACATAAATTTTTTAGATACACAACCCTACTCTAAAAATAAAAAACTTGGGTTGCATACGCCACTTCATTCAACCTTCTCATCATCCAGCCTTTACTAAAACTACGAGTGGCCAAACTAAAAATTACGACCAGGCAAACCCTACTACATTAAAACCTCAAAGGGCGTGACTCTACACACTCCAAAAAACAAATTATTCATATGTTTATAAAAATAGTTTGGCTATTATGACACAAAGGGCGGCTCCGTTCGAGCCGCCCTTTATCCCAAAAAAGTTCAGTATTAAACTATCCTATCTTAAATTTATGCACTTATATTATTACGGCGCGGATAGATTATCCCAAAAACCTGCCGTTGCTTGCGATGCTCCTGTAGTAGTTGTCGAAACACCGGAATAATTACTAACAGTATTATTGAATGCAAAATTATTGGTAAAGAAATTATTGGTCCCATCAGTATTGTCAAACCCATTTTTTCCATTATTCGAAGCAGAACAACTCATTACGTCACAGTTAGTTGCGCTAATCAAATCAAACCCATCATTTCCATTATTCGAAGCAGAACAACTCATTACGTCACAGTTAGATGCTTGCTCCAAATCAAACCCATCAGCTACATTATTCAAAGCAGAACAATTCATTGCCATACAGCCAATTGCGTGAACCAAACCAAATCCATCATTTCCATTATTCGAAGCAGAACAACTCATTACGTCACAGTTGCAAATGTCTGCTCCAAATCAAACCCATCAGCTACATTATTCAAAGCAGAACAATTCATTGCCATACAGCCAATTGCGCCAGGCAAACCAAATCCATCAATTCCATTATTTGAAGCAGAACAATTCATCACCTCGCCGTCAATTGCGCCAGTCAAATCAAACCCAGCACCACTACCACTACCAATACCATCTTTAGCCACACAACCATTAAACTTTATTTCATTAGCGCCTTGCACAAAAAAACCGCTACTACAACTTTCCGTCACACAATTCTCTAAATACCCAAAAGATGAACTTAATCTATAAAAGCCACCCACGCAATTTTGTGCAATACAATTTCGAATAACATAATAAAAAGCACTAAGAAAATCAAACCCTGGGCCACCCTCAATACTTCCACAATTTTGCGCCGTACAACTGTCCACCACAAAATTACTACAATCTCCACATACGATACCTTCATCCCCAGCATTTGCCACGATGCAATTTTTTATGGTAAAGTTAGTGATGCCCGTAGTCGCAACGAACATCTCAATACCAATCCCACCTAGATCCCATAGTTCAATATCCGATATAACAAAATTACTGCATACCGGCAAGGACGGCGTCGTGCGCATCCGCACCTTGAACGGCGCGATCGGCTACGGCTCGGCGGTATCGCGCGTGCCGCTGGTCTATAACCGGGTGCTTGCCGGAGAAACCAGCGGCACCTTCTACAGCCAAGGCGGCCCGACGGCATCGACGCCGGATCGGCGCGTTCGTGGCTTCGCCGACCACGCCATTTTACGTCGCCGTCGCCTACGGCAGCGATTATCTGCGCGCGCAATATATCGGCTTCTTCTACGCGGCTCGGCCTGTGCTGGTTCGTGTTGACCGCGGCGATGATCGCGGCCGCGGCTTTAGTCCACCGGCTCGGCAAGCTGAGCCAGCAGGCGGCACCTCGAGATCGTCAATTCGGCGATTGCCGAACGCCAGAAAATCTCCCGCCGACATGCATGACAGCATCGGCGCCAGCCTCGCGGCCTTGCTCGCCTCGTTGACCACCGGTACATGTCGACCTCGCCGATATCAAGCGCCGGGTCGCCGAAATTTTGCTGGAGCTGCGTTTTCTGGTCGACAGCTCCGATACTCCCGACGGCGACGTCAATTTCCTGCTCGGCAATGTGCGCCACCGCATGGCGAGCAGCATCGAATCGGCGGGCATTACGCTCAACTGGCAGGTCTGGCGCATTGCCGAAGATCGCGGCGCTGACGGCACGCGACGCGTTGGCGATCAAGCTCGCGCTCATGGAAGCGCTGAGCAATGTGCTGCATCATTCGAGCGCCAAGCACGCCGATGTGACGGCGGCCTATGACCGCGACACGTCGGCCATTACGATAGCGGTGTCCGACAACGGCTGCGGATTCGATCCTGCGGTTACGGATGCGGGGCGCGGCCTTGCCAATATGCGACAAGCGCATCGCCAGCATCTCGACCGGTGCGGCCATCGTCATCGAGGCGGCGCCGGGTCGAGGAACGGCGGTGCGTATCGAGTTGAAGGTGCCGGCGAGCGGACGCCCGCGATAGCGCTCGTTCCCCCTCGGGAACGGACGGCGAAGTCGTGAAAGCTGGGTCCCCGTTCGCGGGGCACGGCTGCCGCTCGGTTAATGAATGAGGCTGCGGCGGCGCGCTTCGTAGACCGCCTCGGTCTTGGAGTGCACTTCGAGCTTGCGATAGATGCGCTTCAAATGGCTGTGCACGGTCGCGGTCGAGATTCGCGCAGATCGTGGAGGTCTCGGCATAAGAAAACCCCTTGGCGATCATTTCGAGGATTTCCCGCTCGCGCAGCGTCAACGCGGTCTCACCGCCGCCGTCCGGTGCGGCGGCGGTCGCCATGCCGTGCATGCCGGTTCAACAGCTTGCGCGCGATCATCGGCGAGAGCGGCGAGCCGCCGTCGCGCAAGGCATGGATGTCGCGCTTGAGCTCCTCGAGCGCCGTGGCCTTCAACAGATAACCGTCGGCGCCGGCCTCGATCGCGGCGGTGATCGTCCTCTCGTCGCCGAAAGTAGTGACGACAAGCGCGCTGCAGGCCGGACGGGGATGATTTCACGGCGCGGATGACATCGATCCCGGAAATGTCCGGCAGCCCGATATCGACCAGCACGATGTCGAGCGACAGATGCGGCGAGCGCCGCGATCGCGGCTTCGCCCTCGGCGAATTCCGCAATCACGGCGTAATCGGGATCCGCCTGCAACAGCGTCACCAGCATTTTGCGCAATGCCGGATCGTCCTCGACGATGGCGGTACGGATCGGTTTTTCGGCCTCGACGGCAATCACGTATCGTCCTCGTCGGCTCTTCGAGAACGCAAGCGTAACACGTTTTTCGGCCCGCATTCGCTGCCGGCAGCATCGAATAAACCATGGCAAATTAACCACCCGCGGCGGAACGGGGCTTTATATTGGCGCGATATTGGCCCCCGAACGCATCCCTAACGGCCACACATAAACCCGGGGTATGCGAGCAACGGAAGCTTCATGGCATCGTGTTTAAATAGATTAACATTCGCCGGATAACGCCCATGATCCAAGTTCCGGCGCAGAAACCGTCGTCGCCCATCGCCCCGAGCGGCGCCGACGATCTGTCGACGCCGTGCCCCAGATGCCGTGCCGTGATGGTCTATGTCGCGGCGCTGCCGCATCCGCATGCGCCGGCGATGCGTCGCACCGTGTTTCTGTGCGCGGCTTGCAACCAGACGCGCAATTACTCGCTTCGCGCGGCCATGGCGGAAGCCTATGCGGCATTGTTCGCCACGCCGGCGGCGTGACCCGCGCGCTAGCGCACGATCCTGGACGAACTCCGCAACGCCCGCGCGCGGCTCCAATGGAGTATCGTCCCGGGGACGATCGGCACGACGGGCGACGTCGCGCTCGGCGCTGCCTCCTTGAGCGCCCGCACGGCCGCATCGAGCCGCAGCAAAATGAGCTCTGCAAACATGATGGCCTCCTGGCCGCCTCGTGGAGCTTCGGCGCACCGAAGCGCTCGCCAAAATCCCTTTGCCGCGCCCACCTGACGCGCCGGCATGTTTGTTGCGCCGGCACGGATAAAGCCCGGTTCTTCAGACCCGCTTTAGGCGACCGGTCTTAAATTTCGCTTGCGCGGGCGCATCAAATCGCAGGCTCGCGCCGCGCAGTTTTTTGCTGGCGCTGCCATGTCCCGCGCCGCAAACGCTAAGTGACCCCCGGCAACAAACAAATTTCCTGCGCTCCCCGCCGGGTTGCGGGGGCGCTAGGTAGGAATACGGATGAGCCGTTTAGCCGGTGAGACACGGCTCGGCTGCTACGGCGGTGAACCGGCAGTGGCTCAGCCGCGAGCGACTGCGGCCACGTCGTCGGCCGCCTCGGTCAGCGACACGCCGCACTCGCCGCAGCGATAGACGCGGAGCTCCGCCAGGCCGTCGCTGCGCGGCGCGATGCGCGCCAGATGCATCGATCGGCCGCAATTCGGGCAGGCCGGGCCGGCCGTGAGCGGCCGGCCCATTGGCCGGGAAAAATTCTGCGTGACGAACTTCTGCGTGACTAACATGGGGCACCTCATGACGCGCTTGACGGCGCGATCTTGCACTCGGGCGATCTTAAACGCCTGGTCGAAATTCAAACGACTGTTTGAGACCCCGTCGTGCCGGAAATAAGGAATTCTCGTGGCTTCACCGATTAGTGAAGGGGGGCAGGTTCGTGGGGTGGGCAAAAGATAGGGCGGAATAGCGAAGCGTATTCCGCTATTCTCTTACCGAGGCGGCGGATCGCCCTCCCTACGGACTGGTTGCTGACGTTGTGTGATATGTTATCCGCATTATCGCTGAGGTAAGATATTGCCGACGATCGCCTACTTCCTTGGAATTGCGGTGCGGATGTTTTTCAATGACCACGATCCGCCGCACTTTCATGTACGTTACCAGCAGTTCCGGGCGCGGGTACGGATTGGAGATGGGCAGATTATCGACGGCCGCCTGCCGCCGACGGTGGCTCGGCTGGTGACGGAATGGACAGAATTGCGGCGCGACGCGCTGATGAAAAACTGGGTGGCGGCGCGCACCGATGGACGTCTTGAGCGGATTGAAGGGCTCGAATGATGATCGACGTGACTGGCGTGCGCCCTCTGGACGGCTTCAAGCTTGAAATCGAATTCTCCGATGGCACCACCGGCGTGCGCGATTTCCAGTTCATTGCGGATAAAACCGGGCCGATGGCGGAGCCGTTAAAAGACCCGACCTATTTCGCCCGTGTCTTTATCGAAGACGGCGCCCTGACCTGGCCCAACGGCTACGACTGGGACCCCATTGCGCTACATGACGACATGAAGCGCGCGGGCCTACTGCGACGCGTCGATGCCGCGGAGTGAGGCACACCGTAGCGATGTAGCCCGCATGAGCGAAGAAATATGCGGGACTCCGTCCGGAAAGGCTTAAACCCGGACGTAGCTCCGTCCGTCCGGGCTCGCTGGCTTGCTTCATTGCGGGGCCGAAGCGAAGTGCGTAGGGCGGAATAGCGAAGCGCGTTCCGCCGTTCTTATAGTGGCCGCGGATATTGGCTCCGGCTGATCCACCCTACGGGCTAATTCGCCTCGGGAACCAATGGGTATCGGTTATTTAGAATAAGATTTAGGTCGTTTTCATCGGCTGTTACAATTCCAGTTTGAAAAAATGCCAAATCGATTTGTGCCCGGGTTGATGTTGCGCCCATATCGGCCAGCTCTCTTCCATAATCGAAGAGTGCCGATGCCTTTGCGTGAATTTCAGCAGCATCAGTCATTGCCCCAATCGCTTCAAAACGCGTTATTCGTCTATCTGCTCGGCGAGACGACCGAGATATGAGATCCTGCAGCCTTGCCTGCTGAACCTGAAGCATAGCCAGAAGAGTTGAAATCTGACTAACAACCCTATCATCTCCGAAGCGCACACAAGCTTGAAGCGTTCCTATCACGTCCGGGGAGACGACTGGAATGTCGATTCCCTCTTCCAAAGGAGGACCTGGGGGCATTCCAGGGCGAACCGAGTAGTATTTAATTAGCTGAAGGCATCGAATGGCATATTGCACGAGTTGGCTCAGCCCCAGAGGAAGCACCGCCCGGGCCGCAGTCTCTTCTCTTAGTCTGCGCACCCGCTCCAAATCATCGACTTGTTTAATTTGTCGATGAATATAATAAACCGTCCACATAGCGCCAGCGAGCGCCAAAACCCCGGCAATGAGGGTCTGCCACTTATCTAACCAGTCGACAAAACAGGGCGAGAGGACAGCCATAGCAAGACATCGGTCAGTATTTTCAATCAGAAAAGCGTGGTCGTCGCAATAAGCAACTCTCGCTCTACGCCGCCTTCTTCCCCTTCTCCGCAATCCCGGCCAGCGCCCGCAAAATTCCGTCGCGCCTTTGATGCGCGCCTTCGGCGTTTCCCATTCGTCGAAGAACACCACCTTCATGTCGGGCCGCACGCGGGCGCCGACCGGGTGTTTGGCGATGTAGGAGATAAGCCCGTCGGGATTGGCGAAGATATTGTCGCGGAACGACAGCACGGCGCCCTTCGGCCCGACGTCGATCTTCTCGACATTGGCGCGCCGGCACAGCGTCTTGATGGCGACGATCTGCAGCAGATACTCGACCTCTTCCGGCAGCGGGCCGAAGCGGTCGACGAGCTCGGCGGCAAAGCCGTCGATATCGCGGTCGTCCTCGATCTCGGACAGCCGCCGGTAGAGCGCGAGCCGCACCGGCAGATCGGTGACGTACTCTTCCGGAATGAGCACCGGCGTGCCGATGGTGATTTGCGGCGACCATTTGTCGGCGGCGGGCGCGGTGATGCCGGCCTTCATCGAGATCACCGCCTCTTCCAGCATCTGCTGATAAAGCTCGTAGCCGACTTCCTTGATGTGGCCGGACTGCTCGTCGCCAAGAAGATTGCCGGCGCCGCGGATGTCGAGATCGTGGGAGGCGAGCTGGAAGCCGGCGCCGAGCGTGTCGAGCGATTGCAGCACTTTCAGCCGGCGCTCGGCTTGCGGCGTGATCCTGCGGTTGGCCGGCAGCGTGAGCAGCGCATAAGCGCGCAGTTTCGAGCGGCCGACACGGCCGCGCAGCTGATAGATCTGCGCCAGCCCGAACATGTCGGCGCGATGCACGATCAGCGTATTCGCGGTCGGGATGTCGAGGCCGGATTCGATGATGGTGGTGGACAACAGAATGTCGAACTTGCCGTCGTAGAACGCCGCCATGATGTCTTCGAGCACCGTCGGCGGCATCTGGCCGTGGGCGACGGCGACGCGCACTTCCGGCACGGCCTTGTCGAGAAACGCCTTGGCGTCGGCGAGGTCCTCGATGCGCGGGCAGACATAAAAAGCCTGCCCGCCGCGATAGCGCTCGCGCAACAGCGCCTCGCGCACGGTGACCGGATCGAACGGCGAGACGAACGTGCGCACCGCCAGGCGATCGACCGGCGGCGTGGCGATGATCGACATTTCGCGCACGCCGCTTAAGCGCCAGTTGCAGCGTGCGCGGGATCGGCGTCGCGGTCAGCGTCAGCACATGGACTTCGGCTTTGAGCTGCTTGAGCTTTTCCTTGTGGCCGACGCCGAAATGCTGCTCCTCGTCGACCACGATCAGGCCGAGGTCCTTGAACGCGATCGATTTGCCAAGAAGCGCGTGGGTGCCGATGACGATGTCGACTGTGCCGTCGGCGAGGCCCTTTCTTGACCGCGGCCATGTCCTTGGCCGGCACCAGCCGCGAGGCTTGCGCGACCTGAACCGGATAGCCTTGAGCCGCTCCGAGAAGGTCTTGAAATGCTGGCGCGACAGCAGCGTCGTCGGCACCACCACGGCGACCTGCTTGCCGTTCATGGCGGCGATGAAGGCGGCGCGCAGCGCCACTTCCGTCTTGCCGAAGCCGACGTCGCCGCAGACGAGCCGATCCATCGGCCGGCCCGAGCCGAGATCGTTGTTGACCGCGGCGATGGCGGCAAGCTGGTCGTCGGTCTCCTCGTAGGGGAAGCCGGCGCAGAATTCGTCGTAGAGCCCGGCGCCGACCGCGAGCCGCGGCGCTTCGCGCAGCTGCCGCTCGGCGGCGACTTTGATCAGCTCTCCGGCGATCTCGCGGATGCGGTTCTTCATCCGCGCCTTGCGCGTCTGCCAGCCGGCGGAGCCGAGCCGGTCGAGCTCGACGCCTGAGCCCTCCGAGCCGTAGCGCGACAGAAGCTCGATATTCTCCACCGGCAGGAACAATTTGTCGCCGCCGGCATAATGGAGTTCCAGGCAATCGTGCGGCGCGCCGGCGGCCTCGATGGCGCGCAGGCCGACGAAACGGCCGATGCCGTGATCGACATGCACGACGAGATCGCCCGACGACAGCCCGGTCACCTCGGCGATGAAATTGTCGGCGCGCTTTGATTGCCGCCGCGCGCGGATGAGCCGCTCGCCCAAAATGTCCTGCTCGGTGATCAGCGCGACGTCGGCGGTCTCGAAGCCGGAGTCCAGCCCGAGCACGGCAAGCGCGATTTGCGGCTTCGGCAGCGCCTGCGCCGGCGGCCACGACGCCACCGGCTGCGAGATTGTGCAAGCCGTGCTCGGCGAGCACATGCGACATGCGCTCGCGCGAGCCGTCGCTCCACAGCGCGATCACCGCGCGCTTGCCGTTGGCCTGCAGCGCGTGGACGTGCTTGGTGACGGCTTCGAACACATTGGCGCCGGGAATGGCGCGCTCGGCGGAAAAATTATGGCCGGCATGGGTGCCGGTCTCGATGGTGTCGGGCGAGCCGTCCGGCGCGGCGAACGGCGTCAGCCTGGCGAGCGCCGCAGCGTCGAGGCGCGCGTGCCATTCCGTCTCGGCGAGATAAAGCCGATCCGGCGGCAACGGCTTATACGGTGCGCCGCCGTCGGTCTTTCCAGCGCCTCCTGGCGCGCCTGATAATAGTCGGCGATCTGGGCGAGGCGCTCATGCGCCGCGTCTTCGGCGAGCGGCTCGATGGCGATCGGGCTGCCGCCGATATAATCGAACAGCGTCTCCAGATTTTTGTGAAACAGCGGCAGCCAATGCTCCATGCCGGCGTAGCGGCGGCCTTCGCTCACCGCCTCGTAGAGCACGTCGTCAGGCGTTGCCGCGCCGAAGGCCGCGACATAGCCGGTGCGGAACAAGCGGATGGTGTCGCTGGTGAGCTGGAACTCCGACATCGGCACGAGATCGAGCGCGCGCAGTTCGGTGTCGGTGCGCTGCGTCTCCGGATCGAAGCTTCTGATCGATTCCAGCGTGTCGCCGAAGAAATCGAGCCGCACCGGCTCGTCCATGCCGGGCGCGAACAGGTCGATAATGCCGCCGCGCACCGCATAATCGCCGGGCTCGCGCACGGTGGAGGCGCGATTGAAGCCGTTGAGCTCGAGCCAAGCGGTGATGCCGGCCATCGGCAGCATATTGCCGGGTGCGGCGGAGAGCGATTGCCTGGCGACGGCGTCGCGCGCCGGCACGCGCTGCAGGATCGCGTTGACGGTGGTGAGCAGAACCGAGGGATGTTCGCGGCCCGCAACGCTGGCCAACCGCGCCAGCGTCATCATCCGTGCCGCCACCACCGCGGCATGCGGCGACACACGGTCGTAAGGCAGACAATCCCAGGCCGGGAATTCCAAAACTTCGATATCGGGGGCGAAGAAGGTCAGCGCCCGATGCAGCGTCGCCATGCGCGGGCCGTCGCGGCAGACCACCGCGAGCGAGATCGCCGGCGGCTTGTCGCCTGCGGCGACGGCGCGGGCAAGGTCGGCCAGCACCAGGCCTTCGGCGCCGTCGGCGACGCCGGCCAGCGTCAGCGGCCGTCCGGGTGCAAGCCGTCGTGCCGGCGATCCGGTCGATCGAGCGGCCACGCGTCACGCGCCCTCCCCGGCCGTCGCGTCGTGGGCGTGAAAGCGGATCAGTGCGCGCAGCACGGCGCTGTCGTGTTCGGCCGGCGCGCGCACCTCGCCGGTGACCCAGGCATAAAGCTCGGCATTGGGCACTTCGATCAGCCGCTCGAAATCATCGAGCGCGGCGTCATCGAATGTATCGATATGGACGTCGGCAAAGCGGCCGACGATCAGATCCATCTCGCGCACGCCCCGCCGCCAGGCGCGGAACAGCAGCCGCTTGCGCCGCGCATCCAGGCCTTCGCTCGATCGCTCCGTCATTGCCTTGCTCAACGCCAAAAGCCCGGACGCGGCCGGGCTCGCGGTATATAGAGAGCGAGCAACGGATGTCATGGCCCGCGACGGCGGGCCATCCGGTATTCACCGCATCGATCACTGTTTACTGGATCATCCGCCTGCGCGGATGATGACGGTGTAGAATCCGTCAATGCGCCCACCGGTCCTCAATCCGTTGTTCGCCTCCATCACCGCTTTGCCCGGCATCGGGTCGAAGCTCGAAAAGCTCTATCGTCCGGCTCATCGGCCGCGACGGCGAGACGCCGCGCGTCATCGATCTTCTGTTCCATCTGCCGACCGGCTTCGTCGACCGGCGCAACCAGCCGAAACTGTCCGAGGTCGTGCCCGACACCGTGGTGACCGTTGCCGTCACCATCGAGCGCCACCGGCCGCCGCCGCCAAACCGGCCGCGCGCGCCCTACAATATCGATGCGAGCGACGACACCAACACGCTGACCATCGCCTATTTCAACGCGCGCAAGGATTATCTGCAAAAGCTCTTTCCCGAGGGCGAAGTCCGCTACGTCTCCGGCGTCGCCACGCTCTATGACGGGCATTTGCAGATGGTGCATCCCGATCGCGTGGTCGATGCCGCGGGATTTGCCGCGCTGCCGCTCATCGATCCGGTCTATCCGCTGACCGAAGGGCTGCACCCGAACCAGCTGCGCAAGGCGATGGACGCCGCGCTCGACCGCTTGCCGGCGCTGCCGGAATGGCAGGACGACGGCCTGGCTCAAGCGCAACGGCTTTCCCGGCTTTGCCGAGGCGCTGCGCGCGATCCATCGCCCGGCAGGCGCCCGACGACATCAAGCCGGACAGCCCGGCCTGGTCGCGGCTCGCCTATGACGAACTGTTGGCGAGCCAGCTCGCGCTCGCGCTGCTGCGCGCGCATATGCGCACGCGCGCCGGCCGCGGCAGCGCCGCCGAGGGACGCTTGCGCGCGCGCATCGTCAAGGCGCTACCCTATGCGCTCACCCCGTCGCAAGTCCGCGCGGTCGACGACATCGTCGCCGATCTGGCGCAGCCACAGCGCATGCTGCGGCTCCTGCAAGGCGACGTCGGCTCCGGCAAGACGGTGGTCGCGCTCCTTGCCGCTGCGCATGTGATCGAGGCCGGACGGCAGGCGGCGTTGATGGCGCCGACCGAGATTCTGGCGCGGCAGCATTTCTCGACCATCGCGCCGCTCGCCGAAGCTGCCGGCATCCGGCTCGCCATCCTCACCGGCCGCGAGCGTGGCCGCGAGCGCGACGATATTCTTGCCGCGCTCGCCGCCGGCGACCTCGACCTCGTCGTCGGCACCCACGCGCTGTTTCAGGACGATGTCGCCTTCCACGATCTTGCTTTGGCGATCGTCGACGAACAGCACCGCTTCGGCGTGCATCAGCGGCTCGCGCTGACCCGCAAAGGCGACGCCGTCGATCTGTTGGTGCTCACCGCGACGCCGATCCCGCGCACGCTGGTGCTGACCTATTTCGGCGACATGGACATTTCCGAATTGCGCGAGAAGCCCTCCGGCCGGCAGAAGATCGACACCCGCGCGGTGCCGCTCGATCGGATTTCCGAAGTGATCGACGCGGTGGCGCGCGCGCTGGATGCCGGACGCCGCGTCTACTGGGTCTGCCCGCTGGTGGAGGAATCCGAAAGCGTCGATCTCGCCGCCGCCGAGGACCGCTACCGGGCGCTGCAAAAGCGGTTCGGCGACGCGGTCGATCTCGTCCACGGCAAGATGCGCGGTCCCGACAAGGATCGCGCCATGGCGCGTTTCGCCGCCGGCGAGACGCGGCTTCTCGTCGCCACCACCGTGATCGAGGTCGGCGTCGACGTGCCGGAGGCGAGCGTCATGGTGATCGAGCACGCCGAACGCTTCGGGCTCGCGCAATTGCATCAATTGCGCGGCCGCATCGGCCGCGGCGCCGAGCGCTCGACCTGCATCCTGTTGTACCGCGCGCCGCTCGGCGAGACGGCGAAGGCGCGGCTTGCCATCATGCGCGAAACCGAGGACGGCTTCCGCATCGCCGAGGAGGATTTGCGGCTGCGCGGCGAAGGCGACCTGCTCGGCACGCGGCAAAGCGGCGAGCCCGGTTTCCGCGTCGCGCGGCTCGAGTTCCACGCCAAGCTCCTGGCCGCGGCGCGCGACGACGCGATGTTGATGCTGTCGCGCGATCCGAAGCTGCAGTCGCCGCGCGGGGTTGCGCTGCGCGATCTGCTTTATCTGTTTGCCCGCGACGAAGCGATCAGGCTGTTGGGCGCGGGCTAAAATCACTTCGTTCTGCGCGCTTGAACCTGTTCTCCGGCGTCCCTGTCCCACCATTAGACGCCCACCCCCCCAGTTGAAAACCAGGCGCGGAGAACGTGTCATGAAATGCTCAAATCCCCACTGTAACCGCGGCATCGGCCTCGTTGCTTACCGGCGCGGCTTGTTTGGCAAGGGACGTTACTGTTCAAGGCAGTGCCGCGACACCTTTGTGGTTGTGGCCGAGCAGCCGAAACAGCCGCGACAAGCACGGAATGTGACGACCTACTTCGAGTGGCTTTTTATGCAGCCGATTGAGAATCCACGAGCGATGTTGGTGCCTGTTCGTGACAGGGCTCGTTAATTCCCGGCTAGCAGCACGGACACCGCAGGGCCCGCGTCCGCTGCAAGTCAGAGATGTCCGCAGCCCAAGAAAAAGCCCGCTCCGTGCGCCTCATTGCACCGCGGTCGGCTCCGCCTGGCGCGCGGCTTGCGCGGCGCGTGCGGTTTCCGCCAAGGCCGCGAGCTTGGCCGCCGGCGCCGGCTCGCCGCCGGGCTGCACCATGCCCGCCGACATGATCAGCGTCATCGCCTCTTCGACGGTAATGTCGAGATCGATCACGTCGCGCCGCGGCACGTAAAAGAAGAAACCCGTCGTCGGATTGGGCGTGCACGGCATGAAGGCCGAGAGGTGTTCGGTCGCCGGCAGTTTTTCGGAAATGCCCGCGCTCGGCGACTGGGTCAGGAAGATCAGCGACCACATGCCGGGCGACGGAAATTCGACGAGGCCGACGCGGCGGAAGCTCGATTCGGATTTCGAGAACAAGGTCTCGAAAATCTGCTTGGCGGTGCGGTAGATCGGCCGCACGATCGGCATGCGGCTCAATAGGCTTTCGCCGAAAGCGACGAGCTTGCGCCCGATCAAGTTGGCGGTGAGGAAGCCGAGCAGCGTCAGCGCGATGAAGACGATGATCAGGCCGAGGCCCGGGATGTTGACCGGCAGATAAGTTTCAGGCCGGTAAGCGACCGGAATGAGCGGGCGCACCAGATTGTCGACCCAGGTGACGAACCACCAGATCAGCCATAGCGTCACCGCAACCGGCCCGGCGACGATCAGTCCGGTCAGGAAATAAGTGCGGATGCGGCTCACGAAGCCCGGCGATTTCGCCGGCGCGCCCGATATTTTCGCAGTCTGATTGCTGTCGTTCATCATCGTGTCAGCCGCCCCGCAGATCGATGCAATATATGGGCCGACTCAGGTTTTGCACAGGATGGGTCTCGCAGGGCGCGGATCGCACGCACGGGCGGTCAGCGCGGCGGCGGATTATTCAACGGTGACCGATTTGGCCAGGTTCCGCGGCTGGTCGACGTCGGTGCCCATGATGACCGCGGTGTGATAGGCCAAAAGCTGCACCGGCACGGCATAGACGAGCGGCGCCACTGCCGGATTGACCGTCGGCAGCGTGAGCGTGACGAGCGACTGGCCGTCCGCGTCCTTGGCGGCCTTGGCGCCGGCGGCGTCGGTCATCAGGATGAGCTTGCCGCCGCGCGCGGCGACTTCCTGCATGTTGGATAAGGTCTTTTCGAACACCTTGTCGTGCGGCGCGATCACGATCACCGGCATGTTCTCGTCAATGAGCGCGATCGGGCCGTGCTTGAGCTCGCCGGCGGCATAGCCTTCGGCATGGATGTAGGAGATTTCCTTGAGCTTCAGCGCGCCTTCGAGCGCAATCGGAAAACTCGTGCCGCGGCCGAGATAGAGCACGTCGCGGCTTTTGGCGAGATCGCGCGCGAGCTGCTCGATCTGCGGCTCCAGCGCCAGCGCCTCGTTCAAGTGCCGCGGCATCTCGATCAGCGCGCGCACCAGCGCCTTCTCGTCCGCTTCCGCAAGCACGCCGCGGGCGCGGCCGGCGGCGATCGCCAGCGCCGCAAGAGCCGCAAGTTGACAGGTAAACGCTTTGGTGGACGCCACGCCGATTTCCGGACCGGCCAGCGTCGGCATGACGATGGTCGCTTTCGCGCGCGATGCTCGACGTCGGCACGTTGACGATCGATAAGACGTGCTGCTGGTGCGCGCGGGCGTAGCGCAGCGACGCCAGCGTGTCCGCGGTCTCGCCCGATTGCGAGACGAAGATGGCGAGATTGCCGGGCTCAAGCGGCACGTCGCGATAGCGGAACTCCGAGGCGATATCGACCTCGACCGGCAATTGCGCGAAATTCTCGAACCAGTAGCGCGCCACCATGCCGGCGTAATAGGCGGTGCCGCAGGCGGCGATGGCGATGCGACTGAGCTTTTTGAAATCGAACGGCAAGCGCGAACGGCAACGCGACACGGCCGGCGGCCATGTCGAGATAATTTGCCAGCGTATGGCCGACGACTTCGGGCTGCTCGTGAATCTCCTTCGCCATGAAGTGGCGATGATTGCCTTTGTCGATCAGCAGCACCGAGGCCTGCGATTTCAACACCGGGCGCTCGACGATCCGGCCGTCGCGATCGTGAATTTCGGCGCCGCGATGCGTCACGATCGCCCAATCGCCGTCCTCGAGATAGCTGACCGTGTCGGTGAACGGCGCCAGCGCGATGGCGTCGGAGCCGAGATACATGGCGCCGTCGCCGAAGCCGATCGCCAGCGGCGAGCCTTGCCGGGCGCCGATCAGCAAATCCTCCTCGCCGGCGAACAGAAAGGCGAGCGCGAAGGCGCCGCGCAGTTTCGGCAGCGCCGCCTTGACGGCGGCGATCGGCGAAGCGCCGCGCTTCATCTCGTCGGTGACCAGATGCGCGATGACTTCGGTGTCGGTATCGGTTGCGAACGTGACGCCGCGTGCGTTCCAGATCGCGCCGCAGCTCGCTGAAATTTTCGATGATGCCGTTATGCACCACCGCGAGCTTGTCGGTGGCGTGCGGGTGCGCGTTGTTCTCGGTGGGCCGGCCATGGGTCGCCCAGCGGGTGTGGCCGATGCCGATGGTGCCGAAGAGCGGCTCGCGCAACAGCCGCGCTTCGAGGTTCTTGAGCTTGCCCTCGGCGCGCCGGCGCATCAGCTTGCCGCCTTCGAGCGTGGCGACGCCGGCGGAATCGTAGCCGCGATATTCCAGCCGCTTGAGCGCATCGACGAGCTGCGGCGCCGCCGGCTCCTGCCCGATGATCCCGATGATGCCGCACATGGTGCCGAAAACTACCCCTGACGCGCCGCGCAAGCGCCGTTAACCCTTAAAGCGGAACCGTTGAAATCCCGATAATCAAAATAGTTTTCGATTGGTGACACGGCCGCGGCAGTCGCCTAATCGCGCGCATGCGCCTTCTTTTTGCCGAGCAACTTCAGTCCGCGCAAGCGCGATGCCCAGCCTTCCTTAACGGTCTGGCGGCCGCGGGCGAGCGCCAGCGCATCCGCCGGCACGTTTTCGGTGATCACCGAGCCGGAGCCGATATAGGCCCCCTCGCCGATCTCGACCGGCGCCACCAGCGCCGTGTTCGAGCCGATAAAGGCATTCTTGCCGATCGTGGTGCGGTGCTTGTCGATGCCGTCGTAATTGCAGGTAATCGTGCCGGCGCCGACATTGGCATTGGCGCCGACGAAGGCGTCGCCGATATAGCTCAGATGGTTGGCTTTGGCGCCGGCCTCGATCACCGCCTCCTTGATCTCGACGAAATTACCGATGCGCGCGCCGTCGCCGAGCCGCGTGCCCGGCCGCAACCGCGCAAACGGCCCGACCGAAACGCCTTTGCCGACAACCGCGCCGGCAAGATGCGAGAAGGCATGAATGACGGCGCCGTCGTCGACCGTGACCTTTTCGCCGAACACGACATAGGGCTCGACCACCACGTCGCGGCCGAATTTGGTGTCGGCGCAAAGAAAAACCGTCTCCGGTGCGATCAAGGTGACGCCGGCCTCGAGCGCGGCCTGGCGCAAGCGGCGCTGCGCCGCCGCTTCCGCTTCCGCCAACTGAGTCTTGTTGTTGATGCCGCGCACGTCGTCCTCCTCGGCTTCGACCGCGACCGCATTAAGCTTCATGCGGCGGGCGATTTCGACCGCATCGGTCAGATAGAATTCGGCTTTGCGATTGCGGTCGTCGATCTGTTCCAGAATGGCAAGCGCGCTATCGCCGGCCAACGCCATCAGCCCGCCGTTGCACAGCGCGATGCCGCGTTCGGCGGCGCTCGCTTCGGCGTCTTCGCGAATGGCGATGAGCGCGCCGTCCTTGGTCACCAAGCGTCCGTAACCGGCCGGATCGGCCGGCCGGAAACCGAGCACGGCCAGCGCCGCGCCGTCGGCGAGCGGCGCGCGCAAGCGCGCCAGCGTCGCCGCCCGAATGAGCGGAGTGTCGCCGTAGACGACTAAAATGTCGTCCGGCGCGCTTTGCAGAGCGGGCTTTGCCGCGAGCACGGCGTGAGCGGTTCCGCGCCGTTCGCGTTGCACGAAAATGGCGGCGTCCGGGTCGATGCGTTTGGCTTCGGCGGCCACCGCGTCTTGTCCGGGACCGACGACGATTGCGGTTGCGGTGACGCCGGCCTCGGCAACGGCGTCGAGCACATGGGCAAGCAGGGTTTTTCCTGCGACCGCGTGCATCGCTTTCGGCCGCGCCGAACGCATGCGCGTGCCCTCACCGGCCGCAAGCACGACCGCAAGGCAAGTCCGACCGGACGTTCGGCGCTTCATGGCACCCTCCGCGGCGCTGTCTTAGCCGACGCCACGAAGCGCCGAAAGCCGCGCCTGGGGTAACAAAAGACGCGTACCGGCCGGCCAAAGTCTGCGAACGAGGCTGATAGCCGGCGAATCTGCTAGATTTTTAGCACTGATTCGTACCACCGCTGATTCGCGTGGAATTGCGGATTTGACCGGAATCGCCTTGGAACCGGAATCATCTTGGAACCTGTGCAGCTGACACGTGGCGGCCGCCGCATGACCGATCTCGCCGATGCCTTGAGAGCGGAACCGCCGTCGCCGGCGACCCCGCTTCCGGGGATGGTGCGGCCCGACAAATTGGTCACGCCGAAGAGGCGGTTCACGATGGAGCGGTTGCAGCGCCTCGCCATATGGGGCGCGGCAGCCGCAGCCGCCGTGCTTATCCTGGTCCTGACCAGTCAAAGCCAGGTGGCCGAAGACCGCATCGCTCTCATTCTGCACCGGCCGCGGCCGGCGGCGGCCAAGCCGTTCGATGCGCAAGCCGAAACGGTGCGTCTTGCCGACGCGCTCCGGCGGCTGTCCGAATTCCGACGAGCAGATCCGATCGCGGCTTGCCGCCGTCGAGCAGGACATGCACGACGTCACCGGCTCCATCAGCAAACAGATCGAGGTCGCCGCCGACAGCCGCCGCGCCGACGACGGACCTTCGGTCGTCGCCACGGCGACGATCTCGGCCTCGGTGCCGGCGCTCGCCGATATAGCGACCGCCTCGCCGCCGGCCACGATCAAAACCGCGGCCGACAGCACGCCGCCGGCGTCGCCCCACATGCAGTTCGGCATCGATATCGGCAGCGGCCTGACGATTGCGGCCTTGCGCCTGCGCTGGGCGGCGATCCGCACTGCGCATCCGCAATTTTTCGAGGGCATGGAACCGATCGTCGGCGTCAAGGAAATTCCGCGTTCGAACCGTATCGAATTGCGGCTCATCGCCGGGCCGATCGAGCAACCGGGCGCCGCGGCGCGGCTGTGCGGCCAGCTCTCGCTGTTGGGTTTGTATTGCCAGCCGACCATTTTCGACGGCCAGCATCTGGCGCTGCGCTAAATGCCGCGGTCACGCTTGCAGGCGCCGGCGGGACGTGCTTTGGCTCGCCGAATTTCCCGGTGAGACCCGATGCGCCGTCTGTTTCTGCCCACCGCGCGCCAGACCAATTGGCTTTTGATCGTGGCGTTCGCCGCGGTCGGCGAAGCCCTCTACATCCGCTACATGGCGATCGAGAACACCAATGTGGAGCTGGCCTGTCAGGCCGGGCTGCAGACTTGGCTGTGCAGCACGTTTCGGCTCTCCATCGTGCTGTTCAATCATAATGTGTTCGGCGGCGTGGCGCTGATCGCGGCGCTGCTCAATCTGATCCGGCCGTCGATGGTGCTGGTCACGGCGGCGCTGGCGGCTGCGGGCTTCGGCGTCGTGCTGCACAACGCCGACTTATCGGCACTCGCGGCCGGTCTCTTGATCCTCAGCCTGGCGCGGCCCGCGCCCGCGTCCAGAATGACGGCGAGCGCGAGCATTCCGGCGCACAACCAAACCGCCTGCCAGTTGGCGAGGGTCTCGTTGAAGGCGATATAGATCGCAGACAAAGCCAGCACCGCTGCGGCGACGGTCTCCGCCGCCGCTCGCGATCCGAACGGCCGCGGCGTCATCAGCGTCAGCACCAAAAAAGGTATGACCGCTCCGCTTTCCGGCGCAAAGGGCAGATCGCGATAGCGCGGATCGAAAACGAGCCCGAGCGCGGTCTCGACCGACAGCACGGTGAGCGCGATCAAGCACAGACCGAGCGCGAGACTTAGTCCGTCAAGATTTAATCTGTCCGCAGTTGCGGTCGACCGCGACAGCACCGCGCCGAAAGTCGGCGCGGGGCGCCCGGCGGCGCAAGCCGCAGCGCAGGCAATCGGCGCGGCCGCAGCCGTCATCGCAAAGGCGAGCGAGCGCAGCCAGCCGCCGGCGGTGAAACTGTCGATCGGCAAGCGCTCAATCGTCCAGCCGAGCAAGACGGCGGGCAGGAACGTCAGCGCGGTGACGCGCGCCCACAGCAGCGGCGGTGGCGGCTTGCCGCGTCCGGCGACGGCGGCGGCGGCAAAAGCGAGCGCCGCAAGCAGGATTCCGGCGAGCGCCTCGATCGGCCAGTGCGGATGATCGGACACCGCCCCGTCGAAACTGAATTTCGGCGCCCCCCTGGCGCGGTCGATGACGCCCCAATAGCCGCCGGTCGCGCCTTCAAGCTGACGCTTCCACGGCTGATCGAAAGCCTCGATGACATTGACCCGGAATTTCTCCCGCTGCGCCAGCGCCAAGGTCTCGGCGATGACGCGGGCCTGGTTGGACGGCGACGGCCGCGCCCCTTCGCGCATGCGGCCCTCACTCGGCCAGCCGAATTCGCCGATGACGATCTCCTTGTTGGGAATGGCGGCGGCCACTTTCCTGCGGATGTCGTCGACATGCGCCGCGGCGGTGTCCGCCGGAATCGGAAAGTCTTCCCAATACGGCAGGATATGGATGGTGACGAAATCCACCGCGCTTTGCAGATCGCTGTAGCGCAGCCAGTATTCCCAGACGTCCGCATAGGTGACCGGCTGCGTCACTTGCGCCTTGACGGCCCGGATGTCGGCCTCGAGGTCGGTGACGGAAAGGTCGCCGCGCAACAGCACCTCGTTGCCGACCACGATCGCGCGAATGACGTCCGGATATTGTTTGGCCAAAGCGACGGCGGTGGCGATCTGAAGGCGATCGCGCGCGGCGTCATGCGACAACCAAATGCCTTGCAGCACGTGCATGCCATGGCGCTGGGCGATAGCCGCGATCTGGTCTTGGCCGTTGTCGACCGAATAAGTGCGGATGCAATCGGTGTAGCGCGACAGTAGCGTCAAATCCTCGTCGATCTGTTGCGGCTCGACATGCGTGGTTTCGATGAGCGGATCCTGATCGGCGCGAAACGGCGAATAGGAAAGGCAGTAAAACTTTCCGCCATTGGCCAGCGGCGACGGCGGGACCTGCACCGGGAGGCCGAGCCACCACCATGCGGCGGCGATTGCGAGCGCGGTCAGCGCAAAATGCGCAAGCGCTGCGGCGGGAGCATTGCCATGCGGAAGGCGAGACACCGCCACGCCTTAGCCTTGCCGTAAGATGCTGCCAAGCGCGCCGGCGGGCGCGCTGGACAAACGGGCGCAGTTCGGGTGATGTTTGGCCGGCTCATTCGGACGGACCGCCGCAATAGCGGCCCAATCCGGAGGCCAAAAAGGAGTCGATCAAACTTCGAGGCGCGCCGGGATAAACGGCCGCAACGGTCAGGGAAACGCCCGTCTCATCGGCTCATCCAGGCCCAACAATTCAAGGGAACCATGTCCCATCGCGTGCCTAGCGTTATCGGCGGATTGGTTATCGCCGCGTGCCTCGTCCTGCCCGCCTATCCCGTCCTGCGCCCGGCCTTCGCGCAACCCAGCGTCTCGAACGCGCCGTCGCAACAATCGCCAAACGGTCAGGAGGCGCCCAAGGAAACGCAGAAGATTGACGAATATGCCGAGGCACAGCATGCCATTAACGGGCCGGCGGGCAATCCGGAATGCGTTTGGCTCGGCCGCCGCGTCGTCAGCCTGTTGTGGCGCGACGACCTCGACACCGCCTTCCGGCATCTCGATCTTTACGACCGTTTCGGTTGCCCGAGCGGCCACATACAGGCGGCCTTCCGCTGCCTGGTGCTGCATTCCGGCACCATCGATCCGAAGACGCCCGACAGCCTTAACGGCCAGGTCCTTGCCTGCTGGATCGATCCGTCCCGCGAAGTCGTGCCGGCCGCCGCCGCGGCCACGCCAAGCGCCGCCGGGTCCGCTCCGCCGGGGGCCGCATCGACCACGACGCGGTGACGGTTCCGCCGTTAGCTAAAGCCGCTATTTGATCGCCAAATTTTTGCTGCGCACAGCAAGTTGTCTTGAATTCGCCATTGCTCGACGTTAGTTTACGGGTGCCTTCGCAAGGTTGCCTCACCCTTACGACTTAGTCGAACCTGGGGGCAGGTTCGGGCCCGTGTCGTTCCGCCCCGTTTGGTAAGAGTCCATGCGCACCGTCGCTGCCGTGCTCGCGCTCGTAGCGTGCGTGCACGCCGGCATCTGGGTCCTGCTGAGGCCGGTAGGTACCGCGCCGGACTATACCGGTCAGCTCGCCAGCGTCTCATATTCGCCGTTCAAGGATTCCGCGCATCCCGACTACGGGCCGCGGCCGACCGCCGAACAAATCCGCGCCGACCTCGCCGCCATCGCGCCTTACACCCGGGCGATCCGCACCTATTCGGCAACGAACGGCGCCGAGCTCGTTCCGCCGATCGCCGCCGAGTTCGGGCTCAAGGTCACGGTCGGCGCCTGGATCGATAAGGACGAGGCGCGCAACCAGCGGGAAATCGCCTCAGCCCTCTCTCTCGCCAGGCATTACAGCAATGTCGACGCCATCGTCGTCGGTAACGAAACGACGCTGCGCGCGGAAATGACCGTTCCGGACTTGATCAAGCTCATCCAAAAAGTGAAGAGATCGAGCCCGGTCCCTGTAACGACAGGTGAAATCTGGACAGTTTGGATCGACCATCCGGAGCTCGCTTCGGCCGTCGACTTCATCGCCGCGCACATCCTGCCCTATTGGGAAGGCTTTTCCGCCTCGACCGCCGTCGATCACACCATCGAATTCTACGACAAGCTGCGGCAGATGCACCCCGGCAAGCGGATCGTGATCGCCGAATTCGGCTGGCCGAGCGCCGGCTACAACTACCATAACGCCGTTCCCGGACGGATGGAGCAGGCGGAAGTGCTGCGCGACTTCGTCAACCGGGCCGACTCTTATGGCATTGACTACAATATCGTCGAAGCCATCGATCAGCCCTGGAAGACGATGGAAGGCGGCGTCGGTCCCTATTGGGGCCTGTTCGACGCCAACCGCGAGGCAAAATTCCCCTGGACCGGGCCCATCACCGACCCGGATTACGCCAAGCGCGCCGGACTTGCCGTACTGTTCGGCCTGTTATTGTCGCTGCCGATCCTCGCGATGGCCGGCGTGAGCTTCGCCCAGGCGATGATGCTGGCGGTATCGGCCAATGCGGTCGGCGCCTGGGTGTCGGCCATCGTCGCGTTCTGGAAAGGCCATTATTTCGTCCCCGGAGCCGCCTTTGCGCTCGGCTTTGGCATCGTGCTCTTGGTGCCGCTGGTCGCGATCGCGCTGGGGCGGCTGGAGGAGATCGCCGCAATCGTGTTCGGCCGCCCGCCGCGGCGGCTTGCCAATGCGCCGCCGCTGGTTCCGGAGGCGCATGCGCCGAAAGTCTCCATCCACGTGCCGGCCTGTTGCGAGCCGCCGGACATGCTCAACGCCACGCTCGATTCGGTGGCGCGGCTCGATTACCCCAACCTTGAATGCGTGGTGGTCATCAACAACACACCCGATCCGGCGCTATGGCGGCCGGTCGAGGACCACTGCCGGGCGCTCGGCGAGCGCTTCAAATTCGTTCGCGTCGATAATCTGGCCGGCTATAAGGCCGGCGCGCTGCGGCTGGCTTTGTCCCATACCGCCCCCGACGCGGAAATCATCGGCACCATCGATGCCGATTACGTGCTCGATCCGGGCTGGCTCAAGGAACTGGCGCCGCTGTTTGCCGATCCGCGCGTCGGCTTCGTGCAATCGCCGCAGGACCACCGCGACGGCGGCCGTTCGATCATGCACGCCGCCATGAACTCGGAATATGCCGGCTTCTTCGACATCGGCATGGTGCAGCGAAACGAGTTCAACGGCGTCATCATGCACGGCACGATGTGCCTCATCCGCCGCGCCGCAATCGAAGACGCCGGCGGCTGGTCGTCCGACACCATCGTCGAGGATACCGATCTGGGCTTGAGCATTCTCGAGCGCGGCTGGACGGCGCATTACACCAATCGCCGCTACGGCCATGGGCTCTTACCCGACACCTTCGAAGCCTATAAGCGGCAGCGTCACCGCTGGGCCTTCGGCGGATCCCAGCTCGTGCGCAAGCATTGGCGGCGGCTATTGCCGTGGGCGGTCGGGCTTACCCGCGAGCAGAAGCGCGAATACGGCTTCGGCTGGCTCAATTGGCTTGGTTCGGACGCGATCGGCGTTGTGGTGGCGCTGCTTAATATTCTCTGGGTGCCGTTCGTGGCGTTTGCCGATATCGCCGTGCCCGATCGCATTCTGACGCTGCCGATTATCGCGGCGTTCACGGTCTCGGTCGCCCATTTCGTCATGCTGTACCGGGTGCGGGTGCGGGCGACGCCCGGGCAGATGCTCGGCGCGGTCGCCGCCGCGATGTCGCTGCAATGGACCGTGGCGCGCTCGGTCGGGCTTGGCGTGATCAACGAGCGCATGCCGTTCCTGCGCACCGCCAAAGGCGGCGTGTCGCGCAAGGGCCCGGATTTCCCCGCCTTCTGGGAAGCGGTGATCGGCGCGCTGCTCCTGGTCGGCGCCACCACGCTCGTTATGACCAATTACAAGCAGGTCCACGAGATCAATATTTTCGCCGCCGTGCTCGTGGTGCAGAGTCTGCCCTTTATCGCCGCAGTTATCCTCGCCGGCCTCGAAGGAACGCGCTTGAACGATTTCGCCTTCTGGCATGGCATCGAGGGCCGCATCGAAGCCGCCATCGGCGCCAAGGCGGCCGACCTGTTGCCGCAATCGCAAGAGGCCATCACCAATGTCATCGCCAATAATGTCATCGCCAATCCGGTGATCGCCGACGCACCGAAAGTTTCCACCGACAACGCCGAAGCCGCGCAGTAGCGCGCCGATCAGCCCTTCAGCGCCGTTTCGGCAAGCCGCACCCAATACGAGGTGCCGACCGGAATGGTCTCGTCGTTGAAATCGTAGGCGGGATGATGCAGCCCGGCGCTGTCGCCGTTGCCGACGAAAATGAAAGCGCCCGGCCGCTCGTTGAGCATGAAGGCGAAATCCTCAGCCCCCATCACCGGCGGCACGCGGTATTGACCCGATCCGTCCCGGCAATTTCGCGGGCGATGTCGGCGGCGAATGCCGTTTGCCGCTCGTGGTTCACCACCACGGGATAGCCGTTGGTGTAGGTGATCTTCGCCGTGGCGCCGTAAAGCTGCGCGGTGCCTTCGATGACATCGGCAATGCGCTTGTGCAGAAGCTCGCGCACGGCCGGCGTGAGGCTGCGCGCGGTGCCTTTGAGCTTGGCGTGCTGCGGGATGACGTTGTCGGTATGACCGGCCTGGAACATGCAGATCGACACCACCGCGGATTCCAGAGGATCGACATTGCGCGCCACGATCGATTGCAACTGGTTGATGATCTGCGCGCCGACCAAGATGGTGTCGATCGCCAGATGCGGCCGCGCCGCATGGCCGCCTTTGCCTTCCAGCTCGATCTCGATGTGGTCGGCCGCCGCCATCATCGGCCCGGTGCGGATGGCGAACTCGCCGAGCGGGATGCCGGGATAATTATGCATGCCGTAGACTTCCTCGATGCCGAAGCGGCTGATCAAACCGTCCTTGATCATGGCGGCGGCGCCGGCGCCGCCCTCTTCGGCCGGCTGAAAGATCACCACCGCGGTGCCGGCGAAATTGCGCGTCTCGGCGAGATATTTGGCGGCGCCAAGGAGCATCGCGGTATGTCCGTCATGGCCGCAGGCGTGCATTTTGCCGGGCACCGTCGATTGGTACGGCAGGCCGGTTTCTTCCTCGATCGGCAGCGCATCCATGTCGGCGCGCATGCCGACCACCTTGTGGCCGGCTTTTCGACCGCGGATGACGCCGACCACGCCGGTGCGCCCGATGCCGGGCACCACCTCGTCGCAGCCGAAGCTTTTGAGCTTGTCGGCGACCGAAGCCGCGGTGCGGTGCACGTCGTAGCGCAGCTCCGGATGGGCGTGAAAATCCCGCCGCCACTCTTTGATTTCGCCATGCAAATCGGCAACGCGGTTGACTATCGGCATCGGCTTATGTCCTCGGATTTCGCGGTTTTTCCGGCAATTCACCGCAATCTAGCAAAGGGCGCGGGAAAAAGCGCGCCATCGGCGCGCAAGGCTGGTAAATGCCGCCCGAGTTAAGTATCTGATCCGCCAGGTGGAGCGCGTAGCTCAGTCGGTAGAGCACGTGACTTTTAATCACGGGGTCCTGGGTTCGAGTCCCAGCGCGCTCACCAAAAGCCTCTCATAATTTATCCATCAAGGCCGTCCAGCTATAGACTTCCGGGGCAAGGTTCGGAGGATTGAACATGCGCCTCCTCGTGGCGTTTATGGCGTGCCTATTCATGATGCTGCCAGCGCACGCTCAAATGGGAATGGGCAAAGGAAGGCACGCGCAGAACCAACAAAAGCAGGGCTCCGCAAAACCAAAGGCTGATGATACGGCTTACCGAGAAGCGCTCAAACGCATACCGCAGCCGCATCAAATTTCCGATCCATGGCAAAGCGTTCGATAGGCGGGTGTCCGCGTCCCCACTCCCCGTTCGAGAAAGCGCGATTGTGTGACGGCGATCACTTCCTCGGTGGCAGGTCTACCGTAAATAGGGATTATGGTTTTGGCCGTTAACGAGGAGACCGCCATGACAGCCCTGAAGCAGACGAACGCGCGCATTGCCCGGTGGTTCAAGAGCTTCCGTGACAAGAACCGTCCGCCTCATCGCTACTATGAGCACAGCCTTTACGACGCCTGAGCCGAACCGAAATACTCCTTGGTCCCCGCGCCCGCCCGAGCCTGCCGTCTCGGGCGGGTTCGCTTTTGGCAGGCGGCTAGTCGATGGCTGAAGGGTTTGAAACTCGGCCGTTCCCGCCTATTTTAGGAAAATGTCCGATGGCAACGGCCCAAACGGTACGCAACGCCGCTCGATGATCGCTCTCGGCGTGGTCGTCGTCCTTTTTTTGGTTGGGTGGGTCCTGGCGCGGGAAATCTACCGTAACGACCAGATCGAGGATTGCGTGATGTCCGGCCGCACCAATTGCGTGCCGCTCGACACCCAGTCGCACTAGCCGCGGGTTCCGCCCTCCGCTCCGCTCAGGCGCCCGGTTAGACGCCCGGTTTCAGACGTCCCATCTCCCAAAGCTTACCGACAAAGGCCAAATCTTCCCCAAAAGCCATCGGAGTTTCACGCCAGCGTCGCGGTGGTGCCACAGAGGGCGCGTTATGTGGGACCGTAGGGTGCGGTGAGGGTGCGTCGAAGGAGATCGTCATGATCGTCCAAGCCGCGTACCAAGCGTCCTCGAGGATTACGGCACGGGCTGCTGCGAGCCAAAGCCTGAGCCGGCCGAAATGTCCCCGCTGCGGCAGCGTCCTGCTGATCGCCGAGGAGTCCCGGTTCGACGCTAATGCTTGCAATGCAATGGGCCGAATCGACCACGACTGGTCCTGCGACGACTGCGGCAATTCATTCGCGACGTCGATCCGGCTTTATCCGCGTTAATCGAATATCCCAGTAAATCCGCGTAATTGTATTCTTTTGCTCAGTAAGTTGTTCCACGTTAGCGTCCTCTGACGGCCGCCAACTCCCCGGCCAACGGCCTAGTATGCTCGGCGGGAACAGGCAATAATCCCGCCGGAACCGGTGTTTGTCTCGGTGTCGCGGAACCGTCCAGAAGGAGGATCACATGCATCAGTCAATCAATCATCGATCAATCGATCGTCGGTCGCTATTGGGGATTTGCCTCGGTGGCGCCACCGGCGCTGCGTTGTTGGCATCCGGCACGCAAAGCTATGCCGCCACTACGACTTTCAAGGCCAATCTGAAGGGTTCAAGCGAAGTGCCGCCGAACACCACCGCCGGGACCGGCTCGGTGACCATGACCTACGATCCGGCGACCAAGGAATTGACCTGGGACGGCACGTATTCCGGCATGACCGGCCCGGTGACGGCGGCCCACATTCACGGTCCGGCCGAGCCCGGCAAGAATGCCGGCGTGGTGCTGTGGCTGTCGACGAAGGGACAGCCGTTCCCCAGCCCCTTCAAAGGCTCGGCCAAACTGACCGACGCCCAGGCAACCGATCTGATGTCGGGGCAGTATTACGTGAACATCCACACCGCAGCCAATCCTGGCGGCGAGATCCGCGGCCAGCTCGAGAAGTCGTAACCGCGCTGGGACGTCGCGTCTTTACCAGTGCGCCAGGTGACGGAGTTGCCTAACGTAGTCGCCGTTGAGTTAGTAGTTCCATGTGACCCGCCGGTCCTGCGTATCAGAGACCGGCGGGTTCGCTTTCGGGTGCAGCCGCGCCGAGCCGCTCGCCTCACTGCCTCGGGATGTGGGCGGCCTCGATCACCTTGGTCCATTTCGCGATATCGGATTTCATCCGCGCGTCGATCTCCGCCGGCGTCGAGGCTTCGGCGTCGATGCCGAGCGCGAGCGCGCGCTTCTTGAGCTCCGGATCGGCAAGCACCTCGCGCAGCGCACCGTTGAGCTTGTCGATCACGGCCTGCGGCGTGCCGGCCGGCCCATAGAGCGCGTTCCATGACGTCACGTCGAAATCCGGCACGCCGGCTTCGGCGATGGTCGGAACGTTCGGCAATTCCGGCGAGCGCTTGATGCCGCTCGTTGCCAGCACGCGGGCTTTGCCGCTCTGCAGGCTTGGCGCGATCGCCGCGTAAAATTCGACCTCGCTCTGAATGTCGTTGCGAAGAAGCGCGACCAATTCGTCGGGCGACGTGCGGAACGGCACGATGACGATGTCGGCGCCCGACATCGACTTGAAAAGCTGCGCGGTCAGGTTCTGCGTCGAGCCGACCACGATCGAGCCGAGATTGAGCGTGCCGGGCTTGTCTTTCGCCGCTTTGCAGAAAATCGCCGAGCGTGTGGTAGGGCAAATCCGCGGCGACGACGAAATCGAGATCGAAATAGCCGACCGCCGAAATCGGCATGAATTGCTTGACCGGATCGAACGGCAGATGGCTGAACAGCGGCACGCTGATCGCGGTGCCGTTGGTGAAGAAGGCGAGCGTATAGCCGTCCGCCGGCGCGGACAGCACCGCGCGCGCCGCGGCAATGCCGCCGGGGCCCGGCATGTTTTCGATGACGAAATTCTGGCCGAGCTTTTCGCGACAGCTTCTCGGCGACCAGCCGCGCGGTGACGTCGGCGACGCCGCCGGGGCCGAACGGCAGCATGACGCGCACCGGACGATCCGGATAATCGGCGCGCGCCGGCGCGCGCGCGCGACTGAGCAGGCCCGCGAGCCGCCAACGCCAAGACGGCTGCGGACCTCGCTCCGATGACTGTCCGCAATAACGGAAAACACATACCAACACTCCTTTTTTTCGTTGTTTCTAGGTTTCTTTGTCAGGCTTGGCCGGCGGCTCATTGCGCCGCAAGGTCGCGCTTCGTCGACCATTCTTGCTCGGTTTGCGCGGCATAGTCGGCAAAACGTCCCGTCGCTATCGCCGCGCGCGCCCCCGCCATCAGCTCCTGGTAGTAGTAAAGATTGACGATCGACAGAAGCGTACCGCCGAGCGCTTCGCCAGCCTTAAAAAGGTGATGCAGGTATGCGCGGGAGAAATCGCGCGCCGCCGGGCAGCCGCTTGCGGCATCGAGCGGGCGCGGATCGTCGGCGTGCTGCGCATTCTTGATGTTGATGGGGCCGAAGCGGGTGAAAGCGAGGCCGTGGCGGCCGTTACGCGTCGGCAGCACGCAATCGAACATGTCGATGCCGCGGGCCACTGCCGCCAGCAAGTCGGCCGGCGTGCCGACGCCCATGAGGTACCGCGGCCGCTCGGCCGGCAAGCGCCGGCGCCGTCTCGGCGACGACTTTGCGCATCACCTCCGGCGCTTCGCCCACCGCAAGCCCGCCGATGGCGTAGCCGTGAAAGCCGATGTCGCGGAGCGCGCGCGCGCTATCCTGGCGCAAATCGAAATCGTCGCCGCCTTGCACGATGCCGAACAGCGCGCGATCGGCCGCGGCCTCCTCGAAGGCGCGCTTGCAGCGCTCGGCCCAGCGCAGCGACAGGCGCATGGCGCGTTCGATCTCGCCCCGCTCGGCGGGCAGCCCCACGCATTCGTCAAGTTGCATGGCGATATCGGAGCCGAGCAGGATTTGCACGGCGATGGCGCGCTCCGGCGACAGCGCGACGGTCGCGCCGTCGAGGTGCGAACGGAACGTCACGCCAGCCTCCTCGACTTTGCGCAACGGCGAAAGCGACATCACCTGATAGCCGCCGGAATCGGTCAGGATCGGATAGGGCCAATGCATGAAGGCGTGCAAGCCGCCGAGCGCGGCGATGCGCTCGGCGGTAGGCCGCAGCATCAGGTGATAGGTGTTGCCGAGAATGATATCGGCGCCGGAGGCGTGGACGTCGGCATGGTGCACGCCCTTGATCGCGCCTTGGGTGCCGACCGGCATGAAGGCGGGCGTGCGCACCACCCCGTGCGCGGTCGCAATCTCGCCCGTGCGCGCGGCGCCGTCGACAGCCAGGAGGCGAAAGGAAAATGGGTCTGACATGGTGTCCGGCGACATATCGTCCGGCAGACATCATGACAAGCGATGGCCTTGCGCAGGGGGTTACGGAAGCGACGGCGGCTCGATATTCTGTCCTTGCGGATACTCCGGACCCAGGTCCAGCCCGACCAAAGACCGGGGATGACGACAGGGAGGAGCTTCGATCATGGCTTACACGATCGGCCAATTCGCCGCCGATTGCCGCGCGGCGCTGCTCAAGGACGCCGGCCCCGCCGGCCGCGAGCTGGTCCGCCAATACACCGAAAAGGCCTGCGCCGATCCGGAATTCGTCGCCGCTCATCTCGGGCCCGGCGAGGATTCCGACCGCAAAATCCTCTACGAGGATCCCGATCTGCATTTCTGCATTCTCGCCCATGTCTACAAAGGCGCGAAGAACTCTGCGCCGCACGATCATGGGCCGAGCTGGGCGATCTATGGCCAAGCGGCGGGCGTCACCGAAATGACCGATTGGCGGCTCCTCGAAAAGCCGACAGACGGCCGACCCGGCAAAGTCGCCAAAGTGCGGACCTACAAAATGACGCCTGGCATGGCGCATGTGTATGGCGAAGGCGTGTTGCATTCGCCGCGCCGCGACGGCGATACCCGCCTGATCCGCATCGAAGGCATCGACCTCACCAAGATCAAGCGCGACAAGTTCGAGATCGCGGCGTAGCGCGCCTCACCTATCTCGCCTCACTTGGGCAGTAGCGCGGTGTCGCGAAACAGCAAACAGGCGTCGCCATAGGAATAGAAGCGATAGCCGGTTTCGATCGCGTGCGCGTAAGCGCGCTTCATGACGTCGAGGCCGCAGACGGCGGCGACCAGCATGAACAGCGTCGAGCGCGGCAGATGAAAATTGGTCAGCATGACGTCGACGGCGCGGAAGCGGTAGCCGGGCGTGATGAATAACGCGGTCTCGCCGGAAAACGCCGACAGCGTGCCGTCCTCGCGCGCGGCGCTTTCGATGAGCCGCAGCGAGGTCGAGCCGACCGCGACGATGCGGCCGCCGGCGCGCCGCGCGGCATTGAGCGCGGCCGCGGTTTCCGCCGACACGCTGCCCCACTCGGCATGCATCTTATGGCCGGAGGTGTCTTCCGATTTTACCGGCAAGAAGGTACCGGGGCCGACATGCAAGGTCACGCGCTGCAAATCGACGCCGCGATCGCGCAACGCCGCGGTCAAACTCTCGGTGAAATGCAAGCCCGCCGTCGGCGCCGCGACCGATCCCTCCTCGCGCGCGAACATGGTCTGGTAGTCGGCACGGTCGCGCGCGTCGACGCCACGGCGGCTGGCGATATAGGGCGGCAACGGCATGTCGCCGCGCTCGGCCAGCGCCTGATCGAGCACCGCGCCGGTGAACGAGAAGGCGAGCGTCACCTCGCCGCCTTGCGCCCCCTGCCCTTTGTCTTCGACCGTGGCGTCGAGCGCATCGAGAAAGCAGACGCGGCCTTCGGCGCCGAAGCGCACTACGTCGCCGGCCGCGAGCCGCTTTGCCGGCCGCACCAGCGCGCGAAAGCGCGCGCCGTCGAGGCGCCTGATCAGCGTCGCCGAGATAGCCGGTTCGTGCGCGCCACGGCCGAGCCGCCGGCCATGGAGATTGGCGGGGAAGACTTTGGTGTCGTTGACCACGACTGCGTCGCCCGGCCGCAATAGCGCCGGCAGATCGCGCAGCGTGCGGTCCTCGAGCGCGGCCGCCGCTTCCGGCCGCACCACCAGCAGTCTCGCGGCATCGCGCGGCACCGCCGGCCGCAGCGCGATGCGGTCTTCCGGCAGGGTGAAATCGAACAGGTCGGTGCGCATTGGTCCTGCGGATTATTCGGCGTTAAAACCACCCATCGCAACCCTTCGACGCGCCCGGCAGCTCAGGTCCCATGCAGCAAGCGGTCATCCAGGTGAAGCCGGGGATCGGCGACGTTATCTGGCATGTGCCTTTCATCCGCGCCATCGCCGCGGCCGCGCCGGGCGGGACAGTGAGCTTTCTGGCGCCGCCGACCAGCCAGGCCCGGGACCTTTTGGCAGCCGAACCCAGCGTCGCCGAGATCGTCTATTTCGAGCACGGCGGCTCGGAGCTGCGCCGTGGGCTCAACCTCATCCGGCTCGCGGCACTGTTGCGGGCGCGCCGCTTCGGCTCGATCTGGATTCTCGACCGCACCATTCGTCCGGCGCTGGCGGGATGGCTTGCCGGCATCCCCGAACGCATCGGCCTCGGACTGGGGCCGCAAAGCCTCTTCATCACCAATGCCGGCCTCGACCATCGTCATTTCCATGATCATCCGGTCGATTGGCTGCGCGCGCTGATGGCGGCGATGAAAGTGCCGCTGCCATCGACCGAACCGGATTTGCAGCTTCCGCCAGCGACGCTCGCCGCCGTCGCCGAACGATTTAAGGCTGCCGCCCGGCCATGGATCGCGCTCGGCATCGGCGCCTCGCATCCGGACAAGGATTGGCCCGACGCGCATTGGGCGGATTTTATTGCGCGGTTGCGCCAAAGCGTGAGCGGCACGGTATTTTTGGTCGGCGGGGAGGCAAATGTGTCGCGCGCCCAAGGTTTTATTGCCGGCAGCACCGGATCTGCCGCCATCAATGCCTGCTCGCTTCGCCTGGTCGAGGCCGCGGCCTTATTGCGCCTGGCCGATCTCTTCGTCGGTCCGTCGTCGGGCCCATTGAACCTCGCCGCCGCCGGAGGCACCGAAGCCTTCGGGCTGTTCGGCTCGACGCCGGTCCTGACCTATTCGCGCTTTATCCACGCCATCGAACCGCCCGGCGGCCAATCGCAAGACGGCATGGGCCGCATTTTGCCGGCGCAAGCGCTTGCGGCCATCGAGCCGTATCTGTTCCGGCAAAAGCCCCGGTCGTGAGAGCGGCGCTACGCCGGCGGCCCCGAAACCGATCCGTCGGTGCCCAGCCGAGGTTTTTCTGTCGTAAGCCTGTCACACGGATATTTAGGATGTATCGGGCGCTTTTCTCTAACCTCCAGCGGCAAAAGCCTGCACTTCGGGGAGGACAGCATGCCCAGGGACTTCAACACCGATCCCTATTGCGTTTTGTTCGTCGGAACCGGAAATTCAACGCGCTCCATTCTCGCGGAGCCGATCCTCAATCGTGCCGGAGCGGGCCGGTTTCGCGCCTTTTCCGCGGGCACCGAGCCGGCGGCTGAAATCCATCCCTACGCTCTCGACCTGCTTCGGAAGGTGCACTACGACGTGACCGGGCTGCGGCCAAAAAGCTGGAAAGAATTTTCGCGACCCGACGCGCCAAAGCTCGATTTCGTCTTCACCGTTTGCAACAAGGCGGCCAACGGGCTGCACCCGGTCTGGCCGGGTCACCCTTTGATGGCGCATTGGGGCATACCCGACCCGGCGGAGATCACCGGCAGCGAAGCTGAAGTCCATTTTGCCTTCGCCGACACGCTGCGCATGCTCAGAAATCGCATTGAGATATTCGTGAGCCTGCCGCTCGGATCGCTCGATCAACTGGCGATGCAGCAGAGACTCGATGCGATCGGCAACACCAAAGATGCAGCCCAGGCGGCGGCAGCCAGTTAGTATCAAATCGCGGCTGGCTTTATCGCAGAGCAAGATCAAATCAAGCGGCCGCCAACTAAGGCGCCCTAATTGGGCTTATCATTCTTCGCTTGCGGCTGCTGGCCTTGCTGGGCGCCATGGCGAATGGCGCTCACGGGCGCGAACTGGCCCGGCGCTAATGAGAGAGCCGTCAGCAGGGCATCGCTCACGCGGCCCAAGTCCTCAACTTCATCGCCTAGGCTCGCAACTTTCTCTCTGATGAAGTCTATTGCCCCGGCCTTGTCGTGCACGGCGACCAAGTAGGCGACCGCCCGCAGGTCGCTGCGATACTTGCTCACCCGAATCAATCGGCCCTCGCCCATAGGCGTACTGTGGGCTATCCGCGGCAACGGGGCCAGCCTCAGATTGAGAGAAGCCATTGTCCCATCCCTCTGTTGGCCCCCTGCCACATCGGCTTCCGCTCCCAAAACACCCCGGCTCCATGTGGGTTTCGTCGGGCCCCCGACAGACAGGCCAAAATCTGGGTAAGGACACTTTCTTTGGTTTGCTGGGTGTAAATATCCTCCGTTGAAATTCAAACTGAGCCCGCTCAATCCTTTTCGTCGTCCGTTGTTTCGGGCTGCGGCTGCTGTTGGTGTTGTCGCTGGGCGACATGGAGCGCGCTCTCGATGCCGCTAAATGACACGATCGGCCATGCTCGGACATCGTGAACCATAATTGACGTATCCGCTTTTGCCGGGCGGATTTAACCGATCAACGCAACACCTTCTAATCTTGCGAGGTGAGGAGGTGGGCCATGGTGACGTCACGGATTTGGTTCACGGCAGCGCAGAAGGCCGAGCTGTGGGAGCGATGGAAGAACGGGCAAAGTGCTGCGGCTATCTCGCGGGCGCTGGAAAGGAAGAACAAGACCGGCGTTGAGCGGATCGTGGTACTCCATGGAGGGATCGTGCCGGCGTCGCGCCAGAGAGCCTTGGCCGCACTAAGGCTTGAGGAACGCGAAGAGATTTCCCGTGGCATTGCGGTGGGCCGGTCGATCCGGCAGATCGCCCAGGGCCTCGGCCGGGCGCCATCGACAGTAAGCCGGGAGATCAGGCGCAACGGCGGCAGTCGGGCCTATCGTGCGAACTGGGCTGATCGGCGTGCCTGGGAGCGGGCGTTGCGGCCCAAGCCTTGTCGTTTGGCACTGCACCGGGAGCTACGATGGCGCGTGGCGCAGAAGCTCGCGCTGCAATGGTCGCCGGCGCAGATCTCCGGCTGGCTGAAGCAGGAGTTCCCAACCCACCAAAACATGCAGATATCTCACGAAGCGATCTATCGCAGCCTCTTCATCCAGACCCGCGGCGTGCTCAAGCAGGAGCTGACGGCGCAGTTGCGTACGGCGCGGCGGATGCGTCGCCCCAAGAGCCACAACGCGAAGAGTGGACAGGGGCATATCCTCGATATGGTCTCCATTCGCGAGCGGCCCGCCGAGATTGAGGATCGCGCTGTGCCGGGGCATTGGGAAGGGGACCTTCTTACCGGAGCGAACGACACGCACATCGCCACCCTCGTCGAGCGCAATACCCGCTTCACGATGCTCGTTAAAATCCCCCGCAAGGACACGAGGACTGTTGTTGCTGCGCTTGCCAAGCACATCGGCAAGCTGCCTGAGGAGTTGCGACGCTCCCTGACCTGGGATCAAGGCAAAGAGATGCATGCCCATAAGCGTTTCACGGTTGCCACCAACGTCCAGGTCTACTTCTGTGAGCCGCGCAGTCCCTGGCAGCGCGGCTCAAACGAGAACACCAACGGCCTGCTGCGTCAGTACTTTCCGAGAGGGACCGACTTCTCGCGCATCTCTCAGAGCTATCTGAACGCGATTGCTCTGCGGCTCAATCAACGGCCGCGAAAGACCTTGGGCTTCGAAACGCCAGCCGATAGATTGCAAGCGGTGTTGCACTGACCGGTTGAATGCACACCGACAAAACGGACATTCGTCGCCTCATTCCTGTGCTATCTTTCTTAAGGGCGACGCTCCAAATCCGCGTAGGAACTCGCCACCGCGCATTTTAAGAGTACGCCAATGTCGCGAATGACCGATCTGGCCGAATGGTTGGGGAAGTACGGTCTCGCTCAGTACGTGCAAATTTTCGACGAAAACCATATCGAATTATCGGTTCTTCCGGATCTCACCGACAATGACCTCAAATCCCTTGGCGTCTCGTTAGGTCACCGCAAAATATTGCTGCGGGCCATCGCAGCATTGCAGGCCGTGGACCCCTCGCCCGGCGCAACGACCGCGGTTTCAAATCTGGGCGCGGAAACTCTTGGTACGGAAACTCTTGGCGCCGAAACTCCTGGCGCCGAAACTCCTGGCGCCGAAACTCCTGGCACGGAAACTCCTGGCACCGAAACTCCTGGCGCCCAAACTCTTGGCGCCCAAACTCTTGGCGCGGAAGAAGTTCCCTCGCCATCGCAAAATCGCGAAGGCGAACTCCGGCAGATCACCGTGATGTTTTGCGATCTGGTCGGGTCAACCGAGCTTTCCGAGAAGCTCGACCCCGAGGATCTTCAGCTCCTCCTCGAGGCTTATCGGGAGGTCTGCAGCGCGGCGATCAGGCGATATGGCGGTCAGGTTGCGAACTTTGCCGGCGACGGCGTGATGGCGTTTTTTGGCTGGCCGCGCGCCCACGAAGACGCCGCCATCCGCGCCGTGCACGCGGGCCTTGAGACGCTTTCCGCGGTGACCGATATTCCAGGACCGGTGCGCCTCGCTTCGCGGGTGGGCATCTGCACCGGCCGTGTCGTCGTCGGCCAGATCGGACGAGGTGGTCCGGGCGAAACGCTGGAGGCGGTAGGCGAAACGCCCAATATCGCTGCGCGCCTGCAAACGCTCGCCGAGCCCAACACTCTGGTTGTTTCAGTGTCAACGCAACGGCTCACGTCGGCCGCTTTCGATTTCCAAGACCTCGGTTTGAAGGAAATCAAAGGCATCAGCAACCCGCTTCGCACCTATCGGGTCCTTGTCGCGAAGCATAAGGGAACCCGTTTCGAAGCGGCCCATGCCAGTTCGCTGACCGCCTTCATCGGGCGGTCAAGCGAGCTCAACCTGTTGCTCGACCGGTGGCAGAAGGCCAAAGAGGGCGACGGACAAGTCATCCTGCTTTCGGGAATTCCGGGAGTTGGCAAGTCCAGACTCCTCTATGAATTGCAGGCAAACATCCGGAACGAACCGCATTCCTTGTGGAACTTTCAGTGTTCGCCTTATCACAGCCAGAGCGCGTTTTTCCCGGTCATCGAACAAATCGAACGGGCGGCTGAATTCAAGGCCAACGATTCCGACGCGGACAAATTTGCCAAGCTCAAGGCTTGCCTTCCCGGCCCGACGGACGATCCGGTGGAGCCGGCGTTTTTGATCGCCCATCTCTTGTCCATTGCCGCAGGAAACCGCGACGAATTGTCAAAGCTTTCGCCCCAGCAGATCAAAAACAAGACGATCAGCAAGCTTATCGAGATGCTGCTCGCTTCTTCCGGCCAGCGTCCGATACTGTGCATCTTCGAGGATGCACACTGGATCGATCCCTCGAACTCTTGAGCTCCTGGAGCTGGCCATCAGCCGCATCGACCGCGCCCATATCCTGTTCGTCGTGTCGCACAGGCCCGAGTTCCGGCGCACCTGGCCCTCCGGCGCGAACGTGACCGAGCTGTCGCTGACGCGATTGTCGCGCGGCGAAGTGACGAGGATGATCAAGGATTTGTTGAAGAATGCGAATATGCCGCAACAGATTTTCGATCAGATCGTTGACAAGGCCGACGGGTTGCCGTTGTTCATCGAGGAACTGACAAGCGGCACCATCGGAGTTCCGACGCAACGCCGACCGAACGGCAATGATCTCGAACACATTGGACGGCCGGGAGCGCTGAAAGTTCCGGAGACGCTCCATGACGCCTTGATGGAGCGGCTCGATCGCGTGGTGCGCGGCGGCCGCAGCGTGGCGCAGATCGCCGCGGTGATCGGGCGCGAGTTCTCCTACGATCTATTGGCGCTGGCATCTAAAATCGACGAAAAAGATCTGCTCTCCGCGCTCGCGATTCTTGAAGAAGCCGACATTATCTCACGGCTGGAGGTTTCGCCTGCCGTCCGTTTCGCCTTCAAACATGTGTTGTTGCGCGATGCGGTCTACAATTCCTTGCTTCGCGGCAAGCGACGGGAGACGCACGGCGATATTGCCGCCGTTCTGGAGGAGCATTTTGCCGAGCTCGTCGAAAATCAACCCGAAATCCTCGCCTATCACTACAGCGAAGCGGGAAATAACCCATCGGCTATTCTGTGGTGGCGCAAATCCGGCCGGCGGGCGCTTGCGAACTCCGCCAACGTGGAAGCCATCAGTCATTTTCGCAACGCGCTGCGGCTCTTGAGCGCTATGCACGACACGGCCGAGCGCACCAAGGAAGAGATCGAGATTCAGCTGGCGCTGGGTATTCCTCTCATCGCCGTTTCAGGCTATGCGGCCGCGGAAACCCGCGAAGCATTCGAGCGGGCGCTTACTCTGTGCGTCAAGCTTGGCAACCCGCCCGAGTATTTCCAAGCGCTGTTCGGGCTGTGGGGGCATTCCTGGATGGGCGGCAAGAACGATCAGGCGCTTGCCATGGCGCATGAGTTCATGACCAGGGCGCAGGCATCGGCCAATCGCGATCTCTTGATGATGGCGCATCGGATCATGGGAAGCACATTATTGACGGTGGGCGAGTTTTCCGCGTCGCGGCTGCACTTTGAGGAAACGATCGGGCTGTCGGATAGTGCGGGCGGGCGGCCGCTCTCCAATCTTTACATGGTGGAACCGCAAGTGGCTTCGCTATTGCTGTTGTCCTGGGACTTATGGTTCTTGGGCTATCCGGACCAATCCTTGGCGCGCGTTTCGGAAGCTCTCGCGCTCGCGCAAGATCTCGCCCAGTCCTACTCCATTGCGTTTGCCCATTACATGAGTTCGGTGGTGCATCTCTTGCGCGGGCATCCCGCCGCCGCCCTCAACAGCGCCGAGCAAAGTCTCGAAATCTCGAAAGAACAACGGTTCTCGCTCTACGTCCTTCTGTCCAGCCTTTCCCGCGGCCGCGCGCTCGGCGAGCTGGGACGCGCTCCGGAAGCGCGCATTGAGATAGAACGGCAAATCGATGAAGCGCGCCAAAAGGGTGTCGGCTTCATGCAGCCGATGATGTGCAGTTGGCTGGCGGATATGCATGCCGAGAGCGACGACAATGAAACCGCTCTGTCGATTGTCGAGCAGACATTGGCTGAGTTGAATGACGCGACGGGACGGTCATGGGAGGCTGAATTGCACCGGCAAAGAGCGCGATTGCTTCTGGCGCGCGACCCGGCAAAAGTATCAGAAGCCGAATCCGATCTTAAGAGCGCGATCGATGTGGCACGCCGTCAAAACGCCAAGTCACTGGAATTGCGGGCAAGCACCGACCTCGCGACGCTGTGGCGGGCGCAAGGCAGAGTTGATGAGGCGCGGGACCTGCTGGAACCTATCTATCGCTGGTTCAAGGAAGGCGCCGCTACGGCCGACTTAAGGCGCGCGCACGACGTTCAATCAGCCTTGCACTAGTTCACGCCGCGGGCTGAGCGCGCCGTTCTTGGGCCTGCGAAAGCGATGAACTGAGATGGTACGGCAGCGCCTCTCCGATCGCCTGCTGAAGCTCATCGCGCATCTGCGCTTCCGATTTGAGGAGTTCGTGATTGTAGCCCTCGGCCATGATCAAAGCCGATTTATAGGTCTCCTGGGCGACGCTGATACGGTCGTTCGCAGCAAGTGACGCCACGAAGGCGATCGTCTCTTCGACATGCGAGACCTCGCTGCCAAGCGCGCTGTGGCTTCGAAGGAAGCGGGTCGCATCGACGCCATCCGGGCACAGCGCCTGCACTTTCTCGATATCGGTCGCCTCCTTGAGCGCGGCGATGCGCTCCAGGCAGTATGAATAACCGATGCAGCCGATCGGATAGTCCTGAGCGCAAAGCTCATCGAAGCGTGTGCAGAGCGGCTTGATCCCCTCGGGGATGAAGTTGGCGACCATTCGCTCGCCGGGCACGCCCAGCGCGCGCAGATCCTTGAGCGCAAGCCGGTCGTGACCGGTCTCCTCGCGCGCCCGTTCTTCGAGGTAGGCCGCGACTTCGGGCCGGCCCAGCGCGTGGAAACGGCTGGCGGCGCGCCTGAGATTTCGCGGCGTGTCGACAGACGTGTGATAGGCACCGACCAAGGCGACGATATAGCTCGTGAGCGTCGGTTCCGGGCGCGCGAGGCGCTTTTCAATTCCGGCAAATCCGAGATTTATTGCGCCGTCGAGAAGGCCGATCGTGCTGCCCGCTGCCCCCGCGCCCGTCATCGGCGCCGCAAATGGATCCGCCTCTTCGTTCGTGCCGCTTAAGGTGTGGAACCAAACTTCACCCAACTCGCGAGCGATGATCGAAATATCGCCAGTGACGTTGACCCACTCCGTGACCGACCGTGTCATTCGAAATCTCCCAATTCCGAGCGCTCGCCCGCGACTAGATTCCGTTCGGCGTACAGCCCATCAGTAATTTGGCCGTGTCGAGAAGATTCTTCGGTGCGGCGGTTACTCGGTTTTTGTTCGGCAGCACAAAGACGATTTCATCGTCCGATTGCATGACGTAGTCGTTATCGTGCTCTGCTTCCGTGATGACGACGGCGCGCGTCAGATCATAGCCCGCCGCGGTGATCCGCTTGGTGGCCGCTTGCACGGCGGCCGGCGTCGGCAGCTTAGTTTTTGGATCGCGCGCCAATAACTGATCCCGGAGCGCTTTATTGCTCCATGCGTCGAGGATGACTTGGGCGAGGGAGTCAGTGGGCTGGTAGGAAAACGCCGGCAACACCAAGTGTTTTGATTCGCCCTTCTCGGGGTACGTCACCTTCTTGTGAATGGCCACTGTCAAGCCCTCCCTGATGAGGCAGGTCCGGCATATTGCCGTCCCATGCTGCTGCACATTTTAGTTGTAAGATCTTGTGGTGGCAAGCTGGACTTGGCGATGCCGCCAAGGCAGCGCAGCGACCTCTCGGCTAAACCTTTCAACACGGTGAACCGAACAACAATCGCGCATCAGAGAAACTGCTGTATCGATTGCGTCATTTCGCCGATGTTTGGGAATGCCAGAAGGACGGCGACTGTCACCAGAAAGCCGATCGCGCAGAACATCATGACGGCAGCGAACTCGGGGTTTTTCAAGACTGCGACGATCCGTTTCCAAGGAGTTCCCTTCGCGACCTTGTTCCAAGGGATTTCGCTCCTGATGATGCGCGAGTCCACGGGATGCTCCAAGATCGCGCCTTCGCGTTTCACCGACGTAAGAGTCATAACGGCCTCCGTCTGTTGCCGCTCACTGCAACGCGGTCTGAATGTCGGTGCCGCATAAGCACGTGCGACAGCGCCGAACCTGCTCGCCATGCCCGGGGTGTCTGTGCCGCACGTCACAGCGGCGAAGATGCGTCTTGCAGCCGGAGTATCGGCAAATCAAGCTGACGCCAGGAGCTCACGCAGCGCTTCAGGCTTGCGGATGATGGTCCAGCGATCCTTCAATTCAAGAATGCCTCGACGTTGCCATTCGCGAAGGCAGCGGTTGACGTTCTCGCGGGTCCCACCGGCCATCGCCGCCAACTCGCTCTGCGAAAGGGAAAGCTTCACCACGCCGGCGCGAGTGGTCGGATAGTTCAGGAGCGTCTTGGCGAGCCTGACCGGCAAATCGAGGAAGGCAATATCGGACATACGTTCGTCGGAACGGCGAATCCGCGAGCAAAGGATCGCCATGAGTTTAATGCAGGCGGATGGGTTGCGTTCAAGGAACGGCATGATGTCGCGCCGCTGCAAAACCATCAGCTCGCAATTGGTCAAGGCCGTCGCGTTGGCCGAACGCGGTTTGCCGTCGAGAAGTGCGATCTCGCCGAACAACTCACCGGCTTGCAGATCGGCGAGAATGACTTCTCTGCCTTTGGCGACCGGGAGCGAGATACGGACGGTGCCGACAACGACCGCCATCATGCTGTCGCCTTGATCATCGAGCCGGCATATCTGCTCGCCGGCGGCGTAACTCCGCGGCTTGGCGTAAGCGGCGATTTCGCCGCGCGCTTTCTCATCAAGGCTGCCGAACAGCATGGAATTTTCCAGCAATTTGCGGCCGCGATCGGACGCCGGACTCTGAGCCATCATGTTCGCCCTCTAACCCGCACATGCGGCGCGCCGAAATGCGGCTCACCAGGGCTGCGGATTTGCCTTATTCTGACGGGGGCGTGGCCCGGTCGCAATGGTCGCAGCGGGACGGTATGGAAAACGACACCGCTATTTCCGGTCGGATCCCTTCCCGATGTCGCTCTGTCAGTGCCTGGAATGCTAGAAAGCCGGCAGCCGACATCGGGATAACGTCATTCGACCGTTCTGTCCGCGCGGTTTGGCGCGAACCTATGAAGTTCGTTCTCGCTGAAGGCTTGGTAGACACGGTGCAGCAGCCTGCGGATAAAGCCCGACAGTGTGCTCGGCGCAGTCAAAATATGACCCTGCTTGGCGGAGGTAGCCATAGGTTGCCTCCCTCTCGAAGGTGAATGCTGGGGTTTAGTAGCCAAGCCTCGTCCCAGGGGCTGTGCCGCGCGTCACAGCGAATTGGCCATTCATTTCCGCCTTGGGTCATTTTCGAACCGACCTAGCGGTCCTGCCGGCCGGTCGATGTCAGTTTCGCTCCGAAGGCGGGACTTGCGGCCGGACTCTGTATCAATATGGCTGTGGCTTCGTATTAATGAGTTCCCCACGCCCTAGTCCGGCCGCGACGGCATCAACCACGGCCGTGCCAGGCTGCATGGCGCGCGCGCCGGCGGCAATGTGTTAAGCGGCTGCGCCGCCGCGCCGATGGCAACCGCAACAAACCCCACTGCCCCGCCGACGACAGCCGCGCCATGACGGAGCGACAGCATCGGCCGCTACTTGGCGTCGGCCGCCACCCGCATGCGCACGATGCGGTCCGGGTTGGACGGCGGCTCGCCGCGCTTGAGCTTATCCACCACGTCCATGCCGGACACCACTTCGCCGATCACGGTGTACTGGCCGTTGAGAAAGTCGCCGTCGTCGAACATGATGAAGAACTGGCTGTTGGCGGAATTGTTGCTGCCGCCCTTGCGCGCCATGCCGACCGTGCCGCGCACGAACGGCTTGTCGGAAAACTCCGCTTTGAGATCCGGATAGGATGAGCCGCCGGTGCCGTTGCCGTTTTCGCCGTCGCCGGTCTGCGCCATGAAGCCGTCGATGACGCGGTGGAACGGCACGTCGTCGTAGAATTTCTCGCGCGCCAGAAGCTTCAGCCGCTCGGCGTGGCCGGGGGCGATGTCGCCGTGCAGCTTGATGATGATCGTGCCGGGCGTGGTTTCCAGAACCAGCGCATTTTGCGGATCGACGCCGGCGGGCAATTCATTGGCCATGGGGATGCTGTCCTTTTAGGTGATGGTGGCAAACAACAGCGCCGCCGAATTACGGCACGATGGTTGCGGTCTTGATGTAATCGAGTTTGGGAAACGCCTGCGTCAGATAGGCGTTCCCCTCGCTCTGAATGCGGCCCTGCTCGGGGCCGCCGCCGCGCGGCGCGCCTTCGCCGTAGCCGCTATAAAGCGCATCGACGACGTTCATCCCCGACACGACCTGCCCGAACGGCGCAAATCCCATGCCGTCGAGCCGGGAATTGTTGGCGTAATCGATGAAGACCTGGGTGGTGCGGGTGTTCGGTCCTCGGGTGGCGAAGGTGATCATGCCGCGGGTATTGCTCTGTTTCACCGGATCGTCGGGGATGCTGGCCTCGCGCCACGCCGCCGCAAGCTTCGGATCGCCGCTGATGCCGAATTGCACCATGAAGCCGGAGATCACGCGAAAGAAGCGGGCGTCGTTGTAAAACCCGTTCTTGACCAGATTGTAAAACCGGTCGGCCCCGAGCGGCGCCCAATCGCGATGCACGTCGACGACAAAGTCGCCTTTGCTGGTGGCGAATTTCACCTTGTAGTCCGCCGGCGCTTGCGCGGTAAGCGCCGCGGGACTGCTTAAGCTTTGCGCGAAAGCGGGCATAGCGACGGTCAAAGCAAAGAGGAACGCAGCAAGACGGCTCATGTCGGCTCCCGGGATATTGCGGATCATGCCTTGGCGAATTTGCTTTTCAGGCGCGCGGCGACCGCCGCCGGCACAAAACCCGAGACGTCGCCGCCCATGCCGGCAATCTGCCGCACCAATGTGGCGGTGATCGGCCGCACCGCGGGCGCGGCCGGCAGAAAGATGGTCTGGACTTCGGGCGCCATCGCCGCATTCATCCCCGCCATCTGCATTTCGTAATCGAAATCGGTGGCGTCACGGACCCCCCGCACCAGGACGGTCGCGCCAAAACGCCGAGCCGCCGTCACGGCGAGATCGGCGAAGGTCGTGCAGACAATCTCACAACCCGCGGCACGGCCGAGCGGCGTGCAAATTTCGTTGAGCATCGCCAGCCGCTCGTCGGCCGAGAACAGCGGGGCCTTGCCGGGATGGATGCCGACCGCCAGCACCAGCTTGTCGGCAAGCTTCACCGCCTTGCCGATGACGTCGAAGTGGCCGTTGGTCATGGGATCGAACGACCCGGCAAACAGCGCAACGCGTGGCGGGGGAGCGGCAGGCATGGCGGCGGTCTAGCCCGCGCGTCCGGCGACTTCAAGCTGGTGTCGCCGCCATCGGCCGATGCAACGCCTCCCCTAGCGGACATAAACTGACGTTATTTCAATTACTTAACCTAATGTCCCGACGTTTGATGGAGGTCACAGCGCGTTTCGCCAAAAGCTGCTGAAAAATATCCAAGACAAAAGAGCAACCCCGACGCCATCGAACGCGTTGCTTCGTCGGGACGACTGAGATTCAGCACAGGGATCGGTGTCATGCTCAAGACGATTTACGCCGTTGCTGTCGCTGCGATTGTGGCGGCTGGTTTTGTTGCCTTTCCAAGTCTGGCTTTCCAGGTCCAAGCGAGCGCGCCGGTCGCCGGCGCCAAGGGCGATCGTGCCGATATCCGCCCGCTCGGCGTCGATTGCTCGCAAAGCGCCTGGCCGTATTTCGAGGCCGCCTGCCTGCGCGACGTCCGCCACCCGCTTTTGGAGCCGCGGCAGGCACGCTTTGTCGCCGACAATTGAGCCTCTGACGCAGGTCTGCCACGAGCGGGCCGCATCGAAGGCCCGCGTTGTCGCAGGCAACGATCAGAAGGCCGAGCGGCCGCCAGTCTGCCGTTGCGGCTTTTATCTCGTCCTCGCCTGAGAATTCGACTAATCTGGCCGCCACTTAGCGGGCGCCTGGGCTGGCACCGCTTGCCTTGACCGCTGGCCCCGCCCCTGCCTAACAACCGCCTGGGCCGACCATGATTGTGCTGATCGACAACTACGACAGCTTCACCTTCAACCTGGTGCACTATCTCGGTGAACTGGGCGCGGATGTCGACGTGCATCGCAACGACAAGGTCACGAGCCGTGCGGTGATCGCCGCCGACCCGGATGCGATCGTGCTGTCGCCGGGGCCTTGTACGCCCAAAGAGGCCGGCATTTGTCTCGAATTGATCGCGCAGGCCGCAGCCACCATCCCGATCCTTGGCGTCTGTCTCGGCCATCAGGCGATCGGCGACGCTTTCGGCGGCAAAGTGGTGCGGGCGCCGGTGCCGGTGCATGGCAAACTATCGGAGATCCGCCACGAAGGGCGCGGGCTATTTCGCGGCATCAACGGCCCGTTTCAGGCGACGCGCTACCACTCGCTCGTCGTCGAGCGCGCCAGCATGCCGGCGGACTTGACCGTAACGGCGGAAACCGACGACGGGCTGGTGATGGGACTGTCGCATATAAAGCTCCCGGTTCACGGCGTGCAATTTCATCCCGAAAGCATCGCCTCGGACCACGGCCATCTGATGCTGCGAAATTTTCTCGACTTGGCCGCGGCCTGGAATGCTTCGTCCGGCCGGCGCAGCGGCGTTGCGCCGCCGGCGCCGCCAAGGTCGCCCAAGATCCCCGCGCCCGCCCACGCCCATTAAGGACGCCCGCCGTGACCGTGGAGTTCAAGGCGCTCATCGCCAAGGTTGCGACCGGCGCGACGCTTCACCGCGACGAGGCCGCCAACGCCTTCGAGCAAATGATGTCGGGCGACGCGACGCCGTCGCAGATGGGCGCGCTCCTCATGGCGCTGCGGGTGCGCGGCGAAACCGTCGACGAGATCACCGGCGCGGTCACCGCGATGCGCGCCAAAATGCTGCGCGTCGAGGCGCCGCCTGACGCCATCGACGTGGTCGGCACCGGCGGCGATGCTTCGGGCTCGTTCAACATTTCCACTTGCGCCGCATTGATCGTGGCCGGCGCCGGCGTGCCGGTGGCCAAGCACGGCAATCGCGCTTTGTCGTCGAAATCCGGCGCCGCCGACGTGCTGGCGGCGCTCGGCGTCAATATCGATCTCAATCCGCAGCAGATCGCCAATTGCATCCGCGAGGCCGGCATCGGCTTCATGTTCGCGCCGACGCACCATCCGGCGATGAAGAACGTCGGGCCGACTCGCGTCGAGCTTGGCACCCGCACGATTTTCAATCTGCTCGGCCCGTTGTCCAATCCGGCCGGCGTGACGCGGCAGATGGTCGGGGTGTTCTCCAAGCAATGGACCGAGCCGCTGGCCCACGTGCTCAAGAACCTCGGCGCCGAACGCGCCTGGATCGTGCATGGCTCCGACGGGCTCGACGAAGTGACGACTTCGGGACCGACCAGCGTCACGGCGCTTGAGGACGGCGTGGTCCGCAGCTTCGAGATTTCACCGGAACAGGTGGGGTTGCGCAAAGTGCGGCCGGAGGACTTGCGCGGCGGCGACGCCGCGGCCAATGCGCAGGCAGTCGAAGACGTGCTGGAAGGCAAGGAAACCGCATTGCGCGACGTTGCGTTGTTCAATGCCGCCGCGGCGCTGGTCGTCGCCGGCAAGGCCAAAGACCTCAAATCCGGCTTGGCGCTCGCGACCCATTCGGTGGATTCCGGCGAAGCAGAAGGCCGGCTCGACCGCCTGATCGTGGTTTCCAACGATGGCTGACATTTTGGAAAAGATCGCAGCCTATAAGCGCGAGGAGATCGCGGCGGCGAAGCGCCGCCGTCCCCTGGCGGCGCTGGAGGCGGACGCCAAGGCGGCAAGCCCGCCGCGCGGCTTTGCCCGCGCGATTGCGCGTAAGCTTGGCGCCGGCGAGTACGCTCTCATCGCCGAGATCAAGAAGGCGAGCCCGTCGAAGGGCCTCATTCGTGACGATTTCGATCCGGCGGCGCTGGCGCGGGCCTACCAAGCCGGCGGCGCGACCTGCCTGTCGGTACTGACCGATGCGCCGTCGTTTCAGGGTAGTCTCGACTATCTGCCGCAAACGCGCGCGGCAACGAGCCTGCCGGTGCTGCGCAAGGATTTCATGATCGAGGCGTATCAGGTGACAGAGGCCCGCGCCTACGGCGCCGACTGCATCCTGATCATCATGGCCGCGGTCGACGATCCTTGCGCCGCCGAGCTCGAACAGGCGGCCCAATCGCTGGGAATGGACGTTCTCATAGAAGTCCACGATGAGAACGAGTTGGAACGGGCGCTTCGCCTGAAATCGGAGCTTCTCGGCATCAACAATCGCGACCTGAAGACTTTCCACACGACGCTTTCGACCTGCGAACGGCTGGCGCGCCTGGTTCCGGCTGGCCGGATCGTCGTCGGCGAGAGCGGAATTTTCACGCCGCACGATCTCGGCCGGCTGGCGCAAGCGGGCATCTCGACATTCCTGGTGGGGGAAAGCCTGATGCGGGAGCGCGACGTTGCCGCCGCCACCCGCGCTTTGCTCGCCCGTCAGGCCGCCGCGGCGCCGGTCCGATAAAGAGTTCGGTGCAAGAGCCTTGGCCCGGCGCGGAAAAAATCTCACCCATCTCAGCGGTCGCGGCGAAGCCCGCATGGTGGATGTTTCGGCGAAAGCCCCGACCGAGCGCGAAGCGGTCGCCGAGGGCCGCGTCATCATGGCGCCGGCGACGCTCGCCATCGTCCGGCGCGGCGACGCCAAGAAAGGCGACGTGCTCGGCGCCGCGCGCATCGCCGGCATTCTCGCGGCCAAGCGCACCCACGAACTGATCCCGCTGTGCCATCCTTTGCCGATCGCAAAAGTCGAAGTCGAGATCGTGCCGGACGCCAAATTGCCGGGCGTCGTCGTCACCGCGAGGGTCAAGGTATCGGGCAAGACCGGCGTGGAAATGGAAGCGCTCACAGCGGTTTCGGTCGCTTGCCTCACCGTCTATGACATGGTCAAGGCGGTCGAACGCGGCATGCGCATCGATGGCATCCGGCTTATCGAGAAGCGCGGCGGCCGGTCCGGGCATTACCGGGCCAAGGAGTGAGTAAGGAGTGACGCCCATGGCGCTGTTGTCGGTCGCCGAGGCTCTCGAGCGCGTGCTCGCTCACGCCGAGCCGCTGCCGCCCGAAGAGATACCGCTCGGAGAAGCCGACGGCTGCGTGCTCGCCACCGATCTCAAAGCGTTGCGGACCCAACCGCCGGCCGACGTTTCGGCAATGGACGGCTACGCCGTGCGCGCGGCCGACGTCGCGAATGCGCCGGTGCGGCTGCGCGTCATCGGCGAGGTCGCCGCGGGGCGGCCGTTCGCGGCGAGCGTCGGCGCCGGTCAGGCGGCGCGCATCTTTACCGGCGGCTGCGTGCCCGACGGCGCCGACACGGTCGTCATTCAGGAGGTGACGGCGCGGAGCGGCGACCAGGTCGAAATTCAAAAAGCCACGGCCAAAGGCCGTAACGTGCGCGTCAAAGGGTTGGATTTTCGCGCCGGCGAGACGCTCCTAAAAAAGGGTCATCGGCTCACGGCGCGCGATCTTGCGCTCGCTGCAGGGATGAACCATCCGCTCGTTCCGGTCTATCGCCGCCCGCGCATTGCGCTGTTCGCCACCGGCGACGAATTGGTGCCGCCGGGGCGCGAGCCCGGCCCGGGACAGATCGTCTATTCCAACGGTTTCACACTCGCCGCGCTTGCCCACGCGGAAGGCGCAGAAGTCACCGATCTCGGCGTCGTCCATGACACGCTGCAAGCCACCGTCACCGCGATCCGCGATGCGCGCGGGCTTCCAGCCGATATTCTGGTGACCACCGGCGGCGCGTCGGTCGGCGAATACGATTTCGTGCAGCAGGCCTTTGCCAATGAAGGCATGGACCTGTCGTTCTGGAAGGTCGCGATGCGGCCGGGCCGCCCATTGATGCACGGGCGGCTCGGCGACATGCATGTGCTCGGGCTGCCCGGCAATCCGGTGTCGTCCTATGTCTGCGCGTTTTTGTTTTTGGTACCGCTTATCCGCCGCATGTGCGGCCGCGCCGATCTGGTACGGCAACCCGAACAAGCGAGCCTCGGCTGCGATTTGGGCGAAAACGACGAGCGCGCCGATTACCTGCGCGCGCTGCTTGAGGAGAGCCCCAATGGACCGGTCGCAACGCCGTTCCCGGTGCAGGACTCCTCCATGATGGCGCCGCTCGCCAAGGCCGGCTGTCTCGTCATCCGCGCGCCGCATGCGCCGGCGGGGAAAGCCGGCGACCGCTGCGAGATGCTGCGGTTCGAGCGGTAAGGCGCGCGACGCCGGACCGAATCGGCCGCGGCGTTTTGGCTTCGATCCGGACGGTTCCGCCGCCACACATTCCCGGTGTCTGGAACGTCGCGAAGCCGCGCGTGCCGCCGTCGCTCAAATTGCAAAAAGCGCCAGCAAATCGGCAAGTTTTTTAGCCTTAAGCGCTGGTGTGGCCGGGCCGTGGCTTTGTTCACTTCAAATTAAATGGTTGCGGAACACATATGGAACGGATAGTGTCCGTTCATGCTTTGTTTCGGCTTTCGGACCGAAACGCTGTCGGGAGACAAACGCCGATGCTGACGCGCAAGCAAGCCGAACTGTTGCGGTTCATCCATGAGCGGCTGAAGGAACAAGGCGTGCCGCCCTCCTTCGACGAGATGAAGGATGCGCTCGATCTGCGTTCCAAGTCCGGCATCCACCGCCTCATCACGGCGCTCGAGGAACGCGGTTTCATCCGGCGGCTCCCCAACCGGGCGCGCGCCATCGAGGTGATCAAGCTTCCGGAATCGGTGGCGCACGGCATGGGCTCGAGCCGCAGCCGCGGCTTCACCCCAAGCGTCATCGAAGGCAATCTCGGCCGCGTGCGCGCCGCATCCGAAGACGACGGCGGCCGCCCCGTGGCGGTACCGGTGATGGGCCGCATCGCCGCCGGCACGCCGATCGAAGCCATCCAGACACGCAGCCACACCATCAATATGCCGGCCGACCTACTTTCGACCGGCGAGCATTTTGCGCTGGAGGTGCGCGGCAATTCGATGATCGAGGCCGGCATTCTCGACGGCGACATCGCGCTGCTCAAGCGGATGGACGGCGCCGACACCGGCGATATCGTGGTGGCGCTGATCGACGACGAGGAAGCGACTTTCAAGCGTTTCCGTCGCCGCGGCGCCTCGATCGCGCTCGAGCCCGCCAATACGGCCTATGAGGTCCGCATTCTGCCGCCCAACCGCGTGCGCATTCAGGGCAAGCTGGTCGGGTTGTTTCGCCGGTATTACGATTCCCGTCATTGCGAGCGGAGCGAAGCAATCCATTCTTGAGTACCCGCTCTGGATTGCTTCGTCGCTATCGCTCCTCGCAATGACAAGCGCTACTGATCCGCCTCGAGATCGTCTTCCGCCGGCGTGGCATCGCGCGGCGTCGACCCGGGCGAAGCCGTCGCATCGGGCGATCCAGCGCTGCGCTGGGGCCGGGCCGGCGCCCACGGCCTGTCGTAATTCGCCGGCTGAGCGGAATCGATGACGAAGCCTGAGCCGTCACGGCGCAACGTCAGCGCGCCACGGGCGTACCAGGTGGTGCGGCCGATCACTTTGGCGGCGCAGCCGGGCGGCGGATCGTCGTGCACGGCGAGGATCAAGGCCGCACGCGCGCAATCGTCCTCGAAGGCTTCGGGCTCGAGCGCATAGGCAACGACGGCGCCGTCGGCGAGCTTGCCGATGCAGCCGGACGGATCGCAGGCGGTGCCCTGCCGGAGGCTCTTGTCATGCGCATCGCGGGCATCGCCGTCGGCAACGAGCCAGTCCTCGACGGCGAAGCTGTCGCGGCCCGTGTGCAACACGGCAAGTCGTCCGTCGGCCCCGCGCAGCGCCACGCTCTCCCCGTCTGCCGACACCAGCAGGTCCGGCCGTGGCGTCGTCAGTGCCCAGGCTGCGGCGACCAGCATCAGCGGCACGCCGCCGAGCCGCAATGGCGTGCGCAACAGACACAGCAGCAGCAAGCCCGCGGTACAAAGCAAGAGCGGCCCGGTGCCGAAGGCGGCAATGGCCCCGACCGCGCCCGGCAGATGCGCCACCCACAGCACGACGCCGATAATCCAGCTGATGCCGTCGCCCATCAGCCGCCAGAACACGGCATCGAAGCCGAGCGGGAGCGTCAGCACGCCGAGAATGCCCATGGGCATGACCCAGACGGAGACCACCGGCATCGCCAGCACATTGGCCAGCACGCCGTAAGGAGCCAGGCGATGGAAGTTGTAGGCGGCGTAAGGCAAGGTGGCGAGCCCGGCGACCAGCGAGGTAAACGCGATGGTCGCGACCTCGCGCCAACCCCATAGCGCCATGCGGGCGCGGAGGCCGGATGCGGTCCCGGCATGCGGCAGCGGCAGCCCATATTGATAGGCGGCGATCAAAGCGAGCGTTGCCGCAAACGACAGCTGGAAGCTCGGCGTCAATACCGCCTGCGGCGCCAAAGTCAGCACCACGAAGGCGGCAACGCTCAACGTCCGGAACGTCAGCGTCGGCCGATCGACCAACACCCCAATGAGCACGATGGCGACCATGACGAAGGCACGCTGGGTGGCTGTTCCGGCTCCGGAAAGCACCAGATAAAAGGCTGCGCCGAACAACGCGATCGCGGCGGCCCATTTCTTGATCGGCTGGCGGCTTGCCAGCCCGGGGATCAAAGCAAGCCCGCCGCGAACGAAAAAGAATATGAGCCCGGTCACCACCGCCATATGAAAGCCGGCAATCGCCAGCACATGGACGAGGCTGGAGACGTAGAAAGCGTCTTTCACCGCGGGCGAAACCTCGCCGCGCTTGCCGGTGATGACCGCCGAGGCGATGGCGCCCTCGTCGCCGGGAATGACGGCGCGGATGCGCTTGTCGATGCCGTCGCGCATGGTCTCGACGGCCGCGGTGGTGCGCAGCCATGCGCCGCCGCCCGCGACCGGCGGCGCTGCGGTCTTGATCCCGCCGAGCAGGAAGCCGGAGGCGCCGAGCGCGGAAAAATACATGTCGCGCGCGAAATCGTAGCCGCCGGGCCGCAGCGGCGAAAGCGGCGGCAACAGATCCGCTTTGAACGTGACGAACGATCCGACCGGTGGCGCGGTTCCCGGACGAAGGACGACGCGCACGCGCTCAAGCGCGGGGTCGAGGCGGCGGCCTTCCATGGTGCGCGTGCGCACGACGATGCGGTCGTTGTGCTCGCGTTCTTCGCGCGCCTCGACAAAGCCGGTGACGGCGACGCCCCATGCCGGGTGGCGCAGCACCGGATGCGCGATCCAGGCCGTATGCAGCGTTGCGCCGGCGAAGCTTATGGTCAGCGCGGCGAGCGCCGCCGCCGGCGGGAAGCCGAAGCTGCGCCGGCGCGCCATGATCGCGATCGCGACGCCAATGCCCGCCAGTATCAGCGCCGCCCAAACTGCGGGTTCACGCTCGGCGGAGAAATAGGAGAGGTCGCCGAAGCCGTAAGCGACCGCAAGCCATGGCACCATGCGGCCGGCGCCGAATTCGGCCAAAGCCCAGTCGCGCATGCGCGCCGGCACGGCCAATGGCGATTGCCGGCCGATGACGTTCCAGACGCCGGACCACGGAACGCGGCCGCCGACCGGCCAAGTCGAAGCGCCGGCGCCGGCGCGGTTCTCGACCGTGCCGGCCTTCGGGTCTTGCTGTGTGTCTTGACCGTGCTGCGCCACTGCGCGTCCCCAGCGCGCCGATATTCAACCCTATGCTACTGGGACGTGTGGGCCGTGGCGAGCCGTCCGTCTGTCTTTTCCCCTTATCCCCTTACGGCCATATCGGGCATGGGTCGCGATCACCGCTGCATCTGCATGATCTGATCCATCGGCATCATCCGGTCGTTGAGGTGATTCATGATCCACAGCGAGCCGCCGATGATCATGGCGACGATCAGCACGCCGAAAGCGAGCGCCAGCACGTTGTTGGTGTTGTCGGGCGCGGTGGTCAGGTGGAGAAAGAATACGAGGTGCACGCCGATCTGCGCGACGGCGAGCACGGCGAGCGCCACCGCAATGCCGGGTCCCCAGATCAGGTCGGTGTGCACCATGGCGAAGGAGGCGACGGTCAGCCCGGCCGCCAGCGCGAGCCCGAACAAATAGCCCGCAATTTCGTCCCAGGCGCTATAGCCGGATGGATCTTGGCCCGCGGTGAGGTCGCCGTGGTCGCCATTGCCGTTGCGGTCGCTCATCGGCCTTCTCCTATCAGGTAAACAATCGTGAACAGCGCCACCCAGATGATGTCGAGGACATGCCAGAACAGGTTGAAGCAAAGCAGCCGCCGCATGATGTTCGGCCGGAAGCCCTTGAAGAACACTTGCGCCATCATGGTGCCGAGCCACAGTAGCCCCGCGGTCACATGCGCGCCGTGGCAGCCGACCACGGCAAAGAACGACGACAGAAACGCGCTGCGCTGCGGGCCGTCGCCGGCGGCGATCATGCCGGCGAAATCGTGCGCTTCGAGCAAAAGAAACGTCAGGCCGAGTAGCCCGGTCACCGCCAACGTGAGCTGGGTCATGATCTGATTGCGGGCATCGGCCGCTACCTGCGACAGCCCGCAGGTGAAGCTCGAGAACAAGAGGCACGCCGTTTCGAGCGCGATGCTCGTCGGATTGAAGAGCTGCCGGCCGGACGGGCCGCCGGCGGTCGCGGTCTGCAGCACCGCATGCGCAGCGAACAGGCAGGAGAACAGCACGATGTCGCTGAGCAGGAAAAGCCAAAAACCGTAGCCGACGATCACCCGCTTGGACGCCGGGCCGCCTTCGCCGTGTCCGGTTGAATGATCGTGGCTGCGTCCATCGCCGCCACCATGGCCGCTGCCATGACCGCCACGGTCGCCACGCCCGAGCTTATAGGGATCGGCGTTCCAATCGCGGCCGCCGGCGACGACATCGGTCGCGCTCATGCCGGCTCTCCTTGGCGCACGCGCACCGCAAGCCAAGCCGCGCGGGCGCTGCGGCGGGCGCGATCGATGCGCGCCACCTCATCGGCGGGAATTTCGTATTCCTCGACGTCGCGCCAGGCGAACCAGACGAAGACGGCATAGGCGGCGACGATGCCGACGCCGACCAGCCACCAGATGTGCCAGATCAGCGCGAAGCCGGTTATGGTGGCGAAGAACGCCGTGATGAAGCCGGTCGGCGAGTTGCGCGGCATTTCGATCGGCTGATATTCGCGGCTCGGCGGATAATTCCTGGGTCTCGATGGCGCGGCGCTTGATCTGCCAATACGGCTCCTCGCCTTCGACGTTCGGCAACACGGCGAAATTGAACGGCGGCGGCGGCGACGGCGTCGCCCATTCCAGCGAACGGCCGTCCCACGGATCGCCGGTGAGATCGCGTAAAGCTCCGCGGCGGCGGATGCTGACGACAATCTGAATCACCTGAGCGGCGAGTGCACAACAATACAGCACGATGCCGACGCCGGCGGCGAGCACCCAGGGCTGCCACTCCGCGACACCGTAATGCTGCAGGCGCCGCGTCATGCCGAGCAAGCCCGCGGCATAGAGCGGGATGAAAGTCGCGTAGAAGCCCGCGATGTTGAGCCAGAACACCGCCTTGCCCCAACCCTCATGCAGCCGGAAGCCGAACGCCTTGGGAAACCAGAAGGTGATGCCGGCATAGGCGCCGAACACCACGCCGGCGAGGATCACGTTGTGAAAATGCGCCACCAGGAACAGGCTGTTATGCAGCTCGAAATCGGCCGGCGGCACCGCCAGCAAGACGCCGGTCATGCCGCCGATCGTGAATGTCACCAAAAATCCCAGCGCCCACAGCATCGGCGTCGCGAAGCGGATGCGTCCGCCATACATCGTGAACAGCCAGTTGTAGATTTTCACGCCGGTGCCGACCGCGATGATGCTGGTGGCGATGCCGAAGAAGCCGTTGACGTCGCCGCCGGCGCCCATGGTGAAGAAGTGATGCAGCCACACCGTGAACGACACCAGGCAGATGAACAATGTCGCGGCCACCATGGAGCGGTAACCGAACAGCGGCTTGCCTGAGAACGTGGAAATCACCTCGGAGAATACCCCGAACGCCGGCAGCACCAGGATGTAGACTTCCGGATGCCCCCACGCCCAGATCAGATTGATGAACATCATCATGTTGCCGCCGGCCGTATTGGTGAAGAAATGGAAGCCGACATAGCGGTCGAGGATCAGCATGCCGAGCGTGGCGGTGAGCACCGGAAAGGCGGCGACGATCAGGAGGTTCGAGGCGAGCGCGGTCCAGCAGAAGATCGGCATGCGCAGATAGCTCATGCCCGGCGCGCGGATCTTTAAGATCGTGGTGACGAAATTGATTCCGGTCATCAGCGTGCCGACGCCGGAGATTTGCAGCGCCCACAAATAATAATCGACGCCGACGCCGGGCGAATAGGTGATCTCCGACAATGGCGGATAGGGCAGCCAGCCGGTGCGTGCGAACTCGCCGACCACGAGCGAAATATTGACCAGCAAGGCGCCGGTCGCGGTCAGCCAGAAGCTCGTCGAGTTGAGCGTCGGAAACGCCACGTCGCGCACGCCGAGCTGCAGCGGCACGACGAAATTCATCAGCCCGATCATCAGCGGCATCGCCGCGAAGAAGATCATGATGGTGCCGTGCGCCGAGAACACCTGGTCGTAGTGTTGCGGCGGCAGGTAGCCGGACCCGTCATAAGCGAGCGCTTGCTGCGAGCGCATCATGATCGCGTCGATGAAACCGCGCAGCAGCATGACGAGGCCGAGCAGGATATACATGACGCCGATGCGCTTATGATCGACGCTCGTGATCCACTCGTGCCAGAGATAGGGCAGATGGCCCTTGAGCACGATCCAGCCGAGCACCGCGAGCACGGTGACGATCACCACCGCGCCGGCGATCAGCGGGATCGGCTGATCGAACGGAATGGCGGCCAGCGAAAGTTTGCCGAACATGTCAGCGATCTCCGATCGGCCGCACCTGCGGCCCGCCGCTGCCTTTTTGCGGACCGGGGCCCTGCGGCAATTGCTGCCGCACGATGGCGTCGAACAGATTCGGCTCGACGCTGCGGTAGGTGAGCGGCTTGTTGTTCTGGCTTTCCTGCAGCAGCGCCATGTAGCCGGCGCGATCGAGGGCCGGTCCGGTACGCGCGCGCACCGGCGACCCATTGCGCGAAGGCGTCGGCCGGCACCGCGTGCAGGACGAAATGCATGTCGGAGAAGCCGTCGCCGCTGTATTGCGCGGACTCGCCGTAAAAATCTCCGGGGTGATCGGCCTTCAAATAAAGCTGCGTCACCATGCCGTCCATGGTCGCGATCATGCTGCCGAGCTGCGGGACGAAGAAGGCATTCATCACGGTCGCCGAAGTGAGCCGGAAATGCACCGGCACGCCGGCGGGCACGGTGAGTTCGTTGACGCTGGCAATGCCCTGCTCCGGATAAATGAACAGCCATTTCCAATCGAGCGAGACGACGTCGACCTCGGTCGGCTTGGTCTGCGCGTCGATCGGCACGAACGGATCGAGCTCATGTGCGCCGATCCAGATCACGCCGCCGAGAAACAGGATGACCAGTATAGGGATCGACCAGACGATGATCTCGATGCGGCCGGAATAGACGAAATCCGGCCGATAGTGGGCGCGCGTGTTGGACGCCCGAAACCACCAGGCGCAGATCACGACCGCGATAAGCGTGGGCACGACGATCGCCGCCATGATGCCGACGGCGTCCAAAAGGATGATGGAATTTGCGCTGCCGATCGGACCCCGCGGCTGCAAGATGCCGCCGGCGCAGCCGGACAATAGCCCGAGCGGCACGGCGAGCATCGCAAGAGCAAATAAGCGCTTGGGGTGCGGCGACCGGCGCCACCCAAGAGGTGGTAGCCTGAAATTCATCGCATAACGCGCTTGGGTTTCCCGGGCCGAACGGCGTAGCGGACCCATAACGCGCTGGCACGAAAATCGTTGCGGTGCGCAATGCCGCAGTGCGATCGAGTCTTACCGTGCCCTTCCATAACGACGGGGCGGTTTTCGAAGCAAGCAGCTCAGCCGCCCGCCGACACGGTTGAAGACCGGGCGCGACGGCTCGGGCAAATGGCGATTGCCGGTCGATGACCTCCCAGACGCCGTACCAGGGCCGCGCGACCGTCCATCGGCCAAGTCGAACCGCACGCGCCGGCATGGTCTACCGGTGTGCAAGTGGTGGCGGGGGGTGTGTAAAAGTGCGGTGTTATGGCAAGTTTGCTTGCGAGTTACCGTCACCTCGGTGGACTTGCGGTCTCTGAGACTAATCCGCGAACAGTTGTGTAGCTTGACAGGATATCGTAAGTTGTATGGTCTCTCGGCTACGCTTGGAATTTCCAACGTTTCCAACAATGCGTCTACTCTTAAGCATTATCGCAACGGTCATTGTCTCTACCGTCTTAACCCCCGAGGCGCGAGCAGACGATTCCTACGTCTGTCCGGGCGCTTCGATGCATTCGATCGACGTGAAGTGGAGTGGAAATTGGGGTGGCCTTTACACACTCGTGAATAACTGTGGGGTTCCAATATTTGTTGTCGTCGATACAACGGATGCACAAAATAAATGCGAAAGAGATATCGTTCCTATGGGTTCCGACCCCAATGTGTCTGGAACACAGCAAATATACAGCTATTTCAATACTAAGCCAGTTATTCGATTCCAATGTGTTTGGGGCGGCTTTTGCAATATCACTACTCTTCGCGAAAATTATGGGGCCGGCTGCTGACTTGATAAGTCTTGCGGCATTTGGGCCACAATACCGCAGAATTTTGTTCAGCCGCCCGCCGACACCTTCGCCCAAGTGTCGCGCAAACCGACGGTGCGGTTGAACACCGGGCGCTCGCGCGTTGAGTCGGCATCCGGACAGAAATAGCCCTGGCGCTCGAATTGCACGACGGCTTGGGAGTTCGTGGCGGCCAGCGCCGGCTCGACGCGGGCTTCGCCGATGACCTCGAGCGAATGCGGGTTGAGCTCGGAGGCGAAATTGCCGGCGTCCGGCTCCGCATTCAGGAACAGCGGATTGTACAGCCGCACTTCCGCCGCAACCGCATCCGCCGCCGACAGCCAATGCATCGTCGCCTTGACCTTGCGGCCGTCCGGCGCGTTGCCGCCTTTGGTGGCGGGATCGTACGTGCAGCGCAATTCGACCACCTCGCCGGCCGCGTTCTTCTTGACCTCGCGACACGCCACAAAATAAGCGTAGCGCAGCCGCACTTCGGCGCCCGGCGAAAGCCGGAAGAATTTCTTCGGCGGGTTCTCCATGAAATCGTCGCGCTCGATGTATAGCTCGCGCGAAAAGCGCAAGCGCCGCGTGCCGGCGGCCGGATTGTCCGGATGATTGAGCGCTTCGAGCTCTTCGCTTTGTCCTTCCGGGTAATTCTCGATCACGATTTTAAGCGGCCGCAACACCGCCATGCGGCGCTCGGCGGTCTTGTTGAGATGCTCGCGGATGGAAAAGTCCAGCATCGCCACGTCGACTAAGCTGTTGGCCTTGGCGACGCCGATGCGTTTGACGAAATCGCGGATCGCTTCCGGCGGCACGCCGCGGCGGCGAAACCCCGCCAGCGTCGGCATGCGCGGATCGTCCCAGCCGCCGACATAGCCGCCGCGCACCAGCTCGGTGAGCACGCGCTTCGACAGCACCGTATGCGTCAGATTGAGTCTGGCGAATTCGTACTGATGCGGATGCGAGGGCACCGGCAGATTGGCCAGGAACCAGTCGTAGAGCGGCCGGTGATCCTCGAATTCGAGCGTGCAGATCGAATGCGTGATGCCTTCGATGGCGTCGGACTGGCCGTGAGCGAAATCGTAGCTCGGATAGATGCACCAGGTTTTACCGGTGCGCGGATGCTCGGCATGCAGGATGCGGTAGAGCACCGGATCGCGCAGATTGATATTGCCCGCGGCCATGTCGATCTTGGCGCGCAGTACGCGCGCGCCGTTGGGAAACTCGCCGGCCCGCATGCGGCGGAACAGACCGAGGTTCTCTTCGACGCCGCGGTCGCGGAACGGGCTGTTCCTGCCCGGCTCGGTCAGCGTGCCGCGATTGGCGCGCATCTCCTCCTGGCTCTGATCGTCGACGTAGGCTTTGCCGGCGCGGATCAGCCCCTCGGCCCAGTCATAGAGCCGCTCGAAATAATCCGAGGCGTAGAACAGGTTATTGCCCCAGTCGAAGCCGAGCCAGCGCACGTCGGCTTTGATGGCGTCGATATATTCCTGCTCTTCCTTGGTCGGGTTGGTGTCGTCGAAGCGCAGATTGCAATGGCCGCCGAATTCCTCGGCGATGCCGAAATTGAGGCAAATCGACTTGGCGTGGCCGATGTGCAGGTAGCCGTTCGGCTCGGGGGGAAAGCGGGTGACGATGGTCTTGTGTTTGCCCGAAGCGAGATCGGCGCGCACGACGTCGCGGATAAAATCCTGGCCCGCCTCTCGGGTTGTGGTCTCGGCAACCGACATCAGCTAGCCCTTATTCCGCTCATTCCCGCGCAACCGGGAATCCAGGTGGTTGTTCTCGATCGCGCGAATGCCCCGCTGTCTAGCCCGCCGCGCGCGCGAATTCTAAGGCATAAGTCGTGCCGGCCCACCGATTGGACAAGTTGGCCGACGCGGTCAAGTCCGCCGCCCGCAGGGCGTCGTCCGGATATGAGCCAATGGGGTCCGGCCCGATGCCAAGCCCGCGAAATACGGGAACGGGCTGTTTGACGCGGATCGGCGGAAGCGCCCGAGAATACCCACATAATACTTGCGCGTGAGGCTGAGCCACAAAGGCTCGACGCGATCAAGACCTTGATTCATGGGAAGAGCAATGGAAAGCGCCACATTTCGGAAATGGCTGGCCGAGCACGGCTGCCGTTTTGACCACCACGAGCATGACAAGCGCGGCGAAGGTCAGGCCATGGTCACGGTGCATCGAGAAGGCCGCAAGGCAGAGGTCCCGCTTGGAGGCTCGCACCAGACCCTCGACGCGCGGCTGGTACGTCAGGCTTGTGAAGAGCTCGGCCTCGATTGGTCCCGGCTGCCAGGGCCCGAAGGTCGCGGGTGAGGCGGCAACTCGGCGGAGCACAAGGCAAAAATGAAAAATATTACAATTACGACTGCGTTCGCACTCGTAACGCTGCACCCAACAGTCGATTGGTCGCCCCAGCCACAACGCTTGTCCGGGCAGGTAAGGGCTGGGGCTTCCGCTTCGGGACGTGACGCAACAGAACGCTCACGCAACAGAACACTCACGCAACGCGCCGTCCCGGCTAAAATGTGATCGAGCTTACGAGTTAGGCCGCGGCGGCAAACTGGATCCGGGGCGAGCCCACGACGCCGCTCTTCTCCATCACCGTCTTCGTTTCACTCGAACCCAACCAAGTGCGGGCTTTCGATACGTCGGTGGCGTCGGCAAGGATCACGACGTCGTTTTGGTCGTCGGCGCTGCGGAACACCTTGCTGTTGGTAATGCCGGCAGACGCGCGGTCCTTTTCATGTCCATTGTAAGTCGTGCGCCATGCGTTGAAGTCCTTGACCTTGAGGTGGATAGTCAGGTTTTCGTTATTCATCGGTAGCTCCATTATGTATGTGAAAATGTCTTGAGCGTGCACGCAACCGAAGGTCGCGCGCGCAATCGGCATTGCGAGTGCAGAAGGCGCCCGCAACGCATCTCAAAGATCGATTTGAAGTCGAATAGTGCCAACCGATGGCACCGACGCTGCCAGTGAGGGAACGGAGACTTCGGCCGGTCGCCGTTTTTTGGGCAGCTCTTTTAGGGCTTTCGGGCAAGCAGTTGCTTGCCAGTACCTCGTTAACTGTAGTGCCGCAATCCAAAGCACAAGGACGTGTCGCTAATTTAGTTTTCGCTTGAGATCACGGTGACGCAAGTCGTGCGTACGGGCTACCCCTGCTTGGCCATGCGCTTGGGCGGCGTGTCGGGTGGCAAAGCGAGCCAGGGATGGCGCGCTTCCTCCCACACCGCGATGGTCGGCGCGCGGGAAAGCCGGATCGGCAAAGTTGCCGATCGCCACGGCGACATATCCCGGAAAGCCTTCGCTCTCCCAATACACGGTCGAGCCGCAGGTCGGACAGAAATGGAACGTCAGGGCGTTGCCGCTTTCGGCTGTCCGCTTCCAGACGGCAGATCGGCCGGACAGCGTGGCCTGGTCGCGGCGAAAGCGCGCTTGGTTGCTGATCACGGCTCCGGTGCGGCGCTGGCACTCCAGGCAGTGGCACAGGGAGATGCGCACTGGCTCGCCCTCGATCGTCAACGAGAGCTGCCCGCAGCTGCAGGCGGCGCGTCGCGTGGTCATGGCACGGCTCCGTGGCTGGTCAGGACTAATGGACGGGCATACCTGATTGCGCCGGCACCGATAAGGCCCTCATTGCCGGGCGGCGAGTCTCCACCACGGCATCAGTGAATAGACCACGTAGGGGATCGCCACGATCGGGACGAGCCATATCAGCCACAGCGGCAGCCTGTTGGTGATGCGCTCGGGAACGATCATGGCGACGATGCCGAGCGCCGCCGCGATCAGGGCGGCCGTTACAGTCCAGCCGTACCACAGCATGTTCGGCCCGTCCGCGTCGGTCGGCGGTCCGAACCCCCAGACAAAGCGCGCATCCGCCGGCCAATAGGTGAACAGCGGATAGTTGAAATATTGCACCAGGCAATAAACCACCGGGCCGGAAACGGAAAACACCGTGGCGAAGGCTTTGAATTTACGCGACGCGGCCAACGCCGGCCGCGCGGTTTTGGCGGTCAGATCGGCGGTGCTCATGATGCAAAGCCCCGGGTGTTGTTGAGCACGTGGCCGACGATGAAGAGAAACCACACCATCGCGGCCAGCACCAGCGTCAGCCCCTTGCGGGCGTTATCGTAGTCCGGGTTTTGGGCATTCTTCCAAAAAAACCAATAAGCCGGCAGCAGCATCAAGCCGAGCGTCGCCACATGTTCCTTGAAGTCGAAGAATCCGCCGGTCTTGTAATAATGTTCCGCTTCGAGCGGAATGCGGACCGCGACGCGATAGCGGGTGTAAATATACGAGCCGACGAAGAAGGTGAGCACATAAAGAACGCACACCGCCGTTGCGTATCCCGCGGCCGGCACGGCACGAAAGCGCGTGACGATGCCGCCGGCGGCTTTGCGCGCCGGCAACGCTACCGCCATCGCCTGGTGCGTGATCGCGCCCAGCAGACTCAACGCCAGGATGAGGTGAACGAACAGCCACAACGTCCAAAACGTATAGGTGGAAATAATCCCACGCATCGGCCGCGTCCTCCATTCCTAGCCGCTTATTCTTCATCTTGCGGCCGAGTCCCAGTTTAGCTCCACCCATCCTACGTCCTACGCGGCCTCGGCGCGCGGTAGGGGTGGCAGGCCGCGAACGAGGTCGGCGCCCTTCTCTGCCATCATCAGCACGCAGGCATTGATGTGAGCGGAGACGAGATCCGGCATCGCCGAAGCATCACAGACACGCAGGCCTTCGATGCCGTGTACTTTGAGATCAGGAACCAGCACTCCGTCTTGCCCGATCGCGCAGGTGCCGGCGGGATGATGGGCGGTAATGACGACCTTCTTGAGCCAGGAGTCGATGTCGGCATCTGTCTTCACTGCAAGGCCTGGATTGATCTCTTCGTCGCGATAAGGATCCATCGCCTTCTGGAACGCGACCTCGCGCGCGCGTTTAAATCCTTCGCGCAATGTCGGCAGATCGTTGGGCGCGGTGAAGAAGCGATAGACGATGCGCGGGGGTGCCAGCGGATCGGCCGAACCGAGCAACAGTTCGCCACGACTGTCGGGATGCAGCAGCGTCGGTCGGATACCGAAGCCGTCGACAAAGGCGGAGCGAAGCAATGGAAACCACAGATGCGGCTCGGCGGCCGTGCCGCGGAACATGAACTCGATGTCGGGCACCGCGAGCTCGGGCCGCGTCTTGATGAAAGCGTGCAGGCCGCCGGGCACGACGGTGCCCGGCCCGCTGCCGAACAGGTAGGCGCGGATCATGCTGACCGCCATCCGATCGAACCGCATCTCGCGGTGAAAGGCGCCCGGTTGTTTGCGGCGGTAGCTCATATAGGCGCCGAGATGGTCTTGCAGATTGCGGCCGACCGGCAGATCGGCGACGACGTCGATGCCGAATTCGCGCAAATGCGCGGCCGGGCCGATCCCCGACAGCATCAGGAGCTGCGGCGAATTGAAAGTGCCGGCGGCCACAATCACCTCGCGGGCCGCTTCGGCGCGCACGCTTGCGCCATTCTGGACATATTCGACGCCTGCGGCGCGCGTGCCCTTCGAGCGTGATGCGCGTGGCATGGGCTTTCACCGCAACGGTGAGATTTTTGCGTCCGCGCGCCGGTTTGAGGAAAGCGTTTGCGGATGACGAGCGCCGGCCATAACGGATGGTGTATTGGCTGCGGCCGAAACCCTTCTTGTTGCCGGCCGTTATAATCCGGGTTGAAGGGATAGCCGGCGGCTTCGCCGGCCGCGATCCAAGCGTCGTAGAGCGGGTCGCGCGTCTTGGCGAATTCGGTTCCGAGCGGACCGCCGCCGCCTCGCCAAGTGTTGGCGCCCTTTTCAAAAGTCTCGCTGCGCTGGAAATAGGGCAGCACGTCCGCATACGACCAGCCGCGGCGCGCCCTTTTGCGCCCAGCGGTCGTAGTCGCCGCGATTGCCGCGCGTGTAAGCCATGACATTGATCGACGACGAGCCGCCCAATACCTTGCCTCGCATCGCTTCGATGCGGCGATTGTTGAGATTGGGTTCGGGATCGGTCTCGGAAGCCCCAGTCGAACATGGCGTCGTCGTGCATGCGACCCATGCCGAGCGGAATGTGGATGTAAGGATGCCAATCGCGGCCGCCGGCTTCGATGAGCAGCACGTTGGCGTCGCCGTCTTCACTCAGCCGGTTTGCCAGCACGCATCCTGCCGAACCCGCACCGACAATGATGTAGTCGTAACCCTTCGCCGCCATTTCCACTCCCTTGAAAAATATTTTCGGGGCGCAACGGAGCAAGAAACGACGCGAAGCGGTGCGTCCGCGACCCGAGATCCTCGCGTCGTGCGAGCGTCCTGGACTAACCCGCAGGCTCGAAGGCGAATGTTGCCCCCTTGCGCCTCACATAGCCGAAACCCGGTGCGTTGACGTGGGCGCCGGCGATGGCGAGGTGCTCGGTCGCGGCCATGTCGAGAATGCGCTTGCGCGACCGGACCGCCTCGTCCTTGTCGAGATCGTAGATCATGCCGGCGTCGGGATGCGAAATCTGAATGGCGGACACATGCACCACGTCGCCCAGCGCCATGAAGCCGCCGCCGGGCGTAGACAGCACCCAGCAGGTATGGCCCGGCGTGTGGCCGGGCGCGATCACCGGCGCAAAGCCGAGATACTCGTCGCTGCCGCGCACGCGGTGGATGCGGTCGAGATAAGGCTTGAGGTTGATCCGGGTCCGGGCGCGATTGGCCTTGACCTTGTCAGGGTCGTCGACGCGGTCCGGCGCCGTCCAGAAATCGGCTTCGATCTCATGCACTACGATCTCGGCATTGGGATAATGGGGATGACCGGCATCGTCGACGAGGCCGTTGGCGTGATCGCCGTGCAAATGCGTAATGACGATATGCGTGACCGCCTTTGGATCGATGCCGGCGGCACGCAAATTGTCCGGCAGCCGGCCGAGCGTCGGATACATCGTGTTGCCGGCTCCGGCATCGATCATGATCACCTTGTCGCCGCGCCGGATGACGAAATTGTTCACCGGGATTGGAAAGGTGCCGCTGCTGTCGGTCTCACCGACCAGTTGCAGTGCTTGCGCGCGGTCCATGTCGACGACGCGGTCGAGCGAGGTCGGCAGCGTGCCGTCGCTTAAGCCGTGCACCTGCACGCCGCCGACTGTCATGCTCGGCAAGTCTGATCTCGCCAAGTCCGATCTCGCCATGTCCGATCTCGCCGTGTCCGATGCAACCATGTCAAAATCCTTCCCTGGTGAGCGCGATCATGCAGCCGGCGGAGATCACGACGGCCACCGAGAGCACCGCGAATGGCGCGACAAAGCCGCCCCCCGAATAGGCCAGAATGTAGCCGATCATCACCGGCGACAGTGCGCCCGTCATTTGCGTCAACAGCGCGCGCACGCCTTGCGACTTGCCCATGTCGGCGGTGCCGATGACGCTGTGCATCAGCATTTCGGCGCACGATATGCCGACCTGCTGCGCGCACAAGGCGCAGATCATCAGGATGACGCTCCACGTCGTGCTTGGCGCCAGCGCCGCGGCCATCAACAGCACCGCGGCCGACGCCCAGCCGAGCCCGGCGAATGGCGCACGGCGAAAGACGCGATCCGAGACGTGGCCGACAATCAGGATGGTCGCCACCGCGAAGGCGTAGATGACGAAAGTCAGGTAGCCGGACGTGCTGAACGCAAAATGCCGCGCGGTGCGCAGGTAGGTCGGCAGCCAGATCGACCATCCCCAGAAGAAGATGGCGTTACACGAGATCGCAAGCACAATCAGCCAGAAGCGATGATTGCGCCAGACGCTGCTGACGCCTTTGAGAAGGCGGCCCGGCGCGTCGTCGTTCTGCTCGATCGCGCCGGCGCGCACGAGGTCGAGTTCGGCGGGGTTCACCGCCGGGTGCTGTTCCGGCTTGTCCCGCACCAAAAACCATATCATCGGCAGCGGCAGCGCAAGCGCGAGAAGGCCCATGGCCCAGAACTGCCCGCGCCAGCCGACCGTCACGATCAGCCCGGTCACGATCAGTCCCGTCAGCATCGGTCCGATCATGGTGCCGATCCACCAATAGGCCGTCGCTTTGCCGCGCTCGCGCAGCGCAAACCAATTGGCGACCAAGGCAAGCGTGACCGGATAACAGGCAGCTTCGCCGATGCCCAAGCCGACGCGCGACGCGAGCAGCATGCCGTAGCTCTGCGACAGAGCCGACCAGAAGCATGTCAGCGCCCAGATCGTGAGACTCGCCATAATGGCGTGGCGGGGCCCGTAGCGCGTCACCGCCCAGCCCCACAGCGGCGCTGCCAGGCTGTAAGAGATGAACATGCCGCCGGCCAGCCAGCCGAGCAACTTCGTCTCGCCGCCAAGCTGCATCTCGCTGAGGAAGTGCGGATCGGCAATCACAAGGGAAATGTTGCTCTTGTCCAACATGGACATGATCCAAAACATCAACAGCGATGGAGCGACATAATTCCAGCGCACGCGCGTCGGCACGGCCAACCCGACCACGCCGGGACGCGTCAGGTCCTGCGGAACTGAGATAGACATGGATCCCTCCCGGGACCGCCGCTTTATTGTGTTTTGTCGCGTAGCGCGGCACGGGCGCGGCGTCCCGGCAAAAGGTGACCGCTGCTCCGTATCTTGTCAACAAAGCCGAGCCGCGGCGTCGAAGGATCAGTCACGGCGGAAAGAGATGGGTATCGCGCAGCCTGTCATCGGGCGGCGCTTCGCGCCGACCCGTTGGCTCCACCCATCCTACGGGCTTGCACTTGCCACCAGAAACGCCTGCTCGGCGGGCGTCGTAGCGCGGCCGAGCGCACGGTTTCGACCGGGAAACCGCCCGAATCTCTAAATCACGTCGCGACGCTCGGTTGCGAAGCGCAAATGCTCGACATCGCCCAGCGCCGTAGGATGGGTGGAGCGAAGCGATACCCATCATAGGGCGTCGAGGATTAAGTCACAGCGGACGAAATGCTGCGCGTGCCACCTCGGCGGTTTTGATATGCTTCGCCGATGACCAACTACCGGCGCAATTTTCTCTCCGGCGGCAGCTTCTTTTTCACGGTAAATCTGGCCGACCGCCGGCGGCGCCTCCTGACTGAGAATATCGACTTGCTGCGCCGGGCATTCCGCGATGTACGACGGCGCCATCCCTTCGATCTCCAGGCGATCGTCGTTCTGCCCGACCACCTGCATGCCGTTTGGACCTTGCCCGAAGACGATTTCGATTTTGCGCTGCGCTGGCGCCTCATCAAAACAATATTCTCACACGGACTGCCTGTCGACGAGCGGGTCTCGGCGAGCCGCGCTGGCAAAGGCGAGCGGGGCTTGTGGCAGCGGCGTTATTGGGAGCACACGCTCCGCGACGAATGCGATCTCACGCGGCACGTCGATTACATCCACTTCAACCCGGTGAAGCACGGCCACGTCAAGCGTGTTCAGGATTGGCCCTATTCCTCGTTTCATCGCATGGTCAAGCTCGGCATTTATCCGCTCGACTGGGCCGGCGATGCGACAGCAAACACGCCGTCTTTTGGGGAAAGATGATGGGTATCGCTTCGCTCCACCCATCCTACGGGCTGTGGGGTCATTCGCGATCGGCGCGGCCAGCTACCAGGTCGGGCCACGTCCGCTATGCCCCATCAGCTTGATCGTCCAGCGGCGGCCGCTTCGACAGCACTATTGGAAGTGACCCGATAGAAGTCCCTCGGCGCTGCGCACCTAAGCCACCCTCCCCACGCCGTCTCTTGTTTTGAGACCACCCTTGACATTCGTCCCCGATATAGATACATACCCACAATCCCGTTCACGGAGGGGCCTTTCGCGAGGGTACTTTCGGAAGTGGAACGGGAGCGGTTCCTGCGCGCGGCGTTACGACCCGCGCCCGGGCGGCCTGGGCATCGCTTTGGCCGGCACTATGACCGGCCTGCGGGGTGCGCCGCTGGACTGGGACAGCACGTGGCGGTTAACGGCCGCCGGCGGCACGTCCCAGGAAACACGGCGTGGGCTGAGCCACGGCATTAATTTGCGTGGCAAGCGCCGCGGTGGAGCGCCGAAAGGCGAGCGCGCCCGAAGCGCGGACGAGTGGCAACATTCGTTCGCGTGGCGCGCGCCGGGCCCCGCTGGGCACGGCAAAGACTATGCGCCTTTCGGCGCTTCGCCCCCCTTCATTATTTGGGGCATGGGACGGGCTTTCTTACAGCGTGAGGCAAACTCGGATGCGACAGAAGCATCGCGAGAACGATGAAGGATTGCGCGACGCGCAACGGGAGCGACCATGACAAGAGGCAAGAAGAAATCGTCCGGCTGGCGGCCGGCGGGCAAACGCCGGCCCTGGGAACAAACCAAAAAGCTCAAGCTGATCGCGCAGCACGCGCATTTTGCGGCCGACAGCGATCGGCAGGGTCTGTGGCGCTCCTGTCCCGCCGCGTTGTGCAAACGCAAGCGCCGCTGCGCGGTGGATCCCTATCGCTGCACCAAGGAGCGCGGCGACAATGCCGCGCCCCGCGTGGCGAGGCCCAAGGACAAGGAGCCTCCGCGCTTTGCGATTTCGGCGAAGGACGCCGCCGCCATTATCAAGGCCGACGTCGAGGCCCACATCGCCGCGACCGGCAACGATCCGGATGGCATCTACAGGGGTTAGGAACGAGCCGATGGGCGAAAGGCACCGACGCGATCAAGGTCGAAGCCGAAAAGCGCACTGCGAACCGGTCGGCGCGCGGACCTTTTTGGAAGCGCTTAACCGCTGGCGCGCTTCCATTCGCTGCCGGCTGTGCTACACGGCGCGCGCGCCCATCATCGGACAGACATGACCGTCGTCACCCGCTTTGCCCCCTCGCCCACCGGCTTCCTGCATATCGGCGGCGCGCGCACGGCCTTGTTCAACTGGCTCTATGCCCGCGGCCGCGGCGGCAAAATGCTTTTGCGGATCGAGGACACCGACCGCGAACGCTCGACCCAAGCCGCCATCGACGCCATCCTCGACGGGCTCGACTGGCTCGGCATCGCCTGGGACGGCGACACCGTCTATCAGTTTGCCCGCTCGGCGCGGCATCGCGAGATCGCCGAAAGCCTGCTCGCTTCCGGCCACGCCTATCGCTGCTACGCCACGCCGGAGGAACTGACGGCAATGCGCGAGGCGGCCCGCGCCGCCGGCCGCTCCCGGCTCTATGACGGCCGCTGGCGCGATCGCGATCCGGGCGAGGCGCCCCCCGGCCTCCGTCCGGCGATCCGGCTCAAGGCGCCGCTCACTGGCGAGACCGTCATCGACGATGAGGTCCAGGGCCGCGTCGTCTGGCAGAACGAGAACCTCGACGATCTCGTGCTGCTTCGCTCGGACGGCACGCCGACCTACATGCTGGCGGTGGTCGTCGACGACCACGACATGGGCGTCACCCACATCATCCGCGGCGACGATCATCTGACCAACGCGGCGCGGCAGAAGCAGATCTACGACGCGCTCGGCTGGACGGTGCCGGCGATGGCGCACATCCCGCTGATCCACGGCCCGGACGGCTCGAAGCTGTCCAAGCGCCACGGCGCGCTCGGCGTCGATGCCTATCGCGCCATGGGGTATCTGCCGGTGGCGTTGCGCAATTATCTGGTGCGGCTCGGTTGGAGCCACGGCGACCAGGAAATCTTTTCGACCGACGAAATGATCGCCGCCTTCGACCTGCCGCAGATCGGCCGCTCGCCGGCGCGGTTCGATTTCGCCAAGCTGGAAAGTCTCAACGGCCACTATATCCGCCACAGCGAGGACGGCGCGCTGCTCGAGGCTATCGACGCGCTGCTGCCGCATATCGCCGATGGCGCAGCGATCGCCGCCAAACTGACGCCGGCGATGCGGAGCCAATTCCTCGCGGCCATGCCAAGCCTAAAGGAGCGCGCTAAGACGCTGCTCGATATCATTGATGGAGCACGCTTTCTCTGGGCCGACCGGCCGCTCCTGCTCGACGACAAGGCGGCGGCTTTATTGACCCCCGAGGCGCGCTCGCTCCTCGCCGACATCGCCGCCGAACTCGCCGTCGTCGAGCCCTGGACCGCCGAAGCGACCGAACAGGCGGTGCGGCTATTCGCCGAACACAAGGGCGCCAAGCTCGGCGCGGTGGCGCAGCCGCTGCGCGCCGCCTTGACGGGCCGCACCACATCGCCCGGGATTTTCGAGGTGCTGACCGTCCTGGGCAAGCCGGAAAGCCTGGCGCGGCTTGCCGACCAAGCCCGCTAGGAGGGCGCACAAGCCCAGGAGGCGGAAGGCCCGGGAGAATGCATATGTCGGTTGCACAAATTTTGCTCTGCTGGCGCTACCGCCTATCTCACGGGCTATTATCTTGCAGTGCACACGGTGTTGCGCTACGGCAATAACCCGGGTCGCACACCAGAGACTTCGCCGCCTTGCGTAGTCCTGCCGCGCGCGGGCTGCCATCCCGGCGGTCACATAAATCGAGGCGAACATCATGGACGCGAAAACCGGCGCCAATATCAAGACCGCCAAATTGTCGGTCGGCGACAAGACCTATTCGTTCCCGGTCTACGACGGCACCATCGGTCCTGAGGTGATCGACGTCAGCAAGCTGTACGCCGAAACCGGCATGTTCACCTACGATCCCGGCTTCACCTCGACCGGGAGCTGCGAATCCAAGATCACCTATATCGACGGCGACGAAGGCGTCCTGCTTTACCGCGGCTACCCGATCGCCGAACTCGCCGAGCACGGCGACTTCCTCGAGACCTGCTATCTCCTGCTGTACGGCGAGCTGCCGACCGCCAGCCAGAAGGCCGACTTCGTCGATCGCGTGGTGCATCACACCATGGTGCACGAACAGATGAGCCGGTTCTTCAACGGCTTCCGCCGCGACGCCCACCCGATGGCGGTGATGGTCGGCTCGGTCGGCGCGCTGTCGGCGTTCTATCACGACTCCACCGACATCACCGATCCGGCGCAGCGCATGATCGCTTCGATCCGCATGATCGCCAAAATGCCGACGCTCGCCGCCATGGCCTACAAATACTCGGTCGGCCAGCCGTTCATGTATCCGGACAACAGCCTCGATTACGCCTCGAACTTTCTGCGCATGTGCTTTGCGGTGCCGTGCGAGGAGTACAAGCCCAATCCGGTTCTGGCCCGCGCCATGGACCGCATCTTCACGCTCCATGCCGACCACGAGCAGAACGCGTCGACCTCGACGGTGCGGCTCGCCGGCTCGACCGGGGCCAATCCGTTCGCCTGCATCGCCGCCGGCATCGCCTGCCTGTGGGGGCCGGCGCATGGCGGCGCCAATGAAGCGGCGCTGAAAATGCTCGGCGAGATCGGCACCGTCGATCGCATCCCGGAATTCATCAAGCGGTCGAAAGACCCCAAGGATTCGTTCCGCCTGATGGGCTTCGGCCATCGCGTCTATAAGAACTACGATCCCCGCGCCAAGATCATGCAGAAGACCTCCTACGAGGTCTTGAACGAACTCGGCATCAAGGATCCGCTGCTCGACGTCGCCATGGAGCTCGAAAAGATCGCCCTGCACGACGACTATTTCATCGAGAAGAAGCTCTATCCGAACGTCGATTTCTATTCCGGCATCACGCTGCGCGCGATGGGTTTTCCGACCACGATGTTCACGGTGCTGTTTGCGCTGGCGCGCACCGTCGGCTGGATCGCGCAGTGGAAAGAGATGATCGAGGACCCGCACCAGAAACTGGGGCGGCCGCGGCAGCTCTATACCGGCGCCAAGCCGCGCGACTATCAGCCGATGTCGAAGCGGAAGTAATTCGCCCTTGCCGCGCCGCGCCACCGCGGGCGCTTACCGGGGATTATAGGCCCAGGTCAGATACGCGCCGGCCCAGGTGAAACCGCCGCCGAAGGCCGCTAGGATCAGACGGTCGCCTTCCTTGAGCATGGCCTCGTAGTCCCACAAGCACAGGGGAATCGTGGCGGCGGTGGTGTTGCCGTATTTGTGGATGGTGATCATCACCTGCTTGGGGTCGAGCTTCATGCGCTCGGCGGTCGCTTCGATGATGCGCTTGTTGGCCTGGTGCGGCACCAGCCAATCGATCTCTTCGCTGGTCAGGTGATTGCGCGCCATCAGCTCGGTGGCGACTTCCGCCATGCGGGCAACGGCGAATTTGTAGACCGCGGCGCCCTCCTGGTGGACGAAATGCAGACGCTTGGTCACGGTCTCTGCGGTCGGCGGCATGCGGCTGCCGCCGGCCTTCTGATGCAAATGCGGCATGCCGGCGCCATCGGACCGGATCACCGTGTCGATGATGCCGTATTTGCTGCTCGGCTCGACGAGCACCGCGCCGGCGCCGTCGCCGAACAATACGCAGGTGGCGCGGTCGGTATAGTCGATGATCGCCGACATCTTATCGGCGCCGACCACGACGATCTTGCGGAATTTTCCGGTCTCGATGAATTGCGAGGCGATGGTGAGTGCATAGACGAAGCCCGAGCAGGCCGCCTGCACGTCGAAGCTGCCGATGTGGCGGATGCCGCACATGTCGCAGATCAGATTGGCGGTCGACGGAAAGACGAAGTCCGGCGTGGTGGTGGCGCAGATCAAGAGTTCGACGTCCGACGGCGCGGTTTTGGTCTTGCTCAAAAGCCCGCGTACCGCCTCGGCGCCCATATGCGAGGTGCCGAGCCCCTTGCCTTTGAGGATGCGCCGTTCCTTGATGCCGGTGCGTTCGGTGATCCATTCGTCGCTGGTCTCGACCATCTCCGCAAGTTCGGCATTGCCGAGTATGTCGGGCGGCACATAACCGAAAACACCGGTTATCGCGGCCCGGAGCGGGGACTTCCGGACCGGTCTTTTGGCCTTACTGGCGCGGCTCATCTCAACTTATGCGTATGATCGGAGGGTGAATTCGGCTTAGCAGGATGCTTGCGGCAATGGTAGAGCCGTCGCGGCGCGGCCGCGGCGAGCCATATCGAGAACGATCGCGGCGGCTTTGGCGCTCGGTGCGGCGAGGCCGACGCCCATGATGCCGTCGAGACGGCCATAGGCCTCGATTTGGCGCCGCCGCTCCGGCGTATCGGCGATCAGCGGGTGGAGCGCCGCAACAAGTTTCTCCGGCGTGCAATCCTCCTGCAGCAATTCCGGCACGACGTTCTCGCCGACCACCAGATTGGCCAGGATGACGCTCGGCAGCCGCGCCTGCAGCCGGATCAGCCTGGCGACGATGGCCTCGACAGGATGCAGCCGATAGGCCGCTACCATCGGCACGCCGGACAGCGCCAGTTCCAGCGTCACTGTGCCGGAGGCCGCCAGCGCCGCACGCGCGCTCCGGAAGGCCGCCCACTTCTCGGCCGGCTCGACGACGATACGCGGCTTCACCGTCCAGCCGGCGACGGCGTCGCGCACTTGCCGCACGACATTGGGCACGGTCGGTATCACCAGCTCAATCGCGCCGATGCGCGCGGCCAGCCGGCCGATGGTGTCGCCGAAAATGGAGGAAAGCCGCTGGATCTCATTGGCGCGGCTGCCCGGCAGCGCCAGAATGAGCGGCGGGTCGGACAATCGCCGACACGCTTCATCGGCATTGGGCCGCAGTTCGGCGATGCGTTCGACCAGCGGATGACCGACATAGGTGCAAGGTGGGCCGCCGAGCTTGCGGTGCACCGCCGGCTCGAACGGCAGGATGGCCAGCACCTGATCGACATAAGCGCGCATGGCGCGCGCGCGCCCCGGCCGCCAAGCCCAGACCGACGGCGAGACGTAGTCGAGGATCGGAATCGAAGGCGCCTGCCGCCGCACCTGTCGTGCGACCCGATGGGTGAAGTCAGGACTATCGACGATGACCAGCGCGTCGGGCTGCGCGGCGACGATTTGCTGCGCGGTCTCGCGGATGCGCCGGATAATATTCGGCAGCCGTCGCGGTATTGCGGTCAGCCCGATGATCGAAAGCTCGTCGATCGGAAACGGGCTCGCGATGCCGGCCTTTGCCATGGCATGGCCGCCGACCCCGGAAAGCCGCAGGCCTGACGTTTCGGCCGCGACCAGCGCCCGCGCCAGCGCCGCGCCCAGCGCGTCGCCGGATTCCTCCGCCGCAACGATGAAAATCGACAGCGGCCGCCGTTGAGCGTCCGGTATCATTTCGCGGTATCCTCGGGCACCCCGACCAGGAAAATCTTCTCGCGATCGGCCGCCGCCAGCACCGCATCGGCCTCGGCGATCATGGTCGAACCGGCGGTGACGGCGAGACCGGCAAGGCCGGCGCGGGCGAGGTTCTCCACCGTGCGCGGCCCGATCGAGGGTAGATCGAAGCGCCGGTCCTGGCCGGGTTTCGGCGCCTTGACCAGAACGCCAATGCCCGGTGGCGAAGTGATGCGGCCGACGCGGCGCAGCTCGGCGATGCGGTTGAGAAGATTGTCGGTGCCTTCCGCGGCTTCCACCGCCAGCACATGATTGTCGGCGACGACCGCCGCCTGCCCGACGTCGAACGGCCCAAGCGTGGCGATCACGTCAAGCGCGCGAGCGATGTCGGCGCGGTCCCGTGGCGACGGCGCATAGCGGCCCAAGACACCTTCGGGGACCAACACCTCCGGAGCAACATCCTTGATGCCGACGACTCGCAGGCCGCCGCGCTCGGCAATGCGCGCAACACCCGAAATAAGCTTGTCGTCGCCGCCGCGGTAGGCGCGGATGAGCCCCGGCATCGCCCTGATCGTCTGCCAGTCCAGCCGCAACTGCGTGATCGGCGGGCGCAACACCGAGCCGATGAACAGCACTTCTCGGCAATGCTCGGCGCGCGCAAGGCGGAAAAACCGTCCGGCCTGCCCGATCGCGATCCAATGATGCGCATAGCGTTCGACCACGGTGCCGTCCGCCCAGCCTTTGATGGCGAACATCACCGGCCGCCGGCCGCGCTTCGCCACCGCCTCGGCGACCGCGGCGGGAAGGCTGCCGCCGCCGCAGATGATCGCAAGCGAAGCCGAAGCGGCTGCCGCGTCGTGTATGGTCCTCGCCTCAGGCGACATCGTCGGCAGGCGCGTCAGCGCCGCGTCGGGCGCGCGGCCGCATCAGCGGACGCTTGCCGCCGGCGCGGATGAAGGCGATGATCTTGCCGACTATCGGATCGCCGGTGAATTCGCGCTCAACCGCGTCGATCCGGTCCGTAAGGCGGCCTTCGACGAAAAACAACGAGCGATAGGCGCGGCGCAGGCGGTGCATCTCATCCTTGGTGGCGCCACGCCGCCGCAGGCCGACGATGTTCAGTCCCACCAGCGCACCGGTCTGGCCCAGCGCAAATCCAAACGGAATGATGTCGTCGCGCGCCGCCGACATTCCCGCCATCATCACGCCTTCGCCGATACGCACGAATTGATGAATCGCGACGTGGCCGCCGAGAAAAGTGTGATTGCCGACGATGACATGACCGCCGAGCACGACGTTATTGGCAAACGTGACGTCGTCGCCGACCACGCAGTCATGGCCGACATGCGATCCCACCATGAACGAGCAGCGGTCGCCGACACGCGTGATGCCGCCACCCGCCTCGGTTCCGGTATTCATCGTCACGCCCTCGCGCAATTCGCAGCGCGCGCCGATGACGAGGCGGGTGGCGCCGCCGCGATAATGCACCGATTGCGGCGGGGTGCCGAGCGAAGCGAACGGATAGACGACGGTGCCCTGCCCGACCGTAGTTACGCCGGTGATGTGGACATGGGCGAGGAGCCGCACGCCGGATTGCAATTCGACCTGCGGACCGACGATGCAGTAGGGCCCGATTTCGGCGTCCGGGCTTAGGCGCGCGCCGTCGGCAACGCGGGCGGTCGGATCGATCGCCATTTAGGCCTCGGTGATGATCGCGCCGACTTCGGCTTCGGCGATCAGCGCGCCATCGACCTTGGCCTCGGCGCGATACCACCACATGTTGCGGCGGTGCGCGATCTTGTTGACGTGATATTCGACGATATCGCCCGGCACGGCCGGCTTACGAAATTTCGCCTTGTCGATAGTGAGGAAATACACGGCGCGATGGCGTTCGCTCGAACTCATCTGACGCAAACACAGCACGCCGGCCGTCTGCGCCATGCCCTCGATCAGCAGCACGCCCGGCATCACCGGGTTTCCCGGAAAGTGCCCCTGAAATTGCGGCTCATTGAATGTGACGTTTTTGATGCCGATGCCGTGCTCCTCGCCTTGGATGTCGACGATGCGATCGATCATGAGGAACGGATAACGATGCGGCAACAGCCGCAGGATCTCATGGATGTCGGCCGCTTCCGCGGTTGTCGCGCTCATTCGGCGTCTCCCCCGGATATTTTTTCCGATTTGCGGGCGCTTCGCACCATCCGGCGCATCAGGGCAATGCCGCGCTTCCAATCGAGACCCGGCTCGGCCGGAAAGCCGCCCCATCGCGCACCGGGCGGAACGTCGGTCATGACCCCGGCTTTGCCGCCCAGCACGGCGCCGGCGCCGATGGTCACGTGGTCGGCCACTCCGACCTGTCCGGCCAACACGGCAAAATCTCCAATCGTCACGCTGCCCGATATGCCGACTTGCGACACGATCAAACAACCTCTTCCGATCGAGCAGTTGTGTCCGATTTGCACCAGATTGTCGATCTTGGTGCCTTCGCCAATGACGGTGTCGCGAATAGCGCCGCGATCGATCGTGGTGTTGGCGCCGATCTCGACGTCATCTTGAATGATGACGCGGCGGATTTGCGGAATCTTCTGATGGCCGCGCGGCGACGGCAGATAGCCAAAGCCGTCCTGACCGATGCGGGTCCCGGGATGGACGATGACGCGGTCGCCGACGAGCGCGTGCTGGAGCGTCGCACCGGCGCCGATGGCGCAATCGCGTCCGACACAGACGTCCGGACCGATGACGGCGCCGGCGGCGATTGCGGTTCCGGCGCCGATCTGCGCCCGCGGGCCGATCACGGCAAGCGGATCGATGGTGACGTTGGCTTCGAGGCGCGCGGTATGGTGCACATGCGCCGAGGTGGCCCGCCCGCCGATGCCGTAGAGCGACGTCGGACGGAGCATGCCGGCAAACAAAGCGCGGGTCACCGCGACAAAGGCCGGATAAGGATGCGGCGTCTCCAGCACCGCAATGCCGGGCGGAGCCGACGCCGCAAAACGCGGCGCGATCAGGCAAGCGCCGGCGCGCGTGACGGCAAGCTCGCCGAGATATTTTGCGCTGTCGAGAAAACTAATGTCGGCCGCGGCGGCGGTGTCGAGCGGCGCGACATTGCAGATACGCCGGTCGGCCGGATCGCCGTCGCGCAGCGTGGCGCGGGTCAGCGCGGCGATCTCGCCCGTCGTCAGCTCGCAATCCGGTTTGACAAAATCGGGCATAGCCGTCCGGAGTAGCGCTTACGCCGCGATCAGAATTGCGTTCCGCCGCCGAAGGCGAAGAATTGCGTGCGGTCGTAATATTTCTTGAGGAACGGATAGGCGAAATCGAAGCGCAACGGCCCGAACGGCGAATCCCAGATGATGCTGGCGCCGGCCGACATGCGCACCGAGGGGTCGTCGGCATATTGCATGCCACACTGGCAGGCAAGCGCCGGATCGTAAGAGCCGGTACTGGCGGCGGGCCGACGGCGCCTGGATAGGTCGCGCTTATGGTGCCGTTGATTTCACCGGTCGCCGGGTACGCGGTCTCGCCCTTATAACCCCACACCGAGCCGCTATCGATGAAGACGGCGCCGCGGAATCCGCTATCCTTGGGCAGGAAATAGAACGGATACTGGAATTCGAGGCTGGCGCCCCAATACATCGTGCCGCCAACATTGTCGTCACTCGTACCGGGTGTGATATCGCGCGGACCGATGCCGGCCGGCTGGAAGCCGCGCACCAGATTCGGTCCCATCTTGAAGTCGTCGAGCATGCGCACATAGCCATCGCTCGAGCTGCATTCGCCAGTCGGGCATTTGTTCAAGCCGATCATGTCGCCGGCCTGCAGATGCACGATGCTGACGAGGTCGGTGACGACCTCATAGTAAGCCTTCGTGTCGAACGTCGAGCGAATGTAAGCGGCATCGCCGCCGGCGCCGGCGAAATCCTGACCGAAGCTGACATACACGCCGCTGGTCGGATTCTTGTTGTTGTCGAGCGTGTTGTAGCTAAACCCGTAACCGAACATCGACGTCAGATAGGAGCCGTCGGCGAGCTCGACACGCACGGGCAGCGAAGCCTGACCGTAATAGAAGCAGCTCAACGATGTGGGGGGGTATGGCGAGCCGGCTGCGGCGATGGCTGACGGTGTCGGAAAAGTAGACACAAAATCCGGATTGATGTTGTTGCAGTCGTTCAAATAGGACGGCAGCGTGATTTTCTGCGTAAAGGCCGAGTATCGCAACTGAAATGCGAGGTCCTCTCGCAGCGGGATGCCCCATTTCAGCGTGCCGCCGTAAGATTCCGTTCCGTACGACAGATAAGTGCTGGGGAGCGTCTCTTTGGCGAACAGATCGACGCCCATGCTGGAACGGGTATCGAGGAAATAAGGCTCGGCGTAGCTGAGCTCGACGCTGCGGATATATTCGCCATAGGTCGCAGCGGCCCTGGCGAACCGGCCGGTGCCCAACAGGTTGCGCTCCTGCACCGAAACTTCCGCCAACCAGCCCTCGGCGGTCGAATAACCGCCCATCACCGAGAAGTCGCCGGTCGGCTGCTCTACGACATCGACATTGATAACCACCCGATCGGGCGCCGAGCCGGGTTCATCGGTGATCTTGACCGACTTGAAGAAGTTCAAGTTCTTGATGCGCCGTTCGGCGCGGTCGACCAGCGCGCGGTTATACGGGTCGCCTTCGTTGATATCCATTTCGCGGCGGATCACATAATCGCGGGTGCGATAATTGCCCCGGATATTGATGCGCTCCACGTAAGCACGCTGACCTTCGTCGACCACGAAAGTGACGCCGATGGTTCTGGTCGTCGGATTGCGATCGCCGCGCGGCCGGACCGTACCGAACGGATAGCCGCGTTGCGCCAGCGCGATGGTCATATTCTCGACCGTCTTCTCGATCGCCTCGCCGTTGTAGACCTGGCCTGCGGACATCTGCAGATCGCCGCGCAACGTCTCGGCTGCGATCGCGCGGACGTTGGATTGAATATCGATTTTGCCGAAATGGTACAGCGGTCCTTCCTCGATCGTGAAGGTGACGATAAAGCCCTTCTGCGCCGGATCGTATTCGCCGGTCGCCGAAATCACCTGAACGTCGGCGTAGCCATGTTTGAGATAAAAGCGCCGGATCAGGTCGCGATCCGCCTCGATGCGGTCGGGATCGTAAACGTCGGTCGTCTGCAGGAAGCTCAACCAGTTCGACTCGGCGGTCTTGATGACCTGCTTCAGTCGCCAGTCGGGATAGGCCCTATTGCCGATAAAGACGATATGCTTGATCCCGGTCTTCTCGCCCTCGGTGATCTGGAAAATCAAATCGACGCGGTCGTTCGGCCGCTCGATGATCTGCGGCACCACCTTGACGTCGAAGCGCCCGTTGCGCTGATAAATTTCAATGATGCGCTGAGTATCGGCCTGCACTTTGGCGCGCGACAGCGCGCCGCGCTCTTTGGACTGGATTTCTTCCAGCAGTTGCTCGTCCTTGAGACGGTAATTGCCTTCGAAGGCGATCTTGTTGATGACCGGCGCCTCCACCACCGTCACGATCAGCTTGCCGCCGGCTTGCGAGATGCGCACGTCTTGAAAAAGGCCCGTCGCATAGAGAGCTTTGAGGGCGGCATCGATTTTCGCCGCGTCGAGATGCTCGCCGGGCGCCGCCTTGAAATAGGAGCGCACCGTATCGGCATCGATGCGGCGGTTGCCTTGGACGACGATCGAACTTGCGGTCAGGCCGCCGTCGGGCGGCGCCGCAACGGCAGCGTTCGCCCAAAGGCCGCAAACGGCCATAGCCAGGAGCAAGCCGGCCACGACAAGCCCCCGTTTTACCCGCACACACATGCCCATGCGCAACGCGCCCTTTACCCCTCGTGGCCGCCCCCAGTGGCGGGTTACTCAGAAATCTCCCTCGGTTCTTGCCGGTTGGTATCGAATTTGTCTTGATATTTCTGTCACTTCTATCATCCCCGCACTGCGAATGCCACGCCCGTGAGCCCGTTTGAGGCGCCGATCAAGAGGTCCTCAAGTGAACGATGTCATTGAAAGTTGCAAATATCATCAACATTACGACGATCGCGAGACCAATTCGAAACCCTACCTCCTGAGCCCGCTCCGATAGCGGCCGCCCGCGCATCGCCTCGATCGAATAGAACAAAAGATGACCGCCATCGAGCAAAGGAATCGGAAACAGGTTCAGGAGACCGATGGAGACCGAAAGTACGGCAGCAAGATGGATCAATGCGACAAAACCGATGGTCGCGACCTCGCCTGAAATCTGGGCGATCCGGATCGGACCGCCCAGTTGATCGGCGGCCTCACGCCCCACCACCACGCCGCCGATGTAAGTGAGCGTGCGGTCGATCACGAACCAGGTTTCCTGAACCCCCATAACGAGTGCTTGCGGGGGCGGCACCGGCTGGGGCTTTAGATCGCCGGCGGCCGTCGAACGGGTTATGCCGAGAATGCCCATCCGATGCTCATTGCCGAAATTGTCCTTGACCTCTTTCAACTGCGGCGTGGCCGTGAGAACGATCGGTGTGCCCTTGCGATCGACCTTGATCTGCAACGTCTCGCCGGCGCTGTCGCTGACGATGCGCTGCATGTCCTCGAAATTGGCGATGGCCTTGCCGTCAATCGCGACCACGGTATCGCCGGGTTGGAAGCCCGCCGCCGCGGCGGGGCTGTCGGGCTGAACCGTATCCACACGCGCGCTCATGGTTTGGCGCCCATACAGCGCAAAGATCGTCGCAAAAATAACGATGGCGAGAACGAAATTGGCGAGCGGCCCGGCAACGACTATGGCTGCGCGCTTGAGCACCGGCTGAAAGAAGAAGCTGTGGGCGCGCTCATTGGGATTCATGGCCTCCAGACGCGGCGCGTCCGGAACGCTGCCGGCGTTCTCGTCGCCGAAGAATTTCACATAACCGCCGAGCGGAATGGTCGCGATCTTCCAGCGCGTGCCATACCGATCGTTAAACCCGACGATCTCCGGGCCGAAACCGATGGAGAACACCAAAATTCGCACGCCGCACAGGCGAGCGACCAGGAAATGGCCGAGTTCGTGAAAAAACACCACAAGGCTGAGGACGAATAGAAAAGGGACGAGGTAACCGACCACGCCTCCCCCCAGCGCATGCAAATGCGACAACAAATACGACCCCATGACTCTCGCCTGACGCCCCCGACGTGCCCGTCCCAATTCTTAACGCTAGGATGCCATTGCGGCAATTTCGGGCAGCAGGTCGCCGGCGATCCTTCTTGCATTATGGTCAATGGCCAGAGCCTGGTCGACCGATTGGGGCTCCGCCATGCCGCCACGGCGCTCGCAAGCCTCAATTGTCGCTTCGACCAGGGCGGCAATGCCGCAAAAACCGAGCCGCCGATCGAGAAATTCCCGGACCGCGACCTCGTTTGCCGCATTGAGGATAGTCGGGGCGGCGCCTCCCGCCGCCAACGCCCGGCGGGCCAGTGCCAATGCCGGGAATTTCGTCATATCGGGCTCTTCGAAGGTCAGGCTCGCCACTTTCGCCAGATCCAGGCGCTGCGCCGGAGTGCCCATCCGCACCGGCCAAGCCAGGCAATGCGAAATCGGAATCCGCATATCCGGCGAGCCGAGCTGCGCAATGACGGAGCCGTCGCGAAATTCGACCAGGCCATGCACGATCGACTGAGGATGTACGACGACATCGAGCTGATCCGGACCGAGCGCGAACAGGTGATGGGCCTCGATGAGTTCGAGGCCTTTATTCATCAGTGTTGCGGAATCGATGGTGATTTTCGGTCCCATGGTCCAAGTCGGATGTTTTAACGCCTGTTCCAGCGTGACCTTGCGAATGGCGTCGAGCGGCCAGGTGCGAAACGGTCCGCCGGAGGCGGTCAGCACGATGCGGCGAATATCTTCCCGCCGGCCGGCACTCATGGCCTGGAAGATCGCATTATGTTCGGAATCCACCGGCAGCACCGTGGCGCCCATGGCGGCCGCGCGGCGCATGAACAAGGCGCCGGCGCAAACGAGACATTCCTTATTCGCCAGCGCCACGGTCGCGCCGCGCTCGGCGGCGGCCAATGTCGGGGCCAGGCTCGCCGCCCCGGTGATCGCCGCCATCACCCAGTCGGCAGGTCGGAGCGCCGCCTCCACGATCGCCGCCGGCCCGGCCGCCGCCTCGATGCCGGAACCGGACAATTCGGCTTTGAGCTCGGCATAGGCTTCCGGGTCGGCGACCGCGGCAAAGCGCGCGTTAAGCTCGCGCGCGAGCCGCGCCAGCGCCGCCGCCTCGCGATGCGCCGTCACCGCCTCGACCCGATAACGGGCAGCGTCGCGCCGCAACAGATCGGCGGTGCTCGACCCGATCGAGCCGGTCGCGCCGAGCAGCGTCACCGAGCGCGGCGCCGGCGCCCGCTCGGGTTGCTCATGGGCGATTTTGGCCATCGCTGCCGGCCGTTTGTGTTTCATCGCACTGACCACGCCGCGGCTACCATAGCAGTAAGCCCTGGGCCGGTGTGGCTAGCCCGCGATGCAACGAACCAATCGCGACGGCCATCAATGCCGCCACCAAGAAGCCGTCCAGACGGTCCATGACACCCCCGTGGCCGGGAATGATGTGGCTTGCATCTTTGGCACCGAATTGCCGTTTCACCGCGGATTCCAATAGGTCGCCGCCTTGCGCCAGGAGAGAGAGGATCAAAGCCAAAACGCCCGCGACTAGGGGGGCGGTTCCAACGCTCGCATAGGCGACCGCGATCCCTGCGGCAACCCCCCCAGCCAAGCCCCCGGCGGCGCCCGCCCAGGTCTTCTTCGGACTAAGCCCAGGCCAAAGCAGCGGGCCGCCGACGGCGCGTCCGACCAGATACGCAAGAATGTCGGTCGCCCATACGATCGCGAACAGGTAGAGAACCGCGGCAAATCCGAGCTCCGGATCGGCGCGCAAGAGCAGCGGACCAAGAAGCGCCGCCCCCGCATAGATGACGCCCGCGGCCCCCCATGCCGGCGAATTGACCGCCGGGAAGCGCCGCGGCGGCCAGGCCGCCACGCCGCCCGCCGCGAGCAGCGTTCCCAGTGCGATGATCCCGAGCGCGGCGGCGGCTTGTCTTTCTCCGGCCAGCCCCGCGGCCAGGAGTATCGCGCCAGTACCGGGCACCAGCACGCGCGGTTCGGCATCGCCGAACACCAGCGCGGTCCATTCCCACAGAACCACGATCGCCGCGATGCCGAAGGCGCAGACAAACACCCAGCCGCCGAGATAAGCCGCAGCGATCGCGACCGGCGCCAGCACCAAAGCGGACACCAGCCGCGGCATGAAACGCGATGTGCTGCCGGCGGCGGCTGCGGATCCGTCTGCGAAGGCGTCGTGCCGGTCCAGTTTGATCACGACCCTGTCTGAGCAATCAGGCCGCCGAAGCGGCGTTCGCGGCGGCGGTATTCGGCAATGGCGCCTTCGAGCGCGGCGCGGTCGAAATCCGGCCAATGGAGCGCAACGAAGACGAACTCGCTATAGGCGGCTTGCCAGAGCAGGAAGTTGGACAGCCGCTGCTCGCCGCTGGTGCGGATAATCACGTCGGGGTCGGGAATCGTCGGGCGCATCGAGATGCTGCGCCAAAAGCTCCGGCGTGATGGCTTCGGCGGCTAAACGACCCTGCGCCACTTCAACCGCGAGGCGGCGCGCTGCGCGGGCAATCTCCTGCCGCGCGCCGTAATTGAAAGCCACCACGAGTGTGAGTCCGTCATTGTGGCGGGTCAGGTCCTCGGCTTCTTCGAGCAGACTGCGGATATCGCCGGAGAGGTCATCGCGCTCGCCGATGATGCGGACCCGCACATTGCTCTTGTGCAATTCGGCAAGATCATTGCGGATGAAGCGGCGCAACAGCAGCATCAGATCGCGCACTTCCGACTGCGGCCGTGACCAATTCTCCGAGCTGAACGAAAAGATCGTCAGGAAGCCGATGCCCAGGTCGCTCGCCGCCCGCACCGTCTTGCGCAGCGCTTCGACGCCGCGGCGATGGCCTTCGACCCGCGGCAGGCCGCGAGCGGACGCCCAGCGCCCGTTGCCGTCCATGATGATGCCGACATGTCGCGGCACATCGAAGCCGTTGCGCGTCGCATGCAACGGCGGCGTCACCTTGCTTCTCGGACCGGCCGCGTCGCTCACACCGTCATAATCTCCTTTTCCTTGCCGGCGAGTAATTTCTCCACTTCGGCAATTGTCGTATCCGTCACCTTTTGCACTTCGGCGGCGTGGCGGTTGTGTTCGTCTTCGCTGATCTTGTGATCTTTCTCGAGCTTCTTGAGAAGGTCCAATCCGTCGCGGCGGACGTGGCGGACCGCCACACGGGCGCCCTCGGTATATTTGTGCGCTACTTTCACGATCTCGCGACGCCGCTCCTCGTTGAGCTCCGGGATACGCAATCGCAAAACCTGCCCTTCGGTCGAGGGAGTGAGGCCCAGATTGGCGGCCGAGATCGCCTTCTCGACCGCGTGGACCATGGACCGGTCCCAGACCTGGACGTTGAGCAGGCGCGGCTCCGGCACGCTGATGGTGGCGAGCTGATTGAGCGGCATGTGACTGCCATAGGCCTCGACCTGAACGTGATCGAGCAAAGCGGGCGAGGCGCGCCCGGTGCGCAAGCCCGACAGTTCCTGCCTGAGCGAGGCAATGGCGCCCTGCATGCGCCGCTTGAGATCGCTCATGTCGAAAGTCGTTTCTGCCATCACACGCTCCTGACTATCGGCACCGAACGGGCGAAACGCTAACCGACGGTGGTGAAATGCCCTTTGCCGCGCAGAACGCCCTCGATCGCGCCGTGCTCCCGGATCGAGAACACGATGATAGGCATACGGTTTTCCTGGGCAAGCGCGAAGGCCGCGGCATCCATGATTTTCAGGCGCCGGTCGAGCGCTTCCTGGTGGTCGAGGCGCTCGTAGCGCTTGGCCTTGGGATCCTTTTTAGGGTCGGCGGTATAGACGCCGTCGACGTCGGTCGCTTTGAGCACGGCGTCGCACTCCATTTCCGCCGCGCGCAGGACCGCCGTCGTGTCGGTGGTAAAATACGGGTTTCCGGTGCCGCCGGCGAAAACGATGATGCGATTGTCCTCCAGATGGCGCAGCGCGCTCGCCCGCTCATAGGTCTCGCAGACCTGGGGCATGATCAGCGCCGACATGGCCCGCGCACTGGCGCCGGCGCGCTCGATCGCCGCCACCAGCACCAAGGCATTCATCACGGTCGCCAGCATGCCCATAGCGTCGGCGGTGGGGCGCGACAGGCCATCCTCGGAGACTTTGGCACCGCGCAGCACGTTACCGCCGCCAACCACGACGCCCAGATCGATGCCGAGGCCATGGGCGGCGATGAGGTCGGCGGCGAAACGGTCGATGGTCGGCTGGTGGATGCCGAACTTTTCCGGGCCGCTTAAGGCTTCACCGGAGAGCTTGACGATCACCCGCCGATATTTCGATTTCGCCATGGCGCTGTTCCGCCCCTCGCCCGATTCCCTGGACGTGGCGTCAAGGGCTAGCGTATTTGCCGGCGAAACCCAACGGGCGCGGTGGATTAGTGCGCGCCGGCCAAGGCCGCGACCTCGCCGCCGAAATCCCCGCCCGGCCGCTCGACGCCTTCGCCGAGCGAAAAGCGCTTGAAGCCCGAAATCCCGATCGGTGCCCCGGCTTTGGCCTCGGCTTCCTTGACCGCCTGGGCCACGCTCTGCTTGCCCTTCTCGTCGAAAATGAAGGCCTGTTCGAGCAGGCAGACTTCCTTGTAGAAAGTCTTGAGGCCGGACTCGACGATCTTTTCGATCATCGCGGCGGGCTTGCCCTGCGCCTTGAATTTATCGGCCAGCACGTTCTTTTCGCGCTCGACGGTCGCCGCATCGAGACCGGATGGATCGATCGCCTGCGGATTGGCGGATGCCACATGCATCGCCACGAGCCGGCCGAACGCCTTCAGCTCGTCCGCATCGCCGACGGATTCCATGGCGACGATCACGCCGATGCGGCCAAGTCCGTCGCTTACCGAACTGTGCACGTAGCTTGCGACGACGCCCTTGCCGACCGACAGCCCGGCGGCACGGCGCAACGTCATGTTCTCGCCGACCTTGGCGATGGTATCGGCGACGGCGTCGGCGATCGTGATGCTGCCGGCGCGGGCGGCGAGTATCTTCTCGACGTCGGGGCCGGCTGTGAGGGCTGCATCCGCGATCATCTTGACGAGGCCCTGGAACAGATCGTTGCGGGCCACAAAATCGGTCTCGGAATTCACCTCGACGAGAATTCCCTTGTTGGCCGAGACGGCAACGCCGACCAGACCCTCAGCAGCCACCCGCCCCGCTTTCTTGGCCGCCTTGGACAGACCCTTTTTACGCAGCCAATCGACCGCCGCTTCGAGATTGCCGCCGGATTCTGCAAGTGCCGCCTTGCAATCCATCATGCCGGCTCCGGTCTGCTCACGCAGCTCCTTGACCATGGATGCGCTGATCGGGGTATTCATGGATCTACTATCCTTATTCGCTTTGTTCGCGATCGTGACGCGGCTCGCGCCGCAGCCATCCAGGTCCTCTGAAAGCCGACGCCCGGATTGCTTGGTTGCTTGGCTCCTCGCAATAACAGCGCTTGAGGCCGACTAAACTTCCTCGGCGGTAAGCTCTTTCGCCTTGGTGACCCAACTCTCGACGCGGCCCGGCAGGCCGACTTCCTCGCCGACATTATGCGCGGCCGTCGGCGACAGCTCGGCGAGCTGCTGAAAATGGAAGATGCCGAGGTCGTTGAGCTGCTTCTCGATCGCCGGCGAAACGCCGGGCAGTTTCTTGAGATCGTCGGCAACGCCGCGCGGGCCTGACAGCGGCTCGAAACCGAGCTTGCTGGTCTCGGCCGGTATTTCCTCGGCCACCACCGGCTCGGCCTGAGCGCCGATATCGACGCCATGGGAGCCTTGCGCCCGCGAAATGCCGTCGATGGCGGCCTTGGCGATCAGATCGCAATAGAGCGAAATCGCCCGGCTGGCATCGTCGTTGCCGGGCACGACGTAAGTGATGCCGTCGGGATCGCAATTGGTGTCGACGATGGCAGCGACCGGCACGTTGAGCCGGCGCGCTTCCTTGATCGCAATGTCTTCCTTGTTGGTGTCGATGACAAAGACCAGATCGGGGAGCCCGCCCATGTCCTTGATGCCGCCGAGCGCGCGGTCGAGCTTGTCGCGCTCGCGCTGCAAGGTCAGCCGCTCCTTCTTGGTGTAGCCCTGGGCTTCGTTCGACGACAGCATCTCTTCGAGCGTGCGCAGCCGCTTGATCGAATTCGACACCGTCTTCCAGTTGGTCAGCGTGCCGCCGAGCCAGCGCGAATTGACGTAATATTGGGCGGAGCGCTTGGCCGCTTCCGCGACCGGGTCCTGCGCCTGGCGCTTGGTGCCGACGAACAGGATGCGGCCGCCTTGCGCGACGGTGTCGCTGACCGCCTGCAAGGCGCGGTGCAGCATCGGCACCGATTGGGTCAGGTCGATGATGTGAATATTGTTACGGGTGCCGAAGATGTACTCGGCCATCTTCGGGTTCCAACGATGGGATTGATGGCCGAAATGAACGCCAGCTTCCAAAAGCTGGCGCATGCTGTAGTCGGGCAGCGACATTGTCATTCTCCGGTTGATCCGCCGCGGACCGCTGAGTCCGGCCTTTCGGGAAACCCGTTTGGCCGGACACCGGACGGCTGTTTAAGGCCAAGATCCGCGTGTGAAGTTGGGCGCCTTATATAGGGATAGACCCCGCCAGACGCAACTTGAACCTTGCCGGCCGGCGCTAAAGCGCTACCCGCCGACGGCGCTTTTGCTTGGCCTTTTTAGCCGCTAGCCGGGCGGCGGCCGCGGCGTCGAAGGCCGCCGGCGCGCCGGCTTCCTCGCCCGTTTGCATGCCCGCGTCCGCTTGCGCCGGCGCAATGCCGGTTTTCGCCCGCTCGAGCACGAACCGCGCATAATCGTCCATATCGCCGGCGAACGGCTTGATTCGCCGTCGGCGGTCAGCCATAGCCGGTCGGCGACGAGCTCGATCAGCGAGCGGTCATGGGTGATGAGAATGACCGCGCCTTCATAGTCGTTGAGCGCATCAAGGAGCGCACGGCGGCTGTCGATATCGAGATGGTTGGTCGGCTCGTCGAGGATCAAAAGATGCGGCGCCGCCATGGCGACGAGATTGAGGAGAAGCCGCGCTCGCTCGCCGCCGGAGAGGTTGGCAACCGTCGTCTCCTGCTTGTCGAACGACAGACCGAACTGCGCCAGCCTGGAACGGCGCGAGGATTTGCTGTCCTCGGGCCGCTCGCGCCGCAGGATTTCGAGCGGCGTATCGGCAGGATCGAGCGCCTCGATCTGATGTTGATGAAACCAGCCGACGCGCAGACGCTGCTCGCGCGTTCATCTGGCCCGACAACAGCGGCAGTGCACCCGCCAACATCTTGGCGAAGGTCGATTTGCCGGCGCCGTTGACGCCAAGAAGCCCGATGCGGTCGTCGACGTCGAGCCGCAGATTGAGATTGCGCAAGCACCGGCTTGCCGTCATAGCCGACGCAAGCGCTCTCGAGCGCCACAAGCGGCGGCGCCAGCGGCCGTGTCGGCGACGGCAAAGTGAAAGGCGCGACGCGCTCCTCGACCACCTCCGCGATCGGTTCGAGCTTGGCCAGACGCTTGATGCGCGACTGCGCCTGCGTCGCTTTGCTCGCCTTGGCCCGGAAGCGATCGATGAATCTCTGCAAATGCGCGCGCTCGGCTTCCTGTTTCGCCCGCGTCGCCGTCTGTAGCCGCGACTTTTCCGCGCGCCGCGTCTCGAATTGATTATAGCCGCCGCTGTACAGTTCGAGCTTGCCCGCGCTCAGATGCAGGATCGCGTCGACCGAGTTGTTAAGGAGCTCGCGGTCGTGGCTGATGATCAGCGCCGTGTTCGGATATTTCTTCAGCCGCGCTTCGAGCCAGAGCGCGCCTTCGAGGTCGAGATAATTGGTCGGCTCGTCGAGCAGGAGCAGATCGGGTTCGGCGAACAGCGCCGCGGCGAGCGCCACCCGCATGCGCCAGCCGCCGGAAAACTCCGCCATCGGGCGCTGCAGGTCGGCGGTGCTAAAGCCCAGCCCGTTGAGGATTTCGGCGGCGCGCGCCGGCGCGCGATCGGCGTCGATCGTGGCAAGATGCTGATAGATTTCCGCCATCTCTTCCGGCGCAGCGACCTCAAGCGCAGCATTGAGCTCTTCGCGCCTGGTGTCGGCGGCGAGCACCGTGTCGAGGAGCGTCACCGGCGTCGCCGGATGTTCCTGATCGACCGAGCCGATCCGCGCCGACTTCGGCAGGAGGATATCGCCGCTGAGCGCCGCGAGATCGCCGCGGATGATCTTGAACAGCGTCGATTTGCCGACCCCGTTGCGGCCGACCAGGCCGACCTTGGTGCCGGACGGAATCGCCACGCTCGCCCCATCGAAAAAGCGCCGGCCCCACGCGTCAAAAACGAGATTCTCAATCCGAAGCATGCCGGGAATTCCAGGTGCCGCCAAAATGGTGGGGGGATGATGCGGCGGGTTTCTTATCGTGCGCCGCGCTAAATGGCGAGGGGAAACCGTCATTATGCCGGATCGCCGGCACCGGCGATTTCTTCGCGCAGGATTTCAAGCTCCAGCCATCGATTCTCCGCTGCCGCGATCTTGCGCTGGAGATCGCCGAGCGCCGCCGTCGCTTGTTCGAAGCCAAGACGGTCGCGCGCATAGAACCGGGCTCTTCGAGCGTGGCCTGCAGCGCGTTTGCTTGCGTGTGCAGGGCCGCGATCGTTTCCGGCAGCGTTTCAAGGGCGTGCTTGTCCTTGAATGCAAGCCGGCGTTTCACCGCGCGCGGGAGCCGCGGTCGCGAAGACGCTTCAGCGGGCGCCTTGCGCGCGCCGGGCTTTTGCTCGCGGCGCGCCAGATCGGCGCCGCGCTGCGCCAGCATGTCGCTGTAGCCGCCGGCATATTCGATCCACCGCCCATCGCCATCCGGCGCGATCACGGCGCTCACCAAGCGGTCGAGAAAATCGCGATCGTGGCTGATCAGGAGAACCGTTCCTTTGTATTCGGCCAGCATGTCCTCCAGAACGTCGAGCGTCTCCATATCGAGATCGTTGGTCGGCTCGTCGAGCACCAGAAGGTTTGAAGGCTTGGCGAGCACCTTCGCCAGCATCAACCGGCCGCGCTCGCCGCCCGACAGCTTGCCGAGCGGGCGTTTGCGCCTGCTCGCTCGTGAACAGAAAATCCTTCAGATAACTGATGACGTGCTTTGGCTTGCCGTTGACCATCACGCTGTCGCCATTGCCGCCGCGACTCGTCGCCACCCGTTAGGGCTTGCGTCGCTGTCACGCCGGGATCGAGGCTGTCGCGGTGTTGATCGAGCGCCGCAATCTCCAGCGCCGAACCGAGCCGTACCGTGCCACGATCCGGCGCCGTCACGCCGGTCAACACATTGATCAAGGTGGTCTTGCCGCTGCCATTCGGTCCGACGATGCCGATGCGGTCACCGCGCCGCACGCGGATGGAGAAATCGCGGACGATCGGCGTTGCGCCGTAGGATTTGCCCAGCTCCACGGCGTCGATCACCAGCGCCCCCGACGGCGTTGCGCTGCTCGCGATCATCGTGGCATTGCCGGCGACGGCCCGATAGTCGCGGCGCGCGTCGCGCAGCGCCCGCAATTCTCCGACCCGACGCATATTGCGTTTGCGCCGACCGGTGACGCCGTAGCGCATCCAGTGTTCCTCGGCGACGATTTTGCGGCCGAGCTTGTGCTGTTCACGCTCTTCTTCCGCCAGAATCGCGTCGCGCCATTCCTCGAAATGGGTGAAACCGCGATCGAGCCGCCGCGTCGAGCCGCGGTCGAGCCAGACGGTGCTGCGCGACAGCGTCGATAAGAGCCTGCGATCGTGACTGATCAGGACAAGCGCGGCGCGGCTTTCGTCCAGCGCCCGCTCCAGCCATTCGATGGTGGTCAAATCGAGATGGTTGGTCGGTTCGTCGAGGAGGAGAATATCGGGCGAAGCGGCCAGAACCCGCGCCAGCGACGCGCGGCGCGCCTCGCCGCCGGAAAGATGGGCGGGCTCTTCGCTTCCGGTAAGCCCGAGCTGCTCCAGCATCGCGCGCGCGGCATAATCGCCGTCGCCCGGCCGCAATCCGGCTTCGACGTAAGCGAGCGTCGAGGGGAAGCCGGAGAAGTCAGGCTCCTGGGGCAAATAGCGCACCAGCGCGCCCGGCTGCAGGAAAATCGAGCCGCGGTCGGGCTCGACCAGGCCCGTCGCCATCTTCAACAGTGTCGATTTACCGGAGCCGTTACGCCCAACCAGGCAGACCCGCTCGCCGGCGCCGACCGTCAGTTCGGCGTCGGTCAGCAGCGGAGTCCCGCCGAAGGTGAGTGCAATGCCTTTGAGCTGGAGAAGCGGCGCCATTCTTTTGATTGCCGTAAGCCGGAGAACTCGCGAAAACCGCGCCGTGTGGGGGCCCGATATCGAGTGGGAGCCTGATATATATTGTCGTGACGCCGCGAATTAAAGCGCAATGCGATCGATATCGACGTCGCGCAATGCGCAATGATTAAAGCGCGCTAAAGCGCTTCGACCGTGACCACGCCGGTCACCGCCTTGATCGCGCCGGCGATCTGCGGCGAGACCTTAAAGCGGCCCGGCAGCTTCACTTCCACCTCGCTGCCGTTCTTCAACAGCAGCACCATGCTGACTTCGCCCTCGCCCGATTGTTGTGCGGCGTCGGCGCCGTTGCGGCCGCCGCTTTTCATGCCATCGAGCCGCTTGGCGACGCTGGAGAGCGGCTCCGGATCGCGCAGGAACACGCGCAAGCCGCGCTGCATCTTGGCGGCGGCCTCATCGAGCGGCTCGACCGACTGGATGCGGGCGCGAACCTCGTCGGCTTGAACCTCGGCGGTGAGAAAGAGCAGCACGGCCGTGCCCGGCTCGAGGAGATCGCGATATTGCGCGAGGCCTTCGGCGAACAGCACCGCCTCGTAATGGCCGGTAGGATCGGACAGGCCGATGATGCCCATTTTGCTGCCGCTCTTGGTGCGCCGCTCGGTCCGCGCCACCACGGTGCCGGCGACGCGGCCGGCGCCTGCGCCGTTCTTCACCGCGCGGGCGAATTCGGCCCAGCTTTGCACCCGCAGCCGCTTGAGCGCCGCGGCATAGTCGTCGAGCGGATGGCCGGACAGAAAAAATCCGACCGCTTCATATTCGCGCTGCAGCCGTTCGGCCGGCAGCCAGGGCTCCAGCCGCCGGCAGCGCGATCGGCGTGGCCGAGGCGGCACCGCCGAACAGTTCCGACTGGCCGCGCGCCGCATCGTCCTGAGTGCGCTGGGCGGTCGCCAACAGCGTATCGACGGCGGCATTGGCGCGGGCGCGGTTCGGCTCGATCGAATCGAAGGCGCCGGCGGCGACCAGGCTTTCCAAAACGCGCTTATTGACCGCGCGCGGATTGATGCGGCGGCCGAAATCGGCCAGATCGCCGAACGGCTTGTCAGCGCGCGCGGCGACGATGGCATCGACCGCCTGGCGGCCGACGCCGCGCAGCGCGGCCAGCGCATAATAGATCGTGTTGTCGGCGACTTCGAAGGTGACGCCGGACCGGTTGATCGACGGCGGCTCGACCTTGATGCCGAGCCGCTCGGCCTCGGCGCGGAATTCGGAGAGCTTGTCGGTATTGCCCATGTCGAGCGTCATCGACGCCGCCAGGAACTCGACCGGGTGGTTGGCCTTCATATAGGCGGTTTGATAGGTGAGCAGCGCATAAGGCGCCGAGTGCGATTTGTTGAAGCCGTATTCGGCGAATTTCGCGCAGGTATCGAAGATCGCTTCGGCATCGGCGCGCCCGATGCCGCGCTCGACGGCGCCGGCGATGAAATCGCCGCGTTGCGACGCCATCTCCTTGCGGTCTTTCTTGCCCATGGCGCGGCGCAAAATATCGGCCTTGCCGAGGCTGTAGCCGGCGAGGTCGCGCGCGATCTGCTGGACTTGTTCCTGATAGGTGATGATGCCGTAAGTCGGCCGCAAAATCGGCTCGAGCTTCGGATGCAAATAGCCGATCGGCTCGAGGCCTGTCTTGCGCGCGCAATAGGTCGGAATATTCGCCATCGGCCCCGGGCGATAGAGCGCCACCAGCACGATCAGGTCCTCGAAACGATCCGGCCGCATGTCGATCAGCGCGCGGCGCATGCCGGCGCTTTCCACCTGGAACACGCCGACCGTCTCGCCGCGCGCCAGCATCTCGAAGGTCTTGGCGTCGTCGAGCGGCAGATTGGACAGATCCATGTCGAGGCCGCGCCGGCGCACCAGCTTGGTGGCGACGTCGAGCACCGTGAGCGTCTTTAAGCCAAGAAAGTCGAACTTCACCAGGCCCGCTGGCTCGACCCATTTCATGTTGAATTGCGTCACCGGCATCAGCGATTTCGGATCGCGATAGAGCGGCACCAATTCGTTCAAGGAGCGCTCGCCGATGACGATGCCGGCCGCGTGCGTCGAGGCATGGCGATGCAGCCCTTCGAGCTTTTGCGCGATATCGAAGGCGCGCCTGGTCACCGGATCGCGGTCGCGCTCGGCCTGCAGCCGCGGCTCGCCGTCGATCGCGCTTTTGAGCGAGATCGGCGCCGCCGGATTTTGCGGCACGAGCTTGCACAGCTTGTCGACCTGGCCATACGGCATCTGCAAGACGCGGCCGACGTCGCGCAGCACGCCGCGCGCCTGCAAGGTGCCGAAGGTGATGATCTGGGCGACGCGGTCCTCGCCGTAGCGCTGCTGCACGTAACGGATCACCTCGTCGCGGCGGTCCTGGCAGAAATCGACGTCGAAGTCCGGCATCGAGACGCGCTCGGGATTGAGAAAGCGCTCGAACAACAGATCGAACCGGATCGGATCGAGATCGGTGATGGTGAGCGCATAAGCGACAAGCGAGCCGGCGCCGGAGCCGCGGCCGGGACCGACCGGGATGCCTTGCGCCTTCGCCCACTGGATGAAATCGGCGACGATGAGGAAGTAGCCTGAATATTTCATGCGCCCGATGACGCCGAGCTCGAAGGCCAGCCGCTCGGCATATTCGTCCGCGGTATGGCCAAGGGCTACCCCGTAGCGCGCAAGCCGCGCTTTGAGGCCAGCTTCCGCGGCAAGTCGCAACGCGGCGGCTTCGTCGCCTTGGATTTCGGCGCTGCTCGAAAAGCGCGGCAGGAGCGGAGCCTGCATTTTCTTCGGCCGGAAATTACAGCGCTGCGCGATCTCGACGGTTGCCGCCAGCGCCTCCGGCAGATCGGCAAACAGCGCCGCCATTTCGGCGCGGGTCTTGAAACGATGCTCGACCGTCAATTGGCGGCGATCGGTATCGGCGATGAGCTTGCCTTCGGCGATGCATAGCAGCGCATCGTGCGCTTCGTAGTCGTCGCGGGCGGCGAAGAACGGCTCGTTGGTCGCGACCAAAGGAACACCGCGTGCATAAGCAAGATCGATCAGCGCCGGCTCCGCGGTGCGCTCGGCCGCTGTGCCATGACGCTGCAGTTCGATATAGAGGCGGTCGCCGAACAGCCGCTGCAAGTGCTCGCAGCGCGACAGCGCCAGCGCGTTCTGAGCCCCGACGATGGCCTCGTCGAGCGGTCCATTCGGGCCGCCCGAGAGCGCAATCAGGCCGTCGGTCGCGCCGTCGAGCCAATCGAGTTTGAGATGCGGGCGCTCCTGCTGGGCGGTGTCGAGGAAGGCCCGCGAGGCAAGCCGCATCAGGCTTCGATAGCCGGCTTCGGTGGCCGCCAAGATCACAAGCCGGGGCCAGTCGCGCGCATGCGCGGAGCCGCGCGTATCGACGTCGCCGAAATCGAGGCCGAGCGCGCAGCCGACAATCGGCTGGATGCCGACGCCGGCGAGTTTTTCGGAGAATTCCAGCGCTCCGAACATGTTGTCGGTATCGGTGAGCGCCAGCGCCGGCTGCCGGTCCTGCTTCGCCAACTCGGCAAGGCGCGCCACCGTCAGCGCGCCCTCCAGCAGCGAATAGGACGAATGGACGTGGAGATGGACGAACGGCGGGGCGGCTGGAGGCTTTGCGGCCATGGACAACTCGCTGGGCAACTTCGCTGAGGGGAACCGCGCTAGCAACGTCCCGGCATTGGCCGAGCGGCGCCCGCTGCGGTCAGCCTATGGTGTCGCACGATTCTCCGCGCCATGGGGACCCATAAGGACCGCCAAGGCACATGTTGTCCCCGCAGTTTCCTGCGGCCGCAAATAGCCCTCCACCGAACGCTTAGATCAAAGCGCTTAGAGAACGCCGAGCACCTGCGCCCAAACCGCCACCGTCGCCAGAAATAAGCTCAACGACGCCAAGGCCATCGCCTCTTCGGCAAATCTGCGGACCATGTATGATCTCCCCAATCGAAACAGATAAGAACGAAGAGGGAACATAGTTCGCTTTATGTTCTGAGTTAAGGGCGGGGCGACGTTACACTTGACAACCCCATAAACTAGGTATAGTATTGAGGCCATAGGAGATTTCGTCGATGGCCCACCCCGTTTTAACCGCCCCCCATTTCCACAACGAAGAGGCCGCTTTCGCCTACGTCGAAGACCATCTTGTGGCCGGACGGCCCGGTTTGCCCCCATTGCGGCAATTGCGACGACAAGCGCATCGGCCGGCTGACCGGGCAAAACCAGCCGTCCGGGCCTGCGGAAGTGCTACGCCTGCCGCAAGACCTTCACCGTGCGGATCGGCACGATCTTCGAGGACAGCCATTTCCCGCTGCACCTCTGGCTTCAGGCGATCCAGCTTATCTCCGCGCAGCAAGAAGGGCATCTCGACCCGCCAGATTCAGCGCGCCTTCAATTGCAGCATGAAGACGGCCTGGTTTCTGACGCACCGCATCCGCGAGATCATGAAGCCTGCGGACGACCTGTTCGCCCGATGGGCGGCGAAGGAAAGACCATCGAGGCCGATGTGACCTATGTCGGCCGCAAGCCCGGCACCAAAGTGAGACGGGGCGGCGCGGCCACATGAACCCGGTGTTCTCGCTGGTTGAGCGCGACGGTGGCGCGCGTTCCTTCCATATGCCGAACGTGCGCGGCGAGAATCTTCACGCAGTCCTTGGACAGCCATGCTTCCCGTAAGAGCGATTTCATGACGCGACGAAGCGAACAGTCTTTCGTCGCAACTCGGCTGGAATTTTGACTCGCACGACACCGTCACTCACAGCAAAGACGAATACGTGCGGTGCGAAGGCGGACGGTCATCACCACCAATAGCGTCGAAGGTTTCTTCTCGATCCTGAAACGCGGCGTTTATGGCGTTTATCAGCATGTGAGCGAAGCTCATTTGCATCGTTATCTGTACGAATTCGATTTCCGCTATAGCAACCGCGAAAAGCTTGGCGTGAACGACGTTGCCCGCGCCTCTCGCGCCTTGGCTGGTGCAAAGGGCCGTCGGCTCACTTATGAAACAACTCACTGAGTTCAATCGCTAAGGGGGAGCGGTAATCAAGCGACACCGCAAGCGCCATTGGATGTGGCTAAGATCCGCGACAACTGCGACTGCCGTTTAAAGACGGGGACGGGCAATGACGCCCGTCCCCGCCGTCGCTATCCTAGAAGCTGCCAAGCCAACTAGGAGCGAACGTCATGGTTGGGGAAATTTTTGCAGGATTGAGCGCCTTTAAGACCATGTTCGATCTCGCGCAAGCGATGAAGAATATGGATGACGCTGTTAAACGGAATGCGGCCGTCGCCGAGTTGTGGGAACAAATCTTCGCCGCCCAGACGCGCTATGCGGAGGCGGTTGAGCGCGTAAGTACGCTTGAAGAAAAACTCGCCAGCTTTGAAACATGGGAAACTGAGAAGGATCGCTACGAATTGAAAAAAACCGCCGCGGGCGCCATGGTCTGGTCTTTGAAGCCGGATGAGCAAGGTTCTGAACAGCCGCATCAGATATGCACAAACTGTTATGAGAACAGAAAGCGCAGCATTCTCCAGCCAAAGCCATTGAATATGGTTGAAAGACAAACTGGCGGAGTTTGGCCGCGCTTGTTTTGCCCGGCCTGCAAAATGGAAATCAATGCGTGACATAGTGACAAGCGCCTCCGCGCGCGGTATAAGATTTCCGCGCGGCGCAGCGCATCAGAACTTGGCTACAGACGGCCCCGGCTGGCACCGAGGGCCGTTTCTATTTTAACAGTGTGGATTGATTTCTGCTATCCTTTCGGTTTCAGGCTTGGGAGGGAAGCATGAAAGTTCTGTTTTTCTTGTGGGGAATCGTCGGATTTTTGTTTAACCTGATTTCGCTAGTGAGCATGCTTGCCCCGATAGGAGTAGGCGTAGGAACTTCGGCATATGTTGCGGCTGGCGCCTTGATATGGATTGGCGGAATGATATTTTTTGGTTTGGGATCGTTGATAACAGTTCCCCGCGATCAAGACGATGGCCGCATCCATGTCACGAAAATCTAAGCCCGACGATCCCCAACAATCGAAGCGGTTTCTTGAAACCGCCGCCGAGGTCGAGGCGGACGACGAAAATGTCCTGGAACGCGCGCTCAAGAGGATTGCCCCCGCCAAGGACCAAAAGCATAAGCAGCCTTCGCGGTAGGCCCATTACTCCAATGAAAGATACCGCCTCCCCATTGATCTATCGGGTATTTCTTAAAGTTTCTCGGCTAGTTCCCAAAATCGCCGTGGCAAAATCGTCACCATGACTTTGCCCTGAGAAGAAGCGCCGAAAGCCAAATGCACAAGCATCCGCGATTTGTAGTAGCGGCTCGTCCGGCTTTTCCACAAAGTGGATCGGCATTCTGATACGAGAGACCTTCCGCACGCGAAATTCATCCGTCGTAAGCGAAGGCCGCTCCACCGGATGGACCAGGCGCACGTCAGGCCGGGGAATGCTGTATCCCTCCTTAGTTAGCCACTTAGCCGCATATCTCAGCAATCGCTTACTTTCAGGAACATCTTCCGCGATGACAGTCGCCACCTCGTTTGGACGCGCATATTTGACTATCCACGAGTTTGCTCTGGCGATGCACTCTTGAAAAGCTATTCCGTGCTGGAGTTGAACCAACGAAACATCGCGACGTTGAGCCGTAATTTCCGAAAATTCCGTGCTTGCGAGACACGCCCCCACAGCCACGGGCGGGTCACTTTCAACCACGCTTCGCGGCTTCGCGGCCGGTAGGTTACTTATCGACCTGCGGGAGATTGGCTTCTATCCAATCGACCGCATCTGCTTTGCTGGCAAAACCTTCAATCCGGCGCTCGTGGCCCTCGTGAAATCGGATGATCACATGCCAGCCGGTCCCTTCCTTGTCCGGGAAGGGTTCCATGACCGGCCCTTTGTCAGCATCCATAATCAAGACAAGGCCTCGTCATTGTTGCTTACTCTTAGCCACTGCAGGGGCGTCTGGGCGCATATCGGCCCACGGAGCGGTGGGTTTCTTGGTCGCATAAATTGACTTGAGGCTTGCTCGATAGGCGGCGTCGACGGCTTGTTTTTCCTTTTCCTCTTTCGTCGGCGGCTTGCCGTTGTCGGGCAACGGCGGAACTTGCGCGTAGGCGCTCCCCGTCATGATGGCGATGAGCGCCACCGCTCGCGTCAATTTCCACAAGAATGCCATTGGGCCGACTATGACCTGCCCGGCCCAGCCTGCAAGCCCTATTCCGGGCTGCCTTATTCAAACTGACCCACGACGCAAACAGGGTCGTTTGGTGGCTTTGCTATTTCGCGTAGCCCTGGGACCGGAGCCAATCTATGCGCCGAGTCCCCTGCATCCACTCATCTAACTCGGCTTTGCTGGTCAGGCCCTTGATGTATCGGATTTCTCCGCCGGGGCAGTGAGCCTCGATCTGCCAGTCGCCTTCGGCAATGCGCTTGGGCTTGAAAATCACGCGAATCTTGGGGGATTTGGCCATAGGCCGAATATGCCCCGCCGGGCTTAGCTTGCAATCCCTATTCGGGCCGGCCTTTGGGAAACCCGGCTGTCCTTCCTCAACGCTTGTCTGCCCGGTCGGCCGGAAAATAGGTGTACGGATCGCCCGGGCCGCCCCTTCAAGTCATCGAATTCGTATGCGCATTGCGCATGGCCCCAGCCGCCAAGCCGGGTAGGTACAATTCCGTAATTTGCGCGCGGCTGGTGCTCTCTTATGAAACCCAGATGACTACGTTCTTATTTCGTTGCCCGGCGACGGGCTATAGCGTGCAGGGTTTGGCCGCCGAGGCCATCGTCGATCCTGACACCTACCAGTCGGTGAGTTGCCCGGCGTGCACCCGCACCCATCTTGTCAACCCGAAAACGGGCAAGGTCGCAGGCGCCGAGCCCATACCGCCGCGGCAAGGCGGCCCTTCGCCCGGGCCTTAGTCGCCGTACTCCTTTACCCGTGCTCCCGTGGGGGAGCGCCCTTGCGCGAGAACGTCCGATCCGCCGCGGCCAGTCGGGCGTATAATTGGTGAGTCCTGCCCGGTCGCGATTGAGGAGCCGCGCCCGGCAGGTCGCGTTGTCGCTGCGCTGTAGCAGTCCTATAATCGGCACATCATCAAAACGAGGAGGAGGGTACCATGCGAAAACTCACGCTGACTTTGACCACCGCCGCGCTCATGCTGGGAATGACGGCGATGACGGCCAGTGCGCAAACCCAGGCGCCGGGCGCGGCCGGGATCCACGCGCAGATCAAGAACTACAGTCCGATCGAAAAGGCCGCATGTCGCGGCTTTGGCCGCTGGTGCCCGCCTGGCTTCGTCCGCGCCTGCGGACCCTATCGCTGCTGGTGCCGTCCCTGCCGGTAATCCAGGACACAGCTTAAGAGCGCCAACGAGGCCGCCGGCAGGCGGCCTCGTTTTTTCTGCGTCCCGGTCACGAACGCGCGACCTGACGCCCGTGGGTGAATTGAGCGGCGCGCGCGGTGTTTAAGGAAGGCCTATACAGGAGGCCTCGATGCCGCGCCCGCTCCTCATGCTTGTCCTCCTTGCCGGAATGGCGAGTGCAAGCCCCGCGCAAGCGCAAAATTATCCGTGGTGCGCGCAATATAGCGGCGATATGGGCGGCGCCATGAATTGCGGCTTTGTCAGTTTCGACCAGTGCATGGCGACGGTGCGCGGAATGGGCGGCTTCTGCATTCAGAACAATACCTACCGGCCGCCCATCCCATCGCGCTCGCCACGTCCGCACCCGCGCCCGCATCATGTCCATTAGGGCGCGCGCCATAAGTGTTTCCGTAGCTCGGCCGCGTCTGTTGCTCGCGCTCGCGATCGTCGCCGGCACAGCATCAATGGCGAGCGGCGCGCTGGCGCAGAATTATCCGTGGTGCGCGAATTTTCACGACGGCGCCGGCACCAATTGCGGATTTTCGACCGAGGAGCAATGCCGGATGACGGTCCAGGGCAGCGGCGGCTATTGCGATCGCAACACGCAATATAGCCCGCCCGGCGTAGCGTCGCCGGGCCAGCGCAAAGCCAGCCACAAGGCCAATCCCAAAGCGCGCGCGCATTCGCGCACCTGACGACGGCCGTGAACCCGGCGGCCGAAGCGGCGTTATCGTTGATCGCAACATCAAGTTCGGGACACAAAATGAAGAGGACATTGATTGTTTTCGCCATGGCGATGGCCGGCGCGGCCGCCATCGCCGCGCCGGCCCAGGCGCAGAATTATCCGTGGTGCGCGCAGTACGGCGGCAGCACGGGCAGTCCGACCAATTGCGGGTTTTCCACCTACCGGCAGTGCATGGCGGACATCAGCGGCGTCGGCGGCTTCTGCGTGCGCAATAACACCTACCGGCCGCAAGGCGGACCCCAACACCGCGTCCCCTCGCAGTAGGGTTCAAGCCAATTCGACGACCGCCCCGTCGCGGAGCGTGACGCGCCGATCCATCCGCGCGGCGATGTCCATATTGTGGGTGGCGATGATGGCGGCGAGGCCGGAGGCGCGCACCAGTTGATGCAGCGTGGCGAAGACGTGGTCGCCGGTATGGACGTCGAGGTTTCCGGTCGGCTCGTCGGCCAACAAAATGCGCGGCGCATTGGCAACCGCGCGCGCGATGGCGACGCGCTGCTGCTCGCCGCCGGACAATTCCGCCGGCCGATGCGTCAGCCGGTCGCCCAAGCCGAGATAGCTTAACAGCTCGCTGCCGCGCGCGCTCGCCTCGCGGCGCGACAGGCCGCGGATCATTTGCGGCATCACCACGTTTTCCAGCGCGGAAAATTCCGGCAGCAAGATGGTGGGCCTGATAGACGAAGCCGATCTCGGTGCGGCGGATGCGCGTGCGCTCCACGTCGGACAAGGTCGAAGTCGCAACGGCGTCGATATAGACTTCACCGGCGTCGGGATGTTCGAGCAATCCGGCGATGTGCAGCAGCGTCGACTTGCCGGCGCCCGACGGCGCCACCAGCGCCACCGATTGGCCGGGCCACACCGCAAGCTCGGCGCCGCGCAGAATGTCGAGCGTCGAATCGCCCTGGCGGAACTGCCGGGAAATGCCGTGCAGAAAGACCAGCGGCTGCTCGTCGCTATCGGCGACCGACGCGGCGGCTTCGCTTATGGTCGTGGTGTCGTCCATCGCGTCCGATCATTCATAGCGCAGCGCCTCGACCGGATCGAGCCGGGCCGCTCGCCACGACGGATAGAGCGTCGCCAACAGCGACAGGCCGAGCGCCATGACGACGACCGCGGCGGTTTCCTTGACGTTCATATCGGCCGGCAGTTGCGACAGGAAATACAGCTCCGGCGAGAACAGCTCGGTGTTGGTCAGCCAGGACATGAAGCGGCGGATGTCCTCGATATAGGCGCAAACGATGGCGCCGAGGACGAAGCCGACGCCGGTGCCGACGAAACCGATCGAGGCCCCGGTAATGAGAAAGACCCGCATGATCGCCCCTTGCGTGGCGCCCATGGTGCGCAGGATGGCGATGTCGCTGCCCTTGTCCTTCACCAGCATGATCAGGCCGGAGACGATATTGAGCGCCGCGACCAGCACGATCAAGGTGAGGATCAGAAACATCACGTTGCGCTCGACCTGGAGCGCGTTGAAGAAGGTGGCGTTGCGCTGGCGCCAGTCGACCATGTAGATCGGCCGCCCGGCGGCCTCGGTGACGGCCTTGCGGTAACTGTCGATATTGTCGGGATTGTCGGTATAGACCTCGATCGCGGTGACGTCGCCGGCGCGGTTGAAATAGGCCTGCGCCTCGGTGAGCGGCATGAAGACGAAGGCGGAATCGTATTCCGACATGCCGATCTCGAACACCGCCGCGATCTTATAGGCCTTGATGCGCGGCGTGGTGCCCATGGGGGTGACCGCGCCGCGCGGCGCCACCAGCGTGAGATTGTCGCCGGCGCGCACCGAAAGCTGCTCGGCGAGCCGCGAACCGATGGCAATGCCTTGGCCCTCGTCAAAGCCGTCAAGCGAGCCCTGCTTGATGTTGTGGGAGATCTGCGTGAGCTTCATCAGGTCGGCGCCGCGCATGCCGCGCACGACCACGCCGGAGGCATTGAACGGCGAGGACGCCAACGCCTGGCCCTCGACCAGAGGGGCGGCGAGATAGATGCCCTGCACCTTGGAGACGCGGGCGGCGACGGCGGCGTAATCGGTGAGCGGCGATTCGAGCGGCTGGATGAGAAGATGGCCGTTGAGCCCGAGGATCTTCGACAGCAGTTCCTGGCGAAAGCCGTTCATCACCGCCATGACGATGATCAGGGTGGCGACGCCCAGCATGATGCCGAGGAACGAGAAGCCGGCAATGACGGAGATAAATCCCTCTTTGCGCCGCGCCCGTAAGTAGCGCAGCGACAGCATCCACTCATAGGCCGAAAAGGGTCGGGTGCCGGTCGGATCGGCCATCGCTATCGTGCCATGTCTGTTGGGTCCCCGCGAACACCCGGAGTTTCACACGATTCTGGCGCTTTCAAGCCCTGCCATTTCGCGTCAAACGGTCGCCGCGCACAGTTTATGCGCTCAACCGCGCGATGGCGTCGGCGATCGTCACGAGTTCCCGCTCGCCGTTGGCGCGGCGCTTGAGCTCGACTTTGCCCTCGGCGAGGCTGCGCGGGCCGACCAGGATCTGCCAGGGAACGCCGATCAGATCGGCGGTGGCGAATTTCGATCCGGGCCGCTCGTCGAGGTCGTGATAGAGCGTGTCGACGCCTTTGCCGTTGAGCGCGGCATAAAGCTGCTCGCAGGCCGGGTCGGTGTCGGCTCCGCCCTGCTTGAGGTTGAGGATCATGGCCTTGAACGGCGCAACCGCCTCCGGCCATTGAATGCCGGCATCGTCGTGAAAGGCCTCGATGATGGCGGCGACAAGCCGGCTCGGCCCGATGCCGTAGGAGCCCATATGGACCGGCTGATCGACGCCGTCGTGATTCGGTCACATTGGCCTTCATCGGCTCGGAATATTTCGTGCCGAAATAGAAGATATGGCCGACTTCGATGCCGCGGGCCGATAGGCCCCGGCCCGGGCCGAGCGTGGCAAAGGCGGCCGGATCGTGCTTCTCCGAGGTTGCGGCATAGAGCGAAGTCCATTTGTCGACGATCGCCTGCAGGCGGCCGACATGCTCGAAGTCGACGTCCGGCCCGGGAACCTCGAATTCGAGATAGTCGCGGTCGCAAAACACCTCGCTCTCGCCGGTTTCGGCCAGGATGATGAATTCGTGGGACAGATTGCCGCCGATCGGGCCGCTTTCCGCCACCATCGGGATCGAACGCAGCCCCATCCGGGCGAAAGTGCGCAAATAGGCGACGAACATGCGGTTATAGGCGTGCTTGGCGCCGGCGAAGTCGAGGTCGAAGGAATAGGCGTCCTTCATCAGGAACTCGCGCCCGCGCATCAGCCCGAAGCGCGGCCGCACTTCGTCGCGGAATTTCCACTGGATGTGATAGAGGTTGAGCGGCAAATCCTTGTATGAGCGCACATAGGCGCGGAAGATCTCGGTGATCATCTCCTCATTGGTCGGGCCGTAGAGCATGTCGCGCTCGTGCCGGTCCTTGATGCGCAGCATTTCCTTGCCATAGGCCTCGTAGCGGCCGCTCTCGCGCCACAGATCGGCCGACTGGAGGGTGGGCATCAGCAGCTCGATGGCGCCGGAGCGATTCTGCTCCTCGCGGACGATGGCGCAGACTTTCTGCAGGACGCGAAAGCCGAGCGGCAAAAAGGCATAAATCCCGGCCGCCTCCTGCCGGATCATGCCGGCGCGCAGCATCAGCCGGTGCGAGACGATCTCGGCCTCTTTCGGGACTTCACGCAAAATCGGCAGGAAGTAGCGGGAAAGGCGCATGAAATCCTAATCGCGATAAGCCTGCGGGATGGTCCGCGCAGTGAAGCCGCATCGGCGCCGGAAATACAAGAGGCGGCGCCGCAGACGCGCTCGGGTTCCAGCCGAAAACGCGGCCGGACGCCGTTTGACGGCCGCATCGAAAATTTTTGCGGCAGGCGCGGTGGTAATATGATGACAATCGCAGTGAGATCGACTACCAATGTTGCGCGAACCCGGCGTGGCGATCTGCTTGCTGCGATCGGGAAAGCGGTCCAAGTCTCGGGAGGATGACCCGCGAGCGTAAAGCATCGCCAGCCACGCCGGTAATGCGTACTCAAAAGCAAGCGTGGGTTATGGGTTAGATGAGGATTTTACGGCAGGGCGTTAGCCCTGCTTTTCTTTTTCGGGCCGCTCGGATGGTGCCTGCTTCGGTCCCGGCGACATATCGAATTTATCAAATACCTTTAACCTACTGAATTAAATCAGTATTTTGTGTAATCGAAACGCCCCATCAGCCCGGTCAGAGTCACCAAATGCTGGCTATAGACGACATAGCAGCCGGCATAGATCACGAGCGCCACGGCCGTCGTCCACAACAGTTTGCGGCCGAGCCGGAAACTGACCGGCGCGCCCGGATCGGTGCCGGGCACCATCTCGCCCGCCTCGTGCTGGCTGTGCATGCCCCACGGCAGCACGGCAAACAGCGTCACCCACCAGATCAGAAAAAAGGCGGCGATCGCCGTGGTGAAGGTCATGGCTACGCCTGCTCCAGCTCGACCAGCGTGCCGGAAAAGTCCTTGGGATGCAGGAACAGCACCGGCTTGCCGTGCGCGCCGGTCTTCGGCTCGCCGTCGCCGAGCACGCGCGCGCCTGCCGCTTTGAGCGCATCGCGCGCGGCGCGGATATCGTCGACCTCGTAGCAGATATGATGCATGCCGCCGTCCGGATTGCGCTCGAGAAATTTGGCGATCGGAGAATTGTCGCCGAGCGGTTCGAGCAGCTCGATCTTGGTGTTCGGCAATGTGATGAACACTGTGGTCACACCGTGGTCGGGCTGCGGCACCGCGGCTGAGACATTTGCGCCCAGGGTGTCGCGATAGACCGCCGCGGCCTTGCCGATATCGCGCACCGCGATCGCGACGTGATTGAGCCTGCCGATCATGTGTTCGTCTCCTGCAATCCGGCCCCGGCAGGGCTCCGTGCACGCATCATACCCGGCGGAGCCATTATACCGTCAGCACATGCACGTGGCAGATCGGCTTTTTGTTCCAGCGCTCGGCGATGCGGCCGCGCACGCGCGCGCCGCACCGCTTCGGCCACAGCGTCGGGATCGCGGCGGCGCGGTTTCGGCAGGGTCTCGAAGGCCTCCTCGACCGCATCGCGGGCGATGTCGGTCATCGAGACGCCGGCGGCGTCGGTGTCCGGCAGGCCGATCAGTTCGACCTCGGGATCGGCCATGAGCTGGCCTTTGTCGTTGAGCGCCAGCGCCACCGAGACCATGCCGGCAAAGCTCAGGCGCCGGCGCGCCGCGACCGTGCGCGCCTCGGCGCTGATGAGCAGCGAGCCATCCTTGTAGAGCCGGCCCGACGGCACTTCGTCGATGATCTCCGGGCCGTCCGGGCGCGAGCCGGACGAGGTCGCCGTTACGGCAGACCAGCACCTGCGGCACGCCGGCCTTGCGCGCCAGCGCCGCGTGCTCGGCCAGATGCAGCGCTTCGCCATGCGCCGGGATGAGGATTTGCGGCCGCACCCAGCCGATCATGTCGCGCAATTCGTCGCGCCGCGGATGGCCGGAGACGTGGACCAGATGGGTGCGGTCGGTGATGACCTCGACGCCCTGCTCCACCAGGCCGTTGATGACCTGCGCGATCGGCCTTCTCGTTGCCGGGGATGGTGCGCGACGAGAAGATCACGCGGTCGCCGCTGCGACGAGCGTGACTTCCGGATGCTCGTCCTGCGGCGATGCGCGGCAGCGCCGCGCGCGGCTCGCCCTGGCTGCCGGTGCACAGCGCCACGACCTTGTCGGGCGGCAGGTAGCCGTAGGTGTCGGCGCTGCGGAAATCCTGCACGCCGTCGAGATAGCCGGTCTCGCGCGCGACTTGCGCCACCCGCTCCATGGCGCGGCCGACCAGCACGACTTCGCGGTCGGCGGCGCGCGCGGCATCGGCGACCGCGCGCAGGCGGCCGACATGGGAGGCAAAGGTCGTCACCGCGACGCGGCGCGGCGCGGTGCGGATCAATTCGGCAAGCGTCTTGGCGACGTCGGCTTCCGACGGCGAGCGGCCTTCGCGCACCGCATTGGTGGAATCGCCGACCAGCGCCAGCACGCCGGCGTCGCCGAGCGCCGTGAGCTTGGCCGCGTCGGTCGGCGCGCCGAGCATCGGCGTCGGATCGATCTTCCAGTCGCCGGTATGCAGCACCGTGCCGGCCGGCGTGCGGATGGCGAGCGCGTTCGATTCCGGGATCGAATGCGCGACATTGATGAAGTCGATCGCGAACGGCCCGAGCGTCAGATGGCCGCCGAGCGGCACGACTTTGACCGGAATTTCCGGTGCGCCGGGCTCGGACAGCGCGCCTGCGCCTCGAACAGCGCCGCGGTGAACGGCGTGGCGTAGAGCGGCACATTGAGCCGCGGCCACAGATCGATCAGCGCGCCCATATGATCCTCGTGGCCGTGGGTGAGCACGAGGCCCACAATGTTTTTGCGCTCTTCGATCAGATAGCGGATGTCCGGCAGGATGAGATCGACGCCGGGCAAATGCTCCTCGGAGGCAAACGACACGCCGCAATCGACGATGAGCCATTGCCGGCGCCGGCCATCGCCGAAGCCGTAGATCGAGAGATTCATCCCGATCTCGCCGATGCCGCCGAGCGGCGCGAAAACAAGTTCGTTCGGCGCCATCACTTGCAGCCCGGCTCCGGAGCGCGGCGAGCGCCGGCGCGTTCGAACGGAAACACGTCGCCCGCCGAGATCATTTCGAGTGCCGCCGCCGCGCAGTTCGCAGAACGAGCCGGCCGGATCGGTCGAGACCGGCAAAGCGGCCGTGCTTTTCGCTGCCGCCATTGCGCACCGTGATGTCCTCGCCGATGCCGCGCGCCGCGGCGAGCCAGTCGGCGAGGATAGCCGGAAAGCCGCGCGCCGCGGTCCCATGCGCCATACGCCGGCACATGGTGGCGGACAGCGCCGGAACAGCCGTTGCGGCGCGAAGTCGGCGCCGTGCGGCGGCAAGATCGGTCGCCGGGATAGGCGCGTGTGCGCCGGATGGCGTTGCGCAATTGACGCCGATGCCGATGACGACGCGCGAGCCGTTGTCCGGCCCGACTTCGCCTTCGATCAGAATGCCGGCGCATTTGTCGCCGGCGAGCAAGGAGATCGTTCGGCCATTTGAAGCGCAAGCTGCGGCGCCAGCGCCGGCGCTCGCGCGACGACGGCGTCGCGCAGCGCCAAGCGCCGCGACGAAGCCGAGTTCGCGGCGCGCGCTCGAGCGGCGACGGGTCGCGCAACAGCAGGCTCGCATAAAGATTACCCGGCGGCGACGCCCAGGAGCGGTCCAGCCGGCCGCGGCCCGCGGTCTGCGCCACCGCCGTGATCCAGAGCGGCCCGCGTTCGCCGCGCTGCGCGCGCAGCGCAGCGCTTCCTCATTGGTCGAGCCGACGGTGGCGAGAGCGACGAGCCGCACGCCCGCCGCGACCGCGGTCGGGTCAAGCTGCATCAGAACAGCGAATGCGCGGCGGCGCTCGCGACGCCGACCAGCGGCCCCGGATAGAGGAAGAACAGGATGTTGAACAGGCCGCAGACCGCGAGCACGACGCGCAGCTCGTAGGGCATGTCGTAAAAGCCTTCGGCCGGTTCGTCGAAATACATGACCTTGATGATCGCGAGATAATAATAGGCGCCGACCACGCTCGCCACCACGCCGATGACCGCCAGCACGTAGAGGCCGGCCTTGATGGCGGCGAGGAACACGTAAAATTTGGCGAAGAATCCGGCGAGCGGCGGGATGCCCGCCATCGAGAACAACAGCATCGCCAAGAAGAACGCCATCGCCGGATGGGTGCGCGCCAGGCCGGCGAGCTGGTCGATCGACTCCACCATGCCGGTCGAGCGCCGCATCGACAGGATCACGGCGAAGACGCCGAGCGTCATGGTGACATAGATCGCGATATAGACCAGCACGCCCTGCACGCCCTCCGTGCGTGCCGGCGGCGAGCCCGATCAGCGCAAAGCCCATATGGCCGATCGAGGAATAGGCCATCAGCCGCTTGATATTGCGCTGGCCGATCGCGGCGAAGGCGCCGAGCGCCATCGAGGCGATGGAGACGAAGACGACGATCTGCTGCCACTCGGCGGTGATGCCCGGGAAATGCCGATACCGCGACGCGCACGAACATCGCGATGCCCGCCACTTTCGGCGCCGCGGCGAAGAAGGCCGTGACCGGCGTCGGCGCGCCTTCATAGACGTCCGGCGTCCACATATGGAACGGCACGGCCGAGACCTTGAAGCAGAAGCCGGCGAACAGGAAGACGATGCCGAAGATCAGCCCGATATTGGCCGGACCGCCCTGCGCCGCGGCGTGGGCAATGCCGGCAAAGCTCACCGTGCCGGTAAAGCCGTAGACCAGCGAGGCGCCGTAAAGCAGCATGCCCGACGACAGCGCGCCGAGCACGAAATATTTCAAGCCCGGCCTCGGTCGAGCGCAGATAGTCGCGATGGCTGGCGGCGACGACGTAAAGCGGCAGGCTCATCAATTCGAGGCCGAGATAAAGCGCGATCAGGTCGGCCGCCGAGATCAGCATCAGCATGCCGAGCGTCGAGAGCAGGATCAGCACGGAATATTCGAACCGCTGCTGGCGCTCGCGCTCGGCATAATCGAGCGACATCAGCGATGGCGGCGGCCGAGCCGAGCAGCGCCAGGATTTTCAGGAAGCGGGCGAAATCGTCGACCACGAAGCTGCCGTCGAAGGCCGTCAGCTTGCCGGCCGGCAGCAGAACAGCGACGACGCCGGCGATCGCCAGCAGCGCGATGGCGGCATAGTCGACCGCGCGCCCGGCCGGCTCGCCGCGAACACGCCCACCATCAACAGCGCCATGGCGCCGCCGCCGAGCGATGATTTCCGGCAACAGCGGAAGGAGCCTGGCAAGGTGCGTCGTGTCCATGCGTTCCTTCGGCGCTCACCTTGGTCAGCGCCGCCGTCTGCACGGCGCTGAGCGCGTGATGGTAATTGTCGACCAGTTGCGTCACCGACGCCGACGAGAAGTCGAGCACCGGCTTCGGATAGACGCCGAACACGATGGTCAGCGACCACCAGCGGCGCCAAAATAGCGATCTCGCGCCAGCCGATGTCGCGGATGGCGGCCAGGCTCGGCTTCTCCAGCTTGCCGAAAATGACCTTGCGGTAGAGCCACAGCGCATAGGCGGCCGACAGGATGGTGCCGAGCGTCGCCAGCGTCGCCACCCAATTGTTGACGCGGAAGGTGCCGATCAGCGTCAAGAACTCGCCGACGAAACCCGACGTGCCCGGCAGTCCGACATTGGCCAGCGAGAATACCAGGAAGACGAAAGCGTAGAGCGGCATGCGGTTGACCAGCCCGCCATAGGCGGCGATCTCGCGCGTATGCATGCGGTCGTAGACCACGCCGACGCAGAGGAACAAAGCGGCGGAGACGATGCCGTGCGAGATCATCTGGAAAATGCCGCCGGCGACGCCCTTGCGCCGTCACCGCGAAGATTCCCATGGTGACGAAGCCCATGTGCGCGACCGACGAATAGGCGATCAGCTTCTTCATGTCCTCCTGCATCAGCGCCACCAGCGACGTGTAGATGATGGCGATGACGGACAGCGCGTAAATCAGCGGCGCCAGATGCTGCGAGGCTTCCGGAAACATCGGCAGCGAGAAACGCAGGAATCCATAGCCGCCCATTTTCAGGAGGATGGCGGCCAGGATGACCGAGCCGGCGGTCGGCGCCTCGACGTGGGCGTCCGGCAGCCAGGTGTGGACCGGCCACATCGGCATTTTCACGGCAAAAGAGGCAAGGAACGCGAACCAGGCCCAGGTCTGCAAAGCGAGCGGGAACGGATGATGCAAGCAGCGTCGGAATGTCGGTGGTGCCGGCCTGCCAGTACATCGCCATGATGGCGAGCAGCATCAGCACCGAGCCGAGCAGCGTATAGAGGAAGAACTTGAAGCTGGCATAGACGCGGCGCGGGCCGCCCCACACGCCGATGATCAGGAACATCGGAATGAGGCCGCCTTCGAAGAACAGATAGAACAGCACCAGATCGAGCGCGCAGAAAGTGCCGACCATCAGCGTTTCGAGCACCAAAAACGCGATCATGTATTCGCGCACGCGACTCTGGATCGAAGTCCAGCTCGCCAGGATCGAAATCGGCATCAATGCGGTGGTCAGCACCACGAACGGCAGCGAAATGCCGTCGACGCCCATCGCGTAAGTGATGGTGCCGCCGAGCCAGGGACGCCGCTCGACGAACTGGAAATCCGCGCTCGACGGGTCGAAGCGCCAGATCAGAATGAGCGAGATGGCGAAGGTGATGAGCGTCGTCCACAAGGCGACCCAGCGCGCGTTGCGCACGCCGGCGGCATCGTCCTTGAGGAAGGCGATGAACAGCGCGCCGACCACCGGCAGGAAGGTGACGACGGAAAGAATGGGCCAGCTCGTCATCAGTGCGGCCCCGCGAACATGAACCAGGTGATGAACGCGGCGACCCCGATCAGCATGGCGAACGCGTAGTGATAGAGATAGCCGGTCTGCAGCCGCACCACGTTGCGGGTGACGTCGAGCACGCGCGCGGACACGCCGTCAGGACCGAAGCCGTCGATGAGAAAACCGTCGCCGCCCTTCCAGAACAGCCGGCCGAGCCACATCGCCGGACGGACGAAGATAAAGTCGTAGATTTCGTCAAAGTACCATTTGTTGAGCAGGAATTCGTAGAGCACACGTTGGTCCCGCGCCAGCGCCACGGGAAGGTCCGGACGGCGGATATAGAACTGATAGGCGACCAGGAAACCGATGATCATCATCAAGGTCGGCAACAGCGAGAGCCACAGCGGCAGCTTCTCGGCGTTCTCGAACAGCGTCTCGGCGCCGCCCAGCGTCAAGCGCTTGGCGGAAAAAACCTTCCGCGCCATGCCCGGTGAAGACCGACAGAAACGGCCAGCCGGCGGCGAACGAGCCGAAAGCCAGTACCGCCAGCGGAATAAGCATGACTTTCGGGTTCTCGTGCGCCGCCTCGTAATGATGGCGGTCGTGCGGGGCGCCATGAAACGTCTTGAAGATCAGCCGCCAGGAGTAGAATGCGGTCAGCGCCGCGGCACCGAGCGTCATCAGATAGCCGTAGGCCGCCATCGGATTGGCGCTGACCGAGGCCGCCTCGATGATGGCATCCTTGGAAAAATAACCCGCCGTCAGCGGAAAGCCGGTCAGAGCCAAAGTGCCGATGACCATGACCGCATAAGTAAACGGAATTTTGCGCCACAGCCCGCCCATGTGGCGAATGTCCTGTTCGTGGTGCATCGCCAGGATGACCGAGCCCGAGCCGAGGAATAATAGCGCCTTGAAAAACGCGTGCGTGAACAGATGAAACATGCCGACCGAATAGGCGCCCACGCCCATAGCGACGAACATGTAGCCGAGCTGCGAGCAGGTCGAATAAGCGATGATGCGCTTGATGTCGTTCTGCACCAAAGCGATGGTCGCCGCGAACATGCAGGTCGTCGCGCCGATGAAGGTGACGAAGGCCGACGCGTCCGGCGACAGCGAGAACAAGGGCGACAGCCGCGCCACCATGAAAACGCCGGCGGTCACCATCGTCGCGGCATGGATCAGCGCCGAGACCGGGGTCGGGCCCTCCATGGCGTCGGGCAGCCAGGTATGCAGCAGGAACTGCGCGGACTTGCCCATGGCGCCCATGAACAGCAGCAGGCAGACCGCGGTCAGCGCGTTGACGTCCCAACTGAGGAAATGAAAGCTCTTGCCGGCCAGCGCCGGCGCTTGCGCGAAGATGGTATCGAAGTCGACGGCGCCGGTGAGATAGAACACCGCGAATATGCCGAGCGAGAAACCGAAATCGCCGACGCGGTTGACGATGAAAGCCTTGATCGCCGCGGCATTGGCTTCCGGCTTGTAATACCAGAAGCCGATCAGACAGATAGCTCGCCAATCCGACGCCTTCCCAGCCGAAGAACAACTGCACAAGATTGTCGGCGGTCACCAGCATCAGCATGGCGAAGGTGAAGAACGACAGATAGCAGAAGAAGCGCGGCTTATAGGGATCCTCGTCCATGTAGCCGATCGAATAGACGTGCACGAGCGACGAGATGGTCGTGACCACAACCAGCATCACCGCGGTCAGCGAATCGATGCGCAGCGCCCATTCCGAATGCAGATCGCCGGAAGTGATGAACGTGAACAGCGTCACGCGAGTCTCGTGCCCTTCGATGCCGACGTCATAGAACGCGACCCACGACAGCACGCAGGCGATGACCAAAAAGGTCGAGGTGACGAGCATGGCAGGCAGCGAGCCGGCCGCCGAAGGTTCGTGCGCCGCATGCTCCTCGGCATGCGTATTGGAGAACGCCGCATGCGCGGCATGTGGATCCGGCGCGCCGTGCGGATGACCTTCCGGCACCGGCGGCGCGGCATGATCGTCGTGCGGCGGCGGCGGATCCTCGCCGGGAAAGCGATTATGGGCGCCGATCAGCGTGATAAGGCCGGCGACAATCGCGCCAAGGAGCGGCAGGGCTACGATGGCTTCGTACATGTTAGATTACGCCCCATCCAGTTAGAATGGCGCCGCCTGTCATATTTGCTTGGCGCATGATCTTTACCGAAAACCGGTATCCACTTTTCGGGAGTCATGCGCTAACCCTTCATCAGATTGATGTCTTCAACCGCGATCGAGCCGCGGTTGCGGTAATAGGCGACCAGAATCGACAGCCCGATCGCCGCCTCAGCCGCCGCGACGGTCAGAACGATCAGCGCATAGACCTGGCCGACGATGTCGCCGAGGAAACTGGAAAACGCCACGAGATTGATATTGACGGAGAGCAGAATGAGCTCGATCGACATCAGGATGACGATGACGTTCTTGCGATTGAGGAAAATGCCGAAAATGCCCAGCGTGAACAGCACCGCCGCCACGGCGAGATAATGACCGAGACCGATCGTCATGACAGCCCCTGCCCCGATTTTACCTTGACGACGTCGATCGCACTGGCGCGGTTGCGCGCGACCTGCTCGGCGATATTCTGGCGTCGCACGTTCGGCTTATGCTGCAGCGTCAGCACGATGGCGCCGATCATGGCGACGAGCAGGATGACGCCGGCGGTCTCGAAGAAATAGACGTAGCGGGTATACAGTACGAGGCCGAGCGCCTCGGTATTGGTGATCCCGCTCGGTATCGGCGCGGCGACGCCCTTCACCACGTCCGGACCGATCACCCAGGCGCCGACCACGAGCAAGAGCTCGGCCAGCAATATGGCGCCGACCAGCGCACCGACCGGAAGATAGCTGAGAAAGCCCTCGCGCAATTCGGCGAAGTCGACGTCGAGCATCATAACCACGAACAAAAACAGCACGGCGACCGCGCCGACATAAACGACAATCAGGATCATCGCCAAGAACTCGGCGCCCATCAGCACGAACAGTCCCGCGGCATTGACGAAGGCGAGGATCAAGAACAGCACCGAATGCACTGGATTGCGCGCCGAGATCACCATGACCGCGGACGCAACCGTGATCGCGGCGAAGAGATAAAAGAAGATGGCGTGGATGATCATGGGCGGAGCGCTTCACCGATATGGCGCATCGAGCGCGATAGTTTTTGCGATTTCGCGCTCCCAACGGTCGCCGTTGGCGAGGAGCCGCTCCTTATCGTAGTAGAGCTCTTCGCGCGTCTCGGTCGCGAACTCGAAATTCGGTCCTTCGACGATGGCGTCGACCGGACAGGCCTCCTGGCACAGCCCGCAATAAATGCATTTGACCATGTCGATGTCGTAGCGCGTGGTGCGCCGCGTGCCGTCGTTGCGCCGCGGCCCGGCCTCGATGGTGATCGCCTGCGCCGGACAGATTGCCTCGCACAATTTGCAGGCGATACAGCGCTCCTCGCCGTTCGGATAGCGGCGCAGCGCATGCTCGCCGCGAAAGCGCGGCGACAGCGGGCCTTTCTCGAACGGATAATTCAGCGTCGCTTTCGGCTTGAAGAAGTAGCGCATGGACAGCAAGAAAGCCTGCGCGAATTCCTTCAGAAACAGCGAACGGGCGGCCTGATCGAGTTTCATGTCAGCCTCTCATCCCGTCGCGTTGCCGCCGGCCGCGCTGCCGATCCAATAACCCAAGGTGGCGAGGACGGCGATAGCGATAGCCAAAATCACCCGCCGCGTCACCGACAGTCGATCCTCGAAGGCCGAGCGCTGTTCGAGCGTTTGTGGGCCACTTTGCGCGCGGAACCGCCGCTCGACGATGCGGATCGCCGGCACGTAGAGCGCGACGGCAAGTATCGTTCCGGCGAGACCGCCGAGCCAGGCCGGCAGCGAATAGTTCATGCCGTCCTCCCGTCATTGCGGCGCCCACCCCGTGAATTGCAGCACGCCAGCCACGATGGCGACCATGGCCAGCGAAATCGGCAGAAACACCTTCCAGCCAAGCCGCATCAACTGATCGTAGCGATAGCGCGGCACGAAGGCCTTCACCATCGCGAACATGAAGAACACGAAAAATGCCTTGAGCACGAACCAGATAATGCCCGGGACCCAGGTGAACGGCGGCAGCAGCAGCGGCGGCAGCCAGCCGCCGAGGAACAGGATTGTCGCCATGGCGCACATGGTGCAGACCGCCACGTATTCGCCGAGCATGAACATCATGTAGGGCGTCGAGCCGTATTCAACCATAAAGCCGGCGACAAGCTCCAATTCCGCCTCGACCAGATCGAACGGCGGCCTATTGGTCTCGGCCAGCGCCGAGATGAAAAAGATCACCAGCATGGGAAAGAGCGGCAGCCAGTACCAGTTCAGGATCGACAGCCAGGGAACGCCCAGCATCGTCGCCAGGCCATGGTTCTGCTGCGCTTCGACGATCGCCGACAAATTGAGCGAACCGACGCACAACAGCACGGTGATGATGACGAAGCCGATCGAAACTTCATAGGACACCATCTGCGCCGCCGAGCGCAGCGCGGCGAGAAAGGGATATTTCGAGTTCGACGCCCAGCCGGCCATGATCACGCCGTAGACGCCGAGCGACGAGATGGCGAAAATGTAGAGTATGCCGACATTGATATTGGCAATGACCCAGCCGGCGTCGACCGGAATGACCGCCCAGGCGGCAAGCGCCAATACGCAAGTGACGAGCGGAGCGAGCAGGAACACGCCTTTATTGGCGCCGGCCGGAATCACCGGCTCCTTGAGGACGAATTTGAGCAGATCGGCGAAGGACTGAAACAGTCCCCAGGGCCCGACCACGTTCGGGCCGCGCCGGATCTGCACCGCCGCCCAGATCTTGCGGTCGGCCAACAGCACATAGGCGACCGCAATGAGCAGCACGACGAGCAGCAACACGCTCTCCGCCACCATGATGATCAGCGGCCACAGATAGTCGGACCAGAACGCCGCCATCGCCGTCCCCTATTCCGCCGCCGTCATGGCCGTGCGCCCGTGCGCGATAACGGAGCATTCCGCCATTACCGCCGACGCGCGCGCGATCGGATTGGTGAAGTAGAACTCGGCCGCCGGTGGGCTGAACGGCGCCTTGTCCGCCGTGCCGCCGAGGCTCGCGAGTGTTTGAATCGCGGATGCGTCTGCCGGAGCGATCTGGCCGATGCGCAGCATATGCGGCTGCGCCCGGTACAGCGCCTGGCGCAACGCCGCGAGCGAATCATAGGGCAGCTTGTTTTTCAGGACATCCGACAGCGCGCGCAGGATCGCCCAGTCTTCGCGCGCATCGCCGGGAGGGAACGACGCGCGTGTCGCCATCTGCACCCGGCCTTCGGTGTTGACGTAAGTGGCGGATTTTTCCGGATAGGCCGCGCCGGGCAGGATGACGTCGGCCCGCGACGCGCCGCGGTCGCCGTGACTGCCGATGTAGACGACGAAGGCGCCCGGCGCGATATCGATCTCATCGGCACCGTGGAGGAACACGATATCGAGCGTTCCGGAGGCCGCCATTTGCCGCGCGGTCAGGCCGCCCTGCCCCGGCACAAAGCCGAGATCGAGCGCGCCGACGCGCGACGCGGCGGAGTGCAGCACGCAGAAGCCGTTCCAGCCGTCTTTGACCGCGCCCAATTCGAGCGCGGCCTTCGCCGCGAGCGAGGCAATGGCCGCGCCGTCGCCACGGGTCAGCGCGCCGGCGCCCACGACCACCAGCGGACGTTCGGCCTTGCGCACCGTGTCGGCAAAGGAGTGCCGCGCGATGGCGGCCAGCGTCTCGGGCCCGGCGCCCAGATAGTCATAGGTATATGTGAGGTCCGCCTTCGGCCCGATGACGCCGATGGGCAGCGTTCCATTGCGCCAGCGCTTGCGGATGCGCGCGTTGAGGACCGCCGCTTCCCGCCGCGGGTTGCTGCCGACGAGCAACAGCGCATCGGCGGCGTCGATCCCGGCAATCGTCGCGTTGAACAGATAGCCGGCGCGGCCCCACGCGGGATCGAGCGCCGAGCCGTCCTGCCGGCAATCGAGATTGACGACGTTGAGCCGCCCCATCAGCTCCTTGAGCGCGAATATCTCTTCGACGGCGACAAGATCGCCGACGATGGCGCCGATGCGCTTCGGGTTGGCTTTGTCGACCTTCGCGGCGACGGCGCCAAAGGCTTCGGGCCAGGTCGCCGCCCGCAAGCGTCCGTTTTCGCGTAGATAAGGCTGATCGAGCCGCTGCGCGCGCAGACCGTCGACCACGTGCCGCGTCTTGTCGGAAATCCATTCCTCGTTGATGTCGTCGTTGGTGCGCGGCAGGATGCGCATCACTTCGCTGCCGCGCGTATCGATACGAATGGCGGAGCCGAGCGCATCCATCACGTCGATCGATTCGGTCTTGATGAGCTCCCACGGCCGCGCCGCAAAGGCATACGGCTTCGAGGTAAGCGCGCCGACCGGACAGAGATCGACCACGTTGCCCTGCAGCTCGGACGTCATGGCCTGTTCGAGATAGCTCGTGATCTCCATGTCCTCGCCGCGGCCGATGGCGCCGAGCTCGGGCACGCCGGCGACCTCGGCCGAGAAGCGCACACAGCGGGTGCACTGGATGCAGCGGTTCATCGAGGTCTTGACCAGCGCGCCGAGATATTTGTCCTCGACCGCGCGCTTGTTCTCACGGTACCGGCTGGCATCGACGCCATAGGCCATGGATTGATCTTGCAGATCGCATTCGCCGCCCTGGTCGCAGATCGGGCAATCGAGCGGATGGTTGATCAGCAGAAATTCCATGACGCCTTCGCGCGCCTTGCGCACCATCGGCGAGCGGGTCTTGACCTGCGGCGGCTCCCCCTTGGGTCCCGGACGACAGTCGCGCACGCCCCAGGCGCAGCTCGCCACCGGTTTCGGCGAGCCGACGAGCTCGACGAGGCACATGCGGCAATTGCCGGCGATCGACAGCCGCTCATGATAGCAGAAACGCGGAATCTCCGCGCCGCCGGCCTCGCAGGCCTGCAAGAGCGTGTATTCCGGCGGAACGTCGATCTCTTTGCCGTCGACGATGAGCTTGGTCATTGTCCTCTCACGCCGCTTGTCCGGCCGGCGCGCCGCATCGGACAGCGGAACCGGCCGATATTGAGCTGTGCAAAATGGCGGGTTGCGTCCATGGTCGTCACTCCGCCGCCATCGGAACCGGCTCAGGATGCGGGTTGGCGGTGTATTGGTCGATGCGCCTCTCGATTTCGGGCCGGAAGTGGCGAAGCAGTCCCTGCACCGGCCAGGCCGCGCCGTCGCCGAAGGCACAGATGGTGTGACCTTCGATCTGCTTGGAAACGTCCCACAGGATGTCGATCTCGCGCTTGGTGGCGTGCCCGACCGCCATGCGGTTGAGCACCCGCCACATCCAGCCCATGCCCTCGCGGCAGGGCGTGCACTGGCCGCAGCTTTCATGCCGGTAGAAATAGGAGATGCGCGCCATCGCTTTGACGATGTCGGCGGACTTGTCCATGACGATGACGGCGGCAGTGCCGAGCGCCGATTTCTTCGCCACGCAGCCGTCGAAATCCATCAACAGCGTATCGGCCTGATCGGGACCGGCTGGAACCAGCGGCATCGACGAGCCGCCGGGAATGACCGCGAGCAGATTATCCCAGCCGCCGCGTACGCCGCCGGCATGACGTTCGATCAGTTCGCGCAGCGGAATGCCCATGTTCTCTTCGACATTGCACGGCCGCTCGACATGGCCGGAGATGCAATAAAGCTTGGTGCCGGTGTTGTTCTGCCGGCCGATGCCGGCGAACCACGCCGCGCCGCGCCGCATGATGTCCGGCACTTGGGCAATCGTCTCGACGTTGTTGACGGTGGTCGGGCAGCCGTAGAGTCCCATATTCGCCGGGAACGGCGGCTTTAATCGCGGCTGGCCTTTCTTGCCTTCGAGACTTTCCAGGAGCGCCGTCTCTTCGCCGCAAATGTAAGCGCCGGCGCCGTGGTGGACGGCGATGTCGAAATCCCAGCCGTGGATGTTGTTCTTGCCGATCAGTTTTGCCGCATAGGCCTGATCGACCGCCGCCTGAAGCCGTTCGCGTTCGCGGATGAATTCGCCGCGGATGTAAATGTAACAGTGGTTTGCCGCCATGGCGCAGCCGGCGATCAGGCAGCCTTCGATGAGAAGATGCGGATCGTGCCGCATGACTTCGCGATCTTTGCAGGTGCCGGGCTCGGACTCGTCGGCGTTGACGACGAGGTAATGCGGCCGGTCGACCTGCTTCGGCATGAACGACCATTTCAGTCCGGTCGGAAATCCGGCGCCGCCGCGACCGCGCTGGCCGGATGCCTTGCATTCGTTGACAATCCCGTCGCGGCCTTTTTCCAGGATGGCCTTGGTACCGTCCCAGGCGCCGCGGGCGCGTGCGCCGTCAAGGCCCCAGTCGTGCTGGCCATAGAGATTTTTGAAAATGCGGTCCTTGTCGGCGAGCATCAGTTGCGCCTCGGATCGGTTGCGTCGGCGGCCGGCGGTTTCGGCATCGGCGCTTCATGAACATTGGCGGCAGCCCCGGGCTTCTTGCCCTCATCGTCCAAGAGTGACGGCGTCGCCTGCCCTTCCGCCTTGCCGGCGGCAAACAGCGCCGGATCGGTCAGCGTATTGGGCCCGCCGATCGGGGCGGAATTGATGCGGTCGATCTGCGGCCCCGGCTTCGGCGTGCGACCGTTGGAAAAATCGTTGATGATGCGGGTGAAGATGTCAGGCGTGAGGTCTTCGTAATAATCGGCGTTGATCTGGACCATCGGCGCGTTGACGCAAGCGCCGAGGCACTCGACTTCGGTCCAGGAAAACACGCCGTCGGCGGTCACGTGGTTCTCTTCGCCGATCATGCGGTGACACACTGTCTTGAGGTCTTCCGCCCCGCGCAGCATGCAGGGCGTGGTGCCGCAAAGCTGCACGTGAAAGCGCCCGACCGGCGACAGGTTGAACATGGTGTAGAAGGTCGCCACCTCCAGCACGCGGATTTTGGCCATGCCGAGGAGCTCCGCAGTCGCCTCGATCGCCTTTTGCGGCAGCCACCCGCCGCATTGCTCTTGCGCGCGCCACAGAATGGGAATCACCGCGGATTGCTGGCGGCCTTCCGGATATTTGGCGATCTGAGCTCTCGCCCAGGCGAGATTGTCCGCACTGAAAGCGAAGCTCGGCGGCTGCTTCTCGGCGAGACGGCGAACGCTCATCGGTCGACCTCGCCAAAGACGATATCGATCGAGCCGAGGATCGCCGAGATATCCGCCAGCATGTGGCCGCGGCAGAGAAAATCCATGGCCGCCAGATGCGCAAAGCCCGGCGCGCGAATCTTGCACTTGTAGGGTTTGTTGCTGCCGTCGGAGACCAGATAAACGCCGAACTCGCCCTTCGGCGCCTCGACCGCGGCGTAGACCTCGCCGGCCGGCACCTTGAAGCCCTCGGTGTACAGCTTGAAGTGATGGATCAGCGATTCCATCGAACGCTTCATCTCGCCGCGCCGCGGCGGCACGATCTTGTGATCGTCGACGGTGACGCGGCCTTGGCCCTCCGGCGCGTGCAGCTTGTCGATGCACTGCTTCATGATGCGAACCGATTGCCGCATCTCTTCCATGCGGATGCAGTAGCGATCGTAATTGTCGCCGTTCTTGCCGATCGGAATGTCGAAATCCATTTCGGCGTAGCACTCGTAGGGCTGCGCCTTGCGCAAGTCCCAGGCGGCGCCCGAGCCGCGCACCATGACGCCGGAAAATCCACGGGCCCAGGCGTCATCGAGCGAGACCACGCCGATATCGACGTTACGCTGCTTGAAGATGCGGTTCTCGGTGAGCAGTTCCTCGAGATCGTCGCAGACCTTCAGGAACGGGTCGCAGAACGCGGCGATGTCGTCGATCAGCTTCGGCGGCAAATCCTGATGCACGCCGCCGACCCGGAAATAAGCCGCGTGCATGCGCGACCCGGAGGCGCGCTCGTAAAAGCCCATCAGCTTCTCGCGTTCCTCGAAGCCCCACAGCGGCGGGGTGAGCGCGCCGACGTCCATCGCCTGCGTGGTGACGTTGAGGAGATGCGACAACAGCCGGCCGATCTCGCAGTAGAGCACGCGAATGATCTGGGCGCGCTTGGGCACTTCGAGCACGAGCAGCTTTTCCGCCGCCAGGCAGAAGGCGTGCTCCTGATTGATCGGCGCCACATAATCGAGCCGGTCGAAATAGGGGATCGCCTGAAGATAGGTCTTATGCTCGATCAGCTTTTCGGTGCCGCGATGGAGCAAGCCGATATGCGGATCCACCCGCTCGACCACTTCGCCGTCGAGCTCGAGGACGAGGCGCAACACGCCGTGCGCGGCCGGATGCTGCGGCCCAAAATTGATGGTGAAAGTGCGCTGGACATCGCGCGGCGAGGCGTCGGCTTCCAGCATCAGGCTGATTCCTTCACTTTGGCCGCCTTTGCCGCGACGCGGGCATTGAACTTGTCCCACGTCACCACGAAGCGCTCGTGGCGGCCCTCGCCGATCAGATCGATGCCGTCATGCGCCCTGACCTTGAAGGCAACCCGCGGGCCGGCGACCTCGACGCACTCAACGTCGACCGTCACCGTCATGCCAGGGAGCGTGGCCGCGAGATGACTGACGTCGACATGAACGCCGAGGCTGCCTTCACCCGGATCGAGGTGCTTGGCGAGAAGCTGCGTGCAGGTCCATTCCATCAGGATGATCATGTTGCCGGTGGCGAACACCTTGGGCATCGCGGCGATTTCCGGCGCCTCGGGGTAGGTGTAGGGCACCGTCTTGTTCTCCGGCACCTTGTAGGCGAAGCGATGGGTCAACCCGGGCGTCAAGGTCGGTTTCATGTCACGACCCTTTCGCCTTTTCGTCGCCCGGCAGCACGTAGTCGGTGCCTTCCCACGGCGAGAGAAAATCGAAATTGCGAAACTCCTGCGTCAGCCGCACCGGCTCGTAGACGACGCGCTTGAGTTCGTCGTCGTAACGCACCTCGACGAAGCCGGTCAGCGGGAAATCCTTGCGTAGCGGATGGCCGTCGAAGCCGTAGTCGGTGAGGATGCGGCGCATGTCGGGATGGCCGGTGAAGACCACTCCGTACAGATCGTAGGTCTCGCGCTCGAACCAGTCGGCGCCGGGGAAGACCTCGATGATCGAGGGCAGCGGCGTTCCCTCGTCGGTCTCCGCCTTGATCCGGACGCGCAGGTTATGTTTCGGCGACAACAGATGATAGACCACGTCGAAACGCCGTTCGCGGCTTGGCCAATCGACCGCGGTCACGTCGAGCAGATTAATGAACAAGCAGCGCGGGTCGTCGCGCAGAAAACGCATCATCGCGACGATGTCGGCGGCGCGCACGGACACATTGAGCTCGTGATGGGCAACCGCATAGCCCGTCACGGATGCGGCAAGCGCACCCGCGATCGTTTTGCCGAGCGTGTCGAGCTGATCATCCATTGGCGGCTTCGAGCAGTCTAACGTTCGATGGTAGAGGTGCGGCGAATCTTCTTCTGCAACAACAGCACTCCGTACAGCAGGGCTTCTGCGGTCGGCGGGCAGCCGGGCACGTAGATGTCGACGGGGACGATGCGGTCGCAGCCGCGTACCACCGAATAGGAATAGTGGTAATAGCCGCCGCCGTTGGCGCAGGAGCCCATCGAGATCACGTAACGCGGCTCCGGCATCTGGTCGTAGACCTTGCGCAGCGCCGGCGCCATTTTGTTGGTCAGCGTGCCGGCGACGATCATCACGTCGGATTGCCGCGGCGAAGCGCGCGGCGCAAAGCCGAACCGCTCGGCATCGTAGCGCGGCATCGACATCTGCATCATCTCGACCGCGCAGCAGGCGAGCCCGAAGGTCATCCACATCAGCGAGCCGGTGCGCGCCCAGGCGATCAGGTCGTCCGCGGCGGCAACGAGAAAGCCTTTATCCGCAAGCTCACCGTTCAAATTGTCGACAAAAGGGTCCGCGCCCACCGGCTTGCCGGTGCGCGGATCGAGAATCTCCCGTCGCGGCGTGGCGGTTGCGGGTTCGCTCAGTCCCATTCGAGCGCTCCCTTCTTCCACTCATAGATAAACCCCACGGTCAGCACCGCAAGGAAGACCATCATCGACAGGAAACCGAACAGGCCAAGCCGCCCGAACGCCACCGCCCATGGGAACAGGAAACTGACTTCGAGGTCGAAAATAATGAAGAGAATCGCCACCAGGTAAAAACGCACGTCGAACTTCATGCGCGCATCGTCGAAGGCGTTGAAGCCGCATTCGTAGGCCGATAGCTTTTCCGGATTCGGCGCCTTGTAGGCGACCACGAAGGCCACGACGAGTAACGCAAGCCCGATCACGCCTGCGACGCCGACAAAAACTATGAGCGGCAGATAGGCGAGCAGCAATTGAGTCAACGATTGACTTATTGGGTTCCTTTGACCGGCTGTCGCGGGCGATCTTCCCGGGTCGGGAACATGCCCCTAGGCGGCGCTGTTCCGTCCGCAGCGGCGGTGCGCCGATTTGCCTCAAAATCAAGCGGATTCGCGCTGGCAACGGAACTTTGCGACCCTTAGCGCAGTGCACAAAAAGGTGCAAGGCGCGCCTGTGCGTGACCGCCGCGTTGACGCTCTCTGCAGGGCCAATGCTACGATCCTGCGACGCTTTTCCTGAAGCTTGAGTGACACCGCCGATGTTGCGCCAAGTCCGTTATTGCGCGTCCGCCCTTATTGCGCTGTCATTCGTGGTTCTGCTTATTCCGCAGGCAGCGGCCGCGGACTTTCCGGATCGCCCGATCAAGCTCATTGTGCCGTTCCCGCCCGGCGGGCCGCCGGACGTCGCGGCGCGCATCATCGCCGACTGGCTGTCCTCGCATCTCGGCACGGTCGTGGTCGAAAACCATCCGGGGGCCGGCGGTACGCTCGGCGCGCGGCTGGTCGCCAATGCGCCGCCGGACGGCTATACGCTGTTGGCCGCGACATCGGGGGCGCTTGCGATCAGTCCTCAGCTTTATAAGAACGCCGGCATCGATCCGCTGAAGGATTTTGCCGCGGTGGCGTTGGTGTCCTCGACGCCGCAAGTGCTCGCGATCAACGCCGGCATCCCTGTGCGCAGCGTCAAGGAACTGGTCGCCTATGCCAAGGCCAATCCCGGCAAATTGAACTATGGCGCGGCGATCGGTACGCCGCCGCACTTGAGCGGCGAAATGTTCAAGCACCTCACCGGCGCCGACATCGTCTTTGTCCCCTATAAGGGCGCTTCGCAGGCCACCACCGACGTCCTCTCCGGGCAGATGAACATGACATTCGAAGGGGCAACCGGCATCCTGCCCTATCTCAAGAGCGGCAAATTGCGCGCGCTGGCTGTGACCAGTCCGCATCGGCTGCCGGAAATCCCCGACGTGCCGACCATGGCCGAAGCGGGCTATCCCGGGATGCCGCCGGACGCCTGGCAGGCCATCGTCGCGCCGGCCGGCACGTCGCCGGACATCGTCGTCAAGATCAACGCCGTCGTGAACCGGGGTTTGGCCGATCCGCAAGTGCGGGCCCGCATTATCGGCCTCGGCGGCGTTCCCGAGCCGATGCCGCCCCAAGACTTTGCCGCCTTCATCGCCGAACAGGTGCAGCGCTGGGGCGACATCATCCGCATCACCGGCGTCAAATTGGAGTGAGAACGACAATGCCCAACTATACCCGCCGCGCCGCGTTGATCGCGGCCGCCGTAAGCGCCGCCCTGGTCACGGCGGCCCGCGCCGACAGCTATCCGTCACGGCCGGTCAAGATCATCGTGCCGTTCGGCGCCGGCGGCCCGACCGACGTGTTCGTTCGCGAGCTTTCGGTCGAATTGGAAAAGTCGTTGCACGAACCCTTCGTCATCGAGAATTGTCCGGGCGCCGGCACCATCATCGGCACCGATTACGTCGCCAAATCCGCGCCGGACGGCTACACGCTCTTGATGGCGAGCAGCACGCAGACGGTCAATGAAACGCTGTACAAGAATAGGCCGTATCAGCTGATGCGCGATCTCATTCCGATCGCGCCGATGGAGGAAAACGGCCTGGTGCTCGTGGTCAATCCCGCGGTGCCGGCGAACAATCTGGCCGAGCTCTTGGCGCTGGCGAAAGCGAAGCCGGGAACGCTCAATTTCGGCTCCTCCGGACCGGGCTCGAATTATCATATGGCCGCCGAGCTTCTAAAGAATCTCACCGGCATCGATATCGTGCATGTGCCTTACAAAGGCTCAACCGGCATGCGGGTCGATATTTTGAGCGGTCAAATCCAGATGCTGTTCGATTCCATTCCCACCATGGCACCCTACGTCAAAGCCAGCAAAGTGCGCGCGCTCGGCACCACCGGGACGACCCGCTCGCCCATCCTGCCGGATGTGCCGACCATTGCCGAAACCGTTCCCGGCTTTCAGTTTACGCAATGGGTCGGCATCATGGCACCCAAAGGCACCTCGGCGCCGATCGTCGATCTTCTCAACAAGACCATCGGCGACATTTTAAGCCGCTCCGACATCAAGGCCGCATGGGAGAAGCAAGGCGCTACGCCGATGGTGATGTCGCAGGCGGAATTTACGTCGTTCATGACGGCGCAGGTCGCCAAATGGGCTAAGGTGATCAAGGACAACCACATCAAAGAGATCGAATAGGTGCGGACCGCATGAGACGCAACGATCAGGTGCAGACAGGGATGGTGCAGACATGGATGAACTAACCAAACGCCCCGCCGCCGCCATCAAGGGCGAAGACCACTGGACCACCAAGGACGGCAACGTAAAGCTGTTCCTGTTTGAAAAATGCGTCGGCGATCCGAAGGCTACGAAGGGCACCATCCTGTTCGTGCACGGCTCGTCGATGGCGGCCCAACCCACGTTCGACCTGCACGTCGAAGGCCGGCCGGATTCCTCGGCGATGGATTGGTTCGCGCGCCGCGGCTTCGACTGCTGGTCCGTCGACATGGAGGGCTATGGCCGCTCGACCAAGGACCGCGACAACAATGCGCCGATCGCGCAAGGCGCCGACGATTGCTTCGCCGCGGCAAACTACATCCACAAGCTGCGCGGCAAGCGGCCGTTCTTGGTCTACGGCATTTCCTCGGGCGCCTTGCGCGCCGCCTTATTCGCGCAGCGTCATCCCGAGTTCGTCGCCCGCCTGGCGCTCGATGCCATGGTGTGGACCGGCGAGGGCTCGCCAACCTTGGCCGAGCGCAAGAAGAAACTGCCCGAATTTAGCGCCAAGAACCGCCGGCCGATCGACAAAGCGTTCATCCAATCGATCTTCGATCGCGATCATCCCGGTACCGCGGAAGAAAAAGTCATCGACGCCTTCGCCGATGCCGTCGTTGCGCTCGACACCTCGGTGCCGACCGGCACTTATGTCGACATGTGCGCCCGTCTGCCGGTGGTCGATCCGGAGAAGATCACGGTGCCGACGCTGATCATGCGCGGGCAATGGGACGGCATCGCAAGCTTCGACGATCTGATCAAATTCTTCGCCAAGCTGCCGAATCCCGACAAGCATTTTGCCGTTATGCCGGGTATCTCTCACGCCAGCTTCCAGCAGAAGAATTATGCGCTGGTCTATCACATCCTGTGGAGCTTCTTCACCCAGCCGGCGCCGATCTATCGGGGCTAAAGTTCCGTCCACCGCCGTCGCCGCGGCGCTGTGCCTCGCCGCGCTCGCCCTGCTTTGGGCCGAGCCGGCGGCGACGGCACACCGGGTTCGACATAGCCGTCTCGCGCACCGAGCCCATGCCGCGCTGCACCAACGTCAGATCGCTTGCACCGTCCTCGGCTGTCAGCCCATCCCGGCCGCCTGCACGCCGGTCGAAGGCAAAACGCCGAGTGGAATTCCGACCGGATTCGACGTCATTATTTGCCCGCCAGGGACTTGGCCTCTGAACTGAGGTGTCTCAAAAAGTCCAATGATTAAAATGGCTTAACCGAAGAGACTGGCGGGAGCGACGGGACTCGAACCCGCGACCTTCGGCGTGACAGGCCGACGCTCTAACCAACTGAGCTACGCCCCCGCGGGCGCCGTCGGCACTTAAGGCGGAGCCGGCGCCAAGTCAAGGATTTGAGCCAAAAACGGCCATTTCCGGCCGCCTTATGCTCGCCACAGAACGCCCGCAGATAGCCCCGGCATGCCGAAAACATCGGTGGAATTGGCAAAACAAGCGTGGTCAGCCGGAGCCGAATTGTTTAACTCCTTCGCCGTGAGCGGCGCTTTTTCACGCCACCGCTTCATTGAGGAGGGACTAATGGCAAGCAAAACAACAGCGACTACCGTAACATTGAAGCATCTCGCCGCGAGCCTTGCGGAAGACAATGAGCTTTCGAAGAAGCAGGCCGAAGCCATCCTCGGCGGTCTGGTGGGCAACATCGTTAAACATCTGAAGAAGGGCGAGCGCATCCGCATCGGCGGGCTGGGCATCCTGCAGGTCAGAAAGCGGGCCGCGCGCATGGGCCGTAATCCGGCCACCGGCGAACCGATTCAAATCAAGGCCAGCAAGAAGGTCGCCTTCCGTGCCTCAAAGGAGCTGAAAGAGGCGATCTGATCGCCCTTCTCCGTTAGATCCGCAAACCGCGGATCCGCGCCGCTCCCGCGTCCAAATCGCCCGTTGCCATCGCCTTACGACGAGGCGACGGCACGGGCGATCTGTTTGTGAGCTCGCCAAAAAAAATTAGATATTGGCTTGCGAGCCGAAGCTCGCCGGAACTCTCGTGGCCCGCCTTCGCTGACGCTTCGGCGTGGCAGCCTTCACTCGCTGCGCGAGCGAAGCCTGGTGGGCGGTGACGGACTTCGAACCGCCGACATTCTGCGTGTAAAGCAGACGCTCTACCAACTGAGCTAACCGCCCTGAGGCAGATTTATCGCCGCGGCCCCGCCCCGTGCAAGCGCGCAGATTTCCACATGCGCGTCCCGGTCAATCTGTGCGCAAAAATTTAATGTCTGCCGCTGGCGGCAGAAATGTGAGATAAGAATAATAATCTTATCGCAATGGGGGGCCGGATGCCCGGAAGGGGGGATATGTTCCGCGTATCGACTTTCACGATCGTTGTGGCGCTTACCGCCACAAGCCTCGCACAGGCCCAAACACTGCCGCCGCAGCCGCCGCCGGTGAAGGGCATGAGCATGGGGGACGCCAATCCTCAGGAACGAGCCGCCTGCCATCCCGACGTGACCAAGTACTGCCAGACCCAGCTCGAGGTGAATCCGCAGGACGTGCTTGGCATATTGGGTTGCTTGCAGGCCAATCGCACCAAGATCAGCTCCGCCTGCCAGCAGGTCCTGGCGAGCCACGGCCAGTAGTCTAGCGCGGCCTATTCAGCGCCGCCCCTCGGGCGCGGCGCGGGTTTGCAGGCGACCACGCCCTTTCAGGACGCCCGGTTCACGCCACCTGATCCGGCTCGGCTTCAAGCGCGATCTCTTCGGCCGACAATTCCATATGGGCGCGGGCGACGTGCTCGGCGAGCCGCACCCACGATTGCGCCAAGGTCAGCCACAGCGCTTTATCGCTGTCGTCGTCGCACAGTCGCGCCATCGCGACACACTCCTCCGCACAGCGGCGGTGGTCGAGCACTGTACCCATCGGCATCCCCGACATACGCAAACAACGGCAGTCATTGCAGCGGACGACTGAGGCAGAGACGGGATAGATACGCGGCCGGACCAGGGCGAATCGGAGCGCAATCGCGGCGCAGTCCCACTCCTCCTGCAGCCGTCGAGCAATGCGCTCTCAACATAAGAACTATGCTATTTATCTTTGTTTTCTTGGTATGTTTTAGCTCTCATTGAATTGTCTTAATAATTTATGTCTGAAACCATGCGCTATATTCCTAGCTGCACTGCAATATGAATATTTTGCGTCGCACCATGGATGACTATATTCCCGGTGCGATTCCGGCCTGTTTCGTGATTTTGCGCCGGAGAAAGGGAATAAATCCATGTTTTCGTCGATTGTCCGCTTCCTTCATGCCTGGAAGCGTTACGGGGTCGCGATGGACGAGCTTTCGCACCTAAGCGACCGTGAACTGGCCGACATCGGGATCACGCGCACCGATATTCCGCGGATCGCGTGGGAACAGTCGCGTCACTAATCCAGTAGGCCGTCCGGCTGGTTTTTCCCGGACGCAGACTGGAAGATCGGCATTCGGCGCCCGGCTTCGGCCGGGCGCTGCCGTTTTAAGGCCTGTCGACTTACCGCCGGCTCCATGCCTTTGGCTTTGATGATCGCGAGGGATTCGGCGCCGGAGAGGAATTTCAGGACCGCACGGGCCGCCGCCACGTCTTGCGCTCCAGATCCAATCCCGGCGGCATAAATCGTAAAATTCTGGATGTCCGCCGGCAGCGGACCGACCAAAGTCACGCCGGCCACGGGGAGAATTTCGCTGATCTGATGGATGCCGAGTTCAGCTCGCCATCGGCGACGTGATCGGCGACGGCGCCGCCGTGGACCAAGACTGCCTTGGCATTGACCTGCGCGCCGATGCCCAGCCGATCCAACAAGCCGCCGATATAGATTCCGCTCAAGCCGCCGGCCTTGGGATCGATATAGGCGACCGACTTTGCGGCTAACAGCGCCCGTTTGAAGGCCCCAACGGTGGAAATATCGGGCAACGGCGCACCGGCCTTCACCACCACGCCAATTCCGGTTTTGGCCAAGTCGGTTCGCGTGCCCGGCACCACTTTGCCGTCCTTGATCAGGCCGTCGATCGCCGCCGGCGTGAGGACGGCGACGTCGAAAGGCTCCTTGCCGCTGCGGATCAAGTCGAGGTGCTGACCGACGGTGCGATAGGTGATTGCGAGCGTGTTGCCGGTATCTTTGTGGTATCGCGCCGCGAGCGCGTTGAGGACTTGCTTGAAAGCGCCGCCGCTGACGACTTTGATTTCGGCGGCGTGAGCGGTCTGCGGCATTGCGAGCGAAGATACGGCAAACGCCAGCGCGACGACAGTGGGGAATGGATTCATTCCGATCACGTCACCTTTTGAACAACCCCATGATTTCGGCCTTCGCCAAGGTGTTGAAGTGCAGGTTGAAGCCGACCACCGCCGCCGAGGTGTCGGCCTTGACGTCGAGCTTCTCGGCCTTCACCGCGAATACCGTGAATAAGTAACGGTGCGGATGATCGCCTTGCGGCGGACACGGCCCGCCGTAGCCGGGCGCCCCGAAATCGGTGCGCGTCTGCAGGGCGCCCCCCGGCAGCTTGCCGTCCGTGCTGCCGGCGCCTTCGACGAGCTCGCTGACATTCGCTGGAATGTTGACGACGAGCCAATGCCAGAAGCCGGAACCGGTGGGAGCGTCGGGATCGTAACAGGTGACGGCGAAGCTTTTGGTGCCTTCCGGCGCCCCGGACCATTTCAGATGCGGCGATTTGTTGCCGCCGGCGCAGCCGAACCCGAAATTGGCCGACAGAATGAAGTTGTTATCCAGGTAGTCGCCATCCTTCAAGCTGCCGCTGGTCACCGTGAACGTCATGAGCCGTCTCCCTTTGGCAAATCCGCGCCCCAGAAACGGCGCTCACCATAATTGGGCGTGCGGGGCTGCGAAAGCCACGCCCGGCAATGTCGCCTTTGCCGCAGCTTCCGTGCTAACGGAGCTTATGCCTCTCATAGAGCTCCCCGATGCCGCGGTGCTGCTGCCGCAACGCGGCGCGCTGATCGGTCTCGATCTGGGCAGCAAGACCATCGGGGTCGCGGCAAGCGACCCGGATCGACGGATCGCCGCGCCGGTCGAGACCATTGCGCGTCAACGCTTCAGGAGCGACGCGCAGCGTATTCTCGAACTTGCGGCGGAGCGCCGCGTCGTCGGTTTCGTGCTCGGCCTGCCGATCAACATGGACGGCTCCGAGGGACCGCGGGCCCAATCGACCCGGGCTTTCGCCGCGAAATCTGGCAAAACTGACGGAACTTCCGATCGCGCTATGGGACGAACGGCTGTCGACCGCCGCGGTCGAGCGCGCCTTGATCGCCGCCGATGCCAGCCGGGCGCGGCGCAAGGCGGTAATCGATGCGCACGCCGCCAGCTATATCCTCCAAGGCGCCCTCGATCGGCTGTTGCGACAACTGCCGGCGGACCGAGATCAAGGATGAGCCGCGCGTCGTCCGCTGACCCTCAATCATTTGCCGGGAGGCATTTGCGGGCGTTCTCGCAGTGGTCAGCATTCCGGCAGGACGCGCTGCAGCAGCGTCTCGGCGGCCGCGCCGTCAATCGCGGCGGTGCCGTAGAGCGCACCGCGCGGAGTTTCGACCCGCGTCTTTAGGAATGCGTCCGCAATAGCGGCCGGTACGCTTTCCTTCAGCGCAACGAAGCTTGCGGCCAGGGCGAGGTTGCCTGCCGCAATGCGCGCGCTTGCCTCATCTGCCGTCTGGAAAGCTTTCACGTCAATCGCCGGCATCGCCGCGCCCAACGGCAAAAGCACACGTTCGGCGTCTTCCTCGTGCTTGAGCGCGCGCAAAACGTCGAGACCCATGACATTGCCGGAGCCCTCCCAGATCGCATTGACTGGCGCCTCGCGATAAAGCCGCGGCAAGAGACTTTCCTCGACATAGCCGTTGCCGCCGAGGCATTCCATCGCCTCGAATACGAAGCCTGGCGCAAGCTTGCAGATCCAATATTTGGCCGCCGGCGTCATGATCCGCGCATAGGCCGCTTCGGCCGGATCGGCGGCGGCACAATCCAGCGCGCGCGCCAGGCGGAACACCAAGGCGACGGCGGCCTCGACGTCGAGCGCAAGGTCGGCCAGCACCGCGCGCATCATCGGTGGTCGGTAGAGCGGCTTGCCGAAGACGCTGCGGTGCCGGCAATGATGCACGGCCTGCGCCAGCGCCATGCGCATCAGTCCGGCTGAGGCGATGGCGCAATCGAGCCGCGTGAGCTGCACCATTTGCAATATCGTGCGGATGCCGGCGCCCTTCATCGCCGACGCGCCAAGCGAAGGCGTCGGTGAATTCGGCTTCGCTCGATGCGTTGGAGCGGTTGCCGAGCTTGTCCTTGAGCCGCTGCAGCCGCAACCCGTTGACCGAGCCGTCGTCGCGAAACCGCGGCAGCAAAAAGCAGGTCAGGCCGCCGGCCGCCTGGGCGAGCACCAGAAATGCATCGCACATCGGCGCCGAAAGAAACCATTTATGGCCGGTCAGCGAATAAGCATCGCCGTCGGGCGCCGCAGTCGTCGTGTTGGCGCGCACGTCGGTGCCGCCCTGCTTCTCGGTCATGCCCATGCCGAGCGTCATGCCCGATTTATCGCGCCACGGCCGGAACAGCGGGTCGTAATTGCGGCTGACCGCCTTGGGAACGACTTTCGCCGCCAGCGCCGGCGCCGCGGCGAGCGCAGCCAGAGCGGCGCGCGTCATGGTGATAGGGCACAAATGCCCGGTTTCGACCTGCGCGGCGATATAGAAACGTGCCGCGCGCGCCACTTCGGCCGGTGCCGGCGCGCGGCGGCCTTGCGCTGCCCAGGTCGAAGCATGCAGGCCTGCGGCGATGCTCTCGCGCATCAATTGGTGATAAGCGGGATGGAACTCGACCGTGTCGCGGCGAACGCCGTTGGCATCGAAAGCGTGAAGTTTTGGCGGATTCTCGTTGGCGCGGCGGCCGAGCGCGAACATCTCCGCACTGCCCCAATGCTTGCCGAAGGCCGCCAAAAGCGCCGCTTCGTTCTCCGCGCCGTTGGCTTTGACGGCGTCTTGCAGCGGCACGTCGCTGAGGAACAGGTCGACGTCTTCGTAAGCCGGCGACTGATTGAAAACCTCATGCGTATCGAAGCGCGTGCGGGTCGCCATGACGTTTCGCCCCGGGTTGGACCGCCGGATCGTAACATAGCCGCCGGCCCCTGCGGTTTTCGGTGCATGGTTTTACGCCCCAGCGAAAGCAGGCTTGCCCGGGCGCGCCAATTGGGCCTATAGCACCGCTTTGATGATCAAAACCCCGCCGCCGATACGCCATATCGTTTCGATCAATGACCTCACCAATAAGGAGATCGAAACGATCTTCGAGGTCGCGCAGGGGTTTTTGCAGGAACTCGCTGACGTCAACGTCTCCTACCGGATCGGGCGATCGACCGATCTGGCGTCAAAATTCATCTTGGCAAGCCTATTCTACGAGCCGTCGACGCGCACGCGGCTGTCGTTCGAAAGCGCGATGCTGCGCTTGGGCGGCGCCAACATCACCAGCGCCGATCCGGCGGTGAGCTCGGCTGCCAAGGGCGAAAGTCTGGCCGACACCATCCGGGTGATTTCCAACTATGCCGATATCGTCGTCATCCGCCATCCGCGCGACGGCGCGGCGCGGCTTGCCGCCGAATATTCGCAAATTCCCGTCATCAACGGCGGCGACGGGGCGCATGAGCACCCGACGCAGACGCTGTGCGATCTTTTCACCCTCAAATCGAAGAAAAAGAGCCTCAAAAATATGAAGGTCGCGATCTCCGGCGATCTCAAAGGCAGCCGCACCATTCATTCCTTCGTCTATGCGCTGGCGCGGTTCGGCGCCACCATCGATCCCCTGCCCGCGCCGGGCATGGAACTACCCGCGCATGTCGACCGCCGGCTGCGCGAGGAATTTCACTGCCGCATGGTGTCCAAGGATCCCGGACAGCTTCCGGGCGGCGCGATTGACGCGCTCTATGTCACCGCGGATCAACCGCACCAGCTCTCGCTCATTCCCGATCCCGAAATCGACTACGGTTTCCTGGTGCAGAAGAAAACCGACGCGGTGTATGTCACCCGCTTCCAGAAGGAGCGCTGGGCCGAGAAAGACCGGCCTTATCCGAAGATCGACGCCAAATTCCTGGATGAAGCGAAATATGCCGATGCCAGCGTCATGCACCCGCTGCCCCGCGTCAACGAGCTCGACGCCTCGTTCGATACCGACCGCCGCGCCATCTATTTTCAGCAAGCCGCCTATGGGGTGCCGATCCGCATGGCGCTGATCTCGCTGGTGCTGCACCTGCACAGGAACAAATCGCTGCAAAAATTCGCCGGCGGTTTCGCCAAGCCCGAACATCCGGTTTATATCCAGCCGATCGGCACCGGCCTGCACTGCGGCAATCCCAATTGCATCACTGCCGATCCCGCGGAAAAACAATACGCCGCCAACAAATTCTATGTCATCGCCGACGAAGCGCATCAGTGCGTGCGACTGCGCTGCGTCTATTGCGAGGCCGACATCGACGAGGAAGTATCCGCGCAATTCGTCACCGGCGACATGGCACGTAAATCGTTCTCTTCCGGCTTGGCCGCGCTCGCGCGCGCACCGGCGGACAAGCTCAAGCACCTCGTCATCTATCGCAGCAAAACCGACGCTCTGGCCGCCGGCATGGCGTCGCGCGAAAGCGGCGCGCACAAGGCGCGCACCGCCTAGAGCGCAATCACTTCCAATGGAATCGATTGGCGCTCTAACATTTTGGTGAAGCATGATCTTTTCGGAAAACCGGTTTCCACTTTTCCGGATCATGCTTTAACCGGCGCGACACGGCACCGCCTTTCAAAAGTGACCGTCAAGCTCGTATGATGGCGTCGCCATGGTGCCTCCGATCGACTGGACCATCGATAATGCCGAAGCGCTCGGCATCGGCTACCTATGCGGATCGATTCCGTTCGGCGTCATTATCACGAGGCTCGGCGGCGCGCCCGACGTGCGGCGCATCGGCTCCGGCAATATCGGCGCCACCAATGTGCTGCGCACCGGACGCAAGGATCTGGCGGCGGCAACGCTTATTTGCGACATGCTCAAAGGCACCGTCGCGGTGCTGATCGCGCTGCATTTATTCGAGCCGCAAGCTGCCCGGCTCGCTGCGGCCGGCGCCTTCCTCGGCCACCTATTCCCGGTCTGGCTCGGGTTTCGCGGCGGCAAGGGCGTTGCGACATTCATCGGACTCTTGCTTGGTTTCGGCGCCTGGATTGCCCTTGCAGTCTTCGCCTTCGTCTGGCTCGCGGTCGCGGCACTGACCCGCTATTCCTCGCTCGCCGCGCTGATCGCAAGCGCCGCGACCCCCGTCGTATTGTGGTGGAGCGGCGACGAGCCGCGCGCCGAGTTATTTGCCCTGCTCGCAGCGCTGCTGTGGATCATGCACCGCGGCAATATTGCCCGCCTCCTCGCCGGCAGCGAAGGCAAAATCGGCAAGAAATCGGCTTAAAGCGCGCGTCAGCGCGACACAGGTCCTCGCAAAGCACACAAGGCATGGCATAAGGGAGCATCATGCAGCTACAAGCCGAAAACATCGTCGATCTCAGCCTCGAACTCGACCCCAAGAATTTCGGGATGCGTACGCCCACTGGGTTCAAAAAAGACATGCAATTCGAGATGGAGGTCATCAAGGAGCACGACGCTCCGGGAGGCGCCGGGCAGATCGTGCGCGGCGTGCATATGCGGCTGCATGCCGGCAGTCATGTCGACGCGCCGGAGCATAACGTCAAAGGCGGCACGCAGATTCACCAATTGCCGCTAACGCTATTCATCGGCGACGCGATCGTTGCCGATTTGCGCGATAAAGTCCCGGGCAAGGCGATCACCGAGAAGGACCTGGCGAACCGGCTCGATAATCGAATCCGCAAAGGCGACCGCGTGCTGCTGCGCACCGATCAGAACAATAGCTATGACGGCGGTTCCGAGACCTGGATGAAGAGCTCGCCTTACCTGACGATCGGCGCCACACGGTGGCTGATCGACAAAGGCGCGGTCATCGTCGGCTATGATTTCTATCACGGCAACGACGAGCCGAACGCGCCACGGGTCTTTCATAATTCGCGCACGCTTAGCGAACACGGCGTCATCACTATGCCGTACCTGAAAAACCTGGATCGCATTTCCAAGGATCGCTTCACGCTGATCGGATTTCCGCTCAAGGTCATCGATGCCGAAGCATCCCCGATCCGGGCGGTCGCCCTGATCTGAGCACGTCCGGTAATCGCAAAAAAGCTTACGAGGGGGAAACCGCCATGAAAGCAGCCAAGATCGTTGTCGTCTGCCTGGCCGCGCTTATCGGCGTTTCGCTGCCGGCGCGTGCGCAAGATAAATATCCGTCGCGGCTGCTCACGATTGTCGTGCCGATCAGTCCCGGAACCGCGATCGATATCCTGGCGCGGCTGTACGCCGACCGACTGTCCAGCAAATATGGCTGGCGCGTCGTGGTCGAGGATCGGCCGGGCGCCGCCGGCGCCGTGGCAGGCGAATACGTGTCGCGCGCCAGCTCCCGACGGCTACACAGTCATATTCGCAAACTCAGGTCATGACTTTCCTGAAATACACCAATGCGAGTCTTGAAATTCGATCCGCTCACGAGCTTCTCCGGGCGTTGCGATCGTCGCTCAAGCGCCGGCCGTCGTCACCGTGTCGCCGCAACTGGGGGTCGACGATCTGAAGGGCTTCATCGACTTGGCCAAGGCGAAGCCGGGAACGCTTAACTACGGCTCCGCCGGGGTCGGCAGCGCGACCCATCTTGCCGGCGCCTACTTTGCCCAGCAGACCGGCATCAACCTGGTTCACGTTCCCTATACCGACAGCAATCAAATCCTTTCCGACCTGCTCGGCGGACGGATTGAGGCCGCCTTCGTTCCAGGCGCGTTCGTCGCCCCGCTGCTCAAGCAAGGAAAGCTGCGCGCGCTTGCCGTGGGCGCGGACAAGCCGCTGACAGAGCCGGTCGCAATACCAACCGCGGCCTCACAGGGCGTCGATTACCGGTTCTCGACTTGGTACGGCGTACTGGCGCCGGCACATACGCCGAAGGCGGTACTCACGACACTGCACGATGCGATTTCGACTGTCAGCAAGGATCCCGAGTTAGCAGGCAGGATTGCCGCCCTGGGCTTGATCGCGCAGGATGAGGGACCCGAAGCCTTCGACGCAACGATCCACAAGCAGATTGCCGATTTGACGCCCGTGCTCGCCAGCATCACCAAGTCGATGTCGCAGAACTGACGTTATTCGGCGGCCACCGGGGCACGCGCCGCCGGCGCGCGTTGTGGCGCGCCGTGGGTGTGCGGGATCTTGTCGGCGAAGACCTCGACGAAGTGGTCGGTTTCGCCCACCCCGGTATGCGCCTGCAGGGCTTCGTCGCAATAGGCGCCCGCCGCCGGATCGGCGGCGACGCGCGCCATGATGCGGCGGTAGCGCCAGATGAGCAGCCCCCATCGCCCGCAGACTTTGAGGAAATCGAGCGCGCGCCACGGATAGAACACCAGCGGATTGACGACCGGCATGCCGCTGCGGCGCTGTTTGCGCAGTTTTCTGCGAAAGAAGCCGAACTGCAGCGGATGCACGCCCTCGATCCGCGCAGCACCGGAGAAGATGGTCAGCGAATCCAGAAGCTTGGTGCGGTTGATGCCCGAGGCGATGCAGCGGCGCATGATCGTCTCGACGTGCTCATCGGTGTAGTAGCGCTTCCAGGCATCGGCATAGACCTGCGTCCAGGTCTCCTTGGACATCAAGGGATGCGCGGTGCAGGCGTGCTCGAGATCGTATTTGTTCATGTCGGGGTCCATCGGCACCCCGCGCATATAGAGGTTCTTGTGATCCTCGGAACCGGGCAGCGGCGTCAGATAGAAGAACTCGAGGATATCGATCGGCAGTTCTTTTTTGATGATCTCGATGTCGCGGGCGATGGTTTCCGGCGTGTCGGTGGGAAAGCCGAGGATATAACCGGCATAGGTCATGACCTTCTGCGCCCGCCAGGCGAGCAGCATTTCGCGATATTCCCAAATCTTGTTCTGGCGCTTTTTCGCTCCCATCAGGGATTCGGGATTGATGTTTTCCAGGCCTAAGAAGATCGCGGTGCAGCCGGCGTGCGCCGCCTTCTCGATGAAGTGCGGGATGCGATGGCACAGCGTATCGACCTGCAGCAGAAGCTTGATGTTGAAGCCGTGCCGCTCGCGCAGTTCGATCAGCCGGTCCAGAATCGGCTCCCAATTGCGGTTGCGCGCGAAATTGTCGTCGGTGATGAAAAAGCGCGTGATGCCCTGCGCGGCGTTGGCGCGCACGATGGCCTCGACGTCGTCGGGCGTGCGGTAGCGCGATTTGCGGCCCTGGACGTTGATGATGGTGCAGAAGCTGCACTGAAACGGACAGCCGCGGCCGGCGTCGAAGCTCGAATAATGTCCGGCGACTCGGGTCACCACATGGCGCGGCAGAATTGGATAGACGGCCGCCGCCATCTCCGGCATGTCGGAGAGATAATTGTAGATCGGCTTGGCGTCCCCGGACGCAAAATCGCGCAGCACGTCGGCCATGCGGCCTTCGGCCTCGCCGGCGAACAGGTGAACGCCGAGATCGAGCGCCTCCTGCAGGTCGGCCGGCAGCTTCGGCAGCATCGAAATGCAGCCCGACACATGGAAGCCGCCCATGACAACCGTGAGACCCTTGGCGCGGAACTGCCGCGCCAGATCGAGCGCCCGCGGATACTGATTGGACTGGACGCCGACCAGCCCGACTATGCCGGCGCCGGCCGCGCGGATGCGTTTGGCCATCCCCTCGACGTCGACGATGGTGTTGCACTCGTCGCAGGCCTCGACCGTGATGTCGATCTCGGGGCCGAGCGCGTGATTTTGCGCGCATTCGACGATCAGGCCGTGCACGCTGGCAAGGCTGTTCGAGGGGATCAGCGAGCGCAGCCACTGGATGACGTAGCCATCGCGGTCGTAATGCGACGGCTTGATCAGGGCGATGTGAAAGCGGCGCTTCGTCAAGTTTCCGTGCAACACAGACCCCTGAATGGCGAAGAAAAATGGAACCGGCCCCCGAAGCCGCGATCGGGCGAGACTTTGCGGCTTTGGCCGCGGCTTTGCAACCGATACCTTTTAGCCCCGGCGCCCTCAAGGACGGCCTGATGCCGCCGAGCCTATTTGGCGCGTCTACGGAGGCCTTCGGCGAGCCGCACCAGCGCCAAGCGGAGCTTCTTGTCGGGAATTCCGGCAAACGCCCTGAGTAGCCTCGTCGCGTGCGGCAGGGGGGCTATCTGAGTCAGCAGATCCAGTCCCGGGTGACCGCTTTCCGGCTCAGCAAAGAGCGTTCCGATCCCTACGCCGAGAACGTCGGCGACCTTTTTCAGCCGGCTGCTCCCCAGGCGGTTGGTTCCACGCTCGTATTTCTGGATTTGCTGAAAGGTAACGCCGACTTTTTCGCCAAGCGTCGATTGCGACATGCCCAGGCTGAGCCGATAGGCACGCACCCGTTGCCCCACCAGCACGTCGATGGGTTCGATGCGCTTCGCCATTCCACGCGACCCCGACAAACCCGTACGTTCTCCCCGATCGAGCGTTAACTTTCGTACTCGAGCGGTTAGAGCCTAGGCATCCGCCGGTGGGCGTCCAATTCCGATTTTCTATGGGGGGGCCGCAAAGAGAGATGGCTCTTTGGCCGGAGCCTGGATCGCGTTGATGCTCTGCCAAGCGTCGGCTCGCCAAGTGTCATCTGCGCGTTCGCGGTTCAAGACCCCGCCGCAGCGACAGGAGTTTCATCCGCGGACGCGATCAACGACACGCCCTTCCAAACATTGGTTTCGACGAGTTCATAGACGAGCGACTTGAGCGTGCGCGCAACCGCTTCGACGGCCGGGCTCCTCTGGCCCACCTCGGAAAAGCACAACGACACCGGCCGCACCAGTTTCGCGTCGGCAAAGCGCCGGTAATTCAGCGCCATTATCCGGCCGCCGTCGTAAAGCGCAGACCACGGCTGGATCGAATTGCCGATACCGGATGCAACGGCGCGGCGAAGCGTACTTATAGTGTCGATTTCCGCAACCGGCGTGACGGTCAGCCCGTGTTGCTTGAACGCTTTTTGGGCGACAACCCAACTGTTGCCGCCTGAATTAGGCATCAGCAGCGGACGGCGCGCCGCATCGACGACCGTGATGGGTGAAGTATCCGGGTCTGCTGTCAGATAAAAGAGTTCCTCATTCAGCAAGGGCTCGACTGCAAGGCCGCGTTCGGGTTGGTCAATGAAGAGCAAGGCAATGTCGAGACGGCCGTTGAGCAGCCGCTCGCGCAGGAGCCAACTATTGACATCGCCGACATGCAACGCGATCTGCGGATACGCAGTCCGCACCCGTATGAATAACTCGTAACTTAAGATCGGCGCCAGCACGACTGGGAATTCGATAGAGACCCGGCCCGAAGGCACGTTGAGCGCGCTCATGGCGTCGTGCCTTGCCGAATTCAATGTGCCGCAGGATCGTCTCGGCGTGGCGGTACAGAACGCTTCCCGCTTCGGTGAGTTGAACGCCCCTCGGACTCCGCGTCACCAACTGCCTGTCCAACTCGGATTCCAAAATGGCCAGATGGCGGCTGATCGCGGACTGTGCCACGTGCAGTTGATCCGCGGCGCGCGCGAGGCTGCCGGCCTGGACAATCCCGACGAAGTAACGAAGCTGGCGCAGGTCCATAGACGATTTCGATTCCGCGATCGCTCGGCTTGTTAATTCGCTCGACTTTTCGAAGCACGCGAATAAGGTACACGAGTGTACACGTTTGGCGGACATCGACAAACGGGGACGACCGCATGTTGCAGCCGCAGGCAATGAAATTGCGCATTGTGGTGCTTGCGAGCCTGATCTGCACCGCCGCGCAGGCAGCGTATGGCGCCGAGAGCTGGCCGGGGACGAGGCCGCTCAAATTCGAGGTGATCGCGGCAGCCGGCGGCTTGAGCGACCTCGCGGCGCGCGAGCTGTCGAATTACCTGCCGGCACTCATCGGTGTGCCGGTCGTGGTGGAAAACCGGCCAGGCGCCGGAGGCAATGTTGCCGCCGCCGTCGTGGCGCGGGCGGCGCCCGACGGCCATACGCTCTTGGTCACCAGCACGAACCAGGCCGTCAATCCGACGCTGTTGCCAAACCCCGGCTTCGACTATGAGCGCGGCCTCGCGCCGGTGTCGATGGTCGTGTCGGCAAAACTGCTACTCGTCGCATCGCCGGCCTTTCCCGCCAAAAATATTACCGACATCATCGCAATGGCAAAGCAAAAACCGAGGTCTATCAGCGTCGCAATTTCGCCGATCGGTACGCCTAATAACCTTGCGGCGGAGATGCTTGCGCAATATGGCAATGTCGATCTTATCATTGTGCCCTACGACGTTGTCACTCAGGCTATACCGGATGTGATGGCAAACCGGGTGAACCTGGGGTTTGGCACCACATCGGCGCTGTTGCCGCAGGTCCGCAGCGGGGCGCTGAAGGCGTTGGCCGTGTTATCGCAGCAACGTTCGACAATCGCGCCGGATGTCCCAACCTCCGCGGAAGCGGGATTGCCTGAGATGCGGATAGACGGTTGGGTCTGCATCATGACCACCGGCGGCACGCCGGCCCCGGTCATCGCGCGCCTGGACGCGGCGATCGCCAAAGTTTTGGCCCTACCGGAAGTCCGCGATACCTTCGCCAAACAAGGCGCGGACGTCTTCCACCTGGACCCGCAGCAACTCGGCGAATTTCTGCATTCGGAGCGTGCGCGTTATGCAGGCCTGCTGCAGCATTCGCGCGTCAAAGCCACGTCGCAGTGACCAACGTGCCAGGGTTAAGTCATCAGCCCTTGGCCAAATGCTCGACTAGTCGGCCGTCGGACTAAGAGGCGCGCGCCCAATACCTGATTTATGGGGAGGCTGCTGCACGAGATAGCTCGGCGGGGGGTGCGATCAGTGAGACGCCTTTCCAGGTGTCGCTCTCGATCAGTTCGTAGACCAGAGATTTGAGGGTAAGAGCCACCGCTTCAATTGCGCGCGTGCGTTGCGCCACCTCGGAGAAGCACAGCGCCACGGGACGGGTCAACTTCGCGTCGGCAAAGCGCCGGTAGTTGAGCCTTCTTCTATCGTCGTTGTCGTACAGCACGGACCACGGCTGGATCGCGTTGCCGAAACCTGACGCAACGGCACGGCGCAACGCGCTGACCGTCTCGACTTCGCCAATGGGCGTCACGGTAAGCCCGTGTTCGTTGAATGCATGCTGGGCGACACGCCGGCTGGCACTGCCGGGACCGGGCACCAGCAGCGGGCGTTGCGCCGCCTCGGCAAGCGTGATCGGCGAAGAATCCAGATCGGCGGTCAAATAAAACAGTTCCTCATGAAGCAGCGGCTCGACGGCAAGGCCGCGCTCGGGCTGCCCCTCGAACAACACGGCAAGATCGAGACGTCCGTTCAGCAGCTGTTCGCGCAGCAGCGAATTGTTGCCATCGGTGACATGCAGCACGATCTGCGGGTGCACAGTGCGCATCCGTACGAACAGCTCGTAGCTCAAGATAACCGCTATCGTGTGGGGCAGCCCGATCGACACCCGGCCCGAAGGAATGTCCGGCTCGCTCGACACCTCCTGCCGGGCGGATTCGACTTGCCGCAGGATTGCCTCGGCGTGCCGGTACAGCACAGTCCCCGCGTCGGTCAGTGCGATGCCCCTCGGGCCGCGCGTGACCAGTTGCCGTCCCAGTTCGGCTTCCAGACTGGCGAGATGATGACTGAGCGCGGATTGCGCGATGCGTAATTGATCCGCGGCGCGGGCAAGGCTGCCGGCCTGGATGATGCCGACGAAATAACGAAACTGGCGCAGGTCCATGGAACTCCGGATTCGCTACCGTGGCCCTCTCTTACAACTCGCTCGACTTTTTCTCGTCCACGACTATGGTAATGCAATCTATACGTTTATCGGATGCCGATAAACATCCGCCGGCTGTCAGGGGCGTCTATGACAAGACTGCGCGCTCTGATGCTCATGAGCCTCCTTTGCGCCGCGTCCACGGTGTCCACGGCGCAGAACTGGCCCGGGACAAAGCCGATTAGATTCGAAACAGGGTCGGCCGCGGGCGGCATGACCGACATCGTGCCGCGAGAGCTGTCGAATTATCTGTCCGCTTCGCTTGGCGTACCGGTCGTGGTCGAAAACCGGCCCGGCGCCGGCGGTAACATCGCCGCTGCCGTCGTGGCCAAGGCCGAACCTGACGGTCATACCCTGTTGGTCACCGGTTCGAACTTGGCCGTCAATCCAGCCCTGCTGCCGAATCCGGGCTTCGATTACCAGCGCGATCTCGCGCCGGTGTCCATGGTCGTGTCGGCAAAACTGTTGCTCGTCGCGGCACCAGGCTTCCCCGCCAAAAACATCACCGACATTATTAAGATTGCAAAGCGCAAGCCGAAGTCCGTCAGTATCGCGATGTCCGTGATCGGCACACCCGGTCATCTGGCAGCGGAGATGCTGGCGCAGTACGGCGAAATCGATCTGACCTTTGTGCCCTATGGCGGTATCACCAAAGCCATTCCCGACCTCATCGCCAACCGGGTCGACTTGGCGGTTGGTTCGATGGCAACGTTGCTGCCGCTGGTCCGCAGCGGAGCGCTTAAGGCGTTGGCCGTAACGTCGCCGCCACGAGCGGCGCTCGAAGCGCTGCCCGGTCTGGCGCGGCGCGGCGGCGGCAGTGCCGCGCCGCAGATTTATTCGCGCGACGAGGCGCTCCGCGAAATCGAAGGCGCCCACAAACTCGGCGCAAGTTTCGTGGCCGCCGGCGAAGCCGACTATCCGCGGCGGCTGCAAATGATCGACGACGCTCCGCCCTTGATTACGCTTCGCGGTCATGTCGGCGTCCTGGCCATGCCGCTGGTGGCGATCGTCGGCTCGCGCAATGCGTCGGCTGCCGGTGCGAAATTCACCCAACGACTGACGCAGGAGCTCGCCGAAGCCGGATTTGCCGTCGTGTCGGGGTTGGCGCGCGGCATCGACGCCGCGGCCCATCGCGCCAGTCTTAAGACCGGAACGGTTGCAGTGCTGGCCGGCGGCCAGGATCGCGTCTATCCACCAGAGCACATCGATCTGCTCGACGCTATTTTGCCGGCCGGCGCCGCGTTGAGCGAAATGCCGCTCGGCTGGGAGCCGCGCGCGCGCGACTTCCCGCGACGCAACCGGTTGATTTCGGGATTGTCGCTTGGCGTCGTCATTGTCGAAGCCGCCAAGCGATCGGGCTCCCTGATCACGGCGCGGCTTGCGCTCGAGCAAGGGCGCGAAGTGTTCGCGGTGCCCGGATCGCCGCTCGATCCCCGCGCCGAAGGCACCAACAGCCTGATCAAGCAGGGCGCCACGCCGGTCACGGAGGCGGCCGACATCGTCGCCGTGTTACGGCCGATTATCGGAATGGAGGTTCCGGCGCGCGAACCGGAGCGCGAGGACGTGGAAGGGGCGACGGCGACAGCCGCAGAGCCGGCGCCCGACGAGCGCGGCCGGATCGTTGCATTACTCAGCCCGACGCCAGTTTCGATCGACGATTTGATCCGGCTGTCGCACAGCTCGCCGCGCGTCGTGCGCATGGTGCTCTTGGAGCTAGAAATCGCCGGCCGGCTCGAGCGCCACGGCCGGGGCTTGGTATCGCTGCTATAGATGCGAAAGCCCGGTTTCAGTTCTTGACGATCTGGTCGGCCTCGAGTCGCGCCATTTCGAGAATGTAGCTTAACGTATCGAGGCCATTGCGCCGGGCTAGCTGCGCCAATTCCTGGGTGAGCGCGGCGATATAATGCGCCGCACTGTCCGGGGTTTCCTCGCCGTCGCCCCCGTTCAGATCGCCTTGGTTCGCCATCGGCTTTGTGACGCTAAAGGTTTGAAGCTGGCTCAACCGGCGCAAGAGCAGCCCCCACAAGGTCTACTTTGCGTATACTCTCGCGTTTACCTTTTGGCAATCACAACTAAAAGCTGTGCTCGGTTGAGCCGATATTCCGCCTCGATTGCTGCGCAATCGATCGATATCCGCAGCTCACCTTCCGCCGGTAACGATTTGACAGGTGGGATTGCATTACCCATGTTCGCGGCGGCCGCCCCGCCGCATGGCATGGGTCAAAATGACGAAAAGGCCATTAAATCATTGGGTTATCAATGAATCTTGTATTGGTGGAATCGCCTGCCAAGGCGAAGACGATCAATAAATATCTGGGCAAGGGCTACGAAGTCCTGGCCTCATTCGGCCATGTTCGGGACCTGCCGGCCAAGAGCGGCTCGGTCGAACCGGACCACGATTTCCGCATGCATTGGGAGGTCGATCCCAAGGCGCAGAAGCGACTCAACGATATCGCCAGGGCGGTCAAGGGCGCCGACAAGCTCATCCTCGCCACCGACCCCGATCGCGAGGGCGAGGCGATCTCCTGGCATGTGCTGCAAATCCTGAAGGAGAAGAAGGCGCTCAAAACGCAAACGGTCGAGCGCGTGGTTTTCAATGCCATCACCAAGCAGGCGGTGACGGAGGCGATGGCGCATCCTCGCGCGATCGACCAGGCTTTGGTGGATGCCTATCTCGCCCGCCGGGCGCTCGACTACCTCGTGGGTTTTACCCTTTCGCCGGTGTTGTGGCGCAAATTGCCGGGCGCCCGCTCGGCCGGCCGCGTCCAGTCGGTGGCGCTGCGGCTTGTCTGCGATCGCGAACTCGAAATCGAGCGCTTCGTCAGCCACGAATATTGGTCGCTGGTGGCTACGCTGGCGACGCCGCGCCAGGAGACCTTCGAGGCCCGGCTTGTCGGCGCCGACGGCAAGAAGCTGCAAAAGCTCGACATCGGTTCCGGCGCGGAAGCGGAAGCATTCAAGCAGGCGCTCGAGACCGCGGCCTTCACCGTCACCTCGGTCGAAGCTAAGCCGGTCAAGCGGCACCCCTACCCGCCGTTCACGACCTCGACCCTGCAACAGGAAGCCAGCCGCAAACTCGGCTTCGCCCCGGCGCACACCATGCGCGTGGCGCAGCGCCTCTATGAGGGCGCCGATATCGGCGGCGAGACCGTAGGCCTCATCACTTATATGCGCACCGACGGCGTACAGATCGCCGAGGAAGCGATCCCGGCAGTACGACAGGTCGTCGAGCAGGATTACGGCAAAGAGTATCTGCCGCCCTCCCCGCGCCGTTACGAAACCAAGGCGAAAAACGCGCAGGAGGCTCACGAGGCTATCCGCCCCACCGAGCTGTCCCGCCGTCCGCGCGACACCAGAAGCTATCTCGATGCGGATCAAGCCAAGCTTTACGAGCTCATTTGGCTGCGCACGGTCGCAAGCCAGATGGAATCCGCCGAACTCGAGCGCACCACCGTCGACATCGAAGCCAAAGTGGCGAGCCGGCTGCTTGAACTGCGCGCCACCGGCACAGTGGTGAAATTCGACGGCTTCCTCACGCTCTACCAGGAGAGCCGCGACGAAGATCCCGACGACGAGGATTCCCGCCGGCTGCCGCCGATGAGCGCGGGCGAACGGCTGCAAAAGCGATCGATTGCCGCCGACCAGCACTTTACCGAACCGCCGCCGCGCTACTCGGAAGCGTCGCTGGTCAAGCGCATGGAAGAACTCGGCATCGGCCGGCCGTCGACCTATGCGTCGATCCTCCAAGTGCTCAAGGACCGCAAATATGTGCGGCTCGACAAGCGCCGGCTTTTCCCTGAGGACCGCGGCCGCATCGTCGTCGCCTTCCTGGAAAGCTTCTTCGCCAAATATGTCGAATATGATTTCACCGCCGGCTTGGAGGAGCAGCTCGACCTTATCTCCAACGACGAAGCGGCGTGGCGCGACGTGCTGCGCGATTTCTGGCGCGACTTTATCGGCGCCATCGACGAGACCAAGGATTTGAAAATCTCGCAAGTCATCGATGCGCTCGATGCCTTGCTGTCGCCGCATCTGTTTCCGCCGCGCACCGACGGCAGCGATGCTCGCGTTTGTCCGACCTGCGGGACTGGACGGCTATCCCTCAAGCTCTCCAAATTCGGCGCTTTCATCGGCTGCACAAATTATCCGGAGTGCCGCTATACCCGCGCGCTGTCGTCGCAAGCCGACGGCTCGCCCGATATCGGCACCAAGAAGCTCGGCGTCGACCCGGCGACCGGGCTTGACGTCACCGTGCGCTCGGGCCGGTTCGGACCTTATCTGCAGCTCGGTGAGACCGAAAAGGGCGGCGAAAAGCCCAAGCGCGCCGGCCTGCCCAAGGGCGTAGCCCCGGACGAGATCGATCTCGATCGTGCATTGGCGCTGCTGTCGTTGCCGCGCGAAATCGGCAAGAGTCCCGAGGACGGCGAACCGATCGTGGCCGGCCTCGGCCGCTACGGGCCGTTCGTCCGCCACGGCAAAATCTACGCCAATCTGGATTCGCCGGAGGAGGTCTTTACCGTCGGCCTCAATCGTGCCGTGACGTTGATTGCGGAGAAAAAAGCCAAGGGCCCGCGCCGCCGCTTCGGCGCCGATCCAGGCCGCGCCGTCGGCGACCACCCGACCAAAGGCGGTGCCATCTTCGCCAAGAAAGGCCGCTATGGGCCCTATGTCAGCCATAACGGCGTCAATGCGACGCTGCCGGCCGACAAAACGCCGGAGACGATCACGCTTGAGGAGGCGGTGGCGCTTCTCGATGCGCGCGCGGAACGCAATGCTCCCGCGCCACATGCCCGGCCGCGCAAGGCCAAGCGTCCCTCGCCCGGCACGGCACATCACATCAAAGCAACCGGAAAGAAGCCGGCGGCCCGGCCGCGAAAGCCCGCCGGCAAAACGCGCAAGACGACACACGCTGCCGAATAGCTATTATGTCATGGGCTACGGCGCCGCATTTGGGCTCTGCGGCCCATTGAGTGGCCTATGAACCGCCTGCCCTCCCGCGACGAACTTGTCGCCTTCATCCGCGAGCGCAGCGGCAAGGTCGGCGCCCGCGAGATTGCGCGCGCCTTCGGCGCCAAGAATGCCGATCGCGCGGCGCTCAACCGCATGCTGCGCGAGCTCGCCGACGAAGGTTTTATCGACCGCCGCCGCAAACATCTGCACCATCCCGGTACGCTGCCGCCCGTCGTCCTTGCCGATGTTACCGGCCGCGACAGCGACGGCGAGCTCTTGGCGCGCCCGACCGAATGGGACGAGAACGCCCACGGCGCGCCGCCCGTGATCCACATCGCCACGGTGCGCCGCGCCAAACCGGGCGAAGTCGCCGGCGTCGGCGACCGCGCGCTGATCCGCATCGAGGAGACAGGCGAGGAGATCCGCGGGCGGGTCATCAAGCTGATCGATCGCGCCAAACATCGCACGCTGGGTATTTTCCGCGGCCTGCCCTCCGGCGGCGGGCGGCTCGTTCCGATCGACAAAAAGCAGCTCGGCCGCGAACTCACCATTCCAGCAAATGCGACGGCGGGCGCGGTCGACGGCGACCTCGTCGCGGTCGAAGTGGCGCGCCACGGCCGGATGGGACTACCGGCCGGCACCGTGGTCGAGCGGCTCGGCTCGCTCAAGAGCGAGCGGGCCGTCAGCCTGATCGCCATTTATGCGCACGATATTCCGCATACGTTTTCGCGCGCCGTGCTCGATGAAGCCGAGGCGGCGCGGCCGGCGTCGCCGGCGGGCCGCGAGGATTGGCGCGACGTCGCCTTCGTCACCATCGATCCGCCCGATGCCAAGGATCACGACGACGCCGTGCATGCGGTGCCCGATCCCGATCCGAAAAATCGCCGGCGGGCATATCGTCAGCGTCGCCATTGCCGACGTGGCGCATTATGTGCGGCCGGGCTCGGCGCTCGACCGCGAGGCGGTCAAGCGCGGCAACTCGGTCTATTTCCCCGACCGCGTCGTGCCGATGCTGCCCGAGCGCATTTCCAACGATCTGTGCTCGCTGCGCCCGCAAGAAGACCGGCCGGCGCTTGCCGTGCGCATGGTGATCGGCGCCGACGGGCGCAAGCGCTCGCATAGTTTCCACCGCGTGCTGATCCGTTCCGCGGCGCGGCTGCATTACGAACAAGCGCAGCTCGCGGTCACCGGCCGCCCCGACGAGGTCACCGAGCCGATCGCAAGCAGGGTCCTCGCGCCGCTCTATGCCGCCTATCGAACCGTCGCTGCATGCCCGCGACGAGCGCGGCCCGCTCGATCTCGACATCCCGGAACGCAAGATCGTGCTCAAATCCGACGGCACCGTCGATCGCGTGATCATGCCGCAGCGGCTCGAAGCGCATCGGCTGATCGAGGAGTTCATGATCCTCGCCAATGTCGCCGCCGCCGAAACCTGCGAGCGGGCGCAGTGCCGCGCTGATCTATCGCGTGCATGACGAGCCGTCGCCGGAAAAGCTCAATGCGCTGCGCGAGTTTCTGGCAACGCTCGATATCAACCTGCCGAAAGGCGGCGCGCTGCGGCCCGACGGCTTCAATGCCATCCTGTCGCGCGTCAAGGGCCGCGACGTCGAGCGGCTGGTCAACGAAGTGGTGCTGCGCACGCAGGCGCAGGCCGAATATTCGGCGGAGAATTTCGGCCATTTCGGCCTCAATCTGCGCCGCTACGCCCATTTCACCTCGCCGATCCGCCGCTATGCCGATCTCGTCGTGCACCGCGCCTTGATCCGCGCGGCAAAGCTCGGCGCCGACGGCTCGCCCGACGGCACCGACGCGCGATCGCTCGCCGAAATCGCCGCCAATATTTCCGCCACCGAGCGCCGCGCCATGAAGGCCGAGCGCGAGACCGCCGACCGGCTGATCGCGCATTTTCTGGCCGACCGCGTCGGCGCGACTTTCGACGGCCATATTTCCGGCGTCACCCGCGCCGGCTTGTTCGTCGAGCTCGACGAGACCGGCGCCGACGGTTTCATTCCGGCGCGCTTCATCGGCGACGAATATTTCCGCTTCGACGAGGCCGGCCGCGCCTTTGTCGGCCGCGCGGCAACCCATCGGCTCGGCGATCCGGTGACGGTCGAGCTGGTCGAGGCCGCGCCGGTCGCCGGCGCCTTGCGTTTCAAGCTCGTCGGCCAAGACCGCGCCGCCAATGACCGCGCCGACGGCGCCGAAAGCTTTACAGCCCCCGGGCGGCCGGCCGAAAGTCAGGCACGGCACAACATCGCGCAAAGGCCGGCGGCGACGCATGAAAGCTCAATACGTCGATGAAGCGAACATAGCCGAGGCCGGCACCGCGGCCGATCGCGCCGAGCGGCTCACGCGCACCATCCGCGATCAACCTTTCCCAACGTCAAGCCGCGGGATTCGGCGACGCTGATCCTGATCGATCGCACGCGAGGCGGTGCCGAAAGTGCTGCTCGGCCGCCGCCACCAGCGCCACCGTTTCATGCCCGGCAAATTCGTCTTTCCCGGCGGCCGCATCGAGCCGACCGATCGGCTGATGGCGGTGTCGCCGCGCTGCACGAGCGCCACATCGCCAACGGCTGATGCGCGCATGGAGCGGCCGAGCGTCGCCAAGGCCGCGGCCTATGCGCTCGCCGCCGTGCGCGAGACCTACGAAGAGACCGGCCTCATGCTCGGCGTGCCGCGAGCCGGCGCCGATCGCGGCGCCGCCCGGCCCTGGGAGGCCTTCGCCAAGGCCGGCATCGTGCCCGATCTGAGCGCGGTCCATTTCATCGCCCGCGCCATCACGCCGCCGAAGCGGCCGCTGCGCTTCGACAGCCGCTTCTTCGCCGCCGATGTTTCCGCGATTGCGCGGCGCGACGACGGCTTCGTCGGGCCGGACAAGGAACTGGTGGAGCTGGTCTGGCTGCCGATCACCGAGGCGCGGCAGCTCGACATGCCCGGCATCACCGCGGTCGTGCTCGAAGAGCTGCAGGACCGCATCGCCGCCGGCATGAGCCTCGACCACCCGGTGCCGCTCTACCGCATGCTGCACAAGCGCTTCGTGCGGGAAATCCTGTGACGGTTGACTTTCGACGGCCCGCCGACTAGGTTGCGCCCAACAAACATTGAGGTTCGACCATGGCCAAGAGCTCCACGATCAAGGTCAAGCTCGTTTCGAGCGCCGACACCGGCTTCTATTACGTCACGCGCAAGAACTCGCGCACCATGACCGAGAAGCTGGTCAATGAAGAAATACGATCCGGTGGCCAAGAAGCACGTCGAATTCACGCGAATCCAAGATCAAGTAGGCTGCGCCGACGCGTGAAGATCGAAAGGGCGCCGCAGAGGCGCCCTTTTTGCAGTCAGACGATCTTCGCCGAGCGGCAAATTAGGTGGCCGGCCGGAAACGGTGTCATGAGGAGGCCACTCGCACCGCTCCCGTGCCGGCCGAACCCCACGGACCCAGGAGATGCGGCGGACCTGAGCATTCCGTAGGGTTATCAATGAATTCGCAGAGCTGGCGGCATCGCCCGGCTCGCTGCAAGGCCCCGTAAAACAGCAGCGAGGACATGCCGTCCCGCGAAGGCTAACGGAACCGGCGACTGAAATCAACGGCGCAAAAGGTCGACGCCGCGGCGCGACTGCCGTCAACCACAAAAATTGAAGTTACCGGCCCGGAATCTGCGCGTTCACGCCGCGTCCGGCACGACCCGGTTACGGCCGTCGCGCTTGGCGCGATAGAGCGCCTGATCGGCGCGCTTGAAGAGGCTCGCGGCGGTGTCGTCCTGCCGCGCAAGCCGGCGATGCCGATCGAGATCGTCACCGGAATGTGGCGCGGCGCCCTGCTCGATCGCGAACGGCTCGGCGGCGATGCGCCGGCGCAGCCGCTCGGCCACCATGGCCGCGACCGCCATGTCGGTCTCCGGCATGACACGACGAATTCCTCGCCGCCGTAGCGGCAGGCGAGGTCGATGCCGCGGATCGAGCGTTAGCAGGAGCACGAACGGAACCAAGGAACAGGCAAAAAAAAAAAAAA
>CAWEAH010000008.1:0-320000 GCA_963807125.1 uncultured Alphaproteobacteria bacterium
CTTTACTGTAACCTACTGGTTCGTTGCGTATTGTCTACGGAGTTGGTGATTGGATGATTTATAATCAGTTGATTGCGGAGCGGCACGCACCACCATCGATCGTTACGTGCCTGCCTGTCCTGGCTCGCCGTACTTGAGTGTAGACGCATAGACATTAACCCGCCACAGGAGACAAACCGACTCGCGCCGCGGATGAACACGGATCGACACGGATAAACCCTCCATACGGATAAATCCTTCATTCTGATCGGTGGGAATTCGTGCTCATCTGTGGCTTGAAGCTCTTCCATAAAATCTCTTCAAAATCTCGCTCCAGCTGCTTCGACGGCGCTTTTAACCTTGCAAATACTGTGGATTGGGGCAGTATCATGGGTCGTTTGCAACGGCTTCGGACGATGCTGTCAGCTATCGAGTATTAACGATGAACGATGAGCTGACCACCCAACTTCGAGCTAGCGACTATTAACTCTGTTCTCCTGACTTTGAACTATCGACTATTGACTACTAACTTTGACGAATTTTAACTTATTCTGATTCTAAAAAATATCAACTACGGACTTTCAATCTTTGACACCGAACTCAAACCTATCAACTAAGCACGACCTATTCGAAAGGAGCAATCATGGAGAAGTACGTTTATTTTTTTGGAGGCGGTAGGCCGACGGCAATGGCACGATGAAAGACGTCCTGGGCGGCAAAGGCGCGGGCCTCGCGGCGCTTGTTTTTTAGGGCTAAGAAGAGTTCAGGGCTGTAGCCTTCCCTGTCAAAAACGATCGTCAATCGATGGAGAAGCGAATTCGCTGCGAGCGCTTCAGCACTTGGCTGATTGGGAACTTCATCGAGCAGGCGAGGCACAATGTCATTTTCGAGTGCATTAATCAAACCAGAGCTAACGTCTTTGTGAACGAAGAAGAATGGCTGTCCATCCATTGCGTTTACCCAGTAGTCCACGCTGGCTCGCAGACAGAGTTTCTGGCGTGCCACATACCGCCTGGGAAGATGAGCCAGCTTGCCGTGGTAAACGCGTACATGTCCGTCAACATACAGAGCTCCTGCATGCTCTGGAGCCGCTTGCATCCAGTGACGACAAAGGTCAGCGCTCCAAACAAAGGGTTTGTTATCCGCAGCCAGCAGCGCGATTTTTTGTCGCAAAGTGCGGACTTCAGGAACACGATCCAAGCCCAGCACTTTGCCCCATTCGCCGGGTGCGCAGTAGCGGAGGGATTCGACAGATTTCAGGCGTGACAGTGCCATGAATGACAAAAGCAAGAAGATGCTGTTCAATCGGTAGTAACCATTAGGCAGTGCGAATTTTGCTTCAGCGTGCTGCAGCAGCCCTACAGCCAGCAAAGCGGGAAGACTGAGAAGAACACCAGCATTTACAATATCGCAAGACTGTTGGAAAGCAATTTCCACTGGACCAGTCAATCCGGTACTGGCACACAGTCTCCCGAATGTATCGGTGGCTCCCATTCCCAATGGTGCCTGCGAATCTTTTGCGCTCCGTTCGCTCTTTGTGCTTGCTAACGGCTGTTCTAGATCTTTTTTTAGATTTGTGCAAGCGTCCATCACGAACAGCTTTTGCTAAAGTGTCACGTTTAAGACCAAGTTTTGATGCTACTTCTGGTAGTCCACATTCGTCATCGAGCATTCTTTGCGCATCCTCAATGACGTTTGGTGTAAGAACACCAGCGCCCCGTGCCTTTTTCTTGGCGTAGAATCCTGAGGGACCAAGTTCTCGATATCGTTTTACGGCCCTCATTACACTGAGGTCTGTTACACCAAATGCCCTGGCAATGTCCGCTTGTTTGACTACACCACTACAGCAAAACTGGCTCGTAATCATCTGAAACGATTGAATATCGTTTTCGTCATGCATGAACACGGGCATCATGCCGTTGAAATATGTGACTTGCCCATCTTCCTTTCTTACAGCCAGACTGGAGTTGAGGTAAACAACATCATCCGGAAAAATCGGCAACATCATTTGCGGCATGTTAATCACCAGAGCGAATTATTCACACATATATTTTCTCTGCTAAAAACCAGGCTGGCAAGAAAATTACCGTCATCGCAAAATCGCGCTTAACAACGACCAGGCTGCACGCAAATCACCCGGACCTGGAATTTTGCGCGTAACATTATTTACGTTTAGGTCTGTACATTGAAACTTGTGTTCGCCAGCATTATTCCCAAACAAAGACAACTCATTTGAGGCTAAATTTTGCCCAAACCACCACGTATCCATCTTACAACGGCTGCGAATCGAGGGTGTATTCCAGGATGTCGTCAGGCTCGATCAAGGCCGGCGAGCGCGACCGCGATAACAGATAACGGCCGGGGTCGGTCGGGTGGCGGACGCTGACATGGCCGAAGGCGTCGAGCACGCCTTCATGGGCGAGGATACGGTTGGCGAGCGCCAATTCTTCGATCAGATCGGTCATCTTGTCGGGCACGATTTCCCCCTATTGGCTTCGTTCTTGGCGGGTCGCCGGCTTTTTACACCGAAACGTGCCGAATGTTGAAGGTGCGCATGCGCGCAAAGCGACGCAGCGCTAGGCGGTCTCGACCCGTTTACCGAGCGGTGCCGCCCGGCGCGGCAACACGATGGCGAACTCGGTAAATTGCCCGGGCTTCGTGTCGACCACGATGGTGCCCGCGTGCTGCTTGACGATGATGTCATGGCTGATGGACAGCCCGAGGCCGGTGCCCTCACCCGCGGGCTTGGTGGTGAAGAACGGATTGAACATCCGCTCTTTGACCTCGGGCGGAATGCCGGTGCCATTGTCGCGGATCCGGATCTCGACCCGGTCGCCGAGATTTTTGGTCGACGCGACAATGGTCGGCTCGAAATCCGCGCCGTCGGCCTGCGACTTGCGCTTATGCGCGGCATAGAAGCCGTTGGCGATGATATTGAGGAGGACGCGCGTCACTTCTTGCGGGTAAAGATCGGCTTCGCCGGCGTCCGCGTCGAAGGACCGCTCCAGCACGACGTTAAATCCCTGCTTCTCCGCGCGCGCGCCGTGATAAGCGAGATTGAGGCTTTCCTCGACCAGCGCATTGACGTCGACCGGCCGGCGCTCGCCGGACCCCTCGCGCGAATGCAACAGCATGTTCTTGACGATGGCGTCGGCGCGCTTGCCGTGCTGGGCGATCTTGTCGAGATTGCCTTTGAGCGTTCCGCCAAATCGGTTATCGCACTCCGCGCGGCAACGTCCACCTTTATTTTTCCCAATTCCTCCTGCAATTCGTCGATAAGCTCGACGGAAAGCGAGGAAAAATTATTGACGAAATTGAGCGGGTTCTTGATCTCGTGGGCGATGCCGGCGGTGAGCTGGCCGAGCGAGGCGAGCTTCTCGGTCTGCACCAGGCGATCCTGCGCGGCGCGCAAGTTTTCCAGCGATTTGCTCAAATCGTCGGTGCGCTGGCGCAGTTCGTTTAGCAATCGCGCGTTCTCGATGGCGATCACCGCCTGGGCGGCAAAATTCGTCAAGAGTTCCACCTGCTTGTCGGTGAACGGCCGCACCTCCTGGCGATAGATCGCCGATGTGCCGATCAATTCGCCGTCTTTCAACAGCGGCACCAGAATCATGCTGCGCGCGCCCGTCGTCGTCGAGAAGTCGCGGATCGAGCGGATCGTCGTTGCCGTACGCCGCGAGATCCGGCACCTGAACCGACTGTCGGATGGCGACCGCCTCCGCCGCGAGCCGGCCCATCGGCCCGGTCAGCATCCAGGTGGGCTCGCGCCGCCGCAACTCGGCATAGGCCGGCGGCGCATTATGCATCGCGACCACGCGCAATGCAGCGCCTTCGCGTAACGACAGGACCCCGAACGTCGCTTGGCAGATTCGGGTCGCGTTCTCCAGCATGACGCGGAACACCGGCTCAAGGTCGCCGGGCGAGCTTGAAATGACACGCAGGACGTCCGCCGTTGCCGTCTGTTGCTCGCAGCGACTCGCGCAATTCGTTGAGCAGCCGCGTATTCTCGATCGCGATCACGGCCTGGGCGGCGAAGTTCTGCACCAGCGCAATCTGCTTTTCGGTGAAAGGCCGCACTTCTTGGCGATAAACGATGATGACGCCCACGGCCTCGTTGTCCTTGAGCATCGGCACGGCGAGAAAGGTCCGTGCGCCTCCGGTTTCTACCATGGTCACAATCGCCGCATCGCGGTCGATATAGGCCTGTTCGGTCAGCATGTCGGCGACATGCTGCACTTGTTTCATTCTTATGGCCCGCATGACCGGAACGTTCGGCGCCGGACGGAGACACAGGATTGCGCCGCCGCTCGTCGGCATAACCCTCCCGTCCCCCATGCAGGGCGACCGCACGAAGCGCATCGCCCTCACATAGCGCCAGCGTGCCGAACTTCGCCTCGCAGATGCGGGTCGCGTTCTCCAGCATTGTCTCAAACACCGGATCCAGCTCACCGGGCGACGAACTGATAACGCGCAACACGTCGGCGGTCGCCGTCTGCTGCTCAAGCGATTGGCGCAACTCGTTGAGCAGCCGGGTGTTCTCGATAGCGATGACGGCTTGGGCGGCAAAATTCTCCAACAGAGCAATTTGCTTGTCCGTGAAGGGACGGACCTCCTGGCGGATAAATGACAAAGGCGCCGACCAGAGCATCATCTTTGAGCATTGGCACGGTCACGAGGGACCGCGCGCCGCCAAGCTCCGCGCCCATGCCGGGTACGGACTCGGCGGTGTCATCGGCGGTATGGCTGATTTGTCTGGTTCGCACGACGACGCTCGAGCTGGGTCCCTGGCCGCGGCAAAAACGGCCCCCGGCGCCGCTGAAATTCCACATAATCCGCCGGAGTGCCGACCTCGGCGGCAAAATGAAGTTTTTCGCCGTCGAACCGGAACAGGACGCCGAACCTCGCCTCGCAGATACGCACCGCATTTTCCAGCATGGCGTGGAATACCGGCTCCAGGTCGCCGGGCGAGGCGCTGATCACCCGGAGAACGTCCGCCGTCGCCGTTTGCTGCTCCAACGATTGCCGCAATTCATTGAGGAGCCGCGTGTTCTCGATGGCGATCACGGCCTGGGCGGCGAAGTTTGTGACCAGCGCGATTTGCCTTTCGGTGAAGGGCATCGGCACTTGGCGGAAAGTGCCGATGAAGCCGACCAGCTCATCGTCTTTGAGCATCGGCACAGCCAGCAGGGTGCGGATGCCGCCGATCTCCACACCGCCAACAGCCATCGGATCGCGGGCGAGATAGGCTTCGTCGGTGAGATACTCGGGAACGAGTACGGTCTGCTTGGTTCGAACCATACGCGTGAATGCGTGGTTTGGCCCCGGCCGGTGGCCCTCGCGCCGCAAGAACTCGGCGAACCTTGGCGGCAAGCCGCGTTGCGCGACGAGCCGGGCGGCACCCCCGTCCAAACGGAACAGGCCGGCGAAAGGCGCGTCGCAGATACGGGTAACATTTTCCAGAATCGCGTCGAACACCGGCTGCAATTCGCCCAGCGACGAAGAGATGACCTTGAGCACCTCGGATGTCGCGGTCTGCTGCTCCAGCGATTCGGTGAGATCATCGGTGCGCTGGCGTAATTCGTTGAGCAGCCGCGCGTTTTCGATGGCTATCACCGCCTGGTCGGCGAACGTGGCAACAAACTCAATTTGACGTTTGCTGAACGGCTTGATGGCGTTGCGGGTGAGGATGAGCACGCCGATCATCGCACCGTCGCGCATGAGCGGCGCACCAAGCGCGGTGCGGACTTTGGCGAAGGCGGTCAGCCGGCCGGTGATCGCCCATTCCGGATCGTTTTTAATATCCGCGATCTGGACGATCCGACCTTCGTCGACGACGCGTCCGACGAGCGAGCCGCGATCCGCCACGGCAGGAAGCGGTCGCCCCATCATGTATCTGCGTCGCGCCGCCGCGAAGCCATAGCTGGCAACGTTGTGGTAGGCACCATCGCGCAACAGACGGATGGCGGTCTCGTCGGCGTGGCAAAGCTTGGCCAGGGTCGCGACCAGCGTGTCGAGAACCGTTTGCAGATCGAAGGTCGAGCCGCTGATCGTTTTGAGCACGTCGGCGGTGGCGGCTTGCTGCTCCAAAGCCTCGTTCAACTCGCGATTTTTTTGTTCGAGCTGGCGCTGCCAGCCGGCAACGGCGCTGCCGCCCCGCTTAGACTTGGGCTTGGGCTTGGGCTTGGGCTTGGGCTTGGGCTTGGGCTTGGGCTTGGGCTTGGGCTGGGCGGCTGCACGCTGGCGCGCCGCGGTTTTCGGGGACCGCCCGGCTGTAGCCTTACCGCGTATCGTCCTGTTCCTTTTCACCGCCGCCCGTTCCTCAAGAGCCGGCCCCGATATTACCACAGCCTGGTCGTGAAATTGTGCTCGCAGGTCACAGCAAGACCGGCCGGGCGAACGCCGTTATTCCATCGCAATCCGGGCGCCGGTGGCGCCGTTCAATAGCCGCTTGAGGTGGAAGCTGGCGAGCTGATCGCCGGGCTCCTTGCCGAGATGGGCGGCGAAAGCGGCAACCGCGCCCGGATCGTTGGTCTCGAGCTTGGCGAACGCTTCCAGGTAACTTTTGGTCGCGGGACTATCGTATTGCTCGGGCCGCAGCGGCTCGAAGGCGCGCAACGCCTCGGTCTTGCCGCGCAGCACCAGATCGCCGACCGGACGGCCCTTGAAATCCGCCACCTTGCCGGCAAGCGGCGCGCTCACGCAAATGCGGGTGCCGAGCTGCTTGTTGGCGGCCTCGAGCCGCGCGGCGACATTGATGGTGTCGCCATACGCGGTGTAGTCGAAAAACCGGCCGCCGCCGAAAGCGCCGACGATTGCCGGACCGGCATGAGCGCCGATCCGCGTCAGGCCGAGCGGCAGGCCTTTTTGCCGGCAACGCTCGCAAATCGATTGCGCGTAATCGTCGAGCGCCAGCGCGCACACCACGGCGCGCGCCGCATGATCGGCCTGCTCGCCGGGCGCGCCGAACAGCACGTGAATGGCGTCGCCGATGATTTTTGCCACGGTGCCGTCGTGGGCAAAGACGATGTCGGTCATGCCGGTGAGATATTCGTTGAGCAGCGGCCCGAGCACGCTCGGCTCCAGCGCTTCGACCAGCGCGGTGAAACTGGTGATGTCGGTGAACAGCGTCGCGATCTCCCGCCGCTGCCCTTCGAGCGCGCCGGCGCCGGGGTCGTTGGCGAGCCGCTGCGCCAAGTTCGGCGAGAAATAGCGCGACAGCGTCGCATGCGCCCGTTCCGCCTCGGCTTGGCGCGCCCGCGCCTCGCGCAGCGCCTCGATGTGGCGCAATGTCTTGGCGATGGTGGTTTCCAGATCGGTGAAATCGATCGGCTTGGTGACGAAATCGAAGGCGCCGCGATTCATCGCGGTGCGGATATTGGCCATGTCGCCATAGGCCGACACGATAATGGTCGACAGCTCGCCGTCCTGCTCCTGCAGCTTCTGCAACAGCGTCAACCCGTCCATCCGCGGCATGTTGATGTCGCTGACGATCAGATCGATGTCGGCGTTTTCCTTCAGCATTTCGAGCGCCTCAACACCGTCGCGGGCGAACAGAAACTTCGCCGATCCGTCGCGGAGCTGACGGCGGAATTTCTGCGTGATCAACGCCTCAAGGTCGGGCTCGTCGTCGACGAACAGGATATTCATGCCGCGCTTTCGACTCGCGTGTCGATCTCGCTGCGCAGCGCCAGGAAATCGATCGGTTTGGTCAACAGCGCATCGGCGCCGCGTTCCAAAGCCTTGCGCTTGGTTTCGGCGTCGCCATAGGCCGTGATCATGATAACCGGAACGTCTGGCCGGATCTCCTTGGCTTTCGGCAACAGCTCCAAGCCGCTCATCCCCGGCATGTTGATGTCGGACAGGATCAGGATCAGCGAAGCATCGACCGCAGCCCTGATGGCCTCGATCGCCACCGCCGCGGACTGGGCGAATTCCATGGCGAAACGGCCGGCGCGCAGGTCGCGGCGGAACTGCTGACGAAACAACACCTCGACGTCCGGCTCGTCATCGACCACGAGAATGAGAAAACTCACGCACGGCCTCCCGTATTTCCCAGCGCCGCTGCATTGCGCGGCAGAACGATCCTGAATTCGGTGAATTTACCGGGTTCGGTCTCGACGCCAATGGTGCCGGCATGTTGTTTCACGATGATGTCATGGCTGATGGACAACCCCAGCCCGGTGCCCTCCCCCGCCGGCTTGGTTGTGAAGAATGGATTGAACATTCTTTCTTTTACTTCGGGAGGTATGCCGGTGCCGTTATCGCGAATTGTTATCTCCACGCGGTCGCCCAGATCCTTGGTCGCCGCCGACAGCGTCGGCTCAAACCCTTCGCCGTCGGCCAGCGTTTTGCGCTTGTGCGCCGCATAGAAGCCGTTCGAGATCAGATTGAGAAGAACACGCGTGACCTCTTGTGGATAAAGGTCGGCCTCGCCGGCGGCGGGATCGAAGGCGCGCTCGAGCGTGATGTTGAAGCCCTGCTTCTCGGCCCGCGCGCCGTGGTAGGCGAGATTGAGGCTCTCCTCGACCAGCGCATTGACGTCGACCGGCCGGTGTTCGCCGGAGCCCGAGCGCGAATGCAGCAGCATATTCTTCACGATCGAGTCCGCGCGCTTGCCGTGTTGGACGATCTTGTCGAGATTGCCCTTCAAGGTTTCCGCCAGATCGTCGATTTCCGCGCGCGCGGCGTCGTCGACTTTCACTTTGGCCAATTCCTGCTGCAATTCGTCGATCAGTTCGACGGAAACGGAGGAGAAATTATTGACGAAATTGAGCGGATTCTTGATTTCATGGGCGATGCCCGCGGTCAATTGCCCCAGCGACGCGAGCTTCTCGGTCTGCACCAACCGGTCCTGGGCGGTGCGCAATTCGTTCAATGATTGGGTCAAATCTTCTGTGCGCCGGCGTAGTTCGGTGAGCAGCCGGGCGTTCTCGATGGCGATCACGGCCTGGGCGGCGAAGTTTTCCACCAAGGCAATCTGCTTTTCTGTGAATGGCTTCACCTCGCGGCGGTAGAACGCCATCACTCCGACCAGCTCGGCGTCCTTCATCATTGGAACGGCGCACATCGACCGGATACCGGCCTCGTCGACGCCGGCGAGCATCCACGGATCGCGGTCGAGATAGGCCGGCTCAGTCGACAGATCGTCGACCAGGGCGGGGCGGAGGGTGGCGACGGCTCGGCCGAACGGGACGTCCGGCCGCGGCTGGAACAGGTCACCTTTCCACCATTTCTGCTCGGCCGTCGCAGGCAGATGCCCCTGGCGCGCGGTTGCTCGGTAGCCGCCCTCTTCGCGCAGATACATGGTGCCGTAATTGGCCTCGCAGAGCCGGTTGGCGCTGGCCAGGATAATGTCGAAGACCGGCTTCAGTTCACCACGCGAACCGGCAATCGAACTCAAGACCTCGGAGGTCGCGGTCTGTTGCGCCAATGACTCGCGCAATTCGGAAAGCAGCCGCGTATTCTCAATGGCGATCACCGCCTGGGCGGCGAAGCTTTTCACCAGTTCGATCTGTTTGTCCGTAAAGGGCCGGACCTCGGTTCGATAGATGGTGATGGCGCCGACGAGGATATCCTCCTTGAACATCGGTACGGCAAGATGCGAGCGTGCGCCGCCAAGCTGCGCTGCCGGCGAGATGACCGGTTCGGCGGCATCGTCCATGGTATGGACCACCGCGTTGGTCCGTAGCATGCGGTCGAGCGGCTGCCCCGAGGGTGGCCTGAATGCACCCCTTTGCTTTCGGAATTCGAGTAACTCCGGAGGCTCGCCATGCGACGCCTCCATGTGAAACAGCGTCCTGTCATAACGATAGATGGTGCCGAACTCGGCCTGACAGATGCGCGTCGCATTGTCGAGAATGGATTCGAACACCGGCTTCAGATCGCCAGGCGAACTTGAAATGACGCGCAGCACGTCGGACGTCGCGGTCTGCTGCGCCAGCGACTCGCGCAATTCGGACAACAGCCGGGCGTTCTCGATGGCGATTACGGCTTGATCGGCAAAATTCCGGACCAACGCGATCTGGTTGTCGGCAAAGGGGAGAACCTTGTCTCTGTACAGAGTGAATGATCCGATCAACACGTCGTCTTTCAGCAGTGGCATGACCAGGAGCGTGCGTACGCCGGCAATCTCAACTGCTGCGACGCTCAAGGCTTCGCTGCGTTCGATGTAAGACGGGTGCTGCCGGACATCGGGAGCGTGGATGTACGACTTTGTCGCTAACATGCGGCCGACCAGGTTATCGGTGGTGGCGCGTTGCGGTGTATTCTTCACCAGTTCGACGAAGCTGGCCGGTGTATTATGCGACGCAACGAGCGTTAGCATCTCACCGTCCCATCGATAGATGTTGCCGGCCGTAGCTTCGCAAATCCGGGTAGCGTTCTCCAGCATGGCCTGGAAAACCGGCTGCAGCGCGCCGGGCGAACTGGAAATGACCTTCAGCACTTCCGATGTCGCCGTCTGCTGTTCGAGTGCCTCCATCAGATCGGCCGTTCTGTCTTCGACCTTCTTCTCCAAATCGGCGTAGGATTCCTGCAGCTGCCCCGCCATGTCGTTGAACTGATTGGCCAGCGCCTCGACCTCATCGCCGGTCTTGATGTCGATGCGCTGGGCGAGGTCGCCCGACCCGATGCGCGCGGCACCAGCGCGCAGCGCCTGGATCGGCACCACCATGCGGCGGGCGAGAAACGAGCCGGCGATAAAGGCAAGCAGGAGCGCGCCGAACAGAACATAGCCGGAGCGCTGAATGGAGCGGTACAGCGGCGCATAGGCTTCCTCGATCGGCGTCTCGACGAACACGTACCAGCCGAGCGGATGCACCCGCGCATAGGCGGTCAGCACCTTATGGCCGGCGAGATCGTCGGCCTCCTGCACGTCTTCGCCCGAGCCGCCGGCGCGCGCGGCCTGCACCTGGGCGAGCTTCGACATGTCGGTGTTACGCAGGACGAGGCTGATGTCGGGATGCGCGATCAGCCGGCCGGCGTCGTCGACTACATAAGCGCGGCCGTTCTCGCCAACCTTGATGCCTGAAACGACGTCCCAGATGAGCTTAAGATTGACCTGGGCGATGCTGACGCCGTTCTCGACCCGCGCGCCGGCCAGCGCGATGGTCATGTAGGGCTCGGACTCGCGGCGGAAATAGACCGGCCCGTAATAGACCTTGTTCTTCATCGCCTCTTTGAATTCCGGCTTATCGGAATAATCGATGCCGCTGCCGACCACGTCCATGGTGAGCCGCGAGACTTTGAGCTGCTCGTGACCGGAGGCGTCGATCTGGGCCAGTTCGGTGATGGCAGGGACCTGGCGCAACAGCCGCAGCGCATCGAAGCGCCGCTGATCGAGCGTGCCGCTGGTCCACGGCAGTTGCGTGGTCCAGCCGAGCTGGCTTTGGATCTGGGTGACGAATTCCTCGATCTTGTCGGCGGCGGCTTCGGCCTGCTGGTGCTGGAGCCTGGTCAGCGCCGCTTTCTGCTCCTGAAAGGAGAACCAGACTTCGAAGGCGCCATTGGCGACCAGCGCCAGCACGACCACGCTGACGAACAGCGCCACATATTTGATGAACAGCCGGCTGCCGAGGATCGACGCGCCGGAAAAGGCTTGGCCGCCCCGATCCTTCGATCCCGGCGCGGGCAAGCTGCCTTTGAGCTCCACGTCCGCTTTCATCCGCTCATCCTAGCAGAATTCACGGAGCAGAACCCGGCCTACTCGATGACAACGTCGGCCAGCGCCGTCACGGTGGGCGGCAAATCGAGGCCGATTGCCTTGGCGGTCTTCAGGTTGATGGCAAAAATGTAACGGGTCGGCTCCTCGAACGGCAGCTCGGCGGGCTTTTGGCCCTTGAATATCCGCGCCACCAAGGAGGCAGCGCGCTCGTAGGATTCTTTCATGTCGGAGCCGTAGGACATCAGTCCGCCCTCGCGCACGAAGAAGTCGGACTCATAGATCGCCGGCAGCCGATGCGCGGCGGCATAATCGAAGACGCGCTTGCGATTGAGGATTGTCAGCGCGTCGGCCACCATCAGGATGGCGTCCGGGGTTCCGCCGTCCATGGCGGTGAAGGCGGTGCCGAAATCGTCGGGTTCGGCGACGCCAAGCGGCTGCACGGTGACGCCGAGCGCTTTGGCCGCGTCCGCGGACGCCTGATAGCGCAAAGTCATGCCGAGATCGTCCTTATTCCACAGCATGGCGACCTTATGAATGTCAGGGACCGCCTGCTTGAGCAATCCGAGGCGCTTGGTGCTCAGCATCGTGGCGTCGTCGGAGATGCCGGTGATGTTGCCGCCGGGATGCGCCAGGCTCGCGACGAGGCCGGTCGCGACCGGATCGCCGGCGCCGGTAACCACCACCGTCGGCACCCCGGTGCCCTTCAACGCGGCGGCCGGCGGCCAACCGGCGACGACCACGGCGTCGGCCTTGCCGGCAATCTCGTGCGCCAGTTGCGGCAACTGGGTCATTTGCATGTTGGCGCCGTAAGCCTGGTACTCCAGGTTTTGCCCAAGCGTGTAGCCCTGCTGCGCCAGCGCCGGGATCAGCACCGTCCCGACCGGGCCGTTAGGCGGCAATGGCGGACCGGCCGTAAAGGAAGCGAGGCGATAAGTCTTTGCCGCGGGCTGGGCGGTCGCCGCGCCGGGTGCCGTTGTCAGGGCTGCGGCAAGGAACTGAAGGACTTGGCGGCGTTTCATCGTCATCTCCTTGCGGCTCGGATTTAGCTGCGGCCGCCGGTCGCCAAGATACTAACACCGGCGCGCGGGCTTGTTCATTCGATGATCTCGTCGGCGGTCGCGACCAGCGTCGGCGGCATTGTCAGACCCAGTGCTTTGGCGGTTTTGAGGTTGACGACGAGCTCAAACTTTGTCGACTGCTGCACCGGCAGATTTGCAGGCTTCTCTCCCCGCAAAATACGGTCGATGTAATCGGCCGCTTGCCGATACTCCTCAACGATATCCGGACCGTACGAAGCGAGGCCGCCGTCGGTGACGCAAAAGCGCAGCGGGAAAATCGCCGGAAGCCGATAGTGCGCGGCGGCCGCAATAATCTCATGACGCACGGCGATATCCTCGGATGTCCGAAGCACGATCAGGCCGCCATTTCCAGCGGCGGCGAAGGCACCGACATCGCGGTCGATCGCCGTCGGGTCGCGCACATCGATATAACTCAATTCTACGCCATACGCCGACGCAGCGCTTGTAATGACGTTAATCTGCTGAAGAGCGCCCGCGTTGCTGAGCTCCCGAAACACCGCCACGCGCTTGACGGTGGGTGAGATCTCCTTGAGCAATTCAAGCCACTTGCCGCTTATGTCTCTCTCGGAGGGGGAGAACCCGGTGGCATTCCCGCCCGGTCTCGCAACGTTCCGGACGATACCGAGCGCAACGGGGTCGGTGACCGCGGCGAACACGATCGGCAGCGTATGGGTCAGTTGCTGCAATGCCTCGACGCTCGGCGGCGCATTGGCGATTATCACATCCGGCGTGAGCGCGACGAGCTCGGCCGCGTTTTTTCCGATCGCTTCGCGGCTCACGCCCCAACGATAGATGACGTCGAGATTCTTGCCGTCATTCCAACCCAGCCCCTCCAACGTCTTGAGCAGAGCGTCGATGCGCCGCCGCCCCTCGGCATCGCCCTCCGGCAGATTTATCAGCACCGCGAGACGCCGCTTCGGCGCGGTCTCCTGCGCATGTGCGGCAACCGGCATGGCGGCCGCGGCGCCGGCCGCAAGGGCGATGAAGTCGCGCCGCCGCATGGACCGCCTCATGGCCCTCACGCCTCCCGGTCGCGGTGCGAAATTTCGACGACGCGGGCGCGCGCGGCAAGTTCATCGACCAAAGCATCGGCCTTGACCTTGTTGGCGGCGTCGAGATTGGCATCCCATTCGTCGAACAGATAAATCTCGGCGTCGGTCGCCTCGACGATCTCCTGCAGCGATTTGAGCTGGCGCTCGCCCGATGAGAAACCGAGCTTCCGATCCATCGATTCTTCGACGACGTGTTCGTCGTCCTCGTCGCCTTCGACCTCGACCGGCACCACGCCGCCGGCGAAATGGAACGCCAGGCGATCGGTGGTCGGCCAATAATAGGCCCGTTTGCCCATCTCTGTTTTCAGACTGGCCAAGAGCGAGGATTTTCCGGCGCCGTTGCCGCCGCGCACATTGACGCGGCCGGTGGGCCGCGCCAGCACGATGCGCACCGCGTCGCCGAGCGAGGACACCACGTTGGCGTGATCGCCTTCGCGCAGCACGAGGCGATCGTATTTGACGCGCTTGTCGAAATCCGGATCGGGCTGCGGCAGCATGTTGGCGGCAACGCCGCCGAACCGTGTCCATATCGCGACAAAGTCGTTCCAGCCGCTGGCCAGCAGATGCAGTTCGTATGTCATTTCGATCTGCCGCGGCAGCGTGGTCGCAAGCCCGACCAGCAGCACCGTGTTGCCGACATTGCTCATGGCGACCACGCTGATGGTGGCGAAGACGATGGCGAGGCTGACGATGCCGCTCATCGCGCTCATGCCCTCGCGGGCGACGATGGCGCGGATCTGCGCGGTCAGCCCCTCGCGCAGCTTGCTCTTGAAGCCGAACAGCCAGAGCCGCAGATTGTAGCGGTTGCCGGAAAATACATTGTCCCACGCGGTATAGCCCTGCGCGGTGACGCGATTGTTCATCCGCTGATTTTCCAGATACGCATGCGCGATCGGCTTCTGCAGCACCCACTGCATCAACAACAGCGCACCAAAGGCGCCGACATAGGCGAACGGCAGGCTCGGCGTCGATCTCGGCACCGAGCACCAGCGCATTGAAAACCAGGCCTAAGAAAAGCTTCAGCGCAAATTCCAGCTCATACATGACGTTGAAGAAGCACTGGAAGGTTTCGCCGGTCAGGAACGGCTCGGCCTGCTCACGCGCCGACTTTTCGTTGAGCAATGTCACCTTGCCGCGGTTTTCGCGCGCAAACCGCAGCATGAATTTACCAAACCCGCGATAGCCGGCTCGTTCGGCGAAAATCCAGCTGATGACGCCGACCACGTAGGACGTCGACTGCGCGGTGAGGATCCAGACCAGATCGGTCAGCAGGAATTCGCCCACCGCAACCCGGCGGCCGGCATTGATGACGAACCAGGTGGTCGCGGCGGCAAGCATCGCCTCCACCACCATCAACGTCACCATGACGAAGAGCGCCGGCGAGAGCAGATAGCTCGCCAGCTCGAAACGTGAAATCTGCCGCGGTTTCATGGCTGCCTGGGAGAGGAGAAGAGCTTGGTCGAAGCAGTGTAAAGGCATCCGGTCGCGAGCGTAAGCGCGACAAGGCCGTGGCCCGGGACAAATTTACAATACCGATCAATCGTTTGGGGTTGCGGCTCCATTCGATAGGTGTAATTTCGGCTGGCCCAATGTCTGGCGAGGGCGTAATTTATCGCGGGCTTGGCCGCATTGAGGACGAACGGGGTTCGCGTGATATTCAAAGACGCGATTGGGGCAATCGCGCATCTCGGCGTGCCGCTACGCCGCTTCGGCGCATCGTCGCTGGCCCGAATGCTCGTTCTCGCCGTCGGCCTGTCGGCGATGACGGCCTACACCGTGCCGGCCTTGCAGAGCGCCGCCGGCGTTTGGCTCGCTGCCTGCCTGTGGTGCTGTCTCGCGTTTTTTGCAATCGACGGCGCGGTGTGCGCGCGGCTTGCGATCAGCGCCGGCGCCGCACGGGAGCATTTTCTCTCGCTGTCGTTTGTCGTCGATATGGCCGGCATCGTCGCCGTGCCCGCCGCCTTGCTCGAGGGGGCGAGCGCCCCCAATGCATGGCTGTTGGCATCGCTCTGGGTCCTGAAGCTTGCCCAGAATTCGCCCGGCTTCGCACAGCTTGGCCGCGTGTTTGTGCTGGAGGCAAAGCCGCTGGCGAGCGTGCTGGCGCTGTTTGTGATCGTGCTGTTTCTGTCGTCGGCCGCGATGTTCGTCATCGAGCGGCGGGTCCAGCCCGGCGCCTTCAACTCGATGCCGGAAGCCTTGTGGTGGGCGGTGGTGACGCTGACGACCACCGGCTACGGCGACAAGGTGCCGATCACGGAAGCGGGACACCTGCTGGGCGGCGTCGTCATGATCTTCGGCATTGTCAGCTTCGGGCTGTCGACCGGCATCCTCGCCACCGGCTTCGCCGCCGAAACCCGTCGGCGCAATTTCATCGAGACCTGGAATCTGGTCGGCAAGGTACCGTTCTTCCAATCGCTCGAGCCGTCGTCGATTACCGAAATCACCCACATGCTGCGGCGACTTGAAGTGCCCGAACGCGTCGCCATCATTCGCCGCGGCAAAGTCGGCGACTGCATGTATTTCATCGCCGCGGGCGAAGTGCAGGTCGATGTCAAGCCGACGCCGGTGCGGCTCGGCGCCGGAGCGTTCTTCGGCGAATTGGCGTTGCTCGGCGATTCGGTCCGCAGCGCCAATGTGACCACGACGACGCCGTCGACCCTTCTCATCCTCGATCTCGCCGACTTTCGCACGCTGACCGCCAGCCATCCCGATCTCAAGCGCGCCATCGATGCCGAAGCGCAGCGGCGCACGCACGAAAACCAGCAGAATCGCGACCGCCAACGCGCCGGCGGTGTCGCTTCGGCGTGACTTGGCTTGGCGAAACCTCTAGAACCCGAATCCATGGCAGACCGCGTTGCATTGATCACCGGGGCGACAGGCCAGGACGGCGCCTATTTGGCCGAGCTGTTGCTCGACAAGGGCTACGTCGTGCACGGCATCAAACGGCGGTCGTCCTCGTTCAACACGGCGCGGGTCGATCATCTGTACCAGGACCCGCATCGATCCGGCGTGCGCTTTTTCCTGCACTACGGCGACATGACCGACTCGACAAATCTCATCCGCATCGTTCAGGACGTGCAGCCGACCGAGATCTACAATCTCGCCGCACAAAGCCATGTGCGGGTTTCGTTCGAGACGCCGGAATACACCGCCAATGCCGACGCGCTCGGCACGCTGCGGCTGCTCGAGGCGGTCCGCATCTTGCGGCTTGAAGACAAAGTGCGGTTCTATCAGGCCTCGACTTCGGAATTATACGGCATGGTGCAGGAGGTGCCGCAGCGCGAAACGACGCCGTTTTATCCGCGCTCGCCCTATGCGGCGGCCAAGCTTTACGCCTACTGGATCACCGTGAATTACCGCGAAGCCTACGGGATGCATGCCTCGAACGGCATCCTGTTCAATCACGAGGGCCCGACGCGCGGCGAAACCTTCGTGACGCGCAAAATCACGCGCGCCGTGGCCGCAATAGAGCTCGGCCTGCAAAACAAGCTGTTCCTCGGCAATCTCGCGGCGTTGCGCGACTGGGGCCATGCCCGCGATTATGTCGAAGGCATGTGGCTCATCGTGCAGCAGCCCGAGCCCGACGATTATATCTTGGCGACCGGCGAGGAGCATTCGGTACGCGAGTTCGCCGAGAAGGCCTTCGCCTGCGTCGGCCGGACAATCGAATGGCGCGGCAGCGGGGTTGCCGAACAGGGTCTCGACGCGCGCGACGGCCGGGTCCTGATCGAAATCGACGAACGTTATTTCCGCCCGACGGAAACCGACGCGCTGCGCGGCGATCCCTCCAAGGCCCGGCAAAGATTGGGCTGGCATCACAAGGTTTCATTCGACGAGCTGGTGCGGGAAATGGTCGAGGCCGATCTGCAACAGCTGCGCCATGACGGCGTCAATCGGCAAGTGCACGACTAAGCCAGGCCCTCATGAGCGGCGTACCGGTCATATTCGACTTGCGCGGCAAACGGGTCTTTGTCGCCGGCCATGCCGGCATGGTCGGTTCGGCGATCGTGCGCCGGCTCGAGCGCGAAGATTGCGACATTGTCTTCGCCGCGCGCCGCGACCTCGATTTGCGACAATCCGCCGAGGTCGATCGCTTCATGGCGCAGGCCAAGCCCGACGCGGTGTTCGTCGCCGCCGGCAAGGTCGGCGGTATACGCGCCAACGGCACCTACCCGGCCGATTTCATCGCCGACAACTTGGCGATTGCACTCAATACCGTCGATGCCGCGCATCGGCACGGCGTGAAGAAGCTTGTCTATCTCGGCTCGTCCTGCATCTACCCGCGGCTGGCGCCGCAACCGATGTCGCCGGATATGCTGCTGACCGGGCCGCTCGAGCCGACCAACCAGTGGTATGCCGTCGCCAAGATCGCCGGCATCAAACTGTGCGAGGCCTATCGGCGCCAGCATGGTGCCGACTTTGTCTCGGTGATGCCGACCAACGTTTACGGCGCCGGGGATAACTACCATCCCGAAGACAGCCATGTGCCGGCGGCGCTGATACGGCGCTTTCATGAAGCCAAGATCGGAGGCAATGCCAGCGTGAGCGTTTGGGGAACCGGAACGCCGCGCCGCGAATTCCTCGCCGCCGACGACCTCGCCGATGCCTGCGTGTTCGTCATGAAGTGCTATTCGGATTTGCAGTTCGTCAATATCGGGACCGGCGAAGACATAACGATCGCCGAGTTTGCCCGCACGGTCGCCGACGTCGTGGGCTATAGCGGCACAATCGTGTTCGACACATCGCGCCCGGACGGCGCGCCGCGCAAGCTGCTCGACGTTTCGCCCATCAATGCGTTGGGCTGGCGCGCAACGACGCCGCTGCGCGACGGACTGCAGCGCTTGTACGCCGATTTTCAGGCGCGCTACGACGCTATCCGCGAAAAGGAACGGCAGCCGTCGCATTGAGGCGACATTTGGGAAACTTCAGAAAATGTCGCTCACACTCAACGAAACCCACGATCCGTCGCGCCGGAGCCTTGTCGAAAGCGCCAATGTGCGCGGCTGCGATTTTCCGAATTCAGAACCTGCCGTTCGGCGTGTTTTGCCCGGCGCCGGGACAGCCGCCGCGCGTCGGGGTCGCCATCGGCGATCAAATTCTGGACGTGGCGGCCGCTGGCACCTCGTTCGACGGCCTTGCCGCGGACGCGGCGCGTTGCTGCGCGCGGCCTTGGCTCAACGATCTGATGGCGCACGGGGAGCAGGCATGGTCGGCACTGCGGCTCGCTTTGTCGCGAGCGCTGAGCGCCGAACACGGCGACCAAAGCGTGCGCCGGCACCTGACCCCGATGGCGCAGGCGCAACTGCAGTTGCCGGTGGCGATCGGCGACTTCACCGATTTTTTTGCTTCGATATTTCATGCGACCAACGCCGGGCGGCTGTTCCGCCCGGACAATCCGCTGATGCCGAACTACAAATATGTGCCGGTTGCCTATCACAGCCGTGCCTCCTCGATCCGCGTCAGCGGCACGCCGTTCAAGCGCCCGCGCGGCCAACGCAAGGGTCCGAACGACGCCGCGCCGGCCTATGGTCCGTCGCACAACCTCGATTTCGAGCTCGAACTTGGCATTTACGTCGGCGCGCCCAGCACCGCCGGCGAACCGGTGCCGGTCGCGGAGGCAGGCAAGCATATTTTCGGTTTCTGCCTGCTCAACGACTGGTCGGCGCGCGACATCCAGGCCTGGGAATATCAGCCGCTCGGGCCGTTTCTCGGCAAGAATTTCGCCACCACGGTCTCGCCGTGGGTCGTCACGGCGGAGGCGCTGGCGCCGTTTCGCACCAAAGCTTTCGCGCGGCCGGCCGGCGATCCGGCGCCGCTGCCGCATCTCGACGATGCGGACGACCGCGCCGACGGCGGTCTCGACATCACCCTCGAAGCTTTTATTGCCAGCGCGGCGATGCGGCGGGCGGGCGCCGCGCCGCTTCGGCTTTCGCAAACCTCGTGTGCGCTCCTCTATTGGACCGCCGCCCAGATGATCGCGCATCACACCAGTAACGGCTGCAACTTGCGGATCGGCGATTTGCTCGGCTCCGGCACTGTATCGGGCCCGGACAAATCGAGCTGGGGCTCGCTCCTTGAACTCACCACGCGCGGTACCGAACCGTTGACGCTGCCGGGCGGCGAGCAGCGCGGCTTCCTCGCGGACGGCGACGAAATCATCTTCCGCGGCTGTTGCGAGAAGCAAGGCTTCGCCCGCATCGGCTTCGGCGAATGCCGTGCGGTAGTGCTGCCGGCGGAGTGAGGCCATCCGGCTAACCGCCGATCGAACGGCTCGCTCAGAACACGCGGGACGGCAACTTCGGATCCAGGACCTTGCGCGCGCTCTCGGCGCCGGTCACCGGCAGACCCTTGGGATCGAGCAATCCGATCTGCGCCAGCACGCCGGCCTGATCCCAGTAAATGTGCTCGTGGGTGATCTTATCGTCCTCAAAGCCGACGATCACTGCGACCGCCATTTCGACCGGTTTTCCGGTCGGCGCCACGCCCGGCAGCAGCCAATCGATGGCCGCCGTATGGGTAAAGCTGATAAAGAGCTCTTCGACGAGCCGGTCCTCGCCGACGGTGCGCGATACGTTCTCCATCGTCACGTCCGGCGGAAAGAACTTGCCGACCAGATGATCGCGATAGAAGGCACGGACGCCGGCTTGGCCGACGCCTCCCGCCATGGTCGGGACGTGATTGAGATGAGGGCTGTCGCTCATGGTCGCCATGGTGGTGTCGAGATCGCCGGCAAGCTCGGCGCCGACGTGCGTTTCGAAAAGCTCGACCATGCGCCGCTGTTTTTCCGACGTCATAAACGACCCCCTAGAGCATGATCCGGAAAATGCCTGTCCTCGGACTTGATCCGAGGGTGGATACCGGCTTTCCGAAAGGATCATGCGTCAGTTAAGAATTTGGACGATGATTTGATTCAACCTGATTTGATCATGGTCTAGTGAATCTCCGGCTCGGCGATCGCCGCCTGGCCTTGCAGAAAATCGAAATCGCAGCCCTCATCGGCCTGACCGATATGCTGCGAATACATCGCGCCGTAGCCGCGCGGGTAACGCGGCTCGGGTTGTTTCCAGGCCGCGCGCCGGCGCGACAGCTCCTCGTCGCCGACATGCAGATGGATACGCCGCGACGCAACGTCGACTTCGATCTCGTCGCCGGTTTGCACGAACGCCAGCGGACCGCCGACAAAACTCTCCGGCGCCACGTGCAGGATACAGGCGCCATAGCTGGTGCCGCTCATGCGCGCATCGGAGATGCGCAGCATGTCGCGAACGCCGGCTTTGAGGAGCTTTTTCGGAATCGGCAACTGGCCCCATTCCGGCATGCCCGGGCCGCCCTTCGGGCCGCCGTTTTTCAGCACCAGCACGTGATCGGGGGTGACGTCCAAATCGTCGCGGTCGACCGCCGCGGCCATGTCGTCATAGGTCTCGAACGCCAGGGCCTTGCCGCGATGCTGCAGCAAGCGCTTGTCGGCCGCGGCCGGCTTCATCACGCAGCCGCGCGGCGCCAGGTTGCCGGTCAGCACCGCGGTCGCCCCTTCGGGGTAAAGCGGCGCTTTGAGCGAATGAATGACCTCGGGCAGATAGACCTTCATGCCGACGATATTGTCGCCGAGGCTTTTGCCGTTCGCCGTGACGCAGGACAGATCGAGCATGTCGCGCATTTCGCCCATCAGGGCGCGCAAGCCGCCGGCATAGAAGAAATCCTCCATCAGATATTTGCCGGACGGCGTGATGTTGGCGATCACCGGCACCTGCCGCGAGATGGCGTCGAAGCGCGCCATGTCGAGCGGCACGCCGACGCGGCGCGCCATGGCGATGACGTGAATGATGGCGTTGGTCGAGCCGCCGAGCGCCATATGCACGCGAACGGCGTTTTCAAACGCCGCCGGAGTGAGGATTTTGTCCGGCGTCTGGTCCTCCCACACCATCTCGACGGCGCGGCGGCCGGCGGCCGCGCACATGCGCGGGTGATTGGCGTCGACCGCCGGAATTGACGAGGCGCCCGGCAACGTCAGTCCCAGCGCTTCGGCGATTGCCATCATCGTTGCCGCGGTGCCCATCACCATGCAGGTGCCGAACGAACGCGAAATGCCGCCTTCGATCTCGTTCCACTCCTCGTCGCCAATGCGGCCGGCGCGCTTTTCGTCCCAGTATTTCCAGGCGTCCGAGCCGGAGCCGAGCGTATGGCCGCGCCAATTGCCGCGCAGCATCGGGCCGGCCGGCACGTAGATCGCCGGGATGCCCATCGAGATCGCGCCCATGATGAGGCCGGGCGTGGTCTTGTCGCAGCCGCCCATCAGCACCGCGCCGTCGATCGGATGGCTGCGCAAGAGCTCCTCGCATTCCATCGCCAGCAAATTGCGATAGAGCATGGTCGACGGCTTGACGAATGGCTCGGCGAGCGACATCGCCGGCAGCTCGATCGGCAGTCCGCCGGCCTGATAAACGCCGCGTTTGACGTCCTCGGCGCGGTCGCGCAGATGACCGTGGCAGGCGTTGATGTCGCTCCAGGTGTTGATGATGCCGATCACCGGCTTGCCGACCCAATCGGCGCGGTCGTAGCCGAACTGCCGCAGCCGCGAGCGATGGCCGAACGAGCGCAGATCGTTCTTGCCAAGCCAGCGATAGCTGCGCAGCTGTTCGGGCGATTTTTTGGTGCTCATAATTCCACGCGCCTACTCCGCCGTGGCGCCGGTGGCCTTGACCACTTTGGCCCACTTGTCGGTTTCCTCGGCGATCAGCTTGCCGAAATCCTCCGGCGTGCCGGGGATCAAGGTGCCGCCAAGCTCGGCGAGCTTGGCCTGGATGCCCGGATCGGCGAGCGCGTCGTTCACGGCGCGGTTGAGCGTCTCGACGATGTCGCGGGGCGTGCCGGCCGGCACCGCCATGCCGAACCAGGCGCTGGCTTCGTAGCCCGGCACCGTTGCAGCGACCGTCGGCACCTCGGGCAGCGCTTTCGAACGCTCCGCCGTGGTCACCGCCAGCGCCCGCAACTTGCCGGCCCGGATGTAGCCGATCGACGACGGCATATTGTCGAACATCACCTGGACTTGGCCGCCGAGCATATCGACCAGCGCGGGACCTGCGCCGCGATAAGGCACGTGCACCATCTTGACGCCGGTCATCATCATGAACAGCTCGCCGGACAGATGGACGGAGGTGCCGATGCCCGAAGAGGCCATGTTCACCTTGCCTGGATTGGCCTTGGCATAGTCGATGAACTCCTTCACGGTGTCCGCCGGCACGTTGGGATTGACCTCCATCACGTTCGGCACGCGGATGAAGCCCGCGACCGGCGCCATGTCGCGGAGAAAATCAAAGCTGAGATTTTTGTAGAGCGTGGCGTTGATGGCATTGGCCGGATTGACCAGAAATACGGTGTAACCGTCGGGCGGCGAATGGGCCGCCATCTCGGTGGCAAGATTGTTGCCGGCGCCCGCCTTGTTCTCCACCGTGAACTGCTGATGCAGGCGCTGCGACAGGTAATTGCCGATCAGCCGCGCACAGATGTCAGTCGAGCCGCCGGGGGGATAGCCAACCAGCCAGCGCACGGGATGGTCCGGATACTTGCTGTTATCGTCTTGTGCCTGCGCCGATCCGAAGGCGATCGGCAGTGCCGCGAGCGCCAGGACCAACGGAACAAACCCTTGAAACAAGCGCTGCATCGATAGCTCCCCCATACCCCGGTCCTAGGCGCGGCCCAACTTTCCATGCAAACCTACGCGGCATCGGCGATGACATACAAGTGACCGCCGCGCGCGACCTTGCAGCCGATCGCCACCTTGTCGGCAGCAGGCGCTGCCGATAGGTTTCACGGTCTTTTTTCGCGGTTCGCGAGAGGAAAACCAAGGACATTGCCATGATCGACCTCTATGCACTCACCAGCCCCAACGTCCAGAAAATCTACATCATGCTCGAAGAGACCAAGCTGCCCTACAAGGAGCACTTCGTCGATGTGTGGAAAGGCGAGCAGTACAATCCGGACTTCGTCAAGATCAATCCGAATTCGAAAATCCCGGCGATCGTCGATTCCGACGGCCCCGGCGGCAAGCCGTATACCGTGATCGAGTCGGGCGCGATCCTGATGTATCTCGCCGAGAAAACCGGAAAATTTTTGCCTAAGGATATGGCGAAGAAATACGACGTGCTGCAGTGGCTGTTGTTCCAGACCTCCAACGTCGGTCCGAATTTCGGCCAGTTCACGCATTTCAAGCTGTTTGCGCCGAAGGACAAGGATCACTCTTATTCAATGGCGCGCCATCAGACCGAAGTGAAGCGGCTCTACGAGGTGATGGAAAAGCGGCTCGCACACTCGGCCTATCTCGGCGGCGACGAATACTCGATCGCCGACATCGCCACTTTCCCGTGGACGCGCAATCACGACGTCCAGGGCGTGAAATGGGAGGACAATCCGAACCTGGCGCGTTGGTTCAAAGCGATCGACGAGCGCCCGGCGGTGAAAGCCGCACTCGCCAAAGTCGCCGTGATCAAATCCAACCGCGAAACCGCCAACGACGACCAGAAAGACCGCTTCTTCAATCGCGGCAGGTATGCAAGGGCGTAGTCGCAGCTATTGCTTCCGCGTCACCCGCGGCCGACCGGGGCCAGGCATTTTCCGGGGCATGCTCTAAATGGCAGATGGCCGGGACAAGTCCCGGCCATCGCTTCGTTCGGGTACAGTCGATCGCGCTCAGTAGAACGCGTCGTAGATCACGTCGACGACTTGGCCGGTGCTCACGTCGACCAGGAGCAGATCCGGTCCGTAGCGGACCCACTGGTCGCCGGGCGGTGGTGGCGGCAAGCCGAGATCGGCCCAATCCATGAAATAATACTCCGGGGCCAGGAAGATCGGCGGCAGGATCGCGCCGGCGCCCCAGCGCCGGTAGCTCCAGCCCGGCGGGTAGATGAAGGCATGCGGGGGATGGAAGCGGTTGAACTGGTGCCCATGGTAGTTGAACTGCGCGCCAGGCGCGCCACCAGGTGGCGGCCCAGGTGGATGGGGAGGAGGCCCGGGCGGCGGTCCAGGCGGATGCGGCGGCCCGGGCGGGCCGGGCGGATGCGGGACCGGCTTGAACCCTGGATGCGGCGGACCGGGCGGACCGCCCGGATGCGGTGGCGGCGGCTTGAAGGCTGGATGGGGCGGCGGCGGGCCGTGCGGGCCGGGATGCGGCGGCGGCGCCTTACGGTCCTTGTGGTTGTCCTGCGCTGCGGCCAAAGCCGGCAGCGCAAGGGCAAACATCGCGGCAAGAGCGAATATGCGACGCATAGCGTTCCTTTTCACTCGATTCGTGAAGCTCGAAGCCTAGCAGTTTGCCGCGGCGAAGTAAGCCGGGTCGCGGCATGCGCCGGTCAATGCCGCGTGAGCCAAGTGCGCGCGGCGCGCTGCGCGGCGGCGATGTCGGCGGACGACATTTCGCGGGCGATCTCGCAACGGTGGCGGACCGCTTCGCGCGAGCCGCGCATCCCAGCGATATTGAACCACTTATGCGCGGTGACCATGTCGGTCGGCACGGAATCCCCGGTGGAATACATGAGGCCCAGCCGGAAAAATTGGTCGGCATCGGCGCCGAAGCTCATAGTCTGGCCTTTGGTTTGAGTGGCTCCCATCGACATCGAAACGCTCCCTGCGTTTGTCCCGCCCACGGCGATGTTGACGACAGGTTGCGACAGCCGATGCGAGCACGAAAGTCGGGAATTCTCCATAAGGGGGTTTCCGTACGGAAGGTACGCCCGGCCGCCGCACGACCCCTCGCCGCCCGGACGGCGTAACGCTACAGTGCCGGAAATCACGAGGAGACCATCGGAAATGTCACGCATGCCACGCGTCGTCATCGTCGGCGGCGGCATTGGCGGCCTGACCGCGGCGTTGGCGCTGGAGCGTCGCGGCGCCGAAGTCATCGTGTGCGAGCAGTCGCCGGTGCACAGCGAGATTGGCGCCGGAATCAATCTGACGCCGAACGCGGTGAAGGCCTTTCGCGCGCTCGGCCTCGACAACGAGGTCGAGGCCATCGGCTGGGCGTCCGAATTCCAGCTCATCCGCTCATGGAAAAGCGGACGCTATATTTCGCGTATCCGCCGTAGCGATTTTCGCGAGAAATTCGGCGCGCCGAACCTCACGCTGCATCGCGCCGACCTGCTCGACGTATTGCGGCACGCGCTGCGGACGACCGACATCCGTCTCGACAAACGCTGCATCGGCGTCGAGACCGGCGACGGTGGCAAGCAGCCCGCCGCCGCGCGATTTGCCGACGGCAGCGCGATCGAAGCCGATCTCGTGGTCGGTGCCGACGGCATTCATTCGGCGGTGCGAAACAGCCTGTTCGGCGCCGATGCGCCGCGCTTCACCGGCTGCATCTGCTGGCGTGGCATGGCGCCGATCGAGGCCGTGCCGCGCGACATCAATACCGCCGACGGCACCATGTGGATGGGACCGCACGGACATGTCGTGCATTATCGCGTGCGCCGCGGCGAACTCCTCAACATCGTCGCCCACATCGACAGCGACGCGTGGACCGAGGAATCCTGGACGCATGAATGCGACCTATCGGAAGTGACGGCGACCTATGCGCGCTGGCATCGCGATCTCACCCGCCTCTATCCGTGCAGCACGCGCTGGTACAAATGGGCGCTCTACGACCGCGATCCGCTGCAGCGCTGGAGCAAGGGCCGGGCCACGCTGCTCGGCGATTCGGCGCATGCCATGCTGCCTTATCTCGCGCAGGGCGCCGGCATGGCGATCGAGGACGGCTGCGTGCTGGCGGCGACGATTGCGCAGCAGCCCGACGACCTTGTCGCGGCGCTCGCCGCCTATGAGCGGGTGCGGGCACCGCGCGCGACCGCAGCGGTGCTCGGCTCGCGGGCACGCGCCAAGGAGAACCATCTCGCCTCGCCCTGGGCGCGGCTAAAGCGCGACGTGAAATTTGCGCTGCGCGACCGCTTCGGCAGCGGGCGCCGGGGCGATACGACCACGTTCCAAGTCGGTTGGCTGTATGACTATGACGTGGCGAAAGAGGCGGGTTGAGCCGCCGCCGCCTTAAGCTTGCTTTCCCGGCCCTCGCGGCCGATATAGGAGGCGGGAGGTTGGCGGTGGACGAGCCACTCGCCAACCGGGTCAGGTCCGGAAGGAAGCAGCCCTAACGAGCGCGGTTCGGGTCGCTCGTCAGCCTCCCACCCTTTCATAAGACTGTAGCCCGCATGAGCGCAGCGAAATGCGGGGACAACCCACCCGCTCGCACGCTCACCCCGGATTTCGCTGCGCTCATCCGGGCTACGATCAATCCGCGATGACCGACGCCACCACATCCTCCTTCGCCTATCGCGTGCTGGCCCGTAAATACCGGCCGGCGACCTTCGACGACCTGATCGGCCAGGACGCCATGGTTCGCACGGTCGCCAACGCTTTTGAGGCCGGCCGCATCCCGCAGGCCTGGATCCTCACCGGCGTGCGCGGCGTCGGCAAGACCACGACCGCGCGCATCCTCGCCCGCGCGCTCAATTACGAGCTGCCGGACGGCTCCATTACCGCGCCGACGATCAAAATGCCGGTGCTCGGCGTGCATTGCGAGGCGATCATGGAGAGCCGCCATCTCGACGTCATCGAGATGGATGCGGCGTCGCATAACAGCGTCGACGACGTGCGGCAGATCAACGACGCAATCCGCTATGCGCCTGTCTCCGCCCGCTACAAGGTCTACATTCTCGACGAAGTGCACATGTTGTCGGGCGCCGCCTTCAATGCGCTGCTCAAGACGCTGGAGGAGCCGCCGCCGCACGCAAAATTCGTCTTCGCGACCACCGAGATCCGCAAAGTCCCGATCACGGTGCTGTCACGCTGCCAGCGCTTCGACCTGCGCCGCGTCGACGCCGCGCTGTTGGTCAAGCATCTGCAATCGATTGCCGGCAAGGAAGCGATCGAGGCGGACCCGGAAGCGCTGGCCTTGATCGCGCGGGCCGCCGAAGGCTCGGTGCGCAATTCGCTCTCCCTGTTCGACCAGGCGATCGCGCATGCCGGCGGAGCCGGCAATTTAACGATGCCCGCCGGGCCGGTCCGTGCCGAGGACGTGCGGCAAATGCTGGGACTTGCCGATCGCACCCGGGTGATCGATCTGTTTGAAGCGCTGATGCGCGCCGACGTCGCCGCGGCGCTCAACGAATTGCGCGACCAGTACGACAGCGGCGCCGATCCGGCGATGGTGCTCGGCGATCTCGCCGAATTCACGCATTTCGTCACCCGCGTCAAAATCGTACCGGCTCTCGCCGACGACGTGTCGCTGACCGAAGCCGAGCGCAATCGTGGGCGCGGCTTCGCGACCAAGCTCTCGATGCGCGTCCTCGCCCGGACCTGGCAGATGCTGCTCAAGGGCATTACCGAAGTCGAGGCGGCGGGGCGGCCGATCGACGCCGCGGAGATGGTGCTCGTGCGCATCGCCTATGCCGCGGACCTGCCGACGCCCGACGAGGTCGTGCGCTCTCTCGGCGATGCGCGCACCGGCAATGGCGCGGCGGCAGCGCCCGCTACGCCGCGTCCGGAGTTGCGCAGCGAGGCTCCACGCGGCGCGCGCGGTCCGCTTGCCTCCGCAGCGGCGCCAATGGCGGCGCCGCGGCAATCCGAAAATCCGGCAGCCATTCGACGCGCCGGTGGCCCGCGCCGATGACATTCGCGCGCTGAGCGGTTTTGCCGAGTTGATCGCGCTGGCGGCGGAAAAGCGCGATCTCGGCATGAAGAGCGCGCTCGAGCGCGACGTGCGACTCGTTCGCTTCGAGGACGGCACGCTCGAAATCGCGCTGGAAAAAAGCGCACGGCCGAGCCTCGTCGGCGAGTTGTCGAAGAAGCTCGCCGACTGGACCGGCCGGCGCTGGATGGTCGCGGTGTCCACCGAGACCGGCATGCCGAGCTTGCGCGCGCAAGCGGAAGCGCGCAAAGCCGAATTGAAAGACGGCGTGCGCGAGGACCCGTTGGTGCAAGCGGTATTGGCGCGTTTTCCCGGAGCCGAGATCGTCGATGTGCGACCGCCGGCGGCTGGGACTACCGAGACGACGGACGCGACCGCAGAGGCCCCGATCGAGAGCGACGATCAGTGACGAGGTTCATCGATGCCTGATTTTCTCGGCCTGATGAAGCAGGCCTCGGAGCTCAAATCGAAGATGGAGGCCATGCAGGCCGAGCTCGATCGGCTGGAGGTGGAAGGCACGTCCGGCGGCGGCCTGGTTGTAATCAAGATTTCGGGCAAAGGCGATCTGCGCAGCGTGCGTATCGATGAGTCGGTATTCAAGCCCGACCAGAAGGAGATCGTCGAGGATTTGCTGGTCGCCGCGCATGCCGACGCCAAGCGCAAGCTTGAGACGCAGCTTACAGAAAGGATGCAGGCGCTGACCGGCGGTCTGCCGCTGCCGCCGGGACTGAAGCTGTTCTGATGGCCGCCGTTTCTGCCGGTCCGGAAATCGAGCGATTGATTCAGTTGCTCGCCCGCCTGCCGGGGCTCGGGCCGCGCTCGGCCCGGCGCGCCGCCTTGTTCCTCATCAAGAAGCGCGAATTGCTGATGGCGCCGCTCGCCGCCGCGCTGCAGACGGCGATGGACAAGATCGAGGTGTGCCGCATCTGCGGCAATATCGATACGCAGAATCCGTGCACGGTGTGCACCGATCCCAAGCGCGACGGCACCGCCATCGTCGTCGTTGCCGACGTCGCCGATCTTTGGGCGCTGGAACGCGCGCATGCCATCAACGCGCGCTACCACGTGCTCGGCGGCACGCTGTCGCCGCTCGACGGGGTCGGGCCGGACGATCTTTCGATCGACGCCTTTATCAAGCGGGCCAACGATCCGACGGTAAAGGAAGTGGTTTTGGCGCTGTCCGCTACGGTCGATGGCCAGAGCACCGCCCACTACATCACCGATCTCCTGCAGGATGCGAACGTGAAGGTGACGCGGCTCGCTCACGGCGTCCCGGTCGGCGGCGAGCTCGATTATCTCGACGAGGGCACGCTGGCGGCCGCGATCCGCAGCCGGACGCCGTTCTGAGCTGCTATCGCCTGATGCCTGCAAAATAGCCAACACCCGCCTGCGGCACGATCAATGCGCGCCACAGGCAAATCTTGCCCAAAGTAAAATCGGCCCAATTTTGCCTCTGTCAGCCTTTGCACCGACTTGGCCCGCCGTTTGCATGGCTCTGGCTGGCGATCTCGGTCTCACTTACCGTGGAAATTGAGGTTGCTAGAGCCCCGGCATTCCCGGCACCGGGGCTCTACTATTTTTGGGCACCCCTCATTCCTCTCGGTCTGTTCCGGCGCGCTTGCGCTGCCGGGTTTCCCTTCGCACATGGTGAGCGAACCGCGACGGGAGGCAGCATGTCGGATGTTCCGGCAAGACCGTATAAAGGCCGCGGCATGGAGGGGCTTACCGCCACCCTCTATGCGCGCCAAGCCGAGCATGACCGCAATGAAATTCAGGCGACCGCGGCGCCGGATAGCCGCGGCCCTGAATGCCGGTTCGCGGGTGCTCGAAATCGCGCCGGGGCCCGGCCTGCTCGCCATCGAATTGGCCAAGCTGACCGGCGGCCGGGTGACCGGGTTCGACATCAGCCGATCCTTCGTGCAGATCGCCAGCGACAATGCCCGCAAGGCGGGCGTCGAGGTCGATTTCGAGCACGGCGACGCCGCCGATTTGCCGGTCCCCGACGATCAATTCGATTTCATCGTCTGCCGGGCTGCGTTCAAGAACTTTACGCGGCCGCTGGTGGCACTTAATGAAATGCACCGCGTGCTCAAACCGGGCGGCACCGCGCTGATCATCGATCTGCGGAAGGACTATTCGCCCCGGGCGGTAGGCGATTATTTCAAGAACCATGGCTTCCTTACCGCCGCAATCGTCAAGCTGATCTTCCGCACCATGCTCAAGAGCCGGGCCTATACCAAAGAGAGCATGATGGCGCTGGTGGCGCAGTCGCAATTCGGCCGCGGCGAGACCCGGCTCGATCCGATCGGATTCGAAATTTGGCTGCGCAAATGATATCAAGCCCGGCATGAACGACGACGTGCCGTTCGACAAGACCTTCGATCTCGAGCCCGACAAGGTGCACGAAGTGGCGCCCGCCGTGCGCGCGGTTGCCGCCGACAATCCGGGACCCTTCACCTTCAAGGGAACGATGAGTTACATCATCGGTCGCGGCAAAGTCGCGATTCTCGATCCCGGCCCCGACGACGACGCCCATGTCAAAGCGCTGCTGGATGCGGTGCGCGGCGAAACCGTCACCCATATTTTCGTTACGCACACCCATCGCGACCATTCGCCCGCGGTGCCCAAGGTCAAAGCGGCGACCGGAGCGACCGTCTATGCGCAAGGCCCGCACCGGCTGGCGCGGCCGCTGCATATCGGCGAAACGCGGCGGCTCGACGCCTCGGCCGACATGGATTTCCGGCCCGATGTGGCGCTTGCCGACGGCGAGACCATATCGGGCGACGGTTGGACGCTGGAAGCGGTGACGACGCCCGGCCATACCGCCAATCACATGGCGTTCGCGTTTAAGGAGGCGGACCTGCTGTTCGCCGGCGATCACGTCATGGGCTGGTCGACCACGATCGTAGCGCCGCCCGACGGCGCCATGAGCGACTACATGGCTTCGCTGCACAAATTGGCGCTCCGGTCCGAGCCGCTTTATCTGTCCGGCCACGGCATGCCGGTGCGGCAGGCACAGCGCTACGTGCAATATCTGATCCGGCATCGGCAGGGCCGCGAGGCGTCGATTCTGCACCGGCTGTACAAGGGGGCCGCGGACATTCCGACCATCGTCAAAGCGGTCTATATCGGGCTCGATCCACGACTGTCAGGCGCCGCCGCGCTATCGGTGCTGGCGCACCTGGAAGATCTGGTGGCGCGCGGGGCGGTCGCTACCGACGGGCCGCCGTCGATCGAAGGCACTTATCGTTTGGCGGAGACCTTGCCGGCCGGCTGATGGGGCGTCGGGGCCGGCGCCTTCTTTTCCGGTCGCTCCGGCGCCGGCGTCGACAGCACGTCATCGATGTCGTCGATAAGGTTGCGCACGCGCCTGGCATTGGTGCCGAAATCGTGCCGGCCGTAGCGCGACGCCGAGCGCACGTCGATGCGGGCGCCATCGGCAGTCGCCCGAACCCGCACCACGACATCGTCGCGGAAACCGAGGATCGGCGTCCGCGCCACCGCTTCGATGATCCCGTCGCGGATCGGGGGATCGGCGGCGGGCCGTGGCGCATCGGCCAGGCGCGCCTGCGGCGGCCGCGCATCGACCACGCGCCAACGCCGTTTGGCGATGACTTTCATTGCGGCATTGTAGGCCTCTTGCGGCGTCGCCGTGGTCTCATCGGGCGCGATGTCCGGATAGGCGGCATTTTGCTGTTCGGCGGCATAGAGGCCGGCATAGGCGACCGGATTGGCGTCGCGCGGCCGCAGCCGCGCGATGGCGTCAAATTGTGGCGGGTCGATCGGATCGGTGGTGATGTCGTAGATCGCCGGCAGCCGATAAGCCTTAAGGCCGAGATAGGCCGGATAAGCGATGAGCGCGCAGCCGATGAACAAGGCGGCGGCCGCATAACGACCGCCGCCTATGCCATCGCGCCAGATCGCCACACCGGAGGCGAGCGCGAGCAGGATGGCGACGCAGGCCAGCACCAGCGCGCCGCCCAATGTCGAGAGCGCCGGCACGATGTCGAGAGCGCCCGAGCGCACGATGATGATGGCAACGAACGTCGCGGCCAGCGAGAATAAAGCAAACCGCCGCGCCCAAATGGCGAGCCGCGAGACCGGCTGATCGTTAAGGATACGGCGTCGCATTACTGGGGGGTTCTCGTTCGCTTGCTAATGGGCGGCGGCCTGACCCGACGCTTGGCCCGTGGCCGTTCCGGCACCCTGCCCCGGCAGTGGGGCACAAATTTGTTTCAGCGCATTCCAATCCGCCGCGTCAAGGAGCGGCGTGGTCGCTCCGGTCACGGTGACGGCGTCGATCGCGGCAATGCGGTCCTTGGTCTCCGGGTGGTCCAGCAAAAGCTTCATGCCGTGCTGCTTGTCGCTGACGATGCGGGCAAGAATGACCCCAAGCGCATGCGGGTCGCCGCCGGCCCTCTGCATCAAAGCGACGCTGTAGGCGTCGGCCGCCGCCTCCACGCGGCGCGAATAGGACGATTTCAGGACGGTCCTTGCAGCGATAACGACGGCGCCACCGCCGACGAAATCGCCGAGCATCATACCGAACAAGAACGACAGGCCGGCCGTCTGCAGGACGGTGCGGGTACCGTCGCGGCGGGCGATATGACCGATCTCGTGCGCCAGCACGCCGGCCAATTCGTCCGGCGTCTCGGCCTGGGCGATCAGGCCGTCATCGACATAAATGTGACCGCCCGGCAGCGCCATGGCGTTCGGCTCGTCGCGGCGCACGACCTCGACATGCAGAGGAAGAGGCAGCGCCGCGGCGGCTTCGAGCGTGCCGACCATTTTGTCGAGCGCGGCGCGGCCGGCGGTTTCGCTTGGGCCGCCGCCGCAGGTGAACGCCGGCCCGAGATGCCGACTGTCGAGCGAAGCGCGGACGTTCCGGTCGATCGCGTCGCCGAGCTTGTGGTCGACCGCCAGCGGCACCAGCGGAATCATCCGATTCGCCAGCGCCGGCAAGCCGAAGACGGCAGTGACGATCAGGGAAGCGGCGGCGGCGAAGCTCAATATCACGACCTTGCGATGCAACTGCCGTTCCAGCGCGCCGCCGCGATCGAGCGATTCCGCCCGACTTTCGACAGCGTCGACAAGCACCGGATCCCGCAGTTCGAGGCGCGCCAGCAGCGTCTCGCCGCGCCGCCCGAGGCGCAGCATCCCGTCCGGCGCCGACATCCGCCGCAGATCGGCATAGGCCCATTCGTCAAGCACGCGCTCGCGATGCGTTTCGCTGCCGGCCAAAATGCGCAACGCGGCGCTGCCGAGCTCGACCGCGACCTCGTTGCGCGCGCTCGACGTGCCGTCGAAATAGATCGCCGGGCCGCGCAGCGCTGACGCGATCATCGGCTCGGGCATCAGATGCCTCCGACGCCGAGCGCGTCGACCAGTCCTTCGCCGAGCGCGCTATACGGCGCGCCGCCGGCGCGCACCCCGTCCAGAGCCTCGGCGCCGAGAAGCTCGGCGGTCTGCGCGGAAAGCCGCCACATCGCGAAAGTGACGACAACCTGATAAATGGTCGAGCCGCCGAGCACGATGACCACATAGATCGCAAGCGAAAGCGTACTGGCAAGCAGCTCGGTCAGCATGGAGTCGTGGCTCGATCCGATGAGACGGCCGGCGGCGAATACGGCCACGCCGCCGACCGCCGACACCGCCAACACATAGGGCACGACAAAAAGGAGAAGGCGCAAATAGATGCGGTAGACTTGCCCGACCGACAGGTGCGATCGCACCGACACCGCGCCGAAACGCAGGCCGGAAATCCACCAGCGCATCACGATCGCGGCGAACAGCGGATAAAGCAGCACCGCAGCGACGGCGCTGGTGCCTGCTGCCGCAGTGACGACGACAAAGACGTCGAGACCCGAATTGCCGACGAGCAGGGCAAAAGGCTTGCCGCCGCCTTGCGCCATCATGGCGTTGAGCGCATTCCAATCGACCATGCGGTCAAGCGCGACAAGCGCCGCCACGATCGGCCCGACCACCAAAAGCCAGATCGGCGCCGCGCGCAGAAATAGCGCCAGCCCGGATCCGGCGAAGGCGCCCTGCAGATCGCCGTAGCCGGTGTGACGCATCTTGTAGCGCTGCAGCGCAGCTTGTGCCCATGGGTAAGCGAGGCCGAGCGTGACGACGGCAAGGGTCCACCACAACAGCGCCAGCGGCGCATAGCGCCAAGCCGACCCATGCTGATCGAAACGCACGCCGCGAAACACCGTGCGCGTCAGCCGGTAGCGGCGCGCCCGGTACAGCGCGAACTGGCTGAGGAGGATGACAAGCAGAACGCCGGTCGCGACGACCGCCACTTCGGCGGCCTCGAGCGCAAGCGCCGCCGTGGCAATCGCGGTGTAAAGCGGCCCGACAATGGTGATCGCAAGCAAAAAACCGCCGAGCAGCTCGGTGGCGAGCCCGGCATATTCCAACGTTTCACCGCCGATCTCGGTGTGAGACCACAGATAACGCCGCACGTCGGTCGCAAACCAGAAGCGGTAAAGGCCGAGCGTGAGCATCAAGAGCGCCGCGCCCTTGATGCGCAACCGCCAATAGGCCGCTTCCTTGCCGAGAAATTGCACCGCGCCCGGGGCCCCCGGCGGGCGCACGGCCTCAACCGTCGTCATTGACGCACCGGCATCACGTCCGATCTGAAATGCGCTTAAATCGCGCCTGCCAACCCTTAATCGGCCAAGCTTACACCGCGAAATGTCCAATTTGCGACGGCGTCGGCGACGACCGCCGCCGCAGACACAGCGGGAGCGGAATTTCGGGTTTCGCTAATCGCGTCGGCGAAAAGCGCCCGCCCGCGCGCTTATTCGTCGATCAGCCGTTCCAGCTCGACCTGGATGCTTTCGCCCGGCGAACAGCGGTGACCGGCGCCGGCGGCCAGCAGCGCCTCGGCTTCCTCCGCCGTCGCGGCCTCGACGCACCACTCCTCGATGCGGGTGACCACCATCCGGGCGTGAAACAGCCGCGGCTTGGCCTGCTCCCGGGGCGTCGCTTGGGACCTCGTTTGGGACCTGGCTTGGGACCTGGCTTGGGACGTGGGCTCTCTTTTCAGTGCGCTACCGGCCAACATTGTTTTCTCTCGCGAATCGGACGAATCATGAGGAGTTCTAGGCCCGCCTTCGGCAAGAACAAAGAAGAAACGGCCGGTAACGACGCGGCTGTGAGTTCCCTTGTGGAACGCCCGTTCCCTGATATCGTTGAATCCGGGTTTCCGAAGCGTCCGGAAGAGTAATGGAGTAAGCCCGTGGCCCCGCGTGCCTATTGGAAAGGCTATCTCAAACTGTCGCTCGTCTCCTGCCCGATCGCGCTTTTTCCGGCGACCTCGGAACGGGAAAAGATCAGCTTCCATCAGCTCAACAAAGAGACCGGCAACCGCATCCGCTACAAGAAGATCGACGCCGAGACCGGCGACGAGGTGGAGAACGCGGACATCGTCAAGGGCTACGAGATCGCCAAGGGCGAATATATCGAGCTCGATCCGGAAGAACTCGACGCGGTCGCCATCGAATCCAAGCACGCCATCGAGATCGACGAATTCGTGCCGCGCAGCGAGATCGACGAACTCTATATGCGCGATCCGTATTTCATCGTGCCGGACGGCGAGGTCGGGCAGCAGGCCTTTGCCGTCATCCGGGAAGCGATCCGCAAGGAAGGCATGGTGGCGCTCGGCAAGATCGTGTTCACCTCGCGCGAGCATATTATTGCGCTGGAAGCTCGCGGCAAGGGCATGGTCGGGGTCACGCTGCGCTATCCCTACGAAGTGCGCAACCAAGACGAATATTTCGACGGCATCGAGGATGAAAAGATTCCGAAGGACATGCTCGATCTCGCCTTGCACATCGTCGAGAGCAAGACCGGGCATTTCAAGCCAGGCGAGTTCAAGGATGAATACGAGGACGCGCTGAAAGATTTGCTGCGCAAGAAACAGAAGGGCGAGAAGATCGAGCGGCCGAAGGAGCGCGAGCCGTCGAACGTCATCAATCTCATGGATGCATTGCGACAGAGCGTGAAGACAGGCGGCGGCAAAGCGCCGAGCGCGCCGCGATCCAGCGCGCGCGCGGCCAAGCCGGCAAAAAAGGCGTCGCGGTCGTCGGCCCGCGGCGGTGCCCGCCATAAGAAGGCGAGTTGATGCCGGGCAAGCACGTGCAGATCGACGATGAGACTTGGCAGCAGCTCGATCTGCTCGGCCGCGATCAAATGAAGGATTTTCAGGAACTCGCCGACGAGGCTTTCCGCGACCTGTTGAAAAAGCACGGCCGGCCGGCAACTCTGAAAGAGGCGCTGCGCCGGAGCGCCGGCGTGTCAGCCACGTTGCATCGCTTGAAGCCGCCAAAGAAGCAGCGGCGGCGCTGAGCGCGAGGCCCGCCGATGCAGGCACGCGACATCGGACGGACGGTGCTGCTCTGCATGATCGGCGGATCGGCCGACGCCATCGCCTATCTCCGCTACCACACCTTCGTCGGCGCGATGACGGGCAACACGGTTCTGCTCGGCATCGATTTCTCGCAATGGCGGCTCGATCACGCCGGCTATCATATTGGCATCGTAGCGGCATTTTTCGCCGCGGTCATTATCACGCGCAGCGCGGTCAAGAGCGAGATTCCCGCCGCCGTGCCGCTCATAGTGACGGCGCTGATGCTGGCGGCTTCCGAATTCATCGCTAATCACTGGAGCGCCGCTGTTGTCGCCGCTGCGCTCGGCATGCAAAATGCGGCTGTGCGCACAATTGCCGGCGTGCCGATCAATACCGTCTTCATCACCGGCAACCTGATGCAACTGGGCTCGTCCGTGCAAAACCCATCGGATCCCGAGCGCCGCGTCGTGGTGGCGGTTTTGACCGCCTCGTGGGTCGCTTACGCTGTCGGGGCGCTGATCGGCGCGGTGGCGCTGCATTCGATCGGCTTTCCGATGCTGGTTCCCGCCGGCCTCGCCTTGGTCGCCGCGATTGCCGAGGCGGCGGCACGCCGACGTCACGGTTCCACAGCGCAATAACCGCCGCCGGTCGAGCCGTTCGCGTCGGACATTTCCAAGCGATAACTTTTCGTGGCAGGCTCGTCGTTGCGGAACGGAGATTCGAAGCGCCTGGGTTCCGGGGCGCGCTTGCAGAGGGGATCGGCTTTGAAAAAACGAATGTACCTATCTTGTGGCGTTGTTCTGGCCGGCATTGCGCTGACCGCGCCGGCTGTCGCGCATGCCACCGATCAGCACCAGATCGCGCGCGGCAAGTATCTGGTCACGATGGGAAGCTGCACCGATTGTCACACGCCCGGGCATTTTTTCGGCAAGCCGGATATGAGCAAATTCCTCGGCGGCTCCGACGTCGGTTTTGCCATTCCACAACTCGGCGTCTTCGTCGGACCAAATCTCACGCCGGACAAGACGACCGGCCTCGGCAACTGGACGACGGCGCAGATCGTCACGGCATTGACCACCGGCGTGACGCCGCAAGGACGCAAGCTTGCTCCCGTGATGCCGTATGAGGCCTACGCGCACCTGACCAAATCGGATGCCGTGGCGATCGCCGCTTATCTCAAAAGCCTGCCGCCGGTGTCGCGTCAGGTGCCCGGTCCGTTCGGCCCGAAGGAGACGCCGACGACTTTCGTGATGACAATTCTGCCAGGCGCCGTTTACGCCAAGATCGCAAACCCTCCACCGCCCCCGGCTCCACCACCCGCGCCTGCGGCGCAGTCGGCGCCGAGCTCGGCCCCTGCGCCGGAAACGCCTGCAGCATCGCAACCGCAATCCAAATAGACCGCCGCCTCACCGCGCGGCGCAGATCGAGGAAGCGGCAAAGCGCCTTCGCCACTTCCTCTCCTCATAGACCCAGCAGCCGTTTGGCATTGCCGCCGGCAAGCGCGGCAACGGTCGCGGCATCGAAGCTGTCGACGCCGGCGATATGGCCGACCGGGTCGAACTCGGCCATATCGAATGGATAATCGGTTCCCATTACCACGTGATCGACGCCGAACACGCGCACCAGCTCGGCGAGCTGGTACGGCGTGAACACCACGGTGTCGACGTAGATGCGTTTGAGATAGGCGGTCGGCGGCTGCGGTAGATCGCCGTGAGCGTCGGAGCGCGCCCCCCAGGCGTGGTCGATACGGCCTGGATAGGCGCCAAGATAGCCGCCGCCGTGCACGGCAAGTATTTTCAGCTTGGGATGACGTTCCAGCACGCCGTCGAAAATCAGATAATGCAGGGCGATCGTCGTCTCGAGCGGATTACCGATGACGTTGTTGAAATAGAAGCGGGTAAAGCGCGAGGCCTCGGTGAAGCCGTTGGGATGGATCATCACCAAGACGCCGAGCTCTTCGGCCTTCTTCCAGAACGGCGCGAAGGCCGGATCGGACAGTTCCTTGCCGTTCACGTTGGTGAGGATTTCGACGCCGGTGAAGCCGAGTTTTTTGACGCAGCGCTCGAGCTCCTTGGCCGCTTCATTGCCGTCGGTCATCGGCACCGAGCCGAAACCTTTGAAGCGGTCCGAATGCCTGCCGCAATATTCGGCGATGCCGTCATTGACGAGCTGCGCGGCCTTCACCGCTACATCGAGCGGCACCGAATAGTAACACTGCAGCGGCGGCGGCGCGATCATCTGCACGTCGATAGCCATGGCATCGAGGTCGGCTAAGCGATGCTCGGCGCCGCGCCGGGCCGCGATGTCGGCGGTCTGTTTTTTGGTCAACGCCTGCGACGGCGGGGTCGCGAAATGGAACAGCGGCACGGTCGCCATATCGAGATGCGGCGCGACGAATTCCGCCGCGGCCGGCACGTCGACGTGGGCGTGAATGTCGATGGTGACGGCCTTGGGCCGCACCTCGCGCCCGGATTTGCCGTGCTTGCGCGCGGCGGTGGGGCCGTACTTATTCCATAACTCGGGCATGGGGTTTCCTTGTATTTTAGAATTCGGCACAAGCCGGAAAAGCATAGGAAGCCGGGATGTGCAAGAGCGAGGGTTGCGACGCCGGTGCGGTCAAATCGAAATCTGGCGGCCGATCTCGACCACCTGCTCGCTCGGCAGGCGGAAGTAATCGGTGACGTGCGAGGAATTGCGCACCATGGCCGCGAATATCGCTTCCTGCCAGACCGGCAACGCCGGACCGCGCTCGCGGTGCATGATGATTTCGTGCCCGACATAATAGGTTATGTCGTCGAGCATAACCTCACAGCCCTTTTCGGCCGCCTCCCGCATCAGACGCGGAATATCGGGACGCTGCATGAAACCGAAATGCGCGGTCACCCGCCAGAAATTCTCGCCCTCTGACACTACCGACATCAGATCAGGCCAGCGAACCCTGGGCTTCGATTCGGTAACGACACGCAAGACCACGAGGCGCTCATGAAGCGCGCGGTTTTGCTTCAAGTGCCAGATCATGACCGGCGGAACTCCGGCCGCGGTGCGGGTCAGAAATACGGCCGTGCCGGGAACGCGAGGAATGTTGCGTGCCTTGAGATCGGCGAGGAAATCAGCAACCGCAGCCGGCGTTTGCGAAAGACTGTCGGCGACCGCGGCCGTGCCGCGATGCCAGATCAGCATGAGCCCATAGACCACGGCGGCGAGCAGCAGCGGCACGTAGCCGCCCTGGACAATCTTCAACGAGTTCGAGGCGAAAAATCCGGCATCGATGACAACGAACAGGCCGGCGACGAGAGCGCTAGGCACAAAACTCCATTGCCAGATCTCGCGCATGGCAATGAAAAGCAGGAATGAGGTCATCAGCATCGTCGCCGAGACCGCGATGCCGTAGGCCGCGGCCAGATTGTCGGACTTTTGGAACAACAGCGTCAGCGCGACGGTAACCGCCATCAACAGCCAGTTGACCACGCCGACATAAATCTGGCCGTAACCTCTTTCCGAAGTCTGCTTGATATGCAGACGCGGCATCCAGCCGAGTTGGATCGCCTGCCGCGTCATAGAGAACGAGCCGGTAATGATCGATTGGCTGGCGATGATCGTGGCGACTGTGGCGAGGCAAATGAGGGGTATGAGAAGCGACGGCGGACACAGCCGGTAGAACACGTTGTTCGCAATCGGTTCGCCAAGAAGCGCAATTGACGATTGGCCGGCATAATTGAGAACGAGGCACGGCAACACGACCCACGACCACGCCAAGCGGATCGGCGATTTGCCGAAGTGCCCCATGTCGGCGTACAGCGCCTCGGCCCCGGTGACACAGAGGAAAATCCCGCCTAACACGGCAAAGCCGCGCATGCCGTTGTCGGCGAGAAGGCGCACGCCATAAAGCGGGTTGAGCGCCAATAAAACCTCAGGATTGCGGGTGACGCCCCACAAGCCGAGGGCTCCGATTGCGATGAACCAGACCAGCATGACCGGACCGAATGCGGCGCCGATGCGCGACGTGCCGAGCGGCTGCACGGCAAACAGGAGGATGAGGATCACGACCGCGGCCGGCAGCACGTAATCGGTCAATGACGGCGCCGCAATCTCGAAACCTTCAAGCGCGGAGAGAACGGAAATCGCCGGCGTTATCGCACCGTCGCCGTAGATCAGCGCCGCGCCGAGGAGACCGGCCAGGACGATGGCCGGCCGATGTTGCCGCTGCACGCCGAGCAGCGACATCAAGGCGAGAATGCCGCCCTCGCCATCATTGTCGATGCTCATGGCGACGGTGACGTATTTGATCGAGGTGATCAGAAACAGCGTCCAGAGCAAAAGCGACAACATCCCGAGAATGCGGTCGGGCGTGACGTCGCCACCGAGGAAATCAAAGGCGGTTTTCAACGTATAGAGCGGGCTGGTGCCGATATCGCCGAACACGATACCGAGCGCCGCCAGGCCGGTCACGGCAAGAGCGGTCCGACCGGTATTCGCAGTCACCGGTTCAATAGGTTCTTCAGGCGCGGTTGAGGACATGAATCAGCACGGTGATTTGCGAGCCTCGCACGCCGGACCCGGCGAGGTTCACCTCGGCCTGAGCGACGATGGATTGAGCATGGGGTGGCGTATATGACTTCATCATGACGATCGTCGCGGAGCTTATCCGACCATCCGACCGTTTCAGCGTTGCGGCCCGCACAGGCTGAGTTCGCGTTCGGCGCGAAACACATTGCTGTAAAGATTGGCGATCCATTGCCGTCCGCTCGACGTGACATTGAGGTAGCGGATGGCGTTCTGGACATGCGGCGACACGCTGTTCCAATAGAACTGCGGATAGAGGTCGGTCAGATCGGCCGGCGACGTATAGCCGAGCTGACGATTCATCCCAACCTCCTCGAATTCGCAGTACAGCGCATTGGCCTTGCGCAGATAGTGCGGATCGCCGAGCTGGCCGATGAGATCGGCGGCGCGCACCAGGAGTCCTTCCTCGTTCTCGTCGTCGTCCGAGGTATTGGGCGAAGGAAACCTGGTGAATTCGATGGCGCGGGCGATTCGCTCGGCATCGAGCAATTCGATCTTGGTGATGCGATCCATCACGAACAGTTTGGAGCGATCGACGTGGTGCGGCAGCAGCGCCGCGTCCGAGGCGCCGCGCGGCAGCTTCGCCTTGTTGCCTTTGGCGTCGACGACATAACCGTCCGGCCCGTCGCCCTTGAGGATGCCGCGCACGTACCCGATGTCGTGCATCAGACAGGCGACCAGCATGTGCGCATAGTCGCTGGGATAGGTCGGCGTCAATAGCGAGCGGCCTTTCATGATGTCGTAGCCGACCAGCGTCACCAGCATGGTATGCTCGACATTGTGATAGAGCGCGTCGCTGTTGCCGATGCATTCCAGCGCCAATCGCGCAACCGTGGGCACGAGCTCGGTCAGGTCGGCATGGGTGGTGCTGAACCTGCGGCTCATATGCTCATGCAGGAAAGACCCCAGAGCTTCCGCCGCCAATTCGGGTACGGTAATCACGTCATGCCCTCCAGACCCGTTGCCCGCCATGGTGACGGCGAGTTCTGCAATTTGCAATATCGGTCATGCGGAATTTAAACGCATATCGGTCGATTAGGCGCCGTAGCGCTGGATATTCATTACGATTATCGTGACACAGGGATGAACAAATAACCGCACGCCGACGTAAGGGATATTGCTAAAACACTCCGAGATGCTGACGCAGATCGACGCCGTCGGCCTTAAGTCTTTCCGCCGTCGACACCACGGCGACGCGACCCGAATTGAGGATGACGATATCGTCGGCGATGTCGAAGACGAGCTTCGGGCTCTGCTCGACGAGAACAATCGACAGGCCGCTCTCCTTGAGCTTGCGTATGGTCGCCATGACTTCGGCGACGATCTGCGGGGCAAGACCTTCCGAGGGCTCATCCATCAGCAAGACGCGCGGATTGGCCATCAGCGCCCGACCGATGGCGAGCATCTGCTGTTCGCCGCCGGAGAGATGGGCGGCGAGCTGGCCGCGGCGTTCGGCGAGCCGCGGAAACATGGCAAAGACAGTGTCCAGGTTCCACGGCGCGTGGCGCGTGGCGAAGCCGGTATGCGCGGCGACCATGAGGTTTTCGCGCACCGTGAGGCTTCGAAAGACCCTGCGGCCCTGCGGCACCAGGGCGACGCCCTGCGCCGCAATCTGCTCCGGCGGCAGCCGCGTCACCGCGCAGCCGAACACTTCCACGTTTCCGGCACGCGGCGGCAATAGTCCGACGCTGACATTCATGCAGGTCGACTTGCCGGCGCCGTTGCGCCCGAGCAAGCCGAGCAACCGTCCCTCCCCGAGTGCAAACGATACTTGCTGCAGCACATGGCTGTCGCCGTAATAGGCGTCGATACCGCTGAGGCTGAGCGCGCTATTCGCCAAGATAAACCTCCCGCGTGCGCGGATCGGCCACCACTTCGGCGCGGGTGCCCTCGACGATCACCTCGCCGAAATGCAGGAGCGTAATGCGGTCGGCAAGCTCGAGCGCGGTATCCATGTCGTGCTCTATCATCACGATGGTGACGTCGCGCGGAATAGCATTGAGCAGTTTGCGCACCTCCTGCCGCTCGTCGATCGAGAGCCCGGCAAACGGCTCGTCGAGCAGCAGCAGCCTCGGATTTTGCGCCAGCGCCATGGCGATCTCGACGCGGCGACGCTCGCCGTACGAGGTCTGCGCCAGCGGCCGCCCGGCAATGTGCTCAAGACCGACCCGCTTGAGCGCGTCGCGGCCTTGCGCGATCAGTTGCTCCTGACGACCGAGCGGGACCAGCGGATTCCAGCGCAGCGGCGACAGACCGAGCAAGGCCAGCGTCACGTTGTGCGCGATGGTGTCCTGCGCGAATAGCGTGATGATCTGATAGGTCCGCGCCATGCCGAGATGGGTGCGCTTGCGGCTCGGCATGCGGGTGATGTCTCGGCCGAACAGCGCCACCGAACCGCTGTCCGGCGCGAGCTCGCCGGTGATGAGGTTGAACAGCGTGGTCTTGCCGGCGCCGTTCGGGCCGATGATCAACCGGCGTTCGCCGGCGGCGACGGTGAGATTGACGTCGGTCGTCACGCGCAAACCGCCGAACGATTTGCATAAGCCCGCGACGGCAAGGGCGGTCATCGCTTCGCCCCGGCGACGGCCGCGACCTTGCGCCGGCCGGTCGCATGCCATGCCGAACGCGTCAGCCGGACCAGTCCGGGCACCAGGCCTTCGGGCATGAGCACCACGATGGCGACGAAGATCGCGCCAAGCATGAAATTCCACCGCGTGATGTAGGCACTCACGACGTTTTTGATGATCACCACCAGCGCCGCGCCGACGACCGGGCCAAGGAGCGTGCCGGCGCCGCCCGAAATCACCATCAAGAGACCTTCGGCCGAGGCGGTCAGCGCCAGCGCCTGCGGGCTGATGAACTCGTTGTAATAGACGAACAGGATGCCGGCGACGGCCGTCAAAAGACCGGAGAACATAAAGGCCCCAAACCGTATCATCCAGACATGATAGCCGAGCGCGTTCATGCGACGCGGCTGATCGCGGGCGCCGCACAGCGCGGCACCGAACGGCGAACGCACGAAGATCGCGACGGCGGCGACCGCAAGCAGAAAAATCACGAGCGTCGCATCGTAGAAGGCGCGCGGCGAGTCAAGCGACAGCCCGAACGGGGCCGGCCGCGTCGATACGCTGATGCCGTTGTCGCCACCGGTAATGCTGATCCAGCGGTACGCCAATCCCCAAATGATTTCGCCGAGCGCAAGCGTGATCATGATGAAGCTTATGCCGCTGGCTCGCAGCGCCAGCGCGGCAAAAATCGCTGTCGACGCAAGCGCGCCCACCAGCGCGCCGGCAACCGCCACGCCATGGCCGTGTCCGGCGGCAAGCAGATAAGCGTCGATGTAAGCGGCGATGCCGAATAGCCCGGCATGGCCGAGCGACACCAGCCCGGCGTAGCCGACGAGGATGTTTAGACCCATGGCAAAGACGGCATAGAGCAGAACCTGGCTCGCGATATTGACGTAGTACACTTGCTGGATCGCGTACGGCACCGCGATCAGTGCGAGGACGGCGATCGCGGCTGCGGCGCGCCGCGCATTGACGGCTCCGGATGCGACGGTCTGGGTCAGAGCAGCGCCGCGATCGCTCACAGGATCTGGCCTCCGAACAGACCCTGCGGCCTTAAGACCAGCACCAGCACCATCGGCAGGAAAAGAACGAAGTAAGCGAGTTCCGGCAGCAGCGCTTGGCCGAAATTGTAAATGAAGCCGATGATGATGCTGCCGACGAAGGAGCCGAGCAAGCTTCCGGTGCCGCCAAGGATGACAACCACCAAAGCCAATGGCAGCATGTCCTGATCGAGACCCGGATAGACCGACAGAATCGGCCCGCTGATGATGCCGGCGAACCCCGCCAGTCCGGCGCCGAGCGCAAACACGATCGTGAAGAGCTGCGAGACGCGGATGCCGACCACGCGGGCCATCTGCGGGTCGTCGACGCCGGCGCGGATCATTGCGCCAAGCCGGGTACGCTCCAGCATCAGCCACAGCGCGATCGCAAACACCACCGCGATCACGATGACCGCCATGCGGTACAACGGAAAAGCGGCACCTTCGAAGCGGACGAAGCCACTAAGATGGGGCGGCGTCGCCACCGAGATCGGATCGCCGCCCCAGCCCATCAGGCACAGATCGGCAACCATGAAAGATACGCCGAGCGTCACCAGCACTTGCGCCAGTTGCTGACCGGCGAGCCGGCGCAACAACAAACGTTCCATCAGGGCACCCAGCACCGCCACTTCGGCCGCGGCGATAACGGCGGCCACCCAGAAGTTCAACGATATTCCCAAGGAACCGCCGAGCAGCGAGGTGCCGAGATAAGCGCCGACCATAAACATCGAGCCATGCGTCAGATTGGGAATGCGCATCAGGCCGAAGATCAGGGAGAATCCCGCCGACAACAGAAACAACAGGCCGCCGAACGTGATGCTGTTGACGGTGAGCAGCAGCCAGAATGTCATGCCGTCCTTCCCGTTCGGGCTGCCTTAGGCTTGTTGGGCAACCCGGACCGCGCGGCGCGCGGCCCGGGCCGAATTCGAAAATGCGTCGATCAGCACTTCGTCAGCGGCGGATAGTCGCGCGAGTAGACCGGATGAGCGAGATATTCCTGCTCGGGCCAAGTCCAGAACTGACTGACGTTGTCATAGGTCTTGATGACCTTGTTCCAAAGCTTGAGGCCGTATTTCGCGCCCTCGGTCCCGATGCGGCGGACATAAAAGGTGCCAACGACGTTGTTGAGGTGGTCGAATTTCAGCGGTCCGCGCGGCGTATCGGTGAGGTTCACCGCTTTGAGCGCCGCCATGAATTTCTCCTTGTCGCCGGCATCGCCGCCGGTTGCCTTCAGCGCCGCGTCGACGACCTGGCAATTGACGTAGAGCAATGCGGCGTATTGACCGGGAACCGCGTTGTAGTTTTTCAGCATGCCGTCGATAAAACGCTGGTTGGAATCGGTCGCGACATCGAGCGTATAGGGACAGCAGCTGACCAAGCCGATTGCCTCGTCGCCGTAGCTTTTGAGCAATGCGTCGTCGGCGCCGGTTTCCCCGGTCACCACCGGATACTTCAACCCGGCACTGGCATAAGACTTCATGAAGCGCAGCGGGTTCGAACCTGCGAAACCTTGGCAGACGCCGTCGCAATCGCTGATTTGCGCGACATAGGGCGTGTAGTCGGGAGTAACCAAGGGCGGCCACAATTTGTTGACCACACAGCCGCCGTCTTTCTGGAAAGCGGCCTGAAAGCCGCCGATCTGCTCGTAGCCGAAGGCGAAATCCTCGGTGATGCAGAACACGCGCTTGAGCTTGAGCTCGGTCGCCGCATAGTGGCCCATCGGATGCATCGCCTGCGAAGAGGTCGCGGAGGCGCGCAACAGGTACGGGTTCGGCGTGCGCTGCGTCAGATTGTCCGCCGCGGCAAGGCTGAGTACCGGCATCTTCTGCTGCTGGACGTATTCGTTGATGGCATAGAGCTCGAACGCCGCCAGCGGCCCGAGGATCACATCGACATTATCGCGTTCGACCAATTCCTGCGCCTTGGTCTTGGCGCCCGCCGGATTGCCGCCGGTATCGGCCGAGACGAAGTCGACCTTGCGGCCGCCCATCGTGAAATTCGTCTCCTTGAGGAACGTGATCACACCCTGTTCCATCTGGATGCCGCCCTGGGCGAGCGGCCCGGTCTTTACGGTCAGCAGACCGAGCTTGAACGGCTTGGCCTGCGCAATGGCCGGGGTCGGAAACCGGCCGAGCGCCGCCACCGTGCCGACGGCTGTGCCGGCCAGAACCGCCCGGCGGCTGACCTTCCGAGACAATATCTTGCGAGACATTTTTATCCTCCCATTGGCACACGCACGATGCGGCGCCGCTAACGTCGGTTGCGTTTCCCGCGCAACGGGCCTTTAAGCCTATTCGCGCACGATATCATTTTGCATATCTTGGGCGAAGCCCCGTCGTCGTGTAAAGCCCTCTATTATCGGGATTTTTCAACGCTTCCGCAGCGGCGGATGGTCGCGCGAATAGAACGAGTGGGCCAAAAATGCCCGCGCGGGCCACAAGCGGAGCCCTCATGGACTACCGCTTCTTTGGCGGGATGACGGGCAGCAGCAAAAACGGCCGCTGAGCGCCGAAATGCAGACCGGTCACACCCGCGAAGATCGCGGCAGGCCGGTCGCGCGGATCGTCGTGCAGGAATGGGCCGCAACCCGTGAGTTCGTTCTTGAAATTCGACAGCCGCCCACCGCTCGGTCCGCCATAAACATAATCCTTGCCGCGGATCGTCAGTGCGACCCGATGGCCCGCGGGCACCACGATCGACGTCGGCCAGATCTCGACGTCGAGAGCGACAATCTCGCCAGGCTTGAGCGGCTGTCGCTTGGTATGGGTGTGATAGGGCCGATACGGTTTCGACAGCTTCTTATCGAGCTGGCGATGCGATGCGCGCAGCCAACCTTGGCCCACCGGCGTGTGCGGATCGATGGCGCCCTGGAAGACCACTTCCTTCAGGTCGGGCGAAAATACCCGCAACACGACAAAAATATCGGCATCGCCGGTTGACGACGAGACGAACAGCTTGACCGCCGACGGGCCGGTGATTTCGAACTCGCGTGGCAGCGGCGGCGTCATGAAGGTGACGCCGTCACCCATCGCCTCGAAATGAATGACAGCCTTCTTCTTCGGCGCCTTCTCGCCGAGCAAGCCGGACGCCGGATCGAGATAGAGCTTTGTCCATTTGGTGCGCTTGAGCGGCCACTCCTTCTCGGCGCGCTCGATGAATCGGTCGATGTGACGCACCTGAAGCTGCACCGCCGGCTGCTTGTCCCAGCCGTTTTTCTTGCCGTGCAGGAAATAATCGAAAAAGCGCAGTTGCAGATTGCGCCCGTAATCGGTGTAAAAATGCGTCCAGTGCTCGATGCCATGGGCTTCGAGCCATTTTTGCTTGGACGCGGCGCGGACAAAGCCCTCGAAATTGCCGCGCGGATGCAACCCCTGCCCGCCCCAATTGGCCGCCGACAAAAACGGCACTTTCACCTTTGACCACACCGGCGATCGGGCGCGATGATAGGCGTCGTCAAGCGGATGGGCGGCGATGTCGGCGCCGAAATTGCTGCGGTTCTTCGCCAGTTGCTCGTCGGACAAAACTTCCGGCCCGCAGACGAGCTCGCCATGCACACGGCTTCTTTTGCCGCGCTCGCCGGCGCCGTACTGCACGGTCTTCACCTGCATGTCGTACCAGTTTTCCCAGAACGTCGAGAGAATGCCGCCATGATGCGTCATGTCGCGATACCAGTCGGCGGCTCCCTCCCAGATGCACATGGCGGCAAGGTGCGGCGGTTCGAGCGACGCCACGTGCCATTGGTTGATGCCGTAATAGGAAATGCCGTTGAGCCCGACCTTGCCGCTCGACCACGGCTGGACGCCGGCCCATTCGATGCAATCATAGAAGTCCTTGGTCTCGCGCGGGGAGAAATGATCGATGAACCCGGGCGAGCAGCCCGCTCCGCGCGAAGTCAACGCGCACACAGGCATAGCCGTGCGGCACCCATTTCTCCGGATCGACCACCTCCCAGCTCTGGTAAAGATTGCTGGAGCCGGCGGCGACATCGGGATGCAGTTCGATCATGCGCTGCCAGGCGCTGGGATAGCCGTCCTGAAAGGCAAGCCCCTTGGCATAAGGGCCGTAGCTCAAGATCACGGGATAGCGGCCTTCGGCCACGGGGCGGAATACGTCGGCGCGCAGGATCAGCCCATCATCCATCGCGATCAGCACGTCCCAGTCGATGCGCATGCCGTCGCGGACTTCGCTGCGCTGTTGGAGGGTTCTACGGTCGCCTGCGGCCGCCGCCATGCGGGCTTCGCCTTCGAGCGATGACATGCGCTTTCCTCCCGAGATTACGCGTAGCCGTGATGGCCGGGCCAGTCTCGGCCATCCCCCGTCTTTCTTTGCGCCTGAGATTAAAGACGTGGATGCCCGGCACAAGACACTGGGCCCGCCAGAGGCGGGAGCCGCGCGCCGGGCATGACGGAAAATGGCAGGCGCCGCGTAAATGCGTCAATGCTTTTTCGTCTGCGCCCTCTTGCGTTTCACGCGCGCCATCTTTTCCAGCACAGCGCAGACAGCGGCGGTGTCTTCCGCGCCGTGCCCGCCCTTGAGCGCCTTCTCATAGATGCGGCTGGAAGCGTCGAACATCGGCGTCGGCACCTTTATTTTTTTGGCGTAACTGCCGATGACGTCCATGTCCTTCTGCCACACCGAGATTTTCATGGTGACATTGCCATAGTCGTTTTTCACCATCATCGGCGCGCGCAGCTCGAAGATACGCGAATTGCCGGCCCCGGTCTTGATCAGGTCGAAGATCAGTTGCGGCGGCAAGCCGGCCTTCATGCCGAGCACCATGGCCTCGGCGCTGGCGACGTTGTGGATGGCGACCAGATGGTTGGCGACGTATTTCATGCGGCTACCATTGCCGAACGCGCCGACGTCGTAGACCGCGCGGGTAAAGGCGGCGAATATCGGGCGAAGCTTCTTGATCTCGGCGGCTCCCCCCGACGCATAGACCACGAGATCTTTGGTCTTGGCTTGGGCCCCCGTGCCACTGATCGGACAATCAAGCAATACATGGCCGGCTTTGCGCAGCACCGCCTCGGCTTTGACCTTGTCTTCGATGGCGAAGGTCGAGGCTTCGACCACCACGCGGCGCGGTAGGCCGGCCTTGGCGATGGCTGCCGCGGTGGCCGCCAGCGCTTCCGGTTTGGGTAAGCTCGTGATGATGCTCTTGGCCTTGCGCGCGACGTCGGTCGCGTCATCGGCGATCTCCACGCCCAGTCGCGCCAGCGCGCGGCGGCGCGCCGGCGCGATGTCGAAGCCAACCACACGCCAGCCCGCAGCGACCAGATTTTCGGCAAATGCGCCGCCCATGATGCCGAGGCCGACAATGCCGACGACGCCGTTGTTAGCCGAGACCATGTCGTATTCACTCCCGCTTCGCGTAAGGTCGCGACGCTATGGCATTCGGTCGCTGCGCGTGCAAGCGGCTTTCTCGCAGCGCTGCGATCGCATATCGTCCGCAGCCGGGACGGAGGCGTCAGGAGAATTTGAATGCGGATCGGTGTTGCCGGTATCGGGAAAATGGGCGCGGCCATCGCGGGGCGGCTGATCGAAGTCGGACACGAAGTGGCCGTGTGGAATCGCACGCCGGACAAAGCCAAGGCGGTCGCCGGGGCAAGCCTTGCGGCAACGCCGTCCGAGCTCACGCAACGCGCCGACGTCATCATTTCCAGCCTCACCGATGCCGCAGCGCTCGATGCCGTCTACAAGGGAGCGGGGGGCCTGCTCAGCGGCAGCGTCGCCGGAAAGCTCTTCATCGACATGAGTACGGTGTTACCGGCGACCGAAATCGCGCTGGCCGAGGCGGTGCGGGCGAAGGGCGGTGCCTTCGTCGAATGCCCGGTCGGCGGCTCGACCGGGCCGGCGCGGCAAGGCAAGCTGATCGGGCTTGTCGGCGGCGATGCAAACGACGTGGCGCGCGCCAAGCCCATCCTCGAACAGCTTTGCCGCCGGCTCGAACATGCCGGTCCGGTCGGCTCCGGCGCGGTCCTCAAATTCGCGGTCAACCTGCCGCTGATGGTGTATTGGCAGGCTTTGGGCGAAGCGCTGGCCCTCACCCGGCGCTTACCGGTCGCCCCCGAGCGGCTGATGGATTTATTAAGCGACACGTCCGGCGCCGCCACCATCGCCAAAGTGCGGGCGCCCGGCGTAGCCGCGATGCTCAAGGGCGGCGATCCCGGTCCGGTGACGTTCAACGTCGATGGCGGGATTAAAGACATGAAGGCCATGGTCGCCGAAGCCAAATCGCGCGGTGTTACGCTGCCAGTGTTGGAGCAGACGCTTGCCTGTTACGAGGAAACCAAGCGTCATCGCAGTGGCGCCGCGCGAAATTTCCACGGTCTCCGCCTATTGGGCGGATCGGGATAAGCGGTAGAAGATTTTCGTACAAGGAAATCGGAGACACAATGTCAGCCATTACGCTCGCGCAAGCGTCGACAATCGTCGATGCTGCATTGAAGAAGGCACGTGAGCTCAAGCAAATGCCGCAGACCGTGGTGGTGCTCGATCCCGGGGGGCATGTCGTCTGTGCCAAGCGCGAAGACGGCTCGGGCATCATTCGCTTCGAGATCGCCGTCGGCAAAGCCTATGGCGCGCTTGGCATGGGTTGGGGCTCGCGAACGATGATGGAGCGGGCGGCGCAAAACCCGAATTTTCTCGCAGCGATCGTCGCGGCGAGCGGCGGCCGTCTGGTGCCGAATCCGGCAGGAGTTCTGATTCGCGACGCGGGCGGCCAGATCGTCGGCGCCGTCGGTATTTCCGGCGACACCGGAGACAACGACGAAATCATCGCGGTTGCCGGCATCGAGGCAGCCGGATTGAAGGCGGACCCGGGCGGAACGAAGAAATAGATGCCTGTTGCGGCTGTTTAAATGACGAAGGCACGTCCGTGGACACGAGGCCGCGCGACGGGCCGAAATTAAGGGAGGCAGGCGGTGAAGCTTTTTTCATTCTGGCGATCGCTCGCGACTTATCGCGTGCGTATCGCGCTCAATCTCAAAGGCATCGCGCCTGACGAGGTGATCCAGGTCAATCTGATGAAAGGCGAACAGCGCGATACGCGTTACCAGCGCGGTCAACCCGATGATGGCGCTGCCGGCGCTCGTCCCCGACGATGGCGGCCCGGCGTTATTCGAATCGCTCGCCATCATCGAATATCTCGACGAGACCCATCCCGATCCGCCGCTGTTGCCGCGCGATCCGCGCGGCCGCGCCCGCGTGCGCGGATTAAGTCAGATCATCGCCTGCGATTCCCACCCACTGATCGTGCCGCGGGTACGCGAATATCTGGAGCACGAATTCAAGTTCGATTCTGCCGCCGTGCACAAATGGTGCCAGCATTGGCATCTTGCTGCCATCACCGCTCTCGAAGCACATCTGAAAGACAAGGCCACCGGCCGCTACTGCCACGGCGACACCATCACGCTCGCCGATATCTGCCTGGCAAGCCAAGCCGCCGGCGCCAAATATTATGACGTCGACACCGCGCCGTTTGCCAACTTCAGGCGCATCGTCGACGCGCTATCGCAGATCGATGCATTCGCCCGCGCTCATCCCATGAGGCAGCCCGGCGCGCCGGCTGCGGCGTAAGGGTCTTAGCCTCATTGCCAGATAAATTCACCACCACCTGAAAAAGTGATGCACCGGCCGGCGTCCCGAGCCGGCGCCAAGCCGATCGGCGGCGGCCAGGGCGGCGCCGACATAGGTCTTGGCCTCGCCCACCGCCTCGCCGAGCAAGCAGCCTTTGGCGAGACCGGCGGCGATGGCCGAGGCGAGCGAGCAGCCGGTGCCGTGACCGTCGCTGGTTTGCAACCGGGGCGCGGAAAAGCGCGTGTAGCCGGTGGGCTCGACCAGAAGATCGACGCTGTCCGGGCCGGCGCCGTGGCCGCCTTTGATGAGCACGGCATCGGCGCCGAATTGCAATAGCTTATTCGCCTGCTTGATCATCTCGCTCTCGTCGCGCGCCATCGGCTCGTTCAGCAACGCCGCCGCCTCGGACAGGTTGGGCGTCACCACGTTGGCCTTGCCGATCAAATTGCGCAGCGCATCGAGCGCGTCGGCGCGCAACAGCTTTTCGCCCGACGTTGCAGCCATGACCGGGTCGAGCACGACATTGCGCGCCCGATGGCGCTCAAGGCCGGCGGCAACCGCTGCGATTGCGGCGCTATTGCCCAGCATGCCGATTTTTACCGCGCCGATCGTAAAGTCCGAGAACACCGCATCGATCTGGGCGGTGATGAAATCGGCCGGCACTTCGTGAATCGCAAACACGCCCTGCGTATTCTGCGCGGTGAGCGCGGTAATGACGGTCGTGCAATAGACGCCGAGCGCGGAAAAGGTCTTCAAATCCGCCTGAATGCCCGCACCGCCGCCCGAATCCGAGCCGGCGATGGTCAGGGCGATTGGCGTACTCATCACCCACCTCGCCTGGCCAGTGCGGCATCCACGATGCCGCGCAAGCCGCGCGCGGCAGCGGCGGGATCCGGTGTCAGCGACAGCGCCGAGATCACGGCAATGCCGTCGGCGCCGGCCTCGATGACGGCGGAAGCGTTGTTCGCATCGATCCCGGCGATGCCGGCGACCGGCAGTTTCGGAGAACGCGCGCGCAACACGGCGATGATGCGCGCCAAGCCTGGCGGACCGATCGGTGCGCTCTTCTGCTGTTTCGATAGCGTGGCATAGACGCCGCCCGAACCGACATAATCGACGAGTTCGACCGGCGGCAGTTTCCGCCGCCTCGACCGACTTGATCGAGGTGCCGATGATGGCGTCTCCGCCGAGAATCGCGCGCGCGTCTTCGATCGTCATATCGTCCGGGCCAAGATGCACGCCGTCGGCTTTGGCGGCCAACGCCACGTCGACGCGATCGTTGACGACGAGCGGCACGCCGAGCGGCGCCAAGGCCTGCTTGATCGCCCGCGCCTGTGCGATCATGGCGCGCGTTTCGCTCACTTTGTCGCGCAACTGGACGAGCGTGGCGCCACCTTCGGCGCAAAGCCGCGCCAGATCGGCGAGATCGCGCCCTCCGGCCCGCTCGGGATCGACGATGGCGTTGAGACGAAGATCGACAGGATTACGCATGGCGGTTCCAGGTTTGCCCAATCTTACACCATCGCAACGGCATCGTGTGCAGCAGGAGCGATTTGGTATAAGCTTGCCGCCACGGTCCGGAGGCGCACATGGTCCCCTTTTTCGTGCAGATCAAATGCCAGCTTGGCAAGTCCTACGAGGTCGCCAACAAGCTGGCCGACGCCGAGATCGCCTCGGAAATCTATTCGACCGCCGGCGATTTCGACCTGTTGGTGAAGTTCTACGTCGACCCATCGACCGATATCGGCCATTTCATCGCCGAGAAAGTGCAGCCGATTCCGGGCATCGCCGACACCCGCACCATCATCACCTTCAAGGCGTTCGGCGCGCAATCATAGCAATCTCCAGGCTTCCGTCGCCACCGCCCCCGCGTGGCTGGCCGCTGGATCAATTCTGCTTCGGCGGCGGGCTTGGTCCCTGCACTGGTGGCAGCTTCGCAATATAATGCGCGATCGCGGCGCGGTCCGCCGGGCCGAGCAGCGACGTATCGCGGATCACGTCCGCCATGGTACTGCCGGCGAAATCGCCGGACGGCATCATGCCGTCGCTAAGGAAGCTCGCGATGTCTTGCTCGGTCCATTTGTCGTCGCCATGCTGCAATCCAGCCGGCGTGATGTTCGGCACCCAACCGCTGCCGTCGGGCGTCGGACCGCCGGCAAAGCGCTCGCTGTCGATGACGCCACCGAGCATGTTGCGGGGCGAGTGGCATTCGGCGCAGTGTCCCGGACCGTTGACCAGATAGGCGCCGCGGTTCCACTGCGCCGAGCGGGTCGGATCGGCCACATACGGTCCGCCGTGCAGGAACAGCAATTTCCAGCCGCCGAGCAGCCGGCGCTCATTGAACGGAAATTTGAGATCGTGACGGCGCACCCTGCCCGGCACCGGCGGCAAGGTTTTCAGGTAGGCAAACAGGTCGCGCACATCGTCGAGCTGCATATGCGTGTACGACGTATAGGGAAATACCGGATAAAGATTGGTGCCGTGCTCCGACGTTCCCTTCCACAAGGCAGTGACGAAATTGGCCTCGCTCCAGCGGCCAATGCCGTCCTTGGGATCGGGCGAAATGTTCGGCACGTAGAATGTGCCAAAGGACGTCTTGAGGGCCATGCCGCCACCGAGCCGCGTGCGATCGACCTTGTCGGGATCCTTGTTCGGCACGGCATGGCAGGACGCGCAGCCGCCGATATTGAACATGGTGTGGCCGTTGTCGCGGTTCGGCGTGTAAGGCGGCAGCGCCGATGCCGGAACGATGGCCGGCAGCGTCAACAGCCAGAAGGCGGCCAAACCCAACGTGGCGGCAGCCACGGCGAAAAGCGCGAGCGTTCGCAATGTCGGCATGCCGCGGTCTCCCGGCCTTGTTCGCAACCATTCTATCAGAGCAAAAAAGAAAGGGCGGCGCGCCCGCGTGGACGACCGCCCTTGTCTTCAATGGGAGAGATTTTCAGCTCGGTTTTACGCGGAAGGTCTGATGGCAGGAGCCGCAATCTTTGCCGATCGCCTGGAAAATTAGCCTTCAGACTGTCGAGATCCTTGGTGGAGTCCTGCGCCGCTTTGATGTCGGCTGTGAACTTGGCGATAGCGGCTTTGAAATCGTCAGGCTTCTCCCAGATCGCGGGCGCGGCGGTGGTGTGATCGCCGGTCTTTGAGCAATCGGGAAACAGGGTTGGCATGGCGGCCGCGTCGGTAGCAAAGGTGGCGTAAATCTCCTTGGTCTTGGCAAGATCGAAGGGCGTTTCGCCCTTAATCATCGAAGAGGCGATCTTGGCCTCGGCAGCGCTGTGCTTCATAAAGGCGTTGCCGCTTATCGATCGTATCCTGGCAGCTTTGCGCCGAGGCTGAGGTGATGCCGAGTAGCAGCACGCCGAGCGCAATGGGCAATCTCTGAATCATTGTGTGACCCTCTCGCAGTTCGCTGTCGCCCCCGCGCGACGTAAACCGTGTTGCGTCATGGTAGCGCGGTTCCGGTCGGTAAACACCGGGGGCTGGCCGCTATTCCGGGACGGTCGCCTACTCGGCGGGTTGCGGGAACTGCTCTTTGCCGGCGCGGCGGCGGCCCAATTGCGCGATGGTGCGGGCGACGACATAGAAAACCGGCGTAAACACCAGGCCAAATGCCGTCACGCCGATCATGCCGAAAAACACCGCAGTACCAAGCGCCTGGCGCAGCTCGGCACCGGCGCCGATGGCCCATACCAGCGGGGTGACGCCGAGGATGAAGGCAAAGGACGTCATCAGGATGGGCCGCAGCCGCAGTCGCGTGGCTTCGACGGCGGCCGCCCAGCGGTCGCGTCCTTCGTCCTCCAATTGCCGGGCGAACTCGACGATGAGAATCGCGTTCTTGGCGGCAAGGCCGATCAGCACCACAAAGCCGACCTGGGTGAGGATGTTGTTGTCGAGGCCGCGTATAAGCACGCCGGTGATGGCGGCGACGAGGCACATCGGCACGATCATGATGACGGCCAGCGGCAAGGTCAGGCTTTCGTATTGCGCGGCCAGCACCAGGAAGACGAACACCACTGCCAGCACGAAGGCGAACATCGCGGTGTTGCCGGCCCTGATCTGCTGGTACGCCAGCGTCGTCCATTCGGTGGCAAATCCCTGCGGCAAGGTTTGGTCGGCGAGTTTGTCCATGATGGCGATCGCCTGGCCCTGCGAATAGCCGGGCGCGGCGGCGCCGTCGATTTCGGCGGCGGGATAGAGATTATAGCGGGGCACCCGATAGGGTCCGGCGATATTATCGACGGTGGTGAACGAGCCGAGCGGCACCGTATCGCCGTTGGAATTGCGCACCCTGATCTTCAATACGTCGCTGACATGCTGCCGATCCTGGTCGCGCGCCTGCGCCATGACGCGGAACGTGCGCCCGAACAGGTTGAAGTCGTTGACGTAGGACGAGCCGATATAGACTTGCAGCGCGTTGAAGACGTCCTGAACGTTGATGCCGAGAAGCTGCGCTTTGGTGCGATCGATATTGAGATAGACCTGCGGGGTGGAGGTTTCGAACAGCGAGAAGGTCTGGGCGATCCCGGGCGTCTTCGCGGCTTGCACCACCAGCGCCTCGGTCGCCTCTTTGAGCGCTTCCGAGCCTGCTCCCCCGCGGTCCTCGACCATCATGCGGAAGCCGCCTGCCGTGCCGATGCCGACCACCGGCGGCGGCAGCACCGAAATGATGAAGGCGTCCTGGATGCCGGACAGCCGGCGATTGAGCTCGGCCTGGATGGCGGACGCCGATTCGCGCGGATCGAGCCCGCGCTTGGTGTAATCGTCGAGCACCAGAAACAGCGCACCGGAGTTCGGTGCGTTGGTGAAGGTCGCGCCGGAGAAGCCGACGATATTCACGGCGTGGACCACGCCGGGCACGCCCATCGCGATGTCGAGCACGTGCTGTTGCACCGCATCGGTGCGGGCGAGCGAGGCGCCGGGCGGCAACTGCACGACGACGATGATATAGCCGCGGTCGACCTGCGGGATGAACCCGATCGGTGCGGTACGGAAGGCATTCAAGCCGAGCGCAAGCACCACGAGATAGGCGCCGAGCATGATCGCCACCCGCCGCACGGTGCGGCTGGCAAGCCAGGAAATACCGAACGCGACCTTGTCGAAGCTCCAATTGAAATAATCGAAGAACCGGTGGATCGGCCGCTCCCACCAGCGGTCGCGCGCGCCGGCCTGATGCGGCTTGAGAAGCAGCGCGCACAGCGCCGGCGACAAGGTCAGCGAGACGATCAGCGAAATGACCGTGGCGCCGGTGATGGTCAGCGCGAATTGCCGGTAGAACTGGCCGGAAATGCCGGTGATGAAGACCGACGGCACGAAGACCGCGCATAGCACCAGCGCAATCGCGATCAACGCCGAGCCCACCTCGTCCATGCTCTTGCGCGCCGCCTCGCGTGGCGACAGTCCCGCGGCAATATTGCGCTCGACGTTTTCGACGACGACGATGGCGTCGTCGACCACGATGCCGATCGCCAGCACCAGGCCGAACAGCGACAGATTGTTGAGCGTGAATCCGAACGCGGCCATGAAGAAAAAGCTGCCGATCAGCGAGACCGGGATGGCAATCAACGGAATAATTGCGGCCCGCCAAGTCTGCAGGAACAGGATCACGACCAGCACCACGAGCACGATGGCTTCGAAGATGGTGTCGATCACCGCGTCGACCGACTGCTGGATGAATTGCGTCGGGTTGTAGACGATCGCGTATTTGACGCCGGGCGGAAACCGCTCCGCCAGTTTGGCCATCAGATCGGTCACACCCTTCGCGGTGGAGAGCGCGTTGGAGCCCGGACTCTGAAACACGGCGAGCGCCACCGCCGGATCGTGGTCGAGATACGAGTTCGACGTATAATCGAGCGCGGCAAGCTGGATGTCGGCAACGTCCCGCAGCCGCACCACGGCGCCCGGCGTTTGCTTCACCACGATATTCCCGAACTCGGCCGGCGTATCGAGCCGGCCCAGCGTCTGCACCGCGATCTGGAACGCCCCAGGATGCGCTACCGGCGGCTGATCGAGCACCCCGGAGGCGACTTGGATGTTCTGCGCCTGCAGCGCACTCGTGACATCGGTCGCGGTCAGGCCGAGCGACTGCAGCCGGTCCGGATCGAGCCAGATGCGCATCGAGTAATCGCGGCTGCCGAACACGGTGATGGAGCCGACGCCGTTGACGCGGGTGAGCGGATCGGTCACCTCCAGCGTGGCGTAATTCGATATGAACAATGCGTCGCGCGATTTGTCGGGCGAATAGAGATGCACCACCATCATCAAATCGGGCGATGATTTTTGCACCGTGACGCCGATATTGCGGACGTCGGCGGGCAGCCGCGGCTGCGCGATGGCGACGCGGTTCTGCACTTGCACCTGGGCGATGTCGAGATTGGTGCCGAGATCGAAAGTGATTTGGATCGAAAAGCGCCCGTCCGCCGTCGAGTTCGACGACATATAGAGCATGTTCTCGACGCCATTGATCTGCTCTTCCATCGGCGTGACGACCGTGGAGGCGACAGTCTCAGCGCTGGCGCCGGGATATTGGCCGGATACATTGATGATCGGCGGCGCAATCTCCGGATATTGCGCGATGGGCAAGCGCGTGAACGCCACACCGCCCAGGATCACGAAAATGATCGAGACCACTGCCGCAAAGATCGGCCGATCGATGAAGAAGTGCGAGATGCGCATTACGCCATCAACCGGCTTTTGGCTGAGCGCCGCTCTTGGCCGGCGCAGCGGAAGCACCTTCGCTCTTCCGCCTTCACCTTGATGCCCGGCCGGGCATGCATGAGACCGTTGACGATGACGCGATCCGACGCCAGCAAACCGTCGGTGATGACGCGCAAACCGCCATCGAGCTGACCGAGTGTCACGTATTTCTGCTGCACCATGCCGTCGTTGTCGACCACCAGCACGTATTTGCGCGCCTGCTCGGAGCCGATTGCCGCATCGGGGATAAGCAGCGCCAAATGCGGCAGCGATCCGGGGACGCGAATGCGGCCGAACATGCCTGGAACGAATGTGCCTTTGGGATTGGCGAAAATTGCTCGGCCGCGAATCGTGCCAGACGACGTCGAGATGACGTTGTCGACGAAATCGATCTTGCCGGCATGATCGAAATCCTTCTCGTCGATCAGCTTGAGCGAAACCGGAACGCCGGTGTCGACGCCGCCCTGTTGCCGCCGCGGCGGACTGTGGCGCGGCGGGCGGGTCGGCTTGCGGATCCGCCTGCTGAGCAGACTGCTGATCGGCTTGTTTCAGCTGCCGCGACCGGCACCGGATCGCTTTGTTGCTCGGGCTTTCGGCTCTCGGCGAAATGCTCGTAGCGCAGATAAGACTGCTCGTCGAACGTAAATTCGAAGCGGATCGGATCGACCGACACGATCGTCGCCAGAAGCGTGGTATTGCCGCCGGTGCCGCCGGTCACGAGATTGCCGACCGAGACGCGACGGTCGCCGATGCGGCCGTCGATCGGTGCCCGCAACTGGCTATACTGATCGAGATCGAGTTCGGCTGAGTTCACCATGGCTTCCTGCGCGGCGACCGAGGCCTCCGCCACAGTCTTGGCCTGCAGGCGCTGATCGTAGCTCTGATCGGTGATGGTCTTGTTCTGTAGAAGCGCTTGGCCGCGCTGCAGGTCGCCTTGCGCGAACGCGAGATTGGCGCGCGCTTGCGCAAGATTGGCCTTCATCTGCTCCAGCGCGATTTCGAACGGCCGGCGATCGATGGTGAATAGCAGGTCGCCCTTCTTCACCATCTGGCCGTCGGTGAAATGGATAGCCGACAGATAGCCCGACAGCCGCGAGCGGATCTCAACGGAGTCCACCGCTACGAAGCGGCCGACATATTCGTCATAATCGACCACGGTGCGCTGCACCGGTTTGGCCACGGTGACCGTCGGCGTCGGATAGGCCGCGGTCTGCTGTTGGCCGCGATCGCAGCCCGCCAATGCGGTAAGCAACAGCACGGCCGCCGGCCCAGCGGCAAGGCGCGCAGCGGTGGCAAATTTCATGATTCTTTCCCTCGCGCGTCTCGGCATCATATGCGCGCGCCCAAGTCAATTACACAGGACGCGTGGTCGCCGCGCGCATCCGCACTCCGGCACTCGTCCGCAGTGTCGGGCAAGACGCCTACGCCAGCGCAGCGATCATAAGCCTTTGAAAAGACTACTGATTTTGAATCGGTGGCCGATGGCGAGAGTTACCCTTCGAGAGGCGACAAATCGCGCAATCGTGGCCAAGGTATGATCGTGCATCAGGCGCCGCGCAGCGCGGCCACGGCAAGCGCGAGCCATGCAGCGATCAGGATGAAGCCACCCGACGGCGCCGCGAAAGGAAACAGGCGGTGCGCCGTGAAAGCGCGCAGTGCGATGTCGCCGGAAAACAGCGCCGCGCCCAGCACGAATCCGGCCAGGACCACGAGCGCCAACGGCCGCCACAGCATGCCCTGCTGGGCGAGCGCCGCGCCGCCGAGCACCGCGGCGGCGTGGAACAGCAGCATATAGGCGGCACTGTCGAGTCCGGCGCCGGGCGCCATATGCGCGCCGGCAGCGGCCAGCATGATGCCGGCCGCACCCAGCAGGCCGGCAAGCGCAATCAGGATCGTCAGCGACATAATCAGCGGACCTAAACCGGTACTTCGCCCGCGAGCATGAGGCGGTAGAGATAGCGCCGCTCATTCATATCGTAGTCCGGATTGGCTTGATGCATCACACTGCGATTGTCCCAGATCACCCAGTCGCCATCGCGCCACTGGTGACGATATTCGTATTTCTTTTGCGTCGCATGCGCCATCAATTCGTCGATCAGCTTCAGCGCATCATCGTCATCCATGCCGACAATGGATTCAATGCGCACGGGGTTGAGAAACAGCGCCTTGCGTCCATTTTCCGGGTGGGTGCGCACCAGGGGATGGATGCCCGGCGGCGGCAGCTTGGCGCGGCTGTCCTCATTGAGGCCGGCGAGCGAGCGCGGGCTGTACTTGCTCTGATAGACGTGCACCGCCTTAAGTCCGTCGATCCGCCGTTTGGTGGTTTCAGGCAGACCATCATAGGCGTCGTGCATATTGACGTACTGGGTATCGCCACCGCGCGACGGCAGCTCCACCGCGAACAATGTCGTCGCCTTGGGCGGCGCCGGATGATTGGAGTGATCGGTGTGGAAGGTTTCGCCGGGAATCATCCGCTTGCCGTTCACGAAGATATCGTTGGAGACGTAATAGACGTCGGGATGGCCGGGAACGTGCTGTTCTTTCCGATCATGGATCTGCAGGGCGCCAAAGACCTGTGCAGCGTCCTTAAACTCCTCGGGATCGAAGTCCTGGTTGCGCATAACCAAGACATGATGCTCGGCAAAGGCGCGATTGAGCGCGGCTCGGGTTTCGGCGTCAACCGGCTCGGTGAAATCGATGCCGACCACTTCGGCGCCGGTGTGGTCCGTCAGCGGCGTGATAGTGAAGGATGTCATGGACGTTTCCTGATAGAGGCTGCCTTTCGGCATTATTTATTTGAAACGCTACTGCCGGCTGCGGGTTGGATCAAGGCGGATCGGGGCCAACCGCGCCCTGAAATGGTCCACCCGGGCCGCAGCCGGCCCGAGCTGCGACCGAACGCCTTGAGGCAATTCCTCCCGCAATTAATGTAAGCGGCAGCACCAAGGCTGGCAGGTCACACTTGCGAACAGCCGCTTGACGCCGCCAATTCACGCCTGCCGGTGCCGATAGTCGCCGTTTCACGGGCATGCGCGGGCAGCGCTGCAAATAGCAATCAAACAATCGCCGCATTTGCCGCCGGACAACGCGGCGAGAATTTGACGCGCACCGCCATCAAACAAATAGTTGCCATGCAAAAACGGGTAGAGCCAACTCGCGCAATGATGCTATGAGACACCGTGCCTCGCGCTGTCAGCGAGGCACTTCCGTCTGCTTAGCCTCGCCAAGCTCGACGTTTGGCGGGGCTTTTGTTTGCGGGCGGAAACCGTTGTGCGTAACGAGTAGGAGAACTCATAGCATGAAGAAGACGACCGTAGCGGTCGCTGTTGCGGCCATCATGGCGTTTGTGCATTCCGCGCAGGCGCACGAGCATCATCACCGGTACTTCCACCACCGCCATATGGCGCAAAGCCGTGTCACTACGGAGCCGCAGTGGGGCTTGACGTCCGGCAGTCAGTTCGCTTGGCAACCGCAAAACTTTTCGAGACCCGAAATACCCGGATTTTCCCCGCCGAGCTTCGAGCCCCATCAGGAGCACACGGCGTATCGTGGCCGCGGTTCGCGTCCCGCCGCTTGGTGCGGCTGGGAGATGCGGCAGCTCGTCGGCAGCGATCCCGGGCCGGCCTACAATCTTGCCCGCAATTGGGCGCATTGGGGCCACTCCGGGCCGGTCGCGGTCGGCGCCATCGTTGTCTGGCCGCACCATGTCGGCAAGATCGTCGGTCAGGAAAACGGACAATGGGTGGTCGAATCCGGCAATGACGGCCACGCGCTTCGTATCCGGCCGCGATCGATTGCCGGCGCTATCGCCATTCGGTGGAGCTGAACGCGCTTTAGTTCTTTCAGGTCTGCAAGGAAATGGGCCGTCCGGCATGCCGGGCGGCCCTCTAGTTGGATCCGACGCAGATAACGCAGCGACACGGCGAGCGCGGTCGTATCAGTCGACGCCGGTGCGCCCGACGGCAACGTAGCGGAAATTCGCCCGCTTCATTTCGTCGGCGCGATAGATGTTGCGGAGATCGACGATGACCGGGCTCGCCATCATCTGCTTGAGACGGGCAAGATCGAGCGCGCGGAATTGCTCCCATTCGGTGGCGATGACCACAGCGTGGGCGCCCTCGGCGGCATGGTAGGCGCTGTTGCAATAGTGTACCGCCGGCAACAGCGGCTTTGCCTGCTCCATGCCGGCCGGATCGTAGCCGCGCACCGTGGCGCCGAGATCGTGCAGCGCGACGATCAACGGGATAGCCGGCGAATCGCGCGTGTCGTCGGTATTCGGCTTGAACGTCAGGCCGAGCACGGCGATGGTCTTGCCGCGCACCGAGCCGTCGAGCGCTGCGACCACTTTACGCGCCATGGCGCGCTTGCGTTGCTCGTTGACTGCCGAAACCGTTTCGATGATGCGCAGCGCGACGCCGCGGTCCTGCGCGGTCTTGAGCAGCGCGCTGGTATCCTTGGGAAAGCACGAACCGCCGAAGCCGGGCCCGGCGTGGAGAAATTTGCCGCCGATGCGGTTATCGAGCCCGATGCCGCGCGCCACTTCCTGCACGTCGGCGCCGACCGCTTCGCAAAGATCGGCGATCTCGTTGATAAAGGTGATCTTGGTGGCGAGGAACGCATTGGCCGCGTATTTGATCAGCTCCGCAGTGCGGCGACTGACATAGATAATCGGCGGTTCGTTCAAATAGAGTGGCCGATAGATTTCCGCGAGCACCGCGCGGGCACGCGAATCGTCGGCGCCGACGACGATGCGGTCGGGGTGCTTGAAGTCCTGGATGGCCGCGCCCTCGCGCAGGAACTCCGGATTGGAGACGACCTGGATCTCGGCGTCCGGGCGTTGTTGCCGGAGAATATGCTCGATCTCGTCGCCGGTACCGACCGGGACGGTGGATTTGGTGACGACGACCGCACCGGCGGCGAGCTGCGGCGCGATCTCGCGCACCGCGTCGTAGACGAAAGTCAAATCGGCGTGGCCGTCACCGCGGCGCGACGGCGTACCCACCGCGATGAACACCGCCTCGGCATCGCCGATGCGCGAAGTGTCGAGGGCGAATTCGAGCCGGCCCTGGCGCATATTGGCTTCGACCAGATCGGCGAGCCCTGGTTCGAAGATCGGAATTTCGCCGCGGTTGAGCGCGGCAACTTTGCTGGCATCCTTGTCGACGCAGATTACTTGGTGACCGAAATCGGCGAAGCACGCGCCGGAAACAAGCCCGACATATCCGGCACCGATCATGGTAACGCGCATGCTTTGATCCTGCTCTGGTTTAGTCGTCGTCCGGGGATTGGTCGGCGATCGCCGTTGCTTCAATTGGTAGGGCTTCGATTGGCGCGCCTTCGGCAGCCTGCGCGGTCCGCCGCATCAGCATGAGCCAGCGCCGCCCGAACAGCACCAGCACGAGTCCGCCGTAGACCAAACCGCCGATCAGCGCCAATAATGCGAGCTCCGATTCGTTGCGGAACCTGGGCCACGAAGATAACACTCGCGTGACGATTGGATCGGCGATCAACAATGCCAGCGCCAGCGCAGCGCCGGCGGCGGCGAGCTTTGACAGCGATGCTTTGAGTTCCGCATCCGCGGCGATCAGGCCCGCCCGGCGCGCAAAAAACAGCACCAGCACGAAATTGATCCAGGCGCCGATCGAGGTTGCCAACGCCAAGCCGACCTGAGCCAGCGGCACCATTAACACGACTTTGAAGGCGATGTTGATCGCGGTGCCGATCAATGCCGCCTTAACCGGTGTCGCGGTGTCGCCGCGAGCGTAAAACGGGGCCACCACGCTGCGAATAAGGACGAAGGGTACGAGCCCGACCGTATAGGCCATCAGCGTCATCGCCGCGGCATGGGCGTCGGCTGCGGTGAACGCGCCGCGCATGAACAGCGCCCGCATGATCAGTCCCGGCACGACCAGAAAGCCGACGACGCAGGGGATTGCAAGAAGGAGCGCGAATTCGATGGCGCGATTCTGCGCCGAGCGGGCGCCACCCTCGTCGCCGGCGGCAAGCCGATGCGTCATTTCCGGCACCAGTACGGTGCCGACGGCAATCCCGATCACCCCGATCGGAAGTTGGTCGATGCGGTCGGCGTAATAAAGCGCCGAGATTGCGCCCGCCGAGAGGAAGCTGGCAATGATGGTGTCGGCAAACAGCGCGAGCTGCGTGCCGGCCGAACCGACCGTTGCAGGAAGGAGCGCCTTGAAAAAGCGGCGTACGTCGCTGTCGAGGCGGAGCCTGCGGAAGACCGTCATGACGCCGGCGTAATGAGTATCGGCGCCGACCAGTGCCGCTTGCAGAACGCCCGATATCAGCACGCCCCATGCCGCGGCATAACCGGCGCCGGGAAACCACGCGACGGCGGCGAGCGTCGCCATCATCGAAATATTGAGCAGGATCGGCGCCGCGGCAGGTGCCGCGAAGCGGTGCAGCGCGTTGAGCATGCCGCCCCACAGCGTCACCAGCGTGATCAGCAGAAGATAGGGGAAGGTAATCCGCGTCAGCGATACCGCCAGCGCGAATTGATGAGGTTCGTGCGAAAAGCCCGGCGCCAATACTTCAATCACCTGCGGGGTGAAAATCAGCGCCAGGGCCAGCAGCACAACTTGCGACGCGAACAAAAGCGTAAAAATGCGGTCGCCGAACAAATCCGCCGCCTTATCGCCTTCCTGGGTGCGAATGCGCGCATAGGCCGGAATGAAGGCGGCGTTGAAAGCACCTTCGGCAAAGATGGCGCGGAAATGATTGGGCAGCCGAAAAGCGACAAAGAATGCATCCGCCGTCGGTCCGGCGCCAAGAATGGCGGCAAGCATGATGTCGCGCATGAAGCCGGTGAGGCGCGACAACAGCGTGTAGCCGCCGACGGTGAGAATCTTCTTGATCATCGCGGGGTATAGTTACGGTTTATCGCCCTGCCCGTCATTCCGGATGGCGGCAAGTCTGGAATCCATATCCACAGGTCAGTGAATATGGATTCCGGGCTCCGAGCCGCGCTCGGCCCCGGAATGACGAGAAAATCAGCTCGCCAGCGTCCGACGCACGGCCGCAATGATGCGATCCTGGGCCGGCGGCTGAAGATAGGCATGCATCGGCAGGCTGATGACTTCGTCGGCCAGCCGCTCGCTGACCGGCAGACCGCCATCAGCCACCGGGAAGGCCCGATACGCCGTCTGCCGATGCAGCGGTTTGACGTAGTAAATTGCCGTCGGGATGCCCTGGGCTTTGAGCGTGGCAGCAAGCGCGTCGCGCCGCCCGGGCGCAAGCCGCAGCGTATACTGCGCCCACACCGAACTCGAACTCGTTGCCGACGCGCGGCACGATGGCGACATCACCGAGCCCTTCGGCATAGCGCGCCGCAATCTTGTCGCGCGCCACAATTTCCTCAGGGAAAATCTTGAGCTTTTCCAGCAGCACCGCCGCCTGAATCGTGTCGAGCCGCCCGGTGATACCGATGCGGACCGGGTCATATTTGTCGGCGCCCTCGCCGTGGACGCGCAAGCTCTTCACCTTGGCCGCAAGGGCGCCGTCGTCGGTGAACACGGCGCCGCCGTCGCCGTAGCAGCCGAGCGGCTTCGCCGGGAAAAAGCTGGTCGCCGTTGCCGTCGCCAGCGTGCCGAGCTTGCGGCCATGATAGGTGGCGCCGAAGGCCTGTGCCGCATCGTCGAGCACGAGCATGCCGTGTCTGGCGGCGATAGCGGCGACGGCATCGTGATCGGCCGGCAGCCCGAACAGGTCGACCGGGATGATAGCGCGTGGGCGCAGCCCCAGCCGCTTGGCAGTGGCAACCGCGCGCTCCAGGCTTTCGGGATCCAGATTGAAGCTGTCGGCATGGACGTCGGCGAATACCGGCTTGGCGCCAAGCAGCGCGACCATCTCGGCGGTGGCATGGAAGGTGAAGGCCGGGCAAATCACCGCATCGCCCGGTCCGATCTCCCACGCCATCAATACGAGGAGCAGCGCGTCAGTGCCGCTCGAACACGTAATCGCGTGGCGGACGCCGCAGAACGCGGCAAGCTCGGCCTCCAGCGCGTGCACTTCGGGCCCTTGGACGAACTGACAATGCGCCAGCACGCGCGCCACCGCATCATCGATCGCACGGCCGAGCCGGCGGCGCTGCGCCGCAACGTCGATGAAGGGGATCGGTTTCTCTTCGACGCGCGCGTGCTGATTCATGATGACTTCTTGATTGACCTTTCGATCCAGCCGCAAGCGACGATCAGCCGACTACGCGTCGCGGACCCTTGCGCTGCGGCAGAACCGACTGCGTTGATCGCCCTTCGAGGCAGCGAATGGCGATTTCAAGGCTGGCGACTGCCTCTTCGCCGGTCACGGCGGGCGGTTGGCCGCTGCGGATGGCGCTGATGAAGGCGACCAGTTCCGAACGCAGCGGTTCGGCATAGCCGACCGAAAGATGCCGCATGGAATAGCTGCCGTCCGGCTGGAAGCCGAAGCATTCCGTGACCTGTAGCGTCAAGAGATCGCCGATCAGGTATTTGTCGCGCGTGGCGATGTGGATGGTGCGCGCTTTGAACGGCGTCAGCCAATTGGTGTTGATGTGCGCCAGCACCCCGGATGCAGTACGGAACTGCAGCAGCGCAATGTCCTCGCGCTCGGCCACGGCGCTCGAGGTCTGCGGCTGGATTTCCACGATTTCCGAATCGGTGAACCAGCGAATGAGATCGATGTCGTGCACGGCGAGGTCGATGACGACGCCGACATTTGACATGCGCGGCGGAAACGGACCGACGCGGGTGATGGCAATCGAAAGAATGTCCTGATTTTGTATGGCGCGCTTGATCGATTGCACCGCAGGATTGAAGCGCTCGACGTGGCCCACCATCAACGTGACGCCGGCGCGGCGCGCAGCAGCGACGATGGCGCGGCTCTCCTCCACCGTCGACGCGATCGGCTTTTCCAGCATCACATGGATGCCGTGGGCCGCACAATCGATGGCGATGTCACGGTGCAGGTGGGTCGGCGCCGCGATCGTGACGGCGTCGACGCCGCGGCGGATTAGCGCGTCGGTGTCCTCGAAGGCGGCACAGCCGAGATTGCGGGCAACAGCCTCACGGCGCTTACGGTCAGGATCGGCAACGCCAACCAGCGTTACGCCGGGCAACTCGGACAACACGCGGGCATGGTTGCTGCCCATAACGCCAACGCCCACAACGCCAACACGCAGCGTGTCAGTGCCTACTTTGTCGGCATCACTCATGACGCAAAGAGCCCCTTCTCCCCGAAACGAACCCGACAACGTCCGTAGCACGCCTTATGCCAAGTGGCGACCATGCCTGAGGAGAAATCCGTACACGAATTGATTCAAAGACTTACTAGCATGCGCGAATCTTGTTTTCTATAATCCTTTCAGATGCTTAGGAAGAGGCTCGATGCTGTGAACGGCATGCGGTTGCAAAAACCCGCGGTCATCTCACGTGAGGTCGGCCGTCTGGTCAGGACCGCCGATAATCGTCCTCGATGCGCACGATATCGTCCTCTCCAAGATAGCTACCGGTTTGTACCTCGATCAATTCGAGCTCGATCTTGCCGGGATTTTCCAGCCGGTGCCTGGCGCCGCTGGGGATGTAGGTGGATTCGTTTTCATGCAGGATCCTGGTCTCGTCATTGACGGTCACGCGCGCGGTGCCGCGCACCACGACCCAGTGCTCGGCACGGTGATGATGCAATTGCAGCGACAGGCGGCCGCCCGGCTTCACCACGATCCGTTTGACTTGAAAGCGCGGACCTTGATCGACGGAATGATACGACCCCCACGGCCGATGCACTTTCAAATGTTCCTCGGTGACCGTGGGCGCCACCTCCTTGAGCTTCTGGACCAGACGCCGCAGGCCGTCGCCGTCCTCGCGTTTAGCCACCAGCACCGCGTCGTCGGTCGACACGACGACGAGATTTTCGACACCGAACAAGGCGACCAACTGCTTGTCGGTTGTGACATAGGAGCCGCGCGAATCGACGAACACCACCGCGCCCGAATCGGATCCGTGCCCGCAATTGCCAAGCGCATCGCGGTCGGAAAGCTCCCAAACCGCTTGCCACGAGCCGACATCCGACCAGCCGTAAGAGACCGGCATGACGGCGGCGCGCCTGGTCCGCTCCATCACCGCATAGTCGATGGATTTCGGCGCAGCTTGCGCGAACGATCGCTGGTCGAGCGTGACGAAACCCAGATCGGCGCCGGCGCTCTGCACGGCGGCGTCGACCGCAGCGACGCTGTCCGGCTCGAAACTCCTGTATTCGTCGAGCAGCAGGCCGGCACGAAACATGAAGTTGCCGGAGTTCCACAAATAACCGTCTTTGACATACCGCTCTGCCGTCTTGGCGTCCGGCTTTTCGACGAATTTATCGATGGCGAAGACATCGGGACCGATCGCGGCGCCGGGCCGGATATAACCGTATTCGGTGGCCGGCCGCGTCGGCTGCACGCCGAAAGTCACGATGCGCTCGCCTGCGGAGGCCGCCGCAAGTCCGCAGACCTTTGCGAATGCGACCGGATCGGTGACGACGTGATCGGCGGCCAAAGCCACGATCAGGGGATCGCCGCCGCGCTTGCCCGCGAAGATCGCGCCCGCCGCAATCGCCGGCGCGGAATCGCGCCGGACCGGCTCAAGCATGATATCGGCCTCGGCGTCGATCGCTGCGAGCTGCTCGGCCACCAGGAAACGATACTGCATATTGGTAACGACGATCGGGCGGCCGAACAGCGCCGGATCGGAGACGCGGCGAATGGTCTCCTGAAACGTCGAGTGCGGACCAAGCAACGACAAAAACTGCTTCGGCCGGCCTTCGCGCGACGCCGGCCACAGCCGAGTGCCGGCACCGCCGCACATGATCAGAGGAATAATCGATTGAGCCAAGTCGGACCTGCGAAACGTGTCTAAAACTGCTCTACCTTGCCGGCACTAATGTGCCGCATCCCAGTTAAGAACCCTTAAGCGGTCTTGCGCCCTATCGTCAGGGGAAACGCCGACCAACGATAGACCCAGTTTGACTACTTCTTGCGCAGCACCCGGCCGGCGACCGCATCAAGCTTCTTGAGAAGCTTCGGGTCCCGCGCTTTCGGCGCGGTGATCAGCGCATTATCGAGGGCGCGGTCGGAACCGATCGGACATGGCTCGTGCTGGCGGGGGAAATCCCGGGCAAGCCGCGCTACCAGCCGCGTTGCCTTCTCGGCGTTCGCCATCAGCACCTTGATGATGTCCTGAACGGTGACCGCGTCATGGTCCGGATGCCAGCAATCGAAATCCGTCACCATAGCGACGGTGGCGTAACAGATTTCGGCTTCGCGGGCGAGCTTGGCCTCGGGCATATTGGTCATGCCGATCACCGAATAACCCAGATTTTTGTAGGTGAGGCTCTCGGCCAATGTCGAAAATTGCGGGCCCTCGATGCACACATAGGTGCCGTCGCGCACCACAGCCATGTTTTCGGCCATCGCAGCTTCGGCGATGTGGATGCGCAATCGCGGCGACACCGGATGCGCCATCGACACGTGGGCGACGCAGCCTTTGCCGAAAAACGAGTTCTCGCGCTTGTGGGTGCGGTCGACGAACTGGTCGACCAGAACGAAAGTTCCGGGAGGCATATTTTCCTTGAATGAGCCGCAGGCCGACAGCGAAACCAGGTCGGTCACTCCGACACGTTTGAGCACATCGATATTGGCCCGATAGTTGATGTCGGACGGCGAATGGCGATGGCCTTGACTGTGCCGCGATAGAAAAACGACCGGCAGACCGGCAATCTCGCCGATGTGCAGCGGTCCCGACGGCGCACCCCATGGACTTTTCACGGTTTTCGATCGGACCTTTTCCAGGCCGGGAAGATCGTAAACGCCGGAGCCGCCAATGATGCCGAGGACCGCCTTGCTCATAAACAGTCGTGCTCCTGGGTGGAAATTTCGGATCGCGCCGGTACGTTCGCCGGGATGAAGCAGAAAATCAATGCTGCAGCAGCACCATCGAAATTGCCGGAATATAGGTAATGATCAGGAGCGCTATGAAATTGAGCAGCAGAAACGGCAACACGCCGAGATAAATCCGACTGAGCGGCGCATTGAAGATCGCTTGCGAGGAAAACAGGTTCAATCCAAACGGCGGCGTGTACATGCCGAGACTGAGATTGACCGCGACGATAATGCCGAAATGAATGGGATTGACGCCCACGGCGCGCACGATCGGCAGCAACAGCGGTGTCAGAATCAGAATTGCGGCCGGCGGCTCAAGGAAACTCCCGGCGATGAGCAGGCCGACATTGAGAATGAGCAACAGTTCCCATTTCGACATGTGCAACGCGTCGATCGAGGTGACGATCTGCTGCGGGATACCGCTCGTCGTCAACAGCCACGAATAAATACCCGCCGAAGTTACGATCAGCAGAATTTGCGAAATGAGAAATGAGGCGCTCACCAGGATTTGCCAGCAGCGGCGCAGATCGACTTCCCGGTAAATCACGATGGTCACGAACAGCGAATAGACCACCGCGACGCCCGCCGCTTCCGTCGGCGTGAACACACCGCCGTAGATACCGCCGAAAATGACCGCAAGCGAGCCGATGGACCAACTCGCCTCCTTGGTCGTCTTCCAGGCCGTCTGCCATTTTGCCTTGTCGCCGAGCGGCACCCCTTTGATTCGGGCATAAACCATGACGAACCCGGCATCGATGACGCCGATCAAAAGGCTCGGCAGAATGCCGGCGGTGAACAGCTGCACCGCCGACTGTTCCGCCGACACGGCGTAAAGGATCATGGCAATGGACGGCGGAATGACGACGGCAATGGCGCCCGACGAGGCGATCAGCCCGACCGCAAACCGGTCGTTGTAGCCGGCGTCCTTGAGCGAGGGATAAATCATCCGACCCATCGCGACGACCGTGCCGACCGCGGTGTGCGACATCGCGCCGAACAATTCGGAAGCCGCCACCGTCGTTACCGCAAGCGAACCGCGGATGCCGCCGACGATGGCCATCACCATGGCGATGATGCGCCGTGCAATGCCGCCTTGCGCCATGATTTCGCCGGCCAGCACGAAGAACGGCACGGCGAGCAGCGGAAAGTTGTCGAGGCTGCCGAACATGTAGGTTTGAATGGCGTCGGTCGGTATGTCGCTCGATACCGTCAGCACCGCGACGATCGAGGTGACGAGCAAAATTAGGAAAATCGGAAATCCCAGAATAAGGAGGACAACCGGCAGACCGAAAAAGACCAGATAGCCCATCGCTGCCGCCTCTTAATGCCTGGAGCCGGGGCTGCCGGGGCTACCCGCGCCGCGGCGCCAGACCACGATCAGCCGGATGGCCACCAAGAGCCCCATCAGGGTGTATCCGATCGGCACCATGGCCTGGGGAATAACCAGAGGAAAATTGGCCGCTTGGCTGCGCTCATCGAAGGCCGCGAGATCCTTGATGACCGGCCAAGCAAACACAGTCACCGCAATTGCAGTCGCTATCAGAACCAATTCGGACAATGCGTTGACCAGCTCGCGCAGTTTCGGCGGCAGCATGTTGACCACGACGTCCATGCGGATCTGCCGTCCTTCCCAAGCGACGGCGCAGCAACCGGTAAACACGCAGCCGACCATGAGGAACAGCATGATCTCCTCGGCCCACGGGATGGAAATGCTGAAGAAATAGCGGCCGATGATGTTGGCGAAATTGATCGCCACGCTCGAAATCAGGCAAACCGCCGCCACGGTGCGGGTGATCGCAAGCAGTCCGCGCACAGCTTTGACTACGCCGTCGATCACGCCCGGCCCTCTTGCTCTTTTCGTGGACGACTCATGTCGAAGATGCGCCGGCTGCCGGCGCAAACGTCACGCTTGGGATCATGGCCGGTCATACTGCAGTCCGATCACTGGCTCGGCTGCGGCCGCGTGCGCTTGGCCGCGGCGGCCACGATCTCATAGGCGGCGCGGACCCCCGGCTTCGATTTCGAAACATCGTCGCCGACGCTCGACAGCGTTTGCAGCATTTTCGTTTGTTCGTCGGCCGGTAGACTGATCAGCTCGCCCCCCTTTGCCAGCCACGCCTGACGTGCCTTGTTGAACAGATCGACGGCCGCCGGATTGATCGTCAAGCTTTCTTGGGCACCGTCTTTGTCGACGATCTGCTGCAAATCGGGCGGCAACGAGTTGTACCATTTCTTGCTGATTTCCAGCATCAGGAAGATTTGCGGCTGATTGATTTCGGTGACGTATTTGGCCGCATCCTGATAATGAAATGCCGAAAACACGGTAATGCCGGCAATGGCGCCGTCGATGGCGCCTTGCTGCAACGCCGGCAATACGTCCCCAAGCGTCATTGCAACCGGCGTCGCGCCCAACCGCTTCAGCGCCTCGGACTGGAAGTCGGATGCGAAAATGCGAATCTTCTTGCCCCGGAAGTCGGCAAGGTGGCGGATCGGGGTTTTGGCAACGAGCGAATCCGGTTGCGCGATAAACATGCCGACGCCGTGCAGACCTTTGTCGGCGCCAAGCGAGAGCATCAATTTCAAAACTGCAGGATCGGCGGCAAGGCGCTGGCCGTGCTCGAGCGAGTTCACCAGTCCGGGAGCGGCCATCACTTCGAAGCGCTCGTCGACGCCGACGAAGAATTCCGGTGGTATGACCGCCGCTTGTATTGCGCCGAATTGCACGCCTTCGATCTGCCGCGGGATTGAGCCCAGCTGGCTCGCCGGAAAAACCTCGCTCTTGATGCGGCCGCCGGAATCCCGCTCGACTGCGGCGGCGAAGTTCTTCGCCAGAAGATGGGGCCCGTCATTGATGGTGGGCGTCGTTACCTTCATCACATAGGTTTTGTCTTGTGCTTGCGCCGAGCCGGACGTCAGGCCGGACGACAAAATGGCTATGCCGACGGTAACTGCAGGCGCAATCATTCCCCACTTGCGCAACCGCATAGTCTCCTCCCCTGTCAAACGCCTGTTCCGTTTTGCGGGCACAGAGCCAGGACGGCATTCACGGCACGGCAGTCTTTTGTGGCCCGGATACGGCGCCGCGCGGTCGCATCCCTGTGACTGTCCGCGAGTGACGTTAGATGACGGCTCGGCGCCCGACAACGATAATTCGGTCCGGCCGTCGATTCGCAGCCCTAATGAACCTGCTGTGCAGCCTCCCTGACTATTTGATAGGCAGCGTTGAGCTGCGGTTTGGGCTTCGATACGTCGGCGCCGACGCTCGCGAGCGTATCGGTCAGGGCCGCCTCGTCGTTGGCCGGCAGCCTGATCAATTCGCCGCCGTTGTCGGTCCAAGCCCGTCTCGCCTTGGCGTTGAAATCGACGACCCACGGCGCGATCGCCGCGGCCTCGCCTGCGCCGTCCTTATCGATGATTTGCTGCAGGTCTGCTGGCAACGAATCGTACCATTTCTTGCTAATTTCGCTGATGCCGAAGATCGCGGGCTGACCGATCTCAGTGACGTATTTGGCGGCATCCCAGTAGCGCATGGTGGCGAATACCGTGAGGCTGGATAGGGCTCCGTCGATGGCATTGTCCTGCAGTGCCGGGAGCACTTCGCCTAAGGTCATCGGCTTCGGCGTCGCACCGAGCCGCTCGACGGCGACGGTTTGGAATTGCGATGCGAAAACCCGGATCTTCTTACCCTTGAAATCGGCGAGGCGTCGAATCGGCATACGCGACACAACCGATGACTGTCCCGACAAGAATAATGCAACGCCATGCAGACCCTTGTCGGAGCCGAGGCCAAGCATCAGCTCGCGCACTGAAGGATCGGCCGCTAGGCGTTGTCCGGCCGCCAGCGACTCGACGAGACCGGGCGCCGCCATCACTTCGAACCGCTCGTCTATGCCGACCAGAAACTCCGGCGGCACGACCAGACATTGGATTTCCCCGAACTGTACGCCTTCCACTTGGCGTTGGGTCGATCCCAACTGACTTGCCGGATAAATCTCGACTTTGATCCGACCACCGGAATCCTTCTCTACAGCCGCCGCATAATCTTTCGCGAACTCGTGCAGTGGATCGTTCACGGTCGCCAGCGATATCTTCATCACGGTGGACTTGTCGTCCGCCGCCAGCGCCGCAGACGACCCCGTCAGCGACAGTAGCAACGCGGCAGTGCAGGCGTTTCTTACGAGATCACATTGCGCGATCGACATAAGGGCCTCCGATGCCTTCAGGGGATATACGGAAGGTCGCGCCGACGCGCGGCCTTGCGATTACTGGCTCGGCGTCTGCGCCGCCCGCGCGGCCGCATCGGTGACGATTTTGTAGGCGGCTGCCAGTCGCGGGTCCGACTTCGACACGTCGGAGCCGACGGTGGAGAGCGTTTTCATCATCTCGGCCTGCTCGTCCGGCGGCAAATTGATCTCCTCGCCGCCCGCAGCGGTCCAGGCCGCTTCGGCTTTCTTGCGCTGCTCGACCGCAAAACCATCGATGGCGATCGACTGCTCCGCACCATCCTTGTCAACGATCTTCTGCAAATCCGGAGGCAGCGACTCGTACCATTTCTTGCTGACTACCGCGATCAGGAAGATCGCGGGCTGATTGGTCATCGTGATATACTTCGCGGCATCGCTGAAATGCATGTGAGTGAACGGTCCCATCCCGGCCACCGCGCCGTCGATGGTCCCCTGCTGCAGCGCCGGCAGGACATCGCCGAGCGACATTGCGATCGGCGTGGCGCCGAGGCGACTCCATGCCTCGGACTGAAATTTGGACGCGAAGGTCCGTAGTTTCTTGCCCTTGAAATCGGCGAGGTGACGGATCGGAGTTTTTGATATCACATCGGACGGTTCGGCCATGAATAGGCCGACGCCGTGCAACCCCTTGCCCGCGCCCAGCGAAAGCATCAGCTTGAGCACCGCCGGATCGGCGGCCACCTTTTGGCCCTGCCCCAGCGAACTGACGAGTCCGGGGGCTGCCAATACCTCGTACCGCTCGTCGATGCCGACAAAGAATTCGGGGGGAATTATTGCGCATTGAATCGAGCCGAACTGGGTCCCTTCGATCTGTCGCGGAATCGAGCCAAGTTGGCTCGCCGGATAGACCTGGCCCTTGATGCGGCCGCCGGAATCTTTCTCCACTGCAGCCAGAAAATTGGCGCCCATCGTATCGGGCACGTCGTGGATGGTGGGTGTCGAGATTTTCATCTCGTAGACCTTGTCTTGCGCCCTGGCCGAACCCAGCGGCAGTGCCAGAGCAACGGCAAGCGCTCCGGCGGCACCGATCCACGGCGCAGAACGCTCCTGTATCGTGCTTTTCATTGTTTCCTCCATTGCGACTTAGCTTTTTACCGCCTGAGTCGAGTCGGGCGCGCTTATGTCGGAATCGGCAGAATACAGGAATTCCGCGACGCAAGTCGCGGAATTCCACTCTGTAACCGAGCGCCACGCCTCACGTGCAGAACCGATCGTTTTATTGGCTCGGCGCCGCAGCCGCCCGCGCAGCCGCCGCGGTCACGATCCGATAGCCTTCCGCGACTTGCGGGCTCGCTTTCGAGACGTCCGCACCGACGCTCGATAGAGTTTTGAGAAGCGTTGCCTGCTCATCGGGCGCGAGCTTGATCTCCTCGCCGCCGCTCGCCGCATAGCTTTGCTCGGCTTTGGCGCGAAAACTCGCCGCGGTCGGTATGATCGCAACCGATTGCTCGGCACCGTCCTTGTCGATGATGCGCTGCAGATCCTCGGGCAACAAGTCGTACCACTTTTTGTTGACTTCGGCGATAATAAAGATCGACGGCTGGTTGGTCATCGTCACATATTTGGCCGCGTCGATGAAGTGCATGTGCGCGATGGGACCCATCCCGGTCACCGCTCCGTCAATGGCACCTTGTTGAATGGCAGGCAGCACATCGCCAAGCGACATCGCCACCGGCGTAACTCCCAGTCGTTCAAAGGCGACACTCTGGAATTGCGAGGCGAAAATCCGGATTTTCTTGCCTTTGAAGTCGGCGAGGGTGCGGATCGGCGCCTTGGTGACGACATCGGAAGGCTCTGACATAAACAAGCCTACGCCGTGCAGTCCCTTGTCGGCGCCGAGCGAGAGTATCAGCTTGCGCACCGCCGGATCCTGGGCCACTTTCTGGCCTTGCGCGAGCGAACCGACGAGACCGGGCGCGGCCATCAACTCGAAACGCGGGTCGAGGCCGACCATGAATTCGGGCGGCACGACTTCGCATTGGATCGCGCCGAATTGCGTACCTTCGATCTGACGCGGGATCGAGCCGAGCTGGCTTGCCGGGTAAACCTGGCCCTGGATGCGGCCGCCGGAATCTTTTTCCACCGCTGCCAGAAAATTCCGCGCGAACGTATCGGGTGTGTCATTGATGGTCGGCGTTGAAATCTTCATTTCGTAGGTTTTGCTTTGCGCCCGTGCCGTGTCGAACGGCAGCGACCACGCCAGCGCGCACAAGCCCGCGGCGCAGACCGAAGACGCAATACGACTGCGGCTTTTATCGATCATTTCGTCCTCCCTGGCGGCAACGCTCGGCTTAGCCGCATCGAGGCGGCGGCGAGCTCCCCATGCCGGCCAAAGGATTATAGCCGCTTTTGGTGGCCGCGCGGCACGCCTGCCTCTGTGACGGACTGCCGCGCCTTAAGGAGACCAGACGGATTTTTATTGCAGAGGCTGAAGCGGAGCCGGCTGCTCATCGCGGTCTTTTACCGGGGAAGACGGCCAATCGCCGCAAAAATTGGGCACCGCCTCGCGCAACACGCGGTAGATCGCATTCCGTTCGCCGACATCGAGTTCGCGCCGCAACGTCGCGATCCAGCCCTGCACGACGGCAACGGACGGGCAGACAGGCTTGGCGGCGACCACGCCCTCGATGCCGACGTCCGAGCTACCCTCCTCTCGAGCGAACAAAATCTCGTTGAGACGTTCGCCCGGACGAACGCCGGTGAAGACAATATCGACGTCACGCCCCGGTTCGAGACCGCTCAACCTTATCATCCGTTCCGCCAGATCGGCTATTTTTATCGGCTGTCCCATGTTCAACACATACACCGCCGTGTCCGAACGCGACGGACCGAGCGCATGGCTCGCCGCGGTGACAACGAGGTCGCAGGCTTCGCGAATGGTCATGAAATAGCGCACCATGTCCGGATGGGTCACAGTGACCGGTCCACCGGCTTCGATTTGCGCCTTGAATTTCGGCACCACCGAGCCGTTGGAAGCAAGCACGTTACCAAAGCGCACCGCGATCATCCGGATCGGCGGCTTGCCCCCGTTGGCGGGCCGGACGTTATGGCCGGCGTCCAGCGCCTGGCAGTACATTTCGGCGAGCCGCTTGGTCGCGCCGAGCACCGAGACGGGATCGATGGCCTTGTCGGTCGAAATCATCACCATGGCGTCGGCTCCGGCATTGACCGCGGCATCGGCCACGTTCACCGATCCGAAGACGTTGGTTTTGATGCCTTCGTCCCAATCGCGCTCCAACAGCGGCACGTGTTTGAGCGCCGCGGCGTGAAACACCAGATTGGGCTTCGCCTCGGCGATCAATCGGAACATCCGGTCGCGATCGCGAACATCCGCAAGGCGTCCCTCGACCGGCGTCTCGCTCGACTTGGTGGCGAGCTGTTCGAGTACGGCGTGAAGGGCCGGCTCGGAATTTTCAATCACCAGCAGCCGGCCGGCGTGAAAATCGACGACGCGTTCGCAGATCTCCGCGCCGATCGAGCCGCCACCGCCGGTGACCACTATCGTCTTGCCTTTGATGAAGCTCTCGAGCCGCCCATAATCGATCTTGACGCTCGGCCGCAGAAGCAAGTCCTCGACATTGACCGGCGCTAAACGGAGTGCCTCTTCGCCCAATTCGAGCGAAGGCATCCGGCTGGTGGCAAGACCGAGCCGGCGCGCCTGCATCAGCATCGTCTCCGGATGCAGTTCCGGCGCCAGTACGCTTGGCGCCAATACCACTCGGCCGACGCGGACGTCCTGTGCAGCAAGCGCGGCAACGACCTTTTCCAGGTCTGCCGGGTGGCCGCGGACCGGAACGCGACGAACCGCGGAGCCCTGATCGGCCGCCGACGGCGACAAAATGCCCACCGGCCGCAGATTTTTGACGGCGCCGCTTTCAACAGCACGCAACAGGACGTCGGTCTCGGCCGCGGGCCCGATCAGAAGCGTCGGCACGGCATTGGAGTGCCTGACTTTGTGCTGCGCACGCGAGTGCTTGAACAGACGGTACGATACCCGGGGACCGCCCAGGAAAAACATTTGCAGCAGCCAGTAGAGGGCGATCGTGACCTTTCCGAAGAAATAGGTCCCAAACAGTGTCGGGTAAAGCATAACGTAGTCGAGCACGAGCAGCGTGAGCGCAAGCACCGTGACGGCGCGCAGGATGTTGGACAAATCCTGCAATGAGGCGAATCGCCACTTGCCGACGTAGAGGTTGAAATACCAGTAGACGAACCCGGCATAGACGATGAAGCAGGGCAGAATGACCACAAGCCAGGAATAGCGCGGTTCGATGCCGCCGTTTTCGCCATCGGCGAAGCGGATGTAAAGCGTCACCAGCACCGCCAAGACCGTGGCGGCGAGATCGTGGATGACGATCAGAACACGGCGCGGGTTACGTAAAAATTCGATCATCAGGGCATTATAGACCAGGGCGGACGCCAAGACGAAATGTCATATCGGCGCTCGGCCGCGGCCCTCATTGGCGGTAGAAGTCGCGATACCACGCGATGAAATTACGCACACCTTGTTCGATAGGCGTCGAGGGACGAAAACCGACGTCGCTCATGAGGTCGTCGACGTCGGCGCAGGTTTCCGAAACGTCGCCGGGCTGCATTGGCAACAGCTCGACTTTGGCCTTGCGACCCAATTCCTGCTCAAGAAGTTCGACCACTCGCGTCACCTCGACCGTGCAATTATTGCCAATGTTATAGATCCGCCAGGGCGCCGTGCTGGTGGCCGGATCGCTTTCGCCCTCCGGCGGACGATTCGATTTCGCAGGCACGCGCGCAATCAGGCGCTCGACCGCTTCCGTGACGTCGTCTACATAGGTGAAATCGCGCCGCATTTTCCCGGCATTGAACAATTTGATCGGCTGGCCCTTGGCAATGGCCTTGGCAAAGATGAACATCGCCATATCGGGGCGCCCCCACGGACCGTAGACGGTGAAGAACCGCAAACCGGTGGTCGGCAGCCCGTAAAGATGGCTGTACGAATGCGCCATCAGCTCGTTCGCCTTCTTGGTCGCGGCATAGAGGCTGACCGGATGATCGACATTGTCATGCACGGAAAACGGCAGCCGGGTATTGGCGCCGTAAACGGAGCTCGACGACGCAAAAACGAGATGCGGAGTGCGGCGATGACGGCAGCCTTCGAGCACGTTGAGGAACCCAGCGAGATTGGCGTCGAGATAGGCATGAGGATTTTGCAGCGAGTAGCGCACGCCCGCCTGTGCCGCGAGATGCACCACAGGGCCGAACTCGCCGTCGCGGAAGATCGCTTCGGTGTTGGCACGATCGGCAAGATCGAGCTTGTGAAAGGTAAAGCTGTTGAACTGCCGCAGGACCGCGAGCCGCGCCTTCTTGAGCGCCGGGTCGTAATAGTCATTGAGGCTGTCGATGCCGACGACGATGCGTCCGCCTTCGAGGAGCCGCCGCGCCAAGGCAAAGCCGATGAAGCCGGCCGCGCCGGTGACCAGAACTGGAGCTTGCGCGGACGCGTCGGCGTCCTTTTCAGTATTCCTCTGGATCACGACAGCATACCGCGTCGATGCATAAAGTCGACCACACGGTCGGCGAGGTCGCCGGCACTTTCAGTACGAGCATTAAGGGTCAATTCGGGATTCTCCGGCGGCTCATAGGGCGAATCCACACCGGTGAAATTCTGCAGCTCACCTCGCCTCGCCTTTTTATACAGGCCCTTGGGATCGCGTCGTTCGCAGGTTTCAAGCGGCGTATTGACGAAGATTTCGATGAATTCTCCGGGTCCGACGAGCTCGCGGGCCATCTCGCGTTCCGCCCGGAAGGGCGAGATGAAGGCGACCAGCGTAATTAAGCCCGCCTCAACGAATAATTTCGACACTTCGGCGACGCGGCGGATGTTCTCGACGCGGTCGGCTTCCGTGAACCCCAGATCGCGATTGAGCCCGTGACGAACGTTATCGCCGTCGAGCACGAAAGTATGCTTGCCGAGCGCGTGCAGTTTCTTTTCCAGATGGTCGGCGATAGTCGATTTGCCTGCGCCCGACAAACCAGTGAACCACAGCAGCGCCGGCCGCTGCGCGTTGAGTTGCGCCCGCGCATCTTTCGTTACTTGGAAAGACTGGAAATAGGTGTTGGCGGCTCGCCGTAAGCCGAAGCGGATCAAGCCCGCGGCGACCGTCGCATTGCTGTGGCGATCGACCAGGATGAAGCCGCCGGTGTCCCTGTTCTCGTCATAGGGGTCGAAGCCGATCGGCTCGGCCGTTGCGACGTTGACGAATGCGATCTCATTGAGACGCAGATCCTTGGCGGCAAGGTGATCGAAAGTTTCGGTATCGATGCGATATTTCAGCTCCGTCACAATAGCGTCGGTGGCCTGCGCGCCAGCTTTGAGCAGATAGGTCCGCCCGGGGAAGAGAGGCACGTCCGCCAGCCACACGAGATACGCGGCAAAGGCATCCGCCCGTTGAGTGAGCTTGACGGTAGACTTACTAATATCGCCGCGCGAGAGGTCGATTTCATCAATATTATTGGCGCGCATCGTTGCGCGGAATCGATCTAGTTTTTCTCTTAGATGCGCTTCCAGACGGCGAAGGTCGGGAGGTAAAGTGCGCGCGGTCAAAGCTTCGAGCCTTTCACGATAGGGAGCGAGAAGCTTTTGGAGAATGAAACAAGATGAACCGCGTTTTGGTTACCGGCGCCACGGGCTTTCTGGGCCGCGCCGTCGTAACGGCATTTGTCGAAGACGGAAACCTGGTTCGCGCCGCCACGCGGTCTGAGCCGGATCCTCCGTTCGACGCCAATGTCGAAGTGGTAATGCACCCCGATCTGGCCGAGCCGATCGATTGGCGCCCGTTGCTCGATGGAATAGACGTTGTCATCCACTTGGCCGGCATTGCCCACATCACGACAAGCCTTGGTCCCGATCTCTACGACCGCGTCAACCACCTGGCGACGGCGCAGGCCGCAGCCGCGGCGGTACAATGCGGCATACGCCGTTTTGTATTCGTATCTTCCATAAGGGCGCAGTGCGGTCCAGCGTCCAACCACGCCCTTACCGAACGCGATCCTCCTGCGCCGTCCGATTCGTATGGCCGCTCCAAATTGGCGGCCGAAGCGGCCGTAGCTTCATCTGGCGTGCCTTTCACGATTTTGAGGCCGGTTCTTCTTTACGGTCCCGGGGTCAAAGGAAATCTTGCTACGTTGCTGCGGGCGGCACGCTCGCCCTGGCCATTGCCGGTGAAATTATTTGGCAACAGGCGATCGTTGCTCGGCATAAAAAATTTTATTTCGGCACTGCGCTTCGTGCTGTCCGCCCCACAGACGATTGGCGCCACTTACGTGGTCGCCGATCCGGGAATCCCCCCCTCCATCGCCGAGCTTATTGCCATGATGCGCGAGGCTCAGGGCCGACGGCCGCGACTCGTGCCCATTCCGCCGGCGCTTTTCGAATTGCCGCTTCGGCTCCTGGGACGCGGCGAACTGTGGCGCCGATTGGGCGGCGATTTGCGCGTTGACCCGGGAAAACTCATCGCCGCTGGCTGGAAGCCGCCCGAGGACACCCGAACCGGCATTGCCGCGATGGTCCAGGCGGCACAAACCGCATGACCCACCTAACTTGGCCAGCCGCAACCCGCTGTACAGTCGCGGCTAACAAAGGCTAGAACGTGCCCGCCGCCTGGGCGGGACGCGTCAGCGGCGGCAAGACCGGAGCCTCAAGGGATGAGGACCAAGCAATGAGTCACGCCTCGACCTTCCTCGATGAGGTCGTCGAAACCGTTCGTCGGATCGAGCCGGCGACGATCGAAGCCTTGTGCGACGAGCTGGTGAACCTGCGCGACCGGGACGGACGCCTATTCATTCTCGGCGTCGGCGGCAGCGCCGGAAATGCCGGCCATGCAGTGAATGATTTTCGTAAGCTGTGCGGCATCGAGGCTTACGCGCCGACCGACAATGTCTCGGAACTCACGGCCCGCACCAACGATGAAGGTTGGCCGACGGTGTTTTCCGAATGGCTCAAGGTCAGCCGTGCCAATTCCAAGGATGCGATACTGATATTCTCGGTGGGCGGCGGCAATCTTGAGAAGAACGTCAGCCCCAACCTCGTCTCGGCCATTGGGGAAGCGAAAGCGCGAGGCTTGCGCGATGCTCGGCATCGTCGGCCGCGACGGCGGCTATACCAAAAAAGCCGGCGACTGCGTCGTCGTCGATCCCGACCGTCGAGGAGAGCCGCGTCACGCCGCATGCGGAAGCGTTCCAGGCCGTGGTCTGGCATTGCCTGGTGTCGCACCCGAAGCTGCAGAACAACGCCACCAAATGGTGAAGGCCGTCTTCCTCGATCGCGATGGCGTCATCAACGCCAATCTGGTTCGTGACGGCAAGCCGGTCGCCCCCACCACCCTCGACGAATTCCGCATCTTTCCGGACGCAGCAGCAGCGGCGCAGCGGCTGAAGGATGCGGGCTTTCTCCTCATAGTCGTAACCAACCAGCCGGACGTCCGCACCGGACTTACGCCGAAGGCGACGATGGAGGCGATGCACGACCGAATTCGCGCGCTGATGCCGATCGACGATTTTGAAATCTGCCTGCACACCAACGCCGACAATTGCGCCTGCCGCAAACCGAAACCCGGCTTACTGCTGCAAGCCGCCGCCAAGCACAATATCGATCTGAGCAAGAGCATCATGGTCGGCGACCGCTGGCGCGACATTCTCGCTGGCCAGACCGCCGGCTGCGCCTGCACGATCCGAGTCGATCACGGCCTTGTCGAAGAGCAACTGTCGGCGCCGGATCGCGTGGTGAGATCGTTGTCGGAAGCCGCGGACTTTATTCTTCGCCGCGACGCCTCACATTAAAGCGAAGTATTCCGCCTAGGCGACGGCATCCGCGCTTTCAATCAGGCCGGACGGCGGCTCGTCATGGCCGCCCAAGCAGCTGCGCCCTTCCAGTTTTTCAGACGATCGATACGGTTGTAGTAGGTGAACTCCGGCGAACGCCGGATCAAAAGCCCGTCGCGGATTTCTTCCTCATATTCGTATTGCGCCCAGCCATTGCACTTCGCGCAGAATGGAACTTTGTCCCACTGTCCGGTCTCGTGATAGTAGCGGACCTTGGCGAACTCCTCCCCGTCCCATACCGCCTTCACGCCGGAATCGAAGACGTTCCCGACGTTCGTGCTTTTGAAGCCGTCGAGGCAGCAGATCGTTACTGTCCCGTCATTGTGCACGGGCAGCGTTTTATAAAGCGTGGGGCAAGGCAGCCGCTTTTCCGGCGGTTTCATGTCCGGAAACGTGCCGTTCTCAAACAGAAGATTGACGCGCACGCAATCGACCAGGCCGCTCCAGCGTTCCACAAATGCCGCTTCCTCGTGGCGATTTTTGTCCTGGAGCGTAAAGGACACGCTGATGCGCGGCAGCTCGCGGTCACCGCGTGCTGCGAGCATGCGGAATACCGCCGCCTCGATCTTCTCCAGCTTGTCGACGCCCCGGATCTTTTCGAGTGTGTCGCGGGTTACGGAATCGATGCTGAAGGAAATCGAATCGAGCTCGATCTCCACCATGAAGCGCGCGAGATCATCGTCAAGCGTGAGCCCATTGGTGTTGAACGCGATCGCAATTCCGCGCGATTTCATTTCCCGTAAACGTTCGCGCAGGTTCGGCACCAATAGCGGCTCGCCGTACATGTTGGGCTGAACCAGCGGACGGGCGGGTGCGATGTCGTCGAGCAGACGCTTGGACGATTCCGCATTCATGATGCCCTTGACGGAATCGATGGCCTCGTTGTCTTCCGAACCCCACACCGGGCACATTGGGCAGCGCAAGTTGCACTTTGTCGCGTAATCGATCAGCACCCGTTCGGGCAGATCGGAAACCGGAAGCGGCTTCCAGTTCAATGCCGGATCGACCCAGGATGCGCGCGAATGGTCGGTCATCTTCGTCTACCTGGTGCTCGAGGCAATTTTCGGGGGCGGCAAAGCATATAGCACCGTTTCGATGATGCCGCCATCGTGCTGACGCAGATAAAGGCGATAATCCGGGTTCAATTCCAGCACCAATTGCGGAATCCGCCAGAGGTCGCTGGCGCGATGATAGATCGACAAGGCAAGCCGCGGCCGCCATTTGCGGATTGCATTTCGTCCGCCCTGCAGCGCATCGATCTCGGCGCCCTCGATGTTCATCTTCACGTAGGTCAAACGGCGGTCGCCGAGCACATCGTCGATCGTGGTGACCGGCATTTCGATCTCACCGTCGGCCGCAAAGATGGCGCCGCGGCTGGCATCATCGCGGAAGCGCAGGTTGCCGCCATGGCTGTAGAGGCCGGCATGAATGGGATGCACGCGCGGCTCGTCGCGGAAATTCTCCGTAAGCTTGGCAAACGTCACCGGATCCGGCTCGAAGGCATAGACATCGGAAAACCGGCCGTGCACCCGTGCGATGAAGCTTCGGATCGTGTCGCCGTCATAAGAGCCGCCGTCGACATAGACTTCGTCTTCGGCGAATTCGAACAACCCTTCAGGCGCGTAAAGATCGTGGTCGGTCAAGACGGGCTGCAACGCCGCCGGATCGAGCGTGCGGCGAAAGCCGACAACGGCATCGAGCACCTGTCGCGAGCGATCATCTGCAAGACGATCGTGCAGCGCCTGAATTTCATTCCGGTTCGTCCACATGTCGCCGAGGAGATTTTCGTAGAACATGTGCGGCGGGAAAATATCGGGCGCCAGGACTTGCAGCGTTGCAAACGGGACAACCGTGGTAAACCCCATTCCACGCAGCCGCTGGGCGGCACCAAGAACACGGTGAGAAGCAATGACGATCGTGGTCGACTTCGGTAACGACGCAAGCGCCTGCACCGGCGCGACCGGCACTCCTGCGACGACCGATTTCTGCTTGGCCGGATCGTCGTCGACAATTGCCGCAATCCGGATGCCGCCGGCTTCGCAAATCCGCGCCAGACGTTGCCCTTCAGGTGCGGCTCCGACAATTGCAAGCGCGCGCAAATTCTTCGCGTCGAGTCCGGTATGAGCCCGCATGCCATCGCGCAGGCCGGCGACACCCCCTGCCGCAGCAAGACCCGCTCAGCCAGCGAGGTTCGGCGCGCGCCGTTGAATGTGTTTGGTTCATTGAAATCAGTGGAACTCCTGGGCCGGGTTTCGCCTCAATGGCGAATAGGATTACCGTTGGAACGGCATGCCCCGTGCGCCGCCGGACGGCGGTAAATTAGCCATTTATGATGCGAGCGCAATGACAGATTTTCCTTTGTATTCAAAGGGGGTATCTTGTGTGCGCCCGCTGGGGCGGCGATCGGCGCGACCAGAGGCCAGCGACGCAGTTCCACATCCCGGGGCTTGAATGTCACTTGACGACCAAAGCGCAAAATCGTCGCCGGCCACGCTCGATCGCCCGTTTTATTTCACGGCCGTCCTGTGGGGTGAGCGGTTCCGCAATTATTTCCTGGACTATTGCCTCGCAAGCGCTCTGTCGCCCGGCAACATTCCCGCACTGCGAACCCTACCCCGCAGCAAATTCCTGATCGCGACGTTGCCCGCCGATTGGGCCGCAATGCGCGAGACAAAAATATTTCGCCTGCTCGAGCGTTACGTCGATCCGGTTCTTATTGAACTTCCGCCGTGTCCGCCTGGCCGCTCCAGCTACCAGCACATGAGCATCGGACACCGCATCGCCTGCGACATGGCTCACCGAGACAAAGCGTATGCCGTTATCTTGACGCCGGATTGCATGCTTTCGGACGGCGCTGTCTCAAGATTGCAAGAACTTGCCCGGAGCGGCACGCAACTCGTACTCACCGCGGCGTTGCGCTTCGGAGAGGAGCCGTTCCTGGCGCATTTGCGCAGCCTCGGCGTCCTGCCTGATGAAAGCCGCGGGAACGACGGTACGCCCATCGCCATTTCCAGCCGGCAGATGGTTTATGCGGCCATCAATGGTTTCCACAGTGAAACCCTGGCCTATGAATGGGACACGCCCGGTCTGATGGCCATCAGCCCGGCGGCGTGGTGGCGTGTCCCGGGAGAGGACGGCATCCTGCTTCATAGTCTGAGCTGGGCGCCGCTGCTTCTGGATTACGGCGCAATCGGCGACCATGACACGTCCACCTTCGATCAATGGACGCTCGATGGCGACTACCTTTACAACAATACCCAGGGCCTCAATCGCGTCCATGTCGTCCAGGATTCCGATGAATTGTTTCTCTCGAGCTGGGGACCCCTCGCCGAACACGCGATAAGCAAAACCCGGTTTCCGTTCGAACGCTACCTCGCCGGCCATTTCTTCAAGCAGAGCTTCTACAGCGGTTTCTTCGATCCCCTGAAACGGAAGTTGTTCTTCCTGCCGGTGCGCTGGCATTCAAAGCCGTTGAACGAAAAATGGAACGTGGTCGAGCAGGCTGCGATGCGTGAGCTATTACTCTGGGTGGCTCCGGCGGATCAAAAATCTTCGGCGGCGACGGCCCGCACTGCGGCGCTAGGAAGCAAAATCAAAAGTCTCCCGCTCTCGGCCTTGCGCATCACTGCTTATGTGTGGATCTTCCGCCGCCGGATCGCACAATATCTTGGCCGCGCCATTCGTGGCGACCGCGAAACCATTGCGCGCATCGGCTGGTTTGCACGCACATTCATGTTCGGGATAAATCGGCGGTCTTCGCCGTCCGGAAAATGATACCGGGCGCATCAGCGGAGCCCGATTTGGTATTACGCATAAGAACGAAAAGCGCTCCGAAAGCCCCGGCGTCCCTGACATACCGGGCCACAAGACCTCGGCCCTTCACAGCCTCGCAAAATTCATCGAAAAGATCGGCGACCCCCTCGATCTGAAAATATTCGTCCATATAGATAAAAGCGCGGTCCTCCCGCATAAATTCCTGCAAGAAGTCGAAACAGGTTTTATAGGACGACGCGATGTTGCAATCGAGAAACGCGAAACCGATACGCCTGTTTTCGGTGCGCAGTTGTGCCTTGAAACTTTCATTGAGAGTATCTTCAAAATGCCCCTTCACTATCACGCAACGATCGAGCAGCAGTCCGTGATGCCGCAGTCGCGCATCTGCCGCGCGATAATAGTCCGCCCCCAAATCGCGATAGACCTCAAAGTAAGGCTTTTCTATTTCAGTCAGAGATGACGTTGATTTTGGTTCACCAAAAATATCGAAGGCATAAAATCTCACGTCGGGCATTTTCTCGGTATGCCCGTTCAGATGGAATGCACTCAGAAAATTTCTGAATGTCCGGAAATCCCTCACTGCCAAATTCGAAATAGTCGCCACCCGGATATTGATTCGCCACGATAAGCGCAATTTCCGCCCACTCCCTGCTTGCGAAGTAATTTGAAAACGAACGCCGGAGATACCACGGAAGCAATCTCGTCGTTCGCAATCGCCCGTCGTGGCTGAACAGACATCGTCTGACCGCACCTTCGACGACACCGGCGGTCGCCGAATACGCGAGACTCCTATAGATCTCGGCAACCTTCGTTTTGAAATTTCTTGGAGCCAGAGGTTTCACTAAATCATCCCGTATGGAAGCTTTTAACGCGCACCAGCCGGCCGCGACAGCGCCTCATACCATAGCTCTGCGGCACGTTGCAGGCCTGCTGCCGATAGGTGACAGCCGTCGTATCTCTCGTCGCGTCCAATGAGATCAATATCTGGACCCGGAAGGATACCTGCGGCTGGATTGACGACTCGTCTTTGCGCCGCCCGAATCGTCTCGTTCGGATCGTTGCAACATATCGTGCACTGCGCGACGTAAATCGGGGCTTCGACCCCGGCGGATCTGATGGCCTCGGTCATTGCCGAGAAGTGCCGTGCCCACTCCTCGGGATCCGGATTGCTTGCGCCCGACTCGGCCTCTCCCTGCTGCCAGAGAATGTGGGTAATCCGCGTCTGCTGGCTGCGTAGGCGCTCTATCGTCGCTTGTATCCGGGGAAACATCTGCCCTGTCGGGGACCATTCGCTTATAAAAGTTCCGCCGTGCGCGATCGGAACCAGCAAGACATTTTTATAATCTCCCCTCTCGACGAGCAGGTCTCCCAACCGGGTCATCAAATTGCTGCGATCGTGACTGGAGCCCAACAGCGGATCCTTTGCCGCATAAACCTTTCCGTCGAAGAAATTGAAATTATATACATTGCCCTTCGCTTCGTAGAGAGCCGTCGGATCGCATTCATTCGCGATATTCGATTGACCCAGGCCAAGAATGACCGCGCTCCCCGAAGTCTGCGGAAAAGTTCAAGCCACTCACCGCACGTCGTCCCGCCGTCCGGCGAAAGCTGAAGTAGTAAGGATCGAGAAGATCGAGATCGTAACCGCCCGACGTAAGCATAAAGTAGGCCCGTTTGAAGGGCCGACTTATTGTAAAAAAGCATTGTTGCCGCATGTACGACCAAAGCAAGCGGTCGCCGCAAAGAGCTCGTGCTAGAAGAGAACGGGATCGAGCTAGCATGCTTGTTTACGCGCGTTATTAAGCCGGTTGTAACGGCGAGAACGGCCCCAATCTGGGAACCTGCGCCGGTCCAATTCTATCGCATGTTTATCGCGCAAAACGCCGCCTGAACTGTTTTCTTGCCCAACGGCGCGGAAACGAATATCTCTTCGCAGCGTTGGCCTGTGGCATTAGTTTTTGCGGCAACGGGTCCGAAATCGAAAAGCTTCTGGGGTAGTAATGGTCGATCGGAAGTCTATCGTTATCACGGGCGCGAGTTCGGGCTTTGGAGCGGCCTTCGCCAGAGCGCTTGCGCGCGACGGCCATAATCTCTTTATTTGCGCGCGACGTAGCAACCGACTTGCCGAGGTTGCTGCCGGCTTTCCTGCTATGTTCTATGCGCCTTGCGATGTCAGCGAGGAGGCTCAGGTCAAAAATTTCTTCCACGAGGTAGGCGAACGGTCTCGCTCCGTCGATGCCGTTATACATTGCGCGGCAATTCTGGGACCGATCGGAACGTTTGACTCGGTCAAAAGCGAGGAATGGATCACGGCGGTGAATGCAAACGTGCTTGCCGCCTATCTCGTCGCCAGATACGCACTTCCATACCTGCAAGCCGCAAAGCGTCCCCGAATTCTTATGTTGTCGGGGGGCGGTGCTTTCGATCCGATGCCGAATGTGAGCGCTTACGGGTCTTCGAAGGCCGCGATCGTTCGCCTTGTTGAGACACTCGCGGTCGAATTGAGAGCCGAACAATATCGCTCGTGAACGCCGTTGCTCCCGGATTTGCCGCGACTGAAATTCATAAGATCGACGCTGGCGGCGGGGCGCGAGCGCGGCGGCGATCATTATGAGCGGACCATGAAATCCATGTCCAATTGGGACAACTCGATGGACATTCCGATTGACTGCATCCGGTACATGCTTTCCGATAAAGCCGCGAAACTGACCGGTAAGACGATCAGCGCGCGCTATGATCCTTGGGATCAGCCGGAATTCGACCAATGGATCGATCAAATTGCTGCTTCGCCACTATATACGACGCAACGTACAATCACAGAACATTTGCCAGAGTCGGCATTGGTGAAGGCGCTGGCGCTCGCTACCAAGCGAAAGCAGTATGCCGCAAAAGCAGCTGATGAAACGCATCGTACCGTTCAAACTGAAGCAGTTTTAACAAAATGAATTACCTCGACGCTACGACCTGTCTTTCGCTCTACAGAATGGGGCGGCTAATTCGCAGGACACAAGAGATCCTGATCGAGGAGTATGCCAAGCAGGAAATGCGCTGCCCCATGCACTTTTGCATCGGACAAGAAGGCACGCCGACAGCGCTCTCCGCTTTGCTGCGGGCCGACGACTACATTGTGTCGCATTATCGCTCGCATGGCTACTATCTCGCCAAAGGCGCGCCACTAGGGGAAATGCTGGCTGAGTTCCACGGCAGGGCTACAGGGAGCAACGGCGGCTTTGCCGGCTCGATGGAGCTCGCACATGAGGAAGCCCGAATTTACAGTGGCGCGATCGTTGGCGGCCCGGCTGCCATCGCAATGGGCGTCGCGTTTGCGCTGAAATACCGACAAATGCCCGGCATCGCCATCGCTGTCATCGGCGACGGCTCGCTCGACGAGGGCGTGTCCTATGAAACCTTGAATCTAGCGGCCCTTCACGGCGTTCCGTTGTTGACGATTTGCGAGAATAATCTTTATGCCGCGCATACGCCCGAACAGCTGCGCACGATGTCCCGCTCGATCACCGACCGGGTCAAATCCTTCGGGATGCCGACGGAGCGGTTCGACGGCATGAATGTCGCAAAGCTTCATCAACAGCTGAGTGCGGTCATCGACGCAATGCGCGCGGGCGGTGGGCCACGTTTTGTTGAAATCCAGACTTACCGGTTTTGCGGTCACGTCGGCCCCGAGAACGACGATTGGCTCGGGTACCGAAGCGCGGAGGAGATCGCCACCTGGCGCACGCGCGATCCTCTTCCAGCGCTGCGTGACGAGGCGATACGGCTCGGCGTAGCCGAAGCGGCATTGCGCGAGTGCGAAACGGCGATTGAGATTGAAATTGGCGAAGCACTTGCTGCCGCGCGTTCCGCCGATTTTCCTGACCTCCGCCGCTCGCTCGCCCAGGTGTGGTCGCAGAGCTATTCCCCAATCGTAAAAGAATTCGTGCGTGGCGGTGCGATGGCCTTCGACAGTCGCCAAGCCGAAACCCGGCTGAAGCCGTACTGATCGCCATGTCATCGAATAAAGCCAACACCGACGACGGCGCACGCGAATTGAGCTTTGGCGAGGCGATCAATGAGGCCTTGTGTCAGGCACTGGAACTCGACGAATCTGTGTTCGTGTATGGCATCGGCGCCGACGGGAAGAGCGGCATATTTGGGAGCACCACGGGTCTCGTCGATCGCTTCGGTTCGAAGCGCGTGTTCGATACTCCGATCGCCGAGCAAGGCCTGACCGCCATGGCGTTGGGCGCGGCGGTCGCCGGGCTTCGTCCGGTGCTGGTGCATCAGCGGTTCGATTTTATGCTCTACGCCGCAGACGCGTTGACGAACTGGATCGCGCCCTGGCGCTTCATCTCCGGCGGGCGCGCCAAGGTGCCGCTGACCTTGCGCGTGATCGTCGGTAAAGGCTGGGGCCAGGGACCGCAACACTCCAAAAGTCTTCATGCCTGGTTCGCGCATGTACCCGGACTGCAAGTCGTCATGCCGGCATCTCCGGCGGACGCCAAGGGACTCCTGCTGTCCAGCATCTTCAGCAACGATCCAACGCTGTTTGTCGAGTCGCGTGCGCTTTATTCGATGCGCGAGCCTGTTGCGGTGCAGCCTTATTTCATCAAAATAGGCGAGGCGCTGACCCGGCGCGCTGGCAGGGATCTGACGATCGTTGGATTCAGTTCAATGGTGCCACCCGCGTTGCAGGCTGCCGAAGAACTCGCACGACAAGATATCGAGGTCGAGGTCATCGATCTCCGTAGCTTGATGCCGCTCGATCTGAGTTCCGTAATCGCCTCGGTCCGCAAGACCGGCCGACTGGTGGTGGTCGAGCCTGGGTGGCGGATGTACGGCGCGGCGGCGGAGATCATAGCGGGGGTGGTGGAAGCTCTTGGCCCGCAGATAAAATCCGCGCCTCGGAGAGTAACGTGGCCGCACGCTTATGTCGGTGCGAGCCGTGCCCTGGACGAGAAGTTCTATCCGACCAGCGCCGATGTCGTGGCGGCTTGCCGTGAAGCAATGGGCGGCAAGCCGATATCTTTGCAAAAGCACGAAGGACGCATTCCATGACCGACAGCAGCCCAATGAGCGTAACGCGCAAAGCCTGGGCGGAGGTCCGCGCGCTCGACACTGGCGCGAGCATTACACTCGGCCCCAATACGGTAGATCGCTATCTCACCGATCCAAAGCGAATCGCCTTCTTTCTTTCCCGTTACAAGTTCGCCGGGAAGATGCTTTGCGACTGCAAAAGCATTGCCGATATCGGTTGCGGCGATGGATTCGGTACGCTCACATTTCTGGCCGATACCAGAGCTACTACTGTGCTGGGAGTCGATTTCGACGAAGCATTGATCGGACATGCCCAGACGATTCAATCTGAATTAGCGCGCCTGCATCCGCACCGCGGTCGAGCTATTTCTTTTCAATGGGGCGACATGCTCAACGGCCAGCCGCCGGGCGTCTTTTCCGGATTATCCTGTCTCGACGTGATCGAGCACATTGAACCGGCGCGCGAAAAGGATTTCATCGATGCGCTCTATAGCTCCCTCGATCGCGAAGGAGTTGCTGTAATTGGAACGCCCAATCTGGACGCCAAGCGTTACGCTTCGCCGCACTCGGAAATCGGCCATATCAATAATTATGACGCCGACCGTTTGAAGACTTCCCTTGGCCGTACCTTCCGCCATGTATTCATGTTCAGCATGAACGACGAAATCATCCACACGGGATTCAATAAGCTCGCACATTATCTGATCGCTCTATGCGTGAAGTAGCATGCGAAATCGAGAGAACGAGTATTCCGTCGAGCCAGAGGGACTGCGGCCGTTTTGTTTTTGCGTTGTGGTTTGGGGCGAGCAATTTCGAAATTATTTCCTGCAATACTGTCTGCCGAGTCTACTCGCCCCCGATAACATTCCGGCGCTCGCCGGCAAACGCCCCGCCGAATACATCATCGCCACCACGACTGAAGACTGGCAGGCAATGCAGAAGGCAGCGATCTTTCGCGCTCTCGAACGCTACGCAAAACCGGTTTTGCTCGAATTACCTCCGCGGACTGCCCACCAGCCAAATTGGGAGTATTCTGTTGTCGGCCTCAGGCTTTGCTGCGAGGTGGCCTTTCAGAGAAAGGCCTACCGGATCTTCACAGTTCCCGACTATCTCTATGCCAACGGCACGGTCGCTCGTCTCAATGAATTGGCGACGAGCGGGGCCCAAGCTGTGCTCATTAATCCTCAGCCGCGCATTGCAGAAGAACCGTTCTTCGCCGCGCTCAAGGAAATGGGAATAGCACCGAAAGCAGATTGCAGTGATACCGGCGCGCCGCTCGTTTATCGCCCACGCCAACTAGTTTCAGCTGCACTCCGATCGCTCCACAGTATGACAATCGTGAACGAATGGAACACACCGTATTTCTGCGGCTACGCGGCGTCGCCGTGGTGGCGCGTCGACGGCGTGGACGACGGAATCCTGATCTGTGGATTGGGTTGGAATCCTTTGCTCATCGATTATGGCGCAGTACCCGAGCACGATACGTCATTGATCGACGCACGCGGCCTCGACGGCGATTACGACATGCGGACGATCGGCCATCTGAAGACGATCTATGCGGTAACCGATACCGACGAACTCTATACGGCGAGCTGGTCGTCGGCCGAATACATGGCGCAGTCTAAGCGCCGCCAGATCTTCGGAGAGTGGGGAAAGGGTACGGCGTTCCGCACTTCGTATTACGGACCGCACTTCAACTGGCTGCACCGGACCACACTGTTTTTTCCCGTTCGGCTTCACGCCGGCCCGCTTGGCGAGCAATGGGACAAAGCCGAAGAAAAAGCCTTGCGGACCCTTTTGACCTGGCTCGATCCGCCGGCTGACTTTGGCTCGATCGGCCGAGACCTGCCTGTTGCGCGTCAAAAATATAAAGCCATTGAAGCTAAAATTGACGCCTGCGATTTGCCGGCGTGGCGCCGATCAGACACCACGAAACGCAGGATCCGGAATTTCCTACTCGTGTGGACCGCGGCGTTGCTTCATCCCATCACCTGTTCGTTTCCGAACTCGCCGCGCCTGAGATGGCTGATCTCCTCGTGCCAGGTCGCTAGTCGTCACGCCTTGCGCGCGCTTGGCGGCGATGAAACATCACGTGCGTGGTTTTCGGTGCGGGCACGGAAGGCCGCGTTAATTACAGTCTGCCGTTTCAAGCAAACCATGCAGAACGACCAGGGATGATGGAAGCTCCAAACGCAGTGGAGGCGTGGTGACACGAAGGCCACTTTATTTTATGATCGCGTTCTGGGGCGAGCACTATCGTGACCGCTTTACGAACGTTTGTCTTCCGTCTCTGCTCGCTCCGGGCAACCTACCTCGCCTCAGTGCTGATGATGGTCATCGTCTTTTGATCGCCACTACGCGTTCCGATTGGGTGGCGATCGAAAATCTGCCTATCATGGCGGAGCTGAAGCGCCACGTGCTGCCCGTGCTCGTCACAATTCCCGATGACGTTGGTGGCGACTACGCGGCGGCGCTTTCCCGGCAGACGCGTTGCCTCAAATTGCTCTTCGAGGCTGCCTATCCAAGCCGGCCGTACGGCTGCCTCTTGCTTCCCGATTTGGTCCTATCAGACGGATTTGTTGCAGCGATCGAGCGATACGCCGTTGCCGGGCATCGGCTTGTGCTTCTTCCGGCGCTGCGACAAGTCGAGGAAGACGTACTCGCCGAACTTGAGAACTTCGGTTTGACGCCTGCGGGAGTGCATGGTTCCAGAACCACGTTGCCTATTACGATCCCGCCTCGGACCCTTGCGGACCTAGCCGTACGACATCTCCATCCGGAGGTCCTGGCCTTCGAGGAAGGCCATCCGCGCCAGCCGCTCTACCCACCCTTTCGGTTCTGGCGGGTGCCGAACAGGAACGGACTAATCCTCCACACTTTCTTCGGCCTGCCAATTCTCATGGATTTTGAGGCAGTCCTGGCTGATCACACGGAGTGCCTCGACCATGCCGACTATGAGGCAGTTTATCTGGGACGGAATTTCTCCCACTGCGGCGGCTTGCACGTCGTACAGGATTCGGAAGAATGCGGAATTCTCAGCTTGACTGAAAAGTCAGTTAACCGTTCGGCATCGAGACGCATCAAGCGCTTCGGCGCAGGCTGGATGCCGCAGCTCGCGCTTCTTGCCAATTTGCGTCAAACCCTGTTCCGTTACGTTCGCCCCCATTGCGACCTAGTACGGCGCGATCTCTTTGGCGCTCCGGTACGCTGGCACGGCGACGATCTTGATGAAGAGTATACGAACGAGGAAGCGAGAATCGCAGCCCTCATCGCGCGCGCCGCCGGCGACTATTATGCGAATCCTGACGTTTTTCCGTCCTGCCCAAGCCTCGACATGCGCTACCTACCGCTCGATTTGATCGGCATGGTGCAAAGCATCGTTCGGGCCTTGCGCGGCGGGGGTGCCGCGGTTCTTGGTGCGCTGAGCGGCAATCGCGAAGACGCAAATCTGATCCGGCGGAAGATCAGTGCGTTGCGATCTAAGCTCAACTAGCGAGTACGACCTCCTCAACCAAAGTCATGGCGCGCCTCGCGTCGCCGATCTAGATTCGTGCTTCTAGCGTCCCGCGCGGATCGGCCGCGAGCGCCGCAAACACAGTGTCCAGCAGATCAGCAAACGCGAAAGTGCCGTAATGGCATCCGGCGATATTGCCGGACTGCATGCGCTTTCGCTCCTGCATCCGAAGGCCGAACTTCGGAAAGTCCCGATCCAGTCGCCAATGCCTTCGGGTGCGCACCCGATGCGTAACGCCGTGACGGTCGCGGCATTGATATAGTTCCGTTTGCTCGGTCGGTCGCAAATAGATTTCTGGTGCCACTTCCTCCTCAGGCAGATGTATTGCTGTGCACGATTCCAATCCGACGCCAAGCAGAAACACGTAGGCTGGATCGTCGCGCATCAGACCATAAGGGCTGTTGGCGGAGACCGGCGTGTCGTCGAGATGATGCCGCGCCACCAAGCGTTGCGCATCGGCACCGCGGGCTGCCACCGAATGGGTGGGATGGATGCTCCGGGCGGTCGCGTAGCGTGTCCGGAATATCTCCGTTAGCACGCCCGTGTGCGATGGCGTCGACATCTCGTCCCATAGCGGCTGATCGGGCGTTACCGTGCGCCACGTCATTGTCGGCATCACCAGAGTGCCTTTGCTCAAATAGTCAAGCAAAGCCTCGATCATGGCCTCGGCGCGGAAGCCTTGCCGGCTCAGCATTGCAATCGCGCTGTGAACGACAAGCACGCCATCATGTGGTACTTCGGCGCGTTCCAGAATTGGCAAAAGCGCTTCGGATTCACGAGTGTTCGACCTGAGCATTTCCGCCGGCCATCAACCTTTGAGGCGCTCAATGGCGTCGAGACAGCGCTCGATATCCCTGAACGGCAGTCCGCTGATCTGGGATAATTCGAGATCCCACCATTTGCTCCGAAGCAGCCGCTCGATGATGCATTCCGTGAACCGGTACCGCTTCACCGTGGCCGGAACGCCGGCAACGATTGCATAGGGCGGAACATCCTTGGTAACGACGGCGCCAGCCGCAATCACCGCACCATCTCCGACATTGACCCCGCCCATGACATTGACGTTGTGTCCCATCCAGACGTCGTTGCCGATTTTGACAGTTTCAAACATGTCGGGGGTACGCGGGAGCCGTTCCAGGTTCCTATATTCTTCAACCCAGTCGTATGAGGTCGGCTGATATTGAAATTCATGAATGCTGAGCCAACCCGTCGGATGATTGAAAGGGTTGATGGCGGTACGCGCGCCGATGGCACAAAATGCACCCATTTCAGCCCGGGCAATGTAGGTATGCTCGTTCATTCCGGAGTATTTGCCGACCGTCACGTCGGGACCAAGTTGCGCATATCTGCTCAGATAAAGCGGCCCCATGATGCTGGAGCGGATGATTTTCGCGCCTGGCAGAAGCCTGATTAACGGATAGGGGTTCACCGGTTTCCCCGATTCGTTCTCCACGAAATCGATATGCATTGCATCGAATTTCATCCGTAACGTTCTCCGATCAGGCAAAGCGGTTGCGGGAGAAATGCAGCCAGAGCGCAAAGGAATCGTAGGGAGTGACGCGAGCGCCGAACAATTCCGTTGGCGCCATGAGTTTCATCTCCGCGCCTTCGTGAAGGACGAAGCGCGACACCTCTGCCGCCGAAACCTTGATTTCGTAATAGGTCCGGTAGCATTGCTTTTGTCCGAGCTTTCTCAAGTCGAAATCAAACCGGACGAATTCTTTTGCCGCCGATGCCGGCATCTCCAATTCTTCGGCGAGCTCCCGACGCAACGCTCCGATGTCGTCTTCGCCGGGGTTGACGGCACCGCCGAAGCATCCCCAGTGGCCGGGATAAAAAATCCGCGGAATATCGTCACGCCGTTGCATGAGATAGCGGCCATCTTCAATCGTAATGATTGCCGCGACGGCGTCTTCGCCGCGAAGCGGATAATCGTCGGTCAGAAAATGCTGCGGGCAGCACGGCGGAATCGGTGATCAGCGGCGGAAGTGCTTTCGACCTTGACGATCGCCCTGGTGCAATCGGCCGCTTCCGAATTACCGTAGTTCTCGTTCAGGTAAAGCATGAACGAGCGGTCGCGCATCGCCCGCGCATTCGGCGTGTCGAAATCGTCGGGCAAATACTGTTTGAGCCAAGGCCAATCGGACACCAGATAGCGGTAGTGCGGATTGAGCCCGATGCCTTCGGCGAGCACGGCTTTGGCAAATTCCTCCTTGCTGCAGCTGATCTTCTCGACATCGACGAGGATCGGATAAACGAACGGCGCGTCGTTCGGCGTATAGCCGAAAGGCTTGCAGATTTTCGCTCGGTCCTTGAGGCGTCCGGTCAGTTCGGCCAGAAACGTCAAGCGTTTCAGCAGCGTTTCACGCAACCGTTGCAGCGACGCAACGCCGATCGCGCACGAGATCTCATCGGTATGAAAGTTAAGCGCCGGAAACAGGAACTGGTTCGGATTGCGGTCGTCGAAATCGGGCCGCCACGACGGCTTTCCGCGATCCGCGAGAGCAAGCGCGCGATGATAGAGATCGATATCGTTGCTGAACACCACGCCGCCTGAGGCGCCGGTGGCGTGCGCCTTCCGGTACATGGTCGAGAACGCGGCGATGTCGCCGAAATTGCCGATCGGCCGGCCCTTGACCGAGCGCCCCGTGCGACTGGCTGCAATCCTCGATGACGTGGATGCCGCGCGCGCGCGCTTCCTTGACGACGCCGATCACGTCCGCAGCGCGGCCGAGCGAGTGGACGAGCATGACCGCACGGGTCTTCGGCGTGATGCGGGCAACAAATTGCTCCGGGCCCATATTGAAAGTGCCGGGCTCGCTGTCGGCAACGCGCGGCACCAGGCGATTGAGGATGATCGGCGAGACCGTGCCCGGATCGGTAATCGGCGAAACGATCACTTCGCTTTCGGGCGGCAGATTGAGCGCGGCGATGGCGATGTAGAGCGACGCCGTGCCTGTTGCCACCGCGTCGGCATAGCCGCCGCCCATGAATTTGACGAAGGCGTCGGTATAATTCTTCTCAAAGGGGCCGCTGTAACCGGGGTCGACCTGCTTCTCCTGATAATACGCAATCACCTGATGGACTTGTGCAATTTCCGCTTCGCCCAGCGCGAAGCGCGCCGGCATCGGACGGCTGCGGATCGGCTCGCCGCCGTCGATGGCAAGCTTGATCGTGTTATGGCCGGCCGCGGGGGTGCTCACGTTCATTGAAGATCCAGGCGGGCGCTGAGTTCGGGCACGCCAAGCCCGTGAGCGTCCAGAATGTCATCGTGGCTGCCGTAGCAGTGGATGAAAGCATCCTGAAGCGTAAAGGTGTCGAGGCGGCAGGCTGCGTCGGTGTCCCAGGCGAGTTCTTTCACGCGCATGGCGAGGCTTCCGTTCGGCGCACATTCCTCGATGACGACGACATGAGCATACGTCCGCAGAATCCCGGCCAGTCCTTCGCGATCGAGCGGCTTGAGCGTATGGACCGAAACAATCGCCGCGCTTTTGCCAGCCGCTTCAAATCGCTCGGCGAGAGCAAAAGCGCGTTTCATGATCGGCCCGTAGGAGAGAATGCAAACGTCGCGGCCCTCGCGCAGCCGGCGCAGCTTGCCGAAAACCCAAGGATCAAGCGCCGCCTTTGAAAAATCGGGCTCGCCGGCCTTGCCCAGCCGCAGATAAACCGGCCCCTGCTGCTGCGCGGCGCACCAGCGTGTCGCGGCCTCGGTCTCGCTCGGATCGCATGGGGCAACGACCGACAGGTTGGGAATGGTGCTGGCGATGGCGACATCTTCCTGGGCGTGGTGCGTCGCGCCAAGCGTCGAATAGGTCACGCCGCCGCCGATGCCGACGATGGTGACGGGCAGGTTCTGATAACAAAGATCGTCGCGCACCATCTCGAAGGGCCGATAAAGCGTGAAAGTCGCGATCGTATAGGCAAAAGGCCTCAGACCGCGCTGCGCCATGCCCGCGACCATGCCGATCATGATCTGCTCGGAGACGCCGGTATTGATGAAGCGATTCGGGAATTCGTTACGGAATTTCGCGATCGAGCCCGCCGGTGAAATATCAGCGACGACGACGCAGAGCCGCGGATCGGCCTTGCCCAATTCGTAGAATGTATCGGCAAAGCGGTTTCTCATCGCGACGCTTCCGCCAATTCTTTCAGCCCCTGCTGATATTCTTCCTTGTTGGGCGACCGGTAATGCCAGATCGGCACGTTCTCCATGAAGGAGATGCCCTTGCCTTTTACAGTGCGGCAGACGACCAGCATCGGACGCCCGCCGCGGCGGCTCATCACCGCCTCATGCATCGCCGCCTCGTCGTGGCCGTCCACTTCGACCGCTTCCCAGCCGAAGGATTCGGCCTTCGGCACCAGCGGATAAAAGGCTTGATGGCCGTCGCTCATGCGCTCGAGGCCGCCGAAGTCGTTGTAATCCATGAAGGCGATGAGATTATCCAGCTTGAGATTGGCCGCCATCATCATGGCTTCCCAGGTCGAGCCTTCCTGGAACTCGCCGTCGGACAGCACGCAATAGATCAGCACGTCGGATTTCTTGAGCTTCTCGGCGTAGGCCTGGCCGGTCGCCATGCCGAGGCCGTGGCCGAGCGAGCCGGTGGACGCGGCAATGCCCGGCGTCTCGTAATCGGGATGCGCGCCGAGACGGCCATTCGGCTTGCAATAGCTGTCGAGATCCTGCCGCGAAAGGACGCCCTGCTCCTCCAGAATCACATACTGGATCATGCAGCCGTGACCCTTCGACATCAGAAACACGTCACGATATTCGCCGCCCGGCTCCCGGCGCATCAGGCTGTTGTAGAGCAGGTCGGTAGATTTCGGTGCAGGAGAAAGCCGGCGCGATGTGCAGCGCGGCGACCTGCTGCGAAATATCGAGAATGCGGCGGCGATAGCCGAGACAGCGCCGCCGCCCGGCAGCGACATCGATGCTGTTGCGTCTGAGCGTTGCGATGCTCGCGTCCACGCCTAATTCCTCACGCCCGCAACGTGTAGCCGGTAGGCCAGGTCTTCAGCTCGTCGAAATATTTGCGGCCCCATGCGACCATCTCGGCGAGGCCTTCGTCCCAGCCGATCTGCGGCTCCCAGCCGATGTCGCGTTTGATCGCCGACGAGTCGAGCCAATAGCGCGAATCCTGGCCGAGCCGGTCGCCTGTCACTTCGCACAATTGATCGAACGGTACGCCGAGCGCCTTGGCGGTGCGCTCGACCACTTCGCGGATCGAGGTCGGCAGCGCCGGGCCGGCAGTTATAGACCGTGCCGAGCGGCGCCTTTTCCGCCACCATATGGATGGCGCGGCCGAGATCGCGGGCGTGGATATAGGATTTCTCGGCGCGGCCGCCGCCGTGCAGCGGCAGCTTCTCGCCCTTCAAGTCCGCAGATCACCGCCTTCGGAATCACCCGGTGCAGCAACTGGCCGGGACAATAGGCATTCGACGGTCGGACGATGTTCATCGGGAATTTGAGGAACTTGTGCACCGAGAGCAGATACATGTCGAACGCCACCTTGGAGGCGGCGTAGGGGCTCGACGGCTTGATCGGTTCATCCTCCGTGGTGGCGTGCTCGACCGAGCCGTACATTTCCGAGGTGCCGATCTGGATGAAGCGCTCCAGCCAATCGCGCTTCATGAGCTCTTCAGCGAGCCGCGCCAGCGCCATCGAGTTCGTCTCGAAGAAGCGCCAGGAGTGCTTCCACGACACCGCGCCTTCGCCTTGCGCGGCGAAATTGATTATCACCTGCGGCTTCTTGCGATCGAGCAGTTCGAGCAGAAGATCGAGTTCATGGGTGACATGATAGGCATGGTATTCGTAGCGCTGTCGCTTCTCGATATTGAGCGAGAATGGCTCGGGCCGCATCAGATTGCGGCCGATGCCCATCACCAGTTCCGGATCGGCGTGGTCGAGCAGATAAAGCGCGGAATGGATCCCGAACGATCCGCCGCCGCCCAATATCGCGTATCTCTTACCCATCAAATATTCCCTCGCACCCGCGTTCTCAAAATTACTCGATAATGGTCCAGTCGTAGTCGCCGGTATAGCCGGCCTCGGCAAAGACCTTTAGCCAACCCTCTGGAAAATCGTGGAATTCCGCCGTGAGCACCCAGCTTTCGAAGATCTCCTTCTGCTGGGGCGTCAGATAAGAGTCAACCTGAACGAAGGCGCGCCCGCCACTGAGGCGCTGGATTTCGCGCATGGCAGTGACTGCCCGCGGCCGCGGAAAATTGTGGATGGTATTGAGCGAGAGCACGCAGTCGAACGAGCCGTCGGGAAACGGCAATTTCTCCGCCGTGCCGAGATGGATGCGGCCGATGACTTCCGGCGAACAATGCATCAGCGCGTAGAGCGAGATATCGAGCCCGAAGGCTTCGAGGCCCGGGACATTCAGCGATCAACGCCTTGACCAAGAAGCCCTTGCCGCAGCCGACGTCGAGCACGCGCATGCCGGGCTTCAGGCCATATTGCGCAATGATGTCGCGCGCCACCGGGTGCCAGCGGCCGTCGTCGCGATAGCCGCCATAGCCGTATTCCCGCGGGCCGTCCCAATACATCTCGCCATATTGCTTGGCGATGGCGATGACGGCGGGGTCCTTCGCCTCGGCGCGCTTCTGGATATTGCGCTTTGTCTTCGGCAAAGCGCGCAAGAGATCGAGGTGCGGCATCAGCCGAATTCCTGGTGCTGCGCCCGCGCCAGGCCGTCGTCGATAGGGGTGTAGTGGAAGCCCGGAAACGCCCGCAGCGTCGCCGCGGGATCGAACGGGCGGTAGCCGTTATGCGGCATCGGCCCGCTGCGCGGCGAGGTCTTGACCTCGACCTTGCGCGGCGACAGAGCGATCGCCTTGTCGGCGAGCGCGCGGAAGCTCGCGACCGCGCCCGTGGCGATATTAAGCACGCCCGCCGAGCGGTGATCGAGCACGAGGCGGACGATCTCGGCGATATCGCCGACATCGACGTGATCGCGGCGCTCCTCGCCTTCGCCGAACAGTACGATGGCCTCGCCGCGATTGGCCTGGCGGCGGAATTTGTTCGGTCCGTAGCCGTTGTGCGGATCGCCGGCGCCATAAACCAGCGTTGGCCGCAGGACCGCGAGCGGCGTCGCGCCCGCTGCCGCCTGGATCATTTGTTCGCGCGCCAGATGCATGGCGCCGTGCAGGCTCGTTGGCGCAGCCGGCGAGCTTTCAGTCAGCGGCAGCGGGCCGTCGGCATAGACCGCGTCGGAACTCACATAGACGAGATGCGCAACCGGCCGCTTGGCCAAAGCCTCGCACACGGCCGCCATCATGCGGATATTTTCCAGCATCATCGCGGGCGTTTTGCACGGCGCGCGCGCCGATACAATCACCAGCGCATCGTCGGCGCGCAGCAGCTTCGCAAGTTTCGCGCCGGCTTCATCGTCGAGCAGATCCAGTTCTTTCCGCCCAAGCCCAAGCACTCTCTCGCTTGCGCCGCCGAGCTTGCGCAGGATCGCGCCGCCGATAAATCCCCCGGCGCCGAGAATAATCGTGCGCTCGGGCGGGGCTGAAGCGGTGTTGTTATGACGCAACATCGGATTTGGATCAGGCGGCCGGCGCAAGCGGCGGCATGCCGAGCGTGTGATAGATTAGGCCCACTGCGGCGCAGGCTTCGCCATCGAGCACGCGATAGGGATCAAGCACCGTCCGCCCCTTCATCACGCGGGCGAGGTCAGCCGGGCGAAGCTCGCGGTATTGCGGCCAAGGGGTCGCAATCACGAGCACATCGGCGCCGCTCGCCGCCGCAAGAGGATCGGCGGCCCCGGTCGTCCACGGCGCAACCGTCGCCGGCACCACAGGATCGTGCACTTTCACGGCCCTGCCGCGCAGATGTTCGAGAAACGCCAGCGACGGCGAATTCTTCGTCGAATGCGTGTTTTCCTTATAGGCAAGGCCGAGCACGGCGATCGTGGCGCCGGAATTGGCGTGATCCTGCAACACCCGCCAAGTCCAATCCTTGCGATGCGCCGAGTTGGCGAGCCACGCCTTGACCACACCGACATCGGTTTTCTTCGCCTCGCCGATTTGCACGATCGTGCGCAAATCGCGTTCGAGGTTGCCACCGGCGATGCCCAGCCCCGGGCTCAGATAGGCGCCCTGCCCGATCCGCTTGTCGAGCTTGAGGGCGGGCGCGATGTCGGACCAATTGGCGCCGACGCGCTCGCACACCTCGGCCAGCGTATTGGCGACTGCGATCGAGGCAACCAGACAGAAATTGATGCTGATCTTGGCGAGTTCGGCGCTCTCATAGGCCATCGGCAAAATCGGGCAGGCGAAGGATTCGAGAAAGACCTTCAGCGCCGGCGCAATCGGCTTTCGCGGGTCGGCACAGCCGACGATGAAGCGCTCCGGCTTGGTCGCCCGCTCCACCGCGCGCCCGAACACCAGTGTTTCGACCTGGTAGTAAAGCCGCTCGGCCGGCACCGGCAGCGCGCGGGTGTATCCGGGGGGCACCTGCGACAGAATCACAAGGAGCGCGTTGGGACCGAGCTTCGGCCAAACCCGCATGACCATGTCGCCAATCGGACTGAGATCGCTTTGCCCCTTGTCGTCGGTCGGCACGTCGACCGCGACATAGACCACGTCGCATGGGCCAAGCGCTTCGGCATCGGCGGCAAAGACGAGATCGCGTTTGTGTTGCGCGATAAGTTCCGGAAGGCCCGGCTCGTTGACCGGAAGCTCGCCCTTTTGCAGGCGGCCGATCAGGCTTGCGTCGGCGTCGAACGCGACGGTGCGAAAGCCCTGCGCTGCCGCGGCGCTGGCCGAAAGCAGGCCGAGATGGGTCATCCCGGCATAGCCGATGACGGGTTTCGTCATGGACCGGCCGTCGCCGACGCTTCGGCGCCGAGTTTGCGCAACACGCGATTGAGCCAGATGTCGTTCGACAGATCGGTCGGCCGCCGCGCCTCACACAGCGCTTTGAAATGTTCGTATTCGAGCGCCCAGGTCGGATCGTCCTGAACGAGCGTCACCGATTGCTCGGGCGGCCGGCCGCTCGGCAGCACCCGCTCGCGATGGGTGAATTCGGACGGCCCCCATTTGCACAGCGAACTGATATGCGCGCTTCCCTGCTCGGCGAACACGTCGCAGGTGAAGTGATTGCGCCAGCTCAGCAAAGTCATCTCGAATTCGAGCCGCGGGCGGCTATGTGTCGCCGCGAAAACGACGTGATCGGGACTGCGGTTCTCAAAACGATCGGCCGAAACGATCGTAAACTCGTCGCCGACGTCGCCGAACCAGAACCGCGCGGTGTCGAGAACATGCGAACCGAGATCGTCGAGCACGCCGGCGCCCTGATCGCGCCAATCGGAATTGCGCACCAGCCGCGCCGTGCCGTTGCCGTAGAACATGCGGCAGCGATAGACCGTGCCGAGCGCGCCCGACTTGACGAGGTCGCGCATGCGCACGAAATGCGGCTCGAAACGATGATTATAGGCGGTGTAGATAACCACGTTTTTCTGGCGCGCCTTCTGCTCGAGCTGCGCCAGGGTGGCATCATCTTCGGCCACCAGCGGCTTCTCGACAAGCGCGTGCTTGCCCTGCTCGACGAGATAATCGAGTAATTCGATCTTGGCCGAGTCGGGAACGCAAAGCAGCGCGGCATCGTATTTGTCGAGCGCAACATCGCGCAGATCGCGAAAGTCTGCCTCCGTGTTGCGCACATCCACCGAGCAGACGAAATCCGTGCCGGCAAAGCGCCGCCGCTTGTGGCCTTGGACGCCAAGTCCGACGACGACAGCCCGCATAGCTGCGTTAATCGAATTTCGCTTCGCGCTCGATCGCATCGAGCTTGTGGTGCACATCCTCGATATTGATCGGGATGTTGCCGTCTTTCTCGCATTCGCAGGCCGCCGCCATGCTGCCGATGATCGTCGCGGTGAGTTCGCATTTGCTCGCCAGCATGGAGAGCGTGGCATAGGCGAGCAGCGCATCGCCCGCGCCGACGCCGTCGATCAGCCGATCGACGAAGCTATCGACGACGAAGAAGGAATCGAGCGCTTGGTGATCGCCGTGCTTGCACGTGAGCACGCCCTTGTCGCCAAGTTTCAGGATCAGCGTCTTGCATTGGGCAGCGTCATAGATATCCGCCGCCAGCGGCCGGATGCCGGAATCCTGATCGCCGAGCGCGAACCTCGCCTCACGCTCGTTGGGCGTAATCAGATCGAAGCCGCGGAACTCGGTAATATTGCCCCAGCGGCTCGCCACCTGGCTGTCGGCGACTTTGTACATTCCTTCGGGGATGGCATCGGTCAGGCTGGGGATGGTGCGGCGATTGAACATGCCGTGGCGGAAGTCGCTGAGGACCAGCGCGTCGGATTTCTCGGTCGCGATTGCCTTGGCCAGCGTGAGCACGATCTCGTCCGAAATCGAGCGGTTGTCGAGCGTGTCGACCTTCAACAGCCGGTAGCCGCCGGAAATGATGGCGTTCTTGTTCGTGGTCGGCCGCGTCTTATCGATGACAGGCTTGCACTGCACGCCCGCCTTGCTCATGCCTTCGAGCACGAAGTCCTTCAGCGCGTCTTCGCCGAGTACGGTCGAGAACACCACATCGGCGCCGGCGGCTTTGAGATGCTCGGCGACGACGCCGGCGCCGCCGACATAGTCGGTCTTTCGATCGAACAACACGCTGATCGTCGGTGTCTTGGTCTGGCCGCCAATCATGCTGGCATAGGTGAAAGTGTCGACGATGGTGTCGCCGACGACGTGGACGCGCCGGCCGCCGAGCGTATCGAGCGTCCGCCGCAAACCGTCGAAAGTAAGATTGCCGGACTCCATCAAAGTGAGCAGCTTTTCGATGCGCAGCGACGGCGGCGCAGCGTCGATCATCTGGCTTGACGAGAAGACGTGGTCGCCCGGGGTGAAGATGATCTCGCCGCCGTAGCTGCGGATCACTTCCAGCTCGTCCTGCGTCTTCAGCGGCAGGCCGCTTGCCTGGTACTCATAGCCCTTGGCGAAGATATCCGGCTTGATCAGCGCCAGGTTCTTCAGCGGCGTCGGCTCGGGATCGATGATCACGTAATCGACGATCTCGAAGGCCGCAAGATTGATGGCGCGCAGATCCTGCGGCACGTGCGGCCGATAGCGGCCCTTGGCGATATGATGGTCGGCGGTCAGGCTCGCGATCAGAATGTCGGCCTTGCTCTTGGCATAGAGCAGATGCCGCAAATGGCCGGGATGCACGACGTCGAACACGCCGTGACACATGATGACCTTGCGCTGGCGCGGCGGCGCGACCGATGATCGCCGCTATTTCTGCGGCCGACTTGATCTTGTGCTTGAAATGGCTGCCGAGCGATTCCACGGTCTCAGGCCTCCCGCCCCAGATACTCAAACCACGTCTTGGTTGCGACTGCGATCGATTGCGGATCCCACAGCGGCGCGTCGCGCCACAGTTCGATATCCTCCATCATGCGATGTACACCCTGATCGAACGGGACCACGGGCTTCCATCCGAGATCGCGCTGAATTTTGCCGATGTCCGCCCAGGTGCAGTCAGGTTCTCCCGGACGCTTCGGAATATAGACGACCGAGCCGCCGAGAAGCTCGACCAGGCGATTGACGCTTTGCGGGTCGCCGGCGCCGAGGTTCCAGATCTCGCCGGTGCGATCGGTTTCCGCGGCGTGCAGGAAGGCCGAGGCGACATCGGTGACGAACAGGAAGTCGCGCCGCTGCGTGCCGTCGCCGATCACCGTGAACGGCTTTCCGGCGAGCTTCTGTTTGAAGAACACGCCGAATACCGCGCCGTAAGCGCCAGTGGTGCGCACCCGCGGCCCATAGGCGTTAAAAATGCGGATCGAATTCACCGGCAGCCGATAGACCTGGTGCCAATGCAGCGCCGCCGTCTCGCCGAGATATTTGCTCAACGCGTAAGGGTGTTCCGGCGCGATCGGATGATTCTCGCGGGTCGGAACCGCGGCAAGACCGTAGCAGGACGACGACGCCGCATAGACGAATTTCTCGACCTTGGCCGCGCGGGCGCATTCGAGCACCCGCACGGTGCCCTGGACATTGGTGTCCATGTAATCGGTCGGCCGTTCGATCGACGGCACGATATCGCCGATACCCGCGAAGTGAATGACGATCGCCGCGTCCTTGAACAGCGCCGCGCCCGGCTCGAGGCGACGGATGTCGCCCCGCTCGAACGATAACCGCGGCTCGTTGCCGTGGTGAGCGAGATTGGCCTCGCGGCCTCCGACCAGGCTGTCGATCACCCGCACGCGATAGCCGCGCGCCAGCAACAGATCGACCATGTGGCTGCCGATGAACCCGGCACCGCCGGTGACGACGGCGATACGCTCACTCATGACGCGGACCAGCCACAGCCAATTAGGCGGCTTGGAGGTTCTTCATGCGGCGGACGTTGTAATAGATGTCGTCCGCCATCGAATTGGGAAGCCTGCCGTCCTTGAAGGCGCGGCACAGGTCGCGCACCGCTTCCTCGATAGTGCGTTTGGGCGCATAGCCGAGCACGCGGCGCACCTTGTCCGAATTGATGTGATAGGAGCGCTTGTCGTCGCTCGGCGTCGTGACGATGCCGATCTCGCCCTTCTCGGGAAACTCCTCCTGGACGATGCGCTTGACCAGCAGCGCGATGTCCATGATCGACATGTTCTGATAGCCGACATTGAAGATCTCGTTGGCGATCTTCTCGTCCGGCGCGTCGAGCAGCACCTGGACCGCGTCGCAATAGTCGAGGATGTGCAAATTCGGGCGCAATTGTTCGCCGCCAAATACCGTGATCTTGCCGTTGTTGATGGCGTGATTGGTCAGGATATTGACCGAAAGATCGAAGCGCTGCCGCGGCGCGTAGCCGCACACCGTCGCCGGGCGGAACACCACTCCGACGAAGCTCTGGTCGGTATGCTTGAGCAAAAGCGGCTCGCACATGCCCTTGTATTTGTTATAGAGCGTGAGCGGGACCAGCGGATGGTCTTCCGTCACGTTGGGCTGATCGGACACGCCATAGACGGAGCTCGACGACGCGAAGATAAAGCGCTTGACGCCGGCCTTCTTCGCGGCGAGCACCATCGGCTCGAAGGCGTCGAGATTGACCGAGGTCGAAAGATTCTCGTCGAGCTCGAAACTCGCATCGTTGGAGATGCAGGCGAGGCTGATAAAGGCGTCGTGGCCGGCGACCGCCTGCGCGAGCTTCGCGGTGTCGCGGATGTCGCCGCGAAGCACCGTCAGGTTCGGATTGTTCTTCGGCAGGAAGTTGTCGCCGTAATAGGAAATATCGTAGCTCGTCACCTTGTAGCCGCGATCGAGCAGCCGCGGGACGAGAACCGAACCGATATAGCCCGCCCCTCCGGTCACGAATACACGCGAAAATCTGTTCGGCATTTCCCCGTCTCCCGTTGTCTATTCAGTCGTGGCGCAGAACGCCGGCTTTCACGACGCCGCCCGGCGCGCCGGCGTCGCGATCGTGAAGCCGGCCGCGGTCGCGTCCTTGTGGAACATTTTCACAGTCTCGAGCGAATACTCATCGAGGTCCTTGCCGACCAGCGACAGCTTGGCGAGCACGTCGTGGCTGACCGTGATGATATGGCAGCCGATCTCGTCGGCCTGGAAAATGTTGAGAAGCTCGCGCGGGCTGGCCCACAGCAATTCCGCCTTCGGGCGGCCGGCGAGCGCGGTAAGACAGGCGCGCATCAGCGGCACCGGATCGCGGCCGGTATCGGCGACGCGGCCGGCGAACACTGACACGATCGCCGGCACGTTCGGCGACAGGCATTCGGCGACGCGCGCGACCTGCTGCTCGGTCGTGATCGCGGTGACGTTCACGATCACGCCGGCATTCGCCAGCGTGCTGATCACCGGGCCGGTGAACGCGCCCTTGGTGGTCGTGATCGGAATCTTGACGTTGACGTTTTCGCCCCACGACGCGATCACGCGTCCCTGCGCGATCATCTCGTCGAAATCGTCGGCGAAAACTTCGAACGAGATCGGCCGGTCCGGAACCGCTTTGACAAGTCGCCGCGCGAAAGCTTCATAATCGTCGATGCCGGCCTTGCGCATCAGCGTAGGATTGGTGGTGAAGCCCTTGATCAGCGGGTTCTTATAAAGGGTCAAGATGCCGTCGATATCGGCACCGTCGGCGAATATCTTGACTTGTTTGACAGGGCTCATCGCGTCCTCGCTTGGTTTAAGGTGCCGGCCGATCCTAATTCAGAGAGCGCGCGCCTCGAGCGGCGCGTCCTGATCGGCTTTCGCCACGGCTTCCGCCCGCGGCGCCACGCTCTGCGGCTCGTCCTTGTTGGTCCGATTGTATATCTCGAGCACTTCCTGGGTCGGGCCGTCGGCGACGATGCGGCCGTGATCGAGCAAAATGGCGCGATTGCAGATCTTGCGGATCAGCTCTTCGGACTGCGACGCCAGCACCACGATGCTGGAGCGCTCGATCAAACCTTCGACGCGCTTGGCCGCCCGCGTCGCAAAGCGCGCGTCGCCGGCGCCCAGTTCCTCGTCGAGCAGCAGGATTTCCGGATCGATTGCGGTCGCGATGGCGAAGCCAAGTCGCACCAGCATGCCCGTGGAATAGGTCCGCGCCGGCAGCGCCAGGTAATCGCTTAGCTCGCTGAACGCCTCGATTTCCGGCATTTTTCGTTCGATCTCGTCCCGGCTCATGCCGAGCAGGAGCCCGCAGGTCACGATATTCTCGTAGCCGGTATCGTCGAGATCGAGCCCCGGCGAGGTGCTGAACAACGGCGAGACGCGCCCGTCGATGGTGATCGCGCCTTCGCTCGGCTGATAAATGCCGGCGAAGACCCGCAGCATGGTCGATTTGCCGGCGCCGTTGTGCCCGATGATGCCGAGCTGATCGCCGTGGTTGACGGTCAGCGAGACATTTTCCAGCGCGCGGACGACAACGCGGTTGCTAGTGCTGTTCTGTCGGCGCATCACACCGCCGACGACCCGTCCGAATAATGCGTTGCGCAAGCTCGGTGCCGACCCGTAGACTGGAAAGTCGGCCATAACGTTCTTGAGTACGATCTCGGCCACGAACGCTCTCCGCCGCACTAGAGCCAGTAGACAATGCGCTGGCGGAACTTCGTCAGCATCTGGATGGTCATCGTCCACCCGACAATGGTTATGGCAATGATGATGAACCAATCCAGCAATGGCGGCACTTGGCCGAGTAGCGGCCCGCGAATGACGACGATCAGGTAATAGATCGGGTTGAGCGCCGCCATCAACGCCGTGCGCCCGCTCAACTGATCCGGCGACCAGAAGATCGGCGTGAGAAATAGCGAGATCTGCAATAGCGTGCCGACCAACTGCTGCACGTCGCGAAAACGCGCACATAACGTGCCAAGCAGCATGGAGATCCAGACTGCGTTGAGCCAGAACAGCGCGAAGCCTGGAATGAAAAGCAGCGTCCCCCAGGTGAACGGCACGCCGGCATAAAGGCAGATCAGCACGTAGATGGTCAGGTTATGAAAGAACAGCACGGCGTTGCGCCAGACATTCGCGCAAGACAGAAGCGTGTAGGAAATCCGCAATTGCCGCAGCAGCTTCTCGGCAACGATGAAGGTAACGCAGCCGTCCATGCAGATGGTCGAGAACATGACCCAGCACACCATTCCCGAGGTCAGATAGGGAAGATAGGTCTTCGGATCGCGATGCCAGAGATTGGCCCAGACCAGGCCGAGCGTGGTGACGAACACCGCAAGCCCTACCGTCGTCCAGAACGGACCGAAGGCGGTGCGGCGATAGCGTCGTTTGGTTTCCCGCCAGCCGAGCCGGCCCCAAATATCGACGGCGCGCATGCCGGCAAGGATATCAACGCAGGCAATGCGAAATGGCGATCGCACGGCGCTGCTCTGCGGAATATTAAGAGCCAGAGTGTTATGCATCAGAATGACGACTTGCACGAGAAGTTTCACCGGACGTCTTGCGAAAAGCTGTTTCACCACGCTACCGCACTTCGGGTGACTTACCGTCCCCGAACCATCGATTGACTGGAGCATGGTTTCATACGGAAAGCCGCCAGCCAGCTTCCGATCATGCCCTTGGACACGACTTACGCCGCGACGACAAATTCCTCGTCCAGAACGACACGCACCTTGCGGCCGAGCAGTTCGAGAAGAATAGCAACGCGCTCGCGATCGCCCATGACTTTCGAACAGAGCCGAGACAATCGCAGAACACGCCTTCGCGCACGCGCACTTTATCGCCGGCCGCGAATTGCGGCCGGCGTTCAAGTTGAATAAAGCCTTGGTCGTTTTCTCGGCGTCTCAGGCCGTCGATGATTGAATCACCGATTACCGCCGGAACCTCACCGTTGCAGACCAGGCGCGCGACGCCAACAGTCGAATGAATCGATCGCCATCGGTGGATCGCGCGATTGAAGGTCACGAACAGATAGGATGGATAGAGCGGGGCCGGAACAATCTCGATCCGCCGCGCGTGACGGCGTCTCTTGAGATAGCGCGGCAAATATGTCGCAAAACCTTGCCGGACCAGGTGCATCTGCGCTTTCGTTTCGGCATGGGGATGGACTTGAACCACATGCCAGGACGAACCGGTCATGAACTGCTCTCGTCACGCGGCTTCTCCATTCGGGATGCGCGGCGGTCGGTAAGATCAATCTCAGGCACGAATATGCGCTCGATTCCGAAAAGCGCACTCGCCTGCTCGGTCAATTCGGCCGTACGTTGCAGATCGGTAATGAGGACGGCGTCACAACTGCCGACGATAGCGTCAAAGGACGGAACGACCTGCACACCGATGAATTGCGACAGCGTCGACCTAGCGTCGACGACTGCCGTGACTTTTACGCCGGTATCTAACGCGCATATCATCGCGATCTCCGCGAGATCGGAAATACCCGCAAGCGCCACGCGATGAAAGCCGCGCTCAGCCGCAGTACTGAACAAGACGCCGCATTCGGCCTTGGCACGACGAAAGAAGCTGAAAGAAACCGACAAGTATTCGACGGTGAGACGGGATTTCTCGGCGAAACCTTGCGGCGTTAAATAATAGATATAGCGGCGTGCGGGCGCCGCCGTCGCCTTTAGCAAACCCTTTTTTACGCACCGGCGCAGGTAGGCGTTGACCAGGCCGAGCGCGATACCAAGCTCAGAAGCAAGCCGCCGCTGCGACTGACCGCCGTCGCGCTCAACCGAATTGAGCAGGTCGAGGAGGATGCGTGCGTCCTCGGTCTTATTACTCTCGGTAGCTTCAAGCATGGGGTCCCCTTCACCCACCCCATCGCTACCGCGTTCACGTCATGAACGTCAAGCTTTTCGTTCATGACATGAACATCATATCAAGCGATTGATTTACAATATGAAATTGCCAGCGCGACCGAGGTCAGCCTGGCCGAACTTCGTCAGCTTTAGTCGCCTTTGCAATGGCACCTTCGACTTGACCCCGCTCCCCCCACCTAAAGCGGAAGGCCCGCCACCACGCCGCGATGAGCGCAGTCAAGCTAAACGGAGGCATTCGCAGCGTCATCCAGCCAAGCGCCAGAACACTCGAACCCACCGGTGCGCGTGCAATTGCCCCCAATATCGCGCGGTCGAATGCACCGAAATTGAGAATATCGGCCATCGCGTTTGCATTGAGCTTTCCCTTCCGCCAGATCACCCAAAGTCGCGCCAACCCGAACCTCATACGTCGATCGAATAGCCGGCTGTGCTCGTCCCGCACGTCTTCGGGCAGATTTGTCGTAATCCACGCGGACGCAGCAGCGAGAAATCGCCGGCTGTCCTCGACCGACAGCGCGTTGCGCGCCGAAAAGCTCATCGGATCCTTGTTGTAGGCCGCGAGAATCGTAGGATCGAAATAAAAACCGTGGCGAAATGCTAACAGCCGGTTGGCCAGCACATCGCCGAGCGAGCCCAAATGGACGTCGAAATAGCCAATCTCGGCCAAGTGCCGGCGCCGATAGACGGTTGCGGTTCCCAAGACCCAAAAATCTGTTTTACGGATGACGCGGCGAACATCGGCGGGCGACAGATATCCGGGACCCGCGCGCGGGACGGTAACCGGCCGTATTCCAAGCAAGTTATTATCGGAATCCAGAAGCGCGACGCTGGCGCAAAAGAAGGCGGCGTCCGGATAGGCGGTCAGTCCCTCAAGGGCGTGTCTGAATAGGCCGGGCAGAACGAAATCATCGGATGCAGCAAATAACAGATATTCGCCGCAAGCGGCATCGAGCGCAGTTTTCACCGAAGGGATGATTCCCTGATTGGTCTCGTTCCGAATTAGCCGGATCGACGGGTGCTGACGCTGCAGCGCCTCGACAACCCCCACACTGCTATCGGTCGAACCGTCATCAACGACAATGATCTCCCTGGCCGGCGGCGTCTGGCTGAGCAATGCACGAAGGGCCCGGGCAATCACCGCGCCATGATTGAAATTCGGCAAAATGACCGACAGCGGCATTGACGTCCGCAGATCAATCGTCATTTTCGCGGTTTCATTCATCGTCTTTTTCAGCACACGCCTGAACGCCCAAGAACCTCATGCTATACAATCCAACTTCGGCTGTGGTCCAGGGCTGGCTGTCGCAGCCTATAAACCAGCCGCGACTTGCCACGGCAAAGAGCGGTCTTTAAAAGCTGCAAGAACCCTTGGTGTCGCCGAGCCAGCGGGTGCTCGCGACTTGCAGTGTGAATAACCCATGGACAAACCTGCCGCCGATCTCGTCACGACCTACTTCCGTGATTCGATTGCAACGATGCAACTGGCTGCCAGCGATGAAAAACTCCATCGTGCCATCCGGACCATCGCCGACCTGGTCGAAGCCATTTTCCGCTCTGGTAACAAGCTCATGATCGCCGGCAATGGCGGCAGCGCGGGCGATGCTCAGCATATCGCCGGCGAATTTCTGTCGCGACTGAATTTCGATCGTGCGCCGCTGCCGGCCATCGCATTGAGCACCGATACCTCCGTGCTGACCGCGATTGGGAACGACTATGGTTTCGAACATGTGTTCGAGCGACAAGTTCGCGGTCTCGGCAAGCGTGGCGACGGCCTGCTTGCAATCTCCACTTCAGGACGCTCGCCCAACATCCTCGCCGCGCTGCGTGCCGCCCGTGACCTCGGTATTGCGGCAATGGGATTCACCGGCGCCGAAGGAGGCGCCATGAAGGATCTTTGCGACGTCTGTCTTTTCGCGTCGGCGCACGAAACACCATTGATTCAGCAAATTCATATAACCTCCGCGCACGTGATCTGTAATCTCGTGGAACGCTCGATGTTTGGCGGACCGGCCTAAGAGAAAAATTCGCTTCCTCAAGCGAAGCGTTTTCAGCAAAGCGGCCACTAAGTTTTGCCGCTGAGTGTGGTCGATTTCCGCACAAACCCTCTGAGCACGGTGCCACCGGCGGTCCCGACGCCGAAGACGTAAAGCCAGCCCTGGCTGAAATCGAATAAGTGAGAGTTTACCAGCGAAGAAACCACGTTTTCGATGACTACGACCATGCCCGCCCAAGCAATCCAGCCTGTGGCGCGAAACAACCAAAGGTGTGCGCACCACATCGCCGCGAGCACGATCGCACCGAGGCACCCTAGTTCAATTCCCACCGCAAGAATTTGGTTATGGGGATTTACGGTAGCGATCGCGGCGGCGCCGGATTCGCCTGCTGCGTCGCGCCGAAATTCTTCAGGAATTGAGCCGGTGCCGTGGCCGATGATGGGCGCTTGCCCGATAATGCTGATCGATTTCCGCAAAAACTCCAAGTGCATTCCCGAGGACGTCACGGCATCGGTTTTGAAATAGCTCTGCATTTCTGAAATCGAATGCAGTGTAAAAAAGCGCAAATGAGGCGAGCTGAACCAGATTACTGGCGCGACCACGATCGCTACCAAACACGCAATTGCAGCGCCCTTCGCCCGCGAAAGCCGCCAGCCGAGTGCGACAACGAGAAACGGCAAAACGAGTAAGCTCGTACGGCTCGCAAAAACAAAGGCGAGGTTGGCGAAGAAAAGAGCGCCGGCCACAGCGGCTTAAATCGCGACCCACCATTGACGCTTGATCGCGAGTTCGCCGGCGATACCGAGCAATGAAAAGCCGCAGACCAGAAATTCGTCGCTTTGGAAGATATAATCCTTCACCGGCACTCCCGGAAAATTGCCGTGCGATTGCAACATGGGAACAAGATCAAATGCCCAGGATGTCAGAACGAGACCAACTTCCGAAATGAGAAAACCGTAAATCACCAAAGGACCCTTGTCGGAGCGCACGAATTGCGTCAGCAGCAGCGGAATGGCGAGTAGTCGGAGATAACCTTCCAAGCCTCGGAAACGCTGGGTCCATGAAACACCATTTCCGGCCCATAGCATGCCGAGAAGAGCGAGAGCCCACAGCAGGACGGGAAGGCCGCCAGCTGGAGTAAGCAGCTCGTGTTTGAGGGCGCCGAGATCCATCGTTGCCAGGACAACGACAAGCCAGAGCGCAATGAAAATGCCGCTCGCGCTGGTCGACCATGGGAGCGCCACCGCGACGCCGACGGCCAGCCAATCCGCAATCCCAAGGAAAAATGCCCGGTCGAAGCGCGGCGGCGTGGACAAGACCGTCATTGGCGAATGCCTTAAGCGTTTCTCGAAGCGCCGCAACATCCGGGAAATTGCGCTGTCCGGCAAGGATTTTATGGTAGAGCCATCGAGCACAAAAAGGCGAATTCGGATTGACCCGTGACCGGCGAACACACCATCTCATGGTTTATGAACGGCTTGGTAATCCTGGCCGGCGCGGCACTGCTCACCGCGCTTTTGATTCTGCTCTTAAGTCCTCTGCTCAAGCGCTATGCGATGGCACGGCCAAACGCACGCTCGTCGCACAAGGCACCCACGCCACAATGGGGCGGGATCGCGGTTGTAGCTGCAATTCTTATCACAGCCTATGCCGCGCTTGATTTCTTCCCGTCGTACGCTTCGGCCGCACTGAGGTTTCCCATCATCTCCGGCGCGATCGTTCTGATAGCCAGTGTTGGAGTGATCGCCGATGTCCATCCGGGGCATCTCATGTCGCGTTTGTTGCTGCAAACTCTGGCTGTGGCGACAGTGGTCGTGGTGCTGCCGTCTGAACTGCGCGTTGTGCCTTTTTTGCCGCTGACCGTCGAACGCATCGGGCTCGTCATCTGCGGATTGTGGTTCGTCAACTTGGTGAATTTCATGGACGGTCTCGACTGGATGACCGTTGCGGAGATCGTTCCGGTCAGCGGCGCGCTCAGTACAATCGGACTATTTGGCTTTCTGCCCCCGCTCGCTACCGTCGTGAGCTTGGCGTTGTGCGGCGCCATGCTCGGTTTCGCCTATTTCAACCGTCCGATAGCGAAGCTTTTTCTTGGCGATGTAGGCAGTCTGCCTGTGGGACTAGTTTTTGGCTGGCTTCTTGTCCTGCTCGCCGGCAATGGGGCGCCGGTTGCGGCGGTACTGCTGCCGCTCTATTACCTCGCCGACTCGACGATCACGCTCATCCGCCGTGCACGAAACGCCGAGCCGATTTGGCGAGCACATCGCTCGCATTTCTATCAGCGCGCTACCGACCGCGGCTTTACAGTCATCGACGTGGTGATACGCGTTTTCGCCATCAATATTGCGCTCGCGGCGCTCGCGATCTTGACCGTGATGGTGAGGTCGCGCATCACCGATATTGCCGCGCTCAGCCTTGGCGCCGCCCTTGTAGCAGGCCTGCTGTGCGCGCTGTCGCGCGGCCGCAGTAAGTAAACTCCTCCTCCGCAGCCTGGACACAATCCTGTAGTCAAACGATTCGGCAGCAATATAAACCGGCTTTTAATTGCGCAGCTTGTCGTCAATCGGCTTCGTTACATATCCGGCAGACGGCGTTCCTTAGCGCAGCCTATGCAATCTCAATCCGAATGTTTACGCCTGATTTCCTGCACTGTGCTTTTTTGCACCCCCCTCATGATGACCGATTGCGGTCCGACCACTGACGGTCCCGGCGCCGTCTTCGTCGATCCGGGCAAGTATGCCCTCTATGACTGCAACGCGCTTGGCCTCCGCTGGAAAGAATTGATTGCCCGCGAGAAGGATCTGCAAGGCCTTTTATAAAAAGCCAGCGAGAGTGCCGCTGGAGGCGTGATTGGATCTATAGCTTATCGGAGCGATTATGATTCCGTGCTAACCGAGAAAATTCTAGTGCAACGCAGGGCAGCGGACCTAAAATGCAGCATCGCGCCGGACTATAAGAGCGATGACGTAATTCGATGACTTATATTGCCGCCCTAACCGGCGCGAAACCCGCGCACTTTGGTCACACGTTGTTGGATCGCCGGCAGAAAGCAATTACGAATGAATGGCGTTATGTTATGCGCACTTCCGGCCCGCTAGAATAGGCTATTGCCGAATCGTCCGGAACTGTCGCCCTCGATGGTTCACTTCTGTCACTGATACGCTGCTTATCCGGCGTATTCGTCATGGGATGATTATTTAGCCAAAGCGCCCGAGCCGCTGGCATTGGATCGATACCGGCCCTACTCCACCACGCCGCCTCATCGCCGTGCCGATGCAATTCACGATGATGCCCGCGGCACAGCGGGACGATGAACTCATCACTGACCTTGCGGGAGAGTGCCCGGCTTTGGGCAAAGCGCAGGTGATGGGCGTCGCAGGGCTGCCGGCCGCAGATCAGACAGGGCTGTTGCGCCACGAAGCGCACGTGATCGCGATCGCGGATGCGCCGCGACTCCGGATGGGTCAAAACGGACTTGTCGATCGGCTTGGACCGAGATGACCTCGCTCTTGTCGGCTTATTCGCCTCGAGTGTTTGCTCTGGCGCCGCATCGGGCCCCACCTCTGGGGCTGCTGGCACACTTGGTCCGGCAGTGTGGCCCGATACCTCTCCTCCCTCCGATGTCTGTCCTAACTGATGGTCCTCTCCTTGTTCCTCCACTGCAGGAATGCCGTCAGCATGGTGAGCCGCAAAGCTCAGGAGCTTGGTGCGGAACACCGTCTCGATGTACTTGGCATCGGTGGCATTGAGCTTGTTCCTGTCGGGGAAGCGCCGCTTCGCCCATAACGCCGCCGCATCGCCGGTGCCGACATCATTGAGTTCAGCAAGCATCTGGTCGCGCAGCCGGCCGGAAAGTTCGAAGCTGAGGAGAACGGCACTATGCATCGCCCGCGCTTGGTTGGCGCCGCTGCCCGCTTTGGCCTCCCGCGGCAGCTGCGTGCGAGCGGCGAGATTCGGCGCACGGCCCTCAAGGCTGCCGTCGCCGTTGGTGGTCCGCCGCGAACGATCAATCTTTGCGCTCGAGGACGACCGCCTCGGATTGACCAGATCCGGGGCATCGAGATCGTCCTCGCCGGCAATGCCAACGAGCGTGAACAAGCCATAACGTCGGGCATAAGTGAGCGCCGCCCCCATGCGATGCGGCTGTTCGGCATCAGCTACGGTGCACACCGGCCAGTCCGAGGAGATCCATTCGCCGGAGGCGTGCGCCAGGACCGTGGTCAGATTGACCGTGCCGGCGGCTTGGTCGATGGCGGTGGTCTGCACCGTGGCGATCTCGTGCTGGCCTAGAGTTTTGCGCACAATGTCGAGACCGCTCGCCAGCGAGGCATAGCGGAACAGCCGTTCGGCAGGGTTATTGTCGCCATCGTCCGCCTTGATGACGCCGATTAGCGACTTCTCCGGGTTGGTCAGTTGGCATTGCGCCTTGGCCAGAGCGGCGGCCAGGGAGGCGATTGAGTCGCTAGAGCGGTGCATGATTGGCCTCCCCGCTCTGCTGCAGCAGTTCGAAGCTGATGGAGCCTGACTTCGACCGCTTCGCGCGAACGCCATGGCCCATGGCCTCCTTGGCATCCTCCGGCATCAGGCCCTTCAGTTCGGTCTTGGCCTGCTCATGGGCGAGATGGGCTTGCCTGGTTTCGGCAAAGCGGCCGGCGAACTCGGCCCAGGCATTGGAGGTGGACATGTCGACAATGCGGACGGCCTCGATCCGGGGTTTTGGCGGCTCGACGCCAAAGAGCTTCGGCTCTTCGCCGTTCTCGACACAACGCCAGAACTTCCGCTCCGCGGTGACGATCAGATGCTGATAGAGCGGATCGGCATGGGCGAGGATTTCCACCCATTTGCCGCCCCCGGTAATGACTGAGAGCACCGCAGTCCGCGCCGCCACGACCCACATATTGTGCTGCAGCTGCGGCATGTATTTCGACGCCGCCCCTTCCTCCGAGAACGACCACGGCAGCATGAACTTTGCTTCGAACACTGCGTCGGACCCCACCACCCGGCCATCCAAGGTGGCGGCCATCCACTTCAAGGCCGGGTGAGACACCCGCTTCTGGATATCGGTGAGGACCTGCCCGGTATTGGCCTCGTACCAGCGCCGGTTCAGGTCCTCGGTCACCAGACCGAGCTGGACGATGAGGTTGCTGGATAAGTCTTCGGGCTCGACTTCACCTCGTTTCTCCCGCCACAGCCGCACCAGGGCACCTTCATCCTCTCCCATGATGATCCGGGCGTCCGAGCCGCCGATGAAGTAGCGGCGACTTTGAAGTTTCCCTTCCGCATTCATTGAGCCCTCCCGGCCAGATCATCAGCGGCCTTTTGGAGGGTGCCGCTCACTTCGGACGCCAGGTCCGAAAGCAAACCGTCGATTTGCTGACGATCAAGACCACCGGGAACGTTCTGGGCGGTGTCGTCCAGAATCGCCTCCAGATAACCGGTGATCGCCGTAAGCAGGTCCGTGACGTGTCCAGCCCGGTCTTCCAGGACGTGAGGACACGGATCGACTGGGATCGCGCGGGGCGGGAATTTCGTCAGGCGGCCAATAAAATCCTCATGGGCTGCCTCGACTGCGCTTGTGGCCGGCCTTACGCCCCCACGTGTGCTGGGACGGCGAATTGAGCTAGGCAGATAGTCAGCCTGAGCCATGGGTACCCTCCTTGGCTTGGGTTAGGGCCGGTGGGAAGTTGCCACTTCCTACCGGCTCGCCTTTTCCGTATTACACATTATGGCCCGCATGTCAATTCCCGTAATACGAAAAAAGCGTGGTCGACCATCGACTGGCCAAGATCCAGTATTGGCGATACGGCTGCCACCCGCCCTGCGATCGGATATTGAACGTTGGGCGAGGGAGCAGGCGGATAAGCCTTCACGCTCAGAAGCAATCCGCCGTCTCATTGCGCTTGCACTCGCGACCAAAACCAGAAGCCAGAACACGAACAGTTAAATACGAGCGAAACGACCATGCCAGCCGCGCACACACGCGACGAAGGCTAATAGAAAAATGGCGGCGATAGCCGAGCACCGAACCTTGATACGTCATCGGCCGTCGGCGCCCCGACCGCCAGTCCGTGGTCATCGTGCCCGAAGTCAAAGTTGAACACGCTGCGAACTTCCACGATCGTCCGCCAGTTCAAGAATTGCGATAACGCGTCCATGATGTCGTCGTGCTTGCCATAGGGGAATGCCAGATACTCCACTCCAAAGTCGCCGACGTAAGACGCCGAAATTAACAAGATCAAGCAACCAGCTTGAAGTTTGGCCGTCTCGCCGGCCATGCGCGTCCTTTTATCCTTGATTGGCCGCAAGCCAATGATGTTGGACATCCCACGTCGCTTGCATTCATCGATCAGAGGCGTTCCCGCTGCATGTTCTTCGATGAGAATCACATCCGCCTCATGTTTCTTTGCTTGAGCCTCAACCGCATCGCACAGTTCGGTAAAGTTCATCTGCTTTCGATAAATATCGAGCACATAATATTGATTGTTGTTGTGAACCAGAAAGGTGATGCCAACCGAATAGTCATTGGTCGGTCCATCCTTCAGAGCGGTATCCCACGATTGGACGATCTGATCGCCCGCTTGCCGGACGGGGAGCTTGTCGCACCATTTCAGCCAGTTGGGATCGAGCATATTGCCGCCGTCAGGGAGCGGATCTTGAAGATAGTGGGCATTGAACGTTTGCGCCCCCAACTGCCGCTTGACGTCGTCGAGGACAACCAGAGTCTCGCGTTTCTGCAGCGGTTCACCGCCCTCCCAGTTATAGGGGTGGCCCCCGATTGGCACGAGCGTATCACGCGGCGCTATCGCCGGCAGCACCAGCTGCTCCCAACCCCCTTTTTCCAGGACATGACCGGTGAGATCGTCTTGATGCAATCGCTGCATAACGATGATGATCGTGCCCGCAGCCTTGTCATTGAGGCGCGACATTAGCGTCTGGTCGAACCAGTCGTTGGCGAAATTTCTTTTGACGTCTGAACTAACATCTATCGCGTTCAACGGGTCATCGATAATCAATGTATCGCCACCTAATCCCGTCAAGGTGCTACCCACCGATCTGGCCAAGCGCCGGCCGCCCGCGGTCGTGACAAGCTCATCTTCCGCACTTTTGGTAAGCCGGGTGGGAAAGAGATTACAGTACCAGTCGGTCTGCATGAGACGCCGGCACTCGAAAGCGAATTTATTGGCCAGGTCTTGCGAATAGCTGGCGCACAGAAACTTATAGCTTGGCTGCCGGCCAAGCACGTAGGCCGGCCAAGCGATCGATACTAGAAACGATTTGAGCGAACGAGGTGGTGCATTGATGATTTGGCGAGATCTTCCTCCGATCCTGTTCGTCAAAACAAAGACGATCGCCTGATGGAACCATTCCAATGAGAGTGGTTCCGTTGGAAACAGCAATGCGAATGCCGCGTAAGCAAATGCCAAGAAGTCCTCGCGATAGATGGCGTTGCGCTCGGCCTCAGTGACATCGATATCGGTTGGATTGACATGTGCAATCATGATTGAGCTACTCCCTTCGAGCGTAGATACCGTTTCACAAAGTTGGCGACGACGACCTTGTCATGATCAGTGACCTTTTCCGGCTCGCCTTGCGGCGGATCCGACGTGTCGAGCTTCGCCACCAGCCCAATAATTTGCGCCGACGCTCGCATGTCGCCTCTCACAGCCTTCTCGAACAGCTTAAGCAACATCGCTTCGCGACCACTCACGAGACGCTGTTCGCCGTTTCCGAGGCGGGGCTTCCCTCCAATATCCGCAAGAATTCCCTGCTCCAGTTTCTAGGGAATTTTCCGGCTAAGCCGTTGAAATTCCGGGGGCGCCAGGTGCAAAAGAGTAGTTAAAAGACTGAATTCTGCAAAATTCCCTGTTTATTTCCCTGCTAACCAGTGCCGTCGGCCGCCGGCCGGTTGCGCTGATCGAAGCGGCGCTCGAAAAGATGCTCGGCAATGCGGTTTTTCAGCATCTCGATCGAGCCGCCGGCAATCATCCAGCCGCGCGTGCGCCGCATGCAATATTCGACGAGCGTCTCCCGACTGTAGCCCAGCGCGCCCATGATCTGCACGGCTTCGCTCGCCACTTCGAAGCCAGCCTGATTGCAGGCCGCTTTGGCGATCGCAGTTTCGTAAGCCGAAGGTAGACCGCGATCGGCATTGACGGCGGCGCGATACAAGAGAAGCTGCGCGCTGTCGAGCCTGATCGCCATGTCGGCGAATTTCCATTGCAGCCCCTGGAATTCGCATAGCGGCCGGTCGAACTGCCGGCGTGTCGCGGCATAGTCGCGCGCCGCGTTGAAGGCATAGCGGCCGTAAGCGAGCGAGCGGGCGGTGTTGCCCAGACGCTCGACATTGAAACCGGCCATCTGTTTTTTAAATCCTCCGGGCCCGAGCAGCACGTTCTCGGCCGGAACGCGGCAATCGCTGAAATGCAATTCGCACCATTCCTCACCGCTCATGAAGGCCGAGGGGGCGCCGATGGCGAAACCGGGCGTGCCGCGTTCCACGATCACCGAGCCGATGCCCGAAACGCCGGGACCGAAGCGCACGTAGATCAGAAAAATCTGCGCATCGGGGCTGAAAGTCGAAAACACCTTGCTGCCATTGATGACGTAATCGGCGCCGTCCGTTCGGGCGGTGGTTTTCAAATCGGTGAGCGCCGAACCGGCATCCGGTTCCGTCATGCCGAGCGACATCACCATGCGGCCGGCGAGTAATTCGTCGAGCCAGCGCGTCTTTTGCGGTGGCGTACCGTACTCGGCAAAGGTCCGGATCGGACCGAAATTGCCGAATTGCACCACGTCGGCGCTCCGCGGGCATACCGCGGCAATCTGCTCGATGGCGATGACGGCGTCGAGCAGGCTGCCGCCCTGCCCGCCGTCGCCCTGCGGCAGTGTTATGCCCATCAGGCCCTGCTTGGCCATAAGCTGCGCGACGTCGAACGGGAAGCGCGGATCGTGCGCGCGCTTGAGCGCCCCCGCTGCAAGACGATCGTGCGCAAAGCGGCGTACCGAATCGGCGAACTGATTCTGCTCTGCAGTAAATTCGAAGTTCATGAACGGTCCTTGTCAGCCCCGCAGAATCATTGCGGACGCAACGCCGCCTTCTTGATGATAGCCGACCATTTCGCTTCTTCATTGACGATATCCGCCGCGTAGGCGGCGGGAGTGCCGGGCAGGACTATCTCGCCGTCGGCGGCGAGCTTCGCGCTGACGTCCGGATCGGCCAGCGCGGCATCAAGCGCGCGATTAAGCCTCGCCACGATCGGCGCCGGCGTACCGCCGGGTGCGACGAGGCCGTAATGCAGTTCGGCGGCATAGCCCGGCAAGCCAGCCTCCGCGACCGTCGGCACATCGGGAAACAGCGGCGAGCGCCTCGTTCCGGTCACCGCAAGGGCTCGCAGCTGGCCTTGCCGCACCAGCCCCACGACACTTGCGGTCGGGCAGAACATCAGCGGCACTTGTCCGCCCATGAGGTCGGTGATCGCCGGGGCTACCCCCTTGTACGGAATCGCATTCAGCTTCACGCCGGCCATTTCGGCAAACAGCTCGGCGGAAAGATGGGTGCTGGTGCCGGTTCCGGTCGAGGCGAAATCGAGGCCTTCCGGTTTGCTCTTCGCCAGCGCAATGAGCTCCGCGATCGAATGGGCCGGCGTCGAGGGAGTGACCACGACGAGATTTGGGCTCGATGCGATTAGGCCGATGGCGGCAAAATCCTTGCGCGGATCGTAACCGGCGTCCGGATACAGCGAGGGATTGATCGCGAGCGCGCTTGTAGCAATGAGTATTGTGTAGCCGTCCGGCGTGCTTCTTGCCGCGTCGCGGGTTCCGATCGTGCTGCCGGCGCCGCCGCGGTTCTCGATGACGATGGGTTCGCCAAGGTCCGTGCTCATTTTGCCGGCGACGAGCCGTGCGATCACATCGTTGCCGCCGCCCGGGGGATAGGGAACGATCAGCGTGATCGGCCGCGCGGGATAATCTGCGGCAGCACCCAGCGAGGCCGTCGCAATCGCTGCCAGAAAGACGATGGCGGTACACCCCGGCGCCGTTACGAACCGCCGCCCCTTGTTCGATATTCGCTCCATCAGTCGCCTCTGTCATCGATTTGCAATATTATCGTGCGTGTAACTTTACCGCATCGGCAGAGCATAGCGAGCCGCATTCGTTCTTCGACAATGCCGGACGGCTTCTCTAGGCCATTAGCCTCCTGCTCGATCGACGGCGATTTCTGCTGGAACTATCAGCGATGTTCGCGGCCTGCGGCCACACTTTCGCTGATTTCGCCCTGCAAAGGCACGTCGGGCTTTTTCGGTGAGGGACTTCGATGAACGGCGCTATGACCATTCTTGCAAACATCGATCGTGTCTGCGGGGAGTTCGCCGCCGCATTGCACCATTCCGGACTGCAAATATACGCCACTTTAGCACTGCTATTGCTGCTTGGCGTGGCGTTATTTCCGCCGAAAAACGATCCCGACCAAGCCTGATCGCGTCCGCCGCGGAACCGCCGCGCGCGCTCCGGGTTTAACTCCATGTCGAATTCGTGGAGCGAACAATGCTGAGCCTTGTCGTTACGCTGTTGATCATCGCGCTTATCGCCGGAATTCTCGGCTTTGGCGGAATTGCCGGAGCGGCGGTGGGAATCGCCAAGATCGTGTTCTTTGTCGCCCTGGTGCTGTTCGTCATCTCGCTGTTGACGACAGGATTCCGCGGCGGTTTCGGTCGGCGTCTGTAGAGCGATCGCGGCGTTCGGTCTCTACTTCGGTTGCAATCCGGCCGCCTGGATTACCGCCGCCCATTTGGTTTCCTCGTGGTCGATGACCGCGGCCTGACGCTCCGGCGGTCCGGGCTCCGGTTCGCCGCCTTCGTTGACAATGCGCTTACGGACGTCAGGGTCGGCCAACGCATCGTTGAGGACCTTGTTTAATTTCTCCACGATCGGCCGCGGTGTCCCGGCCGGAGCGAGGAGACCATAGGTCAAGGTCGCGTCGAACCCGGGTAGTCCGGACTCGGCGAGCGTCGGTAAATTCGGCATGAGCGTCGAATGTCCGGTTGAAGTCACCGCCAGCGCCCGAATGTAGCCGCCGTCAAGCGCGGCGCGCGATACCGGAATGGGATTGAAGCCGACTTTGACGAAGCCGCCCATCATGTCGGTGATCAGCGGATTTGAGCCTTTTTCGATGATCTGCTCGACCTTGACGCCGGCTTGTTGCGCGAACAGAACCGATGCCAGGTAGTTCACGGTCCCGGCTCCGGGCGTGCCCACTTGATAGGGCTCCTTGGAGCTCTTCATCAGCGCGATCAAGTCGGCGACATTGCGAGCCGGCACGTCTTTATAGACGAGCAACAACGCCGGCGCTGACGCAATCAAGCCGATCGGTGCAAAATCCTTGCGCGGATCGTAGCCGACGTCCTTGTAGAGATGCGGGCCGGTCGCGAGCGTCGAGGTATAGCCAAGAATAAGGGTGTAGCCGTCGGGAGTTGCATGGGCGACTTCGCGAGTGCCGACCGTCCCGCTGCCTCCGGCATTGCGATTTTCCACCACGATGCGCTGGCCGAGCTCGGCGCTCATCTTATCGGACACCGCCCGGGCCATGATGTCGTTGGTGCCGCCCGGCGGCAGCGGGATGACCAGAACGATCGGACGGCTCGGATAATCGTCCGCGGCTTGCGGCCGTTCGACTCCCAAGGCGGCTAATGCCGCCAGCGCGACGATGATCGTCGTCAGCTTCACCACGATGTCCTCCCCTTTTCTCTCGGCACCGGCCGCGGCGCGGCGCGGCGCTCGAAGCCTAGATATTACGGAGCGCCGGGCAAGCGCCTTTGCGGCATATGACGAACGCTCCAGCCGGTCAGATGCGCTCCAACGATGCGGCATCGGCTGCTGCGGTCAGATGCGCGACGAGAGTCTGTTGCGCCAGAGTCTCGTGCCGGTCGCGGTGGCGAACCAGCGCGTATTCCCGGAGCGGCAAATCCACCGGGATCGCTTTGAGCGTGCCGTTGGCAATGGCGGAGGCGACGACGTGGCGCGATACGATCGTCGCACCGGCGCCAGCCTCGATGGCTTCGCGTACCGCTTCGTTGCTGGGCAATACCAGAGCGATCTTGAGATCGTCGAGCGACAGGCCTCCACGACCGGCCAAATCCTCAAGCGCGCGGCGCGTGCCTGAACCGGCTTCGCGGATCACCCAGGTGATGGCGCGGAGATCGAGTTGACCCGACGCATCGACCGGCAACGGCGGCTGATCCGAGGCGACCACCAGCACCAGCCGGTCATGGTCGATCTGCTGCCGGGTCAAGGCCGGATGCTGCGTCGGACCTTCGACCAAGCCGACACTGGCTTCGCCCTCGATGACGGCGGTCTCGACGTCATGGGTATTGCGGATCACGACATCGAGACGCACGCGGGGATTCGCGGCGTGGAACGCGGCAAGCCGGCGGGGCAGCCAATAGGTCGCGATCGTCAGGCTGGCGGCGATACTCACCGGCCCGGCCGGACCGCCGGCGAGGTCTTGCAGCACGGCACGCGCCATCGAAGCGCGGTCGAGCACGGCGCGCGCTTCGCGGAGGAAGGTGCGGCCGGTCTCGGTAAGCTGGATGCCGCGGCCGACGCGGTCGAACAGCTTGATCTGATAAGTCGATTCCAAGGCCGCGATGGCGGCAGACACCGCCGATTGGCTCATGCCCAGAGCTTCGGCCGCACGAGTCACATGCCCGCGGTCGGCGACCTCAATGAAGATACGCAATTGGTCGAGGGTCATGCGCAAATTAATCGAACATATCGATTGGAATGACAAGAGTAATAGATAAATAAAAACAATTCGATTGCGGCTGACGAGCTGCATCGGATATCGTGCCTTTCGGAAACGCTCATTCGGGACGGCAATCAATGTTCACAGCCAATCCGTTCGCCGAGCTTTCGGCGTCCATCTCGCCAGCCGTCATGCAAGCCTACGTCGCTGTCATGATCGTCCTGGTCGTGAGCGGCACGCTCTTCGATATCATCCACAAAAGAAGCGCCGCATATTTCTTCGCCAACTGGCGAGATTCGAAGAGCCAAGCGCGGCACCGGGTCGGCGGCGGCGAAATGGTGTCGCTGGCCGTGCAGTCCGCGGTTGTCGATGTGCTGGCCTCGGGCGAGTTTTGCAACATGAAGCGCAGGCTCGCGCATCTCCTCGGCATGTACGGCTTCGTCTTTTATGTCGTGGCCACGATCGCCATGGTGTTCTGCTATCCGACGCCCGCGACGCCGACCCCGTCATACTGGCCGCTTCTTTGGTGGCTTGGCGCGCTGATGATCTGCGTCGGCGGCTACTGGTTCTGGTTCTTCATCCGCGTCGACGTCGCGGCCGAAGGCCAGTCGCCGTTCCGCATCATGCGCGCGGATCTGTTCATTCTTTCGCTCGTCATCAGCGCCACGCTCGGCCTGATCTGGGCGTTTGCGGAGACGACGGGACACGTCCGCACTGGTCTTACCTGTTCTTGGCGCTGTATCTGATCGCCACCACGGTGCTGTTCGGATCGATCCCGTGGTCGAAGTTCTCGCACATGTTCTTCAAGCCGGCCGCGGCGCTCGAGAAACGAGCATCGAAGGCCAACGGTTCGGCCCAGAATTTGCCGACGCTGACCCGTGACGATCCCGAACAACAGAAACGACATTCCATGGAGCTGTTGCAAAAGGCTCCGATGCAAATGGGACTTGGCATCAAGCGCGAAGCGCCACGCCACTATTAGGAAACAGCTCGCAAGTTCTACTGGAACAGCTAAGGAGCCGACTAATGCCAACCTTCGTCTATATGACAAGGTGCGACGGATGCGGACATTGCGTCGACATCTGTCCCTCGGACATCATGCACATCGATCCGACTTATCGTCGCGCTTACAACATCGAGCCGAGCATGTGCTGGGAGTGCTACTCCTGCGTCAAGGCTTGCCCGCAGAATGCGATCGATGTGCGCGGATATGCCGACTTCGCCCCGCTCGGTCACAGCGTTCGCGTCATCCGCGACGAAGAGAAAGGCACGATCGCCTGGAAGATCAAATATCGGAACGGCACGGAAAAGAATTTCCTGTCGCCGATCACGACCAAGCCTTGGGGGCAGGCGATCCCGAAGCTCGCCGACGTTCCCGCGCCCAGCCAGGAAATGCGCGACAGCCAGCTGTTGTACAATGAGCCAAAGTGGATCCGCATGGATGACGGCGGTTTGCATACCCTTCAGTCAGCCGGTCTCAAGCTGAAGAAAGGCGTGTATTACTGATGGCTTACAAAACGATCGTCGAAGACAACATCGATATTTTGGTCGTCGGCGCAGGCCTCGGCGGCAGCGGTGCCGCCTGGGAGGCCAGATTCTGGGGTCAGAACAAGAAGATCGTTATTGCCGAGAAGGCCAATATCGATCGCTCCGGCGCGGTCGCCCAGGGTCTGTACGCCATCAACTGCTACATGGGGACCCGGTGGGGCGAAAATAAACCGGAGGACCATGTCCGCTACGCGCGCATCGATCTGATGGGGCTGGTGCGCGAAGACCTGCTGTTCGATATGGCCCGTCACGTCGACTCCACGGTGCACCAGTTCGAAGAGTGGGGCCTGCCCATCATGAAGGACCCGAAAACCGGGCGCTATCTGCGTGAGGGGCGATGGCAGATCATGATTCATGGCGAGTCCTACAAGCCCATCGTGGCCGAGGCCGCCAAGAAATCCGCGGACAAGGTATTCAACCGCATCTGCGTCACCCACCTGCTGATGGATGACGGCAAGGAGAACCGGGTCGCCGGTGCCGTCGGCTTCAATGTGCGCACAGGCAACTATCACGTCTTCAAGTCCAAGACCGTGATCTGCGGCGCGGGCGGCGCTTCCAATATCTTCAAGCCGCGTTCGGTGGGCGAAGGTTCCGGCCGTACCTGGTATGCGCCTTGGTCGTCCGCGTCTGCCTATGGGCTGATGATCGAAGCCGGCGCCAAGATGACGCAGATGGAAAACCGCATCGTGCTGGCGCGTTTCAAGGACGGTTACGGCCCGGTCGGCGCCTATTTCCTGCACCTGAAGACCTATACGCAAAATTGTCTGGGCGAGGAGTATGAATCCAAGTGGTTCCCCGAACTTCAGAAAATGGTCGGAAAGGAATATCTGGATCCGGAAGCTTCGCACTTAACCCATAGGCCGATCCCGACCTGTCTGCGCAACCATTGCATCATCAGTGAAGTGAATGCCGGCCGCGGCCCCATTCACATGGTGACCATGAAGGCCTTCCAGGATCCTCATCTGGAAGAGGTCGGCTGGGAAAACTTCCTCGGCATGACCATCGGCCAGGCGGTCCTCTGGGCTTCGACCGACGTGGACCCCAAGAACGAGAACCCCGAGCTGACCACATCCGAGCCCTACGTCATGGGCTCGCATGCGACCTGCTCGGGCGCCTGGTGCTCGGGTCCCGAGGACGTTTCTCCGCCCGAGTATTTCTGGGGCTACAACCGCATGACGACGATCGAAGGCCTGTTCGGCGCCGGTGACGCGGTCGGCGGCACGCCGCACGCCTTCTCATCCGGCTCGTTCACCGAGGGCCGTCTCGCCGCGAAGGCTGCCTGTAAATATATCGACGACGGCAAGGCCGAAGGCATCGTCGTATCCGACGAGCAGATCGACCGCCGCAAGAAGGAAATCTACAAGCCGCTGGAGCACTACAAGATCTACCGCAACGAGATCGTGGCCGGCGATGTCAACCCGCACTACATCAATCCCAAGCAGGGCCTGGATCGTCTGCAGAAGCTCATGGACGAGTATTGCGGCGGGGTGACGGTCAGCTACATGACCAACGACAAGCTCCTGAATATCGCGCTCAAGAAGCTCAAGGTCATGGAGGAAGATCTCGAAAGCCTGGCCGCAAAGGATATTCACGAGTTGCTGCGCGCGTGGGAGCTCAAGCACCGGCATCGCGCCGCAGAGTGCGTCACGCAGCACACGCTGTTCCGCAAGGAAACCCGCTGGCCGGGCTACTACTACCGCGGCGACGCCATGAAGGTGGACGACGCAAACTGGCACGTACTGACTGTTTCGCGCCGCGATCCGAAGACCGGTGAATACACCATGGAGAAGGCGCCCTGTTATCACCTGGTTGGGGCGGACGAGTAACAATTGCTCCGGGCGGACGATCGCGCTGAACGTCCGCCCGGATGCAAAGAAAGACCAAGCATGTCGCTTTCGATGCACTCTACAGATCCGGTCTTTCACGGTCCCAGAGAACCGCGCGTGAACATTATTGAAAAAACCGACGAGGAGATACGGGCCATAGCCGAGCCGCTGTGGCGCGACCTCGTCAAGAATTCGAACGAAGGCAAGTACGGAGAGTTCGTCAAGAATTTCTCCAGCTCCATGGCGCTTGCCATGAATCAGGTTACGGCCGGCCACCAGTTCGCCAACAGCGAGCTTGCCAGAAATCTGTCCGGACACTTCGACTATCTCGGTATTATCCGCCGCGGCGAGCATGTGACGGTTCTCTACCGGCAACGCAGCACCAAAAAGGCCGGTGAATGGCTTGGCCGGCTTGTCCTCGGCTATGAGGATGGAAAAATCAGGATTTTCGGTGCGTCCATCTTCTGAGCGGTTCGGATTCGACATGAGTGAAACCATCCACGATGGCAAATATGTCGAACTCACCTACAAGGTGACCGACAAGAAATCGGGGCATGTTCTCACCATGGTCGAATTTCCGTTGGGCTATGTTCACGGACACAATGAAATTTTGGCCCCCTTCGTACACGCGGAACTGGAGGGCAGATCCGCCGGCGAGGTCATCGAGGTGCCGATCGACGGCAATCGGATCTTCGGCGCCAGAGACGAGTCGCTGGTTTTTACGGATCACATCGAGAACGTTCCCGAGGAATATCGGAAGGTCGGCACTTCCATCCTCATGGAAAACGACAAGGGTCAGACCCGCAGCTTTCTCGTGACGAGGATCGACGACAAGACGCTGACGGTCGACGGCAACAATCCGCTTTGCGGCAGAGAGGTCGTCTTTACGCTCGAGATCGTGACCGTGCGCGAGCCGACCGACGAAGAAGCAAGAGCGGGCGGAGCGATCGGCGCACAGGCGGCTATCGACCCGTCACTCATGCGGCCTGTTTGAATGACAATCCCGGTTTCAATGCAAAAGGTGACTTATGAGCAGCGAGCAAAAACCAATCACCAAAGTTCCTGACGGCCACGCGCGCTTTCTGACGACGCGTCAGAAAGAGCCAAACGAAAAGGGGTTTGTCGGTTTCGAAACCGTCTGGGAACCGTTCCAGAAGGAAGCCGAATACGAGACTCCAAAGCGGCCGTAGAGCTGCCATGCCGCAGCTCGTACCGCCGCACGGCTCGCAGTCCGTCAAGCCGCTGCTGCTGCCCGAGACGGAGCGGGCGGCCGAGCGCCGGCGGGCGCAGAAGCTTCGCAAAATTCCGCTCGACTCGCGCGCGGTCTCCGACGTGCTTCATGCTGGCGATGGGCGCCTATACGCCGCTCGACGGCTTCATGGGGCATGACGATTGGCGCGGCTCTTGCCGGGACATGAAGCTTGCCGGCGGCTTGTTCTGGCCGATCCCGATCACGCTTCCGGTCAGCAAAGATCTCGCCGACAGCATCCGCGCCGAAGAGGAAGTCGCGCTCGTCGACGCCGAGAGCGGCGAGATCCTCGCGCTGATGAACGTTCGCGAGAAATATTCGATCGACAAGCGGTTCGAGGCCGAACACGTCTATCGCACCGCCGATCCGAAACATCCGGGCGTGGCCAAGGTCTTGAGCCAGGGCGACGTCAATCTGAGCGGCCCGGTGCGGGTGATCGACGAAGGCGATTACCCCGTCAAATATCCGAAGCTCTATATCCGTCCTGCGGAGTCGCGGGCGATGTTTCTCGATCGCGGCTGGTCGAAAGTCGCCGCCTTCCAGACCCGAAATCCGATGCATCGCAGCCACGAATATCTGGTGAAAATCGCGATCGAGGTGTCAGACGGCGTTTTCATCCATCAAGTGCTCGGCAAGCTGAAGGAAGGCGACATCCCGGCCGAGGTGCGAACCCGCGCCATCCAGGCGATGATCGACAATTATTTCCGGCCGGGAACCGTCATCCAGGCCGGCTATCCGATCGAGATGCGCTATGCCGGACCGCGCGAGGCGCTGCTGCATGCCCTCATTCGCCAGAATTTCGGCTGCTCGCATCTGATCGTCGGGCGCGATCACGCCGGCGTCGGCAACTATTACGGCCCGTTCGATGCGCACCATATTTTCGATCAACTGTGGGAGGGCGCGCTTCTCACCAAGCCGCTGAAGATCGACGTCACATTCTATTGCCGCAAATGCTACGGCATGGCGACGGCGAAGACTTGTCCGCACGATCCCAAATTTCATATTTCGATTTCCGGCACGCAGCAGCGCGAAATGCTCTCGACCGACGCCGACATACCCCCCGAATTCAGCCGGCCGGAAGTGGTGGCGATTCTGAAGGAGTATTATGCGAGCCTGCGACCGGCGGGCCGGCCTTCTGCGCCATGATTATCGCGCAGATTTCCGACACCCATATCGCGCTGGATACCCCCGACGCCGATCTGAGAATAAGCGATTTCGAACGCACCCTTGCCGACATCAATGCGCTCGATCCGGCGCCCGACGTGATCGTTCACACCGGCGACATCGTCCATAACGGACGGCCGGATGAATATGCCAAAGCAGCCGCGATTCTCGCTCACGCGCAGCGGCCGGTTTACGTGCTGGCCGGCAACAAGGACGATCGGGCGAATTTGCGCGCGGCCTTTGCTGGCGGCGGCTATCTCGATCCCGATTCCGGTTTTATCGATTATGCCGTCGAGGATTTTCCGGTACGGCTGATTGCGGTCGATACGCTCAATACGCACAGCAACAAAGGCGACTTTTGTGCCGAGCGAGCTAAGCGCCTGATCGGCATGATCGAAGCCGACACCGCCAAGCCGATCGCGGTCTTCGCGCACCATCCGCCGTTTGAGGTTCCGGTGGGACCCGACGCTGTCAACTTTGAGACGCCGGAGATGATGCAGCGATTGCGCCGGGCGGTGCAGCATTCGGAGCGAGTGGTGGCCGTCATCAGCGGCCACGTTCACCGCGGCACCGCCGGTTGCGTCGGCAGCATCCCGGCAACGGTGATGCCGAGCATCGCGACAACCCTGCGCAAGGGTGAGTATCCCGCGCCCATGAAGAACCGGCCGGTTTATCACATTCACCGCTTCGATCCGGCTTGGGGCTTTGCCGTCGAATTGAGAATTGTCGACGTTCCCCGGGCAGCGGCGCCGCACGATCGCGTCCCCGCCCCGGCGAGACGCCCCGGATAGGCGCGCATTATCGGCGCCGCGCGGTCACTCGATCTGCGCGATATGCGCGTTGACGATGATGTCGTGGTATTTCTTGATCTCGTCGGAGATGAATTTTGCAGCCTGATCGGGCGGCAGATACATCGTCTCGGCACCCTGTCGCTCGAAGCCGGCGTGCACTTGCGGATCGGCCACCGCCTCCTTGAGTGCATTGTTGAGCTTGTTCACGATCGGCGCCGGCGTGCCTTTCGGCGCCAACAGCGCGAACCAGCCGGAGACCTGATATTGCGGCAAGCCGGCCTCTTTGGTGGTCGGCGTATCGGGAAGAATTTCAAGCCGATTGGGACCGGCCACCGCCAGCGCCTTGGCGCCCTTGGCTTGCAGCGACGCGGCAATGTTCGGATACCACTGGAAGCCGAGCGGGACCTGGCCCGACATCAGGTCCGTCGCGTATTGGCCGATGTTGCGATAGGGCACGTGGGTGAGCTTTACGCCGGTCAACTGGCTGAAATATTCGCCGGCGAGATGCTGTGAGCTGCCGATACCGACCGAGCCGAAATTAAGCCCGGGATGCTCTTTGCCATAGGCGATCAGTTCTTGCAGCGTGTTGACCGGCAGCTTCGTGCTCGCCGCCACCACGATGGTGAAGGACGCGAACGGCGAGATGGTTTCGAAGTCCTTCTGCGGATCGTAATCGAGCTGCTTGTACAGCGTCACGTTAGCGGCCACCGGTCCCGAACCCCCGCCGAGAATGGTGTAGCCGTCGGGCGCCGCGCGGGCGACGTCGGCGGTGCCGATATTGCCGCCGGCACCGGGCTTGTTCTCGACGACAATCGGCTGCCCCAAGAGCTTCGACATCTTATCGAACAACACGCGGCTGACCACGTCGCTGGCGCTGCCGCCGGCAAACGGAATGATGGCGGTGATCGGATGCGACGGATAGTTCTGCGCGGCGTCCTGCGCAAAGCCGGGCGTGCTCATGATGCCGCAGGCCAGCGCAAATACCGCGCCAAGCGCAGTCTTCATTCCACGATACTTCACGGCTGCATTTCCTTTGCTGGAGAGATCGCTACCGACCTTTAAAGTGCTTTTCCAGCCCTTGCCAGCCTTCAAAATAGTCGTGCTGCAATTCCGAGGATTCGACGGCGTAGCGGGTGAGCCGCATGGCGTAACGGCTCTCGAACATGAACGCCATCGTATCCTCGAGCTTATGCGGCTTAAGCGCCGCGCCCGTCGCGCGCTGCCAAGTCTCGGCATCCGGACCGTGGGCGGTCATGCAATTGTGCAGGCTGCAGCCGCCGGGAAGAAACCCTTCCGCCTTGGCGTCGTAGACGCCCTGTAAGAGGCCCATGAACTCGGTCATGACGTTGCGATGGTACCAGGGCGGACGGAACGTATCCTCGCCGACCAGCCAGCGCGGGGGAAATATCACGAAGTCGATATTGGCGATGCCGGGAACGTCGGACGGCGCGGTTAGCACGCTGTAGATCGACGGATCGGGATGGTCGAAACTGACCGTGCCGATCACCATGAAACGCTTAAGCTCATATTTGCATGGCGCAAAATTGCCGTGCCAGGCGACGACGTTGAGCGGCGAATGAGCCATCTCGGCCGCCCATAGATTGCCCTGGAACTTCGCCACCATCACGCAAGGCGCGTCGGTGTCTTCGTAAGCGGCTACCGGACTTAAAAAGTCGCGGGGATTGGCGAGTCCGTTCGAGCCGAGCGGCCCGAGCTCCGGCAGCCGCAGCGGCTGGCCGTAGTTCTCGCAGACATAGCCACGCGACGGACCGTCCGGCAGTTCGACACGCAGACGAAGCCCGCGGGGGAGAATGACGATCTCGCCCGGCGACGCGTCGATGACGCCGAGCTCGGTGGCAAAGCGGGCGCGACCCAGCTGCGGTACGATCAGCATTTCGCCGTCCGCATTGTAGAAGTAGCGCTCCGTCATCGAGCGGTTGGCGGCGTAAATATGCACCGCCATGCCGACTTGCGTCGTGGCGTCGCCGTTGCCGCCGAGCGTCACAAGGCCCTCGACGAAATCGGTCGGCTCATCCGGCACCGGGATCTGGCTCCAGCGCAATTGCGTCGGCGTGGCGTCGAGGTCGTTGAACGGCGCGCTGCGAATAAGGCCGTTGTCGATTCGTGCGTAAGGCCGGTGCACCACCGAGGGCTGAATGCGATAAGTCCAGGTGCGGCGATTTTCCGCGCGCGGCATCGTGAACGAGGTGCCGGAAATCAACTCCGCATAGAGACCGTGCGGCGGACGCTGCGGCGAATTGCGTCCGACCGGCAGCGCGCCGGGCACGGCCTCGGACGCGAAGTGATTGCCGAAGCCCGACTGATAGCGAAGTTCGGCATGGGCGACTTTATCGTCCGCTTGGCGAAGCCTGGTTTCCTGATTCATCATGAACCTCCCCCACGCCGGTAAGCCCGGTCACGCAAGCAGTATGAATCGGCCGCTTGCGCTCTCGGACCCTCATTTAGGGCCCGCAATGACGCGTGTTAATTGGTCACGCCCGTAACTAATATCCGCTTTCGTCAAACGGCGCGCAAGCCGCGGACAGCGTCGAGTTCCAAAGCGTTGTGCGGCGCCGCAATTCGCCTTGAATGTCGCACAATTCGTCCCAAAAGCCGCCCGCTTGGGGCGGCATCAGCGCCGGGGAGGACGAGGGAAACCTTTCATTAATCAAGTTCGGCGGCGGCTTCGCGCGCCGCAGCGATTCGCTCCTCGAGGGATGGGCAATGCGAGCCGTCATTGCATTCGCGCTTTTGCTGTTTGGAATTTCCAGCGCCGCGCCGGAGCCGGATTATTCGTCCTATCTCGACGGCAGGATCGAAACCATCGGCGGCCCGGCCGCACCGTCGCTTGTCGAAATCGAGTCCTCGATCGGCCGCGCCGATCGGCTTTCGGTTCCAGCGCCGCAATCGCAGCCCGACGCCAACCCGGTAACGACCGTCACTTTCGAAGCCCCGGCCGGTGCCGACGACAACTCCGGACAAAGCAGCGACCTATCGCTCGACGACCTTTGCAATGCGGTCTTCAGTTCGGCGCAGGACAACGATTTGCCGATTCCGTTCTTCGCCAATCTGATCTGGCAAGAGAGCCGGCTGCGCGACGACGCCGTGAGCAAGAAAGGCGCCTTGGGCATCGCGCAATTCATGCCGGAGACAGCCGCCGAAACGGGCCTCGACAATCCGTTCGATCCGCTGCAGGCAATTCCGGCTTCGGCGCGCTTCCTGCGCGACCTGCGTCTGGAATTCGGCAATCTCGGTTTCGTCGCCGCCGCTTACAATGCCGGCGCCCACCGCGTCGCCGAGTGGCTCGAGCACCGCGCCAATCTGCCGCGCGAGACCCGCGGCTATGTCGTGCGGGTCACCGGGCTGTCGGTCGACGATTGGCGCAAAATCGCGGTCGACGACGAGGCCCTTACTTTCGTTCGTCGTCTGCCCTGCCGCAGTCTGCCGGCTTTCGCCGGCGTCGAAGAGGCGCAGGCCGAGCAAGTGCGATTGCAGCAAGCCAAGCTCGAACAGATCCGACAAGAGCAGGCCGAAGCCGATAAGCGGGCGGCGGCAGCCGCAGCAAAATCTCGCAAAGGCACAGAGGGTCGTACCGCCGCGCATGGCCACGAACGTCGCGAAGCTCGGCGGGCCGGGCCCGATCGCCGCAAAAGCGGCCGTGAGGCCGAGCGCCGCTCTCACGTCGCGCGTGACAAGCACAACAGCGTCTAACGCCTGCAGGGCGCATTTCACTCGATCGCGGCTGCCGAGCTGCGGCGTATGCCGAGCGTGACGATGCGTTGCAGCAATTCCGGATAGTCGATGCCGATATGCTTGGCGGATAGCGCGAACTCCTGGCTCTCGGCGATTTCCGGATTTGGATTGGCTTCGAGAAAATACGGCGTGCCGTCGGTGGCGAGGCGAAAATCAATGCGGGCATAACCGTCGAGCTCCAGGGTCCGGTAAATCCGCTTTGCCATGCCTTGGATGCGCGCGCTCAGCTCCGGCGTGAGGTCCTTGGCCGGCCCGTGACGGATGCCGCGGCGCTCCTGATAATCGGGATCGTGCTTGACTTTCTCCGTGGCAATCAGCCAGTCGCCCTCCGGCATGTTCTGGAATGTCAGCTCCCATATCGGCAAAACGACAAGGCGGTCGTTGCCGACAATGCCAACATAGATTTCGCGCCCCTCGATATATTGCTCGGCGATTGCCGCGGTGCCGATGCGCTCGTGGATAAAGTTCACGCGTTCGGCGAGCTTTTCGTCGGTATCGACGACCGAGGCCTGCGAAATGCCGTAAGAGGCATCCTCGTTGACGCTCTTGACGATGAGCGGCAACGACAGCCGCGCCGGACGCTTGACTTTCCGGCCCTTCGGAAAAACCGCAAAAGCGGGCACCGGAACGCGGTGATAATGCACCAGCGTCTTCGACAAATCCTTGCCGCGCGCCAGCATCAGACCGCGCGGATTGCAGCCGGTATAAGGAACGCGCATGAGTTCAAGAAAGCTGACGACGTTCTGATCGTAGATCGCCTCGCCGCGGAATTGTTCGAGCAACGTGAACACCAAATCGGGCTTCCACGAATTTATTTCTTCGCGAATAGGTTTTAGTTCGTCGTGCACGCCGAGTGGACGAACTTCGTGCCCGGCGGCGCGCAGCGTCGACACCACGTCGTATTCGGTCTTCCAGACGTTGATTTCCTGTTCGGTGTAGCCCTTGTTCGATTCCGGAGGGATCAAGTCCGGGTGAACGAGCACCAGAAGGCGCAGCCGCTTCATAGCGCGATCCACCTTCGTCGTGACGGACCGAACAATGTTTGCATGGTTTTCGCGGTCAACAGCACCGTGAATTCCATGATCAGCTTGCGTTCGGAGCCGACGGCGCGCAGATCGAGCTCGCGGCAGCGCTGGATCATGTCGTCGAGCACTACGTCGAAAGTAAGCTGATATTCGCCGGTCCATTTGGCGACCAGTTCGCGCACACTGGCGCGATTGCGCCGGATAAACGATGACGCCGCTTCGCCGTGGCGATGCCGCGGATCGGCCGAGAACAAACGCCGCAGATCGCGGTCGTAGGTCTTCGGCGTATCGACGACGTAGAGCGCGCGCTTCTTGCGGTAATACTCGCCGAGCGTCTGGGTGAAGGTCGTAAGCGGATCGACCTTTTCACGATGCGTGAGCACCGGCCGCTTGCCGGCGATCTCGGCCATAACCTCGTCGACATATTCGAGCTTCTTCAGCGCCGGCCAACCGGCATAGCGCGTGCGCCAATGCGAGCGCGGTCGCAGCCATACTGCGAAGGTCTCGGCGAAATCCTCGTCCGGATGGCTTTGGGCATACCACAGCCGCAAATGCTGCACGTGATTGCGGCTGGCCGGATTGGGCCGGTAATAGCGCGGATAGCGTCGTGACGACGGGCCGAACAGTTGCTGCCAGCGGCGGCGATGGTGAAGCTGATAGGCGTGGGTGACGACGTGCCCGCATTCGTGGCGAAGAATGCGCATGCATTCGGACGTGGTGCCGCCCTCGACGTCGAGGATCATCTTCTTTTCGAGCCGCAGCAGCCGGGGATGAGCGAGATAGAACGGAATGGCGATGCCCGGCGTATTGTCCGGGGAAAACCACTCGCTCGAAATCCAGGCGTGCGGTCGCACGCGGATGTCGTGGTCGGCGAGCTCGCCGTAAAGCGTATGCAGGCATCGCTGCAGCCACGGACTACCCTCGACGGTCACTTTGAGGTCCTTGAGCCGGACCTCCAGCAACTCGTCGTCGGTCAGCTTGGCCCACGGGAACTTTCGACGCGGCATGATACGGAGGCCCGAGCGATACGACCGGACCCCTCTCTCTGTTGGACGGGCGGGGCGAGGATACTTGACCCGCTCCCCGTTACAATAGAGATCGAACCGCAAGCCGATCTCTCGGCGCCGGGGTGGAAAGAACGTGTCGGAAAGCGTCGAACCGGTCCTTGTTGTCGGCGGCGGGCCGGTGGGCTTGGCCCTTGCCGGCGATCTCGGCTGGCGCGGCATTTCCTGCGTGCTGATCGAGCAGTCGGACGGCTCGATCTGGCCAGCCGCGGATGGACCTCGTCGGCGTCCGCACCATGGAGTTCTGCCGGCGCTGGGGCCTGGTCCCGGCGGTCGAGGCCGCGCCCTACCCGCGCGATTACGCCCAGGACAATGTCTATCTGACGAGCCTCACCGGCTACGAGCTCGGCCGCGAGCGGTTTCCCGGCATCGGTCAGGCGCCACCGCCGCCGCAGAGCCCGCAGCGGCGCGAGCGCTGTCCGCAAAACATGTTCGACCCGATCTTGCGGGCCTTTGCGGCGTCGCGGCCGAGCGTGAGCCTTCGCTACCGCAGGCGGCTTTTGTCCTTCACGCAAAGTCGCCGACCGCGTCACGGCGGTGGTCGAAAACGCCGGCGACCGGCGCGCGCGAGGAGATCGCGGCGAAATATATCGTCGGCTGCGACGGCGCGCGCAGCACGGTGCGCGAGACGCTCGGCATCGCGATGCGGGGCCATCCGGTCCTGACCTATACGACCAATGTGATCTTTCGCTGCCCACATCTGCTGTCGCTGCACGACAAGGGCAAAGCCTACCGGCACATCTTTATCGGACCGCATGGCACCTGGGCGACCATTGTCGCCATCAACGGCCGCGACGAATGGCGCTTTTCGATCATTGGCGACGCCGAACAGCGCGAATATTCGACCGAAGAGATTGAAGCGGCGATCCGGCGCGCGGTCGGTTGCGATTTCGCGTTCGAGATTTTGAGCGTAGTGCCATGGGTGCGGCGCGAACTGGTCGCCGAACGCTACGACAATGGCCGCGGCTTCATTGCCGGCGATGCCGCGCACGTGATGTCGCCGACCGGCGGCTTCGGCATGAACACCGGGATCGGCGACGCCGTCGATCTGTCCTGGAAGCTTGCCGCGGTGCACGAAGGCTGGGGCGGAGGTAAGCTTCTGAAATCCTATGGCATCGAGCGCCAGCCGGTCGGCGCGCGCAATGTCGCCGAAGCGAGCCGGCAATCTGCGCCGCATGCTCGGCGTCGGCGTCCATCCCGACCTGCTCGATCCCACGCCGCAAGGCGCGGCGACGCGAGCCAAAGTCGGACATGAATTCTCCGAGACGATGCGGCGCGAATGGTTCACGCTCGGCATCCATCTCGGCTACCGCTACGAAGGCTCGCCGATCTGCTGGCCCGACGGGACGCCGCCGCCGCCCGACGATGCAAAGACCTATGTGCCGACGGCACGGCCCGGACATCGGGCGCCGCACGCCTGGTTGGCCGACGGCCGTTCCACGCTCGATCTGTTCGGCCGTGGCTTTGCCCTCCTCGGTTTCGGCACCGATGCGGCCGAAGCCGCGCCACTTTTGGCCGCGGCACGCCAGCGCGGCGTGCCGATGACCTTCCACCGCATCATGGAGCCCCAAACCGCCGTGATCTACCAACGCAAACTCGTCCTGGTACGCCCCGACGGCCATGTCGCCTGGCGGGACGACAGCTTGCCGCAAGACGTTGCTGCGCTGATCGACGTCGTGCGCGGCGCATGAATAACTTGTAAGATGCTTCCAAGCCCGACCGCGGCATAGCAAAGAGGAAACGCCATGCAGGCCCCCACCCGAGAAGACCTCGCCCGCTCCGGCACGCTGGAGGAGCTGTACGGCAAGATTGCGCAAATCGGCATCGCACCCGGCTGGAACAAGAAGGTGGCCTCGCTGTGGCCGGCGCCGAAGAAGAATTTCGCGCCGGCGCACTGGAGCTACGAGCAGGCGCGCGGCGCGCTCGATGCCGCAGGCCGGCTGATCAACACCGAGCTCGCCGAGCGGCGCAATCTCATTCTGTACAACCCGGCGTCCGGCGACAGCTACGGCACGGTGCGGACCATGGTGTCCGCCTATCAGATGATTCTGCCGGGCGAATGGGCGCGCGCGCATCGCCATACGCCCAATGCGCTCCGCCTCATCGTCGACGCGGAGCCCGGCGTCTACACCGACGTCAACGGCGTCAAGCTGGCGATGGAGCCCGGCGACGTGTTGCTGACGCCGAACTGGTCGAGCCACGGCCACGGCAATGACAGCCGCGCCAGCGCCTATTGGCTCGATTTCCTCGACGTGCCGCTGGTGCAATTGCTCGAGCCGATGTTCTTCGAGCCGGCGGAAGACGAAGGCGCCGACGAGACGGCCGCGAGCCCGCCGCCGACCAAAGATTTGCCGTTCGTGTTTCCGCTGCGCGAGACTCTCAAACGTCTCGATGCCGCCACGCCCGATCCCACCGGTCCGTTCGGCACCCATGTCGCGCTCGGCGACCCGGCCATGGACACGATCGCGCTATCGATGATGCGGCTCGCTCCGCAGGTCAAAACCGCGCCGTACCGGACCACCGCGAATAACATCTACGCGGTGGTCAATGGCTCGGGCGCCACCACCGTCGACGGCGAGCGCTTCGCCTGGCGCCGCGGCGACGTCATCGCGGCGCCGGCCTGGCGGCCGCACTTTCACGAGGCGGCCGAGGACGCGATGCTGCTGCGCGTGTCGGACGAGCCGGTGATGCAGCGGCTCGGCTTTCATCGTGTCGAGGGACACGCGCTCGCCGCGCATTAACGCGCGAGATAGGCCTTCTCCAACATCACGTGGATGCCCTTGGAGCCGTTCACCACTTGGGTGACGCGCAAGTCGGCCGCCAAGCTGCACAGCGTATAGGCGTCCTCGCGCGAGAGGCCGGTCCGCGCGCAGATGAGCTTGATCATGTCGCGCAGCGCGATCACCACCGCATCGTCGAGGTCGGGATCGAACGCCATGGTGATCATGTGGGTCGGCGTTTCGGCAAGCGGCCATTCCAGCGTCATGTCACTGCGCACATGCAATTCGAACGTTCCAATCAATCCGGTCTCGATCGCGGTGACGCAAACCTCGCCGTCGCCTTGCGCGCCATGTCCGTCGCCGACGGAGAACAGTGCGCCGTCGACATAAATTGGCAGATAGAGCACCGTGCCGGCGACCAGTTCCTTGTTGTCCATGTTGCCGCCGTTGCGCCGCGGCGGCGGCGAGGAAACCGGGCCCCAGGCTGCCGGCGGCGCCGTCGCCATGATGCCGAAAAACGGCTTCAGCGGCAGATCGAGCCCCCACGGCAGACGTCCAACCATGCGTGCTTGATCGAGCGGAATTTGGATAAGGCGGCTTTGATGAAAATCGTCCGGCAAAGCGCCGAACAGCGGCCGTATCCGGTTGTAGCCCCAGTTATTGAGGAGATCGATCGCCTTGATGCGCACCTCGAGCACCTGCCCCGCCTTGGCGCCGCGCACGGCAATCGGGCCGGTGAGGATGTGAGGCCCATTCAGTTTCGGCGCAACGTTGGCGTGAATGGCGCGCAATGCGTCCGGCACGGCGAGCCCGGAATTTTCCGGCGGAACGGCCTCCGGCGGACCGGACACCGTCGAGACCACCACTTCGTCCCCCGGGTCGACGGTCAAGAGCGGTTTGAGCGCTGCGTCGAAATAGCCCCAGTGTACCGTCGCGGGTCCGGCGTCGAGACGATGTGTTTTCAATGGCCCACCGTCGGCAATTGACCGTTCAAGAAGAAGGTTTCCATCGCCCCCTTGCCCTTGACGTCGATGGTGCCACGTTCTTCAAAATCAAAGCAATTGCCGAGCAGGATGCGCGTCGCCGCCGACACCTGGATGCGTCCGGGCAATGAGTGGGATTCCATCCGGCTTGCGGTATTCACCGTGTCGCCCCAAACGTCATAGGCGAACTTGTGCGTACCGATGACGCCCGACACGATCGGGCCGGTGTGAATGCCGATGCGCGCCTGAAGTTTCAGATCGGTCGCGCCACCGATATCGTCCACCGCATCGAGCATCCGCAACGCGAGCCCGGCAACGCGGGCCGCATGGTCCGCTTGTGGTTCGGGAATTCCAGCCGCCGCCATATAGGCATCGCCGATCGTCTTGATCTTTTCCACGCCATACTCTGCCGCCAGACGGTCGAACGCGGAAAATATCTTGCCGAGAAAATCGATCACGTAATCCGCCGACAAATCCCGGCTAATCGTCGTGAAGCCGACGAGATCGCAAAACAGGATCGTGGCTTCCCTTACCCGATCGGCAATCGTGGTCTCGCCCTCGCGCATGCGATTGACGATGCTTTGCGGCAGGATGTTCAACAGTAGCGATTCCGAGCGTCGCTTCTCTTGCTCCAGATCGGCGATGAATTTCTTTTCCCGGTCGCGCAGCCACTTCTTTTCAAGCGAAGCGTCGACGCGGGCGCGCAACAGCGTCGGGTTGAAGGGCTTGGTCAGGTAATCCTCGGCGCCCGCCTCGATGCAGCGCACAACGCTGTCGAGCTCGTCGAGCGCTGAAATTACGATGACCGGAATGTCGCGCGTCTGCTCCGAGGCTTTCAGCCGCCGTAGCACCTCGAAGCCGCTCATCTCCGGCATGATCAAATCAAGCAGGATGAGATCGAATTCCCGCGTGATGAGGAGGTCCAAAGCCGTCGCGCCGCTGGCGGCGGTTACCACGGTGCGGCCCTCCCGCGTCAGCCGGCGTTCGAGCACGTCACGGTTGGCCGCATTGTCATCCACGACGAGGATCTCGTTCGATTGCAGGCCTTCGCGCACCGCGTCGCTCGCACGCAACGGTGCCGCCATGCGCAATACATCCGCTACGACCTCAAGCTGCTGCCTGGTACGCTCGCTGCCGTCCTCTTCGCCGCCGTTCTGGCGCATAAGCGTCGCCATGGCATCGATCTGGCGCAGAAGCTGGTCGGCGGAATCCTTGAGCTTCATAAGGTCGGACCGCAACGGCTGCTCGCCATCGCCCTCCATGTCCTCGATCAGGAGCTCGCTATAGCCCTTGATGGCGTTGAGCGGCGTGCGCAGATCGTGACGGAGCCGGCGGCGGAATTCCTCCGGCGCTTCGCCGGCGTTGCGGTCCGCCGCCGAGTTTTGGATAATCGTCTTGACGAACGTGTTCAATTGCGCGCTGGCACTGCGCATCCTGTTGAGGTCCGGGAGCATCGGATCGAACTGAAGCCGACGGGCATCCTCGATGATCATGTCGAGGAATTCGGTCACCGCGGTCGCCGGCGCCTGCACTTCCTGGCGCAGGAATGCCGTCAGTGCCCGGTCGAGTCGTTCCTCTGATGCGGTGGTCGACAAAGTCCCTCCCGCGATTCCGCGCTAGGATTTTTCGGCGCCAAGCAGCTTTTCCATCTTGCCAATCAGGCGCTCTAGCTCGACTGGCTTGGTGTCGTAGTCGTCGCAGCCGGCTTCCATGGCCTTCTCCCGATCGCCACTCATGGCGTGCGCCGTCAGCCCGATCACCGGCACGCGCTTGGTCGCTTCATCGGCCTTGACCCGCCGGGTTGCTTCCCAGCCGTCGATCACCGGCAGGCTCAAATCCATCAGGATAATGTCCGGGTGTTCGCTTTTGGCGAGGTCAACGCCTTGTTGCCCATCCACCGCGAAGACCACTTCAAATCCACGACGGACAAGGCGCCGCGAAAGCATATCGCGATTCATTTCGTTGTCTTCAACCAGTAGAACCTTCGCCATCGGATGACCCCAGCCTTTCTCTTACACACGCTCCGCGGCGCGCGGCGGCCGGCGCCGCATTGCCGTGCCGATCGCCGCGGCGATATCCGGACGCGATGCGCTGCCTTTGGCCATCACCCTGTGCGCCTGCCCCAGCAGGCGTTCCCGCTCGGCCGCGGTGAGCTGCTTAGCGGTGAGCACGATCACCGGAACATCCCGCCACCGCGCATGCGCGGCGAGCGTGTCGAGAACTTCGAATCCGTCCATTTCCGGCATCATCAGGTCGAGCAGGATGAGCGCTGGCTCCGGATGCGCTTCGAGCCAAGCAAGTGCCTGACGGCCGTCGGACGCTTCCGCCGCCGGCAAACTCATCTTTTCCACCGTCTGCCGCAGCATGTCGCGGGCGCTGGCATCGTCCTCGACGATCAGGACTGGACCGTCGCGGCGGCTCAGGCTGTGAATCAGTGCGGTCAGGCGCGCGCGGTCGACCGGCTTGGTCAGTACATCGACCGCGCCGAGCGAGAGGCCGATGCCGCGGTCCGACAGCATGGTGACGATGACCACCGGAATATCGCGCAGATCGGCGTCGGCCTTGAGCGCAGTCAGGACCTCCCAGCCGTCGGGCTTCGGCATCATGATATCGAGCGTGATCGCATCCGGTCGCATCGCGCGCGCCAGATCGAGGGCCTCGTCGCCGCTCGCCGCGTGCACCAGACGATAGCCGGTCCCTTTCAAATTTGCCGTCAACAAATCCCGCGCCGCCGGATCGTCGTCGACAATCAGCACGGTCGGAGTTTCGGCAAAGCCTTGCGTCAATTGCGGCGCTTCCGCCGGCCGCACTTGCTCCGCCGCAACTGGGCCGGTAGGCAACGTAATCGTGAAGGTCGAACCTTCGCCAAGCTTGCTGGTGGCAGTCACGTCACCGCCCAGCATCTGGCAGAAATTCCGGGTGATCGCCAAGCCCAAGCCGGTGCCGCCGTATTTTCTCGCCGTAGATGCATCCGCCTGGCTGAACGCCTGGAACAGCCGGCCGAGCTGCTCCTCGGACATGCCGATGCCGGTATCGGAAATGACAAATTGGACCATCGAGCCGCCATTTGCGATGCGATTCGCGGCCAGCATCAGCTTGCCGTTTTGCGTAAACTTGCTGCCGTTGCTGAGAATATTGAGCAGGCTCTGCTTGAGCTTGATGCGGTCCGTGCGTATAGAGCCGAGGTTGTTCGCCAGGCGAAATTCGAGCGTGTTGCTGTTCTTTTCCGCCATCGGCTGGATAATCGCGCGCACCTCGTCGAGCAGCGGCTCGATTTCGACGTCTTCGATAAACATCTCCATCTTGCCGGCCTCAATTTTCGACAGATCGAGAATGTCGTTGATGAGACCGAGCAGATGACGCCCCGAACTCTCGATTTTCTTGAGATCGCCGCCGATACTTTCTTGTTCGAGACCGGCGACGTCCTCCTGAAGGATTTCGCTGTAGCCGATGATGGCATTGAGCGGCGTCCGCAGTTCATGACTCATATTCGCGAGGAAGCTCGATTTGGTGCGACTGGCCGTCTCGGCCGCATCGCGCGCAACCTCGAGCTCATGCACGAGACCGTCCAGCTCCGCCTCGCGCTGCTTGAGCTCGGTTATGTCCGCATAGGTCGCCACGACGCCGCCGTTCGCGGTTTTGCGCTCACTGATGCTGACCCAGCGTCCATCCTTCCTGCGCTGGACGTGCGGACCGCCGGGATTGCGGTGTCGTTCCAGCCGCTCGCTGAGCCAGCGTCGCGGATTGCTTTTGGCTTCGGGGATCAAGTCGTTTTGAATGGCGTTCGACACGATCGATTCGAACGACATGCCGACCAAGTCCGTGTCGCGGCCATATGAAAACATCTCGCGGTATCGCGTATTGCAGGCGGCGATCTTGTCTTCCGAATCATACAGCGAGAAACCTTCCGATATTGCTTCAATAGCTTCGGTAAGCGTCCGCTGCATGGCGTGCCTTTCGATGATGTTTTTTCGAAAGACATCGATGGCGCTGACCATGCGCCCGATCTCGTCGCGGCGTTCGCGGTGTTCAATATCGACATCGATGTTGCCTGCCGACAGGCTTTGCATGATGCCTGTGATGGACTCGATGGGACGCACGATCGATCGTCCAACTATTATTGCAACAAAAGTACTGATCAGAACTCCGGCCAAAGCTATTAATATTATGAGCTCTTTGTTGCGCTGGGCGTCAGCGTAGAGTTGCATGCTCATGTCGCTGGCGTTGTACGAAATTGCCTCGGACATATCTTGCAAGTCGGTATCGACGGCCTTGAAGGTATCGTCCGTTTGGCCGAGCATCATCGTTGCCATGGCCGCGTCGGTTTGCCCGACGTCGATCGTGTCCTTCGTCTGATTTTTACAAATCTGCCACTTGGCCAGCAGCCCCTGCATGGCCGTGCGTTCCAGGCTGGACAAATCCGGCCGTTGCCCGAGAGCGGCAATGCGATCGGTTAGCTTATCAAGATCTGCATTGATTTCCGAGTACAGCGGCTTGAGCAATATATCGCTCACGCCGTTGCTGGCCCACGAAACGTAACGGAATATCTTCATATGCGCGGCAATGACTTCTTCGCTGACTTGAGCGAACGCCTGCTGCTTCGGAATGAGCTCGTTGGTGAGAACCCGCAGCCCCTCTGCCGTGCGGGTCGACGTCAGGTAGGCGTTCACGCCCAAGCCCAACAGGCAAATCAGCAGCACCAGCGACGCAACCGACGCCTTGAGCTGAATCGAAAGATTATTGAACATGCGCATAACAGGACTTGCGTCGGTCGAAGCCTTCGCACGCTGCGCATTTTCAGGCGGTGCAGCGGCCCCGCCGCTGGCCGTCATTGGCGATAAATTCCGACGCCGACGAAATAATCTCCCATCTTCTCGACGTAGCTCGTCTTATCTTCGATCTTGTTGGAGATCGGATTCGGCCACTTGTAGTCGACCCAGCCGCTTCCAGGCCCGTTGGCAACATCGGCCAACGCTTGAATGAGATATTTTCCGTCCTGGTCTTTGAGGCCGAGCAGATTCTTGCCAATTAATGCGGGCCGCGCGCCGTGCGCGACACAAAGTCCCTTTTTGTCTCCGTCCCTGACGTAAATGAACGGATAAAGGTCGCGATCGTGAAAATCCTTGTTGGCGGGGTCCGAGACCGCTTTGAAGGTCGCTTCGGGTCCGTCCTTCTTGAACATGTCTTGAACGCGTTTGACCATTGCCACCGCTTCATCCTTGGTACCAAAGTCGGATGTCGCGGCACGCAACGGCAGGATCGACAGTGCCGTAAATATTAGGAATGCGATAAGTCGCACTTCACCCTCCCCCTGTTTTTCGCCTCGCCTGTGAGCGAGAATCGCTCGCGTGCGTAATCGGTTCCGGCAGAAGCAACTTTTCCGGGAAGCTTAGGACAGCTCCCGCATCCGGTCCAGGGCGGTAAATCTCTTTCGGCGGATTAACACCACATTTCGTGTGTTATTTCGTCGCCTTGCCAAGTCGGTTTTGCGATGGAACTCTCGCGTGAAAGCTCGGGCTGCTTGCCCCTGAAGCACCGATTTCCACGCCTATTCCAGGGCTTGCGTCCAGAGCTTGCGTCGACGATCTTGCGAGCCTGGCCTGTGACTAGCCGCTTCCGCGCTGCTGTGAGACTATCGCGTCTCCACTCGGCGAAACCTCAATCCACAGCATCATGCAAGCAGGCATTGGAGACACCGTCCGCCGCAAGGAGGATTTACGCCTCGTCACCGGCCGCGGCTGTTACAGCGACGATTTCAATTTCCCCAATCAGGCCTATGGCGCGGCGGTGCGCTCGCCGCATGCCCATGCGTTCATTCGCGGGATCGATGTCGCGGCGGCGCGCGCCATGCCCGGCGTGCTCGCCGTGCTGACCGGCGCCGATGCGCGCGCCGACGGGCTGTCGCGCATTCCGCATTTGACCGCGCCCGGCACGCCGCCGGACATCGTGCTCGCGAACCGCGACGGCTCGCCGGTGCCGGCGGCGCCGCATTTCGTATTGCCGAACGACCGCGTCCGCCATGTCGGCACTGCAGTCGCCTTCGTGATTGCAGAAACGGTAGTCCAGGCAAAGGATGCGGCGGAAAAGGTCGTCGTCGACTACGAGCCGTTGCCGGCCGTGACCGACGCCAAGGCCGCCGTCGCGCCCATGCGCCGCGGCTCTACGACGATTTGCCGAACATCATGATCGACGCCGAGGTCGGCGACGCCAAAGCGACCGATGCGGCTTTCGCACGCGCCGCCCACGTCACCCGGCTCGACACCTGGGTCAATCGCGTCACCGGCGTGCCGATGGAACCGCGCGCCGCCGTCGGCATCTATGACGCAGCGAGCGGCCGCTACACGCTTTATGCCGGCTCCGGCGGCATTGTGCGCCAGAAGAAGGAAATCGCGGCGATCCTTGGCGTGCCGTTCGACAATGTCCGCGTCATCGCCCGCGAGATCGGCGGCAATTTCGGCACGCGCAACAGCTTCTTTCCGGAATTTGCGTTGGTGGTCTGGGCCTCGCGCCGCGTCGGACGACCGGTGAAATGGACGGCCGACCGCAGCGAGGCCTTCGTCAGCGATTATATGGGGCGCGATCTCACGGTTTCGGCCGAACTGGCGCTCGACGCCGACGGCAAGTTCCTGGCGCTGCGCACCGACAATCTCAGCAATGTCGGCGCCCATTCCGGCTCCTACGTGCCGTTGGTCAAAGGCGTGGGGCTGGTGACTTCGGCTTATCGCATTCCGGTGTCGCACATCGCGGCGCGCGCGGTGCTGTCGACCACGATGAGCACGACGCCCTATCGCAGCGCCGGCCGGCCGGAAGTCATTTACGTCATCGAGCGGCTGATCGACAAAGCCGCACAGGAGCACGGCTTCGACCGCGTGAGCCTGCGGCGGAAAAATCTCATTCCGCCGTCGGCGCTGCCCTATAGGAACGCGCAAGGCATCGTCTACGACAACGGCACCTATCGCGCCGTCATGGATCGCGCGATGGAGCTCGGCGATTGGAAGGGATTCAAGAAACGCCGCGCCGAGGCGAAGAAGCGCAAGCGGCTGCGCGGCATCGGGCTGTGCTGTTATCTGGAAACCACCGGCGGCTATCCGCGCGAGCGCGCCGATATCACCGTGCAGCCGGAAGGCAAGGTCGACGTCGTCGTCGGCACGCTGTCCAGCGGGCAAAGCCACGAGACCACTTTCGCGCAATGCGTGGCGGAGTGGCTTGGCGTGCCGTTCGACGACGTCAACGTCAATGAAAGCGACACCGATATCGTGAAAGAGGGCGGCGGCTCGCATTCCGCGCGCTCGATGCGGCTCGCCGGCATCGTCATGGGCAATGCCGCGGACCTTGTCATCGAGAAAGCCAAGAAGATCGCCTCACATCTGCTCGAAACCGCCGAAGACGATATAGCCTTCGCGGGCGGACGCTTCACCGTCAAAGGCACCGACCGCTCGATCGGCATTTTCGAGGCGGCGCGGGCGGCGGCAGGCGGCACAAATTTGCCGGACGATTTGCGCGGGCCCCTGTCGGCAACCTCCGATGAAACCATCAAGCAGCTCGGCTTTCCTTATGGCGCCCATGTCTGCGAGGTCGAGATCGATCCGCAGACCGGCGCGCTCGCCATCGTCAAGTACACCGCCGTCGACGACGTCGGCCGCGCCGTCAATCCAATGGTCGTGCACGGCCAGACTCACGGCGGCGCCGCGCAGGGCATCGGCCAGGCTTTGTGGGAGCTGTGCGCCTACGACGCGCAAGGTCAATTGCTGTCGGCATCGTTCATGGATTACGCCATGCCGCGCGCCGATCTATTGCCGTCGTTCACCACCGAGATTTCGGAGGTGTTGACGCCGACCAATCGGCTCGGCGTGCGCGGCGCCGGCGAAGGCGGCACCACCGGCGCGCTCGGCGCGGTCGTCAATGCGGTGGTCGACGCGCTGGCCGAATTCGGCGTCACCCATATCGAAATGCCGGTAACGCCGGAGAAAATCTGGCGCGCGATTCATGCGGCGAAACAATAATAATATTTGAGGAGCAACAATGCCTGACATCTTGACCAAGCAAGACGGACCGATCCTGCGCGTTACGCTCAACCAGCCGGAGCGTGGCAATGCGGTTTCCGACGAGATGGTTGCCGAACTGACGCGCATCATCGAGGCCGCGGAGACCACATCGAGCGTGGTGGTGCTGCGCGGCGCCGGCGGAGGACTTTTGCGTCGGTCGCGCCGCAATGGGACAACGTCCGCCGACGGAGCCTGACGCCTACGAGCGCCGCAGCTTCAGCGACGTCGTGTTCGACTGCTACGGCGCCATGCGCAATGCCAAGGTGCCGATCGTCGCCGTGGTGCAGGGCCGCGCGCTTGGCTTCGGCTGCGCCATCGCCGCCGCCTGCGACATCACGCTGGCCAGCGACCAGGCCGTGTTTCAGGTCCCGGAAATGGCGCACAACATCTTGCCGACCATGGTGATGTCGTCGTTCGTCGACCGGGTGCCGCGCAAAGCGATGAGTTATCTCGTCTACTCGACGGCCGAGATAACGCCCGAGCGGGCGCTGAGCTTCGGCATCGTCAGCGACGTCGTGCCCGCGGGCAAGCTCGATGCCGCAGCCGACGCATTGTGCGCGGCAATCCTCAAGGCGCCGCGACCGGCCATCCTCGGCGTCAAGGAATATGTCAAGACGGCGCCCGACATGGCGGTCTACGGCGCCGTCGAATTTGCGCGCAACCTGCACGCGACCGTCAATTCGTCCGGCGAGATGCGCAAAAAGCATTGACCGCCGTCAGGCGGTGCGATGAATACCCGCAGTCTGCGAGGAATTCCTTCGTCGCGAAACTTTCGATATAAGGTCGCGCGGAGAAATAAATTGGGGGCTGCGCTCGCCTGTCGGCCGGCGGATGTCCCAGCAAACGCCATCCCAGGGAGTCCGAAATGCCCAGGTTAAATTTGCCAACCGCTTTTGCCTTGTTCGCCGGCGCCGCGGCACTTTTTGCCGGCGCGCCCGCCACTTTCGCCCAGAATGCGGCCGATGGCACCACCAGTATCAAGGCAACCGAGCTCGAGCCGCCGCCGGATCCGTCGCTCGCCTTCAACAGAATGGTGGATGCGATGGGCCTGTTTGCGAAACACGGCCTGAAGCTCGACCTTGGTCCTGCGCTCGGCGGCGGCGGACCGGCGCGTGTTCAGGCCGTCGTGACCAACAATACGGACGTCGCAACGAGCGACATCATTTCCGTGCTGGGCGGCATTTATTCGGGCGCCAAGATCAAGATCCTGATGGTGATGACGCCCTATGGCGACGAAGAGGCCTGGGCCCAGAACCAATACAAGACGCTCAAAGATGCCGTCGGACAGACCTGGGGCGTTGCCAGTCTCGGCGGCGCCCAGCGCTTCAACGCGCAGATGACCGCCGAAGGCATGGGCTTCAAATCCAATTCCTTCCAGTGGGTCCCTGTATCCGGCGCCGATGGAGCGCGCCTGCAAGCCTTGGACGCCGGCCGCGTCGCGCTCACCAGCCTGTCGCATCTCGGTGCGGTGACCGCCGAGGCCAAAGGCTTCACCAAGCAGGTCCACGTTGTCGTCCTGCACAGCTCCCAGCACACCCCGCCGATTCCGCGCCTTGTCGTGGTGGCGCAGGCGAGCTGGCTCAAGGATCACGAGGACGTCGCCGCCCGCTATGTCGAGATGATGCTCGATGCCAACCGCCAGTGGCAAACCAACGCCAATTCTTGGGTCGACGCGGCCGGCAAGATCTACAAGGACAGCGGCTTGAACGACCAGCAGTTCCACGACGCGTGGGAGTTGTTCCAAAGCGGCGGCTACTTCTCGGTCAACGGCGGCATCAACTTCGCGGCGACGCAGAAGATCATGGATTTGTTCTACAAGCTGCGAAATGACAGCCCGAATGACTCGCTGTCCAAGCCGTCCGACGTCTACGATACCGGTCCGCTGAAAGCGGCGCTCGACAAGATGGGCGTCGTCAAAGGCGCGCCCGGCCTGCCCGACGTTCCGGACTGGTACGGCAGCAAGGCCGACGCGGCAAAGTGACAGAGCCGCCGAGCCGGCGGGTGGTTCGTACGGTAACGCTGGTTCAAGGCCGCTGTCATGCGTGAGCTTGAGTTCGTCAACGTCCGCAAGACCTATCGAAGCCCGAGCGGGCAGGACTTGCTGGCGCTCGCCGATTTCAGCCTGAAGATCGACGGCGGCCGCTTTGTATCGGTGGTCGGGCCGTCGGGCTGCGGCAAGACCACGCTGTTGCGCATGGCCGCAGGACTGATCCCGGCGGAAGGCGGCGAAATCCGTCTCGACGGCGGCCTTTTGACGGCGCCGAGCGCGAAAATGTCGATGGTCTTTCAGGGCATCGGGCTGATGCCGTGGAAGACCGTCGAAGGCAATGTCGCGCTTGGCGTGCAACTGCAGGCCCACCGTCGCAAGCTCACGGCGGCGGAAACGCAGCTCGCCCATGACACGCTCGCCATGGTCGGGCTCAAGGGCTTCGAACACTATTATCCGCATCAATTATCCGGCGGCATGCAGCAACGCGTCGGCCTGGCGCGAGCCCTGGTGCGCCAGCCGGAAATCCTGCTGATGGACGAGCCGTTCGGCGCGCTCGACGCGCAGACCCGCACCGTACTGCAGGACGAGCTCCTCAACATCTGGGGCCGGGTCAAGAGCACGGTCCTGTTCATCACCCATGACCTCGACGAGGCGATCTATCTGTCCGATCTCGTCGTCATCATGGGTCGCCGGCCGGGCCGCATCAAACAAGTGCTGGAAGTGAAGCTGCCGCAGCCGCGCTACAGTTACGACGCACGCGCCGAAAAGGAATTCGCGCATCTGCGCAGCATCGCCTGGCAGAGCATCAAGGAGGAGCTATGACGCAATCCGCCGATCGGTTGCCAAGCGGCGCGAAATTCTCCTTCGCCTCCGTTGGCGGAAGCCACTACGTCCTGGCGACGCTTTCGTTCATCGGCTTTCTTTTGCTGTGGCAGGTGATCAGCATGAACGTGCCGCCGATCATTCTGCCGAGCCCGCTCAAGGTCGCTGCGGCTTTCGTCGAATTGACCGCGTCAGGCGAATTGATCCGTGCCACCGCCCAGACCGTCTGGCCGTTCGCCATCGGACTCGTCATCGCCTTCGTGCTCGGCACCGCGCTCGGATTGCTGCTCGGCATTTTCCGACCCGCCGCCCGGATCCTCGATCCCTACATCTTCGTGTTCTGGTCGATTCCGAACATCGCCTGGCTGCCGCTGTTCATCGCCTGGTTCGGCGTCGGTCAGTTGACGCTCATCGTTTTCGTTTTCGTATCGGCGTTCTTCCCGCAGCTCCTCACCGTCGAATCCGGCGCCAAGGAAGCGGACAGCTTTTTGGTCGAGGTGGCGCGCTCGCTCGGCGGCACCAAGCGCGAGATTCTCCACGTCGTCGTGCTGCCGGCGGCGCTGCCTTACATTTTCGCCGGGCTGCGCATCGCCGTCGGGCGGGCGCTCGTCGGCATCATCGTCGGCCAGCTTTTGATCGTGGCGACCGGTATCGGCTACATGTTCCAATTCTACGGCGAGACGCTGTCGCTGGCCAAATACTTCGCGCCGCTGATCGTGATCGCGGCTCTGGCGGTGCTGCTCAATCGCGCCGTCAACTGGGCCGAACGTGCGCTGATTCCGTGGAAACAGCGCGCCTTCGTGTGAGGCGCGCCGTCTGCATCACAGCCGCCCGGCGAACGCGTCGGCGATGAATTGGTGCGTCGCCGCGTAGGTCATCCGGCAGGCCGGCTCGTCCCAGCCGGCGACGCCGGGAACGTCGGAGCCCTGATCGGTATAGGCGTGCAGCACGCCGGAAAAGACGAGCATCTGCCATTTGGCGCCGGCGGCATCCATCTCGCTCTCGAAGGCATCGCGATCGGCCTTGGGCGCCACCGGATCGGGCGCGCCGTGCGCGACCAGGAGCTTTGCCCTGACCGCGCCGGTCTTCACCGCCAGGGCGGTTTTAAGGTCGCCATGAATCGACACCGCGGCAGCGATGTCGACGCCGTCGCGAGCCAGCTCCAGCACATTACCGCCGCCGAAGCAGAAGCCGACCGCGGCCCGGCGGTTGTCGATCAGATTGCGCTTGCCGGCTTCCGCGACCATCGCGTCATAAGCGGCGCGGATGCGCTTGCGCTGCTCGATCGCATTTTCGCGCAGTGGATTGGCGAGATTTGCCGCTTCGCCGAAATCGACGCGGGCGTGTCCCTTGCCCATACATGTCGGCGACGAAGACGACGTAGCGGTCGCCGGCGACGAGCTTGCCGCGCTCGACCGCCTTGTCGGTCATGCCCATCCAGTTCGGCGCCACCAACACCGCCGGGCGCCTGCCGGAAACGGTGTCGTCATAGACCAGCGCGCCCTCGGCGGTCAGCGGTTCCCATAGGCATATTTGATCTTCTCGACCTTCATGTGCTTTCTCCCTCGGTGGCGATTATAGCCCCACACCGGCAAACGTGAACGACAACATGTCCAAAACCGCAAAATCCAAGGCCGCAAAACCAAGGGGCAAGACTAAGACGGCGACAAGAGCCAAAGCCGCAAAATCGAAAACGGCCGCCAAACCTGCGGCGAAACCCGGGGGGCCGGCCAGGCTTACGGGACAGAGCAACCGCCGATCTATCTCACCGAGGAGGACGTCGGCCGGCTCGTCACCGTCAAGGACGCCATCGCCACATTGGAAGACTTATTCGCCACCTGGTCCGATCCGGCGACTGTCAATCTGCCGCGCCAGCGGGCGCGGGCGGGCACGCCGATTTGAATTTGATGGGCGCGGCGTGGGGCGCCAAAGGCTTGTTTGGCCTGAAGGCCTACCATATCGGCGCCAAGGCCGGCTCGTCGCACGTTCTGCTCTATGCGGCAAATGGCAGCCGGCTTTTGGCAATGATCGAGTCCGACCATCTCGGCAGGATGCGCACCGGCGCGGCCAGCGGCGTTGCGACCAAGCTTCTGGCCAAGCCGGACGTCCGCACCCTCGGCGTGATCGGCGCCGGACGGCAGGCCTTCACCCAGGTGGCCGCGGTCTGCGCCGTGCGCGACATCGCCGAAGTGCGGGTGTTCAGCCCGACGGCGGCGCACCGCGAGGATTTCTCTCGCCGGGTTGAACGAGAACTGGGCGTTGCGGCGATGCCGGCAGCGTCGGCAGAGGCCGCCGTCGTTGCCGCCGACGTCGTTATCGTCATCACCAAATCGGCGGAGCCGGTGATGCGGGCGAACTGGTTGAAATCCGGCGTGCACGTCAACGCCGCAGGCGCCAATGCCGCGGCGCGGCGCGAAGTCGACGGCGAGACGGTGCTGCGCGCGACGGTGCGGGCCACCGATCACCTCGCCCAAGCGCGTCAAGAAGCCGCCGAATATCGCGATCTGATCGCTGCCGGGCGGTTGAAGTGGCAGGACATCGTTGAGCTCGGCGACATCGTCACAGGCAAAGCTCCCGGCCGCCGCGGCCCGGCCGACATCACGCTGTTCAAGTCGCTTGGCATCGCGCTCGAAGACATAGCCTTTGCCGATCTGATTTACCGGCGCGCCATCGAGCGCGGAATCAGCCGAGCCCTCGTCTAGCAACGGGTTGCCCACAAAGATTGCGGGGACCGCCGCATGAATGGGCTTGAGGCCGCCGCACCATGACGGCAGACTTCGCCTTTGCTCTGCCGCAGGGACCCTTATGACCGTCGCGCAAGCCCATCTGTCCGATTCTGCCGAAACGCTTGCCGCGTTTCCGAAAAAGGCGCTCGCCGCATCCGCCATCGGCTATGCGATGGACGGTTTCGACTTGCTCATTCTCGGTTTCATGCTGCGCGCCATCTCGGCGGATCTGCATCTCACGCCGCCGCAGGCGGGATCGCTGGTGACCTGGACGCTGATCGGCGCCGTCGCCGGCGGCTTATTTTCGGCGTGCTCAGCGACTACTACGGCCGGGTCAAGGTCTTGACCTGGACCATCCTGTTATTCGCGGTGTTCACCGGCCTGTGCGCCTTCGCTCATAGCTATTGGGATCTTCTGATCTACCGCACCATCGCCGGATTGGGCCTGGGCGGAGAATTCGGCATCGGCATGACGTTGGTTGCCGAAGCCTGGCCGGCCAAATTTCGCGCGCGCGGCTGCACCTATGTGGCGCTCGGCTGGCAAGCCGGCGTGCTTGTCGCCGCGTTGCTCACGCCCGTCCTTCTGCCGCTGATCGGCTGGCGTGGCATGTTCCTGGCGGGACTGGTACCCGGCCTCGTCGCGTTCGGCGTGCGCTGGTTGTCACCGAGCCGGAAATCTATCTGGAGCGGGCGCGGCAATCGCCAGCCGAAACTGCCGCTCGGCCTCCTCGTCAAGGACGGCGCGACCGCGAGCATCAGTCTCGGCATGCTGATTCTCTGTTCGGTGCAGAACTTCGGCTATTACGGATTGATGATCTGGCTGCCGAGTTATCTGTCCGGCCACTTCGGCTATACGCTCACGCAATCCGCATTGTGGACCGCCGTGACCGTCCTCGGCATGGCCGTCGGCATCTGGGTGTTCGGACAGTTCGCCGACCGCGTCGGCCGGCGTCCGGCGCTGTTCACATTCCAGGCCGGCGCTTTCATCATGGTGCTCGTCTACTCGCAATTGACCAACGCGACGGCTTTACTGATCGGCGGCGCGATCATGGGCATATTCGTCAATGGCATGCTCGGCGGCTACGGCGCGCTCTTATCCGAGCTTTATCCGACCGAAGCCCGCGCCACCGCCGAAAATGTGCTCTTTAATCTCGGACGCGGCGTGGGCGGATTCGGCCCTTACGTGGTCGGCACGCTGGCGGTGGCCTACTCGTTCACAATCGCGATTGCGCTGCTGGCGACGATCTATCTCGTGGATATACTCGCGACCGCCTTTCTCATTCCAGAACGGAAAGGCGCTCCACTTGAATGAGCGGCCGTCACACCCCATTTTTAAGGTCTAATTAGGCTGCTCGGCGTTATTGTCTGAACGTGGGGAAGCGGTATACTTCCCCACCTGCACGCCCGTAGAGCTTGCACGATTTACTTCAGCGCTTGGAGATAAGGCCCGTCATGGCGGCGGGTCTTCTGCTTTTTTGGATTCAGCCATGAACCGCTCCAACCGGACCGAGCACATCCGACTGACTTCCCATCCCGAACCGGGAGCGAAGCTTCATTTTCCGATTCACTGGGGTGCGGCGAGCGCGCGCGAGCGCGGACCCGTCGTCGGTACGGTGTCGCGGCCGCAGGACCGCAACGTCATCGGCAGCCATGGCGGCTCTTATGCGGTCTACCGGGCGCTTGCCGTCTCGTCGGGCGACCTCGATCCGATCCGCCGGCCGGATCTGACCAACACCTTCCCTGCGGCGACCATCGGGCCATTCGCGCAATGGAGCGAGCCGCAGCGCATCGTTTCGCTCGATCCGTGGGGACATCTGGTCGCGGAAACTTTCAAAACGGAAATCGCCGAGGGCACCGACATCCGCCCGACCATTGCGGTCACCCGCGCCCGCCTCGACCTGCATGAAATTCAGCACGCCTTGGCCGCCGGGCGGCTGAAGAACGACGGCGCCATCGTCCACGACAATGGCAGCGTTTCGGTCGTCAAGGTCGCCATCGATCCGGTGTGGTACCTGCCGGGAATCGCACAACGCTTCGGCACCAGCGAGAATGCCTTGCGCCGCGCTTTGTTCGAGCAGACCGCCGGAATGTTTCCCGAGCTGGTCACCCGTCCCGATCTCCAAGTGTTCCTGCCGCCGATCGGCGGCACCACCGTTTATCTGTTCGGCGACGTCGCCAAGCTCTCCGATCCGCGCACCCACGTCACCTGCCGCGTGCACGATGAATGCAACGGCTCGGACGTCTTCGGCTCGGATATCTGCACCTGTCGCCCCTATCTGATCCACGGCATCGAGGAGTGCGCGCGCGGCGCGCAAGCCGGCGGGCTGGGCATCATTATCTACAATCGCAAGGAAGGCCGCGCGCTGGGCGAGGTCACCAAATTCCTGGTCTACAATGCGCGCAAGCGGCAGGAGGGCGGCGACGCCGCGGCCGCCTATTTCGAGCGCACCGAATGCGTCGCCGGCGTCCAGGACGCGCGTTTTCAGCAATTGATGCCCGACGTCGTTCATTGGCTCGGCCTCAGGCGCATCGACCGTTTCGTCTCGATGAGCGACATGAAATATGACGCGCTGACCGGACAAGGCGTCGATATCGTCGAGCGCGTGCCGCTTCCGGACGAACTCGTGCCGGCAGACGCTCATGTCGAGATGGAGGCAAAAAAGGCGGCCGGCTACTACGCCGCCGAGCCGCCGAAGCCGCGCGACCTCACCGACACTGTCGGCCGCGATCTCGGTAAGTACTGAACCCGCGCCGGATTTTCCCGTGACGTCCGATACCGCCGCCGCGTTGTCTTTATTGAGCGCCGCGGCGGTGCGCGAGCGCGCCCAGCGCATGCTCGCACTCGGCTTGGATGACAAGCTTCCGCATTTTCGCGTCGACCTCGGTCGTTTCGATGCGGCGGTCGATCTGGTCGTGGAATTGACGCGGCTGCGATATCCCACGCTCGAAATGCCGTTCCATTCGCGCTGGCGGCATTTCATCCTGGACGGCGATAACCGCTGGGCCACCATCAGGCAGGCCGGGCCGTGGCGCGACGATGCCGCGCTGGCGCGCGCGGCGTTCGATCTCGCCATCGTCAGCGTGCTTCTGGACGCCGGCGCCGGGCCGCATTGGCAGTATCGCGATCCACCGACCGGCAAACACATCGGCCGTTCGGAAGGACTTGGACTTGCGAGTCTGGCGATGTTCGCCGATGGCGGCTTCTCATCGGATCCGGAAAATCCGCTGCAAGCCGACGCCCGGCGCTTGGTGCGGCTTTCGCAGGCGGATATCGGCAGCGCGTTGCAGGTCTCACAATCCAATCCGCTTGTCGGCATCGCCGGTCGCGCCGATCTGCTCAACCGGCTCGGCGCGCTCGTGACGTCCAGGCCGGAGGTCTTCGCCCGCAGCGGCGTCGCGCGGCCCGGCGGATTTTTCGATCATCTGGCAGCACTCGCGCCAGAGCGAAGAATTTCGGCTCCGACCGTTCTCGCCGAATTGCTGCGCCAGTTCGGGCCGATCTGGCCGTCGCGCCTGACGCTCGGCGGCGTTCCACTCGGCGATTGCTGGCGCCACCCTGCCATCGTCGCGCCCGACGCCACCAACGGCCTGGTGCCGCTGCATAAGCTGTCGCATTGGCTCGCCTATTCCTTGATCGAGCCGCTGCAATGGGCCGGCCTGACGGTGACCGATATCAACGGTCTCACCGGCCTCGCCGAATATCGCAACGGCGGGCTTTTCATCGACACCGGCGTGTTGGCCTTTCGCGATCCCGCCGACGCCGCGCGCGACCACGATGTTGCCGCCGCGCTTGTGGTCGAATGGCGCGCCCTTACTGTGGCGTTGCTCGACAGGCTGGCCGAGGCCATGCGTCGCCGGCTTGGGCTCGATGACACGTCGCTGCCGCTGGCAAAAGTCCTCGAAGGCGGAACCTGGGAAGCCGGCCGGGTCATTGCGCGCAAGCTGCGTCCCGACGGCTCGCCGCCCGTGAAGGTCGTCAGCGACGGCACGGTGTTCTAGAAATTCGACCGGAGGAAGCCATGGAAGGCGTCACTGTCGTCAAACATCCGCTGGTCCAGCACAAGCTGACGCTGATCCGCGCCAAGACCATCTCGACCAAATCCTTTCGCGAGTTGCTCAAGGAGATCGGGATGCTGCTGTGCTACGAGGTGACCCGGGATCTACCGCTCGTGGAGGCCGAAATCGAAACGCCGATGGCGCGCATGATGTCACCGCGCATCGCCGGCAAGAAGCTGGTTTTCGCGCCTATTTTGCGAGCCGGCGTAACGTTCGCCGAAGGCATGCTCGATCTCGTTCCGGCCGCGCGCGTTGCCCATATCGGCCTTTATCGCGAGCCGGAGACGTTTGTCGCCGTCGAATATTACTTCAAGGCGCCGTCCGATCTTCACGAGCGGCTGGTCGTCGTCGTCGCGCCGATTATCGCCACCGCGAATACCGCCGACGCGGCGATCGTGCGGCTCAGGGAGCGAGGCGCCAAGGCCATCAGACTGGTGTCGCTGGTCGCGTCCCGCCAAGGCATCGAACGGCTGCGCGGCCTGCATCCCGACGTCCCGATATGGACGGCGGCGATCGACGAAGGTCTCGACGAGCAAGGATTTATCGTTCCCGGCCTTGGCGACGCCGGCGATCGCGCTTACGGCACGAAATGAAAAAAACCAGCCGGCGATGATCGCAATGGCTCCTCCTAACCCGGATTAAATAATCGTTAATGATCGTTAGTCATTTTGGCGGCACTGCCATTCCTGCCCGGGGGTCCTGCCATGATGCGCATTCTTTCCATGATTGCGGCGGCGGCGTTTCTGACGTTTGCCTGTTCCGCATCGGCAAATGAAAACGGAACAAAGGACGAGGCCGTCGCGATGGTCAAGCGCGTCGAAGCGATGTTCGCCAAAGACGGCGCCGACGCGACCTTCAAAGCCGTCTCCGACAAATCGGTGGCCGAGTTTCACGATCGCGATTTGTATCCGTTCGTCTACGACATGAAAGGCGACTGCGTGGCGCACGGCGCACGGCCGGCGCTGATCGGCAAGAATCTTATCGATCTCAAGGATCAGGACGGCAAATATCTGATCCGCGAGATGGTCACGATCGCGCAAGGCCCGGGCTCCGGATGGGTCGACTATAAATGGCCGAATCCGCTGACCAACAAGATCGAGGATAAAACCAGCTACGTCGAGAAGATGGGGGATTATCTGGTCGGAGTCGGGGTCTATAAGGAGTGAGCGCGGCCCGTTGATCGACCGCCCGCGCAACCGCCCGCTTCCATGGCGAGCCTCACCCGCCGTTCGTTGCTGTCGCGAATGACAATTCAGACGAAGACGTTCGCCGCTTCCGCGATCATGCTGGCCTGCCTCATCGGCATGGCCGTCGCGGTCGCGCTGACCAGCGGACAAGTCACCCGCAATCTCAACGAACTTTCCCGGTCCAATCTGCCGACGCGCGCGGCGGCAGCCGCGGTCAATAGCGCGGTCATCGCCGCGCATATGCGGGTGTTCCGTTACGTGTCTTGGGCGAGCAACGGCGTCAACCGTCAGCTCTTGCAGAAGCTGCGGTCCGACATCGAGAGGGATTTTTCGGACACCCAGCGCAACTTCGCGGAGCTCGCCGCGCGGCCCGATCTGTCGCCAGCCGAGCGGGCCGATCTGACCGCGCTCGGCGCCAAGCTTGCGGAATATAAAAGCACGGCCAACGACGTGCTCGACGTCGGCGCCACCGACGCGGCCATGGCGGCCATGATGCTCGGGCAGACCGACGACAGGTTTACCAGCATCGAAGGCAACATCCGGAATATTCTGGCGGCCGTCACCAGCCAGTCCGACGCGATCGTCGCAAACCTGTCGGCCGCAACGCGCACCGAGACCTATTCTCTCGGCATCGGCTTGCTGATCTGCCTCGTCTTCGGCATCGCCGCGATCGCCTTCATCGCCAGGTCTATCGTGCGGCCGATAACGTCGATTACGAATGCCATGCAGAAATTGTCGAGCGGCGACACCGAAGTTAAGCTGAATTATCACGGTCGCGCCGACGAACTCGGGCGGATGATCGAAGCCATCGAAGTATTCCGCGGCAACGCGCTGGAAATTCAGTCGATGCAGCGCTCGCAGCGCGAGGCCGACGCGGCGCAGGCCGCGAAACGCCGCAACGAAATGAACGGGCTCGCCGAAGAGTTCGAAGGCTCCGTCAAGCGCATCGCCAGCCAGCTCGTCGAGGCCGTGACCGCGGTCAAGAGCAACGCCGAAGTAATGGCCAAATCCGCCGACGACACCCGGACAAAATCCGGCGCGACGGTACGGGCCGTCGTCAGCACCCAGGAGAATGTCGAAGCCGTCGCTCAGGCGGCCAGCGAATTGTCGCGCACCATCGACGAATTGGCCCGGCGCACCGGCGACGTGTTTCGGCTCACCAACGCCACGGCGGAACGCTCCGAGAGCGCCAGCACCGAATTGGCGAAGCTCGCCGCTTCGGTCGAGCAGATCCTGCCGATCACCGACCTTATTCAGGGTATCGCGCAACAGACCAATCTATTGGCGCTGAACGCGACGATCGAGGCGGCCCGCGCCGGCGCGGCGGGCAAGGGGTTCGCTGTCGTCGCCGCGGAGGTCAAGTCGCTGGCGCAGCAGAGCGGCCAGGCCACCGATGAGATCGCTCAGAAGATTTCGGCGGTTCGCGAAACCTGCGCCGCAGCGGTATCGACGATCAGCGACATCATCGGCTCGATCAAGAACCTCAAGGTCTTTGCCACCGAAATATCGACCGCGATCGATCAGCAATCTGCGGAAACCGCCGGAATCTTTGCCAGCTCGCAATCGGCGGCGTCGAATTCACGCGCGGTGGCGGACAATATCGTCGACCTGAACGCTCACGCCGACGCAACTTATGCGGCCTCGAACGAAGTGCTGGATACCACCAAGCGGCTGTTCGATCACACCCGCGGCGTGCAGGCCAACGTCGAGAAATTCCTCCGGCACGTCAGAGGCGCGTAAACGGCAGGCGTTGCGGCGGCGCCTGGCGCCGCCTTAAGCCGCCAGCATTTTCTGCACTTCGTTGACGAGCTCGCGCAGATGAATCGGCTTGGACAGCACTTTGGCGTGCTTGGGCGCGCTCGAATCGGAATTAAGCGCCACCGCGGCAAAGCCGGTGATGAACATGATTTTGATGTCGGGGTCGAGTTCCGCGGCGCGGCGGGCGAGTTCGATGCCGTCCATCTCCGGCATGACGATATCGGTCAGAAAGGAGCTCGAAAGGCTCCTCGCGCAGCCGCTGATAGGCGGATAGGCCGTTATCGTAGGAAATCACCTCGAAACCGGCGTTTTGCAGCGCTTTGACCAGGAAGCGCCGCATATCGATGTCGTCTTCCGCAAGCAGGATTTTGGACATGATCACACTAACCCGGCTTACGTCAGGCCGGCCCCCTTGATCCCATAAGCCCGATGGCCGGTAAAGATGGAGTGAAAAGCAGCCATTTAAGCGGCGACCGCGGGGTGACTTGGCAATCCGAGACGCCTGTGGGAGCTCTCTGGACAACCCGCTTTGGCGCAGGCTAGGGAACGGCGCCGGTCACTGTTGCAAGCACCTTAAGGCGCCATGTCGGAAATTCCGGACGAATTCGATCCCCCCTTCGAGGTCATGGAGCCGGCGCAGTGCCGCGGTCCGCTGTTGTTCAATTCGCCCCATAGCGGGCGGGTCTATCCGAGCGCGTTCCTGGAGGCCTCGCGGCTCGACCTGGCGACGCTGCGCCGCTCCGAGGACAGCTTCGTCGGCGAATTGATCGAAGGCGTCGCCGTGCGCGGCTTTCCGATCATGCGGGCGCATTTCCCGCGCTGCTATGTCGACGTCAACCGCGAACCCTACGAACTCGACCCGCGCATGTTCGAGGGCCGGCTGCCGTCGTTCGCCAATACCCGCTCGATGCGGGTCGCCGGCGGGCTCGGCACCGTGGCCCGCGTGGTCGGCGATGCCCAGGAAATCTACGATCAGCGCATTTCCGTCGCCGAGGCGCTGCGGCGCATCGACGGCCTCTATAAGCCCTATCACCGCGCGCTGCGGCGGCTTTTCATGCGTCTGCAACGCGATTTCGGCGCCGCCATCCTGGTCGATTGCCATTCGATGCCGTCGAATACCGGCGGCCGGGACGAGCGGCCGCGCGCCGATCTCGTGCTCGGCGACCGTTACGGCACCAGCTGCGTGGCGGTCATCGCCGAGACCATCGAGCAATGCATGCGCGATTTCGGTTACGCGGTCAGCCGCAACAAGCCCTATGCCGGCGGCTTCATCACCGAGCACTACGGCAATCCGACCACCGGCCTGCACGCCATCCAGCTCGAGATCAACCGCGCGCTTTATATGGATGAGCGCCGCTACGAGCGCTCGACGTCGTTTGCCAGGCTTGGCGCCGAATTCGAGGTGCTGGCCGATCGCCTTGCCGCCATCCCGATCGAAGAGCTGCGGCCATACCGGGCGGCGGCCGAATAAGCCGGCGGCGCCACTTAGCGGAAAGCGGCGTTCTAGGGACAAAGACCCCTCTCAGAAAAAGGGCCGCTCACCTTGCGGGAGCGGCCCAAGTCTAGGGAGGAAACGCCCAAGGAGGGCGACGGTAACGGGAGGGAACCTCTCGCTACCGCACTGCAACAACATACACCGCGCCGCACAAAACACAAGTGCTACTGACCTATCGCCGCAGAGTTTTTCCCCGCTATTTGCCGCAAATTGAACAGGCGTCGCCCGGCGCATGTTTTGCAGCACAATTGTCTGTCACAAAGGCGCTGTATATCAAATACTTAGCGATACCGAGGCATTGCTTAAATTCGAGCCAATGGACCATAAACTGGCGCCGGACTGCCACGCCGATGTTGCATAGCGAATTTGCGACGCGCCGTAGCAGGCGGGCCACAGCCCGATTGCCGTCTTCGTCAAGCTTCGATACTCGATCATCGGTGTCGAGATGGCACCGAGGGGCTACATGACGGCAATCGATTTCGCGGCATTCGTCGACGAACTCGCCGCCGTTTCCGGCGAAACCATCCGGCCGTTCTTCCGCAGCGCGCTGGGCGCGGTCAGCCTCGGGCTCGAAAATAAGAGCCGCTCCGGGCGGCTTCGATCCGGTCACCGCCGCCGACCGCGCCGCCGAAGCCGCCATGCGCACGCTGATCAAGCGGACCTTCCCGGAGCATGGGGTCATCGGCGAGGAATTCGGCGCCGAGCGCGCCGATGCCGAATATGTCTGGGTGCTCGATCCGATCGACGGCACCAAATCCTTCATCTGCGGCATGCCGGTGTGGGGCACGCTGATCGCGCTGACCCGGCGCGGCGAGCCGATCTACGGCATGATGCATCAGCCCTTCACCCGCGAGCATTTTTCCGGCGACGGCCGCGGCGCGCGCTATCGCGGCCCGGCCGGCGATCGCGAGCTGCGGGTGCGCCCCTGCGCCGCGCTCGCCGAGGCGGTGCTGGGCACGACGAGCCCGCTCTTGATGAACGACGGCCGACCGGCAATGTTTCGGCCGGGTCGAGAACGCGGTGCGGCTGTCGCGCTACGGCGGCGATTGCTACGCCTATTGCGTGCTCGCCGCCGGCCATATCGATCTCGTCATCGAGACCGAGCTGAAGCCGTATGACGTGCTGGCTTTGATCCCGATCATCGAGGGCGCCGGCGGCATCATCACCACCTGGGACAACGGCCGGCCGCATGACGGCGGCCGCATCGTCGCCGCGGGCGATAAGCGCGTGCACGCCCAGGCGATGGAATTGCTGAATGGTTGAATTCGTCATTGCGAGCGAAGCGCAAGCAATCCAGACGGGCGCGAAGAGCTGGATTGCTTCGTCGCTATCGCTCCTCGCAATGACGGCACTCAATACAGCGGCGTGCCTGGCACGAAGGCGTCGAACGCCGCCCAGAATTGCGAGCGGTAGCGGTCCTGCTCCATCAGAATCTCGTGCTGGGCGCCGACGATGACGAGATGCGAGCCGGCGCGCAGCATGCTGGCGAAATCCTCGATCGCCGCGTTCGAAACGATCGGCGTCGTTGCCGCCGGCGACGATCAGCATCGGCTGGCGCAGCCGCGCCGCGAAGCTGCGCTCGCGCATCGCCCGCATGGCGCGGAACGCCGCGTCCATCCACGCCACCGTCGGCGCGCCGACGCCGAGCGCCGGCTCCGCCTCGAGGATCGCGGCATTGCGGGCATAGCCGCACCGGATCGGAGGTGAGGATATTGCCGAGGAACGGCCGCAATTCGACAGACGTGGTGTCGGTTTTCGGCACATACATGGTGCCGAAGCCGGCGAGCCGCAGCGCGCGCACGATCAGCGGGCCGAAGCCGTGCGAATAATCGACGCCGCCGAGCCCGATCAGCGGGGCGGTCAGCACCATGCGGTCGAACCAGCGATGGCCGCGATAGGCGGCGCGGATCAGCACCGCGGCGCCGGTCGAATGGCCGAGCGCGAAGATCGGCGGCGGACAATCCGGCAGCACGATCTCGCGCATGAAGGTTTCGAGATCGATGTCGTATTCGGCGAAGTCGCGCACATAGCCCTTGCGGCGGTCGCCGAGCGCGCGGTCGGACAGGCCCTGGCCGCGCCAGTCGAGCGCCGCGACGGCAAAACCGCGCGCCCGCAAATCGCGCACCGTCTCGAAATATTTTTCGATCCACTCGCTGCGGCCCGGAAAGATGCACACCGTGCCGCGGCGGCCGGCCGGCGGCAGCCAGCGCGCATAGCGCAGCGAGACGCCGTCGGGCGTCTTGAGCATGCCGGCGATGTAATCGTCCGGGGCGGGATTGGCGGGGATCGAGACGAGTTTCATGGGAGATTGGGCAGTCCAGTCGATCCGCTTATAGCAGCCGCGCCGGCGGTCTGCGGAGCCGCAGAGACGGCTCGCCGAGCCAACATTAATTTTGTATTTACTTTCAATGTCTTAGACCCCCTTGCCGGCGGCCGAAGCCGCCCCATATCGAGTTTGTGCGCAGGCCAATGAGGGCGGCGCATTCATCGGCTTGGCCCAATTGGGCGAGCCATCCGCATGTCGCTTCACAAGGAGGATATGCCATGCGAACTTTCGATCTAGCACCCCTTTATCGTTCCACCGTCGGCTTCGACCGGCTGTTCTCGTTGCTCGATCAGGGCCTCGAGGGCGCCACGCCCGGTTATCCGCCCTATAACATCGAGCGGACCGGCGACAACGCCTATCGCGTGTCGGTCGCGGTTGCCGGCTTCAACGAGCCGGAACTGTCCGATCGTCGCCAAAGAGAACACGCTGACCATCCGCGGCGAGAAAAACGCCAAGGAGGAAGGCAAGAGCGGCGAGATGCTCTATCAGGGCATTGCCGCGCGCACCTTCGAGCGCGTGTTCCAGCTTGCCGACTTCGTGCAAGTGAAGGGCGCGAGCCTCGAAAACGGTCTCCTGCATGTCGACCTCGTGCGCGAGATCCCCGAGGCGAAAAAGCCGCGCTCGATCCCGATCAACGGCAAGGCCAACGGCCCGACCGTGATCGCGAATCAGCAGGCTGCGTAAGTCGGCGCTGTCCTACGCGAACGATAAAGCGCCCCGGCCCTCCGGGGCGCTTTTGATTCGTGCACGTTGCAGCCGGTGTGGTTCGTGCGCATCCGGGCCGCTTGATTCGTGCGCCTCACAGCCAGCGCGGCGGGTATCGCCGCATCTGCGATTCCAGACTATTGATCGGCGGCAGGCGCCGCGGACCGCCGGCGCGGACCGCGGCGATGATTTTGCGATGCAGCGCGTGCGGCACGCCGGCGCGGCCGCGCTGTAGGCACGGCCAGGTATCGCCACAGCAGCGGCGATGGCGCTTGCAGAGCTTGTTCGCGCAAGCTTCCACAAACCGATAACGTCGCAATAGATCCGGCACAACGCCAGCGTGGCGGCATCGCCCGCGCTTCGAGCTCTTTCGCCGTGTGGCGCTTATAAAAATTCACGCGTGCTGAAACGATCGGCATGGGGGTCTCCTTTCTGTTTTCACTTCATCCCGTCCCGCGGCGGTCCCGCTCCCTCGCCCCGCACGCGGGGAGAGGGTTGGGGTGAGGGGGCCTCACCGCTGGGCAGTAATGCGGCGGCGTTTGCGACGCCGCCGCTTGGTCCGCAACGCTTAGAATCGCGGATAGGCCCCCTCACCCTCGTTCCCCCTTCGGGGGTCACTCGACCTCTCCCCGCACGCGGGGAGAGGTGCGCAAGGTCTCTCGTTCTCGCGATGCATCCGCACCCGAGTTCTGTCCACGCCACGGTAAGAAAGCCCGTCCCATTGTCCTCCCTTGAAAGAAGGGAGGCAGAGCGCCGAAAGGCGCATACTGACGCCGCACCTTCGGGTGCGGCAGCGCGCGGATCGCCGCGCGCGCGCCTTCCGGCGCCCCACCGCGGACTCGCTTCGGCGAATTAACGCCTCAGCTCAGCTCCAGCCGCGCTTCCTGGGACTTGGCGTCATCGGGTGTCACCCGCATCTTCCCCTATCCCAGTCCAGCGAGCTCCTCGCAGACCGGTCATTAATACCGGCCGGGCGGTGTCCGGAGCCGCCCGGGAGCAGGTGTATGGCCTGCCCGCGGGCACCGCACTCGCTCCGCATCCGAGAGTACCCTCGCGAAGGCGTCCCTGATGAGCGAGCTTTAAGGTATGTAACTGAGGCAGGGACGGTTGTCAAGGGGTAATATCATAATCGGTGACGTGACGCCGCTGCAAAAGGGCCCTCGCGCCAAATTGGTGCGTCGCAATGGCCCGACCCATGGCACTGTCGGGAAATTATTAAGATATATTATTCGATTTGTCGTAGATACACAGTTCCAATTCGCACATTCCGCGATCAACCACACAATGGCCCAGCCGTCATTTCCTGACATAGTTACGACGTCAGAAATGTCCGCACTCGTTCGTGCGAAAGACTGGTCGAAAACTGTGCTTGGCCCCGTCGATAGCTGGCCGCCGAACCTCACGCTGGTTGTGAACATCATGCTCGCCTCAGGCTTTCCAATGGCTGTGCGCTGGGGGCCGGATTTGGCAATGATTTACAACGACGGCTATCGACCGATCCTCGGCGACAAGCATCCCCGGGCGCTCGGCTTGCCGTTTCGCCAAGTGTGGCCGGAAGTTCAGTCGGAGCTCGGGGCGCTGCATCACGCCATCCTCACCGGCAAACGCGGCGCTTTCTTCGCCGAAGATTTGCTTTTGAGAGTTCAGCGTCATGGCGACACCTGGGAGGATGCACGCTTTACCGTCAGCTACAGCCCGGTTCCAGACCCTTTTAGTCGCACGGGTGTCGGCGGGGTTCTCATCACCGCGGTCGAAACGACAAATAGAGTGCTGATGGAGCAAGCGCTGCGCGCGAGCGAGGAAAGGTATCGATCGGCGATGCTGCTCGGCCGGATAGGAGGCTGGGAAGTCGATTTCGTCAAAGGCGTCCGAAACTGGACACCGGAGGGAATGGCCCTCTTTGGCATCGATTTAGCCGACGGTTTGGGCCGCGTCGGCGGGGAGACCGACGAATTTCGCCGAGCCATGCACCCCGAAGATCGACACCTGCTTGCGCAATTCCATGCCCTGGCGAACAGCCAGGATTTGTTTCCGGCGGAGTACCGTATCCTCAAGGAGGATGGTCAAATTTGCTGGCTGTCAGGCTATGGACGGGTGCTGGACCGGCAGCCGGACGGCAAGGCACATCATTTGATCAACGTCGCCACCGACATCACTGAACGCAAGGCGGCGGAGGCGCATCAGCGCTTTCTTTTGCAGGAGCTGTCGCATCGCTCCAAAAACCTTCTCAGCATCGTGCAGGCGATCGCGGATCAAACACTACGCAACTACAGCGATCCTAAGGAATTCCAAAACCGATTTGATGGGCGGCTGCGCGGTCTCGCGGCATCAAATACGCTACTGGCACATAGCGACTGGCGCGGAAGCTCCTTAAGCGCGCTCATCGACCTTCAGCTCGCTCCCTTTACCGACCTTCAGAGTTCGCAAATAGAGAGCCTCGGCCCCCAAGTCGATTTGACGGCCGAGGCCACGCAAGCCATCGGGCTGGCACTGCACGAACTCGCAACCAACGCGGTGAAACACGGTGCACTTTCAGTGCCGGAGGGAAAGCTAGAAATCTCGTGGCAGGTCGATCACACGGGTGGATTGAAACTCAATTGGCAGGAACGCGGCGGTCCATCGGTGACGGCGCCGAAGCGAACAGGCTTTGGCCACGTGGTCATGAAGCGAATGATTGAACAAACGCTACAGGGAATCGTTGAGCTCGACTTCGCCAGCGAAGGGCTACAGTGGACGCTCGATGCTCCGGCAAGTGTTTTTCTACGATAGTCGTCGGGCCACGATAAAAACTCGCAGCGATATTGATTCCGAGGATGTGTGCAAAATTTTTACACGTTGGTGTCATACGGCCTTTACTTCGACGCGCCTGAGCACCGCCGCCCCGCCACCTACCGCGCCCGCCGGAAAACCACCTCCGGAACGTTGAAGTTCGTATAATCCCGATCTCTCCGGCAACGTGATAAAGTCGGCCGTCAGCTTGTCCGACGCGGCGCTCTCGCAGACGAAATCCATCACGCTCTCGCCGCCGCGCTCGCCCGATTGCCGCTGCGGTTGTCGGTGTCGTATCCCAATATGGAGAAGACGAAATAGCGAAAGCCGCCGTTGTCGCTTTCGGGGGCATAGCCGACATGACGGGACCCGCTGCCGGCTTTGTACCGGTCGAAAATGACCCAGAGCGGAAGTCAGTGACCTGAGCTTGAGCCGACGCATATCATCCAGCCCGTCGACGCGGTGCTGATAAAATTCCTATACGCGCATTCGAGTAAATTGATCTCAGTCAATGACGGGGTCAGCACACCAGGCTTGCTGTATTTACAGTACCCGGGGGCGAATAGTCGTCCTCAGACATTCCGAAGGACGCTTGCGATGCTTGTTCGCTATCTCGTTGGGAGCTTGCTTGTGCTCGTCTGCGCGGCGGCCAGTCTGCCCCTACCCCCCGCCTATGTACATTCTTCGATCGGGCAGTTGCTGTCGCCGACCGCACAAGCGAAGTCAAAAATTCGCAGTCTCCTCGACCGTGTGCTCGGTAAAACGATGCCGGAGGGCATCGTGAGGACCAATGGACGCATCGAAGCCACACAGGTCGACGTCTCGGCGAAATATCCCGGCCGATTGGTCGATATCACAGTCGAAGAAGGCAGCGAGGTCAAAGCGGGACAGGTGGTTGGTCGCGTGTCGTCGCCGGAATACGAAGCCCAACTCCGTGCGGCGCAATCAAACGTCGAACGTGCCAAGCAGTCCATGGCTGAGGCGGCGTCGCTCATCGACCAGCGTAGCGCCACCTTGGCGGCGGCCAAATCTGATTTTGAGCGCGGAGAACAACTCATTAAGAATCAGACTATCACCCAGCAAACTTTCGATCAGCGGCGCCGCAATTATGAAGCGGCCCAAGCAAGCGTCCAGGGAGCGACTGCGCAGCGCGATCAAGCCGACGCCGCCATCAAGAGCGCGCAGGCCGATGTCGAACGGATTGAGTCGATATTACACGATTTGATTCTTGTGTCGCCGAGAACCGGACGGGTGCAATATCAGCTGGCTCGCAACGGCGAGGTCGTCGCCGCCGGCGGAAAAGTTCTGACGATTCTCGATCTGCAGGATGTCTATATGACGGTCTTCCTGCCGGCAGCGACCGCCGGCACTCTTGAGATCGGCGGCGAAGCCCGCATCATTTTGGATCCGGTTCCACAATATGTCATTCCGGCAACTGTGAGCTTCGTTGCTGCCGACGCGCAGTTCACCCCAAAGACGGTAGAAACCGCCGAGGAACGCGAAAAATTGATGTTCCGGGTCAAGCTCAAGCTTGATGCGGAGGTTCTCAAAAAATTCTCGCGCAGGGTGAAGACTGGCGTGCGCGGCATCGGAATAGTGCGCACAAAGGTCGCGACGGCGTGGCCGGACGACCTTCAAGTCAAACTGCCGCAATGACGGACGCTGTCGTCGCTCGGCTTGAGAGCGTCTCGCACCATTACGGTGCAACGGTCGCGCTCGACAATGTCTCGATTGAAATCCCAGCGCGAAAGATGGTCGGAGTGATCGGACCTGACGGTGTCGGAAAATCCACCTTGTTGGCGCTTGTTTCCGGCGTACGCATAATCCAGAGCGGACAGGTTGTTGTGTTCGATGGCGATCTTACGGACGCGACGCATCTCAAAAGCCTCCGCGCCCGCATCGCCTACATGCCCCAAGGGCTTGGCCGCAATCTCTATCCGACGCTCAGCGTCTTCGAGAATATCGACTTCTTCGGCAGGTTGTTCGGACAATCGGCGTCCGAGCGACGTGCCCGCATCACCGAACTCCTGACCGCCACCGCGCTCGATCCATTCGAGGACCGCCCCGCCGGCAAACTTTCCGGCGGCATGAAGCAGAAGCTCAGTCTTTGCTGTGCGCTCATCAACGATCCGGATCTGCTCATTCTCGACGAGCCGACGACCGGCGTCGACCCGCTCTCGCGGGGCCAGTTCTGGGACCTGATCAACACGATCCGGGCGCGACGCCCGCAAATGAGTGTGATCGTGGCGACAGCCTACATGGACGAAGCGCAGCGCTTCGACTGGCTCATGGCCATGGACGACGGCAAGGTCATCGCGCATGGCACGCTGCAGGAAATATTAGGAAAAACGGGAGAACCGACGCTCGACGAAGCGTTTATCGCGCTTCTTCCAGAGGAAAAGCGCGCCCTTCATCAAAAGGTAATCGTGCGGCCGCGCATAGCTTCGGCTGACGAAGTGCCGGCGATCGAGGCCGAGGGACTGACCCGGCGGTTCGGCGATTTCGTCGCCGTGGATCACGTTAACTTCAAGATCGCGCCGGGCGAAATCTTTGGCTTCCTCGGCTCCAACGGTTGCGGCAAATCGACCACGATGAAGATGCTGACCGGGTTCCTGCCGGCTACCGAGGGCTGGGCAAAGCTTTTCGGTAGCCCGATGGGATCGAACGACATGGAGATGCGCCGCAACGTCGGTTACATGACGCAGGCCTTCTCGCTCTACGGCGAGCTTACTGTCCGGCAGAATCTCGATCTACACGCGCAGCTCTATCATCTGCCGCCCGATAAGATCGAAGGCCGCATCCAGGAGCTTTTGAAGCGCTACGATCTGGCCAGCGTCGCCAACGCCAAACCCGAAAGCCTGCCGCTCGGCATCAAGCAGCGACTTCAACTCGCGGTGGCGGTGCTGCACGAGCCCGCGATTCTAATCCTTGACGAGCCGACCTCAGGCGTCGATCCGATTGCACGCGATGCATTTTGGCGCACCCTGATCGATCTCTCCCGCGACGACGGCGTTACGATTTTTCTTTCGACCCATTTCATGAACGAAGCGGAGCGATGCGACCGCATCTCGCTCATGCACGCCGGTAAGGTGCTGGCAGTCGGCGCGCCGCTCGACTCGGTCAAGGAGCGCGGCAGCAACTCGCTGGAGGACACGTTCGTCGGCTATCTCGCCGACGCGGCCGGGATCGACCGCACGAAGAAAGTCGAGGCGCCGGCGCCTGATGCGATGCCGGTTGAGGCGGAACCGACGCGGACGCCAAGGCGATTCGATTTGGCCCGACTGTGGGCTTATGCAAGGCGCGAGACCGTCGAGCTGTTGCGCGATCCGATCCGACTCGCCTTCGCCGTCTTCGGTCCCATCATCCTGATGCTGGCTTTCGGTTACGGCATTTCCTTCGATATCGAAAACCTGCAGATGGCGGCGTTCGACCAGGACAACACGCCGGAAAGCCGGCAACTTCTCGAAGGCTTTTCCGGCTCGCGGTATTTCTCGGTCCAGCCGCCTATCACTTCAGCCGCCGAAGGGGAGCGGCGCCTGAGAAGCGGCAACACGCAAGTCGTCGTCGAAGTTCCCAGCGGGTTCGGCCGCGATTTACTGAACGGCGCGCGGCCGGAAGTTGACGCGTCGGTCGACGGCGCCATGACGTTTCGGGGAGAAACAGCAAAGAATTATGTCACCGGCGTCGTCAGGAGGCAGGGGGAGGAGCTCCAGCAGCGGTTGCGACGGGCAGGAAGCCCGAACGCTTGGAGTGACGGCGATATCGCGACGCGCTTTCGCTACAACCAGGCCTTTCTCAGCGTCAACGCCATGGTGCCGAGCGTGTTCATGCTCATGCTCTGTCTGATACCTGCCATCATGTCGGCGATTGCGGTCGTGCGGGAGAAAGAAACCGGCTCCATTGCCAATTTCCGCTCCACCCCCATTACCAAGCTCGAGTTTCTTCTCGGCAAGCAGCTTCCTTATGCCGCGGTCGCCATGGTGAGTTTCGTTTTCTTGTTCTTGATGGCGATTTTCGTGTTCGGCGTGCCGATCAAGGGCTCGTTTCTCACGCTGCTGATCGGAACGGTCGTTTACGTCGTGGCGACAACAGGTTTCGGCCAGTTGATTTCGTCCTTTACCCGCACGCAGGTCGCAGCGGTGTTTGCGACGGCGATCCTTTCCATCGTGCCCGCCGTGAATTTCTCCGGACTGTTCGCGCCGGTGTCGTCTCTTTCGGGCGGAGCGAAAATTCTCGGCCTGACGTTCCCGTCGGCCTGGTATCAGCCGATCACGGTCGGGGTTTTCGCCAAGGCGCTCGGAATGACCGACCTTTGGCGAAATGTCGCCGCGATCACGGTCATCGCGTTGGCCTACCTCATCCTGTCGCTAGTATTCCTACGCAAGCAGGAGGCGTGACATGTCTTTGCCCAGCGCGAAGCCGGTTCCAAAATTGGCCGAGGCGAGAACGCTGACGCTGCGCGATCATATTTTCAATATCTTCCGCCTCGTGATCAAGGAGCTGAGAAGCATCCGGGCGGACCCGACAATGCTCATCCTTGTCGCCTACGCTTTCAGCATTTCGGTCAATACGGTTGCGTACCGGAGCCGTGACTGAAGCGACCAATCTTTCCGTCGGGATCGTGGACGAGGACGGTTCGGATCTCTCGCGAGAGATCGCCGAAGGGCTCGTTCGACCGACATTCCAGCCTGCCGTGCAAATTAGGGCGTCCGAGATCGATGCGAAAATGGACAAGGGCGAGCTGCTGTTCGTCGTCGAGATTCCTCCGAACTTCCAGGCCAATATTCTGGCCCAGCGCAAGACCGAGATCCAAATCAACGTCGACGCCACGGCGGTGGCCCAGGCCGGCAACGGCGCCAGCTATCTCAAGACCGCCATATTCAATGAAGTTCAAAATTTCATCTTCAAACGCGGGGACCCGTTAAGCGACCCGATCAATCTCGTCGTCCGCGCGAAATTCAATCCGAATTTGAAGACCGCCTGGTTCTCGGCAATGACGCAGGTCATCAATCAAATCACGATGCTGACCGTTATCCTCACCGGCGCGGCACTGATCCGCGAGCGCGAGCAGGGCACCGTCGAACACTTGTTGGTCATGCCCGTCGTGCCCGCCGAGATCATGCTGGCGAAGATGTTCGCCAACGGTCTCGTCATCCTCGTGGCGGCGATGCTGTCGCTGCAATTCGTAGTCCATCTGTGGATCGGCGCGCCGATTGCAGGGTCGATTGTGCTGTTCCTCGTCGGCGCGGCCCTCTACGCCCTCGTGGTGGCAGCTCTCGGCATTCTGCTTGGCACACTGTCGACGACGATGGGCCAGTTCGGTCTGCTCGCCATGCCGGTGCTGATGATCACGCAATTGCTCTCGGGCAGCAGCACCCCGATGGAGAGCATGCCGGTCTGGCTGCAATATGTGATGCAGACGATTAGCCCGACGCCGCATTTCGTCGCCTTTGCTCAGGCGGTGTTATTCCGCGGCGCCGATCTCTCGCTCGTCTGGCGGCCGCTTCTGGCCATGCTCATTATCGGCTCGGTCTATTTCGTTTTCGCGATGAGCCGCTTCCGGCGCGTTATTTTTGGGAGCTAAACAACATGGCGCGGGCCAATGAGACTGACAATGGCAAGATGAAGCGAAAGCTCTACGAAAAGGAACTCCGCAAGCTTCAAGTCGAGCTTTGCTACGTACAGGATTGGGTAAAAGCCAAAGGGCAGCGAATCATCGTCCTATTCGAAGGTCGCGACGCCGCCGGCAAGGGTGGAACGATCAAAGCCATAACGGAAAGAGTAAGCCCGCGTGTCTTCAGGCTCGTGGCGCTGCCCGCGCCTTCCGATCGTGAAAAGACGCAAATGTTTTTGCAGCGCTACGTCGAGCATTTTCCTGCCGCTGGCGAAATCGTCATTTTCGATCGGAGCTGGTACAATCGAGCAGGCGTTGAACGGGTCATGGGATTTGCCGGCGCGAAGGAGGTGGATCGCTTCCTCAGCCTGTGCCCGGAAATCGAAAAATACATCACCGACGCAGGCATCATTCTCATCAAATTCTGGATGGAAGTCGGCCAAGAGGAACAGGAAAGGCGCTTTCACGCCCGCATCAACGATCCGCTTCGACAATGGAAGTTGAGTCCGATGGATCTCGAATCCTATCAGCGCTGGTATGATTATTCGAAAGCTCGCGACGCGATGTTGAAAGCGACCGACGTCAAGTACGCACCATGGCATATCGTAAGGTCGGACGACAAGCGGCGCGGGCGCCTCAATTGCATTTCGAAAATTCTTGAACTTGTTCCATATAAAAAAGCATCGCGGCCCAAGGTCAAGCTACCGAAGCGAGCCACTAAGAACAAATACGACGACCAGGGATCGTTGCGGGGACGAAATTTCGTTCCCGAGAAATTCTGATTTGGCAGCTTAGCGTCGGCGCCGCCGGCTAATATGGTTCATTAGAATGATGTCCGGGTCACGGCGTTTTCCACCAATCGTATTTTATTGTGTACATTATCACACATTGGCATACGCACAGGCAATTTCCGCGCGCACCTACCGCATCGGGTTGAAATACACCTCCGGCACGTCGAAGTTGGTGGAGTCCTCGATCTCCGGCAACGCCATGGATTTGAAAAATTCGGTCGTCAGATCGTCCGACGCGGCGCGCTTGCAGACGAAACTCATCACGCTCTTGCCGTCGCGCTTACGGCACGACGCGGTTGTCGGTGTCGCGTCCCAATATGGAGAAGACGAAATAGCGAAAGCCGCCGTTGTCGCTTTCGAGGGCATAGCCGCCATGACGGGACCTGCTGCCGGCTTTGTACCGGTCGGGCATCTTGGATTAAGCGATTTGGAAAGGCATACTGTTTCTTAGAACTTTGGGATGGGCGTATGGGCAAGGTAATTCACTATCTCGTCGTTTTCACCGCATTTGGGGGTGGCCTGGCTCATCCTGCTTCAGCTGCACCACCAGCGAGTTGCGTCGGTAAGTTTGTCGGAACGTGGTCCTACCCTGGCGGCACAACGACCGTGAGGCCAAACGGCCTAGCCTATCCGCATTGCGCCATGTGCGTTGCCGTTCAGACATGGACCTGTCAGGGCAATACTTATCAGTTCAGCAATTCGGGGCCGCTGGGACAATTCTCAGCAACGCTAATCGACAGCAACCACATGCAGGGCTCGGGTGAAGTCGCAACTCGCATTGGTGGCGCGGCGATTGCGACGAGCCAATCCGATCAGCCCGACCGGGCAGTAGCCAAAAGTCAGCAAGCTGCTGCTGCCAAGAAACCGCTGACTACCAACACACCAAAGGTTCGCGACGCGGCCACGACCGATAGCAACCAGCAGCCAGCCAGCGACTGCAACAGTTCTGTTTCCGGCCAGGGTAATCTCAATTCCAATAATTTGGGATCGACGTCGAATGCAAGTAGCGCGGCCCCATCCTCCACTTCCTGTCCGCCGTCAGTAGTTCCGGGTCAAGCACAAGCCGCTCATCCTGTTGTGCCGCCGACGCCTGCGATTTCCAGTCAACACGTGGCTGCTGCTCCTGCACAGACCACCTCGGCTCCGAGCGATGGCGAAGTATTGGCGGCCACCGTTTTGGATGGAATGAAGCAATTCAACCCCAGCTATTCGGGGCCACCGGCGCCACCAGTTCAAGCTCCGCCGCCCAATCCGCCAACGCAAGCGGCGGACAATGATGAGCCAAATGCCTCCACGAGTGACCCATCATGGACTGATGATCTTAAGACCGCGTACGATCGGCTGAGCAAAGACGACCCCGATGATGAAGACTACGCCAAAGCATGCTTGCACTCTTTCACGAAGGGCGCCCAGGAAAGCATCAATCAAGATTCGGCGTTCGCGGGTGAAACAAAAAGTGCGGAGTACTATGAGGAAAAGCGAAAGACGCTATACGAGAAATTAAAGGAGTGCGCCAAAGCTGTACGGGAGCATATTGAGAGTAGTATGCGGAAGTGAATGGCAAAGAGCGATTCGCCCGATTGCCGCCGTCAATTGCCGCAGCGCAAACGGATTATTCGATCACCGCGTCGCCGGGCTGGCGGCGCTCCACAGCTCCTTTTGAGCTTTCATGAACTCGCGATATTTCGAAGGATCGAAATCGAGCAGTGTCCCACCCGAAGCAAAATGCCGAATGAAGGTCATGCCGATCGCGTAAGTGGCGCCGGCAGACAACGTCGGCATGACGAGGGCGCCAATCGCCGTGCCAACGACCGGTACGCCTTTCATGACGCTGGCAGCCCCTACTCCACTGCTCGCCGGGATTATCGATCCTGCAAGACTGACGACGAGCGCCTTGCCCCGGTTTTTTGAAAACGGGACGCCGTAAATTCTCGCAATCCGGCGCAGCATTTGAATTTGGACCCCGCCGACCGCAGCCAGGTCGACGAACGGAATTGGAACAAGTCCTGCGGCCGCAGACCAGAGCGAAAAACGTTCGACCAATTTCACCGCACTGGCACGCAGACGCTCCGGGGCCGGCTCGCGGACGTCGGGCAATGTGACGTTCACCGCCACGATCGATTGGTCCTGCCCAGGCTCATTAGCCGCAGCCGTTTCCTCGGCCGCCGTCGTCTCGGGCTTGGCGTCCATATCCTGCGGCCCGCTCGCGTTCGCTGCTGCCACTATGACGGGCGCCGCTGCGGCCGATGCCGGCGCAACGGTTGCTTCGAGACGCGCGATGTTCTGCAGCAGGCGCTGACTGGTCAGGATGAGGAAGTAATAACCGAATTGCGGATTTTGAAAGTAGAGTTCGAGCAATTTTTCGTAAGTGATGGTCAGGACTTGTCCTGCCTCGGTGCAACGGACCGTCGCCGTCCGCCGGTTGTTCGGCGTGAGAAAGCCGAGTTCCCCCAACAGCCGGCCGGGCGGAAGCTCGACGCCGATTTCAACGACCAAGTATTTTCCGGTTACCGTCAAAAACATCTCGTTGGCTGCATCACCTTTTTTGCACAGCACATCGCCTTCCCGATATTTTCGCTGGGTCATAAACGGCTTGAGCCATTCCATGGACGTATCGCCCTGCACGGCGCTGCGTGCTTTCTTGACGAGACTTTGCATCTGATAAAGGCGAATGGAGTTGATGGGTATCAATAGCAGATACATCAGAAACGTTCTGATTTCGTGGGCGAACGCTCCAAAGGCCATGAAGAACAATGCGCTGATGATGCCGAAAACCCGCAGCGGCACCATTGTCCGCGTCAACAATGTGGCAACAAAGAAGGATGCCCCGATCAGGGCACATATATTGGCAATGGTGATGTTGGCTACGAAGACGTCCAGAAGGCGCGAGAAAATTGCGTTATAAGTAATGTTGTCCGGATCCAGGCCGAGCTGGAAAAGAATTTTTGCGAACTTGAGGTTGTCCGCCGCCTTGTCGAGGATGCGATCCAGGATCGTTGACAGGTCGGCCATGTCTAGGTTCATCGCTTCCCTCGCAAAAAATTGGTAGCCGTAGCCGAATGTTGACAATGAGCGCGGTCAGGCGGCCGAAGGTCGAAGCCATCGCTTTCCAACCGATCGCGTTTTGTTGTGTCCATCATAGCAGGTCACTGAGCGACGGCACCGCCAAGCCGCCCGCGCCGCCTACCGCGCCGGGCGGAAAAAACCTCCGGCACGTCGAAGTTCGTGTCGTCCTCGATCTCCGGTAACGCCATGCACTTGAATAAGCCGGTCGTCAGGTCGTCCGACGAGGCGCCCTTGCAGACGGGGCGACGCCCGCCGATATTGTCGTGCCCTTGGCACACCAGGCAGGAAAGCTAAAGACGTGACGCTTCGCGCCCGACTGTTGCTGCTCATCCTTCTTGCCGCGGTGCCGACCATAGCAATCGAAGCTTACAGCGAAGCGGAACTGCGCAGCACGCGGCAGGAGGAAATCCGCCAGGAAGCCCTGCGGCTGATGCGGCTGGTGACGGCCGAGCAGGAGCGCATCGATAAATCCGCCCGCCAGCTCCTTGTCGGGTTCTCCGAAGGCGAAGAGGTTCACTCTGCCGATTGGCCACATTGCAGCGAAGCCGCAAAACAGGTGCTCGCGCGCGTGGAAGGCTATGTGAACATCGGCATCGCGACTGCCGATGGCGATCTGCTGTGCTCCGGCTTGCCGCCTCCGCCTGACAAGGACATGCGGCGGCAGAATTTCCTGGAGGGGATGACACCCTCAGGCAATCTGCTGCTGGGCCGCTACCATGAGGGTTTGATCACCGGCAAGGCTGTTCTTATGGTCGCGGTGCCGCTGCCGGCGAGCGGCGGAACTGTGCCGCTCGTCGCATGGGCCAATATCGATTTGCAGTGGCTCGCGCGGCACTTCGCCGATCGCTTCAACTCGCCAAACTTGACACTGTTGATAGCAGACAGCCGCGGCACCATCCTGGTACGGCTGCCCGATAACGCCGCCTGGGCAGGCAAACCATTGGGCGATCAGTATGCCTCCCTGCTGAACGGCCCTGCCGAGGGCGTGAAGGATATGACCGGCATAGACGGCGAAGACCGGATCATCGCTTACTCGCCGCTCGGCACCGAGCCGAAGGGCATTTATGTCGGCGTCGGGCTTTCCAAGGCGCCCTATATGGCGCCCATCGATCGCAGCACTTTCTGGATGGCCGGGCTGAGTGCCGCGATCTTCCTCCTGGCGACGGCGGCGGCGTGGCTGATCGGCGATGTTTCGATAAGGCGCCCGGTCGAAAAACTCCTTCATGCGGCGCGGGCCTGGCAAACCGGCGACTTTACCGCCCGTGCTGCGCTGCCGACGACCGGTTCGGAGATCAACAGGCTCGGAACCGCGTTCGATGAGATGGCGGCAGCCGTGCAAGTGCGGGACCAAACGCGCCAGACCGTCGAGGACAACGAGAAGCTGTTGCTCCAGGAGCTGCAACACCGCAGCAACAATTTACTGGCGATCATCCAGTCCATCGCCCGCGGCAGCTTCTCGGGAAACAGCGTCGATGAGGCGCGAAAGGCCTTTAAATCGCGATTACAGGCGCTGGCGCGTTCCAATCTTCAGCTCAATAAATCGACCGGGGCCGCGCTCGACTTCGCCGACGTGGTGCGCGCGGAGCTCGCGATGTTTCCCGACCGAACCGCCGTCGACGGCAAGAGCATCCCCATTAGTCCGCCAATCGCTCAGAAATTCACCCTTGCGCTGCACGAGCTGATGACGAACGCCATGAAATATGGGGCGCTGGCAGGCCCCAAGGGTCGAGTAGCGGTATCGTGGACGCTGCAGCGCAATGGCGCGGAAGGCGTGCTGAGGCTGCGATGGGAAGAGCGAGGCGGACCGTCTGTGGGGGCGCCTACCAAAAATGGATTCGGCAGCCTTCTCATCAAAACCAGTTTTCCAAATGCCCGGATCGATTTCGGTCATGAAGGCCTGACGTGTGAAATCGAGTCCCCTGTCGGCTAAACAACGGCGCGACAAGGCGCCCGCAACTGAGATTGCAAAAGATACGCTCAACGAGCGCAACCTCATTGCACGACAACGCCGCGATTGTCGGTGTCGATGACCAATGCGTGCCGAAAAATGCGCGGCATCGCGGAACTTCGGTTCGGTTTGTGACTTAAGGCTCTGGGGCGCAGCAGATCATAAGGAATCCGGGAATGAAGCGTTTTCAGCTCACGCTGACGCTGGGCATGATGCTCGGCGCGATGACAATGGCGGCAACGGCGCAAGCGACGCCGCTGAGCCTGACGGGTCAGCTCGGCACGGTTGCCGGCGAGCTCAATCCGGTCGAACAAGCCCAATTCATATTGGAGGGCCGGAATTATTGCTTTTACCTCAATGGCTGGCACGGACCGGGCTTTTACTGGTGCGGCTATGCCTTTCGTCAAGGTTACGGCTGGGGCGGTCCGGAAGGCTGGCACGGCTGGACGCGGGGTGGCGGAGGCGGCGGTCACGGCCCGGTCCACATCGGTCATGGTCCGGCCCATGTCGGTCATGGTCCGGCCCGCGGCGGTCATGGCGGGCATGGCGGACACGGCAGGCACTAAACCTTGCGCCTCAATTCGGATCAAATCGATCCGGCGGTGACAATGAAATCAGCGCGCGGTGTGCAGCCGCGCGTTGATGGATTTGACGCGCAAACGTTCCAAGAGAAGCTGGCCGACGCAGATTCAATCGGCGCCCTGATAGATGCGCAAATCTGGATTGCGCCGGAGCGACCTACCGCGCCGGGCGGAAATACACCTGCGGCACGTCGAAGTTCGTGTAGTCCTCGATCTCCGGTAACGCCATGGACTTGAAGAAGTCGGTCGTCAGATCGTCCGCCGAGGCGTCCTTGCAGACGAAATTCAGGACGCTCTTGCCGTCGCGCTCGACGACGACGCCGCGGTTGTCGGTGTCGTGTCCCAGTATGTAGAAGACGACATAGCGAAAGCCGCCGTTGTCGAACTGCAGGTAATCGCCGCCGATGCCCGAATACATGATGTGGCCGTGACGAAACGCGTCCTGGGGGCGGACGGTGGCCGCCGGATAGGACAGCGCGATTTGGCCCGGCGAACCGAAAACATATCTGAGATGCGCCGCGCCGCCGGAGAGGCAAAGCGATGCGGTCTTGGACCCGTTGCGACAGATAAAGACGCTCAATTCGTCGGGCGTGCACAGGCCGCGCGCGGCGGCCGAAGCGGGGTGCGGCGACACCATCGCGGCGGCGAGCGCCGCAGCGAGCAGGCAAGGCGGCAGCCGGCGCTTTTTCACCAGGCGTCAGCTCTGCGCCGCGCTCAAACGCCGGCCCATGCCATTATTTTATTGTCGTTCTTTGCCAGCTCGTCGTTCCACGCGACCTGTCCAAGACCATAAGTCAGGCGCTGGGTTTCCTGCAGAACAAGATCGAAGTCCGCCGAGCTCCACAAATGCGCCTTGGCGGCGGCCCGCATTTTCTTGACCGGCCATTTCCAACTGCGATGTTGTTGTTGCCAGGCATCGGCGAATGGCTTCTCCGCGGTACACCCGATCGAGGGCAGCCCGGCAAGATAGCAAGCGAAGTCAAGGCGCGACATGAGATTGCCCAGCTCCTGCCCGGCGCGTTTCTTGCCAAGGGTCCGGGCGACGTCGGCATTGGTAAAATCCGGGTGACCGTCACTGATGCTGCTCAACTCGCGCAGCCACTGGATCACGCGCTCCGTGTCGGCTTGCACTGTCGGCATTTGCGGAGGCTTGACGCGGCGCTCGGGAACCGCTTCAGCCGTGTCGCCGCGGACCTTTGCCACGATTTCACGCAGCGCCGCCAACTCCGTGAGCGCTTCGGCTTCGTGATTTCCGATTTTCCCCAGGAAGCCGTCGGCAGTCCGAATGACGCGGCCGACCCATTTCCGCCCATTCATGATCTTCTTGAAGTTGGCGTATCCATCGTCTCGCAATTTGTACATTTTGGCTCCCGCTGAAAGATCATCCGGCATCGCTGATGGCGTTGACTTGTAGCGGATATCGTCCGGTCCGCCAAAATTAGAGAAGCAAACGCTACGATCGCTCGGCTTTAGCGCGACAATTTGGCCGATATTGATGTTATATGGCAACGATCGCGTCGAATTGCGACGCCTATTATGCAATTCCAGGAATTAACCAACCATCGGTGACTTTCCGTATGTGGCCTGGATCGATGTCGTCGGGCTCTCGAAATGCGTCCTCGATCGAAATGGCCCCATCGATCCTGCGACCTTCAGGAGGCGCAAAATCACGACGCTGCGGCGTGCGGCGACAAGGCCGCGGCGGCGACCACCGCAGCGAGCATGAAAGAAAGCGGCAACCGCTCTCTCATCAATTCCGGCAAATCAGCGTTTCGGCGACGTAGCTCAAGGCCAACGTCGCGGCGAAGAGCCCGGCAAACGCAATGATACTATCCATAGCCAGGAGATAGGCATGGAACCGGAACACGGCCAAGCATGGGTCCCATGCCGCGGGGCGGCTTGAAGGCTCGCGCTTTCGCTGCCGCTGACGACTGGGAGGGCCTTTTAAATCTCCTGCCGGGTCGGCCGGAACAGAATTTCGTTGATATCGACATCGTCCGGCTGGCTCATGGCATAGACCACGGCGCGGGCGAAGGTGTCGGCCGGAATGGCGAAATCCGCATAAAACTTTTTGAACTCGTTCGGCCGCGCCCAGGTCGGTGACGCTGTCCGGCAGCTCGGTCGCAACCGCGCCCGGCGAGATCACCGTGGTGCGGATGTTGTACGGCTTCACTTCCTGGCGGAGCCCTTCCGACAGCGCCAGCACCGCATGTTTGGTCGCGGCATAGACCGCGGTGCCCGGCCCAACTCGATGACCGGCCACCGACGACACGTTGATGAAGTGCCCGGATTTCTGCGCCTTCATATAAGGCAGCGCCGCGGCAATGCCGTACAGCACGCCTTTGATATTGACGTCGATCATGCGGTCCCATTCGCCGACTTTGAGCTTTTCGAGCAAGGCCTGCGGCATCAGCCCGGCATTGTTGATCATCACGTCGATGCGGCCGAAGCTTTGCACGGCGGTATCCACCAATTTCTTGACCTCGTCGCGGCGGACGACGTCCGTGGTGACGGCGAGCGCCTTGCCGCCTTTGGCCGTCAGTTCTTTTGCCAGCGACGAGAGCCGGTCGGCGCGCCGTGCACCTAAAACGACGGCCGCGCCCGCGCCGGAAAGAAGCCGCGCCGTCGCTTCGCCCAGCCCGCTCGAGGCGCCGGTGATAACGACCACTTTGCCTGCGATGTTGTTGCTCATGATCTTCGCTCCTCAATTTTATTCAGTGTGACGCAATGCCGGCGGTCGAGCCGCCATCGACCGGCAGCACTGCGCCGGTGACGAAGCTCGCATCGTCGGACAGCAGAAAGGCAATCGCGGCGGCGACTTCCTCAGGTTGTCCCTCGCGGCCGATGGGATGCGCCGCGCGAATGCGCTTGACGTTTTCGGGGTCGGCGAACATGACCTCGGTCAACGGGGTGCGGATCATTCCCGGCGCCACGGCATTGACGCGCACGCCAAGCGGCCCGAGCTCCAGGGCCATGGTCTGGGTGATGCCGACAACGCCGTATTTCGACGCGGCATAAGGGAGCCGGTTCGGCACGCCCCTGATGCCGGCCGCCGAGGTGAGATTGACGATGGCGGCGGGCGTTGCCGCCTCCTTCACGGCGCGGGCAAAGGCCTGGCACATGTTGAACGTGCCCTCGAGATTGACCGAGAGCACGTGCCGCATCGTCTCGACATCCACATCCAGAATATTGCCGACGCCGCGGATGCCCGCGCTGTTGACCAGCCCATGGAGCTTGCCGAAGCGTGCAACCGCTCCCGCCACGAACGCCGTCGCCTGACCGGAATCGGAAACGTCGACGCCGACGCCATAGATGCGCTCGCTGCCGCCGAACGCGGCAACCACCGTGTCGACGGCGTCTTTGCGGATATCCGCAGCCGCAATCGACGCGCCTTCGGCGAACAGCCGCCGCACGCTGGCCGCACCGATGCCGCTGCCGGCGCCGGCGACCAAGACGGTGCGATTCTCGAAGCGTTTCACGGCTTGTAGCCCGGCTTTTTGTAGATCGTTTGCGGCTTGCCCAGGATGTCGGGCCGGTAGACCTCGTCCACCCATTGCTCCGGCTGGATTTCCTCAACGTCGACCGAAACCGAGTCCTCGCCGTAATTGAGAACGTCCATGACGCTCTTGGTAATCAGTCCGGCCAATCGCGCTTTCTGCGCTTCCGATTTGCCGGGCCAGAGTTTGACGATGACGTGCGGCATGGCTTCCTTCCTTCTGGAATCAACTGCGGTATTGCTCGTCGCTGACGTGCTCCATCCAGTCGACGACTTTGCCGTTCGACGATTCCTGAATCGCGATATGCGTCATCGCCACGTTCGGCGAGGCGCCGTGCCAGTGCTTCTCGCCCGGCGCGAACCAGACCACGTCGCCCGGCCGGATCTCCTCAACGGGACCGCCGACGCGCTGTACCCGCCCGACGCCGGCGGTCACGATCAGGGTCTGGCCGAGCGGATGGGTGTGCCAAGCGGTGCGCGCGCCCGGCTCGAACGTGACGCTGGCGCCGCGTCCGCGCGCCGGCTCGGGCGCTTCGAACAGCGGGTCGATGCGGACGGTGCCGGTGAACCAATCCGCCGGTCCCTTGGCGGACGGCCGCGACCCGTTGCGTTTGATGTCCATGGTGGCTCTCCTGTGCCGGCGACCCGCCGCGTTACGGCCGGCTGCCTGATGGCGATGTAAGGCCGCGCCACCGTCCCGATTAGCCGCTATAATCGGCATGGACTTATGAGCAGATATCATAAATGCAGCGCGGCCATCTCGACGACCTATATGCCTTCCTCGCCGTGGCGCGGGAGCAAAGCTTCACCAAAGCGGCGGCCAAGCTCGGCGTGTCGCAATCGGCGCTGAGCCATACCGTGCGCGCGCTGGAAGCGCGGCTGGGCGTCCGGCTGTTGACCCGCACCACGCGGCGCGTCGCGCCGACGGCGGCCGGCGAGCGGCTTCTGCACACGCTCGGCCCGCGCTTCGAAGAGATCGAGGCCGAGCTCGCTGCCCTCGGTGAACTGCGCGGCAAGCCCGCCGGCACTATCCGCATCACCGCGACCGAATACGTCACCGAGGCGATCCTGCTGCCGAAGCTCGCCGCCTTGCTGCGCGACTATCCGGACATCAAGGTCGAGATCGCCGCGGATTACGCGCTGACCGACATCGTCACGCAGCGCTACGACGCCGGCGTCCGCTCCGGCGAACAGGTCGCCAAAGACATGATCGCGGTGCGGATCGGACCGGATATGCGAATGGCGGTGGTCGGCGCGCCGGCTTATTTCCGAAAGCGCCCGGCGCCGAAGACGCCGCAGGACCTGATCGCGCACAATTGCATCAATTTGCGTCTGCCGACCCACGGCGGCCTTTACGCCTGGGAATTCGAGAAGGCCGGGCGCGAACTGAAAGTACGCGTCGACGGCCAGCTCACCTTCAACACCACGGCGCAGATGCTGGCCGCCGCGCTCGCCGGCTGCGGCCTGACCTATGTGCCGGAAGGCGTGGCGCAGCCGCACCTCGCCAAAGGCCGCTTGCAGCGCGTGCTCGCCGAATGGTGCCCGGCGTTTTCCGGCTATCACCTCTGGTATCCGAATCGGCGGCAGTCGTCCGCGGCGTTTTCGCTCGTGGTGGAGGCGCTGCGGTGGCGGAGCTAGCCATGCCGGCACATGTCGCAGGCATCCACGACTTACAGACTTGAGACGGCACATGGACAATCGCGCGGCCGGCGATAATCTTCACGGCCGCCGGACGGGCAAGAGCCGGCGCAGAATGCTGCAACGGGAGGACGGGCGCCTATGAAAACGATTCCGCGACTTTTGCTGGCGGCGGCGATCGGGCTTTGTCTTCCGGTATGCAGCCAGGCGCAAACCTATCCGGCGCGGCCGATCAAGCTCATCGTACCGTCACCCGCCGGCGCCACCACCGACACGCTGGCGCGCATCGTCGCCCAGAAGCTGCAAGCGAAATGGGGCGAGCCCGCGATCGTCGATAACCGGCCCGGTGCCGGCGGCAATATCGGCGCCGAAGCGGTGGCCACCTCGGCGCCGGATGGCTACACGCTCCTGTTCTCCTATCCGGCGCCGCTCGTCGTCAACAAGGCGCTTTACAAACAGCTCGACTACGATCCGGACCGCTTCGTGCCGATCTCGCTGGTGGCGACCGTGCCGCTCGTGCTGGCGGTGGGCCCCAAGGTGGAGGCGGCGAGCGTCCAACAGTTGATCGCGTTTGCCAAAGCGCATCCGGGTGAGCTCAATTTTGCGTCGCAGGGTTATGGCACCAGCGCGCACCTTGCCGGCGAGCTCTTCAAATCGATGGCGGGAATCGACATCGTGCACGTGCCGTACAAGGGCAGCGCGCCGGCGCTCACCGATCTGCTCGGCGGCCGCATCGACATGATGTTCATCGAGCTGTCGACGGTGCTCAATCAGATCAAAGCGGGCAAGCTGCGGGCGCTCGCCGTCGGCAGCAAAACGCGCAACCCGTTCCTGCCCGACGTCCCGGCAATGGCCGAAGTGCTGCCGGGATATCAGGCGTCAACCTGGTTCGGCATGGTCGCGCCGCCGGGGGCCTCGCAAGACATCGCCACGAAGCTGTCGGCGGCCGTCGCCGAAGCGATCCGCGAGCCCGACACGGCCAAGCGGTTCGTCGACATGAGCGCCACCGCGGTCGGCGGCACGCCGGCGGAGATGGTCGATTTTCTGCGCGACGAACGGCAACGCTGGGGCGGCGTGATCCGCGCCGCCGGGGTTCAGGCGCAATAGACGAGACCGTGCCTGTTGTTTCGTGCAGGCCGCATCGACCGAGGGCGGCCAAATGCTGGGGCGATTTCATGCGTCGCGCTTGATTGCCAATCGGAGTCCGTTGCGCCGTTGCGCATTGCTCGACACTGCCCCAAAAATATATAGTGCACTGTCGTTTTTCCGGATTGAGGGACGAAAATTCGATGTCTGCTGCGCGCATGACCCTTCTCGTCGGCACGACCAAGGGCGCGTTTTTGATTTCCGGCGACGATGACCGCAGCGGCTGGGCCATTCAGGGGCCTCACTGTGACGGCTGGCCGATCAATCACGTGATTGGAGACCCAAAGACCGGCACCATTTGGGCGGGCGGCGGCGGCGAATGGCATGGCGCAGGGATCTGGCGCAGCGACGACGGCGGCACGAGTTGGAAGGTCAGGCGTCTCACCAAGGGGAAGATGGACGATTGGGCCGCCAACGATGTCAATTTCGCAAAGATGATCGGTTGGACCGACGAACCGCTGCCGTTTACCGACGCCTTCGCCCAAATCTGGTCGCTCGGCTACGCGCACGGTACGCTGTACGCCGGCACCAAACCGGCAAACCTTCTCGCCAGTAAAAACGGCGGTATAGATTGGGTGCGGATAGAGGCTCTGACGGATCACCCTTCCGCCGGAAGCTGGAACCCCGGTGGCGCCGGGCTGGTGCTGCACACCATCGTTTCCGATCCGGGCGATCCAAAAAAGCTCTGGGTTGGAATTTCGGCAGCCGGCGTCTTCGCGACCGAGGACGGCGGAGCGACATGGGAGCGCCGCAACCGCCTGTCGAACGCCGAAACATGGAGTCACCGCGACCATCCTGCCGCGCCACGCGACGGCGACATCGGGCACTGCATCCACAACATGATGCGTGCGCCAGGCACGAATGACGTGCTTTATCAGCAGAACCACTATGGTGTGTGGCGCTCCGCCGATGGCGGGCGAAGCTGGGACGACCGGACAACAGGCTTGCCGTCGACCTTCGGCTTTCCGATTCGCGTTCATCCGCGCGATCCAGATACCATCTGGACGCTGCCGCTCAACGGCGACATGGCCGGACGTTTTCCACCCGATGCAGCCGCGGCGGTCTGGCGATCGCGCGACGGCGGCCAAAGCTGGCAGGCGATGCGCCGGGGTCTGCCGCAGAAGGACTGTTTCTTCACCGTGCTCCGTCAAGCGATGGCCGGTGACGAGCGCGATCCGGCCGGACTTTATTTCGGCACCAACAGCGGTTCGGTCTTCGCGAGCTTCGATGAAGGCGAGAATTGGCGGGAGATCTCGCGTCACTTGCCGACGATACTTGCCGTCGAAGTGCTCGAACGGATGTCATAACTGTCGGGCCAACGGCGTCGGTGTCGTCAACAGAAACGGCCGGGCTTTCGCCCGGCCGTTCTTGTTTCACGCGATGAGACTACGCCGCTTTGGCGTAGCTCGGGAGGAGATCGAAGCGATCGGCGTTCATCACCTTGGTCCAGGCCGCGACGAAGTCACGCACGAACTTCTCTTTCGAATCCGCGCTGCCATAGACTTCGGCGAAGGCGCGCAATTGCGAATGCGAGCCGAAGATCAGGTCGACGCGGGTCGCCGTCCACTTGAGCTCCTTGCTGTTGCGGTCGCGGCCCTCGTAGGCGCCCTCGCCGGCCGGCGTCCACTCGGTGCCCATGTCGAGCAAATTGAGGAAGAAGTCGTTGGAGAGCTTGCCGGGCTGTTTGGTGAAGACGCCGTGCTTGGAGCCCTTGGCATTGGCGCCGAGGACGCGCAGGCCGCCGATGAGAACCGTCATCTCCGGTCCCGTCAGCCGCAGCAATTGCGCGCGGTCGACCATCGCCTCTTCCGGCTGCATGAACTGCGGCTTCTTGGCGATGTAGTTGCGGAACGCGTCGGCCCGCGGCTCGAGCGGCGCAAAGGACTCGACGTCGGTCTGCTCGGCCGAGGCGTCCATGCGGCCCGGCGCAAACGGCACCTTCACGTCGGTGCCGGCATCCTTGGCGGCCTTTTCGACCGCGGCCGAGCCGGCAAGAACGATGAGGTCGGCGAGCGATATTTTCTTGCCGCCGCCGGCTGAGCCGTTGAACTCCTTCTGGATGGCTTCGAGCTTTTGCAGCACGGTCGCAAGCTGCGCCGGATCGTTGACCTCCCAGTCTTTCTGCGGAGCAAGCCGGATGCGCGCGCCGTTGGCGCCGCCGCGCTTGTCGGAGCCGCGGAAAGTCGAGGCCGAGGCCCAGGCGGTCGACACCAGTTGCGATACCGTGAGCCCCGAGGCGAGGATCTTTGCCTTGAGCGCGGCGACGTCCTTGTCGTCGACCAGCGGATGATTCACGGCCGGGATCGGGTCCTGCCAGATCAACGTCTCCTTCGGCACCAGCTTACCGAGATAGCGTGCGATCGGACCCATGTCGCGGTGCGTGAGCTTGAACCAGGCGCGGGCAAAGGCGTCGGCGAACTGTTCCGGATGCTCGTAGAAGCGCCGCGAGATTTTCTCGTAAGCCGGGTCCATGCGCAGCGACAGATCGGTCGTCAGCATGGTCGGCACATGCTTCTTCGATTTGTCGAACGGGTCCGGGATCGTGGCCTCGGCGTTCTTGGCTTTCCACTGATAGGCGCCGGCCGGGCTCTTGGTCAGCTCCCATTCGAATTTGAACAGGTTGTCGAAGAAGTGGTTGCTCCATTGCGTCGGCGTCTGCGTCCAGGTGACCTCCGGGCCGCCGGTGATGGCGTCGGCGCCGATGCCGGTGCCGTGCTTGCTCTTCCAGCCGAGGCCCTGATCCTCGAGCGCGCCGCTTTCCGGCGCCGCCCCGACCAGCGATGGATCGCCGGCGCCGTGGGTCTTGCCGAAAGAATGGCCGCCGGCAATCAGCGCGACGGTCTCCTCGTCGTTCATCGCCATGCGGAAGAAGGTCTCGCGGATGTCTTTGGCCGCCGCAACCGGATCGGGCTTGCCGTTCGGCCCTTCCGGGTTGACATAAATGAGGCCCATCTGCACCGCGCCGAGCGGCTCCGCGAGTTGGCGCTCGCCGCTATAGCGCTCGTCGCCGAGCCAGGTGCCCTCCGGACCCCAGTAAAGCTCTTCCGGCTCCCAGACGTCGGCGCGGCCGCCGGCAAAACCGAAGGTCTTAAAGCCCATCGATTCGAGCGCGACGTTGCCGGCCAGCACCATCAGGTCGGCCCAGGAGATTTTGCGGCCGTATTTCTGCTTGATCGGCCACAAGAGCCGCCGCGCTTTGTCGAGATTGGCGTTGTCCGGCCATGAGTTGAGCGGTGCGAACCGCTGCTGGCCGGCGCCGGCGCCGCCGCGGCCGTCGGTGATGCGGTAGGTGCCGGCGCTATGCCAGGCCATGCGGATCATCAAGCCGCCGTAGTGGCCGAAGTCGGCCGGCCACCACGCTTGCGAATTCGTCATCAAAGCGCGCAAATCCTTGATCACCGCGTCGAGATCGAGGCTCTTGAATTCCTTGGCGTAGTCGAACGCCGCGCCCATCGGATCGGACAACGGCGAATTGCGATGAAGCATTTCGATGTCCAGCGCATCCGGCCACCAGTCCCGATTGCTGTGGCCGCGCTTGGCCGTGAACGGACATTTTGTGACGTCATCCATGGGTTTTCTCCTTCGGCTGTTGTGATGTTCTGAGCGACCTTAGCCTACCATAATCCATCAGGTAAAATTGACAATAATGATAGCTACGATAAGATATTCTGATGACGGACGTGACCCTGCGGCAGCTTCACTATTTCGATGCGCTCGCCACCCACAGCCATTTCGGCAGGGCGGCGGCGGCCTGCGCGATCTCGCAGCCGGCCTTGTCGATGCAGATCAAGGAGTTGGAAGACACGCTCGGCGCCGTGCTGATCGAGCGCGGCGCCCGGCAAGTGCGGTTGACTAAATTCGGCGAAGAAGCCGCGTCGCGGGTGCGCGACATTTTGCGCGCGGTCGACGAACTCGGCGATTTCGCCCGCGCCTCGCGCGACCGGCTCGCCGGCCAATTGCGCATCGGCATGATCCCGACGATCGCGCCCTATCTGTTGCCGACCATCGTCGGCAACCTGACGCGAAGCCATCCCGAGCTCGACATTCACGTCCGCGAGGCGCTGACCTCGAAGCTCATTCAGGATCTCGCGGAAGGCCGGCTCGACACTGCTATCGTCGCGCTGCCGGTGTCCGAGCCGGCGCTGACCGAGACCGCGCTGTTTGCGGAAAATTTTCTTCTGGTGCGGCCGGACAAGGACGAGGGAACGCCGGCCCCGAGCCGCGAAGACTTACGCGAAATGCGGCTCCTGCTCCTGGAAGAGGGCCACTGTTTTCGCGATCAGGCGCTGTCGTTCTGCAAGAAGCATTCGTCGCTGCCGCGCGAGGTGCTCGACGCGAGCTCTTTGTCGACGCTCGTTCAGATGGTCGGGGCCGGCATGGGCGTGACCTTGATTCCGGAAATGGCGGTCGAGGTGGAAACGCGATCGGCGCCGGTGTCGGTCGCGCGTTTTGCCGATCCGCAGCCGTCGCGCACCATCGGCATGATCTGGCGCAAGAAGAGCCCGCTCTCCGGACAGCTGTTGCAGCTCTCCAAGGCGGTTTGCCGCGCCGCCGACGGACCGCCCGAACGGCCCAAGCCGAAATCGTCGGCGCGCAACGCGCGGACATAACGATCATGACCGATCGACCGGCGGCCGATGCTGCGGACATCGCCGTAGCCCCGACCCCGCTGCCGGTCGCCGTGCGGGCGCGGATTTTTCTCTACCTCGCCATCTTGATCGTGCTGGTGTCCTTCGGCTCGCCATCCGGCGGCCTGATCGACATTCCGATCAGCTTCTTCCTGAAAAACCGGCTGCATCTCGCGGCTCATGAGACGGCCACCTTCCGGCTCGTCGCCGGCCTGCCGCTCTATCTGTCTTTCGTGTTCGGCTTCCTCCGCGACATCTGGAATCCGTTCGGTATGCGCGACCGTGGCTTCATGCTGGCGTTCGGGCTCGCCACCGCCGCGCTCTACGCGGCGTTCGCCTTCATCCCCATCACCTATGGCAGCCTGTTGGCCGGCATGATGCTGGTGACCGTCTCGTTCCTGTTCGTCGCCAGCGCGCAGAACGGGCTGACGTCGACGCTCGGCCAGCAGCACGCGATGTCCGGGCAGATCAGCGCGCTGTGGAACATCTTCGGCTCGATCCCGGCGGTGGCGGCGCTGCTTGCCGGCGGCAGCCTGTCAAATCTGCTCGAGCACAGAAGCGCCGGCGATGCCGGCCGCATCCTGTTCCTGACCGGCGCCGTCGTCATGGCTTTGACCGCGGCCTATGCGGTGTGGCGGCCGAAGGCGGTGTTCGACAATGTGAAGAGCGAAGACGGCGCGGCCGCGCGCCCGGTCGACGACGTCAAACGGCTCGTGCGGCATTGGCCGATCTATCCGGCGCTGTTGATCTGGCTGCTGTGGAATTTCGCGCCCGGCTCGGCCACCCCGCTGCAATATTATCTGCAGAATACGCTGCACGCCGAGGATTCGCAGTGGGGCGAGTGGAATGCGATCTTCGCCGCCTCCTTCATTCCGACCTTCCTGTTGTTCGGCCTATTGTGCCGCAAATTTCCCCTGCGCACGCTCTTGCTATGGGGCACCGTCGTCGCGGTGCCGCAACTCATCCCGCTGCTCTTCATTCATTCGGTCGAGGGCGCGCTGATCGCGGCGGCGCCGATCGGGCTCATGGGCGGCGTCGCCACGGCGGCCTATTTCGATCTAATCATCCGTTCCTGCCCGCGCGGCCTGCAGGGCACGGTGATGATGCTGGCCGGATCGTTGAGCATCGTCGTGATTCGCGCCGGCGACGTGCTCGGCACCGACATCTACGACTATTACGGCGGCTTCACCGCCTGCGTGATCGCCGTCACCGCGGCCTATGCGCTGATTTTGCCGACGCTGCTGCTGGTGCCGAAAAGCCTGGTCGCCACGGCCGACGGCGAGCCTTTGCCCGACGGTCCGCGACCGGCGGAAGCCGCGCCCCTGTGCAGTTGATTAGACAAATCTCGGCGCTATATAAGCATCCGCCGATGCCATCGCGGCGTCGAATTCCGAGCGACCAATTCCGAGCGACCAAGGATACGAGGATAATCGAGACCGCATGGCGACACGGCAGGAGCGAATCGACGCCTTCACTCACCAAGGCGTCCCGCCGGCGGACGAACCGCTTGAAGTTCTTTGCGAGGATCACGTCGGCACCTATGTCATCCCATTTTTGTGCCGATGGCGTAACGGTGCCTGGCAGAACGTCGATACCGGCAGCTCGATCGAAGCGACGGTGGTCGGCTGGCGGCTTCGTTGATGAAACAAGATCGAGATAACGGGACGCGGGCGAAATAGATGGCTGGCTTTAAGCAACCGGATTTAGCAGAGCGCCAAGAGGCCGCGGCCAAGGCGAGGAAGGCGGCGCTGGAGAAGTTTCGCGCCAAGGCCGCCGACCCGGGGCTCGCGGAACGGCTGACGGCGCGAAGCGCTCAAGCCGCCGCGCGCGATGCACTCAAGACCCAGCGCGAAGCCGAACGCGCGGAAAAGAAGGCCCGCGAGGCCGAGCGTGCGGAAGCCGCCGCGCGCGAGGCGGCGATTGCGGCCGAGCGCACCAAGGCCGAAAACGCGGAGCGCGAACGCGCGCGCGAGGCCGAGCAGAAAGCGGCCAGGGACGCCCGTTACGCGGCCCGCAAGACGCGATCCAAGCGCAGGTAGGCGGGCAGCCGGCAATTCATCGACTGCCGAGAGCCCAAGCGCCGCGATTGCCGTATCGAACGGACGATTGGCCCGCCAATTGCACTCGGCCGAGAGCGAGTCCGGCGCCAAGGCGTCGCTTGCATCCCGCGTCCTAAGGGAAACGTTACGATTGGCGGCGCACTACTGGCCGCCGACAGACCCTTTATTGCTCGGACGCCCAAGGACGGCAAGGTCAAAGACCTTCACTGTCGCTGTGAGCGCGAAAACCTGGGTCGCCTCACGTCAGCAAAGGAAACGGCGCCATGAGAAAAACCATGCCGGACTCGATGTTCGCAGACGCCGAACGCAGCCGGCTCAGCCTGCTCCGCAACTGGGTGCTCGACAACGCCGTGACCGAGATCGAGATGAAAGAGCAGCAATTCTGGAATTTTGCCCAGCTCCAGCCCATCGCCGAAAAACCTTGGACGACGTTCATGGGCCGCATGATTCTCGTTCCCAATATGCCGATCGAAGCGCAAAAACATCTCGGCATTTTCGACAAACGCAGCGCCGGCGCTATTTAGCGGCGGTCCCGCGCTCCATCAAAAATCCGCGGCTGAGAGCTCGTACGATCCTTTGCGCTCCCGCTTATACAGCTTGATTGCGGCGGCGTAGATCGCCGCGCGATTGGCGTCGAAGGCGAGAAGCAGGCTTGCCTCATCGCGCGCCGTTTCCGGGCGCAGCCGCTTCAGCGCCTCTTCGGTGGCAAAGAACGACCACTCCATTGCGCTGTCATGGCCCCAGAACCGGACCGCGCGTCGGGTCGGATCGAAAGTTCGGCTTTGGTTCGGAAAATTGAGCATCGGCCCGGCGTTCCTTCAGCCTCAGGCAGCATGATTTGGTTTAAGCGAAAACCTCCGCCGAGAGCGTGAGCTCGCTTTCGGGCGCGACGCGTTCGTGCTTTTCCGCGATACTCTTGATGCGGTAGCACGGATCGTCGGGATCCCGGTCCGAGGCCGGAATAAGATGGCGAATTTCATAGGGGCCGCGGACCGCCGATCGCAGCGAGCTCAGCTCCAGATCGACCAATTGACCGACATCGAATTTATGCGCCATCGGGCTTTCCCACTTTGCTGATTTCGTTCGGAACGTTGATATGTTTAATCGTTTCGGCGCTTTCCGCCGCTTTCGTACGAAACTGCCCTGCGGTGAACATTGGCCTCTTTCGCCGTGACACGGAGCAAACGTCCACGCATCAACGGTGCAATGTCTAATTATTAGGTCTCATAACGGCATATGGGGACGATCGCATCGAATTACGAGAACTATTATTCGTTTTGGAAATTTAGCGTGATCCCTTTTAGTCAGAGCGGCTCAGACATTCGGGTTCATGTCGTCGCGATTCATGCCAGAAACTTCGCAATCGCCGCGACTACTCTGTCCTGCCGCTCCAGATGCGGCAGGTGGCCCGCTCCCTCGATCAGTTCGACCTTGGCGCCGGATATGCGCCGTGCGAAATCCTCGGCGTAAACCGGCGCGATAATGCCGTCGGCGTCGCCCCAGACGATCAGTGTCGGCGCGGCAATGCGGTGGATGCGCCGGCTTAAACCCCGGTCGGCGATCGGCCAGACGAATTTGCCGGTGCAGGCCTGCGCCCAGATTATTTCCGACAATGTCTCGACGCGCGCGCCCGGATCGGCCGGAACGTCGAAAAAGCGCCGCGCCGCTTCGCCGTCGGGATCGGCGAACAGCGACGCTTTGCGCGCGGTGTCGGGAATGAGCATCCAGTTCTGCACCGGGCGATCGTCGCGCCACAGACCGACCGGATCGATCAGAACGAGACGGCCGAGCGCGCGCGGCGCGGCCGCGGCGATTTCGGCGGCGAGCAGGCCGCCGAACGAGTGACCGATCAGCGCCGGCGACGGCAGCGCCAGAGCGTCGAGCAATTCGCCGTGATAGACGACAAGATCGTGCCAGCCTTGAAGCGCCTGCACCGCGTTGGGATCGCCCGGCGTCGTCCCGGGAAAGCGCGGCGCGAACACTTTGTGCGTTGTGGCAAGCTGCGCGGCAAAGGCGCGATCCGGCGCGAGCCCCCACGGCCCGTGCAGATAAACGAGTGGCGGGCCCGAGCCCGAAATCTCGATTTCGGTCTCGATGCGGTTCTGCCAGAGTTTGATCCGGCGCGTTTCCGTGGGAGTCGTGTTTGCCATTTAAAACATATTCCAATCGGGTTGCCCGTCATTGCGAGCGAAGCGAAGCAATCCAGTGTCTGGCGCAAGAAACCTGGATTGCTTCGTCGCTGCGCTCCTCGCAATGACGCGGAATTGAATCAGAGCGCCGCCGCCATCGTGGCAGCGGCGGGACGTTTCGCTCTCAGCCGCGCCGGCCACCAGCGGTCCTCGTAGCGGTCGTCCCATTCATCTTGCAGATACGGCAGCACTTCGCGGGCGAACAGATCGATATTGGCCTTGCAGACTTGCGTCGGCATCGAGCCGAATTGCAGCAGCGCCAACAGATGGCCCATGCGCAATTCCTTGATGCCGTCGAGCAATTGCTCGCGCACCGTCTTCGGACTGCCGACGACGACGAAGCCGCGCTGGTAAAAATCCGGCGCTTTAAGCTCGCGCAATTTGACCTCGGCGCGCGGATTGTGCTGGAGCGCCGCCCGCAGCGCGTCGTATTCGAGGCAGCCCGGAATCGCCTGATAATAGGGTGGCGTGTAGAGCAGCTTGTGAAAGAAATATTCGGCGTGCGGCGCGTAAATCTCCTCGGCCTCGGCGTCGGTGGGCGCCACGCCGATGAGCTGGAGAAAGCTGAAGCGGTACGGATTGTCGTCGCGCCCCTTGCGCGCCACGAGCTCCCAGTAACGCTCGCTCACGGTCTTGGCGTTCTTGGCGCCGTAATAGCTGAGATGGCAGAAGCAGTGATCGTGGTCGACGACATATTCGGCGGTGCCGGAAATGCCGGAGCCGGGAATCCAGATCGGCGGATGCGGCTGCTGAATCGGCCGCGGCCACAGATTGACCATGCCGAGCTGATAATGCTTGCCGTTCCAGGCGAAGATCTCGCGCGCCGACCAGGCCTTGACGACGAGCGCCAGCGCCTCGCGATAGCGCTCGCGCTGCTCGATCGGCACCACGCCGTTGGAGATCGTGGCGTCGGCCGGCAGCCCGGTTGGGAAGCCGGCCACGAGCCGTCCGCCGCTGATGCAGTCGAGCATCGCATATTCCTCGGCGATGCGGGTCGGCGGCGTGGTCGAGGGCAGCGTCGAGCCGAGCTGCACGATGGCGACGTCTTGCCCGTTGGTTTCTTTCGCCAGCACCGCCGCCATGATGCTGGGATTGGCCATGAAGCCGTAGACGTTCTGGTGGTGCTGGTTGGTGCACAGCCCGTCAAAGCCGACGCGCGCCGCCAGCAAAAGCTCGTCGAGCGTGGCGTTGTAATATTCGCCGACTTTTTCGGAGTTGGCGACGTCGAACCACAAAGGATCGATGTAAGCCGATTTGTAGCGTTGATCGAAGTCCTCCGGCAGGCCGCGATACGGCATCAAGTGAAACATGCACACTTTCACGACGGCGCCTCCCGGGATTGCGCCGTCATGCTACGTGCGCCCGGCCGGGGCCGCAACGTGCCGCATTCGACAATCAATTATTGATGGTCAGCGTGGACGGCGCTTTGCCCGGCTTTGCCGGCGCTACCTGCGCTGCGGAGGCCGGCGGAGCGGCGGGCGGAGGCACCCTCGGTGCCACATCCGGCCTGGGATCGGCGGCAACCGCGGGCTTCGGGTCGACCGCCGCAGCGGGCTTGGCACTCTCGGCCGGCTTGCGCGCTGCGAGTTCGGCGGGACGTGGACGCGGCAGCGGCGGGCCGCTCATCCCGGCCGCGGCACGGGCGGGCGGCGGCAATGGCGGCGCTCCGGTCGACGGCGGCCTATTGGGCGATCCGTCGTAAGGCGGTAAAGCAACCGGCCCGTAGGCATCGCGATCAGAGGGGCCGGGTCCATAAGGATCGGGAGGACCGTCCGGTTCCGGACCGTAAAGCGGGCCGCCATACGGCTCATCGGCTTCGCCGTAAGGTCCGTAGGGTCCGGCGTAATTTCCCGGACCCGGCACGATGCGATTGGCGTCGCGGATGGCGCCGGTGCGGGCGTCGAGCACGACGCGCATCAATATCCCGCGATAGTCGGTGGCGCGCGCCACATAGATCGTGCCCTCGCGCAACGGCGGCGCCAGCGGATCGAATCCGGCGGCGCGCAGCGTGTGGACGATCTCGTAAGTGGACACAAAGCCCGGCGCGGGCGGCGGCGGACTAGGCGGCGGCGCTTGCGCCCGAGCGATGCCGATGGCCGACAGGATCGCGGCTATTGCGGAGATTCCGGTTACGCCGAAACGCACGCGCGCTTGCCCTCCCCTCCCCTAAACCCGACGCACAAGCCTAACGCCAAAAGCGGCATCAGGTTCGGCTGCAATTGGGGCGGCGCTTGGGCGCTATCGGGATTTTTTGCGTGGCTTCCCTTAAGCGGGCGCCGCCGAACAGACGAGATTGGAACCTAGACTCGCGCCACTGCTCGCTAGGCCCCGCGAGGATTTCAGGACTGCTGCAGCACGAGAGAAATAATCAGGAGCGTACTACTCATCAGGAACGTATTACTCGATGGTCAGTATCGTCCCCTCATACGGTACGCGCGAGAAGCCTTCACGATAGTAGCCTGCAGAAGAGTCAAACGAGAAAGTGCGACCACAGAACACCGTCTTTCTTGAAAAAAAACCCTGAGCCCGGCCGGAATTCATGCCGATGTCGACGCTAGTTACTTTAGTATAAGTAACACTTGGCTTGATAACGTTTTCAACCCATCGCGCAACTTCGGGGCTGGTCAACGTCGGACAGGTCTTCGCCGTCACCGCGGCCACGACTTCATAAACGTGTGTCCTATCGTAATCTTCCTGAGTGTGTGCCAGGAGCGGATCGCGGGCCTCCGGCAACATGGCAGTGATACGCGAAACCGAGCCGCTGGGAGACACATCTAGAATTAACTGCGTCAGGCCGCCGTCGTGCAGCTCTTTAGCATTCGGCCGATAGGCATCGAGCATCACCGTCGATCCATTCAGCGGCTTTCCATTGACGTCGTATTTGATCTCAGGAAACAAGCTGAATTGCGACGCCCAGTTATCCGCAACGGTCAGACGCTGCGATAGAGTTGCAACGCAGGTGTATTTATCCTCCCTAATGCAACCCGGCAGCCTGGCGCCGTTTTTGATGTCGACAATTCGATTTTGAACGTCGGTGATGCCTACCTGGTTTTTTGCCAGCCAAGCGGAATACTCAGCGCCAAGATTTCCTGTCGTCGCCGCGGCCGGGATAGAAGCCGGCCGGCTCTCCAAAAGCAAAATTATTTTTTGATAGGACAAGCGAGCCAGCGCATCTGGCGCAACACAGGGCGATCAGGACACAGCTAGCCACGCCCCCGATACGCATAGCGATCCCCACCGCACATGCACAACCTGATACAACCTATCAGAGCACCGCGTCCTTTGGCAATCAGCTGCAGAGGCGGACAAACCGATCGATGTCATCTTCGACCGTTGTAAATGATGTGACCAGCCGGATGAGCACGTCGGCCTTCCGCAAGGTCGAGGCTTTCGCTGGAGCGCACATAATAGGTCGCGCCGGCGGCCTTGAGCTTGGCATCGAGCGCGCGCGGCAGATCGCGACAAAGACGAGATTGGCCTCGACCGGCCAGACCGGCGGCAAGCCCGTCGCGGCAAGCTTTTCCGCCAGCCGGTCGGCCATGGCATTGGCGTGGCGCGCCAGCGTAGCCAGCGATCGCCGGCGAGATAGGCCAGGAACTGCGCGGCGATGAAGCGGTGCTTGGACAGCAGATGGCCGGCGCGCTTGCGCCGTTCGCCGAAAAACGCGGCGCGCGCGGGATCGAAAATCACCACCGCCTCCGCCGCCAGCGCGCCGCCTTTGGTGGCGCCGAACGACAACACGTCGACGCCGGACGCGCCACGTCATCTGCGCCGGCGTGGCGTTGAGCCGCACCAGCGCATTGGCGAAACGCGCGCCGTCCATGTGCACGGCGAGCGAGCGCGCATGCGCGATCTCGGCCAGCGCCGCGATCTCGTCGAGTCGATAGATGGTGCCGGCTTCGCTCGCCTGGGTGATCGACAGCGCCGCGGCGATCATTTGATGCGGGCTGTGGCCGCCATAGCCGGCGAGCGCGGTCTGCAGCGTCTGCCGGCGCGATCTTGCCGCCGTCGCCGGGCAGGCCGACGAGCTTGAGGCCGCCGCCGAAGAATTCCGGCGCGCCGCATTCGTCGGTGGCGATGTGGGAATCGGCATGACAGAACACGACGCCCCAGGGCGGCGAGACATGCGCCAAGCGCCAGCGCGTTCGCCGCCGTGCCGGTCGGCACCAGGAACACCGCCACCTCGCGCTCGAAAATCTCGGCCAGCCGCCGTTCGGCGGCCTGGTCCAATCGTCGTTGCCGTAGCCGCGCGCATAGCCGCTATTGGCCTCGGCGATGGCGTCGAGAATGGCGGGCGCGATGCCGGCCGTGTTGTCGCTGGCGAAATTCATTGGCTGGCAAACTAGCGCGGATTGCGGGGCAATGTCCCGATGCCGAAGTTCGCGCCATCGTTCGCCATTGCGCGAAAGCGCGTGCCATGATCCACTCGCGTTGCGGAACGTTCGCAAATGTCGATGGCGGCTGCCGGCCGCATGGTGCCTTTTCTTTCCTCTTCCGCTCGCGGGGAACGAAAGCGAGGGGTCCAGCGCTTGTGTTTCATCCGGAATTTGCCATGTTCGCATAGGACAGCATTGCTGTCCCAATTGGTGATCCCCAGCGCAGTCGGACGATCCGACGAGACGCGGGGTCGGCCGCCGGGGCGAGGGCGCGTCGGACGGCGGCAAGAACAAGCAGCCAGCGGCCGCATGAAGCGGCACGAAGGTTGCCTCCAAGAAGAGTGGCTCGCCCTTGGGCGCAGCTCTTCCGCCCCATCCCCGCGACGCGGGAGATGGCGCGAAGGGGCGCGGCGGTGGACTGCGTCGGATGCCTTCCGGCCGTGTTGCCGGGGCTCCGGGAGGATCGCGAGTACGACAGAGCGCGTAGGATGATGAATGCGTCAGGTTTCGGCCTGTTTGATCCGGCGCTGGAAAAGGATTCCTGCGGGGTCGGATTTATTGCCGACATCAAGGGACGCAAATCGCACAAGATCGTCGAAGACGCGCTGACGATCCTGGTCAATCTCGAGCATCGCGGCGCGGTCGGCGCCGATCCGCGCGCCGGCGACGGCGCCGGCATTCTGGTGCAGATCCCGCACAAATTCCTCGCCAAGAAGGCCGCCGAGCTCGGCATCACGCTGCCGCCGCCCGGCGACTACGCCGTCGGCGCGCTGTTCATGCCGCACGATCGAGGCATGGCGGCCGGAGATCATGGACACTTATGCGGCGGTCGCGGCGCGCGGAAGGCATGACGATGCTCGGCTGGCGCGACGTGCCGACCGACAATTCGACGCTCGGCGAATCGGTGAAGCCGACCGAGCCGGTGCATAAGCAGGTGTTTCTCGCCCGCAATCCCGAAGATCGCGTCGGAGGACGAGTTCGAGCGCCGGCTCTACATCCTGCGCAAGACCATTTCCGGCATGCTGCTACGGCAAGCGCGGCCGCAGCACGTCGCATTATTATCCGGTGTCGATCTCGTGCCGCACGCTGATCTACAAGGGCATGTTCCTCGCCGATCAGCTCGGCACCTATTATCCCGACCTGCACGATCCGGATTTCGAAAGCGCGCTGGCGCTGGTGCACCAGCGCTTCTCCACCAACACTTTCCCGGCCTGGTCGCTGGCGCATCCCTACCGCATGATCGCGCATAACGGCGAGATCAACACGCTGCGCGGCAACAACAACTGGATGGCGGCGCGGCAGGCTTCGGTGTCGTCGCCGAAGTTCGGCGCCGACATCAACAAGCTGTGGCCGATCTCCTACGAGGGCCAGTCCGACACCGCGTGCTTCGACAATGCGCTCGAATTCCTGACCATGGGCGGCTATTCGCTGGCGCATGCGATGATGATGATGATTCCGGAGGCCTGGGCCGGCAATCAGCTCGATGAACGAAGAGCGCCGCGCCTTCTACGAATACAACGCCGCGCTGATGGAGCCGTGGGACGGCCCGGCGGCGATCGCGTTTACCAACGGCCGCCAGATCGGCGCCACGCTCGACCGCAACGGCTTGCGCCCGGCGCGCTATGTCGTCACCCGCGACGACCGCATCATCATGGCGTCGGAAGTCGGCGTGCTGCCGGTTCCGGAGGAAGACATCGTCACCAAGTGGCGGCTGCAGCCGGGCAAAATGCTGCTGGTCGATCTCGAGCAGGGCCGGCTCATTCCCGACGAGGAGCTCAAGTCGCAACTGGCGCAGAGCCATCCCTACAAGGAATGGCTCGAGCGCACGCAGATCGTGCTCGAGGACCTGCCGGAACCGTCCGGACGCGGCGCCGATCTCGAACCTGTCGCTGCTCGATCGCCAGCAGATGTTCGGCTACACCCAGGAAGACCTGAAAATCCTGATGACGCCGATGGCGACGACCGGCGAAGAAGCGGTCGGCTCGATGGGCAACGACACGCCGATCTCGGCGCTGTCGGACCGGGCGAAGCTGCTTTTCACCTATTTCAAGCAGAACTTCGCGCAGGTGACCAACCCGCCGATCGATCCGATCCGCGAGGAACTGGTGATGAGCCTGGTCTCGATCATCGGGCCGCGGCCGAACCTGTTCGATCTCGAAGGCACGTCGAAGACCAAGCGCCTCGAAGTGCATCAGCCGATCCTGACCAACGCCAATCTGGAGAAGATCCGCTCGATCTCCGAAGTCGGCCACGATCATTTCAAGTCGCGCACGCTCGACACCACCTGGCCGGCGGAAGCCGGCGCCGCCGGCATGGCGGAAGCCATCGAGGGCTTGTGCGGCCAGCGCCGAGATCGCGGTGCGCGACGGCATCAACATCATCATCCTGTCCGACCGCCGCGCCGGCGCCGACCGCATTCCGATCCCGTCGCTGCTCGCCTGCGCGGCCGTGCATCATCATCTCATCCGCGAGGGCCTGCGCACCTCGGTCGGCATCGTGGTGGAATCCGCCGAGCCGCGCGAGGTGCATCATTTCGCCTGCCTCGCCGGCTACGGCGCCGAGGCGATCAATCCCTATCTCGCCTTCGAGACGCTGATCGCGATGAAGAACGAGCTGCCGCAGAAGCTCGACGACAAGGAAATCGTCAAGCGCTACATCAAGTCGATCGACAAGGGACTGCTCAAGGTGATGTCGAAGATGGGCATCTCGACCTATCAGTCCTATTGCGGCGCGCAGATCTTCGACGCCATCGGGCTCGAAGTCCGACTTCGTCGCCAAATATTTCACCGGCACCGCGACCCGCATCGAAGGCGTCGGCGCTCGCCGAAATCGCCGAAGAGGCGGTGCGCCGGCATCGCGACGCGTTTTCAGAATCGCCGATCTACCGCTCCATGCTCGACGTCGGCGGCGAATATGCCTTCCGCGTGCGCGGCGAGGAGCACGTCTGGAACGCGGCGACGGTCTCGGCGCTGCAGCACGCCGTGCGCGGCAATTCCTACGAGAAGTACCGGCAATTCGCCCGCATCATCAACGATCAGTCCGAGCACCTGCTCACCATCCGCGGCCTGTTCCGCATCAAGTCGGCCGAGGAGGACGGCCGCAAGCCGGTGCCGATCGACGAGGTCGAGCCGGCCAAAAACATCGTCAGGCGGTTCTCGACCGGCGCCATGTCCTACGGCTCGATCTCGCGCGAGGCGCATACCACGCTCGCCATCGCCATGAACCGGATCGGCGGCAAATCCAATACCGGCGAAGGCGGCGAGGAGTCCGATCGCTACAAGCCGCTGCCGAACGGCAATTCGATGCGTTCGGCGATCAAGCAGGTGGCGTCCGGCCGTTTCGGCGTCACCGCCGAATATCTCGTCAATTCCGACATGATGCAGATCAAGATCGCGCAAGGCGCCAAGCCCGGCGAAGGCGGCCAGTTGCCCGGGCACAAGGTCGACAAGACCATCGCCAAGGTGCGCCACTCGACGCCCGGCGTCGGCTTGATTTCGCCGCCGCCGCATCACGACATCTATTCGATCGAGGATCTGGCGCAGCTCATCTTCGACTTGAAGAACGTCAATCCCGACGGCGACGTGTCGGTCAAGCTCGTCTCCGAGGTCGGCGTCGGCACCGTCGCCGCCGGCGTGTCGAAGGCGCGCTCCGACCATGTCACCATCGCCGGCTACGAGGGCGGCACCGGCGCGGCGCCGCTCACCTCGGTCAAGCATGCCGGCTCGCCCTGGGAGATCGGGCTTGCCGAGACGCACCAGACGCTGGTCGCCAACCGGCTGCGCGGCCGCATCGCCGTGCAGGTCGACGGCGGCATCCGCACCGGCCGCGACGTCGTGGTCGGCGCGCTCCTCGGCGCCGACGAGTTCGGCTTCGCCACCGCGCCGCTGATCGCCGCCGGCTGCATCATGATGCGCAAGTGCCATCTCAACACTTGCCCGGTCGGCGTCGCCACCCAGGACCCGGTGCTGCGCAAGCGCTTCACCGGCCAGCCCGAGCACGTCATCAATTATTTCTTCTTCGTCGCCGAGGAAGTGCGCGAACTGATGGCCGAGCTGGGCTATCGGACCTTCGACGAGATGATCGGCCAGATGCAGATGTTCGATCAGCGCAAGCTGCTCGCGCACGGCAAGGCGAGCGGGCTCGATTTCTCCAAGCTGTTCATGAAGCCGGACGTGCCGACGAGCGTGAAGATCTTCAATTGCGAGAGGCAGGATCACAAGATCCACGACATCGTCGACCGCAAGCTGATCGCGCAATCGCAAGGACGCGCTCGAGCGCGGCACGCCGGTGCGCCTGAGCTTCCCGATCCGCAACGTCGATCGCACCGTCGGCGCCATGCTGTCCGGCGAGATCGCCAAGCGTTACGGCCATGACGGCCTGCCGCCCGACACCATCGTCGCCCGCTTCACCGGGACCGCCGGCCAGAGCTTCGGCGCCTTCCTCGCCCACGGCGTCACTTTCGAGCTCGACGGCGACGCCAACGATTATGTCGGCAAGGGCCTGTCCGGCGGCCGCATCGTAGTGCGCCCGCCCGCATCCTCGGGCATCGTTCCGGAGCAGTCGATCATCGTCGGCAATACCGTGCTGTACGGCGCCATCGCCGGCGAATGCTATTTCCGCGGCGTTGCCGGCGAGCGCTTCGCCGTGCGCAATTCCGGCGCCATCGCCGTTATCGAGGGCGCCGGCGATCATTGCTGCGAATATATGACCGGCGGCGTGGTGGTCGTGCTCGGGCCGACCGGCCGCAACTTCGCCGCCGGCATGTCGGGCGGCATCGCCTATGTGCTCGACGGCGACGGCGATTTTGCCTCGCGCTGCAATATGGCGATGGTCGCGCTCGAGCCGATGCCCGACGAAGAGGACATCAACGCCAAGATCTTCCACCACGCGCGCGACCTCGAGGCGCACGGCATGGTCGACATCATGGCCGACATGAGCCGCTTCGACGCGCACCGGCTGCATCATCTTATCGCGCGGCACGCGCGCTTTACCGGCTCGCGCGTCGCCGCCGACATTCTCGGCGATTGGAAAACCTGGTATCCGAAATTCCGCAAGGTGATGCCGATCGAGTATCGCCGCGCGCTCAACGAACTCAAAGCCGCGGCGATCGCCGCGGAATAACGCGGCAATAGGCGCGGGCCAGGAAAGACTGCGGCGTGGGCAAGATCACCGGCTTTCTCGAATTCGAGCGCGAGGATCGTCATTACCAGCCGGTCGCCGAGCGTATCCGGCACTGGCGCGAATTCGTGCTGCCGCTGCCGGAGAAGGAATACACCGCCCAGGCGGCGCGCTGCATGAATTGCGGCGTGCCCTATTGCATGGGCACCGGCTCGGTGGCGGCCGGCAGCCCGGGCTGCCCGGTCAACAATCAGATCCCGGATTGGAACGACCTCGTCTACGGCGGCGACTGGGAAGAGGCGGCGCGCAACCTGCATTCGACCAATAATTTTCCGGAAGTCACCGGGCGGGTGTGCCCGGCGCCGTGTGAAGCCTCGTGCACGCTCAATATCGACGAAAATCCGGTCACCATTAAATCGATCGAATGCGCCATCGCCGATCGCGCCATCGCGGCGGGCCTCAAGCCCGAGCCAGCGGCGGAAAAGACCGGCAAGACGGTCGCTGTCGTCGGTTCCGGCCCGGCGGGGCTTGCGTGCGCGCAGCAATTGGCGCGCGCCGGCCATGCGGTTCACGTCTACGAGCGCTGGGCCAAAGCCGGCGGCTTGCTTCGCTACGGCATCCCCGATTTCAAGATGGAGAAGATCCACGTCGAGCGCCGCGTCGTGCAGATGCAGGCGGAAGGCGTGGTGTTTCATTACGGCGTCCATGTCGGCGTCGACCTGCCGGTCGAAAAATTGCTCAAAGACCATGACGCGGTGGTGCTCACCGGCGGCGCCGAGAAGCCGCGCGATCTGCCGGTGCCGGGCCGCGACCTCAAGGGCATTTATTTCGCCATGGATTTCCTGCCGCAGCAGAACCGCCGCGTGTCCGGCGAAGAGGCGTTGCCCGATGAGCCGATCCTCGCCAAGGGCAAGCACGTCGTCGTCATCGGCGGCGGCGACACCGGTTCGGATTGCATCGGCACCGCGATCCGGCAAGGCGCTTTGTCGGTGACCAATTTCGAAATCATGCCAGCGCCGCCGGCTCACGAGAACAAACTGCTGACCTGGCCGAACTGGCCGCTCAAGCTGCGCACCTCGTCCAGCCACGAGGAAGGTGCCAAGCGCGATTTCGCGGTGATGACGACCAAATTCTCCGGCGAGAACGGCGCGGTGAAGACGCTGCATTGCGTTCATGTCGACGCCAAGATGAAGGCCGTTCCCGGCACCGAATTCGCGCTCCCCGCCGATCTGGTGCTGTTGGCGATGGGCTTCGTGCATCCCGTGCATGAAGGCATGATCCAAAGCCTCGACGTCGCGCTCGATCAGCGCGGCAACGTCTCGGCCTCGACCGAGGACTACCGCACTTCGCTCGACAAAGTGTTTGCCGCCGGCGACATGCGCCGCGGCCAATCTCTTGTCGTCTGGGCGATTCGCGAAGGCCGCCAGGCTGCGGCTGCCGTCGACAAATATCTGATGGGTTCGACGCTGCTGCCGCGGTGAAGGTGGCCGGGCGGCTCACCGGACAATCGGACGCGCCGGCGAATAGATCGCAGGACCCCGTCACTGTCATTGCGAGGCGCAAAGCGACGAAGCGCTGGATTGCTACGCCTAGCCCGTCATCGGAACGCGCGACTTAGCGCGGTCCGGTTGGCTCGCTGATGGACCAGGCCGAAGCCCATAAGTTTTCTGGCTGACGACCTGAGGGACGTCGCTTTGCCCCGAAAGCCCACAAGTCGAAATTCTCAATGAATGGCGCGAAGGGCCAGGAGCCGAAATCGCGCGCCTATCGCCAACATCGATTTCAACCGAGCACCCATAAAGGGCGGTATGTATTTCTGCTTAGCCTCATTCGCTCGGACTCTTAGTTGTGTGAAACATTTTGTACAGCCGCAGCTCGGCCGCCAACCTAGCTTGATGACCAGCGCCGTTTTCTGGCGAAAGCAGGCAACATGCGTTTGGCCACATTCATTCGTAAAAACCAGCAGCCGATAATCGAGCAATGGGAAATCTTTGCGCGAACCCTCGTCCCCGCCTCCGACGATATGAGTCCGCATAGCCTGCGCAATCACATCAAGGACATACTCGCTTTCATCGCAGATGACATTAAATCCTCTCAAACCGGTTCTGAGCAAATAACAAAATCGGAAGGGAAAAAACTCAAGAACCCCGAGCCTAGCGCGGCGGAAATTCATGCCTCTCTCCGCCAATCCGGCGGGTTTAGTATGGACCAGATGGTTTCAGAGTTCCGGGCGCTTCGGGCCAGCGTCATTAGATTATGGGAAGCGCAATTGACGGAAGCGACTAAATTCGACATCTCCGATCTGACCCGGTTCAACGAATCGCTCGATCAAGCAGTAACGGAGGCGATCAGTTCCTACACAAAGACAATCGATCACGCCAGGAATTTGTTTTTGGCCATCTTGAGCCACGACCTGCGCAATCCCATCAGCGCCATGAAGATGTCGGCTCAGCTTACTTTGAATATCGGAACCCTCAACGAGCAGCAAACGATGTTGGCGTCTCAAGTCATCGCGAGCGCGAGCCGTGCAACCGAGATTATCAATAATCTTCTCGACCTAACTCACGCGCGGCTTGGAACGGGACTCCAGGTTATCAAAAAGGACATGGATATGGCCTTCGTGAGCAGAGAACTGGTTGACGAGATGCGGACTATGCATCCGAGTCGCACGTTTCAACTGAACATCTCCGGGGAGACGGAAGGGAAATGGGATAAAGCTCGTATTGGGCAGGTGTTCTCGAATTTGCTTGGCAACGCAGTTCAGTACGGCTTTAGGAACCTACCTATTGACATAACGATCAAGGGCGAACCGGAGGCGGTCTTAGTATCTGTCCACAACGATGGCGTTCCGATTGCCGCCAACGCGATAGGATCAATATTCGATTCCTTAACTCGCGGAGGAGGAGAGAAAAGCGCCAACGACCGAGAGTCGACAAATCTTGGCTTAGGACTTTATATAACGAAGCAAATTGTTGCTGCCCACGGAGGAACGGTTGGCGTAACATCGTCGGAAAAGAACGGTACGACTTTTACGGCCCTATTCCCTCGCTAAATGAGAAATCCCGGCCGAGGATATAACGTGCGAAGCTGCTGCGGTAATTCTGGTGATTTTACTGTCACCTCTTCCCGGTGGAGAGGTGAGTTAGAACCCGCCGCCGATGTCCTTCGGCGGTCGCGGTGCGCCGTCGAGTTCCGCGCGGGGTTGATGCGCCGGCCGCGCGTCGGACTCTTTCTCCGGCTTTTTCTTTGAATCTTTTTTGACGTCGGCCGGCGGTTTGGCCTCCTCATGCAGGGCGGCACCCTTTTTCGCAGGCGCCGCGGGCGTGAGCGCGGGCGGCGGCGCGGCATCGATCGGTGCCGCTCGCGGCGGCCACGAGAAATCGTCGGCGCGGCCGGCAACCGCAGCCAGCGGCGCGCCGCGGTCGAGAACTTTTTGCGCCAAAGGATCGGACGCCAGCGGGGCCGGCCGGGTGGCGCCGCCGACAAGACCGCCGGCGCCGCCCTCGGTGCTCGATACCGCGAGCGGCAGCACCGGGCCGACGTCGGGCCGCGGCGCGCCGGGCTTGTTGGCCGGCGACACCCCTTCCGGCAGCGCGATCGGCGCGATATGGTTCGTGAGCTGGCGACGCAGCTCCAGATCGACATAGCTCGCGAGCTTCACTGCGCCGGCTTTGGTGAAATGCACGCCGTCCGCGGTGCGCAGCCGCCGGATCTGGCCCTCGAAGTCGGGACCGTCCACCGCATAGCGCCCCTGATCGTCGACGAAGCCGTCCCAGATATCGACATAGACGATGCCGGCCCGCTCCGCCCGCTCGCGGTAGAGTTCGTCGAGATAGGCCATATCGCTGGTCGATTTTGGCCCGCGCAGCGCCGGCAAGCCCACCCACAAGACCGGCACCCCCTTGGTCTTGAGCGCCGCGATCATTTCATCGATGCGCTTGACGTAAAGATCGGCCCAAAGATCGGTGTGGAATTCGTAGGAACGGCCCGGAACGGGATGCTGCGCTGTGGTGTCCGCTCCCGGTTGCGAGGCGGCTGCTGCATCGGACGCAGCGGCGCCCTTGTCTTGCGTAGTCTTGTCTTGCGCGGGTTTGTCTTGCGCTGCCTTGTCCTGCGGCTTTTTTGCCTGATCCTCGTCGGCATTCTTGGCAGGCGTGGCGCCGTCACGGATCGACATGCGATCGTTGAGCCCGAGCATGACGATGATCGCCTTCGGCTTTTCCGCCGCCAATTGGTCCTTGATTACGGCCGGCCAGTCGAGTTGCTCGTTTTTCGCGTCGTAACGGATGAGCCCCGCGGTCGCACGGACCTCGCGCACCACACCGGTATCCGGCTGATCGGCATAGATCTCGTCGAGCCCGTAGCCGAGCCAGTCGGCCATGGAATCGCCGACCACCACGACGGTCGAGGCCGGCGGCGTTTCCAATTTGCGCGGCGGTGGCGCCTTGGAGTAATCCGCGACCGGGGCCCGGCGCTGGCCGCCGAAGAACGGGAATGAAAAGAAATCGCGCTGCTGCGGCTGCTGGTAATAGTCCCGCGGCTGCTGATAGCTCGGATAGGACGGCCGGTCGCTCCAATAATAGACTTGCGCGGCGGCCGGCACGGTTATCGCGGCTGCTGCCGCGGCAATCGCCAGTGCTCCAATCAGACGTCTTGGCCGCAGATATCGTGTCGTCATCAATCGCCCACCGAAACTGAACCGCCTGCCGAAAAGGCCGGCGCGGCGAGCATCATAGCGCAACGCCGCGAAAAAAACCGCCGCCACTGGCGGACCACCGGACGGCGGCGAGACTGGGCGCCGATCATGTCAACTTCAGGGAGGCCGCCGCCGTATTAATGCTGCCGCAAGCGGTCGAGCACGTCGCTTGAGGCGAAACCGTCCGGGACCTGGCCGACCGAGACTTGGAAATCACGGATCGCGAGGCGGGTCCGGGGACCGATGAAGCCGTCGGGATCGCCGATCTTGTAGCCGCGCTGTTCCAGTAGCTGCTGCATCTGGTAACGCTCGTCGAGCGTGAGCACCCGCTCGTCGCGCGGCCACGCCTGCACGAACGGCGCGCCGCCGCGCATGCGGTCGGCGAGATAGCCGATGGCGAGTGCGTAAACTTCCGCCGGATTGTATTTCATGATGACGCTGAAATTCTTCAGCATCAGAAACGCCGGGCCGCGCGCGCCGGCCGGCAACAGCAGAAACGCGCGATCGGCCGGACGCGGAAACGCCCGCCCGTCGGCGCGCCGCAGGCCCAGGCTCTGCCATTGCCGCAACGTCATCTGCCGCGAACTGTCGGCCAACAGATAATTGAAGCGCTGCGGCAGGACGACCTCGTAGCCCCAGGTCTCGCCGCTGACCCAGCCGTCCGTTTTCAGATTGTTGGCGGTCGAGGCGATCACGTCCGGTATCGAATCGACGACGTCGCGATGGCCGTCGCCGTCGAAATCCACGGCGTAGCGGTCAAACGAGGTCGGCATGAATTGGGTGGGGCCGAAGGCGCCCGCCCAGGAGCCGACCAGCCGATCGGCGGGAACGTCGCCGCGCTGCAGGATTTCCAGCGTCGCCAGAAACTCGCCGCGGAAAAAATCGCGGCGGCGGCCGATGCAGGCAAGCGTGGCGGTCGAGCGGATCACCGGGCGATCGCCGCCCTGCGTGCCGTAATTGGATTCGACGCCCCAGATCGCCGCGACGATATGGCGGTCGACGCCGTAGGCGCGCTCCACGGCCGCAAAAGTCGGCGCATATTGGGCGAGCAGCGCGCGGCCCTGCGCGATGCGGTCGTCGCTCACCAAAAGGTCGAGATAGTCCCAGGGCGCCTTGGTGAATTCCGGCTGCGCATCGAGCTTGTCCATGATGCTGAGATCCGGGGTCAGGCCGGCGGTAAAGCGCTCGAAATTGGCGCGGGTGATGCCGCGCCGCGCCGCGTCGGGCCACAGGCCGGCGATGCAGTTCGGGAAATCGGCGGCCGCGGCCTTTATGGCGTCCGCCGTCATCAGCGGATTGCCCGACGCGCCGGATTGCCCGCTCCATGGCGCTCCGCCGTTCGAGCCGGGAACCGGACTTGACGGCGCGGGTTGAAACAGACGCGTCAGCCAGTTGTCGGGCGGTTGGGCCGACGCCGCGCTCGCCAAGGCCGCGGCCAAGAGAGCGGCCGCCGCAACACGAAACAGGACCTTGTCGATGACCATTGTCCCAATCCTGGCGTCACAATCCCGGCTTATGGTCGCCAATCCGGCCGCCTGCTAATGTATCTCGAATCACTAACGGGGCGTTGCGGCCATTACCGGCATAGTTTGGACACGCATTTGGGCAATAAAACGTACGCTTTGACGTCTTCCCTTCTCCCCTGCACCCCATGAATTCAGTTCGCAAAGCCGTATTCCCCGTGGCCGGCCTCGGCACCCGCTTCCTGCCGGCGACCAAGGCCATGCCGAAGGAGATGCTGCCGGTCGTCGACCGGCCGCTGATCCAGCACGTCGTCGACGAGGCGCGCGAGGCCGGCATCGAGCATTTCATCTTCGTCACCGGCCGCAACAAAGGCGTCATCGAAGATCACTTCGACCGCCAGTTCGAGCTCGAAATGACGCTGCTCGAGCGGCAGAAGCACAAGATTCTCGATTATCTCAATCAGGACCTTCCGGTCCCGGGATCGACGAGTTTCACCCGCCAGCAGGAACCGCTCGGGCTTGGGCACGCGGTGTGGTGCGCGCGCGAATTGATCGGCCACGAGCCGTTCGCGCTGCTGTTGCCGGACGTGCTGGTGCAGCACGAGCAGGGCTGCCTGGCGCAGATGCTCGAAGCCGCACGCGAATTGCCGGCGAAGGCCAATATCGTCGCGGTGGAGGAAGTGCCGCGCGACCGCATCGATCAATACGGCGTCGTCGGCGTCGGCGAGCGCAAAGGCAAAATGTTCGCCATCACCAGCATGGTGGAAAAGCCGCCGGCCGATCGCGCGCCGTCGAATCTCATCCTCACCGGGCGCTATATCTTGCAGCCGGAAATCCTCGACGTGCTCGGCAAGCAGGAGCGCGGCGCCGGCGGCGAAATTCAGCTCACCGACGCCATGATCCAGTTAGCGGGCAAGCAGCCGTTTTACGGCCTGCAATTCGAAGGCCGCAGCTTCGACTGCGGCTCGAAGATCGGTTTCCTCGCCGCCAACGTGTCCTACGCGCTGGCGCGGCCGGACATCGCCCCGGGCTTTCGCGTCGAGATCAAGAAAATCCTCGGCGACCTCAACGGCGGCTAAGACCGACGCCGTATGGCGACGGCGGCGCGGTGACGATCGGGGCCAGCATGCGTCGCCATTACCACTCGCGGCGCGAAGCCCAGGGCAGTGCGTCCAACGCCATCAGCGTTTGCGCGTTCGGACAGTAATCCTGCCACTGCGGCGCCGCAGCATCGTGCGCAAGATCGCGCACGCAACGCCGCTTGCTTTCGCACAGTGAACATACTCGTTGCAGATCGCGGAAGGTTTCCGGCCCGACCTGGGCAACCTCCGCCGGGTCCAGATCGAGTACACTCATGCGTTCAAGCAATAGGTTGGCCGCCTCGGGACCGCGGCTCGCAACAGCGCGAAGTTCGGCAGGAGTCATGCGAACATCGCGGGCGATGCGCTCGATCTCCGCTTCCCCGCAGCATGAAACTCCGGGCGCGGAAGGCCCCCTGGCCCAATCGCTCAGCACGCGCCACATTGCTCCAAAGCGTGATCGTGTTTGCTCTCCACCGGGCAGGTCTGTCATGTGACCCTCCTCTCGTCGGCTAGCATCACTTTGCGGCCGATCGGGATGGGCCCGTTGATCTAGGTCAATTCGGTATCTGCCCAAACAACATGGCAGATCCCCGCAATTTGCCGGGGTGGAAGCGTTCCGCCATGCGCGGCGGCTTCTACTTGATAAAGCTGAGATAGGAGGCGAGCGCTTCGATCTGTTGCGTCGACAACCTGCTGGAAATATCGGGCATCGGCGGCCCGGCGGCCGCATGGTAACCCTGGCCCCACTGCTCAAGCCGTCTTTTCAAATAGGTGTAGGCAAGCCCACCCAGCCGGGGAATTTGGCCGACGCCTTCCGCATTCGGGCCGTGGCAAACCACGCACGCGACGATATTGTCGTCGGGCATGCCCTCCTGATAGATCGTCCGACCGGTAGCGACGAGTTCCCGGTCGCCGTCATCGGCCGCTAGCGGCGGCAGCGTAGCAAAATACGCCGACAGATTGCGCACCGCTTGCGGCGTGAGATTTGCTGCCGCGCCCCACATGTATTGCCGCGACAGCGGGTTGTCGCGCGTGTGCGCGTGAAAATCCGCCAGTTCATTCTCGAGATATTGGTGGCGCTGCCCGGCCAAGCGGGGCGCCGGCGTATAGCCCTGCGCCTCTCCGCCGTGACACCAGGTGCAATTGCGAACTGCGAGACTCTCGGTGCGACCGGCCAGCGCCGAACCGATCACGAAAACGATGGTCAGGAACGCCACTTTCGACCAGCCATTTTGCGTCATCTGAGGTCCGAGCATTCTGGTTTTTCCAAGCGGCGAGCCAAACACCGATGATCACCTTAATTCGCTGACGAAAGCCGCAACCGCTTCGATTTGCGGCTTGCTCAGACTGTGCGCGACCGGACTCATGATGGTTGACGTGTCCGGACGTGCCGGAATTTGCCCGCGCTCCTTGCCCCAATCCGTCAGCTCCTTGATGACGTAGGGGTAAAGCTGGCCGGCAAGGCGTGGAATTTCCCCGCTGCCGGTGGCGTCGGGGCCGTGACAGGCGGCGCAGGCGGCGATGTTGGCGTCGGGCACGCCGTTCTCGAAGATGTTCTTTCCTGCAGCGACGAGGCCGCGCGGGCCGCCGCCGATAGGCGGCGGATTGAGCTTATGAAAACTCTCGGCAAGCGCCGCGACCATTCCCGGCTTCAACGCATGCGCCACATTGAACATAATATTGTTGGTGCGGCGATGCTCGATAAAGGCGCGTAGCTGATTTTCCAGATATTGCGGCTGCTGGCCGGCGAGCCGCGGGATAGGCATGTAGCCGCGATAGCCCTGCGCCGATGGCCCGTGGCAGTCTTTGCAGTAGCCGAGCTTGTCCTGAATATCGTCGGCGCGACCGGCGCCCGGGAAGGCAGTCGTCAGAACCGTTGCAATAAACGCCGCGCGCAGACCCGCGGCCGCTACATTGCGCCATAAGCTCAGTGTTGGTCCGGAGGCTTGCATTGTTTTGCGGGCGCGCACGGCGTTACTCCAAACCACTGAGATAGGCCGCGACGGCTTTGACTTGCGGCGCGGTCAGGCTGTGCGCGATCGGCGCCATGACATTCGAATTGGTTTCCCCGCGCTCACTGGCCCAATTGGTCAATTGGCTGACCAGATAGGGATAGAGCTGGCCCGCGAGCCGAGGGAACTGGTCGTTGCCTTTGGCCTCCGGCCCGTGGCAGGACGCGCATGGCGGAACACCGGCATCCGGCAGCCCCTGTTGAAAGATTTTCTCGCCGGTGGGCACCAAATCCTTTGGCGCGCCGCCGAGCGGCTTTGGATTGAGATCGTGAAAGTCGGTGGCGAGCGCTTTTATCATCGCCGGGCTCAGCACGTGGCCGACATTGAACATGATATTGTTGGTCCGCTTGTGCTCGACGAAACCCTGCAACTCGTTCTCGATGTAGGCGATCTGCTGTCCGGCGAGCCGCGGAATCGGATAATAACCGTTGAAACCTTGCGCCGACACGCCGTGGCAGACTTCGCAATAAGCGAGCTTGGCCTGAACGTCCTTCTGCGAAACGGCATCGGCATTCGCATCTTGCGCGCGGACGGGAGACGCCAAAGCAAGCGCGAGGATGAGCGCCAACAGGAACCCATAACAAGCTGTCCTTCTTAGGCTCACGATCGTCATGAATTCTGTCCGCGCCGTTGGCTTGTCGGAATGACTTGATCGCTCTCCGTCATCGCGTTGGCGTCCTCATGGCCAAGCGGAGACGTGGAAATTCAGACCAAGCTTGACGGTCTGAATGGTCTGTTTGATGTTCTCGGGACCTGACGGGAACGCAGCGCTCTCCTCGATAAAGGTCACGTTGCGCGTGCCGAAGTCGTAATAGTCATATTCGAGCTTGACCGACCAATCGTCCGACAGCGCCCATTCGACGCCGACGCCGGTGGTCCAGCCGAGTCTGGTCTCCACGCCGTCGAAATCGTAGGTCCCGAAAGCGTCGGCGACATTGTAGCGGTCGTTGACGAAGCCGACGCCGCCTTTGCCGTAGAGCATCCAGCGATCCCATCCGAATCCGGCGCGTGCGGTCACGCTGCTCAAGAAGTCGGTGGTGTCCTTGAAGGTTGCGGTGTCGCCCGCCGCCACGAAGGGCACGGCTACCGTGGTCTTGCCGCCGATATCGCCGCCCGACGCCACGCCTTCGATGCCGAGGACCCAATGGACGCGAATTGATAGTCGCAGCCGATCTGGCCGCCGAGCAGATATCCGCCGATGTCGAGATTGGCGGAGGTAAATCCGGTGTTGGGGGACAGGATGCCGGCGGTGTCGTTCAGATCCTTTTGCCCTAAGCCGCCGCCGATATTGCCGCCGGCATAGCAGCTCGTCCAGCTGAAAGGTGCGGGCGGGGCCGGCGCCATCGGCGGCGACGCGAGATCGGCGCCCCATGCGGCAGAGACGGTCAGCAGCGAGACCGCAGCGGCTCCGAACAGTGTTGCCCTCATCGCGAACCCTCCGGCATGCTGCTACATCGCCAACCAAAGATAGGCGTACAGCGTGTTGTTGGCGCTGGCGCCGACGCTGGTGCCGTCGAACTGGTTGTACCAAGTGTATTCCAGGCCAATACGCGCGTTGAACCAAGGCCAACCCGGCGACGTACTGCTGATGAACGGGATGTAAGCAATCTCGGCGATCCAGCCGTTGCTGTTCGGGCTGAAGCCGCTGGCAAGCGCACCGTACAGGCCGGTATCGGGACTGCCCCAGGTGTTGAAATATTGCCCGGTCAGGACAATCCGATTGTCGTTGCCGTAGGCGAGCGAGGCATAGCCCTTGGCCTCGTTGAGCGTGTCGCTCGGATTGGCGGAGAGCCGTTGGCGAAGCTGGCGTCCAGCTTTTGCAATTCGTGAATGTAAGTGCCGCGTAGCGTGAACCAGAAATTGTCGCCCTGGTATTGATATTGCGAGTCGAATCCGACGTCGGTGTATTTGTCGGTTTGCGGGAAAGTTGCGGTGGTGACCGGGCCGGTGACCGGCGCCGACGGCGGCGACGCCCATGGATGAATATCGGCCGCCATGCCGAACGTTCCGATCTCAAGCCAATTATTGCCCCAGTGCGGCTCAAAGGCCGCGCGCCAATAGGGCGCAAAGTCGAACTGTCCCGGCGCGCCAAATGGATCGGCGCCTAGGGCGTTCTGTACATTGGCATCGAGCGTGCGGTACGCCGAAAATTCCAGGTACAGCATGTCGTCGAGGTAGGTATAGGCGCCAACACTGCCGACATGCGCGGCAAAAGCGCCGTCAATGATGGTGCCGGCTGCAGGGGTGGGCGCGACCGTCGATGCGGCGTAGGGAAAACCCCAAGCCGGAGTCGTGTTCCAAGGATCCTGAACGGTGGGCCCGTTATTGGCGGTAATGCCGTAGGTAACGGGAATGTCGCCGATGCTCGTCGAGTCGGCATAGCGGATGTCGGTATTGTCCCAGGTCCAGTTGTGGACGTAGGGATCGTTGCCGATCGAAGCGGTGATCGGCGGCCCGGCATCGGTCAATTGCGCAAAGGCGCCGATGTGATCGGTGATGGCGCCGCCCCAGAAGAAGCTCAAAGGCGATACGACGAGATTGTTGTTGGTCTTGTACGGATCGGTCGGCGGCGGCTGCGGCGCTTCGGTATTGGTGAAGCCGACGATGGCCATCATCGAGATCGGCGGCACCCATTTCTTGTCTTTGCTGTCGGCCGAATTGTCGGAATCGGGAAACAGCGCCGTGCGGTACTGCCCGCCGCCATAGGTATAACCACCTATCTTGAAGCGCCGGCCGTAAGGCGTCAGTCCGGCAAAATCGGTGTGACAGGCGCCGCATGGCTGCCCGGTCTGGCGCGCAAAGCTCGGCAGCGCTTCCGCCCGCGATGCAAATCCGATCGTGAGAAATCCGGCGAGCCAGCGAGAGCCAAAGCGGCCGCAAAGACGAGCCGCAAAGCGCCCGCTGAGCAAATTGGCCGCGCTTGCCCCTCATCCTGAGCCAACCAATCTCGGCCGCCGCACGCGTCTTGGCGTGCAAGCACTGACTCAGGGGGGCATGACGACAGATAGGAAATAAACTCAGAGATGGCTATGTCGATTTCAGCACATTACAACTTTCTCAAAGGAAATGATGCATTTCGGCAACAGAGCTATTGCCAGCAGCAATCGCGTCACGCCCCGCATCAAATTGCATCAAATTGATTTCGATCAAAGAAACCGGTCGAGCAAGGTGTCAATTTATCATGCCCGAAGTCGATCTCGAATGAGATCAATTGCGGGTAGGCGGCGCGGTTGCCAGGGGGTACCGCGTCGTCTTGTTATGAAGGCGCATCCTCGAAAGATCGTCGCGGCCTAAAGAAAACCCATCCCGCTTTTGACCTGAATCAAAACAGCTGGAGAAATAGCCTGTATCAATCGCTGTGCCGGGCAAACGGAGGCAGATCATGTCACCGCTGCCAAGATGCGAGAACTCCGTTCTCCTGCACGAGATGATGGCGAGCCTCGGGATCGATTTGGGTCCCGGCGATCTGGCACGGCTGGAATTGCGATACCCGACGGCTTTTCGGCGCTGTCAGGCTTGTGCCGCCAAGGGCGCATGCGTCGAATGGCTCGACCATGCGGCCGCGACGAGCTTGGCGCCACGTTTTTGCGTGAACGCCGACATTCTGTTCGAATTGCAATGCGATCAGCCGGGCCCGCGTCGCGAGCGAGGCTGAAAAGCGCGGTCTGGGCGCGACGCGGGCGCAAGGAAATCGCGCTCAACCGGCCTTCTTGACCCAGAATTTGCACCATCCGGACGGGCTGATCGTGCCGTCGACCAAAGTGCAGGCACCCGGCGGCTGAAACAGCGAGCAATTACCGCACTGCTGATCGCCTTTCGGCGTGGCCTGATAAGCGACCGATGTCTGTGCCATTTTTGCCGCAGCTTCTCGCACCGGAAGCAGCGAGACTACGGCTCCGGCCGCACACGCGGCACTGCGCAGGAGCGTGGTTCTCCGGGAAAGTCCGCCCGATCGGGTTTGTGACAAGTCCGCCATATCTGCCTCCATGTTTCATTGGAAACTGACCACGAATCATTGCCGGGCAGTTTGACGAAGATCAAAGGCAGCGACGCAAGACACTGACGCGCGCCAGGCCAACGCCGGGGTTCGGGACTCCGAGCCATCGGCGTGGAGTGAAAATCCCTTCGAAGGAAGCCTATTTCTGCAGCCGCATGGTCAGGAGGAACGTCGAGGCGGTATAGGCGACGCCGGTGACGTTGGAGTTGAGCCAGTCCTGCCGCACCTCGCCCTTGAGCTGCATTTCGCGATTCAATTTGTAGGTCAGCCCGGTGGCGGCGAAATAGTGATTGTCGGTGCGGCCGAGGCCGGCATAGTCGTCGTTTTCGTAGCCGAGCTGCGCGTTGGCGATGAGCCAGGTGCGCAGCGCGTGGTCGACCTCGAGGCTGAAGCTGCGGCTGAACTCGCCGGACACGCCCTGCACGCTCGATTCGCTGACGCTCGATTGCGCGGTGAATTTCGCCGAGGTCAGCGCCGTGGCCTGCCAGAGCAGCGAACCGTCGAGCGTCGCGCCGCGATATTCGGCAGCGTCGGATCCTGATAGTCGCGCTGCATATAGCCGACCGCGATCTCGCCGGTGAGCGAGTCGAACAAATTGAGGTCGGCGCCGAGTTTCGCGCTGGAGCCGTTGGAGTTGCGATCCTCGCCGAAAATATCGACCGGCGAGTCGTGGACGCGGGTGTCCTCGTCGATCTCGACGAACGGCTTGAGGCCGGGATCGATCTCGTAGCCGAGGCGCAAAATGCCGGCATATTGGTCGAAAGGCGCGGTAGTCGAAATTGCCGCTCTCGCCGTCGGTCAGTGTGCGCGCTCGAATACATCGAGCGGTCGAAGGTGCCTTTGAGCGAAACATCGAAGCGGCCGAATTCTTCCGCCACGCCGAGCGTGCCGCCGACCGTGGTGTCGATCGGCAGCGTCGCAAGCCCGACCTGGATGTTCGGGCTGCCGGGATTGTCGGTCGAGACGATGGTGCGGGCTTCGAGCAGAATTTGGGTCGTGCGGGTGACGTCGAGCGTGCCGTCGACTTTGGCGTTGAGGTAAGGCGCGTTCAGCGACGGCTGAGTAATCGTTGTCGGGGTAGTCGGTATAGGAGCCGGTGATGTCGGCGGTGAAGCGAATTGGTCGGCCCAGTTCGAGCGCACGTGCAGTTCCGGCGCGACGACGAAATACAGCGACCCCGGGGCCGCCGGGCGCGGCCTGTCGGATTGGTATTGTATCCGGCCGACAGTTCGACCGCGGGCAGAATCAAAAACGAGCCGGCCTTGATGCCGAGCGCCTCGTAGGGATCGCCGGCGGCGATCGGCAGCGTCGCACTGGGCACCCGTCCGAGCGGCAGACTGACCGGCGGCGGCGTTCCGGGCGGCGGCGTGCTCGCGGAGCCCTGGAAATACTGCGGCGGCGGAATGGGCAGCGTCGCGCCGGGCCGCGCTCGCCGCCGTCAGCGGATAGACGACCGGCGGCGGATTGCTGATCGGCAGTTCGATCGGGCGGCGGCGGCAGCACCGCGCCCGGCCGCGCTGCGGCTTTGGCGGGATAGACGACCGGCGGCGGCGGTTGCGGCAGCGTCGGCGGCACCGACGAGACTTGCGGCGGCGGCGCCGGCACCGCATCGAACGTGGTCTTCCGGAGCCGGCGCGATGCGCTGCCTTGGCTCGCGGTTCTGCGGCGGCGCTTCGGCGGCACATTGCTCGCATTGAAGCCGGTATTGCCGGCGCCGAATCCGGACGGGCTGCCATAGACCGGCGTCGCGCCGATGCGCGAGGGCGCCGGCTCGGGCGCGGTGAATGTCCCGGTCGGCGGCGCCTGATCGTGCGGCAGCGCCACGCCGTTCCCGGCGGCGCGAAACTCGGCGGATTGGTGGGATTGCCGGACAGCGGCGGCGGCAACAGGTCGCCGTATGGATCGGTCGCCGTTTGCGCGCTCGACGCGCTCCGGCGACGCAGCGCGCCGAAGGCCAGGCACGAAAGCAGCGCACGCCCAAGCCGATCAGGCCGATGACGCTTCGCGGTCGGCAACGGCGCGGCACCTGCGACCTCCTCGCCCCGAAGCGGCCTGTCCGCGCCACCCCGCAGCATGACGCCACGCGACGACCGGCACGGGCCGCCGGACGGCAGACCGCTGGTTAACGGAGTTAAAACGGATATGGTTAACGAGAGGTTGATTGAGGCCGGCGGCGCCGAGCCTGCCCGGTTCGTTCAGGACTTCAGGCCTTCCGCTCGTAACGGCGCCAGAGCGGAACGAAAACGCCGGCAAAGACGATAAAGGCGGCGAGCTTCGGCCGGCCAGGGCCACCGCGCCACCGAGGCGAGGATGCCGACCAGCACCGCCGCAAAACCGAGCCACAGCGCAAAGCGGCCCGGCCGCAACGCTTCGATCGCAAACAACACGACCGCCAGCGCAAACCAGAGCCACGACACCAGCGAGCCGTCTTTCATCATCGGCCGGCTGCCCTACACCCAGCCTTTGAGCTCGCGCATCGCCAACTGCCAGATCATCAGCATGCCGGCTTCGCTGTCGTTGAGGCACGGGATCGGCGGCGAAATTCGTCCCCGCCGGCGCGCTTGAACGCGCGCGCGTTCTCGACCGCGATCTCCTCCAGCGTTTCCAGGCAATCGGCGGAAAAGCCCGGCGTCACCACGACGATGTTTTTTACGCCCTTCTTGGCGAGCGCGCGGCACCGTGTTGATCGTGTAGGGCTCGAGCCATTTGGCGCGGCCGAAGCGCGATTGGAACGTCATGATCAATTTGGTTTCGTCGAGCCCGAGCTGCGCGCGCAGCAATTGCGTGGTGCGCACGCACTGGCTCTCATAGGGATCGCCCTTTTGCACATAGTCCTTCGGCATGCCGTGATAGGAGGCGACGATCGCGTCGGGCGTGAACGGCAAATTCTTCAGTTCGGCCTGCAGCGACGACGCCAGCACTTCGATGTAATACGGATCGTCGTAGTAAGGCGGCAGAATGCGGATCGCCGGCTGACAGCCGGAGCTTCATCAGGTAGCGGTACACCTCGTCGCACACCGTCGCCGTCGTCGCCGCCGAATATTGCGGATAGAGCGGCATGATCAGGATGCGCTCGCAGCCCCAGGTCGCCAGCACTGCGAGCCGCGAAGCGATCGACGGCGACGCATAGCGCATCGCCCAATCGACCATGACGTGCTTGCCGAGCGGCTCGAGGATGCCGGCAAGCTTCTCGGCCTGCGAACGCGTGATGGTCTTGATCGGCAATTCGTTCTTCTCGCGGTTCCAGATCTTCTGGTAGTCGCGCGCTTTGCGCCGCGACCGTATCGGCAGGATGACGCCGTTGAGCAGGAGCTTCCAAAAAAGCGAATCCTTCTCGATGACGCGGCGGTCGCTCAGGAACTCTTTCAGATAGCGCCGCACCGCCGCCGGCGTCGCCGCATCGGGGGTGCCGAGATTGACAAGGAGCACGCCGATACCGCTCGCTGCACGGCTCGGGCCGCCGGCGCGGCAATCGGCGCCGGCGCAGGAGCGGCGGCGCTTTCGGCCGCGGGCTTGGCCGCGGCGGCGGCGCGGGCTCGATCGCCGGCGGCGCCTCGGCGATCGGCGGAGCCTCTGCAACCGCCGGCGGCAGCGGACGCGGTGGTTATGTCGGGCGGTGAGCCATTCATAGCATCAAATTACCACGTCGGCGCCGCTGCGGCGCGAGCGCTTGTCGGAAAGTATGGAACTCAAGCGCTTTGCAGCGCGAGATCGCCGGCGCCGTTAAGCCGGTCGAACATCATGAGATTTTCGAAGGCTTGGGCTTTCTTCGCGGCGGAAAAATCGGCGCCGAGGCAATCGGCGAACTTGGTCCATAATTCGTCGCGCGACAGCGGCCGCTCGTGACTGCCTTTGGCGTATTCGACCGGCCCGCTTTGCAGCGTTTTGCCGTCGACCGTGACGATTTCGACGGCGTCGAACGGCGCGAAATTGGAGCCGGGCTTGGTGGCCGCCGTGCCTTCAAGCGACACGCGCGGGAAGATCGCCTGCACGTCGGGACGGCGCACGAAATCGTCGGTCAATTCGCGTAATCCCACGTGACGGGCGACGAGCGCGGCGGCCATGGCAAATTGCATCGAGAATTTTGCCTCGAGTCCGGTTTGCGGGGCGGCATTGCGCAACATCAGCATCTGCGTCTGGCCGGTCGAGACCCGGATGCGCTCGACCTCGCCGGGAGCGAGATCGTGGCGCGCCACCAGATCGAGCGCGGCGTCGATCGAGCGATGGGTGGCGTAGCAGATCGGATAGCGCTTGATGTTCAGGCCATGGCCGACAATGTGCCACTCCTTTTGCGCCATGCTGAACGGACGATCGCGCGCGGCCTTGCCGTCCACCGATAGCGCGGTCAACAGGCCCGCCGGATGCTCCAGCGCGTCGAGCGAGGCGGTCAGCCCGGCTTGCGCCAGCCGCGCGGCAATGACGCCCGACTGCGCGGCGCGGCCGACCTGAAACGATTTGGTCATGGTGCCGAAATTGGCGACCAGCCCCGCCGACATCGAAGCGGCGATGGCCATCGCCGTCGCCGTCGCCGTGGCGTCGAACCCGCGCAGCTTGGCGCACGCCGCCGCGGCGCCGACCGGGCCGAGCACGGCGGTCGGATGCCAGCCCTTGCGGTGCAGCGGCACCGGCTCGCGCGTCAAAAGCTCGCCCCACACCTCGAAGCCGGCGACATAGGCCGCCAGCATCTGCGTCGCCGCTCGACCCGCCGGCCTCGCCTTGGGCGAGGATCGCCGGCACGAGCACGGCGCTGGGATGGCCGTCGAGCGACACGTCGTCGTAATCGAGCACATGGGCGGCAACGCCGTTGATCAGCGCCGCGGTCTCGACGGTGCGGCGCGCGCCGGAGGGAACGAGCGAGGCGAGCGCCGAACCGGCACTCGATCCGAGCTCGCGATCGATCAGCGCGACTTCCGGATCGCGGGCGCCGGCGATCAGCACGCCGAAGCAGTCGGCGATGCCGGTGCGGGCGATGGCACAGCCTTCCGCCGGAATCTGCTCCAAGCCGAGATCGGCGACGAAGCGGCCGAGATCGAGGGTCAAGGAACTCATTTGCTTCTCCGCTGCGGCGCGCCGCGTTATCATGGGGCCTCACGCCGGCCGAAGGAAGAGGCCCTGTCATGCCAGACGAAGCCGGACTGCCGCCTTACGGCAACGGCACGCTTCCGCCCGGCATCCGCTCCCGAGCGATTGCCGGCGTTAACGGCTTGACCGTGCACATCCTGGAATCCGGGCACGAAACGTCCGGTCGCGCTGTCCTCTTGCTGCTGCACGGCTTTCCGGAACTTGCTTATAGCTGGCGCAAGGTCATGCTGCCGCTCGCGGCGGCCGGCTATCATGTCATCGCTCCCGACCAGCGCGGCTATGGCCGCACCACCGGCTGGGACGGCTCCTATGACGCCGACCCCGACCCGTTCCGCATGCTCAACATGGTGCGTGACGCCGTGGCGCTCGTTTTCGCGCTGGGCTACCGCCAAGTCGCCCTGGTGGCGGGACATGACGCGGGTTCGCCGGTGGCGGCCTGGAGCGCGCTCATCCGCCCCGACGTGTTCCGCTCGGTGGTGATGATGAGCTCGCCGTTTGCCGGCGTGCCGCCGTTGCCCTTCGACACCGCGAACGGTGCCGCGCCGCCGCCCCGCCCGATGACCGACAACGAAATGGATGCGGAGCTCGCGAAGCTCGATCCACCGCGCAAATATTATCAGAATTATCAGCGGACGCCCGGCGCCAATGCCGACATGCTGCATGCGCCGCAGGGCCTGCACGCCTTCTTCCGTGCGTATTACCACTACAAGAGCGCCGATTGGGCGAACAACAAGCCGCATCCGCTCAAGGCGCGCACCGCGCAAGAGCTCGGAAAGATGCCGACCTATTACGTGATGGAGGCCGACAAAGGGATGGCGGCGAACGTTGCGCCCTTCATGCCTTCGGCCCGGAAAATCGCGCGCTGCAAATGGCTGACCGAGGAGGAAGTCGAGGTCTATGTGACCGAATATCGCCGCACCGAATTCACCGGCGCGCTGCAAGGCTATCGCGTGCGCCGCGGCACCGACTTAAAGAGCATGGCGGAGATGCAAACTTTTGCCGGCCGCACTATCGACGTGCCGTCGCTGTACATCGCCGGCAAAAGCGATTGGGGCACCTATCAGACACCCGGCGCCGCCGAGAGCATGCAGAGAAGCGCCTGCACACGAATGCTTGGCTTTCAACTGGTCGATGGCGCCGGCCATTGGGTGCAGCAGGAACAACCGGAGAAAACGGCCGAACTGCTGCTGGCGTTTCTGCGGCATCCGGCACAGGCTGCGCGCGCAGCGTAAGCGCCGGCTGGAATTCGGAAGACTACTCCGCGGCCTTAAGAAGCTCCGGCGCGGCGGCACGGAATTGCTCGAGCAGCGCCGCTTGGTCGGCCTTGGCGGCGGCGAGATGGCGTTGCTTGACATGGCCGAAACCGCGGATCTTTTCCGGTATCGCGGCGAGCCCGACGGCGAGATGATGATTGTCGGGGGTGAGCCGCGCCAGCACCTCAGCCAGCATCGATTCATAATCGGTGATCAGCTTGCGCTCGGTGCGGCGTTCGAGCGTGCCGCCGAACGGATCGAGCGCCGTGCCGCGCAGGAATTTCAATTTCGCCAGCATGCGGAAAGCCGGCATCAGCCACGGCCCGAAGCTCATCTTGCGCGGCAGGCCGGTGTCCTTGTCGATGCGAGCGAACAGCGGCGGCGCCAGATGGAACTCGAAGCGCAGACGATCGCCGTCGAACTCGCTCTCGACCTGCTTGAGGAAGGCGCCGTCGGTGTAGAGCCGCGCCACCTCGTACTCGTCCTTATAGGCCATCAGCTTGAACAGATAGCGCGCCACCGCCTCGGCAAGCCCGCGCTCGCCGGGGGCGCGCGCTAATTCCGCGGCTTTGACCTTGTCGACGTGCGCCCGATAGCGGCGCGCATAGGCGGCGTTCTGGTAGGCGGTGAGAAATTTGACCCGCCGCTCGACGGTTTCGTCGAAACTCTCCGACAAACGCTCGGCGTCGCTTTCGCGCGCCGCCGCCGGTTTGACGAGCGCCTCGACGCCGGCGCGATCGATCACGGCGCGGCGTCCCCAATGGAACGCCGCCCGATTCATGGCGACGGCCTCGCCGTTGAGCGCGATGGCCTCCTCGATGGCCGCGGCGGACAGCGGGATGGCGCCAAGCTGATAGGCGTAACCGACCAGGAACATATTGGCGCCGATCGATTGGCCGAACAGCGCATTGGCGATCCGCGTGGCGTCGATGAAATGCGTCTTGTCGTTGCCGGCATCGGCGGCAATGGTGCGCTTCAACCGCTCGCTCGGCAGCGAGAAGTCGGCATTGCGGGTGAATTCGCCGGGTAAAAATTCGTCGGTATTGACCACCATTTCGGTGGCGCCGTGCGTCACCGCGGCCAGCACCTTGCGGGTGCCGGCAACGACGATGTCGCCGCCCAGCACGAGATCGGCGCGGCCGGCCGCGACGCGGATCGCGTGAATGTCCTCGGGCTTCTCGGCAAAGCGGATGTGGGAAAACACCGCGCCGCCCTTTTGCGCCAGCCCCGCCATATCGAGTACACCGACGCCGCGGCCTTCGAGATGCGCCGCCATGCCCAAAATCCCGCCGACGGTGACGATGCCGGTGCCGCCGACCCCGGTGACGATGATGTTGTAGGTCTGCCGGATCGGCGGCAAGGCCGGCTCCGGCAAGGGCGGCAGATCGTGGTCGCGGGCGACGCCGGTGCCTTTTCGCAAGCGGGCGCCGTGCACCGTGACGAAGGACGGACAGAAGCCTTTGATGCAGGAAAAGTCCTTGTTGCAGCTCGATTGATCGATGGTGCGCTTGCGGCCCCACTCGGTCTCGAGCGGCTGCACCGAAACGCAATTCGACTTCACGCCGCAGTCGCCGCAGCCTTCGCACACCAATTCGTTGATGATGACGCGCTTGTCGGGATCGGGGAACGTGCCGCGCTTGCGGCGGCGGCGTTTCTCCGCGGCGCAGGTCTGGTCGTAGATCAGGATCGTGACGCCGTCGACCGCCGCAAGCTCCTTCTGCACCGCAATCAGATCGTCGCGGTGATGGATGGTGAGCCCGGCCGGCCACGCCGTGTCGCGCGGATATTTGTCCGGCTCATCGGTCACCACGACGACGCGCTTGGCGCCTTCGGCGGCGACCTGCCGCGCTACCTGCGGCACGGTGAGCCCGCCGTCATTGGCCTGGCCGCCGGTCATCGCCACCGCATCGTTGAAAAGAATTTTGTAGGTGATGTTGGTGTTCGAGGCGATGGCGGCGCGGATCGCCATGTAGCCGGAATGATTATAGGTGCCGTCGCCGAGATTCTGGAAAACGTGCTTGCGGTTGGAGAACGGCGCCTCGCCGACCCAGTTGGCGCCCTCGCCGCCCATTTGCGTGTAGCCGAGCGTCGAGCGGTCCATCCACTGCGCCATGTAATGGCAGCCGATGCCGGCGTAAGCACGCATGCCTTCCGGCACCACGGTCGACGAATTGTGCGGGCAGCCGGAGCAGAAATACGGAATGCGCTGGGCGACGTCCCTGGTTTCCGCGGCGATGCGCTGGAATTCTTTCAGCCGCGCGACACGCGCGATGAGCTCGTCGTTGCGGTGATAGTTGAGAAGCCGCTCGCCGATGCAGATCGCGACCTCGTTGGGATCGAGCGCGCCCTTCACCGGGAACAGCCAATCGCCCCGTTCGTCCTTTTTGCCGATGCAGACCGGCTGATTGGCGGTGCCGTAAAGCTCTTCGCGGACCTGCACTTCAATGAGCGACCGTTTCTCCTCGACGACGATGATGAGATCGAGGCCGGCGGCGAATTCGGCGAGCTCGCGCCGGCTCAGCGGCCAGGCGCAGCCGACTTTGTAAAGCCGGATGCCCAGCTCGTTGCATTTGATCTCGTCGATGCCGAGCTCGTCGAAGGCCTGGCGAACGTCGAGATAGCTCTTGCCGGTGGTGATGATGCCGATCTTTGGCGTGCGGCCGCCCGAGGTGATGGTGCGGTTGAGCTTGTTGGCGCGCACGAAGGCGAGCATCGCGTCGCGCTTGAAATCGTGCAGGCGGGCTTCCTGCGCCAGGATCGGATCGTTGAGCCGGATATTGAGGCCGCCCTCCGGCATGGCGAAATCGGTCGGCGTGACGATGTTGATGCGATCGAGACTGGCGTCGATCGCCGCCGTCAGACTCGATGGTCTCGTGCATCGTCTTGAGCGCGGTCCAGGCGCCGGTGAAGCGCGACATCGCCCAGCCATAGAGGCCGTAATCGAGCACCTCCTGCACCCCCGCCGGGTTCAGGATCGGAATCATGACGTCGATGAAGTGGTATTCGGATTGGTGGGCGGTGGTGGAGGATTCGGCGGTGTGATCGTCGCCCATCAGCGCCAGAACGCCGCCATGTTTGGCCGAGCCGGCGAAATTGGCGTGGCGGAACACGTCACCGGTGCGGTCGACGCCCGGGCCCTTGCCGTACCACATGGCGAAGACGCCATCGAACTTGCCCTCGCCGCGCAGTTCCGCCTGCTGCGAGCCCCACACCGCGGTGGCCGCGAGATCTTCGTTGATGCCGCCCTGGAAACGGACGTCGCTTTTTTCGAGGAATTTCTGGGCGCGCTGAAACTGGCCATCGAGGCCGCCGAGCGGCGAGCCGCGGTAGCCGGTGACGAATCCCGCCGTGTTGAGGCCGTTGCGGCGGTCCAGCTCCTTTTGCATCAGGCAGAGCCGGACCAGCGCCTGGAAGCCGGTCACAAAGACCCGGCGCTGGCCGAGGTCGTATTTATCGTCGAGTTTGACGTCGCGCAGCGCCATCACGCACACCTCCGGCAGGGGAGCTTAGCAGGTTCCGTAGCGGCAGAGGCAGACTATAGAGGAAATATAGGGCGGTTAGCGAGTACGCCAATGCTAGCGAATTGAACCGCCACGCTTTTTGCATGGATGGAACTCGGCAGGGGGTGGAAAACACACCGCCCTTTCATGCCGACGACCGAGCGTTCGTTCCGCCCCGCCAAGGCGCTCGTCAGCATGGCTGAGGACCCGCTGCGCGGGACTGCGGCTGGCGCGAAATGCCGCAGGGACGCGCAGCTGCAACCCTCAGATGGTTTTGTTCTTCAATGCAGCCTTCAGAATATGCCGAAAGTCTCGCGGCACGCTGTCGTGCCGATAAGGCACAGACTGATAAGGCACCGGATCAATCCGATCTTCACGACGGCGCGGATGCCCCTTTCGTCTTGCCCAGCCACAAACCAACGCGCTGCGCACAGCACTCAAGACCGACTGTTTAATATGTTGTTTGCATATTTGTTTACCACAGATGTATAGACGAAAATTACATAAAGGCCGTTAAGGTCGCCGAGAGCCGTTGCTCAGAACTGACGAGAGCTCTCGCGAATGAAGCTGCACGTATTCCGTATTCCCAGGCTGGCCTTACAGCGCCGCGGATCGGCTCTCCTCGGTCTTATCACTGTTGGCATTCTATGGGCCGGCGTTGCGTTGATGTTCCACCGCGACCTGCAGCAAGATTATGCGTCGGTAGTTCAGAGAAACGAAAATTACGTACTTCTATTTCAGGAAAACGTGCTGCGTTCGCTCGGCGAGATTGACAAGACGATCCTGTACGTGCGCCGCAGGGTCGAAGCGTTGAGGGACACCACGCAAGATTATCAGAGAATTGTCGATTCGACGGACGTACAAAGCGACATCATCGTTCAGGTTGCAATTACCGATTCCAAAGGTATGGCGTGGGCCTCGAATGCCGTCAAAAACCTGACCAAGCCAATCGATATCAGCGACCGCGAGCATTTCAAGTTCCAGGTGAACAACACGAAGGATACGCTTTTCATCAGCAAGCCGCTCATTGGCAGGGCGAGTTGCAAGTGGTCGGTTCAGCTGACCCGCCGTTACTTAAACAAGGACGGCAGTTTTGCGGGCGTGGTGGTCGCCTCTATGGATCCGGCCTATTTCACCAGCTTCTACGACCAGATCAAATTGGGTACCGACACCTCCGTGGCGCTGATCGGCGCCGATGGCGTCGTGCGTTCGGAAGGGGGCGGCGCGATTCCGCAACTTGCGCTGGGAGAGGACTTGTCCGGTACGGACCTGTTCGATCACCTTCGAAAAACCGGGGACGGGACGTTCGTCGAGCCGCGTTCGACGGCCAATGACAGCCTGGTGGTCTCGACAAAGCAAGTGACCGGATATCCGCTCTGGGTGACGGTGAGCACCAAGGAGCGGCAAATCTACCAGTCCGCCTGGAGCAGTCTGCGGCGCAATGCTGCGATTGCCGCGTTCCTCACGGCTCTGGTGTTGCTCGCTCTCGAAAAGATACTGCGGGCGGAGGCCAGAGCCGAGCAAAAGGCCAAGCAGCTGCAGTTGACTTTGGAACATATCGGCCAAGGCATCATGCTCGTTACCAAGGATGGCGAGGTCCCCGTCATCAATCAGCGCTGTGCGGAGCTGCTATTGCTTCCTCGAACCGTGATAGATGCGCCGCCAAAGCTTGGCGAACTCATCAAGAGCCAAGTCGGCCATGACGTCGCAAAGATGTGGAACGACGACCGGCTGGCAGCGGACCAGGAGGCCGCCGGTTCGCAACACCGGCACAGATCGTCGGTCGCCGATCTGCGGCGATCCGACGGCGCGTTCATCGAGGTCCGAAAGACCTGGCTCCCTGACGGAGCATTCGTGCAGACTTTTACCGACATCACCAAGCGCCGGGAAGCGGAAGCCTATATCACCAAGCTTGCGTCCGAGGATCCTTTGACCTCCTTGCACAACCGGCGCGTATTCCGTGCCAAGATGCAGGAAGTCTGCGACCGACTTTCACAGACGCGGTTCGCCGTCCTATTTATGGACATGGACAGATTTAAGGTCGTGAACGACACGCTCGGACATCGGACGGGCGACCAGCTTCTCATTCAGGTCGCCAAGCGTTTGCAGGCGGTCCTCGATGGGTCGGCGGTGCTTGCGCGCCTCGGCGGCGACGAATTTGCCATCCTACTTCCCGCCATCCGATCAAACGACGAAGTCGAGGCGGTGGCGCAGCGAATAATCGACGCCGTGGCCGAGCCCTTCAACGTCGACCAGAACGTTATCACCACGGGCATCAGCATCGGCATCGCGATCGGGCCGGATCACGGCCGAACGGCCGACGCCCTTCTCGTGGCAGCCGATCTCGCGCTCTATTCGGTGAAGGTCGGCAGCCGCGGCACCTATCGCATCTTCGAAAGACGCATGAATGACGAAGTGAACAGCCGCCGGGAAATTGAGCTGCAGCTCAGAGACGCGCTTACCAATGGCGGATTGTCCGTTTATTACCAACCGATCGTCGACCTGCGCGACTACTCGATTACGGGCTTCGAGGCCCTGATGCGGTGGCCGCATCCAACCAAAGGGATGATCCCGCCGGCGAAGTTCATTCCCGTCGCCGAAGAATGCGGCTTGATCGACGCGCTAGGCCACTGGATCCTGGTGGAAGCGTGCCGCAAGGCGAAGGAGTGGCCCGATGACATGAGAGTTTCGGTCAACGTGTCGCCCATTCAATTGGCCAAGCCCGATTTCGTCACCTCGGTTCAAGCCGTGCTCGCCGCGACGGGCCTCGAACCGCAGCGGCTCGTGCTTGAGTGCACCGAGACGATCTTCATCGAGGACAGCGAGAAGATGCTGTCGACTTTGCATAAACTGAAGCAGATCGGAGTTCAGATCGCGCTCGACGATTTTGGAACGGGATATTCGTCTCTATCTTATCTGAGAAGCTTTCCGTTCGACATCGTCAAGATCGATCGCAGCTTCGTATCCGATCTCGAAGCCAGCACAAGCTGCAGCGTTATTGTCCAGGCCGTGATTTTGATCGCGGGCAGTCTCGGCATTAAGACCGTCGCCGAGGGCGTCGAAACCGAGCCGCAACTGAAGCTGCTCAAGCTGCTCGGCTGCAACGACGTGCAGGGCTATTTGTTGGGCGTGCCGGCTCCGGCCGACGACATTGGCAAGTTGGTCGAGCAGCGGACGGTCAGGGCCGCCGCCTGATCTCGCGCTCGCCGGACTAAACGGCCCGAGCCGACTTCTTGGCCTGCGCCTCGTGCCACAACAGCAACAGTCCCGACGCCACAACGATGCATGAACCGGCTATAAGAGCCGGCGTCGGCACGCTGCCCCAGACGAAAAATCCGATCGCCGCGGCCCAAACCAGCATGAAATAGAAGAAAGGCGAGACCGCCGTAGCCGGCGCCAGCATCAAAGCTTTCGTCCAGAAGACCTGGCCGACGAGATTGGCGAGACCGCACAAGACGAAGAGCAAAAGATCGTGGGGCGACGGCAATTTGACGCCGAACGCCAGCAACAGCGAGTGAAACACCAACACCGTCGCAAGTTGCCAAATCAGCAACGTGTTGACCGATTCGGTGCGCGTCATGCCGCGAACGGCCACCGTAACCGTACCCAGCATGATGGCATTGAGGAGCGCAAAGCTCGCCCCGAGCGTGAACGAGTTGAGGCCCGGATTCGCCACGATCAGGACGCCGACAAAGCCGGCCAGGAGCGCGCCCCAACGGAACGGGCCGGCGCGCTCCTTGAGCCAGATGATTGCCACCAGAGCCGTCCACAACGGCGCGGAGAAGTTGATTGCAATCGCACTGGCCAGCGGCATCAGGCTGAATGCGAGCACCGAAAATGTCTGAGAGATCGACTGTGACAAGCCTCGCGCCCAGTGAGCGGCCGGGATCCTGGTCGCAAACACCGAGGTGCCGTGGAGTGGCAGCAGAACAGCGGCGCACCCGACAAATCCGACCAGCGAACGCGAGAACATCACCTGACCGACGGGATAGCTGCCGACCAGCCATTTGCTCAGCGCATGCGTGACCGCAAACGCAACGGTGGCAATGATCATGCAAACGATGCCACGCTGCACATTCGAGGCTGGCGTGTCCGGGGCCTGGATTCGGATGGCGACCGCCGGAGCGCCGACATGGGGTTGGGCAGTCGTCATGATCGTCATCACTCGATGAGCGAGGCCAATTCGGCATTGGCGATGCCGCTGATGAGATTATTCATCAGAAGACAGGTCGTGAGGTCGTCGCTGGTGCGATGGGCGGGCACCAGCCGGTTCGCAATCGCATCGATCTGTTGCAGCAAAGTTCGGCGCAGTTGCCGCGCTTCCTCAACGCTGGCTTCCTGAAACGAGATCTTGTCGCCAATCCGCGACCTACCGAGCGCCGGCAGGTCTGCCGAGATGACGGTCGCGACTTTGGGATAGCCTCCGGTGGTTTGCCGGTCGGCCATCAGAACGAGCGGCCGCCCGTGACCGGGCACCTGAACCGAACCCAGCGCAATTCCGTCCGATACGATATCATGGCCGCCGAGGTGTTCGAGCTTCGGGCCATCGAGGTGCATGGCCATCCGATCCGTCGCCGGACCGATGGTGTATTCGCCGTCCAGGAATGCCCTGATCGACTTGTCCGAGAAGCGGGCGTTCTGCGGGCCGAGAACGACACGGAAGCGGGACGGCCGCGCGAGGTCCAATCCGTCAAGCCGGAACTCGTCCCTTTTGCCGGCGCTCGTCCGCCGCAGCGGCAAGGCATCGCCGGCGGCGAGCGCGCGGCCTTGCCATCCGCCGATATGGCCGCGGACATAGGTCGAAACGCTGCCGAGCACCGGTTTGATATCGAAGCCGCCTTCGACCGCCAAATAGACGAGCGACCATCCCGCCGTATGGCCGACACGGACCACCTGTCCGCGGTGGGCGTGAAAGCTCTGCATCGAGGAGTAGCGCACGCCATTCGTCGCGGCTTCGTCGGGGAACACCTCAACCGACACATCGGCGCCAGCGCAGGCCAAATTGACGCTGTCGGCCTCGACGAGGAACGTCGGCCCGACATAGGCGATTTCCAGTGCGCCTTCGGTCGGTGCATTGCCGACGAGGATATTGGCCGCCCTGAAACTGACCGGATCGAGTGCGCCGCTCGTTGGCACGCCGAGATGCTGGTAGCCGATCCGGCCCAGGTCCTGGAGCGTCGTGAGCAGGCCCGGTTCGAGGATACGCAACACAGCGGACATGTGGTCCTCAATGACTCGTTTCTGCCTGCGCTGCGGCAGCGATCATCGCGTCGGAGCACATGCGCCGGTACTCCCGCAGACTCACGGGATTGAACTTAACTTTGTCGCCGGCGCGCAGTAACGCGCCGCTCGCGAGCGCGGCGTCCCACAGCGAAACGGGCGAACGGCCGAGCAGATGCCAACCGCACGGCGTCGCCATCGGATAGATGCAAGTCAGCTTGCCGCCGATGCCCAGCGAGCCCGCCGGGATTCTTGGGCCGGGGCGTCGTGCGCCGCGGCAGAACAAGCTCCGGCGCAAGGTCGCCGAGATAGGCGAGACCGGGCAGAAAGCCGAGCATATAGACATGGTAGGTCCGGCTGCTGTGAAGCTCGATCACCTGGGCGGGATCGAGGTTGCACTGCGAAGCCACATGTTCGAGATCCGGCGCGAGTTCCGGATCGTAGCATATCGGAATGTCGCGGATGCGGCCCGTTACCGACGCTTCTTCCAGATGTTCGATGATATCCGCGACCTGCCGCTCGAGCTCAATCGCGGAAACGGAGAGCGGCTCGTAATAGATGCTCAACGAGCGGATCGTCGGGACGGTTTCGATCACGCCGTCGATCTTGAGCGCGTCGAGGCGCCCGGCGAGCGCCAGCACTTTCGCGCTGACGTTCAGATCGACCTGATTGCCAAAATCGACAACGAGCGCGGTATCGCCGGCGGCGAGTACATTGTAATCGGTCATAATGCCGGCCCGCCCCGGGCTTCCGATGCCGGCTGAAAGCCGGCGCTGGATTGTTCATTCAGCGCCGGCTTGCGGCCTGTGAAATCGGGCGGCAGGAACCACGGCTTGTCGGAAATGCCGTGCCGCAACGAAAACATGTAGAGGATCGGCAAGCTCTCGGGAAAAAGGCTTTTGAGTTGACTGCCGTTGAAAGTGACGAAGATGGAACGCGGAAACGCATGTTCCATGACTTTCCGTTCTACCATATTGGCTTGGAAGTAGCGGATTGCGCCCTCGTCCACCGATCCTTCGCCCTTGAACCACTTGGCGGCGCTGACCCGCAAATCGGCCAACAGCTCAGGCGGTGGAAGCTGCCGTTGCGCCGTCTCATCGGGCGGCAAGCCGGCCGCGTTGACCAAGTTGCCGAGCAGGCAAATTTTGAAGCGGCGGCCGCGCGCTGCGAGCACCAGGTCTTGAAAATAAGAATGGATGCTCGCTTGCGAGTGACCGTTCAACGCCGCGTGCGTATCGGTGAAAACCAGCGTGAACTCGGCGCCGGGCTCATAGATCTCGGCCACGCGCGACATCATCGAATCGAGATAGTCCAGGCAGGCATATTCCGGCGTCGCCAGCATCGGCCGCAATCCCTTGCCCCAATACTGCACGAAGGGAATGGGCGCTTGGCGTGCGTGAGCCTGAGCGATGAAGTCCAGCATCAGCTCGGGCTTATCCGGCTTCTCGCGCCGGAAGGCCCGGGTGCTAAACGACTTGAGAATCTGTTCTGGCGTAACCGCTCGGGCCCAGCCGCCGGTCCGCTTTGCCGGAAAAGCGCACTGCCGCTGGGTAGGAGAGTTTAAGGACGAGCATTGATCCGCATAATCGAGTTCCCGCGCTGCCCTGACTGGGGCGCCCGTATGGTACCGCATTTGATGTTCCCGCCACTGAGCGAACCGATGGCCCTCGGTCTCACGTTAAGAAAAAATTTACACTTTAGAATTTGTTAAGGTCAACGATTCACTGCATTGGGGGAACTACTGAGCGCGGCTCGCGCGTTTCTCCGTTAACAGTTAAGGTTAACACTATCGCCTAAGTTGTGGAAAAGGGCGACGTCGGCATCGAACCTGCAGAGCCAATCTGCAGATTGACATCTTCGTGACAATGCCGTGAGGGATATGGAACTTTTAGTTTGGAGCTGGGTGAAAGGAGTTGAACCTTTCATCTCACCGGAAACAAACCGGTGGCTTTACCGATTAAGCTAACCCAGCAACCTTCATTAACGCGACGCAATTAATAAAATCTGACCGAACGATGAAAGTCGAGATCTTCGCACCGGCTTCAACGGTGGCGCTAGCCCCTCGCGTTCCTCCGATCACAAAATTTTCACAAGCGATCTCAGGCGGTTCCCTGGTCCCGGAGCGGAACTTGGCCCCGACCGGAGCCTGGCCCGGCCGGCTGACGATCCCAATCCCGCTGCGCGGCGCCGCCGGATCGTGCTAATCTTCGGCGATCCCAGGGAGATCGCTCATGAATCCGCAGGTTAAGCTCGCCACGGTCAAGCAGACCGACATATCCCCCGCAGAATGGGAGGCCCGCCTCGATCTGGCCGCGACCTACCGGCTGACCGCCCACTACGGCTGGGGCGACGTCATCTACAATCATTCTTCGATGCGCGTGCCGGGCGAGGAGCGGAAGTTCCTGATCAAGCGCCACGAGCTGCTATACACCGAAGTCACGGCGTCGAACCTTGTCAAGGTCAGCATGGACGACGACCTCGACGAATCCGCCGGCGTCAACCGGCCGGGCTTCACGCTGCACGGCGGCGTGCTCTCGGCGCGGCCGGACGTCAATTGCGCCGTCCACATCCACAGCGAGATCGGCATGGCGCTCTCAGGGCTCAAGCACGGACTGCGCATGGTGTCGCAGCCTGCGGTCCGTTTCCACAATCGCGTCGGCTACCACGATTACGAGGGCATCACCGAGGACTTCGGCGAACGCGCCCGCATCAACACGTCGCTCGGCAAAAACCGGGCGCTGATCATGCGCAATCACGGGCTCCTGACGGTGGGCAAGACCGCCCGCGAAGCTTTCGTGCTGATGAAGACGCTGGTCGAGGCCGCCGACATTCAGCTCAAGATGGAGGCGACCGGCGGCGAACTCGTCGAAATTCCCGCCGCGATCTGCGAAAAGACCGCGCATCAATACGAGCATCACGATTCGGGGCGCGGCTCGGCCGATTGGCCGGCCTACTTACGCATGCTCGATGCGATCGATACCGGCTGGCGAAACTGAACGCGGCTACGGCCAGTAATCGAAATCGCCGAACGGGGCCAAGTACGCGGCACCGAAGGTATCGAGAAATTTTTTCAGTCTGGCGCTCGGGCGGCCGTAGACCGTGAACCGCTTGCGATCCACCATGCTCTCGAAGCGCCGGCCGAATTTCTCCGCGAACAGCTCCAGGTGCGCCAGCGCGGCATCGGAATTTTCGTACTGTTCATAAACGTAAACAGTGCGGCCGTCCGCGGCGGCAAATCTCTGATAGCTCAACACCCCGACTTCGTTGCGCGCGGCATCGACCATCGCTCCGGTCAGCGTCTTGAAATTGTCGAGCTGACCGGGCCTGATGGCCAATTCTACACACCACGAAACGCCGTCGCGCATCTCAGTGCGATGACCTCCTGGCGTCTGCGTTTATTCACTTCGCCGGCGCGTATTTGCCGCCGATCTGTTTGGTGTGCACGCCTTCGGCGCCGCTTTCTTTGTGCTGCAGGCGGGTGATGCGCGCCCAGGTTCGCTTGAGCGGATCGCGCACCGTGATGTGCAACGTGCCGCAGCCCTCGCAGGTCAATTCGATCTTGTCGCCGTCCATGAACGGATTGAGTCCGCGATGATTGGTCCCGGTCGCCAGGATGTCGCCGGGCAACAGCGTATGGATCGAGGTGACCCATTCGATGCAGCGCGGAATGTTGTGCGCCATGTCGTCGGTGTTGAAGTTCTGATAGGTGACGCCGTTATTGGTGAGGCTGATCTGCAGCTTGTGCGGATCCTTGATCTCGTCGGCGGTCACGATATAGGGGCCGATCGGCGCGAAGGTGTCGCGCGACTTCATCTGATAGAAGACGTTGGTCGGCGGCACCACGCCGCGCGCCGAACCGTCGATGAAATTGGTGTAGCCGAACACGTATTTCATCGCGTCCTTGGCCTTCACATGCGAAGCCTTCTTGCCGATCACCAGCGCCAGCTCGGCCTCGCCTTCGAACACGCTCGCCGCCATGTCGGGCAGCTCCATGACGCCGCGGTCGCCGATGACGGCGCTCGGCGACTTCATGAAGGCGTTGATCGGCGCCGGCGCCGGCAGCGTGCCGTCCTCCATATAGTTCACCGCCATGCAGACGATGTTTTCGGGCTTCGGCAGCGGCGGGCGGAATTTGACCTTGGCAATCGGCTTGCCCTTGCCCTTCTTGGCGGCGGCGGCCAGTTTGCCTTTATAGGTGCTCCATTTCTCGATCACGCCGCGGATCACGTCCTGCGGACCGAGCGCCTTGATGCCGCGGACGGCGGACGAGACGTCGACGACCTTGTCGCCGACCACGACGCCAAGCTTATAGTCATCGAAAAACGCGAGTTTCATATTGGCTCCTTGGAGTTTTTCCGACACGCGCGAGAGCTGAGCAGATTCGTTGCCTTGAAGCTCGCTACCAGCTCGCCGTTTTGATTGAAGCATTCGAGCAGCGATCGCACCATGCCACGATCGGGCTTTGAACGCGATGCCTTGGTTTCAAGCACCGAGACTCGCAAGCGGAGGTGATCGCCGGGCCGAACCGGCTTGAACCACCGAACCTCGTCAACTCCGGGAGAGCCGAGGCTTGCCACAGCCGAGAGAAAATGAGTCACGAACAGCCGCGTCATCAGGCCGACCGTATGCCATCCGCTGGCAATAAGCCCGTGGAACGGACCTAACGCCGCGGCTTGCGGATCTGTATGGATGGACTGCGGATCGTAGCGTTTGGCGAAGGCGATGATCTCGGTCTCCTCGATGGAAATCGAGCCGCACTCGAGAACGGCGCCTTCGATATAATCCTCGAAATAACGATCTCCGATCGGAACCGTAAATCCCACGACATTCATCACAGACTGTTCCCCGCGCTCCAGCTCCAGAAATCGCGGCCTTCTTCGCGCAGGAAGCGCGCCAGCACCATATTGTGCACCTCCGAGGCGCCATCGACCAGACGGGCGGCGCGCGCCGCGCGATAGATCCATTCCAGGATGGTGTCCTTGGAATAGCCGCGCGCGCCGTTGAGCTGGATCGCGGTATCGGCGGCCTCGTGCAGCGTGTCGGCGACGTGCACTTTGGCCATGGAGACTTCCTTGCGGGCGCGGTCGCCCTGGTCGAGCTTCCACGCCGCATGCATGGTGAGCAGGCGGCCGATCTGGATGCGCTGCGCCACCTGGCCGAGCTTGATCTGCACGCTTTCGCGGTCGGCGAGCTTGATGCCGAAGCCTTCGCGATTATTCACGTAGTCTTGCGCGATCTCCATGCAGCGCTTGGCCTGGCCGAGCCAGCGCATGCAATGGGTCAGCCGCGCCGGCCCGAGCCTGATCTGGGTGCATTTGAGGCCATCGCCGACGCCGAGCAAGACGTTCTCGTCGGCGACTTCCAGGCCGTCGAATTCGAGCTCGCAGTGGCCGCCGTGCTCTTCCGGCCCCATGATCGCGATGCGGCGCACGATGCGCCAGCCCGGCTGATCGCGATGGTAGAGAAACGCGGTCAAGCCGTGACGCTTGTCGTCGGAAGTGCGGGCGATGACGATGAAATGCGCCGCCTCGCCGGCCCCGGTGATGAACCATTTGCGGCCGCGGACGATCCATTTGCCGTTCTTCTTTTCGGCAAAAGTGCGGATCATGCCCGGGGTCCGAGCCGCCGCCGGGCGCCGGCTCGGTCATGGCGAAAGCCGACTTCACTTTGCCCTCGACCACCGGCCGCAGCCACCATTCCTGCTGCGCCAGCGTGCCGGTGCGCGACAGCAAATTCATATTGCCGTCGTCGGGAGCCATGCAATTGATCGCCATCGGTCCGAAAATCGAACGGGCTGCTTCTTCGTAGATCGCGGCCCAGGCGACAATCGGCAGCTCCATGCCGCCGAACCGTTTCGGCGATTGCGGCGCCCACAGCCCGGCCTTTCGGGCCTTGTCCTGAATCGGGGCGAGCTTCTTGAGCGGAATATTCTCGTGCTCAGAGAAACTTTCAGGGTCGGATTCGAGCGGCAGCACATAGGTTTCGACAAAGCTGCGCGTGCGTTGGCGCAACTCCTCGATCTCGGGCGAAAGGGTGAAGTCCATGCGGCGCCCCTCGGCTGTTTTTCCCAAGGCGGGAATAGTTATAGCCTTCGGGGGTTATACCGAAGGCAAAGCCGGAGTGGAAACCGGCGGGGTGGAAACCCGAGGTGAGAGCGCCATGAAGCCGATCATAGGGGCCGTCGCCGGCGCGGCGGCGCTGTTGTTGCTCAACGTTGTGCCGGGCCACGCCGGCTACGGCGACGCGCCGTGGTGCGCGGTGATCAATGTCGGCACCGGCGAAATGTATTGGGACTGCCAGTACCAGACGATCGAGGCCTGCGCCCCGAATGTCATCGCCGGCAATCGCGGCTTTTGCGACGTCAATCCGACTTACCGGCCTGCCGCCGCGGCTCCCATGAACCGTCGCGTGCGGCGTCACCGGGCCAAGCATTCTTAGAACAAGCCAGGCGCTGCGCGACCGTCGATTTCGACCGGCGGGTTCGCCGCTGACGCGCGCGAACTCGCCGTTGCTGCGCCGGTGTGACAATGCGACAATGAGCGCAACCGACCGGCCACAGGCTGGACTTTCATGCTCGATTCCGCCCACAGCGCTGCACCGCAATTTTCCCTCGATGCCGACCAGATCGCGGTTCGCGACATGGCGCGCGCATTCGCCGACGAGCACTTTGCGCCGAATGCGATCGCCTGGGACGAGGCGAAGCATTTTCCCGTCGCGGAAATGCGCAAAGCCGCGGCGCTTGGCATGGGCGGCGCGTTCATTGCCGAAAATGTCGGCGGCTCCGGCCTGTCGCGGCTGACCGGCACCTTGATCTTCGAGGCGCTGGCGACGGGTTGTCCGACGGTGTCGGCCTATCTTTCCATCCACAACATGACGGCTTGGCTGATCGATGCCTTCGGCTCGCCGGCGCAACGCCGGCGCTGGCTGCCGAAGCTGTGCACGATGGAGCTGTTGGCGAGCTATTGCCTGACCGAGCCGGGGGCCGGGTCGGACGCCGCGGCGCTGACCACCCGCGCCGTCCGTGACGGCGATCGCTATGTGCTCAACGGGCAAAAGCAGTTTATTTCCGGCGCCGGGGCCGGCGATCTTTATCTGGTGATGGCGCGAACCGGCGGCGCCAGGTCCGCCGGCATCTCGGCCTTTCTGGTGCCCGGCGACAGCGCCGGCATTTCATTCGGCGCCAACGAACGCAAAATGGGCTGGAACGCCCAGCCGACGCGCGCCGTCGTCTTCCAGAACGTGCGCGTGCCGGCCGACGACCGGCTCGGCGAGGAGGGCGCAGGTTTCAAGATCGCGATGGCCGGGCTCGACGGCGGGCGGCTCAACATTGCGGCCTGCTCGCTCGGCGGCGCGCAATCGGCGCTGGAAAAAGCGCTCGCCTACATGAAGGAGCGCAGGGCCTTCGGCAAACGGCTCGACGAATTTCAGGCGCTGCAGTTCCGCCTCGCCGACATGGCGACCGGGCTGGAAGCGTCGCGCGCCTTGCTGTGGCGCGCCGCCGCGGCGCTCGACCGTAAGGAACCCGACGCGACAGTGCTTTCGGCGATGGCCAAGCGCTTTGTCACCGATACCTGCTTCGACGTCGCCAATGCCGCGCTGCAATTGCACGGCGGTTACGGTTATCTCTCCGAATACGGCATCGAGAAGATCGTGCGCGATCTGCGCGTGCACCAAATCCTCGAAGGCACCAACGAGATCATGCGCCTCATCGTGGCGAGACAGCTTATCGGCCGATGAGCGAAGTCGTTCTGGAAAGCGGCGACGTGATCGTGCGATCGCTGGGTTCGTTGCGGCGCCTCACGCTCAACCGCCCGCAAGCGCTCAACGCCATCACCCTCGATATGGTCGCGACGATGACGGCACGGCTGCGCGACTGGGCCGAGGACACGGCGGTCGGCGCCGTGCTGATCGACGGCGCCGGCGAACGCGGCTTCTGCGCCGGCGGCGACATTCGCGCGCTCTATGACGGGGCCAAATCCGGCGATTCGCTGCCGGCGCGCTTCTGGGCCAACGAGTACAGGCTCGACGTCCTGATCGCGCGTTACCCGAAGCCGGTGATCGCGGTCATGGATGGACTGGTGATGGGCGGCGGCGTCGGGCTTTCCGCGCATGCCGCGTATCGCGTCGTCACCGAGCGCTCCGCCATCGCCATGCCCGAGGTCGGCATCGGGTATTTTCCCGACGTTGGCGTGTCGTTCTTGCTGGCGCGCGCGCCCTGGGAATTGGGCACCTATGTGGCGCTGACCGGCAGCCGCCTTGGCGCGCAGGATACTCTGTTTTGCGGCTTGGGCGACGACCCTATTCCGGCATCGCGTCTCGACGAAATTCCCGCACTGCTCGCCGATTGCCGCGACGCCAAAGGCGTGTGGACGGCACTCGGCGCCCTCCGAGCGTCTCCCAGCCCCGGAAAGTTAGTCAAAGCACGAGACTGGATCGAACGCTGCTTTAGCCGCGAAACAGTCGAAGACATCGTCGAGAGTTTAGCCTCCTGCGATGCCGATGGCGCACGCGAGGCGCTCGACGCCATGCGCAGAGCCTCGCCGACTTCGCTGAAGATCACGCTGCGCAACCTCCGCACGGCCCGATCGTTCACACGAGTTGAAGAGAGTTTTCAGCAGGATTACCGTATCTCGCTGGCGTGCATTGCCGGGCATGATTTCATGGAAGGAATCCGCGCCCAGATCGTCGACAAGGACCGCAAACCCGGCTGGCAGCCGGACCGGCTTGCGGACGTCGCGCCGGACATCGTCGAGCGGCATTTTAAATCTGTGGGTGAGCTGGAACTGAATTTCGAAAATTGAACGGGAGGATGCAGATGCCGGCCATCGGCTTTATCGGTCTTGGCAATATGGGCGCGCCGATGGCCGCCAATCTGGTCAAATCCGGCGACCATGTTTTGGGATTCGATCTGGTACCGGCTTTGCGCGACGCCGCCGCCGGCGACGGCGTGCAGATCGTCGCCAATGCCAGGAGCACGGTCGAGGACGCCGATGTCGTGATCACCATGTTGCCGGCCGGCGAGCACGTGTTGTCGGTATGGAACGACATCGTGCCGCGGGCGCGGCAAGGCACGCTGTTCATCGACTGTTCGACCATCGACGTGACGAGCGCCCGCAAGGCGCACGCGCTCGCGGCGGCGCGCGGCATTGCCACGCTCGACGCTCCGGTCTCCGGCGGCGTCGGCGGCGCCAAGGCGGCGACGCTGACTTTCATGGTCGGCGGCACCAAACACGCCTTCGAACGCGGCAGGCCGGTGCTGGAGCGCATGGGCAAGCGCATCGTGCATTGCGGCGAGGCCGGCAACGGCCAGGTCGCTAAAATCTGCAACAATATGATCCTGGCCGCTTCGATGATCGCGCTCGGCGAAGCGTTCGTCATGGGCGAGAAGCTTGGCCTGTCGCATCAGGCGCTGTTCGACGTCGCCTCGGCGTCGTCGGGTCAGTGCTGGGCCCTGACCAGCTATTGCCCGGTGCCCGGCCCGGTGCCGGCATCGCCGGCGAACAACGGCTATAAGCCCGGCTTCGCCGCGGCCTTGATGCTCAAAGATCTTAAGCTCGCGCGCGAAGCCGCCCGGTCGGTGAAGGTGCACAATGCCATCGGTTCACACGCCGCCGACATCTACGACGAATTCGCCAGGGCCGGCCACAGCGCCATGGATTTCTCCGGCATCATCAATCTCGTGCGCGAGCAATCGAAGGCCGGCTGACTGTTCAGGCAACGTTGCGCACCGTCGCCGGCGGGCCTTCGGACACACCGCTGTGCTCGCACGGTAGATCGACGTAAAAGACGGTGCCGCCGGCGGGCGCGGGAAAATGCCCGACCCTGCCGCCAAGCTGCAGCATGGTCTGCCGGACGATGCTCAAACCGAGCCCACTGCCGCCCTTGCGGCGTGCGTCACTCGCGTCCACCTGAGCGAATTTCTCGAAAATGAGATTCTTGAATTCCTCCGGAATTCCCGATCCTCGATCGCGCACGCCGACCCTGACGTAAGCGCCTTGCCGCTCAATAAAAACCACCACTTCTTCACCGGACGGCGAAAACTTGACCGCATTGGACAAAAGGTGGCCCAGCACCTGCATCAGGCGATCTGGATCGGTTTGCACGCTGGCATCGATGGCGTTCTCGTCGAGCCGCGCCGGCACGCCGAATTTTTCCGAGAGCTGGCGATTGGCCTCAATGGCCCATTTGACGATGCGCTTTGTCTCGACTTGCTTGAAGTCGAACCTCATCCGGCCCGCCTCGATCCTGTCGATATCGAGAATGTCGTTGACAAGGCGCGCTAACCGCTCGCTGTTGGCGTGCGCCATCGTGACCAGCATCTTGACCTTATCGGGCATTTCGCCGGCGGCTCCGCCCACCAGCAGACCGAGCGGACCGGCTATCGTCGTCACTGGCGTGCGCAATTCGTGGCTCACGGTCGCAATGAATTCGTCTTTCAATCGCTCCAGTCGTTTCTTGTCGGTCATATCGCGGGCGATTTTGCACGCCCCGACGATCTCTCCGGATGGCGATTTGATCGGCGAAATGCTCAATGAAACTTCAATACGCCTGCCGCTCCTGGCCAAGCGTACCGTCTCGTGATGCTCGACCCGGCGGCCGCGCCCAATTCTGGCGAGGATGTCGTGCAATTCGGTGCGCCGCTCTTCCGGTACGATCATGTCTATGCTCTTGCCGACGACTTCATCGGCGGCGTATCCGAACAACCGCTCCGCCGCCGGATTCCAGCCGGTAATCGTGCCGGCGAGCGTCTTGGTGACGATCGCGTCCTGCGACAACTCCACCGCAGCGCCGAACAATCGTTCGCGATCCTCATGCTCGACCAAGGCGGCTTCGACATGGAGTTGCCTCTGCCGTTCTTGTTTGTGCCCTTCGCGCTCGGCCTCCAGCCATTCGGCGGCCCGGGCATACAGTGCGGCGGTTTCATGAAGAAGGACCAGCAGCACGAAATTCGCGGCCACAAGCCCATAGATGCGCCCGGCATAGAAGCCGAGATCGAAGCGTCCGGCGTTGAAAAACGCGCCGAGCGCGACGTTCATCAGCAAAGCGCACAGCACCACGATGAGCCACAGGTCGAGCAGGGTGCGCAACCGTTGCAGCCCCAGCACCAGCAGCGCGACCAAGGCCAGGGCACAGTCCACAGCCACGCCAACGAACAAGCCTTGGCCGGCTCGGTTGCCGACCATCAGTGCGGGCAGCGCGTTTTGGCCGACCGTGGCGAGCAAAGTAAGAATGCATACCCCCGCGACGACCGCTCCCAGCGCGAGTAAAAAAATGGCACGAATGAAAGCGTCGGACCGGCGGAAGGCTCCGTCCCGATTTTTTACGACGGCGTAAGCGATCACCGACAGCGGCAACCCGGCGTGCCAGAACAAATATATCCATGCGGTGGAGTGCGGACCGGCGCCCAGCAACCCGCTCTCGGAAAATGAACCCGGGAAGGTCAAGACGTGCGAGACGGCCATCAATGCCGTGAACAGATACCCGCAGCCAAGCACGAGCAACGCCGCCGAGCGCAGGATCCCGAACTGCATGAACAGGATCGAAGCCGTGATCAGATCGCCGACCACGAGCGCGGCTTCATAAGCTGGGATGAAAGCCAAAATCTCCGGCAATGGCCGGCGCGCAAACGGAACGCAGGCTAAAAATATCAAGGCCGAGACGACAACAACCGTCAGCGCCAGCCGCCGATCTTTCGGTCCGGCTGGCACGGTCGATGGAAATACAGGTCGGTCTGGGGCCATGACCCGAACGGCCATTCGCTTCGTTTCGGCACGGTCGATTTAAATAAGGCGGCATAAATTTTTCCTGAAAACCAGATCAGGGGAAACACCAAGTTGGCTGTTAGCCGGTCTTGCCTCCGCCTCGCCTTCGTGAAAACACCTACCGCCGCAGCGGCAGTTTTTCAGCGACGTCGTGCTGCCGGGCGAGATGGACGGATGTGCGCTGGCGCGCAAGGTCGCGGCGGGTTTCGCCGCAGTCGAAGATACTGTTCACATCCGGCTTTTCCGGCGCCCGACTGGACGGTATCGAACAAGATCGTATGCTGCGCATCGCCGCGATGTGCGGTGATCAGACAGGAGAGTCCGTGGCTGGCGCAGCAGATGCACGCTCCGGAGAGAAACCGCGCGCCTTTGCGCTGCAGATAAATGCCGGCACTATAATGCTGAAAACGCAAACCGACCAAAACGCGAGCGCGGACCGCGGTGTCATGGACCGGCCGCATGCGATTGCGGTATGCTGATCAAGAGTCGCGGAAAATAATACCGTCGACTGGTTTCGGCAATTGCCGGAGCGATGTTCGGGCGGCAGAGATATTTTGCGGATAAAGACGCGGCGCGCATTGCGGCAATGTACGGGTGCCCTTGCCCCGATAATGCTGCTTGCTTTGCTGTCGGCACCCGCCGCCGCGCAAACGCCGTCCGATTTTGCCGGCAATCTCGGTCCGCTTTACCAAGGCATCCTGGCGCGGCCGTCCGATCTCACCAATACGCTGCAATATGCGGCAAGCGCGTCCGCCGACGATATCGAATCCGCCATCGGCACCTACGAGCAGCTGTTGTTCTACAATCCAAAGCTCGCGCGCGTCCGCTTCGAGCTTGGCGTGCTTTATTTCCGGCTGGGCTCCTACGAGACGGCCGGCAGCTATCTTCGCTCGGCGCTGCAGATGCCGGATATCACGCCGGATTTGCAGGAGCGCGCCGAAGGCCTGATCGCGATCGTCGACAAGAAGCTTCAGGTCGACCAGTTTACCGGCTACGCACAGACCGGCCTTGCCTATCAGAGTAATCCCGGCAGCGGATCCGGCTCGCAATCCGTATTGGCGTCGGGAGGAAAGTTTAGCCCCCAGTTTTTCTCGCAGAGCGACTGGAACTGGTTCGGCGCCTTCGCGGTCGATTACGTCCACGACTTCGAGACCCAGAACGGCGACACCTTCGAAGCGTCCGCGGTCGGCTACGACGCCCAGGAGTTCCGGCTGCATCAATTCGACGTCGGCCTTTTGGAGTTTCGGGCCGGGCCGCGCTTCGGCGTTGCCACCGGCGATCCGAAATTAAGCCTCTCGATCAAGCCCTATGTGATCGCCACCGGGGCCTTGCTGGCGGATACGCCCTATTACGGCGGTTTGGGTGGCGGCCTCACCGTGCACACCACTGTCGGTAACGTGGCGCTCGATCCTTACGTCGAGATCGTGCAGCAGAGCTTTCGCAATTCGAGCCTCTATCCGTTCGCTACCGGCCTTGGCGGCACGCTGACGACCTACGGTCTGCAAGCATCGGGACCGGTCGCGTCAAGCTTGGGCTTTCAGACTCGCATGGGCTTCGGCCACGCCAGCGACGACTACAATCCTTATAGCTACGACGTCTATGCCGCTGACCTTTGGCTGCCGTGGAATTTCTCGTTTCCCGGTGACGGCCGGATGTGGACGCTCATTCCGACCTTCGGCGTCAGCCGCTGGCTCTATGCCGCACCAGACCCGGCGATCGATCCGATCACCACGCCGCGCACCACCGAATGGCGCGTCGGCCTTGGGCTGGAAATCCCGCTATGGCGGCAAGTGGTGCTGGGAACGCTGGTGCAATACCGTGGCGATCAATCCAATGTAGCGGCATACACGATACACAATCTTTCGGTTTCCGCCGGACCCACGTTCAAATTTTAGCGTCGCTTGAGAGGCCGCCATGAACCCTTGCAGGATGACCATCGCCGTACTGGCCGGACTCTGTTTCGCCGCCCCGGCTTCGGCGCAGCAGGTCGGCACCGCGACGGCGGTCAATCCGCTGTCGGAGAGCACGCCGCCGGGCGGCGCGACCGCGCCGCTCATGGTCGGCGCGCGCATTGTTCACAAGGAGCGCATTCACACGACGCCGACCGGAACGGTGCACCTGTCGTTCCTCGACAAAAGCACGCTCAGCATCGCGCCCAACACCAACATCGAGATCAACGAATTCGTCTTCGACGCGAATTCCGGGAAGGGCCACATGCTGGCGTCGCTGACCCAGGGCGCGCTGCGCTTCGTCGGCGGCGCGCTCAGCCACGCGGGCGAGGCGTCGATCGTGACGCCTGCGGCTGCGGTCGGCATCCGCGGCGGCACGGTCACCATCGTCATCGACCGGACCGGCGTTCACGTCATCGACCAGTTCGGCATCGTCACGATCCACAATGCCGCCGGGACGACGGTCTTGAGCCGGCCCGGCTTCGAAGTCACGATCCTGCGCTGGACCACGCCGCCGGGCCAGCCCGAGCGGGTGACCGTCGCCGAAATCGATCGCTTATTGGCGCTGCTCACCAGCAAACCGGGACAGAACGGCGGCGTGCCGGGCCTCCATGCCGTCACCATCGGCGAATGCGGCCTCGTGGGCGCGCGGAGCAATAATTGTCCCGATTCGCCCTGGCTGCCGACCGACACCGGCTTTGATGACGCCGGGCAGATCATCACCCAAGCGACGCAACTTGGCACCCCGATCACGGCGACCACGCGTCGGGGCGGCACGATCGGCCTTCGCAACCATTGAGCGGCTCGCGTTCCCGTCAGCGACTGGTGACGATCAAAACCACGCCGGAGATGAACAGCAAAATCATGATCACGCGCGAATAGCTGCGGTCGGCAATGCGCCGGTAGATGAAGCCGCCGATCCAGGCGCCGCCGATCGTGCCGGGCAAGGCTGCGATCGCCGCCAGTGCCACTTGGCGCGTGAAAAGTCCGGCGACCACGTGCGATGCAAGCGCCAGCATCAGGATCGCGATGTTGAAGACCTGAATGACCCCGCGGCGATGCTCCTTGTTCCAACCGCGGATATCGGTCCAAATCACGAGCAGCACGCCCGACAAGCCGGCGAGCCCGCCGAGAACGCCGCCGGCAAAGCCAATGGCGCAATCGGCGGCAATGCCGCCCCAGGCGCTTTTGGTTTCCGCCCGGCGCGCCAGCACGTAGCTCGTATAGGCGACCAGGAACACGCCGATGCCGATCTTGAACAGGCGCGCATCGATATGCGGCAGAAGCAGCGTTCCGATCGGCACGCCGAGCAGGCCCGGCACGACGAAAGCCACCGCATAATTCCAGCGGATGCTGCGCCAGATCATCGGCAGCGTCTGCAGTTGCGAAACGCTCGAACACAGAACCACCAAGGTCGCCGCCACCGTCGGCGATATCGCATAGAGCCAGATGCCAAGCACGGTCAGCGCGGTGCCGAACCCGGTCAAGCCGTTGACGATGCCGCCGGCCAGGGCGCCCAAGAGCACGATCACAATCTGCTGCGATGTCATCGCGCTAGCCGCGCAGCGCAATCATCTGGCCGCCGTCGGCGACGATGGTGGCGCCGGTGACGAAGCGGCCGGCATCGGAAACCAGCAGCAGCAAGGGGCCGTCGAGATCGCGCGCCTCGCCGAAGCGCCCGATGGGGATCTCGCGCTTGAGCGTGGCGCCGCGCTCGCTTTGCAGATAATCGCGGTTGAGATCGGTGACGATCCAGCCCGGCGCGATGGCGTTGACGCGGATGCCCTTAAACGCGAGCTCGAGCGCCAGCGCCTTGGTGAGCTGAATGACGCCGGCTTTGGCGGTGGCATAGGCGACGACGCCCTTGTCGACGCCGAAGCCGAGCACGGAGGCGATATTGACGATGGCGCCGGTTTTGCCGGCCGCGAGCATGCGGCGCGCCGCCTCCTGCGCACAAAAGAACACCGCGTCGAGATTGGTCGAGAGAATGCGACGCCATTCCTCTTCCGCCAGATCGACGGCGCGGCCGGCGCTGACCACGCCGGCATTGTTGACCAGGATGGTGACGGTGCCGAAGGCTTTTTCCGCGGCCTCGAACGCCGCGGCCACGGCCGCGCGATCGCGCACGTCGGCGGCGGCCGCAATCGCCTTGCCGCCTTTTTTTTCGATGCGCGCGACGATGTCGCCGAGCCGATCGGCGCGCCGGGCCACGAGCGCCACAGCGGCGCCATTCTCGGCGAGACATTCGGCAAAGCGTACGCCGAGCCCGCTCGATGCGCCGGTCACCAGCGCCACCCGGCCGTGAAGATCGAAAATATCCGCCGCCGCCATGAGCCCCTCCCCCGGTCAATGTCCTTTAGCGCATTCCCGGCGCGGGTTCCGCCCGGCGCGGCGGCCGTACTATAATGGGACTTGGCTGCCGCTGCGAAGCGGCGCGCGCTCGGGAGCTCTGTCATGGCACACGATCATCACGACCACGACGAGCACGGCTCGGAACTCAACGAAATGCAATTGCGGGTACGCGCGCTCGAGACCGTGCTGGCCGAGAAGGGCTATATCGACCCGGCCGCGATCGACGTCATTATCGAGGCCTATGAGACCAAGGTCGGCCCGCACAACGGCGCCCGCGTCGTTGCCAAGGCGTGGAGCGATCCGGCGTTCAAAAAGGCGCTGCTTGCCGACGCCAGCAAAGCGGTGGTCGAGCTCGGGCTGATGAACCGCGTCGGCGATCACCTGATCGCGGTCGAGAATACGCCACAGCGCCACAACATGATCGTCTGCACGCTGTGCTCCTGCTATCCGTGGGAGGTGCTCGGCCTGCCGCCGGTCTGGTACAAGTCGGCGCCTTATCGCTCGCGCGCGGTCAACGATCCGCGCGGCGTGCTCGCCGATTTCGGCGTCACGCTGCCGGCCGATACCGAGATCCGGGTTTGGGATTCCACCGCGGAGACGCGATTCATGGTGCTGCCGATGCGCCCGGCCGGCACCGAGGACTGGAGCGAGGACAGGCTCGCTCGCCTCGTCACCCGCGACAGCATGATCGGCACCGGGCTCGCCAAACATCCGCAGGACCTGTGATGGACGGTATCCACGACATGGGCGGCATGCATGGTTTCGGCAAAGTCGAGCCCGAGCCGAACGAGCCGGTCTTTCATGCCGACTGGGAGGGGCATTGCCTCGCGCATCAACCGCGCCATGAGCTATGCCGGCGCCTTTAATATCGACCAGTCGCGCGCGGCCATCGAAGAGCTGCCGCCGGACGTTTATCTGTCGAGCTCCTATTACAAGAAATGGGCGCTGCGGCTGGAAAATCTCTTGATCAAGCTCGGGCTCGCCGATGCCGACGAAATCGAGACCGGCCACGCCTCGCGTCCGGGCAAGACGCTCAAGCGCAAGCTCGATGCCGCCGACGTGCCGAAATCGCTGACGCGCGGCTCGTTCGCCCGGCCGGCGCCGGCGCCGGCGCGATTTGCGCCCGGCGACCGCGTGCGCACCAAGAACATTCATCCGGCGACGCATACCCGCCTGCCGCGCTACGCGCGCGGCAAACTCGGCACGATCGAGGCGCTGCGCGGCTGCCACGTGTTTCCCGATGCCGCCGCGATCGGGCAAGGCGAAAATCCGCAATGGCTCTATACGGTCGTGTTCGCGGGCCGCGAATTGTGGGGCGAAGCCGCCGAGCCGTCGCTCAAGGTCTCGATCGAGGCGTTCGAGCCCTATCTGGAGCCGGCATGAGCACCGACGGCGCTACGCTGCGCGCACTTCGGCGTCGGAGATCCGCGCAACGCCGAGGGTCCGGTGTTCAGCGCGCCATGGCAGGCGGAAGCTTTCGCGCTGGCGCTGTCGCTCAACGAGCGCGGCCTGTTCACCTGGAAGGAATGGGCATCGACGCTCGGCGACGAGATCAAGAAAGCGCAAGCCGCCGGCGATCCCGATACCGGCGAGACTTATTACCATCACTGGCTCGCTACGCTGGAACGCATCGTCGCCGCCAAAGGCCTCGCCGATGCGGGCTTGCTGGCGCGCACCGCAAGCCTGGAGCCGCGCGTCCGCGCGCACGCCGCATGGCACGCCGATCGAGCTGCGCCCGGACGATTTCAAGAACTGAACGTTTCACCGTTGGGAGGAATGCATGTCAGGTCAGCCCGTCAAAATTCGCTCAAGCGGCGGCGGCGAGTTCGATTGCTATCTCGTCATGCCGAAGACGGATGCGCCGGTGCCGGCGATGGTACTGGCGTCGGCGATCCACGGCGTCGATGCCGATATCCGCGCCATCGCCGACGAATTTGCCGCCGAAGGCTCCATCGTCGCGGCTCCCGATCTGTTCTGGCGGACGGTGCCCGGGCCGTTGTCGCGCAGGGACGAGCGCACCAAAAGACGCGCCCAGCCGCGGCTCGAGCGGATCAAGACCGGCGAAGCGCGATCTCGCCGATACCCTGGCCTACCTGCGCATGATGCCGCAGTTCAACGGCCACGCCGCGGTGATGGGATTCTGCTACGGCGGCCCCTACGCCATCATCGCGCCGAAGCGCCTCGGCTATGCCGCGGGCGTTTCCTGCCACGGCACGAAGATCCTCGATTACATCGGCGAGCTCGACGGCGTTAAGGCGCCGGTCTGCCTCATCTGGGGCGACAAGGACCACGCCGCGCCGGCGCCGGTGCTCGACGCCTATCGCGCCGCGGCGCCGCGCTTTACGAAATCTCGACTTGAACATCTTCCCGGGCGTGCTGCACGGCTACATGATGCCCGACGCCGGCGAGGCGTTCGACCAAAAGACGCGCGATTTTTCCATGACCGCGCGAAAGCGATCCTCGACGGCTTGCGCGGCGGCCGCGCGCCACTGCGTCAGGCGTCGTAGCGGAGCATGTTCAATGCATCGCCGTGGCGTCCGCGGCAGCAGCGCGCCGGGATGGCGGATGACGTTGCCGGCAAGCCGATGCGCGGCGCCGGCCGCCTCGCGCCGGCGTGCTGCCGGAAAGCCGTGCCGCGAGATAGCCGGCATTGAAACCGTCGCCGGCCGCGGTGGCATCGACCGGCACCACGACTTCGGGCACCGGCACGAATTCTTGATCGCCGCGCCGGCGGCGACGAGCGCGCTGTTGGGGCCGTTCTTGACCACGATCTCGCCGATGCCGAAGGCCTGCAGCCGCGCCACCGTCGCCTCCGGGCTGGGGTCGCCCCACAGCACCGCCTCGTCGTCGAAGGCCGGCAGCGCGATGTCGACGCGCTTGAGCGCTTCGATGAACACCGCGCGCGTGCGCGTGCAGATCGCCCTTCCAGCCGCGCGGCCGGAAATTGCCGTCGAAGGCGACCTTGGCGCCCTGCTGGCGCGCCGACTTCGAGCACGGCGAACAGGCGGCCGAGCCCGTTGTTCGAGTAGAGCGACAGCGTGATGCCGGAGAAATAGATGAGCCGCGCCGCGGCGAGGCCTCGGCAATCCGCATCCAGTCGGGCAGTTCGAACAGTTCGCGCGCCGGCGCGCCCTCGCGCCAATAGCGCGACGCTGCGCTCGCCGCGCGCTCCGTTCTCGATCAGGCACAAGCGCCGGCAGCCGGCCGGGCACGCGCAGCGATGAGATCCGACGACACGCCTTCGGCGGCGGCGAGCGCCAGCACGCTGTCGGAATAGGGATCGTCGCCGACGGCCGTGGCGAAGGCGACATCGATGCCGGCGCGCGCCAGATAGATCGCGGTGTTGAACGCGTCGCCGCCGCAGGACAGCGCAAAGCGGCCGTCGGCGCCGCGCGCCAATTCGATCAGGACTTCGCCGACGCAAATGGCGCGGCCTTTCTGCTCGCTCATCATCCTATTCCTCGCGAGCGATTTAATGATGGGCGCGCCCGCTTGGCAATAGAGGCAATGCTCAGGATTTCGCCGCAGCCACGGTGGAGGCCGGAACCGGCCTCCTGCCGATCCAGCCAGCCTGCTGCGGGTCACGAAATAGCCCAGTGCGCTCAAGCAGCGGCGATGCAGAAGCTGACCGGCCAATCGGTGTAATAGGCAATGGCGATGCCGAGCCAAGCCTCGGCGAGCGCCAGCGCGGCCGACAGCGCCATGCCGCTCCACAGCCCGGTGACCAGACGCTGCGCCGCCGCCGGCGGTCCGACCATGAGGCTGAAGACCAGAAGGATGCCGACGATCTGGGCGCTTTCCGACACCGCGAGCGCGACGATGGCGAGGAAGGCGGTCGAGACAAAGCGCAGCGGCACGCCTTTGGCTTCGGCCAGTTCCGGCTGCAGGCTGGCAAAAATGAGCGGCCGCATGATCGCGGCGAGCGCCGCCAGCGTGATCGACGCCGAGCCCGATCAGCGTCGCGATCATCGGCGCGATCGACGGCAAGCACGTTGCCGAACAGCAGCGCCGTCGCCTGGGTGGCGAATGCCGTGTAGTAGTGCAGAAACAGCAGCCCGAAGCCCAGCGCCAGCGCCAGCACCACGCCGATGGCGACATCGCGGCCGCTGAGCCGCTCGCCCATGAGTCCCATGCCGATGCCGGCGGCGACCGTGAAGCCGACCAGCCCCCAGACCGGCGCCAGGCCGATCAGGACCGCGCCGGTCGCGCCGGCAAAGCCGATATGGCCGAGCGCATGACCGGCAAAAGTCTGCCCGCGCAGCACCAGGAAATAGCCCACCAGTCCCGACACGACGGCCGCCACGCCGGCGGCGGCGAACGCATTGCGCATGAAATCGTATTCAAGCATGGTGGTGATCGTGATGGTGGTGATGATCGTGACGTGGTCGTGACCATGGTCGTGCAGATGGTCGGCGCGTTCGACGTCGCGCCCGCGCGACAGCACGAAGATATGGCCGTCGGCGCGCACCACGCTGATAGCCGTGCCGTAGAGCTGCGACAGCACCGGCGCCGTCACCACCTCGGCGACGGTGCCGAGCGCGGCATGGCCATTGCCGAGATAGAGCACGCGATCGAGCGCGCCGATCAGCTGATTGAGCTCGTGGGCGCTGAAAAAGCACCGTGATGTTGCGCTCGCGGGCAAAGCGCGCGCACCAGATCGATGACCGCTTCCTGATAGCGGTAGTCGAGGCTGATCAGCGGCTCGTCGAGCAGCAGCAGCCGCGGCTCGCCGAGCAGCGCCTGCGCCAGCAGGAGACGCTGGCGCTCGCCGCCGGACATATCCGCAAGCGGACGCTCGGCGAGCTCGCGCGCGCCCACCTCCGCCAGCGTCTGCGTTGATCATTGACGCGGTCGCGCGCGCCGAAGCGACGGCACGCCCCAGCGTTCGCCGTGCACCGAGCTGGCGATGAAGTCGATCCCGCGCACGCGCAAATCCGGCAGCACCGTGCGCACCTGCGGCAGGTAGCCGATCGCGGATTGCCGCGTTGCGGCGCGCGGCCGAACACGCGCAGTTGGCCCGCACTCGGCGGCAACAGGCCGAGGACGGCGCGCATCAGCGTGGTCTTGCCGGCGCCGTTGGGGCCGAGGACGCCGATGAATTCGCCCGATTTGATCGCAAAACTGGTATCGACAAGGACGTTGCGGCCGCCAATCGCCAGCGTCGCATGATCGAGCTCGATGACGTTCATGAGGAAGGTCCGCCTAACGCGGTCTCGGTTGCGTCGAGCTCGCTCAGCATCCAGTCCTGGTAGGACAGGCCGGGCGGACAGGTCTCGGTCACGCCGACCACGGGAATATTGGCGGCGCGCGCAAGATCGACGAGATGCTGCACGATATTGTCCGACGCCTGCTTGTTGTAGAACAGCGACCCGTACTCTGTGCGTCTTGATATCGCCCTCGAATGCGGCGAGGTCGCCGGCGCTCGGTTCGGTATTGTTCATGACCGCGAGCTGGAAATGCCGTTCCAGCATGGTCAGGTGCAACGCCGTTGCCATATAGCCGAAGACCGGCTCGGTCGCCGCGACGGCGGTTCCGGCATATTTGCCGCGAATTTCGGCGATCTTGTCTTCGATCGGCTGGAGCGAAGCGAGGAAGGTTTTAAGCCGCGCCGCGTAATCGTCGACATGGGCGGGATCGACCGCGCTGAGCGCCGCCGCCAGCGCCTTGGCGACCGTGGGCATCGTCGACGGATCGTACCAAAGGTGCGGATTGTCGCCGGCCTTTTTGTGCATCGAGATCCGCGGCGACGATCGTGACACGCCCGCGGATTGCGGCGTCACGTCGAGCAGTCTCGCCATCCACGGGTCATAGTCGGCGCCGTTGTAGATGACCAACTTGGCCGCAGCGACTTCACGGACGACGGACGGCGCAGTCTCGAACAAATGCGGGTCCTGGTCGGGATTGTTCAGGATGCTGACAACCGAGACCCGCGTCGCCGCCGATCTGCTGCGCCACGTCGCCATAGAAATTCTCCGCCGCCACGATCGGCGATTTTGTCGTCGGCGGCGTGCGCAGAGGGGAATTCCGCCCATGCGACAAAGAGCGCGATCAGGGCCCCAACGGCAGTCTTCATAAAAAGGGGCCTCCCTGGAGCCGTTTGGCGGATAGGCATCGTGTTGTCTCTTCTGGACTATTTCGATTGAGGCGGACGCCTACGATATGTAATATTATAACATAACGAAGGCTATGCGCACCCCTCAGAGACCATGCGAATTGGCGCATTCGGCCGGTCAGCCGGGTGGGGGTCGAAAAAGCGGCGTAATTGGGCCCGACTACAACGCACCGATCGCTGGTGAGGCGGCGCTCAGAATGACGTGGTTCCGATCGAAAATTCGGCCAGTCGCGCGGCTCGCGTTGTTTGTGCTGGCGTTCCAGATGGCCGTTTCGTTTGGCCATATGGACGCGGATGATCTCGGACCAGCACCGCTCGATCTCGTCGGCCGGACCCATCTTACCCTGAACGCAACACAGACCGTCATCGCGCCGGCCGGCCGCGTTCCAGCCGCCCCGGAAGGCTATTGTCCAATCTGCGCCAGCATGGCGCTGGTGGCGACGGCATTGCCTTCGCTGCCGCCTGTCCTGGCCGTTCCGCCACAGGGTCCTCCCTCATGGCCAGCCCCGATACCGGCACAAGGCATTTCGCCAAAACTCACGCTTTCATTTCAGGCCCGGGCGCCGCCGACCGTCGCTTAGCGCGCCGGCAACGCACGTTCCCCTCGAGCCGGCACGCATAAAATCCGCGGCATGGTCCGCAACCGTGTCGGATCCCGTCTCGATTGAAATCAAGGATGAGCGATGACGCGTGCGCGGTTACTGCGCGTCGACATAAAGCGACTGCGTCTTGGCGCGGTCGCAAGTCGGTATGGTTTGCGATACCTGCTGGCCGTCACGATCGCGCTCTTCGCCGGCGTGGCGCCAGAAGCGGCGCAAGCTCATCCGCACGTCTGGGCCACCATCACGACCGACCTGCTCTATGCAGCGGACGGCTCCGTCACGGGCGTGCGTCATGCCTGGACCTTCGACGAGATGTTCTCGGCTTTCGCCACGATGGGCGTCAAAGCCAAGACCAAGGGGCAATTCACGCGCGAGGAATTGCAGCCGCTCGCCAAAGTCAACGTCAATTCGCTCAAGGGCTTTGGCTACTTCACCTACGCGACCGTCGACGGCGCAAAGGACAAGAATCCGTTCAATGACGCCGTCGACTATTGGCTCGAATACGATCCAAAAGCGACCGTGCTCACGCTGCACTTCACTTTGCCGTTCAAAAAGCCGGTGAAGGCGAAATTGCTGAAAATCGAAATCTACGATCCGGAATTTTTCATCGATTTTGCCTTTGCCAAGAAAAACCCGATCGAACTCGTCGGCGCCCCGCCGTCATGCGCGGGCTGGACCGAAAAGCCGGACGACCCGCACTTCCTGACGTCGCAGACCCTCAACAAGTCGTTTGTTCCTTCGGAAGCCTTCGTCGGAATGGGCGCGCTATTCGCCAACAACATCCTGGTGCAATGCCCATGAAGAGCCTGGTCAATACGCGGCGCGTTCATCTGGTTACAACGATGGCGTTGGTGGTCGTTGTGGCGCTGACCGTAGACGACCGCGCGGCATGGGCCCAGTTTGGGACGTTCGGCGGTCCGCGTCCGATTGCGATCGGCGGCATCGGCGGCTGGGTGCTCGCCAGACAGGCGCTGTTCTATCAAGAACTGGCCGGAATGATCCGCGCCGCCAGGGACAACGGCTCCGCGCTCTGGGGGTTGATGGGAATTTCATTCGTCTACGGCATTTTCCATGCCGCCGGTCCGGGCCACGGTAAGGCGGTGATTTCCTCCTATCTCTTCGCCAATGAAGAGACCTGGCGCCGCGGCATAGCGCTATCGTTCGCCTCGGCGGTGATGCAGTCGCTGACCGCCATCGCGATCGTCGGTGTCGCCGCTATATTACTCGGCGCCACCGCCAAGATGATGTCGGATACGGTAAACCTCATCGAAACCGTCAGTTACGTATTGATCGTGCTGCTCGGTGCGCGGTTGTTATGGGTCAAAGGCTATGGTTTCTTCGGCGCCCTTCGCGACCTGAAGGCCGAACGGGCCGGCCACGAACCGCGCGCTCACGCCGACTGCGATCACGCGCACGACGCGAGTTGCAACTTAGCGGGCTCCGCCGCCGCGACCATGGCCGAGAATTTTCATTGTCACGCCGATCACGTCCACCACGAGGATCTTGACGTATTGCCTTGGGGTCATGCCCATGGCCCCGAGCCGGAGCAATTGGCGGGACCGGGAGGCTGGCGGCGCGGTCTATCCGCAGTGGTGTCGGTCGGATTGCGACCGTGCTCGGGTGCGATCATCGTGCTGGTGTTCGCTTTGGCGCAGGGCCTATTCTGGGCCGGCATCGCCTCAACCTTCGTGATGGGTCTCGGCACCGCGATCACGGTCGGCGCGGTCGCGACGCTTGCGGTCGGCGCCAAGGGACTGGCCAAGCGTATCGCGCAAAAACCCATCGGCCGTGGCGGCGTACTGATGCGTGGCCTCGAATTCGCGGCGGCCGGCTGCGTTCTTGCCTTCGGCGTTCTGCTGCTCACCGGCTATATGGCGAGCGAGCGCATGGGGCTGTTCTAACGGGCGGCAAGGCGGCGCCGCTCAATTGGGTTTGAGCATCGCCACGAGGCGTATTTTCTCGGCAACGTCCATTGCGATATTTTTCGCAAATCCGGCGCTGTCGGCGAAATAATCGGCCGGCTGCAGCGTGTTTTTGACCACGCGTTGCGCGGCGTCGCTTTGCATGATGCTGATGCAAGCGGCTTCGAGCTTATGCGTGACATCGGCCGGCATCCCGGCCGGCCCCAGCAATCCGCCAAAACTCAGCGGTGCCACGTCGTAGCCCTGCTCCTTGAAGGTCGGCACTTCGGGCAGCGAGGGATTGCGCGCCTCGGCGAATAATCCCGGCATAGGCAGCCCGCTGCCCGCGGCGGCTGTCAGCGGCACCGCGGCAAAATCGATCTGTCCGGAGCGCACGTTTTGAATTTCCTCGGCCGGTCCCTTGAACGGCACATCGTTGAATTGGACCTTGGCCTGATCCGCCAATTGGATCATGGCGAGATGCGGGATGGTCGCCATGCCGGGGATGCCGACCGTCACCGCGCCCGGTTTCCGCTTCGCCGCCTCGACCAGATTGCGCGCCGTCCGCAGCGGCGAATTCGGCGGCACCACGATGACCTGATCGTTCTTGAAGGTCTGGCAAATCGGCGTGAAGGATTTGGCGGTATAGCCGACCTCTCTATTGGTGAGCGGCTGCACGGTGATCGAGTAGGTCGCGGTGTGCAGCAGCGTGTAGCCGTCGGCATTGGCGCGGGCGACGTCGGCGGTGCCGAGCACACCGTTGGCGCCCGGCTTGTTGACGATGATGAAGGGTTTGCCGAGCCGGGCAGAGAAGCCGTCTGCCAGCAGGCGGCCCAAAATATCCGCGCTCGAACCGGCCGAGGACGGAGCGATGATCTGCACGACGCGCTCGGGATAGCCCTGCGCCGCGGCCGGAGCGGCGGTGCCGCTCGCCATGCTCAGGCATGTAGCCAGGCCCATGGACAGGCTCGCGGCGATCCCACCGTTCCGCATCGTTCCCTCCCCTGCACGGTCGCTGTTCAGAAACGATAACCGGCGGCAGCCCCGGATCAAGCCGGCCGGCCGCTTTTGCGTGGTGATGCAAGGCGGGCCGGATACCTATATAGGAGGGGCCAACGGAGGGACGAAATGGCCAGCGAAGCTCAAGAAAAGGTGCAAGAAAAGGTACAAGAAAAGGTACCCGTCACGGTGCTGACCGGCTATTTGGGCGCCGGCAAGACCACATTGCTTAATCGCATTTTGTCCGAGCCGCATGGCAAGAAATACGCCGTGATCGTCAATGAATTCGGCGAAATCGGCATCGATAACGACCTCGTCGTCGGCGCCGACGAGGAAGTGTTCGAGATGAACAACGGTTGCATCTGCTGCACCGTGCGCGGCGATCTCGTGCGCATTCTCGACGGGCTGATGCGGCGCAAGGGCAAGTTCGACGCCATCATCGTCGAGACCACCGGCTTGGCCGATCCGGCGCCGGTGGCGCAGACCTTCTTCATCGACGAGAATGTCGGGCGCAAGACCAAGCTCGACGCCGTGGTGACCGTCGCCGACGCCAAGTGGCTCACCGAGCGGCTCAAGGATGCCCCCGAAGCCAAGAACCAGATTGCCTTCGCCGACGTCATCCTGATCAACAAGACCGATCTCGTCTCGCCCGAAGAACTCGCGGAGGTCGAGGCGCGCATCCGCGGCATCAACCCCTATGCCAAGGTGCACAAGACGCAGCGCTCGCAGGTTCCGCTCGACGCGGTGCTCGGCCGCAATGCCTTCGACCTCGACCGCATTCTCGATCTCGAGCCGGATTTTCTCGAAACCGGCGATCACGATCATGACCATGGGCACGGTCATGAGCACGGTCACGGCCACCATCATGACCATGATCACGACCACAAGCACGCGCATTCGCATGGCGGATTGAAGCACTATCACGACGAGGACATGCAATCGATTGCGCTGAAAACCGATAAGCCGCTCGATCCGGACAAGTTCTTTCCCTGGGTCCAGGACCTCGTCCAGAAAGAAGGCCCGAGTATCCTGCGCTGCAAGGGCATCCTGTCGTTCAAGAACGACGACAAGCGCTTCGTCTTCCAGGGCGTGCACATGATCCTCGACGGCGATCATCAGCGGCCGTGGAATAAGGACGAAAAGCGCGAAAGCCGCATCGTCTTCATCGGCCGCAACCTGCCCGGCAAGAAGATCACCGAAGGCTTCGAGAGCTGCGCCGCCTAGTATGAGCGACACGCGCGCCGACACCGTCTCCGTCGTCGAGCGTACGCGGCCGATTGCGGCTGGCGGCGCCATCGTCGGCGCATATTTTCTCTGCCGCACCGCCGCCTTCGTGCTGGGCGAAGAGGCGGTCATGTTGACAACGCCGAAGGGCGAGCCGCGGCGCGTCACCGTGCACGCCGGCGCCATCCTCGCAAGCGCGAGCGACGGCGAGATTCTGTTCACCGGCGGCGACGACGGGAAGCTGGTCGCAACGGATGTCAGCGGCACATTCGAGATTCGCGCCACCGATTCCAAGCATCGCTGGATCGACCACGTCGCGCTCGGCCCCGACGGCGCGGTGGCGTGGTCGGCCGGCAAGACCGCGTTCGTGCAGGGGAAGGAGCTGCGCGAATTCGAAGCGCCGTCGACGGTCGGCGGCTTGGCCTTCCTGCCCAAGGGCTTTCGGCTGGCGATCGCACACTACAATGGCGCGACCTTGTGGTTTCCAAACGCCGCCGGCGCCACGCCGGAACGGCTGGAATGGAAAGGCTCGCATCTCGGCGCCATCGTGAGTCCCGACGGCCGCTTTCTGGTCACCTCCATGCAGGAACCGATGCTGCACGGCTGGCGCCTGGTCGACCGCCAACACATGCGCATGTCCGGTTATGCCGCCCGTGTCACCTCGTTGGGCTGGGTGGCTGGCGGCGATTGGCTGGCGACCTCGGGAGCGACGCAACTCATCCTGTGGCCGTTTAGCAGCAAGGACGGACCGATGGGCAAGCAGCCCCGCCTGTTGGCTCCCTCGGAGCACCGCATCGAAGTGATCGCCTGCCATCCGAAACAGGCCATCGTCGCCGCCGGCTACGGGGACGGCATGGTGCTGTTGGTGCGGATCGAAGACGGCGCGGAGATTTTGGCCAAGCGGCCGGGCGACGCGCCGGTGACCGCGCTGGCGTGGAGCGCGGACGGGCTGCTCCTCGCCTGGGGAACGGACAACGGCGAGGCTGGAGTCGTGGACCTGACATAGGGCGTTCTCGGAACTTGAGCTTTTTCCGATCGTTGTCGTCAGGTGAACACCATCGTTAAACTCATCTTCACTGCGATTCTGATCACCCACGGGATGCGCTCGGCCGCGTTTGCCCAAGCGCAGTCGACCGATCAGAAGGCTTGCGCCAACAACGCAAGCAATTCCGGAGGTAAGAATCTCAGCGACAAGCTTGCGCAATCCGGCGGCGTGATCTGCCCGCCGAATATCGATCCCGACATGAAGGCGCCGACGCCGAAGGGCGGCACCATGCCGGTGATCCCGCCGCCCGGCAGCCCGGGCGGCAATCCCAACGTCCAGCCGAAATAACGCACAGTACAGGCAAACAAAAACCCCGGGCCGGAGCCCAGGGTTTGTCCGCATCGCTGAGGGCGGAACCTCAGATCACGTATTGCCGTAGCGGCGGATAGCCGTTGAACCCGACCGAGGAATAGGTCGCGGTATAGGCCCCGGCCGCTTCGATCAAAACCTTGTCGCCGATGGCAAGCGACACCGGCAGCGGGTATGGCGTCTTCTCGTAAAGCACGTCGACCGAATCGCAGGTCGGCCCGGCGATGATGCACGGCGCCATCTCGTCGCGGTCGTGCGTGGTGCGGATCGGGTAGCGGATCGATTCGCCGATGGTCTCGGCCAGTCCGTGGAACTTGCCGATGTCGAGATAGACCCAGCGCACCTCGTCTTCCGGCGAGCGCTTGGCGATCAGCACCACCTCGGCCTCGATGACCCCGGCATTGCCGACGAGGCCGCGACCGGGTTCGACGATGGTGTTCGGCAGGTTGTTGCCGAAGTGCTTGCGCAGCGCCTTGAAGATCGCCTTGCCGTAGGATTCGAGCTTCGGCGTCTTGCGCACATAGCGGGCGGGAAAGCCGCCGCCCAGATTGACGATCGATAGTGCGATGCCCCGTTCGGCGCAGGTGCGGAAGATGGCGGCGGCCGAAGCGAGCGCCCGGTCCCAGGCTTCGACATTGTGCTGCTGCGAGCCGACATGGAAGGAGACGCCGTAGGCCGTGAGCCCGTTGCGATGCGCCAACTCCAGGATGTCGGCGGCATAGGCGGGCTCGCAGCCGAACTTGCGCGATAGCGGCCATTCGGCGCCTGAGCCGTCGCAATGGATCCGGCAGATCACCCGACTGCCTGGCGCGGCGCGGGCGACCTTCTCGACCTCGGCCTCGCAGTCGACCGCAAACAGCGACACCCCGAGCCGGAAGGCTTCGGCGATCTCGCTCTCTTTCTTGATGGTGTTGCCGTAGGAAATGCGGTCCGGTGCCGCGCCCGCGGCGAGCACCTGATGCGTCTCCGGCAGCGACGCGACGTCGAAGCAGCAGCCAAGCTCGGCCAAAAGCTTGAGGATTTCCGGCGCCGGATTGGCCTTCACCGCATAGAACACCTTGGTGTCCGGCAGCGCCTTGGCGAAGTTCTGGTAGTTCTCCCGCACCACGTCGAGATCGACGACGAGGCAGGGTCCGTTATCGGTACGATGCTTGAGAAATTCGCGGATGCGTGTGGTCATGCCACCCAGCTCCCCTGATCCGTCGGGCGGCGTAGCCGCCAGGTGAACCTCCTGTAACGCGCACAGTTCCGCACCATTGCGGAGCCGCTAGCGTCACGTGATGTCTGCCTTGGTCCGGATGAGGGAGATCCCGTTCCGCACTGCTGGCAAAGATGGACAAGCCTCTTCGGTGTCCCCGGCATTGGCGCCGGCAGTAACCAAAAAAGCCCTTCCGTCGTTGCTTTAAGCCGCGTCGCCAGTGGAGAGCTGGCATTGCCGGTTTCGCCTCCGGCTGCCGGTCGCGGGTGCAAGGAAGTAGCGTCTCTTCCTTAGGCGGCTGTCCGGCCTCTTGTCCGGATGCCCACCGACCGACACACGGCCACAGGCACGTGCGAAATTGGGCAAATCCGCAATAAGCGATTTAGCTTATGCGTGCAAGCTTTTTAGTTTTAAGGAAGTGTAAAAGGTGCTCTCGGCGACGGAGAGCCACCGCATCAGTCCGCCACGAACGGCTCGACGTGATGCGCGGCGCGAACAAACTGCACCATCACCGCGACGCCGCACAGCATAAACAGACCGTCGAGCACGCGGGCGCCGAGCGTGCCGAGCGCGAACAGATTGGCGATCGCCCAGCTGCCGGCAAACGCCGCGCCGAAGACTTCGGCGCTGATCAGGATCGCCGCGCTGAGCACGGTCAGCACGTTCGGCCAGAGGATGCGCCGGCTGCGCCGCTGCGGTGTGGTGTTGTCCATGCTCGATCTCGACCTTACGCCGCATCCCGCGCGGCTTTGGCCGGCAATAGGCCGGCGTCCATCAGGGCTAAGCGGATGCGCTCGATCTCGGCGCGGCCGATCTTCACGAGCGGCGGCCGTACCACGGCCCACGGCAGTCTGCCAAGCAGCACCAGGGCTTCTTTCATGCGGTTATGCATGTCCGCCCAAGGCTCGGAATAGAAGACCTTCGCCAGCGGGTAGATGCGGTCATTGAGCCGGCGGGCCTCGGCGAGGTCGTTGGCTTTGACCGCGCGAAACAGCGCCGCCTGCAGGTCGGCGATGACGCTGCCGGAGCCGGAAAGAAGCCCGTTGCAGCCGAGCACCAGCGAGCTCAACAGCCAGGCGCTATGGGTGGACAGCACGTTGACCGGGCGTTTGAGGCTTTGCAGCTCGCGCACATGCATCTCGTGTTGCGGAACGCTGCCACACCAGTCCTTGATGGCCCGGATCGACGGGACCTCGTCGACCATTTTAAGGAGCGTGTCGCGCGGATAGCCCTGCCCGGTCGACAGCGGATATTGGAACGCGATCAGCGGCAGGCTGGTGGCGTCGGCGATGCGCTTGAAATGCTCGATGGCCATTGCCGGCGACTGACCGAGCGTGAACGGCGCCGGCGGGAACACCAGAAGCGCGGAGGCGCCGCCCGCCTCGGCCATGCGCGCAATTCGCGCCGCTTCGAGGCTGCCGTCGGCCCAAACTCCGTTCACGATGGGTAGCCGGGCGCCAATCTCGTCCTCGGCGACCTCCAGCACACGGCGCTGTTCGTCGAAGCTGCACGACGCCACCTCGGTCGAGTGCGCGTTGACCGTGACGGCGGACAGTCCTTCGACGGCGCCGACATCGCGCAAATGCTTGCGGAAGGCTGCCTCATCGATTGCCAAATCCTCGGTGAACGGCAAAATGACCGCCGGGATGACGCCGTGCGGCAGATAATGGGCATGACGGGGCATTCTTCGCTCTCCTTGACGCTTTGGCGGCGCGCGGGGAATGACATATATCACGCCTACGCCCGCCCTTGGTAAGACCCCTGCCATGCCCGAGCCGATCCAGAGTTCCGCCGCCGGCAATCCGTTTTTCGAGGCCTGGACCACGCCGGACAGCGTGCCGCCCTTCGAGCGCATCGCGCCCGGACATTTCCGGGAGGCCTATGCGCGGGCGCTGGCCGAGCATCAGGCCGAAATCGCGGCCATCGCCGCCGACGCCACCCCGACGAGCTTCGATAATACCATCGCCGCTTTGGAATTGAGCGGGCGGGCGCTGGAGCGGGTCGGTAACGTGTTTTGGCTCTTGGCCGGGGCCCACACCACCGATGCGATCCAAGAAATCGAGCGCGAGATTTCCCCGCAGATCGCGCTGCACTGGAACAAGATCCATACCAATGCGGCGCTGTACCGCCGCATCGACGCGGTCATGCGTGGCGCGGACGCGCTCAACCTCGACGCCGAGCAAAGGCGGGTCACCGAGCGCTACCACACCAGCTTCCGCCGCGCCGGCGCCGCGCTGGACCAGCCGGCCAAAAAGCGCCTCGGCGAGATCATCGGGCGGCTGGCCGAGCTTGGCACGGCGTTCGGCCAGAACGTGCTGGCCGACGAGCAGGCGCCCGCCCTCGAACTTGGCGACGAAGCGGAGCTCGCCGGCCTGCCCGACTTCATGCGCGACGCCATGCGCGCGGAGGCGCGCGAGCGCGGCCGCGACGGCTATGTCGTCACGCTTTCGCGCTCGGCCGTCGAACCGTTCCTGCAATTCGCCGATCGGCGCGATTTGCGCGAAAAGGTGTTCCGCGGCTTCGTCACGCGCGGCGACAATGGCGGACCGACCGACAACAAGGCGATCATCGCCGAAACGGTGCGGCTGCGCGCCGAGCGCGCCAAGCTGCTCGGCTATGACGACTTCGCTCACTACCGGCTCGATGACGCCATGGCGAAGACGCCGCAAGCCGCCCGCGCGCTTCTCGACGCGGTATGGACGCCGGCGCGCTCGCGCGCGCTCGCCGATCGCGACGCCATGCAGGCGCTGGTCCAGGAAGACGGCGGCAATTTCAAGCTGGAGCCCTGGGACTGGCGCTATTACGCGGAAAAGCTGCGGCGCCGCCAATGCGAATTCGACGAATCCGCGATCAAGCCGTACCTCGATCTCGAGCGCATGATCGAGGCCGTCTTCGACACGGCGCAGCGACTGTTCGGCCTCACCTTCAGCCGCGCCGACGTGCCGACGTGGCATCCGGACGTGCAGGCCTGGAAGGTCCGCAACGCCGACGGCAACGAAGTGGGTCTGTTCTTCGGCGACTATTACGCGCGGCCGTCCAAGCACAGCGGCGCCTGGATGACCTCGTTGCGCGATCAGGAAAGGCTCTCCGGCGAGATCCGGCCGGTGATCGTCAATGTCTGCAATTTCGTCAAACCCGCCGACGGCGAACCGACGCTGCTGTCCTTCGACGACGCGCGCACGCTGTTTCACGAATTCGGCCACGCCTTGCACGGGCTTTTGTCCTCGGTCACCTATCCGACCATTGCCGGTACCAACGTGGCGACGGATTTCGTCGAACTGCCGTCCCAGCTTTACGAGCATTGGCTGGAGCAGCCGGACGTGCTGCGCCGTTTCGCCCGCCACTATCGGACCGGCGCGCCGATGCCGGAGGAGCTGCTGCAGCGGCTGCTCGCAGCGCGCAACTTCAACAAGGGCTTTGCCACGGTGGAATACATCGCCTGCGCCGCCGTCGATCTCGATCTGCATTCGCTGACGCAGCCGGCCGAGATCGATCCGGCCGCGTTCGAGGCCAAGGCGCTGGCGCGCCTCGGCATGCCGCACGAGATCGTCATGCGGCACCGGCCGCCGCATTTCGCCCACATCTTCTCGGGCGGCGGCTATGCCGCGGCCTATTACAGCTACATGTGGTCGGAAGTGCTGGATGCCGATGCTTTCGCCGCCTTCGAGGAAGCCGGGGATATTTTCGATCCCGCCACCGCCCAACGACTGCGCGAATGCATTTACGCCGCCGGCGGCTCGCAGGAGCCGGCCGAAGCCTACAAGGCGTTTCGCGGCCGGCTGCCGAGCGCCGATGCGCTGTTGCGCAAGCGCGGCTTTGCCGCCGCGACGGGCCACTGAGCATGACCGACCTTCACAGCGCCGGTCATCGCCGCGGCGTGGTTTGCGCGCCGCACTTTGCCACCGTCGAGGCCGGCCGCGCGATTCTCGCTGAAGGCGGCAATGCGATCGAGGCGATGGTCGCCATGGCCGCGTCCATTGCCGCGGTCTATCCGCATATGAACCATCTGGGCGGCGATGGATTTTGGCTCATTCGCGAGCCGCGGGGGCGCGTGCGCGCCATCATGGCGGCCGGTCCGGCAGGCGCGCTGGCGAAGCCCGAGCTTTACCGCGATTACGAGACGATCCCGCCCCGCGGCCCGCTCGCGGCGCTCACCGTGCCCGGCGCGGTCGCCGGCTGGGCCCTGGCGCTGCAGGCCGCGCAGGCCCACCGCGAGACATTGCCGCTTGACCTGCTGCTGGCGCCGGCCATCGCCCAGGCCCGCGACGGCTATACCGTCACGCGCAGCCAGGCGCGGTTGACGGCGGACCATGCCGCCGAGCTGAAAGACGCGCCGGGCTTCGCCGCTGTGTTTTTGCCGGAGGGAAAGCCGCCGGCGGTCGGCGCCGTTCTGAAACAGACTGCGCTCGCTGCCACGCTTTCGCATCTGGCACAGGCCGGCCTCGACGATTTTTATCGCGGCGACGTTGGGCACGAGATCGCCGCCGATCTCGACCGCATCCATAGTCCGGTCACGCGAAGCGATCTGGAGCGTTATCGCGCCACGCTTGCCGAGCCGTTGCGCGTCTCGCTGCCGTCGGGCACGCTTTACAACACGGACGCGCCGACGCAGGGCGTCGTATCGCTGATGATTCTTGCGCTTTTCGCGCGACTGAACGTGACCGAGGCGGAAGGCTTCGATCACGTCCACGGCCTGGTCGAGGCGACCAAGCGCGCCTTGCGCCTTCGCGACCGCGTCGTCACCGACCCGAAATTTCTTCCGCATTCGCTCGACCGCGTGCTCGACGACCGCACCATTGCCGGCGAAGCCATGAAGATCGATCGTCGGAAGGCGGCGCGCTGGCCGATTGCCTCCGGTGCCGGCGACACGATTTGGATGGGCGCTGCCGACGCCGGCGGCCTCGTCGTCTCCTACATCCAGTCGCTGTATTGGGAATTCGGCTCCGGCTGCGTGCTGCCGGCGACCGGCATTCTGATGCAGAACCGCGGCGCGAGCTTTTCGCTTCAGGCCGGGGCGCTCAATTACCTCGCGCCCGGCCGGTTGCCGTTTCACACCCTCAATCCGGCGCTCGCCGTCCTCAAGGACGGCCGGATCATGGCCTATGGCTGCATGGGCGGCGACGGCCAGCCGCAGACCCAAGCCGAGCTGTTTACCCGCGCCGTCGATTTCCGCGAGCCGCTCGTGGAAGCGCTCGACCGGCCACGCTGGGTGCTCGGCCGCACCTGGGGCGCGCCGCGCACGGCGTTACGGCTGGAGCCGCGTTTCGGCGATGCCCTCATCGATGCCCTCATGGCGGCGGGTCATGACGTCGATGTGTTGGCCGAACCCTATTCCGACGTCATGGGTCACGCTGGCGCGGCGGTGCTGCATCCGAACGGTACTTTGGAAGCCGCGCACGATCCGCGCGCCGACGGCGGAGCGGCGGGAGTGTGACTGTCAGTTTAAATGACCCAGATTACGATCCTTAGACCTGGAATATCGCGAAAATCCGCCTTGTTGTTGGTCACCAGGACGCAGCCGCTGCTGATCGCATGTGCGGCAATCATCCGGTCATAGTCCTTGCCCCGCACCCAGCCGCATTGCCCGATGATACGGCCGTAAGCCATGGCCGCTGCAGAATCAAAGGGTACGACCGGCAGCGCGCTGAGTAAGACCTCCAATCGCGATTGCCGAATGGCGGTGAACTTGGGGTCCCGGTAAATACCACGCTGCAGCTCGGCGAGACTCAACGCAGACAACAAGATTTCGCCGTCATGCTCTACAAATTTATCGAGAACGCTAGACGTGCCGTCGCGTGCATGAATTGCAATGTTCGTGTCGACGAGGTAAGGCACGACCCGGTTGCCGCGCTAGTTGCCACGCCGTTCAGGCAGCGCGATGGGCCGCCGCCTTTCGACGCGCGGGGGCTTGGGCAGCAGTCGCAATGCCGCAACGGCGTCATGCATATTATTGCGGATGGGAAAGATCGTGATCACGTCGCCGAGGCGCGTAATTTCAAGATCGACGTCCGTTTCGCTGTAGGCCAATTCGGCCGGAATCCGAACGGCCTGGCTATTGCCCGATCTAAAGGCGCGGGTCCGGGGCATGGCTTGCTCCCTTACTCGGGGAACATATGGGCGCTTATCCCGATGTCAATCCGCGTATATACATCGGCGCAGGCATCGCGTTACCCGCTTGCTGCGGGTCAGAATCGGCGGGCGACGCGGATATCGCGCCGTGCCCGCTCAACCGCGTCGTCGATACGTTTGACTTCGCGGATAAGCTCGTTGATCGCCCGGATCAGGCTCTCGTTGACGTCGCGCTGCGAGACCTGTTGCTTGGCCTCGCGGAGAAAAAGTTCGATCGTTGACTGGGACTGCCGCATCGACCCCACCTAGGAACAAGCAAGCTTAAGCCGCAAAAGTGAAGCTTTTTTCGACACGGTTTCTAAAATTGTCGCGAATTCGGACCAAACACCCGAGCCTGAATTAGGCGGTGGGAGCGCCTGGGAAAGGGACGCATAGTCGGCCAATCGACTTCTCATGAACCAGTTGCGATTTCCCATGAAGCGGTTGCGCGCCGAAAACGCATCGCGTTCAAGCCAAGTGCCCCCTTTCGGGTCGCGTCGCCGCCCGGCGCTTCAGGAATGGTGCTGCTTCTTCGCCCGCGCCCGCGCATCGGCGACGATGACTTTGAACACCTTCATTTCCACGACGCCCGGCACCCGGAACGTGCCGACGATGAAGCCGGGGGTGCCCTCGAATCCGAAGGCGTCGGCTTGCGCTTCGTTGCGGGCCAACAGATCGTCGATCGTCTTTTGATGCGCCTGCAGGTCCTTGATCGCCAGGTCGACGTCGACACCGGCCTTGGCAAGAATCTCGGTGATACTCGCTTTGGTGAGTTTGCCGGCGGCGCCGATCAGGGCATCATGCGCTTCGGCGTATTTGTTCTGATATTGCGCCGCCAGCGCTATTTCGGCCGCGGCGGTCGACATCGCGCCGAACACCGGCCAGTCTTTCAGCACCAGTCTGATATGGCCGTCTTCCCGCACCAATTGCGCGAGCTCCGGCGCCATCTTTTTGCAATACGGGCATTGATAGTCGAAAAATTCGACGACCGTCAGATCACCGTTGGGATTTCCCAAGGACGGAATGTTCGGATCGCGCAGCACGCTGTCTCTGCTGAGGATGTCGTCCGGCTGCTCCCCGAAGGCGACCGCCGACAGCGAGCCGAAGGCAACGGCGATGGCGCAAACACAAGCGAGCAAAAAGCCCCGCTTCCGGCCGACGGCGATTTGCTCTGCGTTCATGGATTGACGACCTCGCTCATGTGTTCGTGTCAGCCCGCGTGCGCCGCCGTTTCCTCGACAGCACAGTCGGACAGGAAATCGGCGCAGCTCGCAGGACGATCATTCCATCGGGCTTAGCCCGAGCTTGTGCATCAGCTCGCGATCGCGATCCCGGCCGGGATTGGGGGTGGTGAGGAGCTTCGGCCCATAAAAGATCGAATTGGCGCCGGCGAGGAAACACAAAGCCTGGGTCTCTTCACTCATGTCTTCACGGCCGGCGGAGAGCCGCACCACCGACCGCGGCATAGTGATACGCGCCGCGGCGACGGTCCGCACGAATTCGATGCCGTCGAGCGCGCCCTGCTCGGCGAGCGGCGTGCCCGCCACGCGAACCAGCATATTGATCGGCACCAACTCCGGATGCACCGGCAAGCTCGCCAGCGTCGCGATCATGCCGACTCGGTCCTCGCGCGTCTCGCCCATGCCGACGATGCCGCCGCAGCAAACCGCGATGCCGGCGTCGCGGACGCGATCGAGCGTTTCCAGGCGATCCCGGTAGGTGCGCGTGGTGATGATCTCGCCGTAGAATTCCGGCGAGGTGTCGAGATTGTGATTGTAAAAATCGAGGCCGGCCTCCTTCAGGCGCTGCGCTTGCGGCGTCGTGAGCATGCCGAGGGTCGCGCAGGACTCGAGCCCGAGCGCTTTGACGCCTTCGATCATGGCACATATGGCGCCGAGATCGCGGTCCTTCGGTTCGCGCCACGCCGCCCCCATGCAGAAGCGGCTGGCGCCGGCGGCCTTGGCGGCGCGCGCCTCCGCCAGAACGGTATCGAGCGGCATCAGCTTTTCGGCGCGCACGCCGGTATCGTAGCGGGCGCTTTGCGGGCAATAGGCGCAATCTTCCGGGCAGCCGCCGGTCTTGATCGACAATAAGGTCGAGATCTGCACTTCGGCCGGATCGAAATTCTGCCGGTGTACGCTCTGTGCGCGGAACATCAGCTCGGTAAACGGCAGATCGAACAGCGCGCGGACTTCGTCGCGCGTCCAGTCGTGACGAGGTGCGCCAATCGGGGAGACACGCGCAAAATCATCGGCGGCAACGGACATGCCGCAGTCTAACCCGCGGCAGCCGGCGGGGAAAGGGACCGGCTATGCGGCGGTGCCTTCGACCAGCCGCGGCGGCCGTCGCGCCGGGAAGATGAGCGAAGTCAAAAGCGGCTGGCAATACCGGGTAAGTCGGCTGCGATGATTAAAATGGTATTGTGGTTGCCGGTCGGATTTGCCACGGGCTAGTCATGACCGTCGAGAAATAGGGAGAGTCCAACATGGCTGAACCACCGCCCGATCGCCTCTCGACCGATCCGAAAAGCCCGTACTACGACGAGGCAGTGCTCGCCCGCGACGTCGGCATTCGTTTCAAGGGCGTGGAAAAAACCAACGTGGCCGAATACTGCATCAGCGAAGGCTGGATCCGCGTCGAAGCCGGCAAGACCAAGGACCGCCACGGCAATCCGCTGACGATCAAGCTCAGCGGTCCGGTGGAAGCCTATTTCAAGGGCGAGACGAAGGAGTAGGGTGCTTCCGTCAATGCAGCGTCTCGCCGCCCTCGATCACGCGAAGCCGGATTTCGCCGATCAGCGCGGCGCGGCGCGCTTCGGCCGCCGCAATCTCGGCGGTCGCCTCATTGGCGGTTGAGCGGTTCGAGCCCCAGGCGACGAAGCCGCCCAGCAAGGCCGCCGCCGCGCAGGCCATCACCGCCGGGTCGAAGCGCAGCACGCCGAGCAGCAGTGCGGCGAGAGCGGTGCCGCCGCCGGCCGCGGCGACGCGCCCCGCCAGGATGAATTTGCGGCAGCCCTCAAGCTTGTCGGTCAGCTCTTCGATGTGCGCTTCGAGGCGCACGATCTCGTCGTGCGGGTCGCGATTGTCCATCGCGGCATCCGTCGCGTGTTCAGGCTACTCCGCCGCCACCCGCGTCGCCGGGTCGGCCGCCTCGACCCGCGCCGCGCAATATTTGAACTCCGGGATCTTGCCGAACGGATCGAGCTTCGGATTGGTGAGCAGATTCGCCGCCGCCTCGACGAAGGCGAAGGGGATGAACACCACGCCATCCGGAATGCCGTCGTCCTGCCGGGCGGTGAGCTCGACAGTGCCGCGGCGCGTGGCGACGCGCACCATGTCGCCCGGGCTGATGCCGAGCTTGGCAATGGTGCCGCGGGACAGCGACGCGACCGCTCCCGGCTCGAGCGCGTCGAGCACGGTGGCGCGGCGCGTCATCGCCCCGGTGTGCCAATGCTCAAGCTCGCGACCGGTCGTGAGGATGAACGGGTATTCGGCGTCCGGCGTCTCGTCCGGCGGCTGCAGCTTGGCCGCAACGAGCTTGCCGAAGCCGCCCGGGCGCGGGAAGCCCTTGTCGAACACCACGTCGCGGCCGGGCTTGTCCGGCGCATCGGCCGGATAGGTCACCGCGCTCTCGCGCTGCACGCGCTCCCAGGAGATATTGTCGAGCGACGGCATCAGCGACGCCATCTCGGTGTAGACTTCTCCGACATCGTTATAGTTCCAGTTACAGCCGATGCGGTTCGCGATCTGCTGGATGATCCAGATGTCGTGCCGCGTGTCGCCCGGCAGCGGCAGCGCCTGGCGGCCCATCTGCACTTGGCGATTGGTGTTGGTCACCGTGCCGTCCTTCTCCGGCCAGGCCGACGCCGGCAGGACCACGTCGGCATAGACCGCGGTCTCGGTGAGAAAAAGATCCTGGACCACGAGATGTTCGAGATGCGCGAGCGCCACGCGTACGTGATTGAGATCGGGATCCGACATCGCGGGGTTCTCACCCATGATGTACATGCCTTTGATCACGTCGGCGTGCACCGCGTCCATGATCTCGACGACGGTAAGGCCCTTTTTCGGATCGAGCTTGATGCCCCAGGCGTCTTCGTATTGCGCGCGGATTTGCGGGTCCTCGACCGATTTGTAATCGGGGAAGAACATCGGAATGAGGCCGGCGTCGGAAGCGCCCTGCACGTTGTTCTGCCCGCGCAGGGGATGCAGACCCGTCCCCGGCCGGCCGATCTGGCCGGTGATCAGCGACAGCGCGATCAGGCATCGCGCATTATCGGTGCCGTGGGTATGCTGGGAAATGCCCATGCCCCAGAAGATGATCGCCGACTTGGCGCGGGCGAATTTGCGCGCCACGGCGCGAATAATGTCGGCCTCGACACCGCAGATCGGCGCCATTTCCTCCGGCGTATAATCCTTGATGCTGTCGGCGAACTGCTTGAAGCCCTCGACATAGGTCTGAATGTACTGCTCGTCGTAGAGCTTCTCCGAAACGATGGTATTGAGCATGCCGTTGAGCAGCGCCACGTCGGTGCCGTTCTTGAACTGCAGCATGTGGGTGGCGTGGCGCTTGAGCGCCTGGCCGCGCGGATCGGCGACGATCAGCGTGGCGCCGCGTTTTTTCGCCTGCTTGAAGAAGGTCGCGGCGACCGGATGGTTCTCGGTCGGATTGGCGCCGATCACGAAAATCACTTCGGAATTCTTGCATTCGTTGAAGGTGGCCGACACCGCGCCGGAGCCGACGCCTTCCATCAGCGCCGCGACCGACGAGGCGTGGCACAGCCGCGTGCAGTGATCGACATTGTTGGTGCCGAAGCCGGTGCGCACCAGCTTCTGGAACAGATAGGCTTCCTCGTTGGAGCCCTTGGCCGAGCCAAATCCGGCGAGCGCGTTGGGTCCGTCGCGATCGCGGATCTTCTTCAGGCCGGCCGCGGCGCGATCGAGCGCTTCCTCCCAGGTGGCTTCGCGGAAATGCGTCCACGGATTGGACGGATCGATATATTCATGCGGGATTTTCGGCACGCCGTCTTTGCGGATCATCGGCTTTGTCAGCCGTTGCGGATTGTGCACATAGTCGAAGCCGAAACGGCCCTTGACGCACAGGCGATTCTCGTTGGCCGGGCCGTTTTTGCCGCTGACATAGAGCAGCTTGTCGTCTTTGATATGATAAGTGAGCTGACAGCCGACGCCGCAATAGGGGCAGACGCTGTCGACCGAACGGTCCGCTTTGCCGGTGAAGACGTTGTTGTCGTCGACCAGCGTTGCCGGCATCAGGGCGCCGGTCGGACACGCCTGCACGCATTCGCCGCAGGCGACGCAGGTCGAAGCCCCCATCGGATCGTCGAAATCGAACACGATCTTCTCGCCATGGCCCCGTCCGGCCATGCCGATGACGTCGTTCACCTGCACTTCGCGGCAGGCGCGGACGCACAGGTTGCATTGGATGCAGGCGTCGAGATTGACCGCCATTGCCACATGGCTGCGATCCGGCGGCGGGGAATTGCGCCGCGGAAAACGGCCTTGCTTGAGCTCCATCCGGGTGACGGTCTTCCACAACTGCGAATCGGGATCGTGCGCATGCGCCTGGTCCGGCTGATCGGTCAGAAGCAATTCGGCGACCATCTTGCGTGCCGTCTTGGCCCGGTCGGTCTGGGTCTTGACCTTCATGCCCGGCGATGGCGTGCGGATGCAGCTCGCCGCCAAGACGCGCTCGCCTTCGATCTCGACCATGCAGACGCGGCAATTGCCGTCCGGCCGGTAGCCGGGTTGCGGCGAGTAGCACAGATGCGGCAGATCGATGCCGAGCCGGCCCGCGGCGCGAAAGATCGTCTCGCCGTCGCGGATGTCGATCTCGCGGTCGTCGATGGTGAATGTCTTTGCGGTGGGCGCCTCGCCCTTGCCGGCGACCTTGTCGGCGGGCGCGGTATGCGCCACGGCCGGCTTGCCGTCACCGTAAACCGGGCCGCCTGCGGCGCCCTTCTTGTCGTGGCCGTAGCCGACCGGTTGCTGTTCGGGCTTTTGTTCTTTGCGATCGTTCATGGCGCGGACCTTTGGATCACCAATGCCCCAGCGGCGTCTTCAGTTCGTCGGGAAAGTACTTTAGCACACACAAGAGCGGATTGGGCGCCGCCTGGCCAAGCCCGCAGATCGAGGCATCGCGCATCAGCGCCGACAGCTCGTCGAGCAGGGCTGGATCCCAAGGCCCATTGGCCATCAGATGCGCCGCCTTTTCGGTGCCGACCCGGCACGGCGTGCATTGGCCGCAACTCTCATCCTCGAAGAACTTGATGAGGTTGAGCGCCACAGCCTTCATATCGTCCTTGTCGGACAGGATCACAACCGCGTGGGAGCCGACAAAGCAGCCGTATTTTTCCAGCGTGCCGAAGTCGAGCGGGATATCGGCCATGGCCGCCGGCAGGATGCCGCCCGAAGCGCCGCCCGGCAGGTAGCCCTTGAACGTATGGCCGTCGGCCATGCCGCCGCAGAACTCGTCGATCAATTCGCGCGCGGTGACGCCGGCGGGAGCGAGTTTCACGCCCGGATTCTTGACGCGGCCGGATACGGAAAAGCTGCGGAAGCCTTTGCGCTCATGGCGGCCCTGCGACGTGAACCAGGTGACGCCCTTCTCGACGATGTCGCGCACCCAATAGAGCGTCTCGACATTCTGTTCGAGCGTGGGCCGCCCGAACAAGCCGACCTGCGCCACATAAGGCGGACGGTGCCGCGGCAGGCCGCGCTTGCCCTCGATCGATTCGATCATCGCGGATTCTTCGCCGCAGATGTAGGCGCCGGCGCCGCGGCGCATGTGAATCTTCGTATGCTTGGTCAGTCCGGCTTCTTCGGCGTTGGCGATTTCCTGCTGCAGCAGCAGGATGACTTCCGGGTATTCGTCGCGGACGTAAAGATAAGTGTCCGGCGCCTCGACCACCCAAGCCGCGATCAGCATGCCTTCGATGAAGCGGTGCGGGTCGCGTTCGAGATAATAGCGATCCTTGAATGTGCCCGGCTCGCCTTCATCGCAATTCACCGCGAACAGACGCGGCGCCGGCTCGGCGCGCACCAGCGACCATTTGCGCCCGGTGGGGAACCCGGCGCCGCCAAGACCGCGCAGGCCGGCATCGCCGACGATCTTAATGATGTCGTCGCGCGTGCGCTTGCCGCCGATACAGGCCTTGAGCAATTCGTAGCCGCCGCTTTTCACGTAGGCGTCGAAGCCGGTCGGCGTCGGATAGCATTCGGCATGCGCAGGCTTGGCCGCCGCCGCCGCAACCTTTGCCGCATCGGCGTGCATCACCTGAACATGGCCGATGGCGCATACCGGCGCCCGATCGCAGGCGCCCATGCACGGCGCACGCACGACGCGCACATCGGGGCCGAGCTTTTGGCTCAGATCGGCGAGCAAGCCGTTCCGCGCCCGCAAGCGCGCAAGACAATGAATCGCAGACCCGGACCGTCACCGCAGGCGGCGGCGTGTCGCCCTCCTTCACCACGTCGAAATGGGCGTAGAAGGTCGCGACCTCGTAGACCTCGGTCAAAGCAAGCTTCATCTCCTGCGCCAACGCAGCGAGATGCGCGGCGGAGAGATGCCCGTAATGATCCTGAATGAGATGCAGATGCTCGATGAGCAGGTCGCGCCGGCGCGGCCGGTCGATCAGCAAATCCTGCACTTGGGCAAGCGCCGTTGGATCGACCTGACGGCCTTTGGGCGTGCGCGGCGGCCGGCGGCGTCCGGTGCGTCCGCGGTCGGAACCGGTCTGGGGCGGCAATGTCGGCGGCGTTGTAAGGCTCATCATGTCTCTTTCTAAGATGCTCACGGCTTGATGGGAACCACAGCCGGTACGCTGGCGCCCGGCTAAATTCAGCCCGCGCCGCGACACTTGGCCTCAGGCCGGACCGACTGAACCAATTCCGCGCTCCGCCCCACTGCAAAGCGCCGCCTCTCACAATCAACACATTGATGAATAGCCTCTTTTGCGATTGGCCGCAGAGCTTTGCGCGGATAAATTTTCTTCATTAGCGACCAATACAGCGCCGATTCTACTCCGCCTCTGCGTCACAAAGCGGACAAAGGGCGCGCCGCCTGTCCACCCCCTAACGATAGTCGAACTTGCTATTCACGTCACGCTATAGGAGATTTTTCCGACTTCGCCGTCTGCGCTCGACATCTGGATGGCCACGGCGACACCGACAGCCAAACGCAAAACGGGCTGCGGACGACCAGGGAACCAAGGAGGACCACGCGATGAGTTTTCTCGATCGCAGCCACACGATCGCCAAGCCCGGATTCAGCCGGTGGATGGTGCCGCCCGCGGCACTGTGCATTCATCTGTGCATCGGCCAAGCCTATGCCTTCAGCGTCTTCAATCTGCCGATGACTAAACTGATCGGCATCACGGCATCCGCACCGGGCGACTGGAACATTCCCGAACTGGGCTGGATCTTCTCCATCGCAATCTTCGTGCTGGGCGTATCGGCGGCGATCTTCGGGCGCTGGGTCGAGGAAGGCGGTCCGCGCAGGGCGATGTTTACCGCTGGGCTGTGCTGGGCGCTCGGGTTTTTCATCTCCGCCATCGGCGTTTACGTCCACAATCTCTGGATCGTTTACCTTGGCTATGGGGTGTTTGGCGGCATCGGTCTCGGCCTCGGCTATATCTCGCCGGTTTCGACGCTGATCAAATGGTTCCCCGACCGGCCCGGCATGGCGACCGGCATGGCCATCATGGGCTTCGGCGGCGCCGCCTTCATCGCCTCGCCGTTGTCGGTCTGGCTGATGAGCAAATTTTCGACGCCGACTCATGTGGGCGTCGCTGAGACATTCATCGCACTTGGCGTCATCTATCTCGATCTTCATGATGGGTCGGCGCGGCGATCGTGCGCATCCCGGCGCCAGGTTGGAAGCCGGAAGGCTATACGCCGCCGGTCGTTGAGCAGAAACTCGTCACCCGAACGATGTCTATGTCTATGACGCAATCAAGACGCCGCAATTCTGGCTGATCTGGTGGGTCCTCTGCCTCAACGTGACTGCGGGCATCGGCGTGCTCGGGCAGGCATCCGCCATGACCCAGGAAATGTTCCCTGGCAAAGTTTCGGCGCTTGCGGCGGCGGGCTTCGTCGGCCTGCTCAGCCTGTTCAATATGGCCGGGCGTTTCTTCTGGGCATCGACCTCCGACTATATCGGGCGCAAGAACACCTATTTCTGCTTCTTCGCGATCGGAACGGTGCTCTACGCGCTGGTGCCCTGGACAGGATCGATCGGCAGCGTCGCCGGGTTCGTGATCTGCTTCCTGATCATTATCAGCATGTATGGCGGCGGCTTCGCTACCGTGCCGGCCTATCTGAAAGACATGTTCGGCACGCGCTATGTCGGCGCCATTCACGGCTGGCTGATCACGGCTTGGTCGGCGGCTGGCGTGTTCGGCCCGGTGCTGGTCAATTATATTCGCGAGTACCAGATCGATCACGGCGTGCCGAAGGCGCAGGCCTACAACGTCACTATGTACATTATGGCGGGGCTGCTGGTGATCGGCTTCATCTGCAACTTCATGATCAAAGCGGTGCACCATCGCTTCCACATGAAGCCGGATCACGAAGCGACGCGGGCCCAGATGGACGTCGATGCCGCCGGCGAACCGGCCGGCGCTTAAGGAGCAGAGATCATGGCAAACGAAACGCAGAGCGGCACGACAACCGTCGAGCTTCTTCTCGCCTGGTGCTTTGTCGGCATTCCCCTGGCCTGGGGCGTGATACAGACGCTCGAAAACGCGATGAAGCTGTTCCAGTAAGGTCCTTCGGACTTAAAAGAACGAACGGCGCGGCCGCAAAGCCGCGCCGTCTTTTTTTGTTCGCCGAAAATAGACTGAAGCTACGCCACCTTTTCCTTCAGATGCGGGAACATGGCGTGGAGCGCTTCCTGGTCCATCTCGGTCTTGAACTTGTGGCGGTCCTTCAGCGTAGAGGCTTTCTGCGCCGCCGGACGCGCATTGATCTCGTCGACCAGCCGCTTCAGATTCTTGTACTTGTCCCAGGCGCCCTCGCCGACCACGTTCGGCAGCATCCGCGCCCAGCCCCATACGTTCATATCGACGATGGTATAGCTGTCGCCCAGCATGTATTTGTGCTGGGCGAGCCGCGCGTCGAGGATGCCGGCGTGTCGGTTCGCCTCGAAAACATAGCGATTGATGGCGTAAGGCAGCTTCTCCGGCGCATAATTCTTGAAATGCACCGCCTGGCCGAAATACGGCCCGACGCCGGACGAGACGAAGAACATCCACGACAACAGTTCGCCGCGCGCCTTGTCGGTTTTGGCCGGCAGGAACTTGCCGGTCTTTTCGGCGAGATAGAGCAGGATCGCGCTTGAATCGAACACGGTGACGTCGCCGTCGACGATCGCCGGCAGTTTCGCATTCGGATTGATTTTCAGAAATTCCGGCTTGTGCTGCTCGCCCTTTCGGGTATCGACCGGAATGGCCTCGTGAGGCAGGCCGGTTTCTTCGAGAAACAGCGCCACTTTGGTCGGGTTCGGCGCACCGCTATAATAGAATTTCAGCATATCGAGCTCCTTCGGTTGCATTTCATCTCGCAGCTGTATGCTGCCCATTGCCGCGCAGGCGGGAATCCACTGTCGCGCCGGGTGCCCGCTTTCGCGCGGACGAGCGGCTGAGTTCGTTAGAACAGTCCGACGATCTTGCCGTCGGGGCCGACGTCGATCACGTCGGCCGCCGGCACTTTCGGCAATCCCGGCATGGTCATGACCTCGCCGCAGATCGCCACGACGAATTCGGCGCCGGCTGACAGCCGCACTTCGCGCACATTGATGACGTGGTCGGTCGGCGCGCCCTTGGCGTCGGGATTGGTCGAGAAGCTGTATTGCGTCTTGGCGACGCAAATCGGGAATTTGCCGTAGCCCATCGACTTCGAAATTCGCCAGCTGATCGCGCACCGATTTGTCCGCGGTGACGTCCTTGGCGCGATAGATTTCCCTGGCGATGGTGCGGATTTTCTCGAACAGCGGCATGTCGTCGGGATAGAGGAATTTGAGCTTGCTCTCGCCGCTCTCGGCGACCTTGACCACGGCGCGGGCGACGTTGGCCGCGCCCTCGCCGCCCATCGCCCAGTGGTCGGCCATCAACGCCTCGGCGCCGAGCGCTTTGCACTTTTCCATCACCAGCTTGATCTCGGCCTCGGTATCGGCTGAGAAGCGGTTGAGTCGAAACCACCGGAACGACGCCGAACTTGCGCACGTTCTCGATGTGGCGCTGCAGGTTGGCCATGCCGGCTTCGAGCGCCTTGAGGTTCTCGGCCTTGAGATCCTCCTTCTTGACGCCGCCGTGCATCTTCAGCGCGCGGATGGTGGCGACCAGCACGACGCAGTCCGGCGCGATGCCGGCCTTGCGGCATTTGATGTCCATGAATTTCTCGGCGCCGAGATCGGCGCCGAAGCCGGCTTCGGTGACGACGTAGTCGGCAAGTTTCAGCGCAGTCGTCGTCGCCAGCACCGAGTTGCAGCCATGCGCGATGTTGGCGAACGGGCCGCCGTGGATGAAGGCCGGCGTGCCTTCGAGCGTCTGCACCAGGTTCGGCGCCAAAGCTTCCTTGAGCAGCACGGTCATGGCGCCGTGCGCTTTGAGCTCGCCGGCGCGGACCGGCTTCCTATCGCGGGTATAGCCGACCACGATATTGCCGAGCCGCTTCTTGAGATCGTCGAGGTCGCGCGCCAGGCAGAAGATCGCCATCACTTCCGAAGCAACGGTGATGTCGAAACCGTCTTCGCGCGGAAAGCCGTTGGCGACGCCGCCGAGCGAATTGACGATCGAGCGCAGCGCGCGATCGTTCATGTCGAGCACCCGGCGCCAGGCGATGCGGCGGGGATCGATGCCGAGCGTGTTGCCCCAGTAAATATGATTGTCGAGCAGCGCGGCGAGCAGATTGTTGGCCGACGTAATGGCGTGGAAATCGCCGGTGAAGTGCAGGTTGATGTCTTCCATCGGCACGACCTGGGCATAGCCGCCGCCGGCGGCGCCGCCCTTGACGCCGAACGACGGACCGAGCGACGGCTCGCGAATGCATAGCATCGCTTTTTTGCCGATGTGGTTGAGCGCATCGGTCAGGCCGACCGTCGTCGTGGTCTTGCCTTCGCCCGCGGGCGTCGGATTGATGGCGCTGACCAGGATCAGCTTGCCGTTGGGCTTACTCTGCAGCGACTTGACGAAATCCATCGACACCTTGGCCTTGTAGTGGCCATAGGGTTCGAGATTTTCCGGCGCGATGCCGAGCTTTTCGCGGGCGATGTCCACGATCGGCCGCTTCTTGGCGGCCTGCGAGATTTCAATATCGGATTTCGGCGACTGATGTTGTGAGGCGGGCATGTCAAAGATCCATCGATTGAATGAAAACCCGGCAGGGCTGTAAGAGGGCGACCCGTCAGATCACGTGAAACGAGCCTTGGGCTGGAGGCTTGCGGCTTTGGCCCACTCGCCGGCTTCGATCTTCTTGCCGTCGGCGGGCTGTACGCGCGTGACCTTGAAGCGCCCGTCGGCGCAAACCACGGTGAAGCCGTCCGCTTCGACCGCGGCGATTTCGCCGAGCTTGCCGGCGATCCCCTTCGGGTCTTTGGCCGGCAGCGGCTTGGCGTCGAAAATCTTCAGTTGCTTGCCGTCAAGCGTCGTCCAGGCGCCGGGCGCCGGATTGCAGCCGCGGATGAGACGATCGATCTGCTCCCAGGGCTTGCCCCAATCGATCTTGGCGTTCTCCGCAGTGCAGCGGCCTTCGTAGGTGGCCTTCGATTCGTCCTGCTTGATGCGCGGCGCCTTGCCGGCTTTGACGAGATCGATGGATTCGAGCATCGCCTCGACGCCCATCGGGAATAGCCGGTCGAAATAGACCGTGCCGAGCGTGTCGGCCGGGCCGATCGGCGTCTTGCTTCTGCAGCAGCACGTCGCCGGTATCGAGCCCGTTGTCCGGCCAGAAGATCGACAGGCCGGTTTCCGTCTCGCCTTTGATGATCGGCCAATTGATGGCGCTGGCGCCGCGATAGGCCGGCAACAGCGACGGATGATATTGGATCGAGCCGTGAGTCGGGATGTTGAGGAACTCTTCCGGCACGAACAGCGTGACGAAAGCCATCACCTGCAGGTCGGGCTTGAGCGCTTTGAATTCTTCCCAGACCTCGGGCTTGCGATAATTGTCGGGCTGATGGACCGGAAGCTTGGCCGCCAGCGCCGCCTCTTTCAGCGGGTCGGCTTTCGCGCCGGGCTTTTCCGGCGCCACATAGACGGCGACGACATCGTCGCCGCGCTTGAGCAGCGCTTCCAGCACGGCCTTGCCGAACGCCTGCTGCCCGTGAACCACGATACGCATATTGAAAAACCTCTCTCATAATCTTCACCTCTTCCCGCGTGCGGGGAGAGGTCGAGCGAAGCGAGGGTGAGGGAGCCTCTCCGCGGTTCCGAGCCCTCAAGTCTGAGCCCAGCCGAGAGGCCCCCTCACCCCAACCCTCTCCCCGCGCAGCGGGGAGAGGGAGAAGAAAGCTACGCGGCTTCCGCCTTGGCCGGCTTCTCGGCCGGCGTAATCGCGCCCGATACCTTGATCTCGGCGAGTTCCTTCGCGGAATAGCCGAGCACATCGCGCAAAATCTCTTCGGTATGCTCGCCCAAGAGCGGCGAGCGGCGCACATCGGCGGGTGAATCCGACAGCTTGATCGGATTGCCGACGGTCAGATATTTGCCGCGCCCCGGATGATCGACCTCGACCACCGTGCCGGTCGCGCGCAGCGACGTCTCCTCGGCAAGCTCCTTCATCGACAGAATCGGCCCGACCGGAATGTCGTGCGCATTGCATTTGTCCATGACCTCGAACTTGGTCATGGTCTTGGTCCATTCCTCGATGGTGTCGAAGATCTGGCGCAGCCGCGGCAATCGCGCCGGCGGCGTCGCATAATCCGCTTCCGTCTTCCATTCCGGCTTGCCGATCAGATCGCAGATCGCTCCCCACACCGGCGCCTGGGTGATGAAATAGATGTAAGCGTTGGGGTCGGTCTCCCAGCCCTTGCATTTGAGGATCCAGCCCGGCTGGCCGCCGCCGGAATCGTTGCCGGCGCGCGGCGTCGCATCGCCGAACGGCACACCCTCGCCATACTGGCTGTATTCGGTGAGCGGGCCGTGTTTGAGCCGCTGCTGATCGCGCAGCTTGACCCGGGCGAGATTGAGCACGCCGTCCTGCATGGCGCAGAGCACTTTCTGGCCGCGGCCGGTGCGCACGCGCTGGAACAGCGCGGTGACGATGCCGAGCGCAAGATGCAGCCCGGTGCCGGAATCGCCGATCTGCGCGCCGGTGACGAGCGGCGGTCCGTCGCGGAAGCCGGTCGTCGACGCCGAGCCGCCGGCGCATTGCGCGACGTTCTCGTAGACCTTGCAGTCTTCATAGGGGCCCGGCCCGAAACCCTTCACCGAGGCGACGATCATGCGCGGATTGAGCTTGTGAATGTGCTCCCAGGTCAGTCCCATGCGGTCGAGCGCGCCCGGCGCGAAATTCTCGACCAGCACATCGCATTGCTTGATCAGCCGATCGAGAATTTCTTTGCCCTTGGGATGCTTCGAATCGATGGTGATCGAACGCTTCGAGCCGTTGAGCATCGTGAAATAGAGGCTGTCGGCGCCCTTCACGTCGCGCAATTGGCCGCGCGTGATGTCGCCGATGCCCGGCCGTTCCACTTTGATCACATCGGCGCCCATATAGGCGAGCAGCTGCGTGCAGGTCGGCCCCGACTGGACGTGAGTGAAGTCGAGGATTTTCACGCCTTGGAGCGCCCGCCCCGCCTCGCCCCAAGGCTGCGCCGATGGCCGCGGCAGACCGTTGCCGTTCGCTTTTGCGCCGTTTCCCTTTGCCGCCGGCTTTTTTGCCTTCAGCTTGACGACTTTGCCGGCGGGCTTCTTCGCCGCCGCCTTTCGCCTTTGCCGTTTTCGCTTTTCCCTTGGCCTTCTTCTTCGTTGCCATGTGTTTTCTCCCTAATCGTTACTTATTTCTTCGCCAACGCGCTTTTCGGATTGAGGTTTCCGATCCGGCCGCTCTCGCTGCCGGCCGCGGGATCGATCACCGCATTGATCAGCGTCGGCTTGCCGGAATCCATCGCGGCGTTGACCGCGCGCTTGAGCTCGTCCGGGCTCGTTGCGTTGACGCCGACGCCGCCGAACGCCTCGATCATCTTATCGTAGCGCGAGCCCTTGACGAAAACCGTGGGTGCCGGATCCGCGCCGCCGCCGGCGTTGACGTCGGTGCCGCGGTAAATGCCGTCATTGTTGAAGATCACGACGCAGACCGGCAACTTGTAGCGGCAGACGGTCTCGATCTCCATGCCGGAAAAACCAAACGCGAAGTCACCCTCGATCGCGAGTACCGGCTTGCCGGTCTCGATCGCGGCGGCGATGGCGTAGCCCATGCCGATGCCCATGACGCCCCAGGTGCCGACGTCGAGCCGCTTGCGCGGCTGATACATGTCGACGACGCCGCGGGCGAGATCGAGCGTGTTGGCGCCTTCATTGACCAGGATGGCGTCGGGCCGCTCCTTGACGATCGTGCGCAGCACGCCGAGCGCGCCGTGGTAATCCATCGGCACGTTATTATTCATCAGCCGCGGCGCCATCTTGGCGACGTTCTCCTCGCGCTTTTTGGCGACGGCGCCGGTCCAGTCGGCCGGCGGGGCCGGCCATTTGGCGCCCATGCCATCCAGCAAGGCGGCGACGCAGGAGCCGATATCGCCGACGACCGGCGCGACCACCTCGACGTTGGAATCCATTTCCTTGGGCTCGATATCGATCTGAATGAACTTCTTGGTGTGCGGCTCGCCCCAGGATTTGCCTTTGCCGTGCGACAACAGCCAATTGAGCCGCGCGCCGATCAGCAGCACCACGTCGGAATCTTTCAGCACGGTCGAGCGCGCCGCGCCGGCGCATTGCGGATGGGTATCGGGCAACAGGCCCTTGGCCATGCTCATCGGCAGGAACGGAATGCCGCTCTTTTCGACCAGCGAGCGGATCGCGTCGTCGGCCTGGGCATAGGCCGCGCCCTTGCCGAGAATGATCAAAGGCCGCTGCGCGCTTTTGAGCACGTCGAGCGCGCGCTTGATCGCGGCCGGCGCCGGAAGCTGCGCCGGCGCCGGATCGATGACTTTGACCAGAGACTTCTTGCCTTCCTTTGCATCCATCACCTGGCCGAACAGCTTGGCCGGCAGATCGAGATAGACGCCGCCCGGCCGGCCCGACACCGCGGCGCGGATGGCGCGCGCCAACCCGATGCCGATGTCCTGGGCGTGCAGCACACGGTAGGCGGCCTTGCACAACGGCTTGGCGATGGCGAGCTGGTCCATTTCTTCATAGTCGCCCTGCTGCAAATCGACGATCTCGCGCTCCGACGAGCCCGAGATCAGGATCATCGGAAAGCAGTTGGTGGTGGCGTGGGCGAGCGCGGTGAGACCGTTGAGGAAGCCGGGCGCCGACACGGTAAGGCAGACGCCGGGCTTCTTCGTCAGAAAGCCGGCAATGGCGGCGGCATAGCCGGCGTTCTGCTCATGCCGGAAGGACAGCACGCGAATGCCCTCGGCCTGCGCCATGCGGCCGAAATCCGTGATCGGAATGCCCGGGACGCCGTAGATGGTATCGAGGCCGTTGAGCTTGAGCGCCTCGATGATGAGATGGAAACCGTCCGTCAGCTCCTGCTCCGCTGTCTCGCCCGTCTCAGGCGCTTTTGCTTTTACTGCTGCTTCCGCCATGGCAACTCTCCGTCAATTCAGTCCAAATAATCGGCGTATTTCGCGACGTGGTCGGCGAGCCCCAGCGCGTGATCCCGCACCAAGGTCTCCGCGCGCACGGTGTCGCGCGCTTCCAACGCCTCGATGATATGAATGTGGTCACGGATCGACCGATCCGCGCGATCCTTTTCGCCGATCGTCTTGCGGCGGATCATCCGCATATGGGTGAACAGGTTCTCCGCCAGAGCCATCAGCACGCCGTTGCGGCTGAGCCGGATGATGGTCTGATGGAACTCGATGTTAACTTCGGAATATTCGTCGAGATGGGCGCGCAGCTCGCCGTTTTCGAAGGTGGCGAACATTTTGCGCAGCGACGCGATCTCTTCGTCGCTCGCCTTCTCGGTGATGAGCCGCGCCGCCATGCTTTCAAGCGCCGCCCAGGCGGCGATCAGTTCGATGACTTCGCGCTTCGATTTGCGCATCACATAAACGCCGCGCCGCGGCACCGAACGCACGAAGCCCTCGCGTTCGAGCTGCGCCATCGCCTCGCGCACCGGCGTTCGGCTGATGCCGAAGTCCTGCGCCAGCGAGCGCTCGTCGAGCCGGATTTCGCTGCGGCTGCCGTAGATATCCATGCCGACGATGACCGACTTCAGCGCCGCATAGGCTTTGTTCTTGAAGCTAAAGGAGGTGTCGATCGGCTCAAGCCGCGGCCGCTTCGGTAAGGCGCGGTCTTGATCGCGGTCTTGGGCGTCGGCTGCGTCAGGGACGGCATTGCCCGCGGCGAGCGAAATACGATGCGCGCTGGAAGTCATTCAATGACGCTCACTACCCTAAATACCGCCACGCTCTCGGTCGCGTTCGGCGCCGCACTCTTAGCCCACTGTAATACATTATACCAGAGCCAAAACGACGCGATTTCGGCTTAGATTTTTAGCTGGAGCATGATCCCTCGGGTCGAGCCCGAGGGCATGCTTTTCGGAAAGCCGGTGCCCATCCGCGGATCAAGTCCGGGGACAGGCATTTTCCGGATCATGCTCTAAAAGCAATTTGGGCGCGGGATTGCTCCCGCGCCCAGGCTCTCGGTCACCGTGTCGATAAGATCCGGTCAGCGCTGCGCCATCATTTTCGCCCGCATCGGCTTGAGCACGAACAGCGCCAAGCCGACAACGATAAAGTTCATGATCGCGGTAATGACGAAGACCATGTGCCAGCCGCCCGTCGCGTTCTTCACCAGGTTCGCAACCGGCACCAGGAAGGCGGATGCCCCCTTGGCGGTGTAGAGCAGGCCAAGATTCACAGTGGCGAATTTCGGCCCGAAGGTGTCAGTGCAGGTGGACGGAAACAGGCTGAAGATTTCACCCCAGGTCAGGAAGATGAGGGCGGCAAAGAGCACGAAAGCCCACGGCGCGGTGCCAAGCTCCACTAGCAGCCAATAGGCGACACCGCCGAGCCCGAAGGCGATGGCCATGGTGGTTTCACGCCCGATAATATCGGAAATCCAGCCGAACAGCGGGCGGGCGGCACCATTGGCGACATTGTCGATGATCAGCGCTGCCGTCAGCGTGGTCGCACCCCAGAACGCAATCTGATTGCCGACGTGGAAGTCGCCCGCAATCGGCGCGATCTGCGCCGTCGCCATCAGACCCGACGCCGACACCATCACGAACATGATGTAGAGCAGCCAGAAGACTGGCGACGTCAGCACTTCGCGCGGCGAGGAACTCTTGGCCGACTGCGCAACCTTCGGCGCCGGAGCGGATGCCATCTCGCCTGCGTCCGGGCCGCGCAGCAAAAACGCCAGCACGAAAACGACACAGCCTTGCGCGATGCCGAACCATAGGAACGCAGAGCTATAGCCGTAATTTGCAATAACATACCGGATTGGGATGACAGTGAGCGCCGCTCCCGCGCCATAGCCCGCCGCTGTCAGGCCGACCGCGAGACCGCGCCGGTCCGGAAACCATTTGACCGCCATGCCGACGCAGGTCGCGTAGATCGCGCCGCCGCCAATGCCCAGTATAATGGCGCCGACGTAGAGCATTTCCAGCGAGTCGGCATAGGCGTCGATGATCCAGCCGGCGCCGACGAAGATGCCGCCAAAGCCGACCATGAGCTTCGGGCCGCGCTGCGGGCCGAGCATGTCAACGATCCAGCCTTCGATCGGCGTGAGCCAGGTTTCAAGCGCGATGAAGATCGCGAAAGCAAATTGAATCGAAGCGATCGACCAGCCGTGCGCCTTGTTGATCGGGTTGACGAACAGTGTCCAGCCGTATTGCAGGTTGGCGATCATCACCATGCAGATGATGGCGATAACGAGCTGGGTCCAACGCGTCGTCTGCGTTGCCGCCGCTACAGGTTGGGCGGCAGTCGTTGTTGCCGACATGAGCTTCCGTCCCTTTGCCAAGTTCTTCTTGGGACCAAAGTACAGCATCCCGCGGCAATTTACGAGAATGTCAGGGAACCTTCGCGTCCGTGGCTTTTCGCCGCAAGGGGGCGGTTAACGACGCCGACGGACACGAAGGCAGTTTTCTCAGATCACGTTGCAGTGCAATAAATCGACTGAACCGATTGCGGATAACCGGCGTTCGTTAAGGGGAGAGTTTTCCGCCCGCGCTGGAGTGCTGCATGCCGCTGCCGATTGGCCCGACCCGAATCTTGCCTGCAATCTTACCTGCAATCTTACCTGCCGCCGTTCTCGCCTTCTTCTTGTGCAGCGTCACCTTCTTGTGCAGCCTTACCGGGGCCTCTGCGCAAAGCCTTGGTCCCGACGAAGGCGTGAGCCCGGAAGGCGCACTAGTCCCATCCCTCTCGCGCACGCCATCCCAGAAGAGCGCCCTTTACCAAGCCGTTCTCCAACAGCGGGGCCGCAGGTCGACAATACGGCTGGATCCGACCGTTGGCGCGACCGTGTCGCGCTCGGTGGAGCTTTCCGACCTGCCCGATCAAGCCGGCATCGAGGATACATTCGACCTCAAATACGCCATGGTGGAAGGCGACGTGGTGATCGTCGATCCGATTCGAATGCGCGTCGTCGATATCATCCACGGCAGCGCGAGGCCGTAGACGGCCATGAAACCTGTTAGCATTCGCGTCGCGCCAGTTTCGGCGCTGCAACAACGACGACCCAGCGAAGTGGCCGGCAATGTCCCCTAAGACCGCGGCGCAACGGGCTGCCGCAGAGCCGACGCCCGAAGCGGCCTTTACCATTACCGCCACGCAACCGAGCCATCCGCCGCGCTCGCTCAAATATGGCGACACTTTCATCGTGTTGGACGGCCGCGGCGACATTGGCGATTCGCCAAGCGGTTCCAGCGGACTTTTTCACCACGACACGCGGCATCTCTCGCGGTTGGAATTGCTGGTCAACGACGTTCCTCCGCTCCTGCTCGGCTCAAATCTGCGCGACGACAACTCGGCATTCTTCGTCGATTTGACGAACCCCGATCTGATGCGGGGACCGCACATTGTCATGGAGAAGGATCGGGTGCACATCCGTCGCACCATCTTTCTGTGGCGCGACACTGCCTATCAGCGGTTCGGCGTGCGCAATTACGGCGATCGCGAGATCGATCTTCGCCTGTCGATCCTGTTCGCAAGCGATTTCGCCGACCTGTTCGAGGTTCGCGGTACGCGACGCGACCGGCGCGGCACCGCAAGTATAAAGCTGCATGGCGACGACCGCGTGCTGCTGATCTACAACGGCCTCGACGACAAAATACGGCGCACCGCGCTCAATTTCGATCCGCCGCCCGATCGGCTCGCCACCGACTGCGCGGTCTATGAGCTTCATCTCAAACCGGGCGAAATGCGGCCGCTCTTTCTCGCCGTCAGTTGCGACCGCACCGACTCGCTGCCGCTGCCGTTCCTGCGCGGGCTCATCGCGGCGCGGCGCGAAATGCGCGCGTCCACTCGCGAACAGACCTCCGTGCAAACCTCCAACGACCGTTTCAACGAAGTCTTGTGCCGATCCGCCGCCGACCTGGCGATGCTGATGACGGATACGCCGCAGGGCCGCTATCCCTATGCCGGCATTCCTTGGTACTCCACGACGTTCGGCCGCGACGGATTGATCACGGCCTTGCAGATGCTGTGGTGGTCGCCGGACGTGGCGCGCGGCGTATTGCGCCGTCTGGCCGCCTATCAGGCTACGACCAACGATCCGCTCGCCGACGCGCAGCCCGGAAAAATTCTGCACGAAATGCGGGGCGGCGAAATGGCGGCGCTGCGCGAGGTGCCGTTCGGCCTCTATTACGGCAGCGTCGACGCCACCCCGCTGTTCGTCTTGCTGGCGGGACTCTACCTCGAGCGCACCGGCGACATTGCGACCGTCGCCGCGCTATGGCCGCATATCGAGGCCGCGCTTGGCTGGATCGACGGTCCCGGCGATCCCGACCGTGACGGCTTCGTCGAATACCAGCGGGCCAGCGAGCAAGGCCTCGCCAACCAGGGCTGGAAGGATTCGCAGGACGCCATTTTTCACGCCGACGGGCGGCTGGCCGAAGGCGCGATCGCGCTTGTCGAAGTGCAAGGTTATGTCTATGCCGCCAAGCGCATGGCGGCGCAGTGTGCGCGGCGGCTTCAGCGCGATGCCGTCGCCGAGCGGCTCGACGCCGAAGCGAGCCGCCTTGCCGAGCGTTTCGAGGCCGCGTTCTGGTGTCCCGAGCTTGAGACTTATGCGCTGGCGCTCGACGGCGCCAAAGAGCCGTGCCGGGTGCGCACGTCGAATGCGGGACAGGTGCTGTTTTCCGGTATCGCCGCGCCGGACCGCGCCAAGCGCGTCGCCCAGGACCTGTTGCGGCCGCGCTTTTTTTCCGGCTGGGGCATTCGCACGGTGGCCGGAGACCAAGTGCGTTACAATCCGATGTCGTACCACGATGGCTCGGTCTGGCCGCACGACAACGCTCTGATCGCGCTCGGTCTTGCCCATTACGACTGCAAGCGGGCGATCGACACGTTATTTGGCGGCCTATTTGGGGCGGCAACCTATATGGATCAGCGGCGCTTGCCGGAATTGTTCTGCGGCTTCCAGCGCCAGCGTGGGCATGGCCCGACCCATTATCCGGTAGCGTGCTCGCCGCAGGCTTGGGCCAGCGCAACACCCTTCACGCTCCTCGACGCATCGCTGGGCCTTGAATTCGATCCTTTCCACGGCGAAATCCGGCTGCGCAATCCGCGGCTGCCGCCGTTCCTCGACGAAGTGGTCGTGCGCGACTTGCGGCTCGGCTCTTCCAGTGTGGATCTGCGTCTGCGCCGCCACGGCGAGACGATCTCGCTCGATACGACGCGAATTAGCGGCGACATACGGGTTTCGATCGTTTTTTCATCTTGATGCGGGCGCTCCGGCCAATCCGCCCCGCACGCCTGCCCGATCCAGCTCGGTGGAACCAGCTTCACCGTGCGGGCTTAGTGGAGTGAGTTTCAGCCAAATCCGGCTCCAGATCAGCATGCATGGCGGCAAGCCTAGATTTCCGGCACTGACAACGGAACTGCTCGTTGCGCTCGCGGTCGCGTTGAGCGCGACCGCCGGCATTGCGTCTGCCCAAGACTCGCAAACGACCCCGCAACCGCCCGCCGCGCAATCGGCCCCGACAGCGCCGGCGCAGGCGCCGCCGGCGGCAGTGACCATCCTCAACACCCACGAGGTCGAAGGCATCCTCGGCCGCGACGTGGTCAGCAGCGCGAACGAAAACATGGGCCGCATCGTCGACGTCCTCGTCGATCGCTCCGGACAAGTGCGCGCGGCGATCATCGATTTCGGCGGTTTTCTCGGCGTCGGCAGCCGCAAGATCGCGGTCGATTGGAACGCGCTGCACTTCCCGCAGCCGGTGAATTCCGATGCCAAAATCACGCTCGACCTGACGCGCGACCAGGTAAAGGCCGCGCCGGAATATCAAGAGGGAAAACCAGTGGTCGTTCTCAGTGCGCTCGGCAAGCTCGAGCCGCTGCCGGCAAATTGAGTGCAACTTTTCGGGGGAACGGGCGCCAAGCTTTTGAAACGGATCGAACGCAGGTCCCTAAACAACGCGCCGGAGGGCGACCCTGGTCCCGAACGCATCACACCGCTTTCGGCAACGGCCCACGCACCTCCCGGAGCTGAAGCCGTGCCCGTAACGGCCGCACCGGAGCCCGAAGGCGCCGAGCCGCCGCTGATGCCGTCGCGCAGAAGCTTGCGCGGGCTCGATTGGTTCGTGTTCTTCGTCGCCGACGTGCAAACCGGTTTTGGGCCGTTCGTCTCGGTTTACCTCACCGCACAGCATTGGACCCAGATCGATATAGGATTGGTGCTGTCGGCTGCCGGTTTCGTTTCGCTGATCGGCCAAATGCCGGGTGGCGCGTTGGTCGATGCGGCGCGCTCCGAGCGATTCGTTGCCGGCCTCTCAATCGCCGCGATCTGCATCAGTGCTTTGAGCTATGCGGCGCTGCCGATTTTTCCGGTGGTGCTCGGAGGGTCGGTACTCCACGCCCTGGCAAGCTGCGTGCTGGGCCCCGCCATGGCGGCGATCAGCCTTGGGCTTGTCGGCCACGCCGTTATCGGCGAGCGCCTCGGACGCAACGCGCGCTTTGCTTCGGTCGGCAACGGGTTGGCCGCCGCCGCCATGGGCGCGTGTGGATATTTCGTCTCGGCGCGCGCGGTTTTCGTCGTCACGGTGCTGTTGCTGGTGCCGGCGCTGTTTGCATTGCGCGCAATCTCGGAAAGCGAAATCGACGCCGAGCGCGCGCATGGCGCGCCGCCGCGTCGAAAAGTTAAGAAGCCGCCCACCAGCCCCGGCGCCTTGATGCACAACAAGCCGCTGCTCATTTTCGCCGGCTGCCTCTTGCTGTTTCATCTCGCCAATTCGGCCATGCTGCCGCTGGTGGGAAGTGCTGTGACGATGCGGTCGGCCCAGTGGGCCACCGTCATTATCGCCGCCTGCATCGTGGTGCCGCAGCTTGTCGTTGCCGCGCTGTCGCCGTGGGTCGGCAGGCGTGCGGAAATCTGGGGCCGGCGGCCATTATTGCTGATCGGTTTCGCCGCGCTGCCGATCCGTGGGCTTTTATTCGCGGGCGTTGCCAGCCCTTCGCTGCTGCTTGCCGTCCAGCTCCTCGACGGCATTACCGCCGCCGTGTTCGCGGTGATGGTGCCACTGGTCGTCGCCGATCTGACGCGCGGCACCGGGCACTTTAATCTCGGTCAGGGCATTCTCGGCACGGCCACCGGCATCGGCGCATCGCTGTCCACGACGCTGGCAGGCTATATCACCGACCGTTTCGGCAGTTCGTGGGCTTTTGCCGCCTTGGCAGCCATCGCCGCCGTCGGCCTTGCGGTGTTGTGGCGCCTGATGCCGGAGACACGACCGCAGACTGAGGCGGTAGTCGCTTCTGCCTAGAGCGCAATCGCTTCAAATGGAATCGATTGGCGCTCTGACATTTTGGTGAAACATGATCTTTTCGGAAAACCGGTTTCCACTTTTCCGGATCATGCTTTACAGCGCCGGCGCGTCGTCGGCGACGAGGCGAAGATGCGGCGTAGCGGCATCCGACAGGCTGCGGTAAACCGCGAGGTAATCCTGAGCCATGCGGCGCGCAGTGAACCGCTCCTCGAAGCGGTGGCGGATTTTTTCGCGCGACAGATGACCGAGCCTGTCGACGGCGCCGAACGCGCCATGGACGTCCTCGACCACAAAGCCGGTGAGGCCATCCTCGATGACTTCGGGCACCGAACCGCGGTTGAAGGCGATGACCGGCGTGCCGCAAGCCATGGCCTCGATCATCACCAGGCCGAACGGCTCCGGCCAGTCGATCGGCACCAGCAAAGCGATGGCGCCGCTCAAAAATTCGGATTTGTCCTTGTCGCCGATCTCGCCGATATATTCGACCTGCGCCGACGCCATCAGCGGCTTGATTTGGTCGTTGTAATAATCCTCGTCGACCTTATCGACCTTGGCGGCGACTTTCAGCGGCACGCCGCAATGCTGCGCGATGCGAATAGCGCGGTCGAAACCCTTTTCCGGCGCGATGCGGCCGAGGAAAGCGAAATAAGACGGTTTGACCGGCTTCGGCGTGAGCAGATCCGCCGGCAGGCCGTGATAGACGGTGCGGACCCAATTCGCCTGCGGCAATGGCCGGCGCTGCGAATTGGAAATCGACACCACCGGCACCGACGAAAACGTGTCGAACACCGGCTGGTGCTCCGGCAAATCGAGCCGGCCATGCAGTGTCGTCACGAACGGGGTGGCCTGCCGCGAGAACAGCGAGAACGGGTAATAGTCGAGATGGCAGTGCAGAAAATCGAAGTCGGAAGCCGCGCGGTAGACCCGCTCGAGCATCATCATGTGCAGCGCGTTTGGATCGCGCACCGCACCGTCGAGCCGGAGCGCCCGCGGCCACACCGCTTCGAGCCGCGCCGAAGTCTGCGAATCCCCGCTGGCGAACAGCGTCACGTCGTGGCCGAGCGCGATCAGCTCTTCCGTCAGCCAGGACACCACCCGCTCGGTGCCGCCATAAAGCTTCGGCGGGATGGCTTCGGTCAACGGCGCAACCTGTGCGATGTGCATCGAAAGTCCCTCGTTGATTTTTTGAAATTTCGTCACCCGGCGAGACGGACAACGTCGCAAACCCGAAATATTTCAGTTTATGGCCGGAACTTAATTTTGCAGTGCGGCAGGAACTTTTTGCGCGCTCCCGCGTCGTCATCAAAGGCCTTAAGTGTGATCCAACCGAGGCGCCGATACGGCGCGGGGAACGCCGACGGCCGTCCCGGCCCAATTCATCCGTAAGAATTTCTGGAAACTTGGGATTGCCGTAACAAACGGTCGCCGAACTTGAAGTTCGGCCGCCGGCACCCGGGGAACCCGAGCGGCGGCAACTCGTTCAATTCACGACGTCTCCCCACCTAGGCTTGGCGACGACGGCTAGCGGGAGGGCCGTTGAGTTTATCTGCTACCTGCGGAAACGATCGCTGTATGGCCGACCTCACCCACTACGCCGGTTCCCCACTCGGGTTCATTTACCGTTATATCCGGATGCGCCCGGTGTCTCACGCCTGCATCCTCGCCGCCGTGCTCGGCGCCGTCACCTGCTCGGTGGGCACCCAGTATGGCGTGAAATTTCTGGTCGACACGCTTGGCAGCGGAGCCCATGCCGCGGTGTGGACGGCGTTTTGCGTGCTCGGCTCGCTGATCGCCGCCGACAATCTGCTTTGGCGGATCGCCAGCTGGATTGCCAATTACGCCTTTGTCGGCGTCACCGGCGATTTGCGGCGCGATCTGTTTCGCCATTTGATGGGCCATTCGCCCGGCTATTTCGCCGACCGCCTGCCCGGCATGTTGACGAGCCGCGTCACCGCCACGTCGAACGCGGTGTTCACCGCCGAAAACATGTTCATGTGGAACGTGCTGCCGCCATGCGTAGCGACGATCGCAGCGATCGTCTTGGTATGCACCATCAGCCTTCCCATGGCCGGCGCGCTCGCAGGGGTCGCCGGCATCATGGTCATTGTGCTGTTCCGGCTGGCCGCTTCGGGGCGGCCGCTGCATCAGGATTTTGCCACCAAGGCGGCGACCGTCGACGGCGAGATGGTCGACGTCGTCACCAACATGCCGCTGGTGCGGGCCTTCGGCGGCATCTTGCGCGAACATCGCCGCTTCGAGGCCACCGTCGACCGCGAGCTGAACGCGCGGCGGCGCAGCCTGTATTATCTGGAAAGGCTGCGCATCTTTCATGCGGCGGTGACGATCCTGCTCACCCTCGGTTTGCTTGCCTGGGCGATCATGCTGTGGACGCATGGCGAAGCGACCACCGGCGACGTGGTGCTTGCCTGCACGCTGTCGATCTCGGTCTTAAGCGCGACACGCGATCTCGCGGTCGCGCTCGTCGACATGACCCAGCACATCGCGCGGCTGGCCGAAGCGGTGGCGACGCTGCTCATTCCCCACGAATTGCGCGATCATCCCGAAGCGGAAGCGCTGGTGCATCGCGGCGCCAGCGTGAAATTCGAAAACGTCGATTTCCGCTATCCGGGCGGCCAGCAGATCTTCCAAGGCATCAATCTCAGCTTCCGTCCGGGCGAGCGGGTCGGGCTCGTCGGCCATTCGGGCGGCGGTAAATCGACCTTGTTTGCGCTGCTGCAACGTTTCTACGACGTGCAGTCCGGGCGGATTCTCATCGACGGCCAGGACATCACGCGCGTCACGCAGGAGAGCTTGCGCGAGGCTATCGGCGTCGTGCCGCAGGATATCTCCATGTTCCATCGCTCGGTAATGGAGAATATCCGCTACGGCCGGCCGGAAGCCACCGACGACGAAGTGCTCGAAGCCGCTTTCGCGGCGCGCTGCGATTTCATCGAGACTCTGCCCGAAGGCATGCGAACGATCGTCGGCGAACGCGGCGTGAAGCTGTCCGGCGGGCAGCGTCAGCGCATCGCCATCGCCCGCGCATTTCTCAAAGACGCCCCGCTGTTGTTGCTCGATGAAGCCACCTCCGCGCTCGACTCGGATTCCGAGGAAGCGGTCCGCGAGGGCTTGAGCCGGCTGATGAAGGGACGTACGGTGATTGCCATTGCGCACCGGCTGTCTACGGTGCGCAATTTCGACCGCATCGTCGTACTGCAAGCGGGCCGCGTGGTTCAGGACGGAGCGCCGGATCTTTTGGTGCGCCGCGAAGGGATGTACCGCCAACTCGTCCAGCGCGAGATGAACCGCTTGTCGCAGCAGGCGGCCTAGAGCGCCAATCGCTTCAAATGGAATCGATTGGCGTTCTAACATTTTGGTGAAACATGATCTTTTCAGAAAACCGGTTTCCACTTTTCCGGATCATGCTTTAAGCGGGCGGCCTCGATCGCATCAGGCCAATGGCATCACCCGTTTCGCCACCCAATGCCAAACCTTGTCCCAGGTCGCGACCGACACGGCCCATGCGCGTGCGAACCACGGCAAGGTCAGTAATTTCGGCTTAACGATTGCGAACAGCCAATGCGTGACAAATAGACTGACTGCATAGGCGAACAGCACCAACAACCCGCTCGTGATCCAATGGCCGGCGCCGGCGATGAAAATGGTCGCGAGTTTCAACGGCTCGACCACCGCCAACGGCGCTGCCACGATCAAAAGGGAAGGATAAGGTGGAAGCCGTTCGATCCATCGGCGCAACGGCCGCAGACACTGGTTGGGATGACGCTGCATCAACCGGCAACGCGCCGGATTTGCAAATGTTCAATCGCGCACCCTTGCGCTACCGATCGCGCCGGCCCGGGCGCTGCTCAAGCTTTGTTGCGGTGCCATCGTCGGCCTATCGAACCGCAATATGAGGATGTGGGTGCCGAAACGAATCTGGTCGACCGGTTGACCCAGAACGGACCACTTTCGGCGAAATTCCTTCTCGGACTCCTGCGTACTCTGACCGACGCTGCCGTATACGACCCAAGTGCGCTCGCCGTTCGCGACCGCCAATGGGCTGCGATGCGCCTTCCAGGGCAGAGTTGAGAACGTCGACGCCAAATGCACGGGTTCGGCGTAATGATCCAAGACAAATTCCACGGAAGGGTATTCCGCAACGACGGCGTCTTCGGATCTGACATTGCGCGCGAGATAGGCGGCCGCCTGGTCCCAGCGCGGCTTGGTCTCGGCACTATAGTAAGGCTGGAGGCTGACCGCGCCGCCGACCGCGACGGCGGCGGCGACCGCCGGCGATAACCGTTTTGGCAGCGTTGCGGCGCCAATGCCGGCCATGACGAAGAAGGGGCCGGTGCTCCACAGCAAATATCGCGGCACGACCACCGGCTGAAATATCGACACCGCCAGAAGCACCATCGGCATCGTCACAAAGGCAAGCCCGATGGCCGCCAGCACCGGCGGTTGCGACCGAAGCCGCCAAGCCCCCCACAGCGCCAGCGCCGCGACCATGGCGCCGAATTGCGGAAGCGGCGCCGGCAAAACGCCGAAGCTCATCATGTCCGATATGCGGAACAGATAAAGTGCGGCGACGATCGAACGAAAATTGTCCCAGGTCGGCCGAGGGACCCATTCCAGGCCGGTCAGAACCGCGCCACGATTCCGCAAGACCATGAAAAAGAGCGCGGGCAGCCAAATCGCCAGGATAACGGCCTGTGCCCAAGCCCAATTGCGGATAAGCCCGCGTCGCCCCGTTGCCGTGCGGTATGCGACCGCGACCATGGCGAGGTTGGAGACCAACAGCCACGGGATCGCATTATTTTCCACGAGAAGCGCCGCGATGGTGCCGAGCACATAGGCCGTCCAAGGCCCGCGCAGACCGTCGCGTCGCGTTACCCCGAGCGCGGCTCGCTCAGGCTCCAGCGCGATGCGGACCAACCCCCAGAGCGCGACGAGGACGAGGCAGGAAATCAGCGCATAAGCCCGGGCTTCTTGGCCGTACTGCACTTCGAGAGGCGAAAGCGCCATGAGGAGGCCTGCGACGACGCCGGCGAGCGCACCGCGGATATCGGTCGCCATCCGCGCCACCAGAAAGACGCAACCGGCGCCACACAGGGCGGACGGCAATCGCAGCATCCACGGATCGACATGCGCCGGAGCAAAGCTTCGCAGCAGCAGAAAATAAGTCGGATAATGCTTATGCCTGAGCGCGTCGATGACGAGGTCGGCGAACGGCAGCCGCGCCCGGTTCAGGCTTAGCATCTCGTCATACCAAAGCGGCTTGTCGGAAAGACCGTGAAGCCGCAGCAGCAATGCCAGCAGTCCCAAGACAAGCGGCAACGCCAGTGCTGGGGGCGGCAACCTCAGGCGAACGGACTGGCAGGGAGGCAGCCCCATAAATCGGGCAGCCAAATTTGCAGCACGAGGCGCGGACTTCGGCCGTTGTGGCTCGAATTGCATGCAACCACCCGCAACACCGCCGTCCCCGATCATGGATAGCGAATAGTCGAGGATCAGTCACCGGGTATCATGCCAGCCAAGTATCCGGCAGAACGTCGTCATACGTCTGTCGAGAACACCTGTCACAAATTCTGCCTAGGCTTCGCCAAGCTTCGATCGCAGTGCCAGATCTCCCATGCGAAACGACAACCTTACAACGCAAAAGACCGAATGGGGCGGCTGCATACGTTTCCTTCGCGGCTGATGGGGCGAGCTATTCGTCGTGCGCAACGTCGCCAATCTCGTTTCGCCTTCTTCGCCGAGTGGGTTTACGCACGGCGTTTCCGCGGCCCTAAGAGGATCTCAGAATTGGAAAACCTTTTGCCTGAGGAATTGGGTTGCAAAAACCCGCAGTCCTCATAGACAAGAGGCGGTCATTGCGACCGCCTCTCGATGCCGCGCCAGGCGCTTCGTTCAGTCGGTGCCCGACGACTTCGCCTTGATCTCTCTTATCTGCGCTTCGCTCAATCCGCGGATGAAATCCGGCAGCGGGATGAACCCGACGGGCTTGAGATAGGTCTCGGCGTTACCGCCGGTCTCCGAGATGCTCCAGCGCAAGAAGGAGCGCAGCGCATCGGCTGTTGCGGGGTTGGCTTGCGATTTCGAAACGACGGCGTATTCGTAGTTGATCAGTGGGTAGCTGTTGTCGCCGGGAGCAAAGATGAGGCTGATGCGCTCATAGGGCGGCGTGCGCGGATCGAGCTGGGCGGCGGCATCGGCAATCGACTCCGGCGTGGGGAGCAAGAACTTGCCGTTTTGGTTCTCGACCATGGCCGTGCCGAGACCGGTTTTGGCGATTTCTTCGCCGTAGCTGATACCCACATAGCCGATCGAGTAGGGGTTCGCGGCGAGCGCCGAAACGAGGCCGTCGTTTCCAGTCGCGGTCTTTTCCGCGGCAACATTGGGCCAAGAGATGGTGCTGCCGTAGCCCGGATTGTTTTCCCACTTGTCGGCGGAAAAATCCAGGAACTGGGTGAAGATGAAGGTGTCGCCGGAGCCCTCGGCACGGCGCACCGGAATGATCGTCTGATGCGGGAGCGCTACGCCCGGGTTCATCGCTTTGATCGCGGGATCGTCCCACTGCGTGACGGCGCCGGAATAGATCGCGGCCAATGTCGGGCCGTCGATCTTGATATTCGCGCCGTTGAGACCCGGAAGATTATAGTTGATCGTCTGTGCCGAGATGGCGAGCGGGATATCGAGCAGATCCGGATTATGCGCCGCGATCGCGTCGGAGAGATAGGCATCGGAGGCGCCGATGCTGGCCGTCCCAGCGAGCGCGGCTTTCTCGCCGGCGCCGGAGCCGGTCGCCGCTGCGGTCAGATCGATATTGGGAGCGACGCTCTTGTAGCCGGCGATCCAGGACTGGAACAGCGGGTAAAGCAAGGTCGAGCCGGTTTCCGTGAGTGTAATGTTGTCGGCCGCATGCGCCATCGGGACCGCGAGGACCAAGGCAATGGCGCCGCCACCGAGCATATGACGAAGTCTGTTTTTCATGACTGCGTTTCCTGTTCTTTGCTCTTGCCTACTCAGCGGCCGATGCGATCGAGGTTCACGCCGGTGGTTTCGATGCGGTACACCCAGGTCACGATCGCGCCCAGCACGGAACTGATGACGAGGGCGTAAAGCAGCGCGCGAGTCCCGATGCTCACCAGCAGGATCGGGAAGCCATAGGTGGTGGCGACCGCGCCGACCTTGCCGATCATCGCCGCGAAGCCGGCGCCCATGCCGCGTACTTCGGTTGGGAACACCTCGCCCGCGAGCAGGTAGGTTTGCGCGTTGGGGCCGATATTGGTCATGAAGTTGAACAGCATCACGCCGGCCATGATGAGGTAGAGCCTGGTCGCGCCGTCCGCGTCGAGCGACAGCGAGGCAATGCCCAGCCCGACCGCGCAGCCGAGGAAGCCGAAGATCTGCAGCTTGATGCGTCCCAAGCTGTCCGACAGCGCGATGGCAAAGATGATGCCGACGATAAGCAGGGACGTGGTGAGGACCGCGGCCTGGGCCGAATGGATGCCGCTCGCAATCAGGTCGGCGGGGCTGCGGATCTTGTCCGGCCCGCTGCCGAGAGCCGCCGCGATCAGGGTCGGCGTGAAGACGCCGATGCCGTAAGTGCCGAGATCCTGGAACAGCCACGGCGCCGAAGAGAAGATGGTGGCGCGGAGATTCTTCTTGTTGAAAAGCGCGAAGAAACTTTGTTTCGACGCGCTCTTCTCATCGACGACATGGCGCGTGAGCTCCACTTTCTGCGGGTAGGTCGGGCTGCGGTGGAGCAGGCGTGTCACGGCCTTTTCGGCGTGTTCGTGCGCCCCGCGCACGATCAGCCAGTTCGCGCTTTCCGGGATGAAGAAGCGACCGATGGTGATGATGACTGCCGGCGCCAGCGCGGTCGCGTACATCCACCGCCAGGCATCGATCTCCGGGTCGAGCACGAGCACCAGCGCGCCGACCGCGATGCCGCTCATGGCGCCCACCGCCTGGAAGGCGAAGGCGCCGAGCACCAGGCGGCCGCGCGATGCGCTGGGAATGCTCTCGGAGATAATCATGTGCGCGGTCGGGTAGTCACAGCCGAGCGCCATGCCGATGCCGAACAGGCAGATCACCAGCGATAGAAAACCTCCGACCATGATCAGCAGCGCCAGGAACAGGCAGAAGATGATCATCTCGGCGATGAACATGCGCTTGCGGCCGAAATAGTCCGACAGGCCGCCGAGCAGGATGGTGCCGACCAGAATGCCCGCGAGGCTTGCCGAGGTGACGAGGCCCGCCTCGCCGGCGCTAAGCCCGAATTCACGGGTGATCAGCGGCACCGTCACGCCGCCCATGAACACGACGAAGCCCTCGAAGAACTTACCGGACGCGGCGAGCGCCCAGATGCGCCACTGCATGCCCGTCATCGGCGTGGATTTCAGCGTGGTGCCGTCGGACCATACAGGCAATTCGTCGATATATTCCTGGACCGTTTTGTTGGCCGGTTGTCGGCTGTTACCCGGTGGCGTTTTGTTGCCCGATTGGCTGTCCCGCTCTCGCACAGCGACGTTGGCCATTGCTCCGCTCCCCTTTTGAGCAAATCATCGAGGCAAGACTGACTATGAGCTAGCGTCCGGGGCACAAGGCCCAACCCAGCACTGCATGATCGGCGTAATTGCTAACCCTGCGGCCGTGACGTAACGATGACACGCGCATTCGACCGGGCGTTCGGTTTAACCCGCGTTAACCCGCGCAATTTCGCGGGCCTCGGAGATTGAAATTCGCAAACGGAGACTGGCCGTTAAAGTTCGCTGATGCGAACCCTGGAACGGTGTGAGAGTCCATCCGCAGACAAGCGCCGACGGCCAGATACAAAACTCAAACGGGCCCCAAAAGGGCCCGTTTGATTTTGGTTGCGGGGGTAGGATTTGAACCTACGACCTTCAGGTTATGAGCCTGACGAGCTACCGGGCTGCTCCACCCCGCGTCAATTGTGCCAGCCCCGATGCACGGGGCCATGTCCTTCGCTTATGCGCTCCGGCAATGGCCTGATTTTTCGATGCCTGATGTAGCAAGCGCTCCCCAATAAGGGAAGTGCGCCGGGCTCGATTTTTCGCCATACTGTCATAAGGAACCCGTCGAAACGTCATGGACGCACTCCTAGAACCGGCTATGGGCGAAAAACCCGCTCTGCAGCCTAAATCGGCGATTGGGCCGGTGATGCGCGCGATCGCGGCCAATAATCTGGCCACGGCCCGCGCCGCCATCGCCGATCCGGAGCGGACGCCTGAAGACGCCGTCCATGATTTCCGCCGCGCCATGAAGGAATGGCGCGCGCTGATGCGGCTTTTGGCCCCTTTCATTCCGGACGCGGCCCGCTGGCGCCATGAAGCGCGCGATCACGCCCGCTCGCTGGCCCACGCCCGTGACGGTGCTGCGGCTCTCACCGCTTTCGAGGGCCTCCTCAATAAGGGCATTCTCGTGCTCTCGACCCGGTCGGGCGACACCATCCGCGGCCGGCTCGAGGCGCTCCGCGCCAGTGAGGAACAATCGGTCCTCACTCCCGCCTTGCGCGATCGGATCGTCGCCTGGCTCGACGCCGCCGCGGCCGCGGTCGAGACAATGGCCGCTCGATCCGTTCGATTTTTCGTCGATTGCGGCGCAACTCACCGACGGCTACCGCGACGCCCGCCGCCGCATCCCCACCGACTGGTCGACGGCCAGCGCCGCCGACCTGCACACGCTGCGCCAGCGCGTGGTCAATCTGCGGTACCAGATGGAATTGGTCGAGCCGTTGTGGCCGCGCTTTGGCCGCATGTGGACCGACGAAGCCGAGCGGCTGCGCGGACGGCTCGGCCAATGCCAGGATCTCGAAGTGCTCAAGCGGCTCACCGAGCCGCACCAGCCCTTGGCGCACTGGCGTTCGCGGCTGTCGCCGGCCATTGCCGAGCGGTCTGCGGCGCTGGCGCATCGCGCCGCACGCATCGCGCACCGGCTATTTGCCGAACGGTCCAAATCGTTCCGCCAGCGCCTCGAAACGCTATGGGAGCATGCGCGCTAAAAGCGCCCCCTCGCTGTAATGAGAGCGCATTTTCCTTCGAGGCGCGCCATACGGTCATTCGGTCTCGCTGGAGAGATCGTCAATGCTTTCGCCGAGCTTGTCTTCGATGAAATCCATATGGGCAATGATGGCGGCGCGTGCCTGTTCCGGCGCCCGCCTGCGAACCGCGTCGTAGATGTCGGCATGGTGCCGCCAGATGACCCGCTGTTCCTCGGTCGTCGGCATGAAACGCTTGAGGCGGTAAAAGGCCGAGAAGCTGCCGCGCAAGATATCCATCATGCGGACCGCGAGCGGATTGCCGGTCGCCGCAGCCAGAGCCTGATGAAATCCGATGTCGTTCTCTTCCCAAGCGTCGTCGGTAACGGCGAGCACGCGCATGGCGTCGAGGCGCAACTTGATCGCATCCAGATCGGATTGACTGGCGAGCTTCGCCGCTTGCCCGGCGCACCAGCCTTCCAGCACGCGCCTGATCTCAAAGAACTCGCCGACCCGATCGGCCTCCATCTTGACCAGATCGAGCAGCGTCTTGTCGGCCGGCGCTTGCGGCGTGCGCGATACCACAAAGCTGCCGGCGCCGTGGCGGACTTCGATGAGGCCTATCAGCTCGGCGCGGTAAATCGCCTCGCGGATCGTCTGGCGACTGGCATTCAGCACCCCCGTCAATTCGCGTTCTGCCGGCAATCGCGTGCCAGGCGGGAAGCGGCCGCTGCGAATAAAATCTGGAGATTTGTTCGAACACGCGATCCGATTTCCGGCCGCTTTTGGGCGGGGGGGCCGATGGACCGCCGCCGCGCCGGCCGGCTCGCGGCGTTCTTGTCACGGCTTGGTCTCCACCGGCCGGGTCTCCGTCGGAGCCGATACGCCAAGGTAGATTTCCTGCACCTGCGCGTTGCGGCCGAGCTCGGCCGCGGGACCCTGGAGCGCGATGCGTCCGGTTTGCAGCACATAGGCGAAATCGGCAATCTCCAGCGCCAGCGGAATCGACTGCTCGGCGAGCAGAAGCGTGAGGCCGAGGCGATGCAGCGCCTGCAAGGTCTCGTAGAGCGAATCGACCACCGCGGGCGCCAAGCCAAGGCTCGGCTCGTCGAGCATCAACAGTTGCGGCTCGCTCATGAGCGCGCGGCCGAGCGCCAGCATCTGCCGCTCGCCGCCCGACAGCGTGCCGGCGGGCCGGCGGCGGCGCTCGGCAAGCCGCGGAAACAACCCATAAACGCGCTCGAACAGCGCCGCCATGCGCGAGCGGTCGCCAAGCGCGGTGGCGCCGAGCCGCAGATTCTGCTCGACGGTTTGCGAAGCGAACAGGCGCCAACCTTCGGGCGACAAGGCTATTCCCTTGCGAACGATCGCATAGGCGGGCTGGCCGGAGATCGCCTCGCCGCGCCAGGTGATGCGGCCGGCCGCGGGGCGAACCAAACCGGCAATCGCATTGAGCGTTGTCGTCTTGCCGGCGCCGTTCGAACCGAGCAAAGCGACCACCCGGCCGGCTGATACCGCAAGCGAAATGTCGGCGACGCCGACGAGGTCGCCGTACCGCACTTGCAGGTGCTCGACGACGAGGTCAGCCATTGCGACCCTGTGCGCGGCGGCGGCGTCCGAGATAGGCCTCGATCACCGCCTCTTCCTTCATCACCGCTTCCGGCGGACCGTGGGCGATAACGTGGCCTTGATTGAAAACAAACACCCGCTTCGTCAACGTCATGATCACTTCCATGATATGCTCGACGATGACGATGGTGGTTCCCATCTCATGAATCCGCCGCACCAGCGCGATGGCTTCGCGCAATTCGGTGGGTGTCAGGCCGGCAAGGGATTCGTCCAGCAATAAAAGCCGCGGCTCGGTGGCAAGCGCACGCGCGATCTCCAGACGCTTGCGGCCGGGCGTGCCGAGCGAACGCGCCGGCTGCTCGGCCCGCAGCCCGGTGATGTCGACGATGTGCCGCGCGTGGTCGCGCGCGTCGTCAAGACGAGGGTGCCGCAGGAAGGCGCCGACCATGACATTGTCCAACACGCGACATGTCCTCGAAGGTCGTCGGCACCTGGTAGGTGCGGCCGATGCCGGCGCGCGCATGCACTTCCGGCGGCGCGCGGGTCAGGTCCTGGCCGGCAAAGACGATGCGGCCGCCGGTCGGCGCGGTTTCGCCAGCGAGGCAATTGAAGAAGGTCGATTTGCCGGCGCCGTTCGGTCCGATAAGACCGACGATCTCGCCGTCATCCACGGAAAGATCGGCGCCGGCCACCGCAAGGAAGTCGCCGAACGCCTTGGACACATTGGTCGCCTCAAGCAGCATGGACGCGCTTCCGTAGTCAGCGGCCGCAAGCGGGCCCAAAGCTCGGACAGACCGCCCGGCTCAAAGCGCGCGATCAATACGATGATGCCGCCATAGAGAATGTAAGTAAGACCGGAGCCGCCGCCGCCGAACCAGGTATTGGTGGCGGTCTGCAACGGCACCAGGATCAACGCGCCGACCAGGGGGCCGAACAACGTGCCGGCGCCGCCCAGCGCCGCAACGATGACCATTTGCACCGAGACGAGAATGCCGAAGCCGCTGTCGGGATCGATAAAGCCGGTCTTGACGACATAAAGCGATCCGGCAACCGATGTGAAGGCTGGCGGAAAGGGCAAGCGCTTTCATTTTGGTGCGCCGCGCCGGCACGCCGAGATTCCTGGCGGCGCGCTCGCTCGCTTTGATGGCGCGCAGATAAAAGCCGAACCGGCGGCGCTCGATGACCGCCGTCGTCGCCAGCAGCACGACGAGCACGCCAAGGAAGATATAGTAGTAGGGCAGTTCGCTGCGGAACGTCAGGTCCCACCAGCCTCGTCCGGTCGCTGGGCCCTGCAGACCGATGGCCGCTCCGACCAAGCCCCAAGTGCCGAAGAAAATTCTGATCAGTTCGGCGACAGCGAGCGTCGCCATGCTGAAATAATGGCCGCTCAGCCGAAAGGTCGGCATGCCGATGCCGAGCGCAAGCCCGACGGACAGCGCGATGCCGAACGGAATGCCGGCAATCGGCGGCCAACCCCACAGATTGTAAAACAGCAGCGGAGCGTAGGCACCGAGTCCGAAGAACATGGCGTGGCCGACCGAGACCTGGCCGGCATAGCCGCCGACGATATTCCAGGCCGAGGCGGATATCGCCGCGAGCAGAAACGTGACGCCGACGTCGCGGTAGAACGGGTCGGTCAGGACCACGGGATAAAGCAACAACCCGAGCCCGAGCAGGCCGGCAATGACGCGAAAGCCAGAAGCGTGGCTCACGTTCTACCCATCAAGCCTTGCGGACGCAGCCATAGCAGCGCAACGAACAAGCCGTAGACGACGATGTCCTTGTAGATCGCGCCGAGCCAGAACGCCGAAGCGGCCTGGATCAGCCCGACGATCAGACCGGCATAGAGCGAACCCAACACGCTGCCGAAGCCGCCCAGCGCCACGACGACGAAGGCAATCAACCCGAACGTCTCGCCCACCGACGGCGACCACGGATAAGCGGTCGCCATCAGGGCGCCGGCAATCCCCGCGGCGCCGGCGGACAAGCCCCACGCCAGCGCCTGCATGCGGTCGGGCCGGATGCCCATCAGCATCGCGGCAGAGCGATCCTCCGCCACCGCCAAGAGCTTGCTGCCCACCGCGGTGCGGGTGAGCAACAGATGCAGCGCGATCGTCAGCACCAGGGCGGCGGCGCCGGCGACGAGCTGAGCGACGGGAAGAAAAATGCCGCCGACCTTGATCGTGCCGGCGAGCGCCGTCGGCGGCAGCGATACGAAATTGGCCGAGAAGATAAAGAAAGCCGTGTAGCGCAGTAACAGCGCCAGACCGAACGTAGACAGGATCTGCGCCAGCATCGGCCCGCGGATGACCTGGCGGATGAGCGACCAATAAATTCCGACACCCAGCGCGAATAAGGCCACCGCCGCGGCGACGCCGAACACCGCCGGGCCGCCGCCGATCCAGGTGACGACCAGCAACGCGACATACATGCCCAGCATGACGAATTCGCCGTGGGCGAAGTTGATGAAATTCATCATGCCCCAGATCAGCGTGAGGCCCGAGGAAAACAAAGCGTAGATGGCCCCCAAGAGGAGGCCACCTACGATGACTTGCACAGCGACCATCGGTTATTGGTCCAGGGCCGCTTGCGCCGCGCCCTCGCCGGTTATTGCGCTGCGCCGCGCATCGGCCATTGCAATGTCGCCGTCGCCGCGGATTGCCGGCCACACCAGCTGATATTGCTTGCCCTGCAGCTGGATCAGATAGGTCGCGGCAAGAATATTCTGGCCGGTGCTGTCGTATTTGATGCCCTGATAGCCCATCATCAGCTGGTCCGGCTTGAGGTCGGTCGTCGCCAGCGCGTCGCGGATTTTCTCCGGGTCGGTCGAGCCGGCGCGATTGATGGCGTCGGCGAGCGCAAAGAAGCCCTGCATGTTGCGCGCGCTGGTGTCGTCCAGATCGCGGCCGGTCTTGGCCTTGTACATCTGATTGATCTTGTCGGTCGTCGAACCGGGCTTGCCGATGGCCCAGGCGCTGCGGTTCATCACGCCCTGCGCGATGTCTTCGACGGCCGGAATGAATGACGGATCGGAGAAGCCGCTGTCGTCGCCGAGAATCATTTGCGGCTTGTAGTCGAGACTTTTCATCGTCTTCATGTAGAGAATGGAGTCGGCCGTATAACTGATGAAAATCACGACGTCCGGGTTCTTCTGTTTCAGCTGCAGGACCTGCGCGCTGACGTCGGTCGATGACTGGCGCTGTAGGGAATGCGGATCGCGACCGGCATGTTGTCTTTTTTGGCCTCGGCCTCGATGGCGTCGCCGACCGAAGTGCCGTAATCGGTGTTTTCATTGACGATGGCGATCGAGTCGATCTTCTTGCCCTGCTTCTTCATGTCGGCGAAGAACCGCATATAGGTGCGGGCGTAGTCGGTGGCGATCGGCGTGGCGCGAAACACGTATTTGAAGCCGCGGGTGGTGATATTGAGCGCCGCCGAGTTCGCCGACCATGAAAGGAATGCCGTAGCGCTCGGCAACGGGCGTTGCCGTGAACGTGCACGACGACTGATAGGCGCCCAACAGCGCGTTGACCTTATCCTGCGTAATGAGCTGCGTCGCCAGCTGTTGCGCGGTCGAAGGATTGCCCTGGTGATCGACAAAGATCACGTCGAGCTTGGCGCCGCCCAGATCGGGCAGCCCCGCGGTCGCCGCGAGCGGCAGATTGCCGAGTTCGGGATGGGCATTGTTGACGATATCGGCCGCGACCTCGATGGCCGCTTTGGCGGCTTGGCCGGCGGCAGCCGCATTGCCGGTGAGCGGCATCAAGACCCCGATTTTCACCGTCTCCGCCGCACGCGCCGTTGTCGCTGCGATGGCCGCCGCGGCGAAGCACGATACGGCGAATACCCACGTTGATCGTTTCACTTTTCCCTCCCGTCACTTTTCTAAACGGATGCACCGGCAGCTCGGCTTGGTGGGGGTGCCACCAGCCTCACGTTGTTTGCCATTGGCTTGTGTCTTAAGGTGGTCAGACCACTTACCACGGTAAGTTAGCCTCAGCCTGCCTGTCAATCGGCGTGCCTGAACGGAGACCAATGTGGCGGACCATTATGACGTTACGATCATCACGGTGCGGCCGGGGACCCACCCCCAGGCGCTCGCGGTGCTCGGCAAGACACTCGCGGACGACAAGGAATTATTGGCCTGCTGGTACTCCGATATCGGCGCCGTCAATCAGATTCTGCTGATCCGCAAGATCGCCGACGGCTGCGGCTAGTCTCGACAGCCGGCTGGCGCTCCTTCAGATCGAGCAGCCCATTCGGCATCGGCGAATTCATCATCGCCATGGCGATGGATACTTACGCGGCGTTCGATTTTATGCCGCCGATGCGGCCGGGCGACTTCGGGCCCTGCTACGAAGTGCGCACTTATCGACTGAAGCCCGACGGATTGGCGCCGACCATGGAGCTGTGGCGCAAAGCCGTCCCCGGCCGCTCCAAAGTCTCGCCGCTTCTCGCCGCCATGACCTCGGTTACCGGGGAGGTCACGCGCTTCATGCACATCTGGCCCTATCGCAGTTTCGACGAGCGCGCGCGGCTGCGCGATAAAGCGGTCGCCGACGGCGTCTGGCCGCCGCCCGGCGGCCCCGGTCATCTCCTCTCGCAGCAGGTCGACATTTATTTGCCGGCCTCATTCTCGCCGATGCAGTGATCAGCCGGCGCGGAAGCTTGCAAGCTCCTCCGCCACGCGCGCGATAACGCTTTCCCAATCGCCGAGCGCCGGCTGCCGGAACAATCGCGCCCTCGGATACCACGGCGTTGTTGCGCCCTCGCGCGTCCAGCGCCAATCCGGCGCGAACGGAACGAGCACCCAGACCGGACGGCCCATGGCGCCGGCGAGATGCGCCGGCGCGGTGTCGACCGCAATGACGAGATCGCACAGCGCCAGCACCGCCGCGGTGTCGCTGAAATCCGCCAGCTCCGTCGCCGAGCTGCGTGACGCGCTGCTCGCGGCGGCGAGCGGAGCGGCATCTTCGGCGCGCACGTCGCGCTGGATACTGACGAAGCTCGCCGGCGCCGCCAACAGCGGCGTCAAGCTTGCGCAAAGCGAATCGAACGGTTGCGATCGTTGTCGTGGCTCGGATTGCCCGACCAGGCGATCGCGACGCGCGGCCGCGGCAGGGCGGCGAGCCGAGCCGACCATTTGGCCATCTGCGCCTCGTCGGCGGCAAGATAAGGAATGTGCGCCGGCACCGTGGCGGGCTCCGTGTGCAAAGCAAGCGGCAGGCTGCCGAGCGGACAATGCACGTCGAACGGCGGCGCGGCCTCGCCACGCGCGATGACGGCGGCAGCGCCGTCGAGCCGGCGCATCAAAGATTGCAATTCCGGCTGCACTTCCAAAATCACCTTGGCGCCGCCGGCGGCGAGAAGCGGCACGTAACGGGCAAACTGGATGGTGTCGCCCAGCCCTTGCTCGGCATGCAGCAGCACCGTCTTGCGGGCGAGCGGATATTCGCCAAGCCACAACGGCTTGCCGCGGGACTTCTGCGGCGGCATGCCGGTGCGCCGCCAACGCCACTCGTATTCCTCAAAGCCGCGCCGGTAATCGCCGCGGGTCAAGAGCGCCAGCGCCAAATTAAAATGCGCATCGGCATAATCCTTGCGGACGGCAAGCGCCTGGCCGTAACTCGCCACCGCCTCGTCGCAACGATTGAGCTGCATCAGCGCTTTGCCGCGATTGAGCCATGCCCCCGCGTGCTGCGGCGCGAGCGCGACCGCGCGGTCGCCGGCCTCGACCGCTTCGGCATAACGGCCAAGCTTCACCAGCGCGACGCCGCGGTTGTAATGCACGCCGGCATGACCGGGAGCCAAATTCCGCGCCGCATCGAAATCGGCCAGCGCCCGTTCCGGCAATCCGACCATGCCAGCAACCACGCCGCTCGTAAGCCGCGCTTCGATATGGTTCGGCACGCGCGCCAAAACCTGCTGCAACTCGGCGAGCGCTTCCTGCGTCCGGCCCAGGCTGACCAGCACATTGGCATGCTGGTTGAGAATCCCGATGTCGTCGGGCGCCAGCACGCGGGCCTTGTCGAGGCATTCGAGCGCTTCCGGCACGCGCTTGAGCGCATGCAACGCCTGGCCGAGATTGCTCCATGCGCCGGCGCCGCGCGGATTGGCTTTGACCGCGGCGCTCAATAGTTGCTGCGCTTCGCCGATCTGGCCTTGCTGCAGCTTGAGCACGCCGAAAAGATTGAGCGCATCGAAATTATCCGGCGCCGCCTTGAGCACACGGGCATAGATTTTCTCCGCCTCGCGCAGCCGGCCTTGCCGTTGCAAAGCCAGCGCCTCGCGAAGCGCGTCACCGATATTGAACGAGACGGACCGCGAACTCATAAGCGATTGATCCGCGCGATGCGTCTGGTCACTTCGACCGGGGTTTCGTCGTCCGATTTGGACTTGAGCGCCAGCGCACGACGTGCCGCCGGCCGCTCGAGACAGCGCATCAGCCAGGCGCGCAATTGCGGCACCGCGGCAAGGTCCATGTCGACGGCGCGGCTGATGACGGCGACAACATTGAGATCGGCGACGCTGAATGCGTCGCCCAGCAGATAAGGCTTTATCGACACCGCCGCGTCGAGCACCTTGAACGGCGCGGCCACTGCTTTCAGCGCCTCCTCGCGCAGAACGGCATTGCGTTCGGCCGGCGGCAGGCGCACCGCATGCAGCGACCAGATATTGACGCCGCGATCGACCTCGGCGATGGCCCAAAAGCTCCATTGCCAGGCGCTGCGCCTCGTCTTCCAGCGCGGCCGGATAGAGCCTGCCAGGGGAGTGTTTCTTGGCGAGATAGAGCGTGATCGCCAGCGACTCGAACAGCACGAAACCGCCGTCAACGATGACCGGCAGCCGGCCGTTCGGATTGAGCGCCAAAAGCTCCGGCGTGCGAGCACCGGCATCGCCGATCTCGATCGGCAGGTGCTGGTAAGGAATGCCCAGCTCCTCCGCTACCCAAAGTGCGCGGAACGCGCGGGTGCGGGCGACCCCGTAAATGCGCAGGTCTTGTGCCATGCGCCCGAATTGGCGAGGTCGCCCGCCCGCTGTCAAGCCGCGTTGTCAAGCCGCGGCCGGGATCGTAACGTGCCGTCCCGACAGTGAGGAATGCCTATGGAATTCGGCCTATTCTCGAACGGTTTTCGTCCGCACACCACCGCCGCACAGACTTACCAAGAGGACCTTGCCGAGATCGTGCTCGCCGACCAGCTCGGCTTTCGCGACTGCTATATCAGCGAGCATCACGGCGAGCCGGTCTATATCGGCAAAGTCGACACGCTGCCGGTGCCGGAGCTGTTGATGTGCAAGGCGGCGGCGCTGACCAAGCGCATCCGCATGGGCGCCGCGGTCAAGCTCATCCACCTCGCGCATCCCGTCGACACCGCCATCCAAGCCGCGGTCGCCGACCACGTCATCGGCGGCGGCCGTTTCATCTTCGGCTTCGGCTCCGGCTTTCCGAGCCCGCTGTTCTCCGACGAGCGCGGGCTGTCTTACGCCGACCGTCACGAGCGCTTGCGCGAATCCCTCGATCTCATCCTCAAGTGCTGGACCGCCAAGGAGCCGTTCGACTGGGACGGCAAGCACTGGCGCGGCAAAGGCATCGTCGCCTTGCCGCAACCGCTTTCGGCGCCGCATATGCCGATGGCGACGGCGACCGATACGCCGGCCATGATCGAGCTCTCCGGTGCGCGCGGCTACACGATGCTGCACGCCCAGCTCGAGCCGCCGGGATCGGTGCGCAAGAAAGCCGATCTTTATGCTCGCGCCGCTAAGGCTGCGGGCCGCAAGACGCCGCTGAACGATCTGACGGTGGCGCGCTACGTCTATCTTGCCGATTCGCGCCGCGAAGCGATGGACGATCTGCGCGCCGACATCAATTACGAGCTGACCTATCAGATCAAGCGCGGCCTGATTCGCATGCTCACGTCGAACTACGGCCTGTCGCTCAAGGCCGACACGGTGACGTTTGACGAGCTTGCCGAAGCCGGCGTCTACCATCTCGGCGACCCCGATACGGTGGCTAAGGAGCTGCGGCAGTTCTACGACGCGACCGGCGGCTTCGGCACGCTGTTGATCGTCACCGGCAAGAAATGGGCGACCCGCGAAAAAGTATTTCGTTCGATGCGGCTGTTCATGGAGCACGTGGCGCCGCAATTGCGCGGGCTCGTGCCGGCGCGCGATCCCGATGCGGTCGCGGCCTAGCCAAGCGAGGCGGAGGAAACCAATGCGTCTCGGAATGTTCATGATGCCGGTGCATCCGCCGGCGCGCTCGTTCACCGACACGCTGGCCGAGGACGAGGAGAAGTCGCTTTACGCCGACACGCTCGGCTTCGACGAATTGTGGCTCGGCGAGCACTTCTCGGCGACCACCGAGCCGATCCCCTCGCCACTGATGTTCATGGCGGGGCTGGTGCCGCGCACCAAGAACTCTTACCTTCGGCACGGCGGTGATCTGTCTGCCCAACCATCATCCGGTCGTCGTCGCCGCCGAGGTGGCGCAGTTCGATCACATGAGCCGCGGCCGCTTCATGCTCGGCATCGGCCAGGGCGGGCTGCTTTCGGATTTCGAATTGTTCGACAATGCCGACCGCGAGCTGCGCGCCCGCAAGGCAAAGGAATCGATCGGCATCATCCAGCGCATCTGGGCGCAGGATCCGCCCTACGACATCGACGGGCGAATTCTGGAGCGTGCACATCAAGGATGCGATCATTCCGAAGCTCGGCATCGGCTATATGCCGAAGCCGTTCCGCAAAGGCGGTCCGCCGATCTCGATGTCGGTCGCCAGCCGCAATTCGCCGACGGCGCGAGTCGCCGGCTCACAGGGCTGGGGCATCATCACCGGCAACAATGTGCCGTTGAGCGCGATCGCCTCGCACTGGCAGACGTATTGCAAGGCCTGCGCCGAAGCCGGCAAGGTGCCGCGCGGCGAGAATTGGCGCGTGTCGCGCAACATCATGGTGGCGCCGAGCGACGCCGAGGCGCGCGACCGCGTCTTCGGCGAAGCGGGCTCGAACCACTACTTCTTCACCTACATGCGCGAAGTGTTGTCGCGCGTCGGCATCCTGTCGGCGCTAAAGCCGCGCGTCGACATGAGCGACGAGGAGGCGACGGTCGAAGTGATCACCGAGGGCAACGTGATCTACGGTTCCGCCAAGACTGTGCTCGATAAGCTTGTGGCGCTGCGTGACGACGTCGGGCCGTTTGGCTCGCTGTTGATGACCGGTCTCGATTGGAGCGGGCCGAACGGCGCCTGGGAGCGCGATTCGATGCGGCTTTTGGCGCAGGAGGTCATGCCGAAATTCCGCCAGCACGCGACGGCGCACGCGGCGGAATGAAAACCGTCCGCCGAGCTGTCAGGTGAATGCCGATGGCGTTAGCGTCGCAACGCGGCCGGGTGGTGCTCTTGACCGGGGCTGCCGGCGGCATCGGCGCCGTGATGACGGACGCTCTGCTCGCCGCCGGCCATTCGGTCGCAGCCGTCGACCGCGACGAGGCGGCGCTTGACCGGCTTGTAACCCGGCACGGCGGGGCCAAGGATCGGCTGCAGCCGATCGTCGCCGATCTTGCCGGTGAGGCCGCGTGTCAAAGCGCCGTTGCCGCAGCGCGCGCCCGCTTCGGCGCCATCGAGGCGGTGATCAACAATGCCGGCATCGGCATGGCTCGTTTCAGACGAAGCCGGAACATTCACCGGGCGGCGCATCACGGCCGCGCGGTGGGACACCAAGCTCAAGCCGGCTGACGCCGCGGCGCGCGCGAGCCGCGCCATCGGCTGGCCCGAGCTTACCGCCGATGCGGTGTGGCTGACGGGCAATTAGAGCTTCGCCTTGCGTGGATTTATCCCAGCGCTTGCGCCACCGCCTTGCCGCACGTGACAGTATCGGCGGCGCCGCCGAGATCGCGGGTGCGCAGCTTCGGTTCGGCCAGTACTCGCTCGATCGCTTTGACGATGGCGGCCGCGGCTTCCGCTTCGCCGAGATGCTCCAGCATCATCGCGCCGGACCAGATCTGGCCGATCGGATTGGCGATGCCCTGCCCGGCGATGTCCGGCGCCGAGCCGTGCACCGGCTCGAACAGCGACGGGAAGCGGCGCTCCGGATCGATATTGCCGGACGGCGCGATGCCGATGGTGCCGGTGCAGGCCGGGCCGAGGTCGGAGAGGATGTCGCCGAACAGGTTCGAGCCGACCACCACGTTGAACTTGTCGGGCTTGAGCACGAACAGCGCGGTGAGAATGTCGATGTGATACTTGTCCCATTTCACGTCGGGAAAATTCTTCGCCATCGCTTCGACGCGCTCGTCCCAGTACGGCATGGTGATGGCGATGCCGTTCGATTTGGTCGCCGAGGTGAGATGCTTCTTCGGCGTCTTGCGCGCGAGCTCGAAGGCGAATTTCAGCACGCGGTCGACGCCGATGCGCGACAGCACCGTTTCCTGCACCACCACTTCGCGCTCGGTGCCGGCGAACATGCGGCCGCCGATCGCCGAATATTCGCCTTCGGTGTTCTCGCGCACCACCCAGAAGTCGATGTCGCCGGGCTTGCGGCCCGCGAGCGGCGACGGCACGCCGGGCATCAGCCGCACCGGGCGCAGATTGACGTATTGATCGAACTCGCGGCGGAACAGAATGAGCGAGCCCCACAGCGAGACGTGATCGGGAATTTTCGCCGGCCAGCCGACCGCGCCGAAGAAGATCGCGTCGTGGCGGCCGATCTTGTCCTTCCAGTCCTCCGGCATCATCCGCTCGTGCTTGGCGTAATAGTCGTAGGAGGCGAAGTCGAAATGGTCCTGCCGCAATTCGAAGCCGAATTTCTTGGCCGCGGCCTCGAGCACGCGCACGCCCTCCGGCATCACTTCCTTGCCGATGCCGTCGCCCGGAATGACGGCGATGTTGTAGACGCGGTTGGTGGGCATGAGCGCGATTCTCCAGATTTGCGTAGGATGGCTAACGAAGTAAAACCCATCGCTTTGGGAAAACTTTGTAGCAGAGGACGATCGGTTTCGCTGCACTTAAAGGATCATCATGAGGGACCTTTGCAGACGCGCATATTCGCGCCTGCCTGCCGGTCTCACTCGTCCGAACACAGAAAGACCGTACGCGACCGCGGATCGAGAGTTGACCAGTGTTTGTCTATATCGGCCAGCGGTACGGTTTTGGCCGCGGTCGTCAGGGCGGCAGCCGATGCCGCGCGCAGCACTTCGCCGACGGCGTTGCGAATCCGCGGCAGCGGAATGCTGCCGATGCCGCTGCCCATGATGTCGAGCGGAAAAGACCGCAGTGTGTGC
>CAWEAH010000008.1:325000-481886 GCA_963807125.1 uncultured Alphaproteobacteria bacterium
CAGGTCTCTTTCACTCCCCTCGTCGGGGTGCTTTTCACCTTTCCCTCACGGTACTTGTTCGCTATCGGTCGCTGAGGAGTACTTAGGCTTGGAGGGTGGTCCCCCCATGTTCAGACAGGATTGCACGTGTCCCGCCTTACTCGAGGACGATCCTTCGCATTACCCGTACGGGGCTCTCACCCACTGCGGCGCGCTTTTCCAAACGCTTCCGGTTGTCTCTGGATCGTCACTGGCCTGGTCCGCTTTCGCTCGCCACTACTAGCGGAGTTCTCGGTTGATGTCCTTTCCTCCGGGTAATGAGATGTTTCAGTTCCCCGGGTTAGCTTAAAACCTCCTATTTTATTCGGAGATCTTATCCCTTCATTTGATAACGGAAGTCCGAAACCAAACGTCGCGTTAGCGACGCGCAGTTCTCGGGCGTCCCGAGAACTGCGTGCGGCCAGGCTGTGCACCCGGCAACACATGTTCTCGGAGTTCCGTTATCGAAGGTGGGTTTCCCCATTCGGAAATCCGCGGATCAAAGCTTCTTCGCAGCTCCTCGCGGCTTATCGCAGCGTAGTACGTCCTTCATCGCCTCTCAGCGCCAAGGCATCCACCAAATGCCCTTAAGTCACTTGATCGCTCTCATTATCAATGCCCATCCATCTCGGCGATGGCGCGGCGAATTGGCATTCGTCGCGGCGGGCAATGATTTAGAAAGACCAGTTTGCTTCACAAGATCGATCCAACGGCGAGGCGGTCAAGCTTCGCGGATCAGGATATCAGATATCAGTCGCCGGTAAGCGGAATAGTCCGATTGCCGATTACTGCTTTCCGATCCCCATACATTGGATCGATCTCCTCTTCACGATGTCAGACAACTTGCGCGCCATCGGCTTCAGCCAAGTTGGCCGGAGCCGAAAGGCGCGCTGATTGATTTTCCTACGAACGAGCTCGGATGCGTCGAAATCGAACCGAAACGGTCGAACCGAAATGGTCGAACCGAAATGTCTGGTGGAGCCAGACGGGATCGAACCGACGACCTCCTGCTTGCAAAGCAGGCGCTCTCCCAACTGAGCTATGGCCCCGCACCAGTCGGCAGCAAATCCGATCGGCTGTCCGCCTTCGCTGAAGCTTCGGCGGACAACTTTCGCGGTTCGAAGGCTGGCGTGCCAAGCCGTAGCGGCATTAGCCGCGAAGGTTGGTGGGCCTGGGAAGATTTGAACTTCCGACCTCACGCTTATCAAGCGCGCGCTCTAACCAACTGAGCTACAAGCCCGTACCAGGCATCAGCAATCGGAAAACAGGCATCAGGACAGACGCGCTGCATCAAATGCATTGCATCAAACCCGATCCCTGATCACTGATTGCCGATCCCTGATGGCTCGTTCGCGAAGAAAGAGAAACGGAGACGGCGGCGTCCTGCAAGTAGGTCAAGTCGCCGTCTGAAATCTTTCGACTTCAGAAATCGATCCGACCCTGATGTTCCAAGAGATCCGATAGAAACGCGTGAGGGCGTCTCTGAAGGATCATCCTTAGAAAGGAGGTGATCCAGCCGCAGGTTCCCCTACGGCTACCTTGTTACGACTTCACCCCAGTCGCTGATCCTACCGTGGCCGGCTGCATCCTTGCGGTTTGCGCACCGTCTTAAGGTAAAACCAACTCCCATGGTGTGACGGGCGGTGTGTACAAGGCCCGGGAACGTATTCACCGCAGCGTGCTGATCTGCGATTACTAGCGATTCCAACTTCATGTGCTCGAGTTGCAGAGCACAATCCGAACTGAGACGGCTTTTTGAGATTTGCGCAGGATTTCTCCATTGCGTCCCATTGTCACCGCCATTGTAGCACGTGTGTAGCCCAACCTGTAAGGGCCATGAGGACTTGACGTCATCCCCACCTTCCTCGCGGCTTATCACCGGCAGTCCCCTTAGAGTGCCCAACTGAATGATGGCAACTAAGGGCGAGGGTTGCGCTCGTTGCGGGACTTAACCCAACATCTCACGACACGAGCTGACGACAGCCATGCAGCACCTGTGTTCCCGCCAGCCGAACTGAAGAGTTCCATCTCTGGTACTCATACGGGACATGTCAAAGGCTGGTAAGGTTCTGCGCGTTGCTTCGAATTGAACCACATGCTCCACCGCTTGTGCGGGCCCCCGTCAATTCCTTTGAGTTTTAATCTTGCGACCGTACTCCCCAGGCGGGATGCTTAATGCGTTAGCTGCGCCACTGACGAGTAAACCCGACAACGGCTAGCATCCATCGTTTACGGCGTGGACTACCAGGGTATCTAATCCTGTTTGCTCCCCACGCTTTCGCACCTCAGCGTCAGTACCGGGCCAGTGAGCCGCCTTCGCCACTGGTGTTCTTGCGAATATCTACGAATTTCACCTCTACACTCGCAGTTCCACTCACCTCTCCCGGACTCAAGCTCTTCAGTATCAAAGGCAGTTCTGGAGTTGAGCTCCAGGATTTCACCTCTGACTTAAAAAGCCGCCTACGTGCGCTTTACGCCCAGTGATTCCGAGCAACGCTAGCCCCCTTCGTATTACCGCGGCTGCTGGCACGAAGTTAGCCGGGGCTTCTTCTACGGGTACCGTCATTATCTTCCCCGTCGAAAGGATTTTACAACCCTAAGGCCTTCATCATCCACGCGGCATGGCTGGATCAGGCTTGCGCCCATTGTCCAATATTCCCCACTGCTGCCTCCCGTAGGAGTCTGGGCCGTGTCTCAGTCCCAGTGAGGCTGATCATCCTCTCAGACCAGCTACTGATCGTAGCCTTGGTGAGCCGTTACCTCACCAACTAGCTAATCAGACGCGGGCCGATCCTTCAGCGATAAATCTTTCTCCTTACGGACGTATCCGGTATTAGCCCAAGTTTCCCTGGGTTGTTCCGGACTGAAGGGTACGTTCCCACGTGTTACTCTCCCGTCTGCCGCTCCCCTTGCGGGGCGCTCGACTTGCATGTGTTAGGCCTGCCGCCAGCGTTCGCTCTGAGCCAGGATCAAACTCTCAAGTTGGAGAGTATTGATCTCGGCTGATCACACGTTTGACGAGGTCCCTACACGTCTGACCGCTTGCGCGGTCGACAGTGTAGAAAACCTTGAAACGTAGACCGCCGAAGTCTCTTCAATGACCGCTTTCATCTCGCGAGGAGACAAGCCCTCCCCGTTCGCGAAAGCGGCCCGCAAGGACTCCGCCGTCCACGTTTCTCTTTCTTCCGATTCACCTGTCAAACATCCCGGAGCCTTGCGGCTCCGTCTCCGGAAGCCTCCGGAAGCGGAGACACCGAGCCCCGCGCATCCGACACGAGCATGGCCAGAAGTCATGGCCGGATGTCACCGTATAAACAGTGAGGGGCTTCGCGGACGCGCCATCGCGCCAGGCGGCGGCGCGTCCAAGAGGGCCTATATAGTCTTCGGCCTGGCTTATTGTCAACCGTCCGAAACGCAAAAGAAGCGCTGAAGAGAGGCAAATCGGCGGTAATTTTTGCCGCGCGGCGTGGCGGCGGCGCCGCGGGGACGAATGCGCAGAACCCCGCCCGCAGGCGCTCGTTCGCCCGCTACAGTGCCGTCCTTACTACGCTTTTCCCTTGCGGTCGACCGCTCTTGCGCCGTACTGCGGCCACATTCCTCCGCCGTTCTTGGCTCACACACTCTTCTTCGTCTCGATATGTCGCGATAGGGGAAAGCGACAGCATCACTTAAGCTCTGTGCCGCGGCGGGACCGGGTCGCGTTGACGGTCCAGACATCGCCGAGGCATCGTCTGCGGGTTCGATGTCGGTCGCACAATGTCGGGACGCGATCGGGCGGCCGGCGTCGAAATCCGGCCAGCAACGCGCGACCGAGAGTGGCCCAAAACGTTAGGGACCGAACGTAAGCGACCGAGGACGTAGACCAAGGACGTGGGGACGTAATCTTGGACCAAGCCAGGCTGCGCGGCGCGCGGGAGTGTCATCATCGGCGGCTTCATGCCGAGACGATCGATCTCGGCAATGAGCCGCCGCTTTCGGTGGACGGCGGCGCCGGCGGGTTGGTCGACCGGCGCCGGATCTCCGTCCAATGGTTTTCCGGGACGATCCTCACCGGACTGTGCGGCGCGGCTCTCATGGGCGGCGCCGTTTTCGCGTCGCTTGACGGCGAGACCAATTTCGCCAGCGCCCCCGAGCAGGTCGAAAGCGCGCTGCGCGGCGCGATTTCGAGCATCGGCGACCGGCTCAGCGGCGCCCACAAGACCGACCGGCTGCCGGCGATCAGCGAGCCGGCCGTCGCGCGGGAAGTCTTACGCGTGCCGATTTCGTCCCGGATGCGCAATCGCGAAATGGTGCGGATGCGCTCTTACGAGCGCGTCACCGGCAATCTGTCGCTGACGGCGAGCGACCTTTCCGCGAATATTCCGCCATTCAATCCGCAAAAGCTGCTCACCGACTCGGTTGCCGGCGACGATCAGACACCCGCCGCCGAGCCGGATGCCGAAGTGTCGTTCGTCGACCTGCGACCTGACGCCCGCCGCCGAAGACGGCAAGGCGGTGTCGCCGGCGGTCTGCGACCTCAATTCATTATTGTCGAAGGTCAAGCCCTCGACCTTATTGCCGCTCGACGACGTGATGACCGCGCGTTCGCGAGTCGGCCGCCTCGTCCGGCGATCGGCAACAGCTTGCTCGCCGATGCGAGCTGGACGCCGAGCCTGAAACTCGGCTACGCCGCCGAGCACGACGGCGACGGTTATTTCGGCTTCGCCGCCGCGCGTGGTTCCGGAGAATGTCACGCTGTTGCCGAAGACGAGCAACCAGCCGAACGGCGGCGGCGACTGGAGCGAGCGCCAGATCGTCGTCAAAAAAGGCGAGACGGTCGGCTCGATCCTGCGCGAACTGGGCGCCGCGCCCGACGAGATCAAGAGCATCATCGGCGTCATCGGGCCGGCCGCTCTCGAAGGCGGGATCAAGGAAGGCGAAAAGCTGCGCGTTCTCATGGCGCCCGCCGGGCTCGGCCATATGGAGCCGCTCCGCGTCATCATCGCCGGCGATTCCGGCATCACCGCCGCCGTCGCCTTGTCGGATCTCGGCCAATACGTGCCGGTCGACATCCGCAACATCGATACCGAGGCGACCGACACCGACGAGAACGATACCGGCCAGCCCGACACCGGCGGCGTGAGCCTTTATCAGAGCCTCTGGGAGACGGCGCTGAGCAACAACATGCCGAAAACGGTGATCGAGGACTCTGGTTCGCATCTACTCCTACGACGTCGACTTCGAGCGCAAGGTGCAGCCCGGCGACAATTTCGACGTCTTGTATTCGAACGACGAGAACGGCGAGGGCGCCGACGAAGTGCGCTACGCCGCGTTCACCGTCGGCGGCGAGACCAAGAAATATTACCGCTTCCAGACCCCCGACGACGGCGCCTACGACTATTACGACGAGGACGGGAAGAGCGATAAGAAGTTCCTGGTGCGCAAGCCGGTGCCGACCGGCATCGAAACGTCGCCGTTCGGATGGCGCACGCATCCGTTGCTGCATATCAGCGAAATGCATTCCGGCGTCGACTGGGGCGCGCCTTACGGCACGCCGATCTTCGCCGCCGGCAACGGCGACATCGAAGAGATCGGGCTCAAAGGCGGCTACGGCAAATATGTGCGCATCCGCCACGCCAACGGCTATGAAACCGCCTACGGCCACATGACCGCTTTCGCGCGCGGGCTCCAGGTCGGCAGCCATGTGCGCCAGGGCCAGGTGATCGGTTTCGTCGGCTCGAGCGGACTGTCGACCGGCTCGCACGTGCATTTCGAGATCATCGTCAACGGCCGCTTCGTCGATCCGATGCGCGTCAAGCTGCCGCGCGGCCGCGTGCTCGACGGCGACACGCTCGCGAGCTTCGAAAAGGATCGCGCGCAACTCGACGCCGTGCTGGCAGCCGCGCCGCTGTCGCATGTGGCGCAGGCGCGTTAGCAGTCATGGTCGAGATGGAATCAAATCGGCATCCGGACGATCGGACTACAGTGCGCTCCAGCCGCTGGTGGGCGCTGTTTCACTTCAATCTGACGCGGTGGATTTTCCCGGCTGGCTGGCGGCCGACAGCTTCGGCGTGTCCACCAAGACGTGCAGATGCTGGTACGTGCCTTGGGAGCGCACCGACGAACACCTGCCGCTGTCCCATATCGCCGAAGTCACCCACACGCGCGGATTTTTCTGGGACGCCATTTCAGGTGGAAAGCTCGGGCGGCGCTCAATCCGCTGCGCGTCAGGGGCCTGCCGAAAGGCCAGGCGCGCAATTTCGTCGAACACGTGCGCGAGCGGCTGAACCAGACGCCTCCGCCGGCGCGCTAGGCCCAACGTGTCATGCTCCGCGGAGGCGGAGCATCCAGTAAGCGCCGAAGGCTCGGCGATTACTGGATCGTCCGCCTGCGCGGACGATGACAGCGAAGTGCGAAATAGGCTTACGCCGCTTCGGCCACCTTGGCGCCGTTGAAGGTCAAGCCGTCGCGGCCGGCCGTGACTTTGACCTTCTCGCCGTCCTTGATGGCGCCGGAGAGAATGAGCTCCGCCAGCGGATCCTGCACGTATTTCTGGATCGTGCGCTTGAGCGGCCGCGCGCCGTAGGCCGGATCGTAGCCTTTCTCCGCCAGCCATTCACGCGCCTTGGGATCGAGCGTGATGGTGATCTTGCGATCCTCCAGAAGCTTTTTCAAATGCTCGATCTGGATGTCGACGATGCGGCCCATATGCTCGCGCTTGAGCCGATGGAACAGGATGATCTCGTCGACGCGGTTGAGGAACTCGGGGCGGAAATGCGCGCGCACCTCCGCCATCACCTGATCGCGGACTTGGTCGGAATCCTCGCCTTCGGACTGCGCCACCAGATATTCGGCGCCGAGATTCGAGGTCATGACAATCAGCGTGTTGCGGAAGTCGACGGTGCGACCCTGGCCGTCGGTCAAGCGGCCGTCATCGAGCACCTGCAGCAGCACATTGAAGACGTCCGGATGCGCCTTCTCGATCTCGTCGAACAGCACGACCTGATAGGGCCGCCGCCGCACCGCTTCGGTCAGCGCGCCGCCTTCGTCATAGCCGACATAGCCGGGCGGCGCGCCGATCAGGCGGGCCACCGAATGCTTTTCCATATATTCCGACATGTCGATGCGAATGAGCGCATGCTCGTCGTCGAACAGATATTGCGCCAGCGTCTTGGTCAATTCGGTCTTGCCGACGCCGGTGGGCCCGAGAAACATGAACGAACCGATCGGCCGGTTCGGGTCCTGCAGGCCGGCGCGGGCGCGCCGCACCGCGGTCGACACCGACGTCACCGCTTCGGCCTGGCCGACCACGCGGAGCGCCAGCGCCTCCTCCATCTTCATCAGCTTCTCGCGCTCGCCTTCGAGCATGCGGTCGACCGGAATCCCGGTCCAGCGCGACACCACGCCGGCGATGTGATTGGCGGTCACCGCCTCTTCGGCCAGCACCGCGTCGGCGCCGGTAGCGCCACTCGTCTTCAGCTTGGCCTCGAGCTGCGGGATCGTCGCATATTGCAATTCGCCGGCGCGCTGGTAATCGCCGCGGCGGATGGCGTCGGCGAGATCGTTCTTGGCCTTGTCGAGCTGCTTTTGCGTGTCGGCAGTCGACGACAGCTTGTCCTTTTCGGACTTCCATTTCGCCGTCAGCGCATCGGCCTTTTCCTGCAAGCCGGCGAGATCCTTCTCCAGCCGCTTCAGCCGGTCCTTCGACGCCGCATCTTTCTCTTTCTTCAGGGCCTCCTGCTCGATCTTCAGCCGCACGATTTCACGGTCGAGATTGTCGAGCTCTTCCGGCTTTGAATCGATCTGCATGCGCAACCGCGCCGCCGCCTCGTCGACCAGATCGATCGCCTTGTCGGGCAGGAAGCGGTCGGTGATGTAGCGGTGCGACAGCGTCGCCGCGGCGACCAGCGCGCCATCGGTGATCCGCACTTTGTGGTGCGCCTCGTATTTCTCCTTCAAGCCGCGCAGGATCGAGACCGTATCCTCGACCGACGGCTCGTTGACATAGACCGGCTGGAAGCGCCGGGCCAAGGCGGCGTCTTTTTCGACGTGCTTCTTGTACTCGTCGAGCGTGGTGGCGCCGATGCAATGCAGTTCGCCGCGCGCCAGCGCCGGCTTGAGCAGGTTCGACGCATCCATCGCGCCGTCGGCTTTGCCGGCCCCGACGATGGTGTGCATCTCGTCGATGAATAAAATGTACTGCCCCGCCGCGCCGGTCACTTCCGAAAGCACGGCCTTGAGCCGTTCCTCGAACTCGCCGCGATATTTGGCGCCGGCGATCAGCGCGCCCATGTCGAGCGCCAGGAGCTTCTTGTCCTGCAAGCTCTCCGGCACGTCGCCGTTGACGATGCGCAGCGCCAAGCCCTCGACGATGGCGGTCTTGCCGACGCCGGGCTCGCCGATCAGCACCGGATTGTTCTTGGTGCGCCGCGACAGCACCTGAATGGTGCGGCGGATTTCCTCGTCGCGGCCGATCACCGGATCGAGCTTGCCGTCGCGCGCGGCCTGGGTGAGATCGCGGGCGTATTTCTTCAGCGCATCGTAGGCGTTTTCCGCCGACGCGCTGTCGGCGGTACGGCCCTTGCGCAAGGCTTCGATCGCGGCGTTGAGGGTCTGCGGCGTAACCCCGGCCTTGGCCAGGATCTTTCCGGCTTCGCTGTTCTTGTCCAAAGCCAGCGCCAGCAGCAGCCGCTCGACGGTGACATAACTGTCGCCCGCCTTCTCGCCGGCCTTCTCCGCAGCATCGAAGACGCGCGCCAAAGCAGGGTCGAGATAAATCTGTCCCGCCCCGCCGCCGGAAATCTTGGGCCGCTTGGCAAGCGCGGCTTCGACCGCGGCCAGCGCGGCGCGCGAATTGCCGCCCGCGCGATCAATGAGCCCTGACGCGAGCCCTTCCGGGTCGTCGAGCAGAACTTTGAGCAGATGTTCGGGTGCGAATTGCTGATGTCCCTCGCGCTGCGCGAGCGACTGGGCAGATTGGACGAAGCCGCGGCTGCGGTCGGTGTATTTCTCGAAATCCATGACACTCCCTCGGCCTGTCCCGGCGCCCCTAAATTCTCGGCGCCACCGGTCCATCGTCACTGGGTGGTTTAAACTTTCGCCCCGGCGAAACCATGACTTTAATCAAGGCATCCGGCACGTCATCAGCGGGTCCCCGAAGGCAATCCACCGCTGATAAATATGGTGTTGGAACCGGGCGGGAAAAGAGGCACCTGGTGGCGTATGGCTAAAATTCAATCGATCTACCGTTACCCAATAAAAGGCCTGAGTCCCGAATGGCTTGACCGCACCGCGCTGCGGCCAGGCCAGACCGTCCCCGGCGACCGCCTTTACGCCATCGAGAACGGCCCGTCCGGCTTCGATCCCGAAGCGCCGGCTTATCTTTCAAAGACCCATTTCCTGATGCTGATGAAAAACGAGCGGCTGGCCACGCTGCATACGGCGTTCGATCAGGACACCCATGTGCTGACGATTACTTCTCCCTCTCCCCAATGGGGAGAGGGAGGGGTGAGGGGCGCGGACCTCTCAGTCGGAACCCCCTCACCCCAACCCTCTCCCCTCCGGGGAGAGGGAGTTCGCACGACGAGCGAGCTGATCCGTGCCTCTCTGCGCACGCCCGAAGGCCGCGCGGCGGTCGAACGCTTCTTTGCCGGCTTTTGTGCCGGCGAACTGCGCGGGCCGCCGAAAATTCTCAATGCTCCCGGCCACAGTTTCTCCGACGTCGCCAAAAAAGTCGTGTCGATCGTCAACCTCGCCTCGGTCGCCGCCGTCGCGGACCTGGTCGGCGCGGCGGTGGACCCGTTGCGCTTCCGCGCCAATCTTTATGTCGACGGCTGGCCGGCCTGGAGCGAGCTCGATCTGGTCGGCAAGGACCTTAAAGTGGGAGGGCAAGTGGGAGAGCAAGTGCGAATGAAGGTGGTCAAGCGTATCGTCCGCTGTGCGGCCACCAATGTCGATCCCGCCACCGGCGCCCGCGACCTCGCCATTCCGCCGACGCTGCTGCGCCATCTCGATCACGCCGATTGCGGGATTTATGCCGAGGTCGTCAGCGGCGGCAAGATCGCGCCAGGCGACCGCATCGAAATCGCGTGATCCAAAATACTGCCATGACACCGCACGCCATCTCGCCGTCGAAGGGCTCCTATCGCTGGCTCGTGCTGGCGGCGGCCACGCTGGCACAGGCCACCGCGTCCTTCGCCATGCTCGGGGTGGCCGCATTGGCCGGCTTCCTGCAACAGGACTTCAAGCTTTCCGCCGCCGAGACCGGCTTGCTGATCACCGCGACCTATGGCGCGGCGGTACTTTCGCTGCTGTTCGTCGGCGATCTGCTCGATCGCAAGAGCGAGCGGGTCATCATCGTCATCGGCGGCGCGATTGCCTTCATCGCGCTGATGCTTGCGACGCGCAGCGGCAATTACGCCGTGCTGTTGCTGTGCCTGTTCGTCGCCGGCTTAGGCTTCAGCGTCACCCAGCCCGGCGGCAGCAAATCGGTATCGGCTTGGTTTCGCGGCGACCGGCTGGGCCTGGCGATGGGCATTCGTCAGGCCGGACTGCCGTTTGGCGGCGCGCTGGCGGCGGCCATCCTGCCCGCCGTGGCGGCGGCGGTCAGTTGGCGCGCCGCGTTCGCGGCCGGCGCGGTAGCGACGCTCGGCGGCGCGCTGGTTTTCGCTACTGTCTATCGGCCGCCAGCCGACGCGGCCGATGCCGCGTCGAAGCGTACGGCGTTGAGCGTCGCCGCGGTCGCCGGATTGCTGCGCCAGTCGTGGATGCGCAACGCCATGATCGCCGGGCTAGCTCTCGTCAGCGCGCAATACGCCATCCTGACCTGGCTCATGCTCTATCTGCGCGACCATGCTCATATCGCGCTCACGCGCGGCGCCTGGTTTCTGGCGCTGGCGCAGGCCGCCGGCGTCGCCGGCCGCGTCGGTCTTGCGGCCTGGAGCGACCGCGCGCCGGCGCGGCGCTTTCGCCTGTTGTCGCTTTGCATGATCGCGGTTGCCGGCGGCTTTGTCGTCTTGCTGCTGGTGCCGCCGCAAACCCCGGAGCCGGCGCTCGCACTCCTTGCCGCCTGGCTCGGCTTCTTCGGGCTCGGCTGGTACGGACCGTGGGTCGCCTATCTCGCGGACACCGCGCCCCCCGACCAAGTCGGATTGACGCTCGGCGCCGCCATGGCGATCAATCAGCTCGGCATCATCGGCGCGCCGCCGCTGCTTGGCCTCGTGCACGACCTCACCGGCGGCTACACCGCGCTCTGGGCCTGCGCGGTCGGCGCGCTTGGCGTTGCTTATGGGCTGACGGGCCGCGGCGCAAAGCGTAATGGTTGAGCAATCAACTCGACAACGAATTGCGAGCCTCATTTCCCCGAGAATTTTGGTATCGCGAATTTTCGTATCTCGAACCTTTTATCGTTCCCGTTTGATTCGAAGCGCCCAGTTTTGAAGCGCGATGATGGGGTGATGACTGATCTCAATACGGTCTGGGGCCCCGCTTTGGCCCAGCCTCATGTCGGCTTTCAGGGCGAAGCGGAGATAGACCGCAAGGCAAGGCTGGCTGGATCGGTCGAAAATGACCTACCCGAAGGCGACATAACGACCCCACCTGTCCGTACCAACATTTGGGGCTCTATAGATGGATTACCCCCCACAAAATGCTGCGATGAGGGTAGGTTTTGAAGTGGCGCGCCGACCAAAAGCGTAGCAAACTGGCTTGCATTGCAAAGCTTCGATCATTGAGGCCGCGATGCCTCGGAAGCCGATTAGGATACCCGCTGGTCGTCGCGCCGCCACGGCGCGATCTAAGCGGCACATGGCGACGCCCTCTGTTCAATCGGCGCCGAGAAAGACGGGCATTCGCGCCATGGGCGATATGCCGTGGGGAACCCATATTTGCGTTTTCTACGAGACTAAGGCTGATCTTCTCGACACCAACGCCGCCTATTTTTCCGCTGGACTACGCAGCAACGAATTTTGCGTCTGGGCAGTCTCCGCGCCAACGACAGTGGACGAAGCACAAGACTTGTTGCGGCGAAATATTTCCGACTTTGATCGTCGTCTGGTCACTGGCCAAGTGGAAATTCTTCCGGGTTACGAATGGTACCTACCCGGCAATCAATTCGATCCCCAGCGAATTACCGGTGGGTGGCACGAAAAACTCCACGATGCTTTGTCGAAAGGCTTTGAAGGTATGCGGGTCAGCGGCAATGCCTTTTGGATGGAGGCGCATCGTTGGAAGGAATTCAGCAAATATGAACACGAACTCGACCAGTCGCTCGCCGGCAAAAAAATGATCGTCATGTGCACTTACTCGTTGCTTGCGAGCAAAGCGATTGATCTCCTGGATGTGACACGCGCGCACAACTTTACAGCCGCGAGACGAAACGGCGACTGGGAGTTCCTTGAAACTCCAGAACTGCGGCAAGCTCGTGAGGAAATCAAAAGGCTGCGGAGCGGTATCGACATCCTGTCAAATCCTTTTCCGGGTCATGAACTTCTCACTGCGCGAGAGCGTATCGTGCTGGCCCAAGTGGTAAGCGGAGCATCCAGCAAAGAAACCGCCGCTGGACTCGGAGTAAGCCCGCGCACCATCGAGTTTCATCGCGCGAATATCATGAACAAACTCGGCGCCAAAAATACAGTCGATCTTTTGCAAATCGTGCTTGGCGACGAAAGCCGAAAAATCGAGTAACCGGTTCCCGCCGCGCCGATCCTGGTAGGACTACCAGTAGATTATCGAGGCGGCTGTTCGGAAAACGGTCGAAATGCCCGCTGACGATCAGCCGCAGGGTGGTGTTGCAGCTGCATGGGCGTGGAACTCCCAATCGGCCCAGGACGGTTCAAACCGACATTGTCGGCGGGGTTTACCGCGGTTGAGAAACCGCCGCATCCACAAACCTAGTACTCTTTACAGTAGACGCCCCACGCAGCTTGCGCGAAGTCTTAGCTCCCGCCTGGGTCTGACGAACCTGATCAGATCACGCGAGATCGATCGCTTGGTGGCAATAACGCGCACATGCACATCCCGCAATCCGATCCAGATCACCTGCTCTGCCCAGCCTGCGGACAGCCGATGCGGCTTGCCTCCACCACACCGAGGTTGGCGGACAGGTCCGAGCTGTGGAGCTACGAGTGCCGGTCCTGCAGCGTCTACTTTACTACAGCGCAACCGCCCAATTCTGGGAACACGGGTGTCTTAGTGCGCACTTCGCGCCTTCGGAAGCTTTGTTGATCCATTTTGGGCGGACTGACAAACTGAGTGCCCCACGAGAGATTGCCGATGCGGCCGCTGCGGCCCCCAGGACAAGTCGAGTTGCGCGGCCTGTTCCAGCATTCTGAGAAGCGGCTCAAAAGGCATTTGTTGATGGTTTCGTAACCACCAAAAGTAATGCGTGCTTCGTCCAGGTAGTTTTACCGGTGTAAAGAACCGTGAAATGCGACATGCATTCTCCAAATGAGTTTAGCTTAACCGCCTGGACCTATCTGTCACATGCTCCGTTTTTCGCTTTCCACGCTGCAATCACGGCACATTCGGATAAGCGACGATTTATCCAGGGGTGGAAGCTGCAGTAACAGGCGACTACACCATGCCCAAATTGCCGCGCAGACTTCATGCCGCACACGATTCCAACTTTTGCGCCATGAGTCAAGCCCCAACGCGGTGCGAGGCAGAGCCCGCTTTCTCCACCTGCAATATCGATAACCGATTCCGCGTCATTTTTGACGCAGTTAACGACGGGATTTTTATTTCAAATCCAGGCACGGGTCGGTTTATCGAAGTCAATCAGACCGGCTGTGATTTATTCGGTTACAACAAGTCCGAACTCATAGGCTGCGACATCGCGACACTTTCAAGCGGCGACCACCCCTACACGCAGGACATGGCTATCGAGTGGCTCAGAAAGGCTACTGTGGGACAGCCGCAGGTCTTTGAATGGCAGTGCAGAAAGAAGAATGAAACTCGATTTTGGGCTGAGATTTCGATCCGCTTCACGAAGTTTGGACATTCCCCGGCGGTCGTAGCCATTGTGCGCGATATTACTGAGCGTAAGCGGTTGGATGCCCAGATTGTCTATGCCGCCCAATATGACGAACTTACTGGACTGGCTAACCGATCCATGTTCACGAAGGCTCTTGATCGTGCAATCGCTCAGTCGGTTCGGAGCGGTAAACGTTTTTCCATTTTATATCTCGATCTCGACCATTTCAAAGATGTCAACGACACGCGTGGTCATCTAGCCGGAGACCGGTTGTTGCGATTGGTGGCAGAGCGGTTGAATGCCAATGTCAGGCCGGGTGAGGAAGTCGCCCGTTTCGGGGGAGACGAATTCGCCATACTGATAGCCGGTCCGCGCACGGCCTGAGGAAATCGCTGCCTTGGCTAACCGCCTTATTCGCTCAATCAATGAGCCGTTCTTGGTCGATGGCAATGAGGTCCATGTAGGTGCCAGTGTCGGAGTTGAGACATACAATGAAGCCGCCTGTGATGCGGAAACGATGCTTCGTCATGCCGACATAGCTCTATATCGCGCAAAAGCCGAAGGAAGAGGAACTTATCGTTTCTTTTCCGAGGCCATGAATGAGGAGGTGCGGTCGCGCGTTACATTGACCGACGAACTACGTTCGGCCATTTCATCCGGACAGCTATTTCTAGTCTATCAGCCGCAGGTCCAGGCCGATGACGGCCACATCATCGGCGTCGAGGCTCTAGTCCGGTGGCGACACCCCCGGCGGGGAATTCTCATGCCCGGGTCGTTCTTGCCGGTGGCGGAAAGCAGCGGTTTCATGGACGCGCTGGGTCAATGGGTTTTGCGCGAGGCCTGCCAGCAAGGGCGGCAATGGATTGACGCCGGGATTGAACCCCGCACGATCGCGGTGAACGTATCCAGTGCCCAGTTCAAAGTACCCTTCGAGCTTGAGAATAGTGTATTGGCCATCCTCACGAAGACAGGGCTCCCACCGCATTTGCTTGAGCTTGAAATAACTGAAACGACCCTCATCGGACTTTCATCGGAGCAAGTGACGATAATTCAGCGCTTGCGCTCCAGAGGTGTAAGAATATCCCTCGATGATTTCGGCACCGGGTATTCGGCATTAAACTACCTGCGGCGTTTTCCAGTCGATCAAATCAAGATCGCGCAGGAGTTCACTTCTGCGCTCGTTACTAGCGCCGAAGCGGCGTCCATCGTAAAGTTGATCATCGATTTCTCGCGCGCGTTCGGCAACGAGGTAACAGCCGAGGGTGTGGAAACGGCCGAACAGCTTCGTTTTTTGCAGGATTTGGATTGCCAGAGGGTACAGGGGTTCTATTTCGCTCGTCCCATGTGCGCGGAAGCCATTGCGCCGCTCCTGACCGCCGGAATTATAAAACCATCAATGGCAAATGCCGGCGCGGCCGCCGCTTGATCTGAAGCGCACCTGCGAAGCAGGTGAGGTGGACTTCTCCGCATTCCCCAGCGGAGAGGCCTCCTCATCCCAGCCTTCTCCCCGCACGCGGGGAGAAGGAGGAATGTGGGTCGCTGTTTGAAATGTGAATCGGAAAAGAACGCCCGCGAAAAGCGCGGCGCGGCAAATCACGTCCCGGCGTTCGGATCGTGATACATCTCGCCGATGATGCGGGTGACGCCGGCCTTCGAATCGGTGAGGTGATAGCGGCCGTCGCGATCGCGGCCGAGCCGTCCGGCCTTGCGCAACTCGTCGAGCGCGAGTGCGATTTCGCGGCCGTCCTGGCTGCCGAGCCCCTCGACAATGTCGGCGTAAAACATGCGGGCCGGCGCCAAGCGCCTGCTCGACGGTCTGATAGCGCGCCGGCCCCTTGAACACCTTGGCGGCGCAGCGCATCAGCGGAATCTCGCTGTCGCGGCCGAACGGCCGGGTGCAATCGAAGCCGGCCTTGGCGCCGGTGCGCCGGCCCTGGAGCGACGGATCCATGGTCATGCCCATCATGCCGTGCAGCACGACGAGGTCTTCGTCGGCCTGGAAGCGGGTCCCCATCGCCCATTCGATCTGGCGGTCGTCATGAATATCGATGTCTTCGTCGAACACGTAGACATGTTTGAGCACCCGGATGCCGCCGAGCAGGGCGGCGATGGCGTTGCGCGCCTCGCCATAGACCCGCTGCCGGATCGACACCCGCAGCGTGTTCGAGCCGCCCGACATTTCGCGCAAATAGACCGCGACCGGCTCGCGCACGCAGGTCTTAAGGATGCGCATCGCCTCGGCTTCGGCGCGCACCGCGGCAATCACCGCGCTGTCGGTCTCGTCGAGCTTGAAAGCCGTCCCGTGCAGCAGCGTATGATGCAGCACGTCGGCGCGCATGGTGATGGCGGTGCAATGAAACACCGGATCCATGTGGATGGAGCCGTAATAGCCCATATATTCGCCGTACGGGCCTTCCGGCTCGGCGTAGCCGCGCTGATCGAGATAGCCCTCGAGCGTCACTTCGGCATCGGCCGGCACCAGAATGTCGTTGGTCAGGCTTTTCACCACCGGCGCCGGCTCGGCGCGAAATTGCGCGACCAGCCGCAGCTCGTCGCCGCCAAGCCGCGTCGTCGCGGCGAAGAAATCGAGCGGATGCGCGCCTGCGGTGAACGTCACCGGCAATTTTTCGCCGCGTGCCACGCAGGCCGTATAGATACGCTTGAGATCGGACGGCGCGGTGACGTTGATGCCGCATTCGGTGCGGTTGCGCAGGCTCAAGCGCCGGCAGCCGACGTTGCGCCGCCCGGTCGCCGGATCGACGGTATAATCGATCGCCGAGCTCAGATAGCACGAGCCGTCGAGCGCATGCTGCGGGTGAAACGGCAGCTTGGTCAGATCGACGTCCTTGCCGGTGATCGTTACAGCGTGCACCGGCGCCTCCGCCGACGGTATTTCGACGACCGGCTGCGGATTGGCGAGCCGCTTGAAATATTCGTCGTGCAACTTGTCTTCGGTGGTTTCGAAGGCGGCGGCGATGCGCTTGCGGTTGCCCGCGGTCTTGGCCACGAGCTCGACCTGTTCGGGACCCGCTTTCTTAAACAGGACCGCCTTGTCGGTGCCCTCGATGATGGCGCTTAAGCCCGTCAGCGGCACCGGCCGGTCATGCACCTCGACCTCGCCAAGCTCGATCAAGCGATCGACGAAGTTGCGGAGACGGTATTTGTCGAAGTCGAGATTATGGGTTGCAAGACTATGGGTTGATGGGGGCATCGGGGACTCGCTGGGGTTCCTCCGCTCCTCCCGGCGTCGGTGAGAATAGAGCCGACGCCAGATCGCCGTTGGAGAGGCGATTGAGCGGGTAAATCACACCAGCGCGCGGACTTTAAGTCAACGGCGCCGCGCGCAGAGCCTCGCGGCGCTGACTTACTTGCCCCAGCCGAAATGATAATTCAGGCCGGCGCGCACGATGTTGTCATGCATCGACACATTATTGGTCACGACCGGGCCGCAGCTCGTGCCGCAATTGAAGTTGCCGAGGTCGACATGCAGGTATTCGGCCTTGGCGCTCCAATTGCCGGGCAGCGCGACTTCGAGGCCGCCCCCGACGGTCCAGCCGGCCTTGGTGGTGCTGGCGCCGGGGAAGCCCGCCGCCGAGGCGTCGATGTCGCCGACCGCGAGGCCGCCGGTCACGTAGGGCATGATGGAGCCGAAAGCGTAGCCGGCGCGGCCGCGCACGGTCGACAGCCAATTGTCGTTGGTGGTGCAGCCGCCGGGACAGGCCGCCGAACTATTGGTGCCTTTGAGATTCGACCAGTCCATATCGCCTTCGAGGCCGAGCACCGTGTTGCCGAATTGCCAATTATAGCCGGCGGTGCCGCCGGCCTGGGCGCCGGAAAGATCGACGGGCGCGGCGTTGCCGCTCCACCACGAGCGGCCCCAACCGCCGCCGGCGTTGGCGCCGAGATAAAAACCGGTCCAGTTATAGGCTTGGGCGACCTGCGCCGGCGGCGCCTTGTAGAGCGGCGCCAACGACAAATCGGCTGCATCGGCGCTCTGCGCCGCAACCAGCCCGCCCAGGACAACGGATAGCGCGATCAGCTTTTTCATCATTGAATTTTCGGCCTCACTGGCGTCGGGGCCTGACTGCCCCGTTCGCCCTGTCACTGTGCGCATAACTTGGTTACCTGGCTCTTACCGCTGCGGGTGAAGCAGGATATGCGTCGGCCCCGGCGCTTACTTGGTGGACTAGAAAGGCGGAATTGTGCCGGCGTCGGGACAGCATCGGGGCAGGCGGAACAAGCGCGTCAGGATAACTTGGCGCTGGACAAGCGGTTCCGAGAAGGCCGATTCAGGCTTCCGACCGGGATTGAGACGTTGGACCTGCGGCGCGATGTCACGACCGCACGCTGGAACCATGTCGCCAAGCTCAGGTTTGCGGCTTGCGGGTAGGCTTCGGCACGTCAGCGACTATCGTCATCGAAGCATCGTCGGCAGGAGCGTTGGGTTGCGCTCCGGCACGGCGAGATTTCCCGCTCACTGGAGTTCGGGGTGGGGCAAGACATCGAGCCCGAGGACGATATCGTCTCGTTCGTGCAGGGAGCGATCAGCTCGGTATGCGCGCTCGAATTGCTTATGCTGCTGCGCCGCGAGCGCCAGCGCTCGTTGACGTTGGACCAAGTCGTTCGCGAACTACGCAGCAGCGAGGTCGCGATAACTCAGGCGCTCAATCATCTGGCGGCATCGGGCCTTATTGAGAAAGCCGCCGAAGGCTACCGCTACCAGCAGAGTTCGACGCGACTTGACGCCGTTTGCGAGCGCTTGGAATCGCTTTACGCGCACAAACCCGTCAAGATCATCAATGCCATTCTCAAAGCTCCCGATGAGAAGTTGCGGACTTTTGCCGAAGCGTTTCGTCTATCAGGAAAAGACAAATGAATGCTTGGGTCAATGCTGTCTACCTATTGTGCTTCTTGACCAGCATGTCGTGCTGCCTACTGCTGATAAGAAGCTACCGCAGGAACAAGAGCCGGGTGCTGCTCTGGACCGCAGCGTGCTTCGTCCTGCTTGCCGTCGACAACCTGCTCGTCGTGCTCGATCTCATTGTGCTGCCGACCGTCGACCTCTCGCTGCCTCGCCTTCTGGCCACGTTTTTCGCCGTAGGCACGCTACTCATCGGCTTTATTTGGGAGTTCGTTTAGGAGCGGGCCATGAACCAATTTTTTTACGGCATGAATACGATGGGCTTCTTGACGGCCGGATTGTTCTTCTGGCGATTTTGGCAGAAGAGCTCCGACGCGCTATTTGTCGCATTCGCCGCCGCCTTCCTGCTCTTTGCGCTCGATCAATTCTTCCACGCGATGGAAGCCGCTCCGACGACATCGGTCGACTGGGCGTTCCTTTTCCGCCTCGCAGGATTCGGATTGCTGATCTTCGCCGTGATGCGAAAAAACCTGAAATAAGGCGGCAAGCCGCACCGGCGCGCAACGCTCGCCGCGCCGGTCCGCCGATGGCCGTTCTGGCAATGCCCGCGGCGGCGCAATAAATTCGTGTCCGCGCCGCAGAATGCTATAATGGCGGCAAGCTAGCGACATTTGATTTTTCAGCGGGTCACGCGTGCGATGAACTGGATTTCTAACGTAGTGCGGCCGAAAATCCGCAGCTTCCTGCGGCGCGAAGTGCCGGAAAATCTCTGGATCAAATGTCCGGAGACCGGGCAGCTCGTATTCTACAAGGACGTCGAAGTCGAACCTGTTCGTCATTCCCGGCTCGAACTATCACATGCGCATGAGCGCGGTGCGCGCGGCTGAAATCGATGTTCGACAACCAGACCTGGTTCGACATCGCCGTGCCGGACGTGCCGGTCGATCCTCTGAAATTCCGCGACGAGCGCCGCTATGTCGACCGGCTGAAGGACGCCGCGCAGCAAGACCGGGCTCAACGACGCGGTCAAGCTCGGCTACGGCAAGCTCGACGGGCTCGCCGTCGTGATCGGCGTGCAGGATTTCGATTTCATGGGCGGCTCGCTCGGCATGGCCGCCGGCGAGGCGGTCATCAAAGGCCTCGATACCGCGGTGGAAAAGGGCTGCCCGTTCGTCATGTTCGCGGCGTCGGGCGGCGCGCGCATGCAGGAAGGCATTCTGTCGCTCATGCAGATGCCGCGCACCACCATCGCGGTGCAGCGGCTGCGCGAGGCGAAAAAGCCCTACATCGTCGTGCTGACCAATCCGACGACCGGCGGCGTCACCGCATCCTATGCCATGCTGGGCGACGTCCACATCGCCGAGCCCGGAGCGCTGATCGGCTTCGCCGGTCCCCGCGTCATCGAGCAGACCATCCGCGAGAAACTGCCGGACGGATTCCAGAAAGCCGAATATCTGCGCGACCACGGCATGGTCGACATGGTGGTGCACCGCCATCAGCTGCGCGCGACAATCGCCAGACTGTGCCGGCTCCTCACCAAGGCGCCCGCCGGCGAGCCGCCGCAGCGCGCCATCCTGCCGGCGCCCGAGCCTGCAGCGACGTGAGCGATCCGGCGGCCAATACGGCGCCGATCGATGCCATGCTGGCGCGGCTTTTGGCGCTGCATCCCAAGCGCATCGATCTCGGGCTCGAGCGCATGGCGCGCATCCTCGACGCGCTCGATCATCCGGAGCGGCACTTGCCGCCGGTCATTCATGTCGCCGGCACCAACGGCAAAGGCTCGACCATCGCCTTCATGCGCGCGATCCTGGAAGCGGCGGGACAGACGCGTGCATGTCTACACCTCGCCCAATCTCGTTCGCCTCAACGAGCGGTTCCGCATCGGGCACAAGGACGGCGGCAAATTCATCGGCGATGACGAGCTTGCGGCGACGCTTGCCGAATGCGAGGCGAAAAACGGCGATGCGCCGATTACCGTATTCGAGATCGAGACCGCCGCGGCATTTCTGCTGTTCGCGCGCCATCCCGCCGATGTGCTGCTGCTGGAAGTCGGATTGGGCGGCCGGCTCGACGCCACCAATGTCGTCGAGCGTCCGCTGGCGAGCATCATCACGCGGCTGTCGCTCGATCACCGCGAATTTCTCGGCGACACCGTCGAAAAGATCGCCGCCGAAAAGGCCGGCATCCTCAAAGCGGGGGTACCGGCCATCGTCACCGCTCAACCGCGCGAGGCGCTGGCGGTGATCGAGCGCCAGGCGGCGCGGCTCAAGGCGCCGCTGCATATCGCCGGCGAGAACTGGACCTCAACCGAGGAGCGCGGCCGGCTCGTCTATCAGGACGAGAACGGGTTGCTCGACCTGCCGCCGCCGAAGCTTTACGGCCGCCACCAGTTCGAGAACGCCGGCGCGGCCATCGCGGCGCTGCGCGTCAGCGGCCTCAAATTGCCGCCTCGCCGCCTACGAGGCCGGCATGACCCGGGTCGAATGGCCGGCGCGCATGCAGCGGCTGTCGCACGGGCGGCTTGCCGCGCTGCTGCCGGCCGAAAGCGAGCTTTGGCTCGACGGCGGCCACAATGCCGATGGCGGCCAGGCTATCGCCGCGGCGCTTGCCGATCTCGAGGAGCGCGTGTCGCGGCCGCTCGTGCTCATTGTCGGCATGCTTGCCACCAAGGACAGCGCCGGGTTTCTGAAAAACTTTTCCGGCCTCGCCCGTCGCGTGATCACCGTGCCGATCCATCAGGACAAGACCGTGCCCGCCGCCGAACTCGCCGAGATCGCCGGCAGCGTCGGCATTCCGGCACTGCCGCGCGACGACGTTGCCGAGTGCGATTGCGCTGGCGGGCAAGCTCGATTTGCAACCGGCGCCGCGCATTCTCATTACCGGCTCGCTCTACCTTGCCGGCGAGGTCTTGGCGGCCAACGGCACGCCGCCGGAATGATTATTAAATCTTGATATCGTCGTCGTGGATGACCTTGGCCCATTTGGCGCGCTCGGCCTTGATATAGGCGGCGAAGGCATCGGGCGGCCCCGCCATCAATTCGAACATTTGCGGATCGAGGAAGCGGGCGCGGAAGGTGGGGTCGTCGAAAATCTTGATCGTGGCCTGGTCGATCTTGGTGACGATGTCCTGCGGCAGGCCGGCCGGACCGAACAGGCCGAACCAGGCGGTCGCTTCGTAGCCCGGCAATCCGCTCTCCGACACCGTCGGCACTTCCGGAACCAGAGGCATCCGTTTCGGCGCGCCGACGCCAAGCATCTTGATCTGGCCGGCTTTGTAGGCGGGCAGGCCCGACGCGACGCTGACGACCATGGTGTCGATGTGGTCGCCGATCAGATCGTTAAGCGCCGGCGTCGCGCCGCGATAATGCACCGCCACCATTTTGACGCCGGCCATGCTGTCGAACAGCGCCATATTCATATGCAGCGCCGAGCCGACGCCGGCCGTGCCATAAGTAATTTGGCCCGGCTTCTGTTTCGCCAGCGCGATCAGTTCGGCGATGTTGGCGACCGGCAGCGATTTGGCGGCAAAGATCGACTGATAGATGCGCACCAGCCCGGTGATCGGCGTAAAATCCTTGTCGGCGTCGTAGGGGACTTTGTCTCTGGGCAAGAGCGTCGGATTGACGGTGAAGGTGCCGGACTCGCCGACCAAAAGCGTGTAGCCGTCCGGCGCGGCTTTGGCGACGGCTTCGGCGCCGATGATATGCGCCGCGCCGCCTTTATTCTCGACGATCACCTCCTGGCCCCAGGCCTTGCTCAGCGCCTGCGCCAGCGCCCGGCCGACCACGTCGGTGACGCCGCCCGGCACCGAGGTGACAACCAGCGTGACCTGCCGCGACGGATAGCTCCGGTCCTGCGCGGCGGCTGTGCCGCACAGTCCCATCAACAGAGCAATTCCGACGAACAAGCGTTTCATACGGGAGGGAATTCCTTGTCGGTTTAGTTGGGCTCGATTCCGGCAGCCTGCACCGCCGCTTTGGCCGCTTCGATCCTGCTGCGCAAAAACTGAGCGGTCTGCGCCGGCGTGCGATCGTCGGGCACAAAGCCGGATTTCTGCACGACGTTAACGACCGCCGGCTGGCGCAGCGCGTGGCGGATGGCGGCGTTGAGCGTATCGACGATGGCCGGCGGCGTTTTCGCCGGGGCCAGGAATATTCCCCACGCCTGAACGGCGGGATAATCGGCAACGGTGTCCTTCATCAGCGGCACATCCGGCAGCTCCGGAAACGGCTTCGGCCCGGTGAAAGCGAGCGCTCGCAGCTTGCCGTCCTTGATCAAGCCGATGACCGACGGCGGCGTCACGAACATGACGTCGATGTTGCCCGCCAAGAGCGCGGCGGCGACTTCGGATGCGCCCTTGTAGGGGACATGCTCCATGCTCACGCCGGCCGCCTTGTTGAACAGCGCGCCGGCAAGATGCAGGCCGTTGCCGATTCCGGGCGAACCGTAAAGCACCCGATGGGTTTTGGCGTAGGCAATGAATTCGCCGACATTGTGTGCCGGCGAGGACGGATTGACCAGCATCAGCAAACCATCGAGGACGCCGACCGTCGCGACCGGGGCAAGATCCTTCAGCACGTCATAAGGCAGATGCTTGTAGATGAACGGCGTCGGCGCGATCGAATCGCTGGTGAAAAGCAGCGTGTAGCCGTCGGGCGGCGATTGCACGACGACTTCGGAAGCAATTGTGGCATTGGCGCCGGGCCGGTTTTCGACGATGAAATTTTGACCGAGGTCGGCAGAAAGCTGATGCGCCACGGCGCGCGCTTCGACATCCGGGCCGCTACCGGCGGCAAAGCCGACGATAATGTGGACCGGACGGCTTGGATATTGTTGCGCCTGCGCGGCGACGCACGACACGGCGCAGATCAACAGTCCGATGAACGAGCGCAGCTTATGAGCGATCATGCTTACAGCCGAATCTCGCCGAGATTGACGCTGGCGCCGAGATCGGTTTCCACCGTCTTGGTGCGGCCACTGGCATAAATCTGGACGGAATAGCGGCCCGAATTTTCGTCGAGCTTATCGAATTTGAAATCGCCGTAATTGTCGCTCGACGTCACCATGATGCTGGCGCCGTTCTTGATGAGCTGAACGCTGGCGCCGGCGACGCAATCGACGACGCCGTTGCGCTCTTCGGACAGCGTGCCGCCGATGAAGCATTGCGAATAGCGCCAGAGATTGCGGTAATAGACCCGCGGCTTGGTGCCGAGCTCGGGTTTCATCACTTCGAGGTTCTGTTCGTTCGCCATCCGCGCCATCTCCGCGTCCTCGACCTTGATCGCGCGCATGGCGCCGGTCGGGCAGGATTGCTGGCCGCGGGTCTGCTCCCAGCCCTGGTCGATCAGATGGGCGTCGAATGTCCAGGCCTGCGGCAGCTGCAAATCCTCGTTCCACCAGATGTGACCGTAGGGACAGGCGTCGACGAGCTCCTTATGGCCTTTGGCCTTGACCGGATCGATCAGCACGATGCCGTCGCGGCGCTTTTTGATCGCGCCGGTTTTGTCGGCCTGCATGCAGGGCGCATCGTCGCAGTGGTTGCACATCGTCGGCACATAGGCGATGTCGATCATCGGCACCTGGCCGCGTTCCTTTTGCAGGATATTGATCCACTTGTGGCCGTGTTTCGGCATCGGCGCCGAATAGCCCGGCCATTCGTTGCCGACATATTCATCCATCGCCGCGAGCGTGCACAGATTGCAGTTCGTGCACTCGGCGACGTCGATGATCAGGTTCCATTTTTTCATATTCGTTCCGTACTTTCGCTCCTCTGAGGTGCTCGGCGCGGGGCGCCGAGCCTCGAAGGGCGAGCCTCTGGGCCATGGCCTGCATGCTTCGAGGGCCGCTTCGCGGCCGTCTCAGGATGAGGCCAACTATTTCGCCGGCACCAAATTCGCTTCCTTCAGCGTCCGCTTGATCTCCTTGTCTTTCTCCATCGCCGCGAAAGCTGCCGACATATGCTCGGTACGGCGGTCCCATAATTCGATCTGAACCAGCGAGTTGGCGCCGGCGAGCGAATGGGTGGATTTGGTCTGCGTGCGCTCGGGCGTGAGGAGGTTGAGGCAGCCGCCGCGGTCGACCGATTTTCCCGGCTCGCCCATCGGATCGTACACCGCCGAGGATTCGTAGCCGTGGGCGACGCCGCGCGGCAGCCGCTGGGTCGGCAGCGCCGCGCAGATCACCGCGCCGCGATCGTTGAAGACTTTCACCAGATCGTGCTTGCCGATGCCGCGCGCTTTGGCGTCGTCGGCGTTCATGCGCACGATCCAATAATAATAGCCGTCGACCTTGCACACGGTGGTCCTCGATATTGAGCAGGAACGAATCCTTGCCGTCGCCCTGGGTATGGAACGAATATTTCGAGTGCGGGGTCAGGAGTTGCAGCGGATAGCGTTCGAACAGCTCGCCGGAATGCGCACCCTCCCATGACGGCTCGTATTTGACGATCGGCGGCCGTTCCGGATCGTTGAAACGCTTGAGCGAATTGCATTCGAATTCGAGCTTGCCGGACTGGGTCTGCAGCCCGCGCAAATATTCTTCCGTATAATCGGACGGCAGCGGCTGCGCCTCCGGCACGTCCTTTTTGCGGTTTTCGTAAAACCAGCGGAACGATACCGGCGCGCGCAGCTTCTCTTTCTCGGCCGGCACGACGAAATAGCCGCGCTTGAGGAATTTCTTCCAGGACATGTATTTCGGCAGGTCCGACGCCAGGAACACCCGCTTGACCCAATCGATCTCGTTGACGCCTTCCGAGAAATAATTGGCAAGGCCGAGCGGCTTGCACAGTTCGTTGAAGATCCAGTAGTCGGATTTCAATTCGCCGAGCGGTTTGATCGCCGGCGCCTGGAACACGATGACGCGGTGATTGAGCTGCTGCTGGCCGTGATGGCCGTAGCCGCCGAGCCCGGCCCATTCCGAGATATCGACGCGCTCGAAATTGGTGCAGGCCGGCAGCACCACGTCGGCGAATTTGGCTTCGCCTTCGAACCAGATCGACTGATTGACGACGAATTCGAGGTTCGGCGACTGATACATCCGCACCCAGCGATTGGTATTGTTCATCGTCGAGAGGATCGAGCCGCCGTATTTGTAGAGCATGTGCACCGGCGAATGGCCGGGTGCCGGATAGGCAAAGCGCGCGAATTGGTGCTCGATCGATTTGCCGACCCAGGGATAGCCCTCGGCCTTGCCGTCGATGATCGCCTCCGGCACGAAAATGCGCGGAATGCGCTGGCCGTTGGAGTTCATCGTCGGCAATTGCGGCATGCGCTGATAAAGCTCGACCGGCATCGCGGTGTTTTCCAGATCGCCGGACATGCCGCCGTCGGCATAGCCGGGGAAATAGAAATTGAAATCGATCGGCGTGCCCCATTGCAGATTGCCCATATTGATGCCGGGCTTGCCGAGGCCCTGCATGGCGACGAGGCAGACCATCACGCGCGCCCACTGCACGCCGGTCTGATTACGGCAGGCGCCGCCGTGGCCGTTGCCCCAGCCGCCGGGAGCGAGATAGACGCGCTTGCGCCCCCATTCGCGCGCCAGCGCGCGCACATCCTTGGCCGGAACGCCGGTTTCCTTTTCCTGCCACTCGGGAGTTTTCGCAATTCCGTCTTCCTCGCCTGTGAGATACGCCTTCCACTTGTCGAAGCCGACGGTGTGGGTCTCGACATATGATTTGTCGTAGAGACCTTCCTTGATCCAGACGTAAGCGATGGCCATCGCCATCGCGACCGAGGTGGTCGGCTTTGGCGCGAACCATTTGCCGGGCAGGAACTGCGCCGAGGCGTTGTAATACGGATCGACGTGGACGACCTTGATGCCGAGCTTCGGGTCTTTGAGCCATTGCCGCCGCGTGGTGCCTTCCTGCGCGCCGTAGGAGCCCGAGGTGGACTCCGGGTCCGCGGCCCAGAACACGACCATGTCGCAGTTCTGCAGGCAGTCCTCGACGGTGCCGTAGGTTTCCGACTGGCCGACGCGCAGCGTGTAGCCCCAGTGATGCACCGCACCCCAATACCAGCCTTCCCAGGAATCCGGATTGTGGTGGATGCGCGTCATGCCCACCGCGTTTGCGAAGCGGAACAGCGCCGAGAGGTAATAACCGACATTGCCCCAGGTGTGATGCGAGCCGTGCGAGAAGGTGATCGCGCCGGGGCCATATTCGCGCTTCTGCCGCTTGATCTCGTCGGTGACGAGCTTGATCGCCTCGTCCCAGGAGATGCGCACATAGCCGGACTTGCCGCGGTTTTGCGGATTGCGCGCGCCGTTCGGATCGAAGTCGACGCGCTTCATCGGATAGAGCAGCCGATCCGGCGAATAGACGATCGACTTGGCGTTCTGGCCGTGCGGCGCCAGCGTGGTCTTGCGCGGCGGCGTCAGTTTCTGCCCTTTGGCCTCGATAGTCCACGACGCGCCGTCTTCGGCCGTAAGGTCGATCGGCGTCAGGCGAACGATCTTGCCGTCCTTGACGTCGACGAAGACCGGCCCGCCATTGGTCATGTTGCAGTAGCGCCTGACGCCGCGCCGCAGCTTGGTGCCGTATTTCAGTCCGGCCGACTGGCTCATCATCAGGGTCTGCGCGAACCAATTGGTCAGGTATTCCGGCCCCTCGACGGTGAGCACGAAATCCTTTTGCGCGTTGATCTGGTCGAGCCAGTTGATCGGCGGCGTCAACAGCGCAGCGCCGATCTTGGCGTTCTTGAACATGAGCCTGATATCGGGCGCCTCGTGCAGGCCAGCCGCCGAAGTCACGATGCCTTTGTTGAACTTGAACCAGCGGCCGATGCCCTCGTCGCGCGCCACGATCTGGGCGACGAAATCGTGCGCTTCGAGCCGGTTGCTGAATTCCGGATGGCGCTGCGCCGCGCGTTTGAGAAGCTGCGCCGCTCCGAACAGGATGATCGGGAACTTGATCCGGGCAAACGGCATGGCGTTTCTCCTCGTGCGCGCAACCTGCGCGGCGGCCGTGGGCGCACGGGACATTTTCCCCGATGGCGCGCCCGACCGGTAGGCGATTTTGCAATATTAGTCCAACTTTGGGAACATCGCTTCAGCCTTCATCCGGGGACGCGATGACAATACCGACCAAGACCTTGGCCATCCGCCTGTTCGAATATGGCGGCCCGGAAAAGCTCGTTTTCGGCGAATACGATCTGCCGCCGCTCGCGGAGCGCGATTGTCTCGTCAAGAATCTCGCCGGATCGGTGTCGCTGTGGGACGTGAAGTACCGGGCCGGCGATCTCGCGCGCTATCAGCTTCCCGGCCGGGCGCCGTTTCCGCTGCCGCAGCAATTGGGCCGCGAAGCGGCCGGCGAAGTCGTCGCGGTCGGCCCCCACGTGCGGCAATTCAAGCCCGGCGACCGCGTCATCGGCGTCACGCATCCCGAAGATCCCTATTCGGCCGAGACGGCGCGCGGGCTCGGCAATTTGTCGCGCAATATCGCCATTCCCGGCCATCAAGCCTTTGGGTCTTACGCGCAATATCTGGTGCGCGACGAGCGCATGTGGCTGCCGCTGCCGGCCGGCGTCGATGACGAGCAGGCCGGCGTGGCGTTGTGGCCGTTTTCGTCCGCGCACCGGGTCGTCCGCGACCGGCTTCAGGTGCGGCTTGGCGATACGATCCTGATCGCCGGCGCCTCCGGCGGCATGGGCCAGGCCACGATGCAATTGTGCCGGCTTGCCGGCGCCCGCGTGCTCGCCACCACGCGCCACGCCGCCAAAGCGAAAATTCTGTGCGAGCTTGGCGCCGATGCTGCAGTCGTGACCGCCGATGCCGAGCGCGCGCGCGGCGAGATCATGGCGTCTCACCGACGGCCAAGGCGTCGATCACGCCGTCGATTACACCGGCAGTCCCGACTTATTGCGGTTTTTGGGCAGCGTGATGCGCCTGGGCGGTCGCCTGATCATTTCAAGCGAGCAAGGCCGCGAGCCGCTGCCGTTTACCGCGGCCGATCTGATCCGTCTCGAGCTTAACCTGCTCGGCATCCGCGGCGCGCGCATGAAACGACATGCTGACCGTCCTTAAGCTCCTCGGCGCCGGCCGCATCAAGACCCGCATCGCCGCGCGCTTCCCGCTGGCCAAGGTCGGCGAGGCGCATGAGCTCTTCGTGAATTCGCCGGACCTCGTCGGCCGCATTGCGCTGTTGCCGTGGGCTTGAGCTGGGCCTAGCGCGCGACGATGTTGCGCATTTCGCTGTGCCGGCCGGCGAGGAAGGCCCGCATATTGTCGACATATCAGCGGCATGATGAACTCCTCGTATTCGACGATATAGCCGCCGACATGCGGCGTGATGAACACGTTCGGCAGGCTCCAGAACGGACTGTCGGGCGGCAGCGGCTCGGTCTGGAACACGTCGAACGCGGCGCCGGCAATGCGCCGCTCGCGTAGCGCGGCGATCAGCGCCGCCTCGTCGACGGTCTGGCCGCGGCCGGCGCTGATGTAATAGGCCGAAGGCTTCATCGCGGCGAACACCGCGGCGTCGAACAGATTGAGGTTTGCCAGGCGTCGCCGGCAGGACGTTGATGAGATAGTCCGCCTTGGCCGCGGCCTCGTGCAGACGGTCCATCGGCATGATCTCGCCGAAGCCTTTTTCTCGCCCGCGGCGTGCGGCTGACGCCGACGACATGCATGCCGAACGCCGCAAGCAGTTCGCCGATGGCGGCGCCGACGACGCCGGTGCCGACGATCACGGCGGTCTTGCCGTGCAGCGTGCTCCACAGCCGCCGCGCCCAGACGCGATGCTGGTGGTCCTCGACCTGGCGCATCGCATCGCGGCTGACCGCCATCATCATATAGACGACCTGCTCGCGCATCGGCGGACCGTGGATGCCGCGGCCGCTGGTGATCAGCACGTCGGGCTTGAGCGCCGGGCTGCGCAGGAAATGATCGACGCCGGTCGCCAGCGACTGGATCCATTTCAGGCGCGGCGCGCCGCTGAGCATGTGATCGCGCAGCTCGATGCCGAACATGATCATGACGTCCATGTCGGCAAGATCGCCCGTCACCTCGGCGGCGCTGTGGAACAGCGCAAATTGCAGCGCGGGAAATTCCGCCTGCAGCGCGTCGCGGTACATTTCGGCGTGAACGTCGACGATGAGGACTTTGGTCATGCCGGCGGCAAACCGAAATACCGGGCGGCATTGTTGAACGCGATGTCGGCGCGCAGATCTTCGGCAAGCGGCACGTGGTCGAACCATTCGCCGGCCTCCGGTGCCGATTCGAACGGATGATCGGCGGCGAACATCACGCGGTCGCGGCCGAGCGCGGCAAGCGTGCAGTTCAGCGGCTCGGCCGAGCACATGCCCGACGTGGTCACGGCGACATTCTCGCGGATGTATTGCGACGGCGGCTTGTTGAGCTTGAGGCCCTGGAACGCGGCGCGGCTGTCGAAGCGCCACAACAGGAACGGCAGCGTCTCGCCGAGATGGCCGAGCATCAGCCGGCTGTTCGGAAAGCGGTCGAAATGCCCGCTGACGATGAGCCGCAGGGCGTGCGAGCCGGTCTCAAAGCCCCAGCCCCACATCGGCCGCATCAGCACCTTGTAGCCGGACAGCACCGACGGCTGCGCCACCGGATCGGCCGGATGAATATAGATCGACCGCGCCGAGCGCGTCGGCGCGCTCCCAAAACGGATAGAGCGCGGCGGCATCGAGATATTGGCCATGGGTGTGGCCGTTGATCATGGCGCCGCAGAATTTAAGGTCGCGCACGCAGCGTTCCAGCTCGTCGGCCGCCGCCTTCGGCGTCCTGCATCGCCAGATGCGCGAAGCCGCAATAGCGGTCCGGGCCGCTTGTCGATTTCGCGCGGCGAGAAAGTCGTTGGACTCGCGCGCCCGGCGCGTCGCGGTGGCGGCGTCGCGCTCGGCCTGCACGCCGGGGCCGGCGATCGACAGCACGGCGCGCGCGATGCCGGCGCCATCCATGCTTTGCAGGCGCAGCTCGCCGAAATCGGTGAGATTGCGAAAGAAGTATTCGGCGCGCTCGCGGCGGGACTTCGGACATGGTCGGCCGCCAATAATCGACCAGGCCGGGCGACAGAAAATGCTCCTCCAGCGCGATTTTCCTGACCATGCCTCCCCTCGCCGCTTCGATCCTGTGCGCTCTCTGTACCTTATTTCCGATATTCGCTACAAACCCTCCGAACGCACAACTGTGGCTTGATGCTTTGAGTGGAGGAAATAGCCCGTGACGCAGAAAATACGCGGGGTGACGTTGGAGGAAAACCTCAACAATGCGATGGGGCTCGAGTTCTACAACCTGTCCCATCGCTTCGGCTACCAGTCGCCGAACTGGCCGTATTTCGAAGACGTCAAGATCGAGCGCATTCATTACATGGCGAAGTCGGGCGTGCTGTCGCAGCGCATCACGACCTCGATGCACAACACCACGCATATCGACGCGCCGGCGCACGTGGTGCAGGGCACGCCGTTCATCGACGAGGTGCCGCTGCCGCACTTCTTCGGCTCCGGCATCGTGGTCTCGATCCCGAAGAAGAAATGGGAGCAGATCACCTACGACGATTTGGAGAAAGCGGCCGGCAAGATCGTGCGGCCGCGCGACGTCGTGATCGTCAATACCGGCTGGCATCAAGCTCTACGAGGACAGCGAAGACTATTTCTGCTATTCGCCCGGCTTCGTGGCTTCGGCCGGCGAGTGGTTCGTCGAAAAGAAGGTCAAGGTGGTCGGCCACGACACCCAGGCCAACGATCATCCGCTGGCGACCGCCATCGGCCCGCAGCGCAACGGCCCCTTACATCCGCATCTCGCCGCCGAATACAAGGAATGGTCGGGCGGCCGCGACTGGAAAGCGGACTTTCCCGATTGGGAGCCGGTGCACCGCATCCTGTTCAAGAACGGCATTCTCGGCATCGAGAATGTCGGCGGCGATCTCGACAAGGTCACCGGGAAGCGCTGCACCTTCGCGTTTTTCCCGTGGAACTGGGACCGCGGCGACGGCTGCATCATCCGCCTGGTGGCGATCCTCGATCCGAAGGGAAATTACCGGATCGAGAAAGGGGAGAAGTTCTAGATGATCGTGCGCAAATTCTCGGAAGCCAAGGCCTACGAAGCGCCGAACCACCGCGACTACAAATCTTTCGCGTATTTACGGCGCGGAGATGGGCGGCTCGCAGTCGCTGGTGTTCGGCATTTCGCATTTTCTGCCCGGTGGCGGCGCCGGTCCCGACGCCTCGCCGCCGGAGAAAATCTATTACGTGCTCTCCGGCGAACTCACGGTGATCGCCGGCGGCAAAGAGACAGTCGCGCGGGCCGGCGACAGCGTCTATATCGGTCCGAACGAAAGCCGCGAAATCGTCAATCGCGGCCACGACGTCTGCACTATCGCGGTCGCGGTCGCGCCGGTGAAGTGACGGCACGCAGCGCCGTCATCGTCCGCCAACGGGTCCGGCCCGAAGTGGCCGGCCCGATGACAGGCTCCGGCGGACGATCCAGTAATCGCCGGCGCGAGCGGTGGTTACTGGATGCCCCGCCTCGCGGGGCATGACAGATCAAAGACGCGTGGAGTTACCATGTCCGAAGACTTCCTGAAAAATCCGCTGTCGCTGTTCGACGTCAAAGGCAAGGCGGCGATCGTCACCGGCGCGACCGGCGCCTTCGGCGCGGTCGCGGCAAAGACCTTGGCGGCGGCCGGAGCCGGCGTCGTCTTGAGCGCGAACAACGCCGAGGGATTGAAGAAGATCGCCGCCGAATGCGTCAAGCTCGGCGGCAAGGCCGAGACGGTCGCCAAGCGGCCGAGCTCGGAGGCCAATTGCGACGCCATCGTCGCCGCGGCGGTCGAGAAACTCGGCGGCCTCGACATCCTGGTCGTGGCGTCGGGCCAGAACAAAGTGTCGAAGATCATCGATCAGAAGCCGGAAGATTTCCTCGACGTGATGGACGCCAACGTCACCCAATCGTGGCTGATGGCGCGCGCGGCGGCGCGGCAGATGATCAAGCAGGGCCGCGGCGGCAAAATCATTCTCATGTCGTCGGCGCGCGGGCTGCTCGGCCATCCGGCCGGCTACACCGCCTATTGCGCGTCGAAGTCGGCGGTCGATGGCATCACCAAGGCGCTCGGCTGCGAGCTCGGCCCGACCGGGATCACCGTCAACGCGCTTGGCCCGACCGTCTTCCGTTCGCCGCTGACGGAATGGATGTTCGCCGACGACGAGCGCGGCAAGACGGTGCGCGCCGGCTTTCTCACCCGCGTGCCCAAGGGCCGCCTCGGCGAACCGGAGGATCTGGCCGGGCCGCTTCTCTTCCTCGCCTCCAAGGCGTCGGATTTCTATACCGGTCATATCCTCTACGCCGACGGCGGTTACACGGCGGGTTAGGCATGGCCGACGACCATGGCCAAGGACGTGACGCAGGCCCGCGTCGCCGTTGTCGGCGCCGGCCTGATGGGGCACGGCATCGCGCAGGTTTTCGCGCTGGCCGGGCACGACGTGACCATCACCGACACGGTGATGAAGAACCTCGACGACGTGACCAAGCGCATCGCCGCCAATTTGCGCGACCTCGGCGACGATCCTTTGGCAATTGCGCGGGTGCGACCCTGTTTCGAGCTTGCCGAAGCGGTGCGCGAGGCCGATTACGTCGTCGAAGCGATCTTGGAAGATCTGCCGCTCAAGCAGAAGCTGTTCGCCGAGATCGAACGCCATGTGCGCCCGGACACCATCCTTGCCAGCAACACGTCGGTCATTCCGATCACCGCGATCATGGAAGGATTGACGCATCGCGACCGCGCGCTCGGCACGCATTGGTGGAATCCGCCGTTCCTGGTGCCGCTTGTGGAAGTCATCGAGACGCAGTGGACGTCGCCTGACGTCGTGACCTGGACCATGGCGCTCCACCAGAACGCCGGCAAGAAGCCGGCGCATGTGAAAAAGGACGTGCCCGGCTTCATCGGCAATCGGCTCCAGCACGCGCTGTGGCGCGAGGCGATATCGCTTGTCGAAAACGGCATTTGCGACGCCGAGACCGTCGATGCCGTCATCAAGGCCTCGTTCGGGCGGCGGCTTGCCGTACTCGGGCCGTTGGAAAATGCCGACATGGTCGGCACCGACCTGACGCTGGCGATCCATAATACGGTGCTGCCGGCGATCGACAGCCGTCCGGCGGCGTCGCCTTATCTGCAAAAGCTCGTTGCCGACGGCAAGCTCGGCTTCAAATCCGGGGAAGGCTTTCGCCAATGGAGCGCCGACGAGCAGGCGGCGCTGCGCACCAAGGTGCTGCTGCACCTCAAAGAGTTGCGCGACCGCTAGCGTGCGATTTCGAGGGTCTTTTCCGCGCGCAGCTTTGGCATGACCTCGTCGACGAAAAGACCGATCGAGCTTAGCGCCTCGTCGCGGGTCATGTCGCCGAAGGCATACTGGCCGACCACATAATTGCATTGCGTCTGCGCAAGCTGCGCGGCGAGAAACTCAGTCACCGTCGAGGGCGAACCGGCAATGCCCTGCCCGCGCTGCATCAGCGCGTCGAAATCCGCGGGCCGCGGATGATTTTGCGGCCGGCCGACCGCGCGAAACAGATGCGTGAAGCTGTGGTGCCAGACCGGATAAGCGCGCCGCGCCAGCGCCAGGGCCGCGGCGTCGGTTTCGCCGACGACGATGAAGCGACCCAGGCCGAGTTTCGGCAAGGCGGCGCCCGGATGCGGCGGCTGCCAGGTGGCGCGATAGCGCTCGATCGACGCGCGCGTCATGTCCGGAGGATCGAGGCTGACGACATGAAGGTTGCGCTTGGCCGCGCGCTCGGCGCTGTCGGGCGCATGCACGCCATACCAGATCGGCGGATGCGGCTTTTGCAAGGGTTCGATCTCCATCGGCATGTCGAATGAGAAGTGCTTGCCGCGGTAATCGAGGCGCTTGTGCGTCAACCCTTTGAGGATCAGTTCGACCCCTTCCGCATAAATCTCCTGCGCCACCTCGGGATCGGCGCCATAAAGCTCAAGCTCGATCACCGAGGCGCCGCGGCCGAAGCCGATCTCAAGGCGGCCGCCGCTCATCTGGTCGAGCATGCAGATTTCCTCGATCAGCCGCAGCGGATGATAGAGCGGCAGCACAAACACCATCGGACCGAAGCGCAGCCGCCGGGTGCGTTGCGCCAAGGCGGCGAGAAACACGTTTGGTGACGGCGCCATGCCGAGCGGCGTCGCATGGTGCTCGGCCAGATGATAGGCGTAGAAGCCGGCGCGATCGTAGGCTTCGGCGATCGTAAGGCGATCCTCGTAATAGTCCGGCAGCGCCGTGCCGCTACGGTCGAGATGATCGAAGACGCCGAATTCCATATCGAGGCTCCGTCATTGAGCAAAGCGCTGGATTGGCTTCGTCGCTGCGCTCCCGGCGATTACGGGGACGACCCGGTCACGCGCGTGATTGCAGGAGATCTATAAGCGTACGGCTATCCGCAAGCTTGTCCAGTCCGAGCACTGCCTCGATCAGCGCGTCCTGTCGAGCGTCCGGCATGACGCCGCGGTTGAGCTTGCGGAATTTTCCGACAATATCCCCGGTGCCGGCGAACGAATGCTCGCTGCCGCGCGGCGCTTCGCGCGTCTCGCGCTCGATCGAGCCGTCGCGAAAACGGACCTCGACCGCGACCTTGTGCCGGTGCGCGGCGCCGAGCGCCGTGATCGCCGGATCGTGCACCACTTGCACGCGGCGCGCCAACGCGATCCGCGCCGGGTCGGCGACGCAATCCGGCGTGAACTCGTCGACAAAGACGTCGCCTTCGATGATCAGCGTGGCGACGCAGAACGCCAGATTGAGCTGCGCCGCGGTCAGCCCTTCGGGCTTATAGGGCCAGCCGGCATGATCGAGGGTGACTTGCGATGCATGCACGATAATGCCGTCGACGTCGTCCGGCGTGAACGGATGCCGCTTGCGGATGTCGGCAATGGCGTCGAGCGTGGTGTGATTGGAGCCGACGCAGGAATAGAATTTCAGCGCAATGCGCATGGTCTCGAAGCGTTCGCCGAGGCCGGCGCTGAGTTGACTGAGATCGAACCGGTCCTGCGATCGCGAGAACGTCGTGCAGAAGCCGCCATAGGGCGCCTCGAACACATCGACGATTCCGGTAAAGCCATGGCTCGCCAGCAACGCCGCATACAGTCCGCTTTGCGCGGCGCGGCCGGCATGCATGCGCTTGACCATGGCGCCGTATTGCGCCGCCATCAGGCCGGACGATTGCGTGCCGGCGATGCCGAGCGCGTGCACGGTGGCGTCGGCGGAAAGCTCAAGCGCCCGCGCCGCGCCGGCGGCGGCCGAGAACACTCCGACCGTCGCCCCGGAATGCCAGCCCTGGCCGATATGCTGCTGGCCCATGCACAAACCGACGCGCGGCCCGATCTCGTAGCCGGCGACGGCGGCGGCGAGAAATTCGCGACCCGAGAGTTGAGCGTGACTTTCCGCCACCGCGATCAGCGCCGGCAGCGTCACCGCTCCGACATGCAGCACCGCGGTGCGATGAACGTCGTCGAGCTCAAAGCCCTGCACCTGCGTGCCGTTGACCAAGGCGGCGTGCGGCGACGATAATTTCTTGTCCGTGCCCCATACCGTCGTGGTGCGCGACGAATCGAGCGCCTCGAGCGTGTCGCGCAGGATGCGGCACCATTCGAGATTGGCGCCGTAGATGGCGCAGCCGAGCGAATCGAGAATGAGAAGCTTGATCCGCTCGCGGACTTCGGCGGGAACGTTCTCGTAGGTCAGGCCTGCGACGAACGCGGCAATCGCCCGGGTGTGAATGTTGTTTGCCGGCGCGTCCATTCCCGAATTATCGCGCGGCGGACTTCGCCTTGACGCCATCCCACCACGGGCAGACGCCGGTCATCACGTCGTAATTGCCGTCCATCACCTGGACCGGACGGCGATACCCGTTCTCGGCATTCTGCAGGCGCAGCGCGCGGGCTTTTGCCTGGTCTTCCGCCGACAGCCAGGCCCGGTCGTGGCCCCACAGACTCGGGCCTTCCTTGCGCTCATAGGCTTGCCAGGTGTCGACATCGATGGAGCGCGCGCCCCAGCCGTATTCGACCATGAAGGCGGACGGCGTCCAGGAATAGAACGAGGTAATGAAGTCGGATGTGTGCCGCCCCAGCGTCGTGGCGACGCGCCCCGCTTCGCCAAGCGCTATGTCGTAGCCCTGGCCCACATCATCGAAACTATACAGCTCCATCATGATGTGATGGACGGCGTTCTTGCCGGTTTGAATGAAGGCAAGGCTGTGGTGACGCGGATTGAGATGGAGAAAGCGCGCGACAAACGGATGCGAATAATAGTCGGTCAGCCGGAAGCCGAGGATGTCGCGATAGAACGCCATCAGCCGGTCGATGGTTTCCGCCGTGTCGATGTTGAGCACGACGTGGCCAAGGCCCAAGGGCCCGGTGCGGAAGCCCGAAATCGAGCGGCCCGGCTTGAACGCCTCAGTCGCTGCTTCGGCGCCGTGAAAGATCTCCAGCCGATTGCCGAGCGGATCGTTGAGCACGATCAAATCCTGCACATGGCGCTCGTCGGCGAGCGCGCGGGCGCCGCGCGCGACCCTGACGCCGCGGTCGTCGAGATGCGCCGCCAGCCGATCCAGCGCCGCCGCGTCTGTCGCTTCCCAGCCGAAAAAGCTTACGCCCTCGCCGCCGTCGGCATTGACGATGATGCGCTGCTTGCGGTCGTCCATGCGGAAGGCGAGCGTCGAGCGCGACTTGTCGATGCGTTGCAGACCGAGCAAGCGCGATCCATAGCCGGCCCACTCCGCCAAATCCTTGGCGCGGACGCCGACATAACCCAGAGCTTGCGGGGCGGAAGATTGCGGTGCCATTGCGCGCCTCGTTGCCAGCATTTTATGCCGATGGCAACGGCCGCGCTACGGCGGGAGTTTCGGCAGGATCAGGACCGCGCGGGCGGACGCGGCGCGGTCAGCTCCAGCTCTTCTTCCGCTTCGATGGCGGCGTCGTGCAAGAGCTTTTCCAGGCTCTGAAGAGTTACCCGCTGTTCGCGCGTTCGAGCGCCTCTTGCCCAGCGGCGGCACTGGTCGGCCCACTGGCTGATTTCTTCGGCGGCAGACTTGAACATGGCTGGCGCCTCTCAAGTCGTCAGCGGCGACGCGAAAGCCGGTCCGAGCAAATGCCGGCCCCGCACCAAGGTGGCTCGCGCGGCACGGGCATCGAGCGCCGTTTGAAACAAAGCCGGGAGATCACGCGGCCGGTGCAGCACCGAGCGCAGCATGGCGCCGATATTGGTGGTTCCGTTGGGACGCATGGCGGCGACCGCGGAGACCGGTAACGCGCGCTTGGCCGGATCGGTGATCACGCGGATCGCGGCGACCGGCAATTCGTGCGCCAACCCGACGGAAGCCACAATGTGTGATTCCATGTCGACGGCGATGGCACCGGTCTTCAAATACAGGGCGCGTTTCTCGTCGGGATGCGCAATCGGCGCCGGCACGCCGAGCAAGGCGCCGGCGACCGAGTCCGGTATCGTTTGCAGCAATTTACGCGACCACTCCTGGCTGATCGGCATCCGCTGCGATCCGGAGATCACCGCCGAACCGACAACGCAGGTCCCTGGCCGCAAATGCGGCGCCAAGCCGCCGGCAACGCCGAAACTGATAATTCCGGGACAGCCGCGCACCAAGGTGCGAGCCTCCGCGATCGCTGCGGTGAGCTTGGCCGCCAAGTTGCGGCCGTCGCCGCTGCAGATGACGTGTACCCCCGGCCCTGCAGCGATCTTCGCTTCAAACGCCAGTCCGACGACGATGATCACGTTGTCCCCACTTCCGCATTCGCCAGCACAGCAAGGGGCGGGCCAAAGCCGACACGCTCCTTACCTTTGCAACCTCGCGCGGCAGATAACGACGTACGGGTACGTCGCCTCAGCCCTTGGTCACAACGGGCGGCGGAGCCTTGCCCTTGCCGGTCTGCGCACAGCCGGCAATGCTGAGAAGTGCAAGGATAACTGCTGTTCCCAGCGCGATCTTTTTCATGAGAGCCCCCGTCCTTTGTCACTACCAAAATACAGGATAGAAAGCGGGTACGCCCTCCACTAGTGCATAAAAGCCACAGTGCACACCCGATTTATCTCCGTCGCCAAGCATCGATAATAATGCCCGAAATTGCCTCTATGGCCGGTAAATGAAACTTTTCGCCGCGTTTGCCGCCATTGCCGGCTTGGCTTTGCTGACTGCACTGATTGCCTATTTCGGCTTTGCCTCGGTGCTGCAGGCGCTGGTCAGCTCGCGATGGGGCACCGTCCTCGTCGTCATCGCGCGAGCCGTGGCGTTGGCAGGTGCCGGGATCGGCTGGTGGCTCGTGCTGACACCAAAGCGTCCCGGAGCCTCCATATTTATCGGCCTGCGCTATATCCGCGACGCCATCAACACCTTGATTCCCTTTGCCGTCGTCGGCGGCGACATCATCGGGGCACGGCTCCTTGCCCATTTCGGCGCCGCCGCGAGTGCGGCGATTGCCAGCGTTCTGGTCGACATCTTTCTCCAAGTCGTCTGCCTGACAATATTGTTACTGGCCGGGCTGGGTATTGTCGCCGACCTGGTCGGCACTCACCGGGTCACCGGTGTGGCTCTGACGATTCTGGTCATTGCCGTGCCTGCCGTGACGGGATTTTTCCTCACCTTGAATTTCGGCGCCTTCGAACCGGTGGTGCGACGTCTCGTCGCGTTCGGCGAGAAGCATCAATGGGCCGTATTCGACCACGTCGTCGATCTCGGCGATCGGCTGCAACAGATTTGGCGGAATCATCGCAACCTTCTGGGATCGCTTGGCGTTCATCTCGTGACGGTATTCTTCGGCGCCACCGAAGTCTGGATCGCATTGGCCTTCATGGGCTATCCGGTCACTCCGCTCGCGGCGGTCGCCATCGAAGGTCTCGGCCAAGGGACCCGCGCCGCCGCCTTTGTCCTGCCCGGCGGACTGGGCGTGCAGGATGGCACACTGATCGCCGCAAGCGCCCTGTTCGGGGTTCCGGCCGATGTGGCGCTTGCCATGGCGCTGATCAAACGTGTTCCGGATCTGGTGCTGGGCATACCGTCGCTGATGGTGTGGCAGACGATCGAAGGCCGGCGATGGTGGTCGGGGCGCACCTAGGTCCCGGCAGCACCCCCGAGCCGGATTTCGAGCCGGAATTCGGCCGTTTCTTTTGGGTGCACGAGCTGCGATTGGGCCATATAGTTGCGGCCCGTAAAGCTCGGAACCGGCAGGAGTGAGCGTGAGCACGACGGTCGCGAATTTTACCGCCTGGGCCTCGCTGGCCTGTTATGCCGTCGCCACGTTGGGTTCTTGCTATGCGCTCCTCGCAGCCGCGGTGGCGCGGCGCTTCGCGGGCACAGCCGACGCCGCCGCAGCAAACCTTCCCGCCGTTACCATCCTCAAGCCGCTTCATGGCGCCGAGCCGGATCTTTACCTGCGGCTGGCCGGATTTTGCCGGCAGGACTATCCGAGCCCGGTGCAAATCGTCTTCGGCGTCGCCGACGCAGCCGACCCGGCGATCGCGGTGGTGCGCCGGCTTATCGCCGACTTTCCCGACTGCGACCTCACCCTCGCGATCGACCCGCGCCGGCATGGCGCCAATGCCAAAGTCTCGAATTTGATCAACATGCTGGCCTCGGCGCGCCACGAGATCCTGGCCCTCTCGGACAGCGATATTGCCGTGGCTCCCGATTATCTGCGCCACGTGGTCGGCAGCCTCGAACGGTCCGGCGTCGGGCTCGTGACCTGTCTCTATCGCGGCACTGCCGGATCGGGCCTGTGGTCGCATCTATCCGCAATGGCGATCGATTATCATTTCCTGCCCAGCGTGCTGGTCGGACTGCGACTTAACATGGCGACGCCGTGCTTTGGCTCGACCATCGCGCTGCGCAGGGCGACGCTCGCTGCGGCCGGCGGCTTCGAGGCGATCGCCGACCGATTGGCCGACGATTATGCGCTCGGCGCCTTGGTGCGCGGCGCCGGACTTGCCGTCGCCATCCCGCGATACGCCGTCACGCATGTCTGCACGGAGCGCAGCGCCGGCGAGTTGGTCCGGCACGAATTGCGCTGGGCGCGGACGATACGATCCCTCGATCCGCTCGGCTTTGCCGGTCTGGCGATTACGCATGCCGTGCCTCTTGCGTTGCTAGGCCTGTTGTTCGGCGGCTTGACCCCGGCCGCGTCGATCGTCGTCGTGGCGCTGACCTGCCGCTTTGTGCTGGCACTGGAACTCGATGGCGCCTTCGCCTTGGGCGGCGCGCGGCTGTGGCTTCTACCGTTGCGCGATCTAATCTCATTCGCCATTTTCCTTGCCAGCTACTTCGGTCGTGATATCGAATGGCGCGGTGCGCGCTACGGCGTGCGGGCCGACAAAACGCTGGCCTATTACGGCGAGGCTGAAACCTGATGCGTGCTCTGTTCCTTCAAGCGCCTTCGTTCGACGGCTTCGACGGCGGAGCCGGCGCGCGCTATCAGATGAGGCGCGAAGTCAAATCGTTCTGGTTTCCGACCTGGCTGGCGCAGGCCGCCGCCATGGTGCCGGGCGCGAAGATCATCGACGCGCCGCCGCACGACCTCACCTTCGAAGACATCGAAGCCGACGTTAAGACGCACGACTTCATCGTCATCCACACCTCGACTCCGAGCTTCAAATCCGACGTGCGGACGGCCGCCAAAATCCGCGCGCTCAATCCGGGAGCCAAGATCGGCTTCATCGGCGCCAAGGTCGCGGTCGAGCCGCAGCAAAGCCTGCAAGCAGCCCCGGCGATCGATTTCGTCTGCCGCAACGAATACGAATTCACCGTCAAGGAGCTCGCCGAGGGCGTCGACTGGCCGACCATCAAGGGCCTGTCCTACCGCACAGCCGACGGGCGGATCGTCCACAATCCGGATCGCGAAATCCTGATGGACATGGACCAGCTCCCCTCGGTCCTGCCCCTCTACAAGCAGCTCAAGGTCGAGAGCTATTTCGGCGGCTATCTCAAGCACCCCTATATGAGCTGGTACACCGGGCGCGGCTGCAAATCGCGCTGTACCTTCTGCCTGTGGCCGCAAACCATCGGCGGCCACAAATACCGCGCCATGTCGATCGCCCGCGTGGTCGAAGACGTCAAATACGTCATGACGGAATTTCCGCAGGTGAAGGAAATCTTCTTCGACGACGACACGCTGACCGACGATCATGCCCGCGTCGAGGCGCTGGCGGAGGCACTCGGTCCGCTCGGCGTCACCTGGTCGTGCAATGCCAAGGCCAATGTGCCGCGTAAGACGCTGGAGGTGATGAAGGCCGGCGGGCTGCGGCTGCTGCTCGTCGGCTACGAGTCCGGCAATCAGAAAATCCTGCACAACATCAAGAAGGGCATGCTGGTCGACGTCGCCCGCCGCTTCGCCAAGGACTGCCACGAACTCGGCATCATCGTGCACGGCACTTTCATTCTCGGCCTGCCGGGCGAGACGCGCGAGACCATCAAGGAGACGCTGGCGTTCGCCAAAGAAGTGAACCCGCGCACGCTGCAAGTTTCTCTGGCCGCGCCCTATCCCGGCACCTTCCTCTACAAGCAGGCCAAGGAGAACGGCTGGTTCGCGACCGACACCGACCTCTTGACCGACGACGGCACGCAAATCGTGCCGCTCGACTATCCGCATCTCGGCCACACCGAGATCTTCGACTCGGTGGAGGAATTTTACAAAAAATTCTATTTCCGGCCCTCGAAGATCGCGGAAATCGTCGGCGAGATGCTGACCAGCCGCGACATGCTGGTGCGGCGGCTGCGCGAGGGCGTCGAGTTCTTTCACTTTCTGCGCGGACGCCGAGAGGCAGCGCAGTAGCGCCTTCATTTCAGATAGCCGTGCTGCCGGAACCAGGCGATCGCGTCGGCGACCGCCTCACGGTACGGCCGCGCGCGATAGCCCAATTCGCGCTCGGCTTTAGCCGATGAGAAGAACATGTGATCTTTGGCAAGGCGCAGTCCAGTGACGGTCACGAACGGCTCGCGGCCGGTCAAGCGCGCCGCTGCCTCCGCGGCATAGGCGATGGGAAAAATGAGCTGCCGCGGCAACCGCACTTTCGGCGGGGCGCGGCCGACCTGACGCGCGATCTCGCGCAACATGTCGCCGAGCAGCACATCCTGGCCGCCCAGGATATAGCGTTCGCCGATGCGGCCTTTTTGCCAGGCCGCGATATGGCCCGCGGCGACGTCGTCGACATGGACGAGATTAAGCCCGGTATCGACATAGGCCGGCATGCGGCCCGACGCCGCTTCGATGACGATGCGCCCGGTCGGGGTCGGCCGCGCATCGCCCGGGCCGATCGGCGTCGACGGATTGACGATCACCGCCGGCAGCTTCTCTTTTGCCACCAGCGATTCCACCAGCCGCTCGGCAAGCACCTTGCTGAGTTTGTAGGCGCCGACGGCTTTGTCGGCGGCAAGCGGATGATTTTCGTCGCTCGGCGCGCGGTCGGGCAACGACGCCAGCGTGGCGACGCTCGATGTATAGACGATGCGCGCGACGCCGGCGGCAAGCACGGCCGCCATCACCGTGCGCGTGCCTTCGACATTGGTACGCACGATCTCCTGCGGATCGCGCGCCCACAGCCGGTAATCCGCGGCGACATGAAACACATCGCTGATCCCGCTCATGGCGCGGGCGATCGTTTCCGCGTCGCGCAGATCGCCGGTAACGATGTCGAGCCGCGGATCGGCAAGATTGGTCCGCGCGCTGGTGGAACGCACCAGCACGCGCACGTCATGGCCGGATGCCAGCAGCAGCCGCGCCACTGCTGAGCCGACAAAGCCGCTTGCGCCGGTGACGAGGATCATCCGCCTACCCCTTTCTGGCTCACCAATAACCGGTATAGTTTCGCCGGTGAACTCCCGCTTGGGGCGAGCGGGAGGCCGGTCAGCGCAAAACCGCGCGGCCGAACAACGGGGAGGAACAGATGAGACATGCCAAAATAATCGCCGCCGGCATTCTCGCCGCGGCGCTGTTCGCGCTGCCGGCCTATGCCGCAACGCTGAAAGTGAAGGTCGACTCGATCAAGAGCGGCGGGACCGTTCCGAACAAATATGCGTTCTGCGCGCCGGCGGCGACCGGCCACACCACCGGCGGCCAAAATATCAATCCGAGCATTTCGTGGTCGAAGGGGCCGAAGGGCACCAAGTCCTACGCCATTATTCTCTTCGATACCGATTCGCCCGCCGAGCATCGCGAGATGATGAACAAGGAAGGCGTGACCATGACCTCGGACGTCAAGCGTCACGACTTCTTCCATTGGGTTCTGGTCGATATTCCGGCCAACGTCACCGCGATCAAGGAAGGCGCCGATTCCAATGCCCGCGTCGTTCACGGCAAGCCGGCAACCTCGACCGTCGGCGTCAAGGGCTTGAACGATTACACCAAGGTCACCGCGTCGAACGATGCGATGAAGGGACAATATTACGGCTATGACGGCCCCTGCCCGCCGTGGAACGACGACATCGTGCATCATTACCATTTCACCGTTTATGCGCTGAGCGTGAAGTCGCTCGACCTGCCCAAGGATTTCGACGGCCCGGCGGCGCAGGACGCGATGAAAGGCAAGATCCTGGCGCAAGGCGAATTGCTCGGGCTCTATACGCAAAACCCGGCGAAGGGTGCCAAGCCGTAAAAAAAGCCGTATGCAGATTTGCGAACACCCAAGCGAGGACCAATGAAACTGCCCAGCCGCATGATCGACCTGTCGTCGCCGCTCGAAAACGAGACGGTCTACGATCCGCCGTTCATGCGGCCGAAGATCGAGTACAAGAGCAACGCCGACACGGCGCCGCTGTTGTGCGAATTGTTTCCCGGCCTTCGCCGCGAGGATTTGCCGGACGGCGAAGGCTGGGCGATCGAGAACGTCCAGCTCGCGACGCACAACGGCACGCATATGGACGCGCCGATCCACTTCCAGTCGCATTCGATCGACGGTGCGCCGATGATGACCATCGATCAGGTGCCGCTGGACTGGTTCTTCCGGCCTGGCGTCAAGCTCGACTTCCGCAAAGTGCCGGACGGCCATGTAGTGACCGCGGCGGAAGTCGAGGCCGAACTCAAGCGCATCAGCCATGAGCTCAAACCCTTCGACATCGTGCTGGTCAATACGCGCGCCTCCGAATGCATCGGCACCGACGAGTATCTGACCGCCGGCTGCGGCATGGGCCGCGAGGCGACGCTGTATCTGACCTCGCGCGGCGTGCGCGTCGCCGGCATCGACGCCTGGGGCTGGGACGCGCCGTTCGTGCATATCCGCAAGCGCTGGCTCGAAACCCACGACCCCTTGATCATCTGGGAAGGCCACAAGGCCGGGCGCGAAATTCCCTATTGCCACATGGAGAAGCTGCAAAATCTCGAACAGCTTCCGGCGCACGGTTTCACCGTCGCCTGCTTTCCGTACAAGATCAAAGGCGGCTCGGCCGGCTGGACCCGCGCGGTGGCGCTGTTCGATTAGGTGCGACTTGTCATTGCGAGCGAAGCGAAGCAATCCAGCTAAGCGGCACTGAGGCTGGATTGCTTCGTCGCTACGCTCCTCGCAATAACGAGCGTCACGGCTATCGCTATTGCGGCTAAATTCTTCGCGCCTAAATAGAGTCCCATGTCCCCGCTCTCTTTGCTCCTCAACGTCCTCTGGATCGTGTTCGGCGGTCTGTGGATGGCGCTTGCCTGGGTGATCGCCGCCGTCATCATGGCCATCACCATTATCGGCCTGCCGTGGGCCTGGTCGGCGCTCAATATCGCCTCCTACACGCTGCTGCCGTTCGGGCGGAAAGCCGTGTCGCGCGCCGAATTCACCGGCCGGCACGATATCGGCACCGGATTGCTCGGCTTCGCCGGCAATCTGATCTGGCTGGTGCTCGCCGGCTGGTGGCTGGCGCTCGGTCATATCGTCATCGCGATCCTGTTGGCGATCACCATCATCGGCATTCCATTCGCCTGGGCCCATCTGAAACTCGCCGGCATCGCGCTGTGGCCGATCGGCAAGGAGATCGTGCCGGCCGATGCGGCGCCGCTCGGGTTTACGCGGCCAGGGCTGTAGATCGCTCAGGGCAGTCGTTCTCCTTCGCGCGGTGCGCCCCCTTCATCCTGCCCCGCGAAAGCGGGGAAGGGGGACCATCCTGCGCAGCAGGATGGTGGAAGGGGCGTCTGACTCGTCGCTGCGCTTTCGTCGCAAGTGAATCGTCGCGGCCCGCGCCCCCTCCACCGCCCTTCGGGCGGTCCCCCTCCCCCGCTATCGCGGGGGCGGATGCACATTCTCTCGTTCTCGCGATGCGCCTTGGCATCCGAGGTCTCTCCACGCCACGGTAAGAAAGCCCTTCCAACGTTTTCTCCCTTCAAAAAGAAGGGAGGCGGGCGCCGCTCGGCGCACCCTCGGGATCCGCCCCCGCCGCAGTAGGACTAAAGCCTGCTGCGAGGTCGGCGAGCACCATCGCTTTTCTCTCCCGCACAGTGCAGGAGCCAAAGCGGCGGCGCCCTCGCCTTACGGCGCCCACCGCGGTCATGCGCCGAGAGTGTTGACCTCTCGACTCGGCCCGGGCCGCGCTTCCTGGAATCGCCGGGTGCAAACGGGAGGACCCTCCCCGGCGCCAGTGCAGCGAGCACCTCGCAGACCGGCAGTAGGCCGGCCGGTCGATGCCCAAGACCGCCCGGGTATGCAGTGTATCGCTGCATCTCCGGGAACCGCTCCCGTTCCACTTCCGAAAGTACCCTCGCGAAAGGTCCCTCCGTGAACGGGATGATCGGTATGTAATCGATATGGGGACGAATGTCAAGAGCGTGTCTCAAGAAAAGAGACAACGTCGGTGAGACGATGCGAGGCGGCGGCGCGAACGAACGCCGTTCATTTGCGTGGTCGCGCGCCCCTTGCGTTCCCGCTTGATGGAAGAGTATTCTCAACCATAACGTGTGGCGTCCTTGTCAGGGGAGGCTCACTCGCTGTTCCCGGCGCCAATAGCTTTTCGATCGGCGAGGTTTGCGGCCATGAGCGGCGCGCGGAAGACCTCCGAATCGGTATCCATCTCCGAGGCGTTCACGGTCGACACGCGTCAAGCGAACGTCGCCATCGAAGGGATCGACCCAAGCGCGATCGCGGGTTCGTTCGCGGTCCACCTCGTCAAGGATGGACGGCGCATCGCCTCGCGCTTCTTCTTCCAGGCTTCGGACGGCGCCGACGCCGCTCAGCCTCTCCCTGCACCTCAACTCGCGCATTTCGATTTCGTTTTGCCGATCAATGTCCTCGCCGACGGCAAACTAACCGTCGAGATCGCGCCAGTTGGATCGACCGATCCTGAAAAAAGTCCGCTGTCCGAAAGGATGGGGCACCCGACGTTGAGGGTGTACCTCATGCTCCAGTCCGATTGACCCAACAGAGAGGAGGCCGTGATGCCTGCTACGCCGATCTACCCAGTCGCGCATCCAACTTGGTACGACACCATCCGCCTGATGTTCACCCAAACGGACATCAACCATATGGGCCAACAAGGTTTGGATTTGACCAGCTACCAGCAGGTCCAAGCCAGTGCGGGCAACATCTACGGCCAGGTTGCGGCGCAAAATATGCCTCCCGGCCAACCGTGGACGCAGGACATGGTCCAAACCTTTCTCAATTGGATGTCCGACGGTTATCCGAAAGGCACCCCGTCCTCCGCCCAAAATTCCGGGACGCTGTCTGTTGCCGCCGCGACGACTGCGGCCACGCGGATCAGGAAGGACGTGAACAGCTTAACCCCGGCCGAGCGCGACACGGTGAAAAAGGCCTTCCAGGGAATATTGGCCAAGGACCCTACGGACCCGAACAGCTATTTCGTGCAGGCGGGTTATCACTGGCTGCCGGCGCCGACGTATTGTCAGCATCACGTGCCGGCCTACAACCCATGGCACAGAGCGTACCTCATCTGCTTCGAGAACGCGTTGCGCTCCATTCCCGGATGCGAGAGCGTTACCCTTCCCTACTGGGACATCACGACGCCATTTCCGGACCTTCTCAAATCCGCGCCGTTCGACAAATACACCCTGCCGCAGGACATTGGTGGCGGCTTTCAAAAAGGTTACGTGACCCAACGATATCCCTACCCCAGATTCAAAGTAATTTGCAGACCTACGATGTGACAGGCGATATCAATCGCGCTCTCACCAAGGCGGACTGGGAGGACTTTCACGGTTATTGGTCCGGCGCGCCGAACAACACCATCATCGCCGCTCACGATGGCGGCCACGGTTCTATCGGAGCGACCATGGCCAATCAGTCGGTCGCCGCCTTCGATCCGGTCTTTTGGTTCTTTCACGCGAACTGGGACCGGCTCTGGTGGCAATGGCAGAAGAGGGTGCAGGCCACAAACCTCAATGGACTGTTATCCACGATCAATAAGACGACGGATTTGCTCAGCTATCAGATTTTTACCATCCCCGCACTGCAAGCGCTGGCTCCGTTCACCGCCCAGCCGATCGGGCTTGACACCTTAAAGGTGATCGATTCTGTAAATTCTCTGGATGTCGACTACGCGCCGCCGGCAACCCACACACCGCTCGTCGCTTTCGCGCTGAAGACCAGTCGCGCGGTGTCGATCGAGCGCGACGTCTCGCTCAACCCCAAACGCGCGACGGTCTCCGTCACCGGCGTCAATCGACTGAAGATACCGGGCAGCTTTGCGGTCCATCTCCTCAAGGACGGAAAGCCAATTGCTTCCCGTTTCATGTTTCAGCCCGACGAGGCTGACAAATGCGAGAACTGCGTCCAGAATCCGATCGCGCATTTCGACTTCGACCTGCCGCTCGCCGAAGTCGCGGACGGCAAGCTGAGTGTTGAAGTCGAACCGGTCAACAAGGCCTTCGTCGGGTCTCGCTTCCCCGCCAAGCTGATGGGAAATCCGACCATCGACGTTCACATCCCGCTGCAGACCGAATGATGCTAGCAAGGCCCTCGGACGGGCCGCCTCTTACTCGCCAGCGAGGTCGCCGTTTCGGTGAAGGTCGAATTGAGGACCCCGGATTTCGCCCATCCGCGGTCGAGCCGCTACTCCCCTTCGCCCGTCGCGAACTTCTCCTCGATGTCCTGCCGCCCATCCAGCAGACGCACGATCTCCGGCGTGTCGTCGACGACACGGTAGAAGACGACGTGAGGCGTGGCGGCGAAGGGACGGAGCCCGGGGCGCACCTCGTTTCGCGCGCGCCCCGCGAGCGGATGCTCCTCGATCAGCGCAATCGTTTTGGCGATTTCGCGGAGGGATTTTTTCTGCGCTGTGCCTGCCGGCAACCCCGACGTAATAATCCCAAATCCTCTCGCGATCGTCGAGCGCCTCGGGCGACCAGAGAGCCGCGCGCCTGGCTTCGGCCATCTACCGGTTCTTTTGCCGGATGAATTCGTCGATGTTGGACTCGCTGCCCTGTCCCGCATCGAGCGAGCGGATGCCTTTGTCGATTTCCTCGCGCAAGGCGCGCAGCTTTTCGATATGCGAGAGCAGTGTCCGGCCGATCTGTTCCTGATCCTCGGCGGGCAGGCGCTCAACTTCGGCGATGGCTTGTTCGAGTGTTTTGACCATGGCGGCATTATAGCAAATCGGTTGATGCAAGACAGAGGCGACCGACGACTTCACTTTCGCCGCCGAAATCTCCTTGAGTCCGACGCCCCTTCCACCGCGCAAGAGCGCGGTCCCCCTCCCCGCTATCGCGGGGGCGGATGCATCACGCTTTCCGCACCCACACCTTATTATCGTGGAAGCGCTGCGCCGCCGAATGGGGCCACGGCGTCGGCGCCGGTGAGCGTGTTGATGCCGCGGCCGTCGGCGTAGGCCGAATTCGGCCAGATCGATTTCGGCGATCAGAACGCCGCGGCGGACGCCGTCGAATACTCTCGCATGCAGGCGCACTTCGCCGCGGCCGTTGCCGAGCACAACTAAGTCGCCCGTTGCAATCGCAAGCGGGGCGGCGTCGTCGGGATGGATCATCACTTCGGGCCGGCGCTCGGCGGCGAGCGAGGTCGGCGTCTCGGTGAAGGTCGAATTAAGAAAGCCGCGCGCCGGCGAGGTGGCGAGCCGAAACGGATGCGCCGTGTCGGCCTCCTCGATGACGTCCCAATGGTCCGGCAATGGCGGAAACGCCTGGGACGGCAGCACGGTGCGATGGAGCCTGCGAAACGGCACCTGGGGCCAGTCCGGCTTGAAGCGGAATTTGCCGTCCGGATAAGCGAAGCCGTCGAGGTAATGCGCGGTAGCGAAATCGGGCTGGCAGTCGATCCAGCGCTTTTGTTCGAGCTCGGCGAGCGTGCCCCAGCCGGATTTTTGCAGCGTGGCGTCGATCAGTTCGCGCGCCGTCATGTCGAAGCCGGGATGGCGCGCGCCAAGCCGCTTGCCGAGCGCGTTATTGACCTCGTGGTTGGAGCGGCATTCGCCGCGCGGCTCGATCAGCTTCGGACCGAGCAGAATATATTGGCTGCCGCCGGCGGTATAGAAATCGTCGTGCTCGAGGAAGGTGGTCGCGGGCAGCACCACGTCAGCCGCCTTCGCCGTGTCGGTCATGAACTGCTCGTGCACGCAGGTAAACAAGTCGTCGCGGGCGAAGCCGCGCTTCACCGTTTCCTGGTCGGGCGCGACGGAGAGCGGATTGGTGTTCTGGATGTGGAGCGCCGTCACCGGCGGGCCGCCTTGCAGCGCCTCGGCGTCGCCGACAAGGATCGGCCCGATGCGGGACTGGTCGAGCATGCGGATCGAGCGGTCGCGCAGATCGGCGCCTTCGATCAGGCCGGTATCGAGATGAAAGATGGCGCCGTTGTTATGAAAGGCGCCGCCGCCTTCGTGGCGCCAGGCGCCGGTCACCGCGGCGATGCAGCTTGCCGCGTGCATGTTGACGGCGCCGTTGCGCGAGCGCGAGAAGCCGTAGCCGAGCCGGAAATAAGCGCGCGGCCGCTCGCCGACGAGGCGGGCGAAAGCTTCGATGGTCGGGGCGGGGCAGCCGGTGATGGCCGCCGCCCAATCCGGACCGCGCGTGCGCAAATGCGCTTCCAACTCGCGCGGCGCGTCGGTGTAGCGGTCGAGATAATCCCAATCGGCGTTGCCGTCGCGGAACAGGCAATGCATCACCGCGCAGGCGAGCGCACCGTCGGTGCCGGGGCGCACGAGCACCGCCAGATCGGCCTGCTTCATGGTCGAGTTCATGTAGACGTCGACGGCGACGATCTTGGCGCCGCGGTCCTTGCGGGCGCGAGTCGCGTGCGTCATCACATTGACTTGGGTGTTGACCGCATTGGTGCCCCAGATCACGACGAGATCCGACTTCGCCATTTCCCGCGGATCGGCGCCGGCGAGCTTGCCGGTGCCGGCGATGAAGCCGGTCCAGGCCGGATTGACGCAGATGGTCGAGAAGAAGCCGGAATATTTCTTGGCGTGGCGCAGGCGATGGATGCCGTCGCGCTGCACATAGCCCATGGTGCCGGCGTAATAATACGGCCACACCGTTTCCGAGCCGTGGCGCTGCTCGGCGCGGGTGAAGGCTTCGGCGACGAGATCGAGCGCGTCGTCCCAGGAGACGGGGGCAAATTCGCCCGAGCCCTTTGGGCCGACGCGGCGCAACGGCTGGAGCAAACGATCCGGATGATGCACGCGCTCGGCGTAGCGCGCGACCTTGGCGCAGATCACGCCGGCGGTATAGGCGTTGTCGGGCGCGCCGCGGATGCGACCGATGGTGTGGGCGTCGAACACCTCGACTTCGAGAGCGCAGGTCGACGGGCAGTCGTGCGGGCAGACCGAAGCGGCGATGCGTTGCGGGCGGACGGCCTGGTTCATGGCGGCAATCTAGCCGATGTCGGGGTGCGGCTCCATCGCAACCGTCTGTCATGGTCCGCGAAGGCGGACCATCCAGTACGCGCCATCCTTATCGGTGATGACTGGATCATCCGCATTCGCGGATGATGACCCGAACGGGGGGCCCCGTTGAACTCGCCCCCGATGAACGATAGCACAGTCAAATAAAGCGATAGCGGAGGAAGCGTCATGAAAGCTGCCGTGGTCGGCGAACAGGGAGCGGAAATCCGCGATCTGCCCACGCCCGAGCCGAAGCCGAACGAGGTTCTGATCAAGGTCAGGGCCTCGAGCCTGAACCGCGCCGATCTTCTGGTCGCTTTGGGCCATCAGCACGGCAGTGTCGGCGGCATCGGCGCCCGGCTCGGCCTGGAATGCTCCGGCGAGGTGGCCGCCGTCGGCGGCGAGGTCAAGGACTTCAAGCCGGGCGACCGCGTCATGGGCTCGGCGCCGGGCGGCTTCGCCGAATATGTCGCGACCGACGCCGGCCGCGTGCATAAGATTCCGGCCAACAACATGACGTTCGAGCAGGCGGCCTGCTTTCCGATCGGGCTGCAGACCATGCACAACGCCGTAGTGACGGCGGGACGATTGAAGCGCGGCGAGGCTTTCCTGATGCAGGGCGCCAGCGCCGGCATGGGGCTGATGGGCCTGCAGATCGGCAAAGTCATGGGCGCCGCACTCGTCATCGGCACCTCGACCAATGCGGCGCGGCGGGCGCGGCTCAAAGAGTACGGCGCCGACCTGGCGCTCGACACCAGCGACCCGAACTGGCCCGCCGAAGTGAAAAAGGCGACCGACGGCAAGGGCGTCGATCTCGTCGTCGACCTGATTTCCGCGGGCGTGATGAACGGCAATCTCGAAGCGGCCAAGCTTTTGGGCCGCATCGTCAATGTCGGCCGGCTCGGTGGCATGAAAGGCGAGTTCGATTTCGACAAGCACGCGCTCAAGCGCATCGACTATATCGGCGTCACCTTTCGTACCCGCACCGCCGAAGAAGTGCGCGAGATCAACCGGCGCATGCGCGCCGACCTGTGGCCGGCGCTCGAAGCGGGCAAGCTCGCTTTGCCGATCTACAAGACCTATCCGCTGGCCGAGATCGCCGCGGCGCTCGCCGTGATGCGCGCCAATGCGCATTTCGGCAAGATCGTCATCACGATGTCATAAACAACATCCGGCAATTCCCGGCTTGCGGGCCGCCAGCGCGTTCGGCATAAATTTGCCATGACTGATTCGGCGAAGGGCTACGCGCCGATCCTGGCGGCCGGCGGCATCGTGCTGCGCGGCGAGGTGCGGCCGCGCATCGCCGTCGTGCGGATGCGGCGGGAGAAGGCCTGGGTCCTGCCGAAGGGCAAGCTTCTGCCGCGCGAACGCGCCCACGTCGCCGCCAAGCGCGAGGTGCTGGAAGAGACCGGCTACGACACCTCCGTCCACGAGTTCCTCGGCTCGATGTCGTACATGGCCGAAGGCCGGCTCAAGATCGTGCAGTTCTGGCTGATGCGGGTCGTCGGGCCGCCGTCGCACGAACTGACGGCCGACGTCAAAGCCGTAAAATTCCTGCCGTTGAAAAAAGCCATCGAGACGCTGACCCGGCCGCACGAAAAAGTGTTCCTCACCCATGTCGGCCCGATCGCGCTCAATCACGCCAAGAAATTTGCCGGCGGCAAGTCGCGGCGCGCATCGGGCAATGGCCGCAAACACAGCCGCAGCGCTCCGCCGGCCCCCGTCGAGCATGTGATCGCGCTCGACTACGGCAAGACCTCGCCGAGCACGGTCAAGGCGCTCGGCAATTGGGCCGGCCGCGCCCGGAATTTGCGGCTCGCGGGCTAGCGGCGCTCCCGTATCAGCGGGTGCTTCAGGCCTGTTCCGGCACGACCTCGTGGAACAGGCTGTAATCGAGCAAGAGGTTCCCGGCGTCGGAGTAGCTGGACATATCCCGGTACCGGTGATTCCAGCGGATATCGTTATGCGAATAGATCTGCCGCGCATACAGATGCTGCGCCGAGTTGTCGTCGACGCCGCTGAGATTGAGCACCAGCGCCCCGTCGGTCTTGGCGAGATCGTCGGCGGTCACGCCATGCAGCGGACTTGCCTTGTCGATTAAGTGAAACAAGGTCCAGCTCAGCGCGAACATCGGATGTTCGTTGCGCTCGAGCTTGAGCTCGTAGAAACGGCGAAGCTGGGCGCCGTCGTCGGCATCTTCGAGACGCAGCAGCCACAGCCGCGCCGTGGCCTGCGAGATGGTGTTATGCCGCTCGTTGGCGACCCGCACCATCAGCGTCCGCTGCCCGAGGTGCCGGCCGACGATGGGGTGGCGGGCGAAAATGAACCGGGCGCGCGGCCGCGAGAAGCGGGCAAAGATCAGCCCGGTCATCACCGCGAGGAAAGACATGCCGGTGAAGATTTCGACCGTGGCGACGAGATGGCCGTAGTCGGTCTGCGGATGCATGTCGCCGTAGCCGACGGTGGCCAGCGTCTCGATCGAGAAATAGAACAGGTTGAGCGGCAGCGGGATCGCGGGATTGGTATTGGCGATCGGCTCGTGGCCGAGCCAGTAGACCAACGCAAACACCGCATTGAGCACGATGAAGATCGTGGCCGCACTGGCAAAGAACACCGGCCAGTACACGGTGAGGGCGCGGTGATAGAGGTCGGTCCAGAAACTCTCGGCGAGGCCGCGCGTCTCGATTTCGCGGGCGCCGACGCGAATCACACGGGTGCGCCGGCGCGCGCTTGGGTTTCTTCTTTTTGCCGCCTTGGCCAATGCCCGTTTCGCCTATGCGAGCGCCTTGACCGCCGCCGCGTTCTTCAGCCGCGCGTAAACCTTCAAGGCATTGCCGGCAAAGATCTTGTTGCGGTCGGCCTCGCCGATCGGCGCCTTGTCGACGTAGCGCTTGGTATCGTCGAAGCCGAACCCGGTCCGCGGATCGTTACCCTTGACCGCGCCGACCATCTCCGAGGCGAACAGGATGTTGTCGATCGGCACCACTTGAGTGAGCAGATCGATGCCGGGCTGATGATAGACGCAGGTGTCGAAGAAAATATTCTCGCCCATGATCTCGGCGAGCTCCGGCTTGCCGTTGTTGAGCGCGATGCCGCGGAAGCGGCCCCAATGGAACGGCACCGCGCCGCCGCCGTGGGGAATGATGAATTTCAGCTTGGGAAAGGTTTTGAACAGGTCCGACAGGATGACCTGCATGAACACCATGGTGTCGGCATTGAGGTAATACGACCCGGTGGTGTGCATCGCCGGATTGCAGCAGCCGGAGACGTGGATCATGCACGGCACGTCGAGCTCGATCATCTTCTCGTACAGCGGGAACCACGACTTGTCGGTCATCGGCGGCGAATTGAAATAGCCGCCCGACGGATCCGGATTGAGATTGCAGCCGACGAAGCCCATCTTGACGCAGCGCTCGAGCTCGGCGGCGGAATGCGCGGGGTTGGCGCCCGGCGATTGCGGCAATTGGCACACGCCTATGAAGTTCTTCGGGAACAGCGACACCACCCGGGCGATCAGATCGTTGCAGATCTGCGACCATTCCATGCTGACGCTCTCGTCGCCGATATGATGGCCCATGCCCGAGGCGCGCGGCGAGAAGATGGTCAGGTCGGTGCCGCGCTCGCGCTGCAGCTTGAGCTGGTTGCCCTCGATCGATTCGCGAATTTCGTCGTCGGACATTTTCAAGGACGCCCGCGACGGCATCGCCATCTTGTCCTTGGCACTGGCGGCCGCGGTCTGTTCCTTGCGGAAGCGATGCAGGTCCTTGGGCTCGGTAGTGTAGTGGCCGTGGCAATCGATGATCATGACTGGCGCCGTACTTAAAGATTGGGGTTGCTGGGGAGGCCCGACAGTACGGCGCGCGGCGCGATTGTCAAACCGGCAGCACATTCTGATAGGATGCCGGCCGCAAAACGGAGGAGTTCTGTAATGGCTGATCTACCGAGGCTCAATGGCGTCATTCGGGCGCTGGAAGCGGGCCAGCATGCATTGACCTGTTTCGCGCCGGCCGAGATCAACAGCGCCGTGGCGATGAGCACATCGAAGTTCGACGGCTGCGTGTTCGAGATGGAGCACAATCCGTGGGACGGACGGCTGTTGCGGGACTGCCTGCAATATATGCTCAACCGTGCCCAGATCGCGAAGGCCGCCGCGGTGGTGCCTGGCGTTACGCCGATGGTCCGCATTCCGGTCAACGGCGTCGAGATGGCGCAATGGCAGGCCAAGCAGGCGCTCGACATGGGCTGCTACGGCATCGTGTTTCCGCATATTTCGACGGTCGAGGAGGCCGCCAACGCCGTGGGCGCCTGCCGCTATCCGCGGCTGAAATCCGCCGAACACTTCGAGCCCGCCGGTATCCGCGGCGACGGGCCGACCACCGCGGCGCGCTACTGGGGCTTGAGCCAGCAGGAATACTATCAGAAAGCCGACGTCTGGCCGCTCAATCCGCAGGGCGAAATCTTCTGCATCCTCCAGATCGAGGATACCCGCGGCGTCGACAATCTCGACGCCATGCTCAAGAACGTTCCGGGCATCGGCTGCATATTGATCGGCGAAGGCGACCTGTCGCAGGAGCTCGGCTATCCCCGGCAATACGAGCACAAAACCGTGCTGGAATGGATGAAGCGCATCGTCGACACCTGCAAGAAGCACAATGTCGTGGTCGGCCATCCGCATGTCGAGCAGGGCAATGCCGAACGCATCGTCAAGGAGGGCTACCGCTTCCTGATGTGCGCGCCGGTGCAGAGCTACGGACACCTCGAAGCCGCACGCAAATTCGCCGGCCGCGCGTAACAGCGCCGTCGGCGATCTGCCGCATCGCCCCGTGCCGGCGCCCGGCGCGGGACGGCGTTATTTCCCTGCCGTTGCCGTGACCGGCGGTATCGCGGTGTTTGCAGCGAGCAGAAACCACGCCGCGAAAATGTACCATGCCGAGTTGCCGGTCAGGCCCGGAATGGGAAGTGAGATCGGCAGCGCCGCCAAGATGCCAAGAATGGCCAGGCAGCCGGAAATAACAAACAAAGCGATATTCGGTGCGCGCAACATCTGAATTTCTCTCAGGCTCTTTCCACAACTTCACACTGTATATGTCCCATGACGGTAAAAGCTTGATTAGCGGCGCCTTCCGGCCCGATGGGACCGGGTTTCTACGCTGCTCTTAAACACCTAATAAGATTCCGGCTTTAGGGAGGAAAGATATCCTTGGGGGGCCCCATGCGTCTGATTGTCAGATTCCTCAAAGACGAAAGCGCAGCGACCGCGATCGAATACGGCCTGATCGCGACGGGTATTGCGCTGGCCATCATTCCCGTGATTACCGGAATGGGCACCAAGCTGAAAACCACTTTCTCGACGATTTCCACGGCGCTCAAATAGCGCCTGGCTTTCGCCCGGCTGCGAAAAACTGTCATTAGCTCGGCCGCAGCCACAGCGGCTGCCGGGATGGACGCGATATGGGGCTGGGACTGGAGCTGGGGCCGGTCGACCTTCTCGCCATCGTGCTGGCGCTGGCGGCGCTGATCGGCTGCGTCAACCATGTCGCCTTCAAGCTGCCGCCGGCGATCGGCATGCTGCTCGGCTCGCTGTTCGTCTCGCTCCTCATTGTCGGCAGCGATCATGCGTTCCACCTGCATGTCATGCGCTGGTTTCGCGCCACGCTCGGCGCCGCGGACCTGCCGCAGTTCTTTCTCGACGGCGCGTTGGCGCTTTTGTTGTTCGCCGGCAGCCTGCATGTCGACGTCGCCGAGCTGAACCGGCGCCGTCTGGCGATTATCTCGCTCGCCACGGTGAGCGTGATCGTCTCCACGGTCATTTTCGGTTACGCCATGTGGGCGCTCACCGGGTCCGGCGCGACCATCCCGCTGGTCTGGTGCCTGGTGCTGGGCGCGGTGCTGGCGCCGACCGATGCGGTGGTCATCGAGAATTTGTTGCGCGCGGCCGGCCTGCCGGCGCGGCTACGCGGTACAATCGTCGGCGAAAGCCTGTTCAACGACGGCGCCGGCGTGGCGTTGTTTCTTCTCGCGCTCGGCGTCACGCAGGGCGACGCTATCCAACTCGGCCACGGCCATGTGCTCATCGCATTGTTTCGCGAGATCGGCGGCGGCGCGTTCGTCGGCATTCTCGCCGGCTGGCTGGCGGCCTGGCTGCTGCGCCGGATCGACGACGACAGTTTGCAGCTTGTGATCTCGCTGGCGCTGGTGCTCGGCTGCTATCGCCTCGCCGTGCTCGCCGATCTATCGGGGCCGATCGCGGTGGTCGCCGCCGGGCTATGTCTCGGTTCGCCGTCGCCGCAATTCGGCATGACGCCGGATACGCGCGCGGTGCTGATCGGCTTCTGGTCGCCGCTCAATGCGATTTTGAACACCATGCTGTTCCTGCTCATGGGGCTGCAAATCATGAGCCTGGTGGTGACGCCGAGCGAGCTCATCCCCATCGTATTCGCCATTCCGCTTGCCATCGTCGCGCGTCTCATCAGTGTCGCGCGTGCCGATCGCGCTGACCGGCGATACGCTTGCCGAAAAGTGGCGCATCACGGCGGTGCTGACGTGGGCTGGACTGCGCGGCGGCATTTCGATTGCGCTGGCTTTGACGCTGCCGGAGTCACCATGGCGGACGCAGCTCTTGGTGGTGACTTATGCCGTGGTGATCTTCACCATCGTCGTTCAGGGATTGAGCTTCTCGCGTCTTCTGAGCGCCGCCTACGGCACCGGCAAGCGGTTAGGAACCTGACGCGCTCGTTTTGGCCTTGAGCGCCGGTTCGCTCTCCTCTTTCAGATAGGCGATGATGTCGCGGCGCGATGTGGCTTCTATGACGCGGACCGGCATTTTCACGCCGGGGATGAATTGCTGCGGTCCGCTTAGCCAGCGATCGAGATTGTCCGCCGTCCAGACGAGCCCGGCGCCCCTGAGCGCCGGCGAATAAGGATAGCCGGCGACCGCGCCGGCCGTGCGGCCGACGACGCCGCCGAGCATCGGGCCGAACTTGTTGGCGTCGAGCGCGTGGCAAGCGGTGCAGCGCTGGGCAAACAATTTTTCGCCGTTGGCCGGGTCCGGCGGCGCGCCGGGCAGGAAGCGGGACAGGTCTTGCGCGTTCGCAGGGTTGGCCGAGCGGAAAAACGTATAGGCCAGCGTGATCGTATCGATGTCGCGCAGTTCCGCATCCTTGCCGTAGGCCGGATCGACATAGAACACCACGGGCATATCGACTTTCTGATGCGGATCGAGCCGTTCCTCGGTGAAGCAGAAGCATTGGATTTTGTTGAAATAGATGCCGGTCTGCAGCGGCGTCACATTGAACGTCGCATGACCGACGATCGGCTGATCGCTCACGCTCTCGGCGGAAAAATAGACGAGCTTCTGCTCGCCGAGATGCACCTTGACGGCGCGCTGCTCCGGCGCAAAGCGCCACGGCAGGCCCGGCTCGACATTGCTGTCGAACTGCACCGTCACCATGCGCCTGGCGATGGCGGCGGTGTCGTCGTTCACGCGCTGCGTGGTGCCGCCGAGCCCCGTGGCGCCGCAGAACAGGCGATAGAGCGTCGGCGAATAGGCGACCAGCCCGATCATGACGGCGATGACGACGAGGCACGGCGCAATGACAAGGAGGTTTTTTCTTTGCCGGATGTCCATCGCTTCGTTCCACGCCCCGCGCTTGCGCCGCAGCGGAGCGTTGCCAAGTCATAATGGCGACAAAGCGATGCAGGCATGCGGCCTTTTGTCCGCTGGCGGCGATCATCGGTGGCGCCGCCAGCCCGCAATTGGGCACCCTAGAAATTTGCAGCGCGCTTTTGCGGCGGCGAGGCCGGCGTGCCAGTCGGCAGGTCGAACATGCCGGCCGGCAGCCCATCGAGAAAGCTCAAAACCTCCGCGGTCTTCATCACGTCGGCATATTTGGCGTTCATGTCGCAGAGATTGATGGCATGGCTTGCCTGCGAGCGGTCGAAGCAGCCTTCCTCGGCCAGCGCGACGCGGTAATTGAGGCTGAACGCGTCGAGAACCGTTGCCCGCACGCATCCCGATGTCGTCGTGCCGGTGACGAGGACGCTGTCGCAGCCGAGCAACGTCAGATAGCTCGCCATGTTGGTGCCGAAGAACCCGGATGGTTTCTGCTTGAGCACCACGATGTCCTGCGGCGACGGCGCGATCGGGGTGACGATCTCGTTGCCATCGAGATTGGTGACGATGGTCTGGCGGTCCTCGCCGCTGCGCGAATTCTTCCAGCTCCATGAGCCGGAATCCCAATTATCGTCGCGGCGGACGCCGGTGGTGTAGAGCACCGGCACGCCCTTGTCATGGCACTTGTCGATCAGCGAACGGATATAGGGCAACGCCACCCAGGCATCCTCGCCGCAGGAATTGCGCCAGCGCTTGATCGATTCGAGGATCGGCTCGGGGCGGTCGCCGCAGAACGCCCAGTTCACGTCGATCACGAGCAATGCCGGCCGCTTGCCGAAGCCGCCGCGCGCGCCGTAGCCCGACGTGCCAAATACGGACTTATCGCGCTCGGTGAGAAACTGGTTCCAAATTGGCTCCGACATATCTGCTCCCTTCCACTGATAGAGATTTTGCGGCCCGCGCCCGGCGCCGAGCCTTGGAGGCTTTGGCCGGGCGCGCAATTGAATGGTCGCGCACTGCGCTCACGAACTCAAGTTATAGACTAGTTTTGAGATTGTTGACGAAGCTCATGTCGATGATTTCGTCGTATTTCACGTCGACCTTCAGGAGCCCTGCCCCCATCACCACCTTTTTGGCGGTGTCCCAAGCAGCCGGGCTGATGGTGCCGTCCTTGCTCCACAGGCTGTCGGCGAAGGAGCGGGTGAGCGTCGCTTTGAGGTCGTCGAGTGACATGGTGGGAAATTGCTTCTTGGCCAGTTCCGCCGCCTCGTCGTGGTTCTCGTCGACGAATTTCAGCGACTTCATCATGCCGCGAACGAAGCCGCGCACCAGCTCCGGCGTCTTCTGCACCGAATTGAGCCGCACATTGAAGGTCGAATACGCGTAGGGGCCCATCATCTTCGGAATGTTGATGAAGGGTTCGCCCCAAACGCCAGAACGCACGCCCTGCGTGATAAACGGCTCGGTCGAGCAGCCGATCTGCGCCTGCTTGTTGCGCACCACCGGCAGGATGGCGGAGTTCGCGGTTTCCACGAGCGTCACGTCATGCGTCGGATCGAGATTCCAGGTCTTGAGCAGATAGCGGGTGATCGAGTTCGGCGTGCCGCCATAGCCGCTGGTGGCGATGGTCTTGCCTTTCATATAGGCCGCCCAATCGGTATTGGCCGGCTCCATGCCTTTCTCTGCGCAAAAATAAACGTTGCCGCGGTCGACGCAGTTGACCACCGAGCGCAGCTCGGCGCCCTTCGCCTTGGCATAAGCGCAATGCTCGGGTCCGCCGATGAACGCGAAAGCCTGCCCGGACAAGACCGCATTGGTATGGCCGGCACCGGTCTCGATGGTCACGATGTTGACGGTCACGTCCTCGAACAAGTTCTTGGCGATGCCGATATAGAGCGGCAGATAACCGGTGCTATGCACCGGTTCGGCAATCAGGACTTCTTTGGTTTCGGCGCGCGCGATGAACGGGCGCGCGGTAAGCGCCAGCCCGGCCGACGCCGCGCCCAGAAATTTTCGCCGGTTCAGTGTGCCAGCGCCGCTTCGCTTAGTCATCCGCTTCTCCTGTCGATACTGGAATTCGTCCGTCTATTGCCGGATCCCTTTGCGCAGCAGCCGCTCGAGCCATGAGACCGCGGCGTACATGATGATCGAGACGATCGAAAGCACCAGCACCGCGACCCAGACCAGCGCGATGTCATAGGTTTCACCGGCATAGAGAATGGCGCGGCCGAGACCGTGCTGCGAGGCGATGAACTCGCCGACCACGGCGCCGGTCAAAGCGAGACCGATGTTCACCCGCAGCACCGAGATGATCCACGGCAGGCAGAACGGCACCACAAGCTTGCGAAAAACCTGCCAGCGTGTCGCTCCGAGCGAATAGAACAGCTTCTCGCCGTCGGGATCGAGCGCCTTGACGCCGGCGTAGGCGGTCAGCGTCGATACGACGAGCGTCAAGGCGGTGGCGATGGCGACTTTCGACGCGAGCCCCATGCCGAACACCAGGATCACCAGCGGCGCCAGCGCGAGCTTGGGCAAGGACTCGAAGCAGATCATGTAGGGCTGAACGATCGCCGCATAATTGCGGGACCACCAAAACGACAGGCCGAGCAGCGAGCCCAGTGTGGTGCCGAGGAAAAACCCGAAAATGGTCGAGCGGAAGGTGAAGCCTATGTCGGTCCAGGCGTCGCCTTCGGTGAAGAATTTTATCATCGTGGCGTAGATTGCGCTCGGCTTCGACCAGAAGAATCCGTCGATCCAACCGAGATCCGCCGCCGTCTGCCACAGGGCGATCGCGCCGACGAGGAGGCCGACCTGTACGGCCAGGATGATCCAGAATGGCCAATCCTTTTGCACCGGCAGGCGCCGAACCGACCGCGCGGCCGGCGGCGAGGATGCAGACCGGCGCGACCGGCCAAGGCTGGAGCTTAGACCGGTTGTTCGATCGAGCGTCACGCCGGGCAGCATCTCAGGCAGCCTCGCCAAAGGACGCGTTATGATCGGCCGCCAAAAGCTCAAGGCAGCGCTCCTTGATGGCAATAAAATCGGGATCGAGCGTGGCGCGGCGCTGGCGTGGCCGTGGAATCGGCACTGCGATGGCCTCGACGATGCGGCCCGGCCGCGTCGCCATAACATGCATCTCGTCGGAGAGATAAATCGCCTCTTCCACGTCGTGGGTGACAAATACCACCGTCTTGCCGAAATCGGCCCATAGCCCCAGCAGCCATTCCTGCAAGTAGAGCTTGGTCTGCGCGTCGAGCGCGCCGAACGGTTCGTCGAGCAAAATGATGTCGGTGTCGAAAAGGAGTGTACGCAACAGCGCCGCACGCTGCCGCATACCCCCCGACAGCGCGGCAGGATAGTGGTGCTCGAAGCCGCCGAGACCGTAGCGACGAAGCAGCGGCTGGGCGCGCTCGTGCGCCTCGCGGAGCGGCACGCCCTGAATTTCCATGCCGAGGATGACATTGTCGAGCACGGTGCGCCACGGCAGCAGCAAGTCTTTCTGCAGCATGTAGCCGACCCGGCCAATCGTCCCGGTGGCGTCGGCGCCGTCGATGAACACTTTGCCGCCGGTCGGCTGCAGCAAGCCGGCGATGATATTGAACAGCGTGCTTTTGCCGCAGCCGGAGGGTCCGATGAGGCTGACGAACGTTCCGGGCGCAATAGACAGCGTGACCGGCGCCAGCGCCTGGAACGGGCGGGATGACGTTTTAAACGTCATACTGACCTTATCGAGGCGAAGTTTCGCTGCAGCGGTCATGGAACTCCCGGAAAAGACACGCAGCGTCGTGTGACGCGTTTGAGAATTCGCAAGAAGCGTGCCAGGGCAACCGAAAAACGGCTGCGGATTTCAGATGGATGCGATGACTTTTCCGATGCCGAAGGCCGCGGCTAAATCGCGCTATGACGTAGCGGCGGGTAACAAAGCCGCTTCGAAGGCGCTGGCGATCGCCTGTTTGCTCTTGCCGGCGCTTGCGGCATCGCCGATGACGACGATCTTCTGGCCCGGGCGCGCCAAAGCTTTGAAGCGCTCGCCGGTGGCGAGCCGTCCGCGATAATAGAACCAGTCGCGGAGCGCCGGCAGCGCAAACAGCCGCGCCAAGCCGGGGCCACGCGCGAAACCGCGATCGAGCAACCACTCGGCAAACGGTCGGAGCCCGAAACGATAGTCGGCGCCGGTAGCGACCACGATGCGGTCGAACGGCGCCAGCAAGCCGGGCAGCGCATTGACGTCGGTCGAAAGCCGCAAGCTCACGCCTTTCATCACGCAGGCGGCGGCAAGGTCGGAGATATAACGCGCGAAGCTTTTTTCGTTCGCTTCGACCTCCTGATAGAGCGGCGCCTTGCCGGCATAACGAAAACTGCCGCCGGGCTGCGCGTTCTTCTCGAACACCGTGACGGCATTGCCCGCGGCGACCAGGCTCGCATAAGTGAGCCCGGCCGGACCGGCGCCGATCACGGCGATGCGCTCGCCCTGCGGCGGCCGTGGATCGGCGAACAGGGTTTCGCGGCCGGCGGCGCCGTTGACCACGCAGCCGATGCGCGCGCCGCCGCGCATGTCGTTGATGCAGGTGTTGCAGGCGAGGCAGCGCCGGATCGGCTCGCCGCGCGCGACCTTGTCGACCCATTGCGGATCGGCGATGAGCGTGCGGCCGAGCGCGATGAAGTCGGTCTTGCCGGTCTCGACCGCGGCTTGCGCGGTGGCCGGATCGCCGAGCCGGCCGACCGCGATCACCGGCACGTCGATCTGCTTTTTCACGTCGGCGGCGAAGTCGAGAAAGGTCGCATCGGGAAAGCTCATCGGCGGCAGCACGATCTGCGCCGAGGGCAGCGAGCGATAATGGCCGGCGGTGACGTGCAGCGCGTCGGCGCCGGCGGCGGCCGCCCAGATCGCGATCTGCCGGCCTTCGCCGTAGGGCAAGCCGCCGGGAAAGAAATCCTCGACCGAGAGCCGATAGATCACGCCCATGCCCGGCACCGCCGCCTTCACCGCGCGCAGAACGTCGAGCCCGAAGCGGGCGCGGTTTTCGAGGCTGCCGCCGTATTCGTCGTTGCGGCGATTTTCGAACGGCGCGTGAAATTGCGAGATCAGATAGCCATGCGCGGCATGGACTTCGACGCAATCGAAGCCGGCCTCCGCTGGCGCGGCGCGCGGCGGCGACATAGGCGGCCGTCGTCTCGGCGATCCGCTCCTTGGTCATCGCCTGCGGAATGATGGTCTCGAACGTCGTTTCGTAGACCGGATGCGGAATGGCCGAGGGCGCGATCGGCGTCTCGCCGCAAATGTCGACGCGGGTGTGGCCGCCGCCATGGCCGAGCTGGATCGACGCCTTGGCGCCGCCGGCATGGATTTCGCCGACGAGCCGCGTCAGTCCCGGAATGAAGCGATCGTCATAGATGCCGACTTCGTGGCGGCGATGGCGGCCGCACTTTTCCGGCGACGCCATCTCGACGGTGATGAGGCCGGTGCCGCCGCGCACCCGTGCCATGTAATAAGCGACGCTGTCGTCGGTGACGAAACCTTCTGCGTCCGCCGTGCGCGTCGTCATCGGCGGCATGACGATGCGGTTCTTGATTTCGGCCGGCCCGATGCGCGCCGGAGTGAGGAGGATGTTGGTCATGCCATTATCTGTCATCGTCCGCGCAGGCGGACGATCCAGTAAACACTGCCGACTGAGTTCATGTCGCTAACCTTTGGTGATTACTGGGTGCCTCCGCCTTCGCGGAGCACGACAAGCTACAGCGTCGGGATCTCGCCGCCGTCGAGATCGATGGTGGCGCCGTGCAGCCAAGTGCCGCGCTTGGAGACGATGAAGGTGACGAGGTCGGCGACGTCCTCGACGGTGCCGAAGCGGGTGATGCCGAAGCCGCGGCACATTTCCTTGCGCGCCTTGTCCTCCGGCCAGCCGGTGCGCTCCATCTCGGCCTTGATGCGCTTCCACAGCCGGTCGGTTTCGACCATGCTCGGATGGATGCAATTGACCTGCACGCCCTCTTCCTTGCCGCGGTCGGCGAGGCATTTGGAAAACGCGGCGACCGCCGCATTGACGGAGGAGCCGATGGTGAACTCCGCCGTCGGCTTGCGGCCGCCGGTGCCGCCGATCGCGACCAGCGAGCCGTGCCGCTCTTTAAGCAGCGGCCAGGCGGCGCGCGCGAGCCGCACATGGGCGAAGAATTTCAGCGCATAGCCGTCCGCGCAATCGGCGTCGGTCAATTCAAGAAAATCGCCGCGCTTGGTGGTGCCGGCATTGTTGACGAGAATATCCAGGCCGCCGAGCTCGCGCTTGATCTGATCGATCAGTTTCTCCGCCGTGCCCGGCTCGCGCAGATCGAGGACGGCGACGCCGGCACGGCGGCCGGTTTTGCGGATCGCCGCCGCGACCTCGCCGAGCGCGGCTGCATCGCGGCCGGTCAGCATCACGTCGCAGCCTTCGGCGGCCAGCGCCAATGCGACGCCGCGGCCGATGCCGCGGCTCGATCCAGTCACCAGCGCGACCTTACCCTTCAGTCCCAGTTCCATTCGATTGATTCCTGAATATTCGATCTTCAAGCCGAGCTTCTTGACGAGCGCGGCCCACTTGCCTTCCTCGCGCTGGATGTTTTGCGCATAGTCCTCGGGCGTCGACGGCGCCGGGTCGCTGCCGGCCGCAATAAGGCGCTTTTTCACGTCGTCGGAAACCAGCATCGCGCGCAGCGCCGCGTTGAGCCGGTCGACGATCGGCGCGCGGCGTGCCGGCCGGAGCCACCACGCCGTAATACTGCACCGCCTCGAAGCCCGGCAGGCCGGATTCGGCTGAGGTTGGCACATCGGGCAGCGCCGCCGAGCGCGTGGCGGCGGCGACGGCAAGGCCACGCAACTGGCCGGCCTCGATCTGGCTGACCGAGGCGGGAATGGTGTTGAAGCCGAGCGGCACATGATTGCCGAGAAGATCGTTGGTCAACGGACCCGTGCCTTTATAGGCGACGGTTGTGATGTCGACGCCGGCCATCAGATTGAACAGCTTGGCCGCGAAATAATTAAGCGTCGGCGCCGGCGGTGTGCCGGCGGAAAGTTTGCCCGGCTCTTTCTTCGCCAGCGCGATCACGTCGGCGAGCGACTTCACCGGCAGCGACGGGTTGGCATCGACGATAATCGGCGTCGACGCGACCACGCCGATCGGCGCGAAATCCTTATTGACGTCATATCCCGGATCGGGTCCGAGGCTGATGCCGGTCAGCATCATGCCGATGGTGTAGCCGTCAGGCGCCGCTTTCGCGATGTCGCGTGTGCCGATCATGCCGCCGGCGCCGCCGCGGTTCTCGACGACGAATTGCTGGTGGAGCGCCGCCGAAAGATACTGCGCCACCAGCCGGCCCATGAAATCGACGCCGCCGCCGGCCGGATAGGGCACGATAACCGTGACCGGGCGGCTCGGATAATCGTCGGCGGCCGCGGCGCGCGGCGCGGGATAAAGCAAGGCCGCGATCAGCGCACTCGTCGCCATCCCGGCCGCAACGATACGGCGTGACATCATAATCTCCTCCCCGCGCCACTATAGCTCCGGGCGCGACCAATGCGCTACATTGCCGGCGCAAAGAGAGGGAGCGGCCTTCATGCGGTTCGGTCTTTTCGGCAGCGCCACGGCCCGCCACGGCGGACCGGACGTGGATTCCGGGCAAGGCTATCGGCAATTCGTCGATTACAATATCGAGGCGGAAGCGCTCGGCTACCATTCGACCTTTCTGGTCGAGCATCACTTCACCGGTTTCGGCCAGGTTTCGGCGAGCCTGGCTTTGCTGACCTGGGTCGCGGCGAAAACCAAGACGCTGCGGCTCGGCACCGCGGTGCTGGTGCTGCCATGGCATAATCCGGTGCTGCTCGCCGAGCAGGCGGCCACCATCGATCTTCTCTCCGGCGGGCGGCTCGATTTCGGCGTCGGCAAAGGCTATCGCCACAACGAATTTCACGGCTTCTGCGTGCCGATCGAGGAAGCCGATGCGCGTTTCAACGAAACGCTCGACGTGATCGTGAAATCCTGGACCTCGAAGCAGCGCTTCTCGCATCACGGCAAGTACTGGAATTTCGAGGACGTTATCGTCGAGCCGCCGACGGCGCAAAAGCCGCATCCGCCGATGTGGATGGGCGCCGGCAGCCCGGACTCGATCCGTCAGGTTGCCGCGCGCGGCTACAACCTTCTGCTCGACCAGTTCGCGTCGTTCGAGGCGGTCGCCGAACGCATCGCCATTTTCAAGCAAGCGGTGGAAGAGCGCGGCCGCGTCTTCGATCCGCTTGAGGTCGGCGTCGCGCGCGCCTTTTACGTGGCGAAGAGCCAGGCCGACAAGGACGCGGCGCTGGAACGGCGGATGGAAGCGCAGCGCCGGCTCGAAGCGATTTCCAGCGCGCCGGACGGCACCAAGAGCAAAGCCAGCATCATGACCTATTCCGACACCCGCGAGGCGAGCGAGGACAGCGCGCTGTACGGCACGCCGGACGAGATCGCCCGCAAGCTCGAACGATTGCGCGGGCTCGGCGTCGAATATGTCCTGCTCAACGGCGGCGGCCTCGTGCTCGACAAGGCAAGCGACAATCTCAGCCGCTTTGCCCGCGAAGTGATGCCGGCCTTCGCCGAGAGCACGCGGGCGCGTGTGGCGGGGTGATTCCGCGCAACTGAACGCCGGCTCCGCAGCCTTATCGTTCGGCATCCGAGATCCATTGCTTTCTGTGGGAACGCCAAAGGCGATCCTCTCGTTATCGCAACGAGCGGATAAGCGCGTTTTGGAAAGCAAGAAAAAATGACCATGAAACGTCCCTGGATTATCGCACTGAGCGTCGCCTTGGCGATGGGGCTGGCAACGCCGAGTTGGGCCGCGGGGGGTGGGGGCGGCGGCGGTGGGGGCGGTGGCGGTGGTGCCGGCGGTGGCGGGGCTGGTGGCGCTGGAGTGGCAGCAGGATCCGGTGTCGGCGCAGGCGTTGGCGCGGCGGGTACGGGCGTCGGCGTAGGGACCGGCGGAGTTTCCACCGGAACGGGCGGCACAGGAACGAGTAGCAGCGGAACAAACGCGACGAGCAATGGAATCAACGGAAACAGCAACGCCAATGGAATAAACGGAAATACCAACGGCAATGGAATGAACGGCAACACCACCGGCAACGGCATAAACGCAAACAGCAACGGGCTGAACGCGAACGCTCCCGGCCCCAACGCGACCACCAATCCGCCGGGCACCAACGGTTTTAATGCCGATACCGGCAGCGTCACGGCCGGAAATCAACCGGGCGGCGCAACAGCGTCCGGAAGGACTTCCGGGTGTCAGGCCACCGCCGGCAATGACGACACCATCGGCGGAAGAACAGGGCCGCCCGGCAGTGCGATGATCAACAGCCGACAGACCGGCACTCCGGACATTGCCGTTAATCCGCCCTGCGGCCCGAAATAACCGACCACGCCGAGAGAAGACCGGCAATCGTCGCGAACAAACATCTCTCTGGCGTCGTCTGAGAGCTGCGGTTACAAATCGCATCCAAGAAAATGCGATGCGCCCTCCGCCCTCACCCCTGCCCTTCCCCACCAGGGAGGGGATACCGCCGATGATCGATAAAATCGTGCCAACGATGGCCGAGGCGATGGCCGGTATCCGCGACGGCTCGGTCGTCCTGCTCGGCGGTTTCGGCTCAATCGGCCAGCCCGACGCGCTGATCGAAGGCCTGATCGAGCAAGGCGCCAAAGATTTGACGGTGGTCTCCAACAATGCCGGCACCGGCCGCACCGGCCTGGCGCGGCTTCTCGAGCTCGGCCGCGTGCGCAAGATCGTCTGCTCTTATCCGCGCAGCGCCGGTTCGGTGGTATTCGAGGAGGTCTATCGCGCCGGCAAGATCGAGCTTGAGATCGTGCCGCAGGGCACCATGTCGGAACGCATGCGCGCCGCCGGCGCCGGCATTCCGGCTTTCTTCACCGCCACCGCGGTCGGCACCAAGCTCGCCGCCGGCAAGGAGGAGCGCGAAATCGCCGGCCGCAACTATTTGCTGGAGGAGGCGCTTGCCGGCGACGTGGCGCTGATCGAGGCCTGGGAAGCGGACCGCTGGGGCAACCTCACCTATCGGTCGTCGGCGCGCAATTTCAATCCGGTGATGGCGACGGCGGCGAAGTTGACCATCGTGCAGGCGCAGCACATCGTCGAGCTCGGCGCGCTCGATCCGGAGAAAATCGTCACGCCCGGCATCTTTGTGCATCGGGTGGTGCATGTGCCTTATGGCGAGCCGACGGTGACGTAATGACGGACGCGGTGACCATGCTCGATGGCTGCAAGCCGCTGTCGCGCAACGAGATGGCCGCGCGTCTCGCCCGCGACATTCCCGAAGGCTGGTATGTCAATCTCGGCATCGGCGCGCCGCTGCAAATCGCCGATTACGTGCCGGCCGAGCGCGAGGTCATTTTCCATTCCGAGAACGGCGTGCTCGGCATGGGCCCGGCGCCAGAGCCGGACAAGATCAACCGCTGGCTGATCAATGCCGGCAAGCAATATGTCACGCTGCGACACCGGCGGCTCCTACATGCATCACGCCGACAGCTTCGCGCTGATTCGCGGCGGCCATCTCGATCTGTGCGTGCTCGGCGCGTTTCAGGTCGCCGAGAATGGCGACATCGCCAACTGGTCGACCTCCGACAACGACACCGCGCCGGCGGTCGGCGGCGCCATGGATCTCGCCGCCGGCGCCCGGCAGCTCTGGGTGTTGATGGAGCACTTGACCAAATCCGGCGACAGCCGGCTGGTGCGCCGCTGCACCTATCCGCTGACCGCGCTCGGCGCCGTCAAGCGCGTCTACACCAATCTCGCGGTGCTCGACGTCGCCGATGAAGGCTTCGTCGGTGCGCGATATGGTGCCGGGCCTGACGTTCGAGGCGTTGCAGAAAGTCACCGACGCGCCGCTGCACCGCGCCTGATGCGGCAGGCCGCATAGCACAAATCCGCGGCCTGAGCTAAATTGATCGTCCATGCGCGCGATCGCCTCGATCAGTTCGTCTACGAGCCCCGCGAGGACCGCATCGCGGCCGCCGTCAATCCCGGCCGTCCCGATGCGTGGTCCTGCTGGCTGACGCGGCGGGTTGCGCTGGCGCTTCTTGAGCGCATGCCGGAATTTCTCGACGGCACCTCGGCATCTGGCGAGACGCGCGCCGGCGGAAATGCGCGGCGAATTCACCGCCTTCGAGCGGGAGGCGGCCATCGCCAAGACCCAGCAAGCGATGTCGGTCACCCCGCCGGAGATCCTCAAATCCAGCGCCGGCGCGGCCGAGCTCATCGATCGAGTTACGATCGCGCCGCGCGGCGATAATTTCCGCCTCGAATTATACGGCATGAGCGGCGAAGGCGCCGCCGCCGGACTGTCGCGCGCCGAATTGCAGCGCATCTTGCAAATGCTGCAGGGTGTCGTTGCCAAGGCCGGCTGGACGGGCGCGGCCGCCAAAGCCGCGCCGGCGACGGCGGCCGAAGCCTCCGCCAAGCCGTCGCGCCACTAAATTGCGCGCCGGGCCTTGGTCGCGGCAAAAGAGCGTTGGCAGTACCGCCGACATGCCATAACGTTCCGAAGTCAATGCGTAACAGGGAGAACGCGCCATGGCGCAGCCAGACTTCAAGGTGACTTGGGACCACATTCATCTGCGCACCACCAATCCCGAGGCCATGGCGCACTGGTTCGAAAACATGCTCGGCGCCGAAGTGGTCCGCAGCATGCAAGAGGGCAAGCCGCGGATCGATCTGAAGCTCGGCGGCGCCAATATCTTCATCGCTCCGGTCGGCGAAGGCGACGGCACCCATCCGGCGCCGACCATCCCCTATCGCGGGCTCGATCATTTCGGTCTTGCGGTCAGCGGCATCGATGCGATCGCCGCGGATCTCAAGAAGAAGGGCGTCGAATTCACCCGCGAGCCGACCACGGTGCGTCCGGGCGTGCGGGTCTGCTTCATCCGCGCGCCGGAGGGCGTGTCGATCGAGCTTCTGGATCGCACGGCAAAGTAGTCGGTCGCCGCAGACACAGCCGTAGCCATCCATGGTGAATGACGAGATCGCCCAGTCAATTCGCTCGGCGCTGCTTGAGCGGTTCGGGGAGCAATTCGCAGTCGATCCGCGCCTGCCGGCCTCGATGCGCTGGCAAGAATCGCCGGCTCATCGTTCGCATCGGCGCTACGCGGCGCGCGCCGTCGAGCCCGATCTGCTGCGGCTCTTGTGCGCCTGCGCACTCTCGGCGCCGTCCAAAAGCGATCTCCAACAAGCCGATATCGTCGTTGTCGGCAACATGGCGATCCGCAAGCGCGATCGTCGCGACCATTCCCGACATGCCGTGGATTCTGGAGGCGCCGGCGTTTTTAGTGTTCGCCGCGAACGGCGCGCGATTGCCGGCGCTATGCGAGCTGCGCGGTAAACCGTTCCCCAACGATCACCTGGATCAGTTCTTCAATGCCGCGGTCGATGCCGCGATCGTCATGACGACGTTCATCCATGCCGCGGCCACGGTCGGGCTCGGCTGTTGCCCGATCAGCGCGATCCGCGATCATCCGCGCATCGTCAGCGATGCATTAAAATTGCCGGACCGGGTCATCCCGGTCGCGGGACTGTGCGTCGGCTGGCCGGCGCAGGCGGGCGAAATCACGCCGCGATTGTCGCTTCGACACCACCGTGATCGAGAACGCCTATCGCGAGCACGACCTTGCCGGAGAGATCGATGCTTATGATCGGCGCCGCGCCGCTCTGCGGCCCTATCGGCGCCAACGTAATGTCGAGCGCTGGGGCGAGACGCAGCCTCTACGGCTGGTCCGAAGACAAGGCCCGGCAATATGCCGAACCGACCCGCACCGACTTCGGCTGCTTTGTGCGCGGAAAGGGCTTTCGTCTCGATTAGCCGATCGCCTGCAGCCCCAAAGTCAATCCGAGGACACATCCGGCGCACAGCGCCACAGCGATGCCGAGCGCCAGCGACAATGAAAACATCACGCGGCGCTCGCCGAACAGCCACAACACGGCGATGACGCAGAAGAAGGTCGCGACATCGAAGCCGAGATAGGGAATGCCGGCAAGGAAAAGCAGGACGACCGCGATGACCAAAATCGGCCGCCAGTCGGTGCGGCGGCGCTGCGCGGTGAACATGCTTCCGTCCCGATGGGTTGGTGCGGCGATCGCGCCAAAGTGACGCTAGCAGTTCGGCGGGGCCGGTCAACGGCTCTTGTCTCTAATTGACGACCACCGGCGTCGCGAGTTTCACCCGGCCGTAAAGGTCGACGATGTCGTCATTGGCGAGGCGGATGCAGCCGAACGACACTAAATTGCCGATCGTCTTCGGCGCGTTGGTGCCGTGAATTCGCGAGGCGCCGTCGTCGAGCGCGAGGACGCGCGCGCCGAGCGGATTGCCGGGGCCGCCGGGCATCGGCGCCGGCGTGCGCTTGAGCAAGTCCGGCGGCGGCTGCCATGACGGCCATTCCGCCATGCTCGCGATATGACGCAGCCCGACGAGATCGGCACATTGCCCGCCCACCGCGATGCCATAGCGCAGCGCGACGTCGCCGGGTTGAATTAAATAGAGAAAATGTTGCGCTTATCGACGATGATGGTGCCGGCGCGGCTGCAGCGTTCGATAAAAAGTCGGCTGGCGGCGAAACACATAGGCCATATCGGGATCGGAATTGCCGCCGTCGACGCCCGGCGCAAGATCGTCGCTTCGCCGCGGCCTTGCGTTGCCTGCGACGGCAACAGCTTGTTTTGCGCGTCTGTCTTGCCGAGCGGCGATGGCTGCGAGCCCGCCGCCCAAAAGACATAACCGGCGGCGGCGAGCGCGGCGGCGACGACGGCCGCGGCGATCCAGGCCGGCGCGCAACGGGCGCGACGGTGACGCGACCAGACCTTCCTCTCGCGCCGTTGGCGGTTCGCTTCCGATCTCGCCGAACCGATCATGGGTCCGCGCGTCGGGCGCGATGCCGCCGTGCTCGGTCCACGACAATTCCTGCTCGATGCGCTCGATGGCGGCTTCCAGCGCGGCTTCTTCGGCCGCGATCTGCGTGCGCGGCGGCGCCGGCTTGAGCGTGTGCAGCCGGCTCGACAACATGCGCCGGGCGCGGTCGTAAACGGCGTTGCGCCATTGCGCATCGCCGGCGCCGGGCGCGGTCACCGCACGCAACAACGTCGAATAATAATCGACCATCGGGGGAAACCGGTTAGGCGGCGATGCTATCAAAAAATTCCGTCAGACGCGCGTTGGTTGCGGCCGCGGTCTGGCCGTCGACCGCCATGTCCCAATAGTGCGACTGCGGCAGGCATTCTTCCAGATAGCGCGCCGCCGAGGTGGCGTGCGCGGCGTCGTGACCGGGCACGATCAGCGCCGGGATTTCGGTCCGCATCAGATCTTCGGGCCTGGCGCCGGGCGCGGTGTCGCGATCGAACAGCGCGTCGCGCATTGCCCTCGCATAAGCGAGCATATGTCGTCCGAGTTCTGTGCGGCATAGGCGGCGGCGAAAGTCTCGTCGCGCGCGATGACCGAGGCCCATGGGCCGCCGCGCGGATCGGCGCCGAACGGCTTGCCCTCCTTGCGTATGAGCGCGACCACGCCGGCAAGGCCGTCGCTTGCCACAAAGGCGAGATGCTCGGCAAAGCGCCGATGGCTCGACATGCGGTATCTGGCGCCGCCGACCGGCCAATACAGCACCATGCTCGTCACCATGTGCGGATACGCCACGGCAAAGGCCGCAACCGGCGCGCAGCCCATGCAGCCGCCCATCAGATGCGCGCGCGCAATGCCGAGATGGTCGAGCAGTCCTTTGCCCTGCGCGACGTAATGCATCCAGGTCACCGTTTCGACGCGGCCGCCGGACTGCCCGCATTCGCGGCGGTCGAACATGATGCAGGTGAAACGTTGCGGCAGATGATCGAGCAATTTGATCTTGGCGTAGACGCCGAGCGTCGACCACGCTTCGACGACGGCATTGAAGCCGCCGGGCGCATACATCAACAGCGGCGGTCCTTGACCGACAATCTCATAGCGCGTGGCGATGCCGTCGATGACTGCGCTCGGCATGGTCAGCCCTTGATCTGGCGGCCGGCGCGGGCATCGGCGATCAGCGCGGTAAAGGCGCCGAGCGTCGCCTTGGCGGAATTGAAATAAGTGTCGGTTTGCGAGTCGAGCCACTTCTCGCCGTAACCGATGGCGGTGTGAGCGAGGCGGACGCGGCCGTCGAGCCACGGCCCGCCGCCGAAACCACCGATCACCGGAATCTATACCGCCGCGACCACGGCCGCGCCGGCCGCCGGACCGGAATTGGTAAAATCGAGGAGCGCGGCGCCGGCCGCTTCGAGAAGCTTGGCTTCCTCGACCAGCCGCGCCGCCGCGGCGGCGCTGGCTTGCGCTTGCGGGGAGTTCTGCGCGCTGTAGGGAATGCCGTATTTCGCCGCGGTCTGCGGGGTGAGCCCGAACTGCGCGAACACCGGCACGCCGTCGTCCGTGAGCGCGCGCACGACGTCGGGAAAATCCGCTGCGGCGTCGACCTTGATCATGTCGGCGCCGCCTTCGTTCATGAGACGGGCAGCCGCCGCGCGCGCCGCTGCGATGCCCTGCTGCACCGGGCCATAGGGCATGTCGCAACTCACCAGGGCGCGCTCGACGCCGCGGCGCACCGCCTTGCAGCAGACCAGCATCTCGTCGAGCGTCACATCGAGCACGTCGGCGCGGCCCCACAGATTGACGCCGACCGAATCGCCGACCGAGACGAAATCGAATCCGGCGCGTTCGGCGATGCGCGCGAGCTGGTAATCCCAGGCCACGACCCCGACGCTCTTTTTTCCTTCGCGCTTCATGGCTTGAAGCGCGGCAATGGTGATCCTGTCGGACATGGAGGCTGCCGCTTGGTTATCCGTGGGCCCAAGCTTAGGCAACAGCGACGCTTTCGTCACGGGTGTCACGAACGCAAGCAAAACCCGCCGGATCGCCGCCGCGGGAGGCTTATTGCGGGATGTTCGTGAGCGAGGACTTCGGCTTCGCGCGCCGGCGGAACGTCGGCTTTGAGCTCGGGAGGCGGGCTCGCCGCCAACGCCGAGGACGACATTGGCGTCCAGTGCACGGTGGCGGTTTTGCCGTCGCGTTTCTTGCCGTCGACGGCCGGCTTGCGCGCGGCAGGCTTCAGCGGCTTGTGGTCGTCTGGCTTTGCCGGCTTACGATCCGCCGCGGTCGCATCGTCGCTCTTGATCTCACCTTTGGCCACCGCGACTTTGCGCTTTGCCTTCTTGTGCACCGGCTCCGCGGCGATCTGCGCTTCGAGCTTGGCGATCTCGTCGGGCGATCGCGTCGGACCGGTATAGACCACGACCGGGATCACCGGGCCTTGATCGACCAACAGGTTGTCGGCGCTCGGCGCGCGCAATGCCGACAGGATGGTGGAAAATTTCGGACCGCCATCGACGGCGTTGCTGTCGTTGCCGGTGTCGAAGTCGGCATCCGGATCGTCGGTCTCGCTTGCGGCGCGGCGGCGATGGCGGCCGCACATTTCGTCGGTCAGATCCGGCGGCGATGCGTCGATCGGCGTCAGCGAATCGACGTTGCCCAGCGACGGCGTCAGCCAGGACAACGGGCCCTGATTAAATCCGTATTGCAGCATTTCCGCGGCCTTGATGGCCCGGGCGCTGGACGACGGCGCGCCGAGCACCACGGCGATCAGTTTTTTGTCGCCGCGCTTCGCCGTGGCGACGAGATTGAAGCCCGAGGCGCAGACGAAACCCGTCTTCATGCCGTCGGTGCCGGGATAACGGCCGAGCAGCGGATTGTAATTGCGCACGATGCGCCGGCCATACTTGATCGCCGGAATGTGCCAATAGCCGCTATATTGCGGAAAATCGTGAATGAGCGCGCGGGCCAGAATGGCGAGATCGCGGGCCGAGGTGATCTGATTGTCGTCCGGCAGGCCGTTCGGATTGACGTAATTCGTTTCCGTCATGCCGAGGCGATGCGCGGTGTCGGTCATTTCCGCCGCGAATTGCTCGATCGAGCCGCCGAGCCCTTCGGCCAGCATTACCGCCATGTCGTTCGCCGATTTCACCATCATCATCTTGATGGCGTTGTCGACGGTGACTTGCGTGCCGACCGGGAAACCCATCTTGGTGGGCGACTGCATGGCCGCATTGGGGGACACCGTGAACAAGGTGTCCGGCGTGATCTGTCCGTCATGCAACGCGGTGAGCGTCAGGTAGAGCGTCATCAGCTTGGTCAGCGACGCCGGATGCCACGGATAAGTCGCGTTGTCGGCGCGCAGGACTTTTCCGGAACCGGCATCGACGAGAATGAGCGACTCGGCCTGCGCCGGCGCGGCCGATACGACCGCAGTCACGGCCGCTGTCCCGACGGCAACCGAACTTAAGGCAAAACCGAGCAGCAGCGCCCGGAACGAATTGTTACGATCCACTAGTCGCGGTCCGTTCGGTTGATCGGGCCCAGTTTGGGGGGTCGGGGCCGCGAATGTTCCACGATATTCACGAGGCGCTGGTTGGTACCTATCTAAACCACAGCCGGCCTCGAAGGCAAAGCCGATTAGCGCTATCCTTAAAGGCAGTGTGGATTGGCAAATTTTCCTAAGCGACTCTTCCTAAGCCAATGAAAAGCGACGAAAGTTCGGCGGAGCACGAGGCCGAGACGAAACACCGGGAGGAACCATGACGGCTTGCATCGTGGGTTGGGCGCATACGCCGTTCGGCAAGCTTGCCGGCGAGAGCGTCGAAAGTCTCATCGTGCGGGTCGCCGGCGCGGCGCTCACCGATGCCGGCGTCGCGGCGAAAGACGTCGACGAGATCGTGCTCGGCCATTTCAACGCCGGCTTCTCGGCGCAGGATTTTACCGCTTCGCTGGTGCTGCAGGCTTCGCCCGATCTGCGCTTTAAGCGCGCCACCCGCGTCGAGAACGCCTGCGCCACCGGTTCCGCCGCGGTGCATCAGGGCGCTCAAATCGATCGCGGCGCGATCGGCGAGAATCGTTCTCGTCGTCGGCGTCGAGCAAATGACTACGACGCCGCCTGCGGAGATCGGCCGCAATCTCCTCAAAGCGTCCTATGTGCGGGAGGAAGCCGACATCGACGGCGGCTTCGCCGGCATTTTCGGCCAGATCGCCGGACTTTATTTCCAGCGCTGGGGCGATCAGTCCGACGCGCTCGCCCGCATCGCCGCCAAGAACCACAAGAACGGCGTGGGCAATCCGTTCGCCCAGATCCGCAAAGATCTCGGCTACGAGTTCTGCCGTGCCGAGAGCGAGAAGAATCCGATCGTCGCCGGACCGCTCAAGCGCACCGATTGCTCGCTCGTCTCCGACGGCGCCGCGGCGCTGGTGCTGGCCGACGTGGAAACCGCGCTCAAGCTCGACAAAGCGATCGTGTTCCGCGCCGCGCAACACGTGCAGGACTTTTTGCCGATGTCGCGCCGCGACGTGCTCAAATTCGAAGGCTGCGCGGTGGCCTGGCAGCGCGCGCTAGCCGAGGCCGGCGTCGGGCTGAAGGATTTGTCATTCGCCGAGGTCCATGACTGCTTCACCATCGCCGAATTGATCGAATACGAAGCGATGGGACTGGTGCCGGAAGGCCAGGGCGCCCGCGCCATCGCCGACGGCATCACCGCCAAGGATGGCGCGCTGCCGATCAATCCTTCCGGCGGGCTGAAATCCAAAGGCCATCCGATCGGCGCCACCGGCGTATCGATGCATGCGCTCACCTCGATGCAGCTTACCGGCACCGCCGGCGACATGCAGATCAAAGACGCCAAGCTCGGCGGCATCTTCAATATGGGCGGCACCGCGGTGGCGAATTACGTCAGCATTTTGGAGCGGCTGCGGTAACCGTCATTGCGAGGAGCGCAAGCGACGAAGCAATCAAGGAAACTAAGCCGCGGGACTGGACTGCTTCGCTCCGCTCGCAATGACCTCCTTGGCAATGCCGAACTGCGCCTCGACCAGTTCGGCGAAAGCCCCGCCGCGGCGGGTGAGCTCGTCGAACGTTCCGGTTTCGACGATGCGGCCTTGGCGAAACACCAGAATGCGGGTGGCGTTGCGGATGGTCGCGAGGCGATGGGCGATGACGAAGGTGGTGCGGCCTTTCATCACTTCGTCGAGCGCCAGATTGACCCGCGCCTCGGTGACCGGGTCGAGCGCGCTCGTTGCTTCGTCGAGGATCAGGATCGGCGGGTCTTTGAGGAGCGCACGGGCAATCGCCAGCCGCTGGCGCTCGCCGCCGGAGAGGAGCCGGCCGCGTTCGCCGACGCGGGCCTCAAGCCCGTCGGGATTGCGATCGATGAAATCGAGCGCCTGCGCGCGCGCCGCGGCTTCGCGCAATTGCGCTTCGGTGGCGTCGGGCCGCCCTACCCGCAGATTCTCGGCAATCGAGCGGTTGAACAAGAGCGTCTCCTGGAACACCACGCCGATATTGTGGCGCAGCCCCGCGAGCTTGAAACTGCGGATATCGGCGCCGTCGATCGCAATCGCACCGGCTTGCGGGTCGAAGGCGCGATGCAAGAGCGCCAGTGCCGTCGATTTGCCGCTGCCGGTCGGACCGACCAAAGCCACCCGGTCGCCGGGCAAGGCGGTGAAGCTCAAATCGTTCACGGCGGGGTGACGGCCGTCATAGGAAAACGACACCGCCTTGAATTCGACCAGGCCGCGCACGCGGCCGGGATCGAGCGCGTCCGGCCGGTCGCGCACCGCAGGCGTGGTATCGAGCACGCCGAAGAAGTCGGCGAGCTTCGGCGCATCCATGAACAGCCGGTTGGAGAAGCTCACCGCCTGCTCGAGCCGCGTGATCAGCATCGCCGCCATGGCCATGAAGCTGACGATCTGGCCGACCGAGGCGAGGCCGACGAGCTTGAGATACGTGCCGGTCAAAAGGATGACGAGCAGCGTGAGCGTGGTGCCGGCGCGGGTGAGCACGGTGGCGATGGCCCACCACGACAGCACCGGCATCTGCGCGCGCAGGAGCAAATCCACCACCGTGCGCAGCCCCGAGACCTCAAGCTCGACGCGGGCATAGCTCTGCACCAAAGCGATATTGCCGAGCGCGTCGGCGGCAGTCTCGGCGAGGTCGGAATAATGCCGCTCGACGGCGCGCTGCAGCGCAAAGGATTTGTGGATCACGAACACGGTCAACACGGTGAAAGCAACGCACAGCACGATTAGCGGCAAAGCCAGCCGCCAGTTCAAGACCAGCGACGCCGGCAGCAACAGCACGATGAAGACGAAGGCGGACATGTGCTCGCGAAAGAACGACAGCCATAGCCACCACAGCGTGTCGGTGCCGGTGAGCATCACCTTCATCTGCCGGCCGGAATGCGCGCCGGCGTGGTAGGCGAGCGGCAATTGCAGCACGTGCTCGAAATAATCTGCCAGCACCATGTTGCGGCGGTAGTGCGACAGCCGGTCGGCGTACCAGGCAACGAGCGTCGCGGCGACGATGACGAACAGCCCGAAACCGACCCAGGCGCCGATCAGCGGCGCCAGCCGCCACGCTGCGTCGTGCACACCCAACGGCATCGCGCCCGATAGCGCGTCGACGATGCGGCCGAACAACACCGGCTCGACGAATTGCGCCGCGGCGAGCGCGACATTGGCCAGCGCCAGCGTTACGGCGAGCCGTGCCACGGGTCGCAGCAGCGCCAGCACGCGAAAATAGATGCGGAGAAAATTCATGGCGCCGGTTCTAGCGGGGAAAGGAGAAAGGACAACGGCCAGGGCATCCGGAGCGCGAGGCTTGACAGCCCTGCGCCGTCAGCGTATTGAACCATTAAGTTAATTAACCAGATGGTCAAATGAGCCTCAATACCGCCTTTAGTGCCCTCGCCGACCCCACCCGCCGCGCCATTCTGGCGCGGTTGGCGCTGGGCGAGACCAATGTCACCGAACTCGCCAAGCCGTTCGCTATGAGCCTTCCCGCGGTGTCGAAGCACCTCAAAGTGCTCGAGCGCGCCGGCCTGATCACGCGGGGACGCGAAGCGCAGTGGCGGCCGTGCCGCATCGAGCCGCGCGCGCTCAAGGATATCGACGATTGGCTCCAGCACTACCGCCGCTTCTACGACGAGAGCTTCGACCGCCTCGATGAATACCTGAAGACGCTGCAAGCCAAAGAAATTGCCGACGACCGCAAGGATGCCGACGATGAGCCTAGAAAATAGCCTCGATCTCGACAGCGACCCGCGATCGATCGTCGGCGTCCGCGAGTTCGATGCGCCGCGCGCACTCGTGTTCGCGGCGTTCACCGATCCAAAGCATCTGGCGCAGTGGTGGGGACCGAACGGCTTCACCACCACCACGTCGAGCTTCGACATGCGGCCGGGCGGCGTCTGGCGCTTCGTCATGCACGGACCGGACGGCCGCGATTATCAGAACCGGATCACCTTCGAAGAGGTCGTGCCGCCGCAGCGCCTGGTGTACCGCCATGGCGGCGGCGACGACGTCGAGCCGGTGCAGTTCCGGCAGACCATCGTGTTCGAGGATCTCGGCGGCCGCACCCGCATCGTCTGGCGCGGCGACTTTCCCTCGGCGGCGGAACGCGACCGCGTCATCAAGGACTACGGCGCCGACAAGGGCTTGGTGCAGACCCTGGCACGGCTCGCCGACTACATCGCGAAACAAATCTAGCGCAGCGGACCGCATGCTTTTTTGTTCAGACCTGTCGGAAGCGAACATGGCTCTTCGTCATAGGAATCGAATGAAGGGAGAGAGCAATGTTGGACTTGCTGGTTTACTGTCACGTCTTCGCGAGCATGCGATATCCGCACTATGTGGCGGCCGTCAGCGAAGCCGCCGCCACGATCAGAGCGCAATGCGGCCGCTTCTTCGCCCACGCCGCACTCCGCCGACAAACCGTCACATGTCCGTTCGACTATTGGAGCAAACAGGGCCTACTATGCTCGTTGGATCGGCTTGATGCCTATGTTTCGGCAATGGCTTAGCGAGGTCGCGGCGAGGTTGCGCGAAAATTGTTCGCGAACTGTCGGGAGACGGCCCGGCCGGCCGTCCTTGACCTGAAGGGGTGGTTCCATGCTTTACGCGTTCTTGTGCTGTCACGACGAGGCCGTGGTCAATTCCTGGAGCAAGGAAGAAGACGACGCCGTTCTGGCAAAACGCGGCAAGGTGACGGAAAAGCTTGCGGCCAGAGGCAAGCTCGGTCCCGCCGTCCGGCTGATGCCGACGACGGCGGCAACCACCGTGCGCATGGGCGCACAGCCGGTGGTGCTCGACGGCCCGTTCGCGGAGACCAAGGAAGCCCTTCTGGGCTTTTATCTGATCGACTGCGATTCGCTCGAAGAGGCCATCGCCGTCGCCAAAGATATCGGCCGCGACGAGAAAGTCGTCTTCGAGATTCGGCCGGTGAAATTATTTTTGCCGAAAGGCAAGGCGTCGTGACCGATCTCTCCTGGATCGATCCAGTGCTGCGGTCGGCGCGGCCGCGGGCAATCGGCGCGCTGCTGCGCTATTTTCGGATGCTCGATCGGGCCGAGGAAGTCGTTCCAGGAAGCGTGTCTGCGGGCGCTGAAGAACTGGTCCACCAACGGCCCGCCGCGCGATCCCGTCGCCTGGCTGGTCCTGGTCGGCCGCAATGTCGGGCTCGACGAGACGCGCCGCCGCAACAAGAGCGGCCCGCTGCCGGCGGACGATCCGATTTCCGATCTCGGCGACGCCGAGAGCGATATCGTCGAACGCCTCGACAACTCGCACTATCGCGACGATGTGTTGCGCCTGCTGTTCATCTGCTGCCACCCCGATCTGCCGGCGGTGCAGCAGATCGCGCTGGCGTTGCGCGTCGTGTCCGGATTGACGGTGAAGGAGATCGCGCGTGCCTTTCTGGTCAGCGAAAGCGCCATGGAGCAGCGCATCACCCGGGCCAAAGCGCGCGTTGCCACCGCAGACGTGCTTTCGAAACCCCGGGGGCCGTCGAACGCGCCGAGCGGCTCGCCGCGGTGGCCGCGATGCTCTATTTCGTGTTCAACGAGGGCTATTCCGCGAGCGGCGGCGATCGACACATGCGGCGCGCCGCTGTGCGAGGAAGCGATAAGGCTGGCGCGGCTGCTGTTGAGCCTGTTTCCCGCCGAACCGGACATCATGGGGCTTCTCGCGCTGATGCTGCTGCAGCATGCCCGCGCGCCGGCCCGGCTCGACGCCGACGGCGCCATCATCGTGCTGGAGGACCAGGACCGGCGGCTGTGGGATCGCGATATGATTGCCGAGGGCCGGGCGCTGCTCGAAAAGGCCGCGCGACATCGCCGGCCGGGCGCTTATCAGCTGCAGGCCGCCATCGCCGGCGTGCACGCGCAAGCGACTGAGGCCGAAAGACACCGATTGGGGGGAGATCGACCGGCTCTATGCGTCACTGGAGCAGGTGCAGCCGTCGCCGGTGGTGACGCTCAATCGCGCCGTCGCCGTCAGCAAGGTGCAAGGCGCGGCCGCGGCGCTCGCGATGATCGAGCCGCTGGCCGAGCGCCTCGACGGCTATTTTCATTTTCATGGGCTCAGGGGCGGCCTGTTGATGCAGCTTAATCGCGCCGGCGAAGCCCGCGTCGCCTTCGACCGCGCGATCGCGCTGGCGCATACGCCGGCCGAAGCCGCTCATATCCGTCTTCATCTCGACCGCTTGATCAAAGGGAGTGAGCCGGCGGCCAAAACAAATTCCCCACCGGTGTCGGCGGGAGCCGTTGATGCTCGTCCTTGAAGCGTAATCGAACCGGAACTGCATTCGATAGATCGACCACGACAGGAGAAACTCATGCAAGTGCAACCCTATCTGTCATTCGAAGGCCGCTGCGACGAGGCGATCGACTTCTACAAGAAGGCGATCGGCGCCAAGGTCGAAATGCTCATGCGTTTCAAGGAAGCGCCCGACCAGTCGATGATCTCGCCCGGCAACGGCGACAAGGTGATGCATGCCGCCCTTCGGGCCGGCGACGCGACGCTGCTGATGTCGGACGGCCGCTGCACCGGCAGCTCGAAATTCCACGGCATTGCGCTCGCGCTCAGCGTGCCGAACGACGCCGACGCCGAAAGCATGTTCGGTGCGCTGTCGGACGGCGGCAAAGTGAACATGCCGTTGGCGAAGACATTCTTCTCGCCGCGCTTCGGCATGCTCGCCGACAAATTCGGCGTCGGCTGGATGGTGCTGGTCGGCACAATAAGGCTGCGCCCGAATCGCCAACGCGTGGAGTGAGCCATGCCTGCGGAAGCAAAATCTGCGGAAGCAAAGCACGCCGACTTCGTCATCTCGCGCGTGTTCGACGCGCCGCGCGATCTGGTGTGGAAATGCTTCACCGAGCCGGAGCGGATGAGGCAATGGTTCGGCCCGAAGGGCTCGGTCATCGTCTCCTCGAAGATGGATTTGCGCGTCGGCGGCATCTATCACGGCGCCATGCGCGACGGTCGGGCCGCGTCATGTGGGCCAAGTTCGTCTATCGCGAGATCGCCGCGCCGGAACGCCTGGTCTGGGTGCATTCGTTCTCGGACGAAACCGGCGGACTGACGCGGCATCCGCTGAGCCCGACCTGGCCGCTCGAACTGCTCACGACCGTCACCTTCGAGGACGCAGGCCGGCGGCAAGACCAAGATGACGCTGCGTGGTCGCCGCTCGAACGCCGACGGCGGAGGAGCAGCAGACCTTCGATGCCGCGCACGACGGCATGACCGGCGGCTGGAACGGGTCGTTCGAGCGGCTGGACGCTTATCTTGCCGGTCAGCGAAATGAGAGATGTGGAGGGCCATGGCCGCGATCAAGCAGAAAATCACGCCGTGTCTGTGGTTCGACAGCGAGGCCGAGGATGCGGCAAAATTCTACATCGCGATCTTTCCGCAATTCCCAGATCAAGCAGATCAGCCGCTATGGCGAAGCCGGCCGTGACGTGCACGGCAAGGAGCCCGGCTCGGTCATGGTCGGTCGAGTTCGAACTCGATGGGCAGACCTTCACGGCGCTCAATGGCGGGCCGCATTTCAAGTTCAACGAAGCGGTGTCGTTTCAGGTGATGTGCGACACCCAGGAGGAGATCGACGACTATCTGGCGCAAGCTGTCTGCCGGCGGCCAGGAAGGCCAGTGCGGCTGGCTCAAGGACAAGTACGGCTTGTCCTGGCAGATCGTGCCGTCGGAATTGCCGCAGATGTTGACAGATGCCGAAGGCGCGCAAGCGCCGACCGCGTGATCGGCGCCATCATGACGATGACGCAAGTTCGACCTGACGGCTCTACAGCGTGCCTATGCCGGCCAAGCCTAAGCCGCGGTCCACCGTGACACATTCTTGAGAGACCGTTTCCGTTGCGCGGCTCTTTGCTCCTCGCCATGACACCGCGGGGGATAAATTGCGCGATGGACGCGCCTGATTCCAGGCTGCCGCCTTTGCGGCACCCTACGCGCCGCCGGATGAAGACGCTGGCGGCGAGCCTTCTCGCCGACGCCGAACGCGACCCGCCGCCGAGGGCCGCATCGAGCCCGCGCCCGCCGGCTCGTCGAGGCGATCCGCGCCGGCTCAGCGGCCTCGGCGGCGTCGAGGAGTTCCTGCACGCTTATTCGTTGTCGACCAAGGAAGGGCTGGCGCTGATGGTGCTGGCCGAGGCGCTCCTTCGCGTGCCCGACGCCGCGACGGCGGATCGTCTGATCGAGGACAAGCTCGCCGCCGGCCGCTGGCTCGACGGCGACGTCAAATCCACCGCGCTTCTGGTCTCGGCCTCGGCGTGGACGCTCGGCATCGCCGCCCGCGTCATTCATCCCGGCGAGACCCCGCAGACCATCCTCGACACCATCGTGCGCCGGCTCGGCCTGCCGGCGATGCGCGCCGCGACACGGCAGGCGATGCGGCTGCTCGGCTCGCATTTCGTCATCGGCCAGGACATCGACGCGGCCTTGGCGCGCGCCGCGCAGCCATGCCGGCTTCCGCTATTCCTTCGACATGCTCGGCGAGGGCGCGCGCACCGCAGCCGACGCGGCAAAATATTTCGACGCCTATGCGACGGCGATCGCGGCGATCGGCGAACGCAGCCGGGAACACAGCGCTGCCGGGCCGGCCCGGCATTTCGGTCAAGCTGTCGGCGCTGCATCCGCGCTACGAGGCGATCTCGCGCGATCGCGTGCTCGCCGAGCTGACGCCGCGGGTGATCGAGCTCGCCCGCCTCGCCAAGGACCACGACCTGCAATTCACCGTCGATGCCGAGGAAGCGGACCGGCTTGAACTGTCGCTCGACATCGTCGGCGCGGTGTTAGGCGATTCCGCGCTTGGCGGTTGGGAGGGCTTCGGACTTGCCGTTCAGGCCTATCAGAAACGCGCTTTGGCGGTGATCGACTGGATCGACCAGGCCGCCGCAGCCACAAAGCGCAAGCTCTCGGTGCGGCTGGTCAAAGGCGCCTATTGGGACACCGAAATCAAGCGCGCTCAGGAACGCGGCCTTGACGATTATCCGGTGTTTACCCGCAAGGCGATGACCGATCTCTGCTACATGGCCTGCGCGAAGCGACTGCTGGCGGCGCGGCCGAGACTTTATCCGCAATTCGCCACGCATAATGCGCTGACCGTCGCGAGCGTCATCGAAGACGCAAACGGCGTCGAGGGTTATGAATTCCAGCGCCTCTACGGCATGGGCGAAGCGCTCTATGCGGCGCTGGTCGCCGAGTTCCCCGACGCCGCCTGCCGCATCTACGCGCCCGTGGGCAACAATCGCGACCTCTTGGCTTATCTGGTGCGGCGGTTGCTCGAGAACGGCGCCAATTCCTCCTTCGTCTCCGTCGCCGCCGATCCCGCCGTTCCGATCGCCGCCGTTTTGCGCCGTCCGCAAAGTTGGATCGCGGGCGGCCGATGCCGCGCGCAATGCGAAAATTCCGCGGTCGCGCGATCTTTATTCCCCGGAATGGCTAAACTCGCCCGGAATAGAATTCGGCGACCGCATGAGCCTCGACGCCTTGCTGAGCGAGGTTCGCCGCGGCACCAGACCCGATACGCGAGCCGCGCCGCTGATCGACGGCATTTGTCTTCCCGGCATCGAGCGCGCCGTCGTTTCGCCCATCGACGGCCGGGCGATCGGCAGCGTCGCCGAGGCCGATGAAGCCATTGTCCGTGCCGCCATCGCCGCGGCAGCGGCGGGCCTTTCGGCCTGGGCGGCGCTGCCGGTCGACGAGCGCGCCGCGGCGCTTGAGCGCGCCGCCGACCGGCTCGAGGCCGAGCGCGGCCCGCTTCTGGCGCTGTTGCAGAACGAGGCCGGCAAGACGCTCGACGACGCGCTCGCCGAATGGCGCGAGGCGGTCGATTATTGCCGCTACTACGCGGCGCAGGCGCGCACCGCTCTGGCGCCGCAGCAGATGCCGGGTCCGACCGGCGAAAGCAACGAACTACGCTATCGCGGGCGCGGCGTGTTCGTTTGTATCAGCCCGTGGAATTTCCCGCTGGCCATCTTCCTCGGCCAGGTGACCGCGGCGCTCCTTGCCGGCAATACGGTGGTCGCCAAGGCCGCCGAGCAGACGCCGCTCACGGCCGCCCTTGCCGTGTCGCTGTTGCATGACGCCGGCGTGCCGAAGCCGGCGCTGCATCTCGTTCCCGGCGACGGCAAGGTCGGCGCGCTGCTGGTCGCCGATCCGCGCATTGCCGGTGTCGTCTTTACCGGATCGACCGAGGTCGCCCGCGCCATCAACCGGCTTCTTTCCGAAAAGACCGGTCCGATCGCGCCGCTGATCGCGGAGACCGGCGGCATCAATGCCATGATCGTCGACGCGACCGCGCTTCCCGAGCAAGTCGCCGACGACGCGATCGCTTCGGCGTTTCGTTCGGCCGGTCAGCGCTGTTCGGCGCTCCGTCTGCTTTGCCTGCAGGAGGAGGTCGCGGAGCGCATGCTCGATATGCTGATCGGCGCCGCGCGCGAACTGAAAGTCGGCGATCCGCGCGACATCGCCACCCATGTCGGGCCGGTCATCGACCCGCAAGCGAAAGGCACCCTCGATCGCTGGCTCGCGGACATGGCGCACGCCGGCCGGCTGCGCTTCCGCTCCGAGCGCGACCGGACGCTGCCGGCGGGCGGCACCTACGTGGTCCCCGCTATCGTCGAATTGGACCGCGCCAACGAGCTGCATCAAGAAGTTTTCGGCCCGGTGCTTCATATCGTGCGCTGGCGCGCCGACCGGCTCGAGGCGCTTTTGGATGAGATCGCCGGCAATGGCACCGCGCTGACGCTCGGCGTTCAATCGCGCATCGACCTCACCGTCGCGCGCATCGCCGACCGGCTTCCGCACGGCAATATCTACGTCAATCGCAACATGATCGGCGCCGTCGTCGGCACCCAGCCCTTCGGCGGCACGCTTCTGTCCGGCACCGGACCGAAGGCCGGCGGGCCTAATTATCTGCGCCGCTTCGCCACCGAGCAGGTCGTTACGGTGAATACCGCGGCCGCGGGCGGCAATGCCGGCCTCTTGGCGCTCGACGGCTAGGATCGCGCTTCCGGTGAAACCCCTTACGTCGCTTGAATTAACACAATCGCGACAAGATCGCGGTATTCTGATGAGCCATGGCTGATTCGGTAAACCGCCTCTACCAAGCTGTGCTGGCTTGCCGGCATGACGATCCGTCGACCTCGCGGACGGCGCGGCTATTGCGTTCCGGCCGCAGCAAGATGGCCAAGAAGCTCGCCGAGGAAGCGGTCGAAGTCGTCATCGACGCCATGAACAGCGATCGCGACGCCGTGATCAAGGAAAGCGCCGATCTGATCTACAATCTGGTGGTGCTGTGGGTCGCATCCGGCATCCGCCCCGAGGACGTCTGGAAAGAGATGGACCGGCGCGAACGCCTGCTCGGCATCGCCGAAAAGGTCCCCAAAAAGCTGCCCGAGGACTACCCGCGGCGTCAGGTCGTGATGCTTGAGGGCCGTCGCACCCGCAAGCGGCGCTGATACGATCCTCATCCATTCAGCCTGCCCATGATTGACCAGCTCATTTCGGCGGTCGCGTCTTGGATCGTCGCGGTGATCTCGTCGGCGGGATATTTCGGCGTCGTCGTTCTCATGGCGATCGAATTCGGCGTGCATTCCGCTACCGTCGGAGATCATCATGCCCTTTGCGGGCTATCTGGTGTCGATCGGCCGGTTCAGCCTGATCGGCGCCGCCACCATGGGCGCGCTCGGCTGCAACCTCGGCTCGACGGTCGCCTATTACGTGGCCGCCACCGGCGGCCGCGCGGCGTTCGAGCGCTGGGGCGCCTACGTCTTGATACGGTCGCACGAGATCGCATGGGCCGAGCGCTTTTTTGCCCGTTACGGCTCCATCACGGTCTTTGTCGGGCGGCTCCTGCCGGTGGTGCGCACCTTCATCGCTTTTCCCGCCGGAGTGGCGCGCATGCCGATGCTCAAATTCCAGATCTACACTTTCCTCGGCTCCTGGCCGTGGTGCTTCGGGCTCGCTTACGCGGGCTATCTCCTGGGTGCGCGCTGGAACAGCGATCCGGCGTTTCGCCGGCTTTTCCACGACTTCGACGGTGTCGCGGTTCTTATCCTTTTGGCCGGGGCCGCCTGGTTCGTTTGGACGAGATGGCGCGGCACCAACGATTCCGCGGCATAAACAGCCGCCGAGGTGCCTCTGGGCCTCCACCTCCTTTATCTTTGTGATTGGTGTCGCCGTACGAGGGGGCTATCCTCCAGACCGCATTGGCGCCTAATTTGGCGGCGAAATAGGGAGCGCCCCGACCAGCCGGTCCGTACACCATGGACCGCGGGGGCTTCGAACTGGCCATGGCGGAGTGGCCGTGAAGCGACGCAACTTAAGATCACCGAAGGCCGAACCGAGGGCGGCAGCGTCCATCGGCTGGCTTGCCGTGGCGCTCGTGCTGGCGGCAACGGCGGCGCCGCTCGCTGGCGCAGACCAACCCGGCGCCGGCTCCAGGCGCGGCGAGCGTGCCGACGGTCCCCAATTCCGCCGCCCCGCCGGCTGCGCAGGCGGCTCCGCCGCCGACCGGGTCGAGCGGTGTCGTGCTGCCGCCGCAACCGCCGCCCCCGGCGCTCCCCGGCGCTGCGCCGGAGCAGCGCGGCTTCCTCAACGGCTTCGGCGCTTGGTGGGAGAAATCCGTCGCCGACTGGAAAGCCAAGATGAAGGATCAGCAGACCAAGCTTGACGCCATGAACAAGCAGTCGTCGGACGCCGCCAAAGATGCAGCCACCGCCACCCAGCAAGCCCTCAAAAACGCCGCCGATGCCATGATGCCGTCGCACGTCATCGACATCCATCAAACGTGTCCGGTGGCGGGAAATGGCGCCGCCGATTGCGCAACGGCAGCGACCAGTGTCTGCAAGTCGAAGGGCTACAGCGACGGGCAGCCGCTCGACGTGCGCACCGCGGAGAAATGCTCCGACTCGCTGTGGGTCTCGGGCCAGACTCCGACCGCCACGGATTGTCCGGTCGAAACGACGTTGTTGCGCGCCGCCTGCCGGTAAAGCATGTCCCGCAAAATGCCTGCCCTCGGACTTGATCCGAGGGTGGGAATCGGTTTTGCGAAAAGGCCATGCTCAGACAGAGCGTATCGCGATTCTGTTGAATCGCGATACGCGCGCGTCCTCCATCGCAAATGTGCTAAGGGTCAGCTGAAGGGGTCTTGGCCCGCCGCTTCCTTACGGCGCCTGTTCGCGCGCAACCGGGAATGGCGGCGGAAGCGTTCCGTTTAGAGGGGGAGCTTGGCCGTCATGATGTCCGATGCCGATCGCAACAAGGCCGCCGATATTCTGATCAAGGCGGAAAAGGAACGCAAACAAGCCGTTCAGCTGAGCAAGACCTGGCCGGGCATCACCATGGAGGACGCCTACGCGATCTCCACCGAGGTCGCCAACCGCAAGATCGCAGCCGGCGCCAAATTGATCGGCCACAAGGTCGGGCTCACTTCGAAGGCGATGCAGCGCTCCTCGCAGATCGACGAGCCGGATTACGGTCATCTGCTCGACAATATGATGATCGCCGATGGCGCGCGCGTTCCGCATGAGAATTTTTGCCTGCCGCGCGTCGAGGTCGAGCTCGCTTTCGTGCTCGGCAAGCCGCTGCGCGGTCCCGGCGTCGGTTTGACCGACGTGTTGCGCGCCACCGAATATGTGGTGCCGGCGATCGAGATCGTCGATGCGCGCCTGCAGGATCCGCGCAAGATTTTCGACACCGTGTCCGACAACGGCGCCGGCGCCGGCATTGCGGTCGGCGGCCGCCCGGTCGGTCCGCTCGAAGTCGACCTGCGCTGGGTCGGCGGCATCATGTACCGCAATTCCGAGATCGAGGAGACCGGCGTCGCGGCCGGCGTGCTCGGCCATCCCGCGCTCGGCGTCGCCTGGCTCGCCAACAAGCTCGGCCAGAACGGCGTGACGCTGGAAGTGGGGCATCTGGTGCTTGCCGGCTCGTTCACGCGCGTGGTGTTCGCGCGCAAGGGCGACACGCTGCATGCCGACTTCGGCCAACTCGGCGGCATCGCCATTCAATTCGTCTAGAACATTTCAAGATAAAAAACGTCACGGGGGAAACATATGAGCACGACCGACGCTGTTGCCGGCGGCAACGGCTCCATCAGCGACATCGTCGCACGGATCGAGCGTCTGCCGATCTCGTGGTGGCACATCAAGGCCCGTATCATCATCGGCGTCGCGACGTTCTTCGACGCATTCGACGCGCTCGCCATCGCCTTCGTGCTGCCGGTGCTGGTGCCGGCCTGGCACCTCAACGGTCCGAAAATCGGGCTCCTGATCTCGGCCGGCTATCTCGGGCAGCTCGCCGGCGCCCTGTTCTTCGGCTGGCTTGCCGAGCGCCAGGGTCGCATTCGCGCAATGGTCTGGTCGATCCTCATTTTCGCCGTCATGAGTCTCGCCTGCGCCTTGGCCTGGGATTATCAGTCGCTGGTGGCGGCGCGCATCGTCCAGGGTTTCGGGCTCGGCGGCGAGGTGCCGGTCGCGGCGACCTATATCAGCGAGCTTGCGCGCGCCAAGGGCCGCGGCCGCTTCGTTTTGCTCTATGAGCTGGTGTTTCCGATCGGGCTGGTGGCCGCCGGATTCATGGGGGCGTGGATCGTGCCGCGCTTCGGCTGGCAGTGGATGTTCGTCATCGGCGCATTGCCGGCCTTCGTCGCCATGAGCCTGCAGCGGCTCCTTCCGGAATCGCCGCGCTGGCTGGCGACGCGCGGCCGCAACGCCGAAGCCGCCGCGGCAATGTCGGAAATCGAGCGCGAAACGGAAAAGTCGACCGGCCAGCCGCTGGCGCCGCCGCAACAGAAAGTCGCCGTCGCCGGCGCTCTGACGGCGTCATGGTCCGATCTGTTCGGCTCGATCTATTTGCGCCGAACGCTCGTGGTCTGGGTCATCTGGTTCGCCACATATTTTTTCAACTACGGTCTCGTGGTCTGGCTGCCGACCATCTATTCGACGGTGTTCAAGCTGCCGCTGCAGCAATCGCTGCAATATGGCTTGATCACCCAAGCGGTCGGCCTGTGCGGCTCTTTGATCTGCGCGCTCACCATCGACCGGATCGGCCGCCGGCCGTGGTTCACCCTGGCGTTCGCCGCCAATGCGATTGCGCTTGGCACTCTGTTCTGGCTCGGCGCCGATTCGCCGCAGCGTGTCCTCGTCCTGGTGAGCTGCGGCTATTTCTTCGTCTCGGTGCTGTCGATCGGGGTCTATGTCTACACGCCGGAACTCTATCCGACGCGCGCCCGCGCCATTGCCGTCGGTACCGCCACCGCGTGGCTGCGTCTTGCCTCGATCCTCGGTCCGGCCATCGTCGGCTATATCGTCGGCTCGGGTCTCGGCGCGGTGTTTCTGGTCTTCGCCGCGGTCGGCGTGGTGGGCGCAATCGTGACCGGGTTGTTCGCGGTGGAAACCAAACGGCGCGTGCTCGAAGACATTTCGCCCTAGGTCTTGTCGCCGGAGGCGTTGCCTCCCGCGCACGCAGGGAACCGTATAGAGTGGGTGGCGGCGGCACTGCCATTGCGGATCGATCGTGCGGGTTTTTGCCTTCAGGCATCGCGGATGGCTGCGTTGGATTTTGGCGGCAGCGGCGGTCTTGCTGCCGGCGGCCATGCTGCACGCCGCGTTGTCGCCGGAAGAGCCGGACGTCGGCGGGCCGCCGTCGCTCGCCGGCCAGCTCCTGATCGCGTCGCCGGACATGGGCGCGCCCTTCGATCACGCCGTCATTTTGATGGCGCAGCACAATCGCGACGGCGCGCTCGGCATCGTCATCAATCATCCGCTCGCGACCCGTCCCATCGCCACGATCCTGCAAGCGCTGGGCGCCGATGCTCGTAACGCGACCGGCAGCGTGCCGATCTATTTCGGCGGGCCGGTCGGCATGACGACCGCCTTTGTCCTGCACAGCGCCGACTATCGGCCCGATCGCAGTTTGGACATCGACGGCCGGGTGGCGTTGAGCGATGCCGTCGACGTGCTGCGCGACATCGGTCTCGGCAAGGGCCCGGCCAAGAGTCTGGTCGCGCTCGGCTATGCCGGCTGGGGCCCGTCACAGCTCGACGACGAGATCGCGCGCGGCGCCTGGATGACCGTGGCGGAGACCCCGCAGCTCGTCTTCGACGACGACCGCGCCAAGCTATGGACCGACGCCATGGCGCTGCATAAGAACGAGCATTAGCGAACCGGCAGCACCATATGCCCGACTTCCACGGCGTTTTTCCTTATCTCGTCTCGCCCCTCGACCCGGCAGGCCGCATCAAAGCGGAAGTGCTCGGCCGCCTGATCGACGATTTGATCGGCGCCGGCGTGCACGGGCTCACCCCGCTCGGTTCGACCGGCGAATTTGCCTATCTCGATGCCGCGCAGCGCACCGCGGTGGTGCGCACGACCATCGACGCGGCGCGAAAGCGCGTCCCGGTCGTTGCCGGGGTGGCGGCGACCGCGACGGCCGACGCGGTCGAGCAAGCGCGCCGCTACCAGAAACTCGGCGCCGACGGCATCCTGGCGATTCTGGAGTCCTATTTCCCGCTCGCCGAGCCGCAAGTCGAAGCGTATTTCCGTGCCATCGCCGACGCCGTCGATATTCCGGTGGTGCTCTATACCAATCCGCAATTCCAACGCACCGACCTGTCGCTCGACGTCATCGCCCGCCTCGCCGAGCATCCGCGCATCGGCTACATCAAGGACGCCTCGACCAATACCGGACGGCTGCTCTCGATCGCCAATCGTTGCGAGCGCCTGAAGGTCTTTTCGGCCTCGGCGCATATTCCGGCTTGCGTGATGCTGATCGGCGGCGTCGGCTGGATGGCCGGACCGGCTTGCGTCGTGCCGCGACAAAGCGTTGCGCTCTACCGGCTGTGCCGGTCGGGGCATTGGGCGGAGGCCATGGAGCTGCAGCGGCGGTTGTGGCGAATCAACGAAATCTTCGCCCGGTTCAATCTCGCCGCCTGCATCAAGGCGGCGCTGCAAATTAAGGGTTATGACGTAGGCGACCCGGTGCCGCCGCAACGCCCGCTCACGACGGCGGAGCGGGAAATTGTTGCTGCGGCGCTGGCCGAGGTCGACGACATCGCTGCGGCATAGTCATGCCCCGGCGGGCCATCTGCCGCATTTATTAATTTCTTCCAACCTATTCTTAACGCCTCATTGCTAAACGTGTCGCTTCTTACCCCGAGGTCGTTGTGGCATCGATCGGTTCGCAGTTCGCGCCGCATGTCGCGCTCGATCGGACCGTTTCGGCCATCGCCAGCGCGCGACGCGCCGTGCTCGCCGACCGTTATGCGATCAATTCCTTTGCGGTCGAATGGCGCTGGCTGGCGGAGCTTCTACCGGTCGCGAGCGAGTGGCGCGAGCTGGCGGCGCACGCGCTCGAGCCGAACATCTTCTACGACCCGGGCTTCGCGCTCGCCGCCGCCACGGTGTTCGGCAATGACGTCGGCGCCGTCCTGGTGTGGTCCGGGGCCGAGCCGCGCAAGCTGCTCGGCTTTTTTCCTGCCCGGACGGTCGAACGCCGCTACGGCCTGCGCCTGCCGGTTCTGATCGGCTGGACCCACCCCTACGGCCCGCTCGGCACGCCGCTCGTCGACCGCGACGCGGCCGAGCCGGTGATCGCGGCCTGGCTTGCGCATATCGCGGCCGATGCTTCGCTGCCTGGCTTGGTGCTGTTGCCGCTTCTTGCCGAGGACGGGCCGTTTGCGGCGGCGCTCGGCAACATTCTGGAGCGCACGCAGATGCCGTGCGCCGATTTTGCCCGTCATCACCGCGCCATGCTGGCGCCGCACAGCGATCGCACGCAGTACCTTGAAAATGCGCTTTCCGCCCACCGCCATCGCGAGCTGCGCCGCACCGGCCGCCGGCTATCGGACGCCGGCGCCTTGCTGTTCACGACCGCCTCCGAGCCTGCGGCGGTGGCGGCCGCGGCCGAGGATTTCTTCACGCTTGAAGCGCGAGGCTGGAAGGGCGAAGCCGGCACCGCGGCCGCCCACCATAAGGACGTGATCGGTTTTATCCGCATGGCGTTGCCGGCGCTTGCCGCCGAAGGCAAAGTCGCGATCTATCGCCTCTTGCTCGACGGCCGTCCGCTTGCCGCCGCCATCGCGCTCTTTGGCGGCGATGCCGCCTGGTACTGGAAGACCGCCTATGATGAAAACTTCTCCCGCTTCGCGCCCGGCGTTCTGCTCAGTGCCGCATTGACCGAGGAGCTTGCCGCCAATGCCGCCGTTGCGCGCACCGATTCCTGCGCCGCTCCCGGCAATAAGACGCTGGATCACATCTGGAGCGAGCGTCTCACCTTGTGCAATCGCCTGATCGCAGTACGTCCCGAAGCGCCGTTTGCGCGCGCCTGCCGCTTGGAGACGCTGCGTGGCGCAATGTTCGCGGCGGCCAGATCCATTCGCAAACATCTGCGCGACTGATTACCTTGACCGTACGCTTTGACTTGGCGCTTTGACTTGGCGCGTTCACTTGGCGCGTTGAGTTGGCGCGTTGACTTTCGCCCGCGCTTCCCGCGTAGTTTACGCAACTGGAAGCTCAGGGATGACCAAGCCGATAACGATCCGCATGGGCGGTTATGGACCGCCGACCACGTCTTTCTCGAAAAGCCTCAAGCTGATCGGCGATACGCTGTTGGCTCGCTTCGGCGATCGCATCGACGTGAAGTACGTCTGGAACATCATGGATTTCGGCTATCGCGCCGAGGAGATTTTATGGCTGGTCGAGGACGGCGTGCTCACAATGGGCTACCAGTCGTCGAGCTATCTCACCGACCGCGTAAGCGAGCTCGGCTTCGTCGATCTGCCGTTCCTGTTCCACGCACGCGACCAAGCCCGCGCCGCGATGGATGGCGCGCTCGGCCGCTATCTCGCCACCACCATCGAGGAGCGCGTGAACTATCGCATCCTCGGCTGGTTCGAGAACGGTTTTCGCCACATCTCCAACCGGCTGCGGCCCGTGCACGTGCCCGCCGACCTCAAGGGTATGCGCATCCGCGTGTTGCCGAGCGAGGTGCAGGCGAGGACCTTCGAGCTTCTCGGCGCCATTCCGGTGCGATGCGACCTGACCGAAGCCATCGCCGGCATCAAGGCCGGCACGCTCGACGCCCAGGAGAACCCGTTTGCCAATACGGTAACCTACGGGGTGCATCATTTTCACCGCTTTCACACCGTCACCAACCATTTCTACATATCGCGGCCGATCTTTTTCCATCGCCCGTCGTTCGACGCCTGGCCGGCGGATCTGCAAATCGCCATGCGCGAGGCGGTGACGCGGGCGGTTGCATTTCAGCGCGATCTCGCCATCGCCGAGGATCAGGAATCTCGCGCGACAATCGTGGCGGCCGGCTGCGACATCGTCGAGCTGACCGCGGCCGAGCATGCTCAGTTCGTCGCCGCCGTGGCGCCGTTGCTCAAGGAAGCCCGTCAGACCTTCGGGTCCAAGATTTTCGCGATGATCTAAGCCAAACCGGGCCGATTGCCGACCCAAGCCATCCCGGCCAGGGCCGCCGGGCCGATAGGTACTTGTACGCAGCGCACAATACCCTGTTGATAAAACACGGAGAAACTTCGTGTATTGCAGAAACGTGACTATGCTCGATCCGGAATAGGAGCTGTCGAGTATAAATCTGCTTTGGCATCAGATGTCCGACCACGAGAAACTGGAATCCCTGCAACGCCAAATGCACCGCATCGAGATCATGTTGTCGGCGTTGCTGACCGATTTCGACGCCACCTGGAGCGGCATGCAGGAAACCAGGACCGAACTCGGCAAGATCAACAAGGATGTTGCGACATTGCGGTCGCTGTGGCCTAACAGATACTCGAAGGCCGGATGAGCTGGAGCTGTTGCGGTCAGCCGCGCCGCTGGTCCGGTGCCGCCAGGATCAAGGCCCAATAGACTTTGAATTTCGATTTCGGCGTATAGACCGCGGCGATGCCCATGCGCGTCACGGCCGGATTGAGCATGTTGGCGCGATGCGGCGGCAAATCGCGCCAGCCGGAAAAGGCCTCGGCGAGCGTATGATAGCCGGCGGCGATGTTTTCCACCGCGACGCTGGCGTCGAAGCCGGATTTGCGGATGCGTTCGGCGAACGGATGCGCGGCGTCGTGGTCGAGCCTGTCGCGCGCCGCCATGGCTTGGGCCTGTTCGCCGGCGAGCCGCATCAGTTCCGGATCGATCGCCACCGCAGCCAATCCATTATTGGCGCGATAGCCCGAGATCATCGAGGCCGCCACATTGGCATCGAGCGTCGCGCCCGGCTGGGCGAGGTCGATGTAAAAGCTCGGCTGGCCAGAGGGCGGCGGATTGCCGGTACAACCGTCCAGCGCGGCAGCGGCGGCAACGACAAAGCCGCACAGAGCGAGCGCGGCAAACCACCGGATCATTCGGAGAATCCCCCAGGAAGGGCGATAGTGGGGCCGGGAAAGTGTCGGAAACGTGAAGGCACGCCGACGGTCTCTTCGCCCGCACGACCCCTGCTGCCATCTCGCGCGGCGGCGACGGCTCAGGTTCGTTAATCAATCATGCGTCGATCCTTAACCTTAAAACAACCGCTGCGTGGCTAACGTCGGCCGATCGATATGGCGCAGTAGGCATGGTTGGCGCTAACAGCCTGGCTCGGGCCAGCCGCAATTGGAGGCTTCTCGCCGCCGCCGGAGCGATCGGCTTCGCGGTGGGCCTGGCGTTTTATTTTTTCGACGGCCCGAACATCGTCGTCGCGGCGCTGACGCAGAGTCCCGGCCCGGTCGCCGCCGTCCTCGTGGCCGCCCCCTTCGCGCTCGGCGCCGCGGCGCTGGCCGGCTTCTTCGTATCGAGCCAGCGGCGAGCCCAGACTCGCCTGCTGCGCAACGCGCTCAACAATATGACGCAAGGCCTGTGCATGTTCGACAACACGGCACGGCTGGTGCTGTGCAACGAGCGCTATATCGAAATGTATCGCTTGCGGCCCGACCACGCCCGCGCCGGCACGCCGCTGCGCGATCTCTTGCTGCACCGGCTCGCCGCAGGAAACTTCGCCGGCGACGTCGACGAATATGTCGATAATTGCCTCAAACGGGTGGTGGACGGCCGCACCGAAACCAAAACCAACGAACTCAAGGACGGCCGCGTCATCGCGGTGGTCAGCCGGCCGATGCTCGGCGCCGGCTGGGTAGCCACCCATACCGACGTCACCGATCAATTGCTGGCCGAGAAGGAGCGCGACTCGCTGCGCCAGCGCGACGAGCGTCGCCGCTCGACCGATGCCGCGATCTCCGCGTTCCGCGCCCGGGTCGAAAGCGTGCTCAAAACCGTGAGCCAAAGCGCGGCGGCGATGAAGAGCGCGGCCAAAACGCTGCTGACGACCTCCGATCACACCCTGCAGCGCGCCGAAGGCGCGGTCCATGGCTCCAACGAAGCCTCCGCCAATGTCGAGACCGCAGCAGCCGCCGCTGCCGAGCTCTCGGTTTCAATTCGGGAAATCAGCAGGCAGCTCGGCCAAGCCAACGACGTGGTGCGCAGTGCCGCCGCCGACGCCAACGCCACCAACGACGACATCGCCGCCTTGGCGCAGGTGGCGCAGAAGATCGGCGACGTGGTCAAGCTTATTCAGGATATCGCCGGCCAAACCAATCTGCTGGCGCTTAACGCCACGATCGAGGCGGCGCGCGCCGGCGAAGCCGGACGCGGTTTCGCCGTGGTCGCCTCCGAGGTGAAATCGCTTGCCGTGCAGACCGCCAAGGCGACCGAGGAGATCACGCACGAGATCATGTCGGTGCAGGCCTCGAGCGGCAAAGCCGTGTCGGCAATTCGCGATATCACGCAGCGCATGCAGGACATCTCTAGCTATACCGGCGCGGTCGCCACGTCGGTCGAACAGCAGGAAACGGCGACCGGCGAGATTTCCCATAACGTCGCCAGCGCCGCCACCGGCGCCAAGGGCATCGTCGCGGCGCTGGGCGAAGTCGCGGGCGGCGTCACGCAGACGCGCGATTCGGCGCAAACCATGCTGGCGGCCTCCGAGGAGGTGGAAAGCGCCACTGGAAAGCTGCGCCGCGAGGTCGAGGAATTCTTGGGCACGGTCGCGGCGTAATTTCCACGCGCATTTCGACCTCTTGCCGCCGCTTGCCACTGCCATCGTTTCTGATCAAATCGCTTCGAGGCGCTGGGCAAGGGCATGGTCAAGATCCAAGTCGGCAGCTTGGCTGTTGCCGTTGACGATGTCGGCAACGGCCCGCCGGTGGTTTTGCTGCACGGCCTCGGCTGCGGCAAAAGAATGTGGTTTCACCAGAGCCGCGCGCTGCGCCAACGTTTCCGTGTCATCGCCTACGATCTTCGCGGCCACGGCTTGACCGACGCGCCGGCCGCCGCCACGGATTATTCGGCCGCGCATCTCACCCGCGATCTGGTCGGCGTTCTCGACGCTCTGCGCATCGAACGGGCCGCCATCGTCGGCTTTTCGCTCGGCGGCGGGCCGGCTTTGGCATTTGCCGCGAGCCGCCCGGAGCGGGTGTCGCGTCTCGTTCTAGCCGACGTCGGCGCCGGCGCCGACGATCCGGTGAAGATCGAAGGGATGGCCCGGCGCTGGCTCGCTCTGATCCGCCAAAATGACATCGACGAGCTTGTTGCCGACATGCTGCGCGGCGAGCTGTTCAAGGTTTACGCCCGGCGCAATGCCCGCTGCCGCAGCCATATGGGGGGCCTTATCCGCGCGACGCCGATCGACGGGTTGCGTTTCACGCTGTCGGAGGTGCTGGCCAAGCGCAAATCGCTGTTCCGCTCGACGAGCGTGCTCAAAGCCGTGCAGGCCCCGACCCTCGTTCTGGTCGGGCAACACGACTACGCCTGCAGCAAGGCGGCGCGATTGCTGGCGGAAACAATTCCGAACGCCAGGCTGAAGGTCATCGCCGGCAGCGGACATATGGCGCCGCTGGAACAACCCGCGGCGTTTACTGCGGCGCTGATGAAGTTTTTGAGCGCTTAACGCCCCGTGGCGTAATTCTGCATGCCGCGTGGATTGGCGGCGGCGCGGCGGCGCCAACCGAGACGCGATGCCGCGGTCAAGCGGCCTTCCGACCAGTCCGGACCGACCTCGACCAGATGGCCGCGGTGCTTGAGCTCGTCGACGGTCTGCTTCGGCACGCGGCCTTCGACCACGAGCACGCCGGGACGCGCCGTGCGCGGCCAGAACGAACTCGGGAAATGCTCGGAATGCCACGCCGGCGCGTCGATGGCTTCCTGCAGGTTCATGCCGCAATGGACATGGCGCGCGAAGAATTGCGCGATCCACTGATCCTGTCCGTCGCCGCCGGGCGAGCCCCAAGCCAAATACGGCTCGCCGTCGCGCAGCGCCAAGGTCGGCGACAGCGTGGTGCGCGGCCGTTTGCCGGGCGCCAACGCCGCCGGATGATCCTCTTCGAGCCAGAACATCTGCGCCCGGGTGCCGAGGCAGAAGCCGAGTTCCGGGATGACCGGCGAAGAATGCAGCCAGCCGCCCGATGGCGTCGCCGAAATCATGTTGCCGGCCTGGTCGACGATATCGAAATGCACGGTGTCGCCGCGCATCGTGCCGAGCTTGCCGACAGTGGGTTCACCGGCGCCGACCCTGCCGACCGTCGGTTCGCCGGCGCCCGCGACAGTGGCGCCGGTCTCGCGGCGCAGTTTGATCACCGCACCGAAGCCTTCGATCGAGCCCGGCCGCAATTCGAGCGAGGCCTTGTCGGTGACGAGCTTGCGCCGCTCTGCGTTGTAGGCATCCGAGAGAAGCGTCGCCATCGGCACTTCGACGAAATCCGGATCGCCGTAGAACGCTTCGCGGTCGGCATAGGCAAGCTTCGAGCACTCGACGATGAGATGAATGAAGTCCGGACCCGTCGGATCGAGCCCGTCGAGATCGAAGCCCTTGAGGAGCGCGAGCTGCTGCAGCGTCACCGGACCCTGGCCCCAGGGACCGGTCTTGCACACCGTGTAGTTCTTGTAGTCGTAGGTCAGCGGCGCTTCGACATGCGGCGTCCAGCGCGCCATGTCGTCGGCAGTGAGCACGCCGCGGTGGCGCGCGCCGCTGGTATCCATGATCTCCTGGGTGCGGCAGAAGCGGTCGATCGCCTCGGCGACGAAACCGTGGCTCCATGCTTGGCGCGCGCGCTCGATCTGCGCCACGCGGTCGGAGCCGGCGCTCTCGGCTTCCTTGACGATGCGCATATAGGTGGCGGCGAAGGTCTTGTTGGCGAACAGCGAACCGGTCGGCGGCACCTGATTATCGGGCAGATAGACCGCGGCCGAGGTCGGCCAATGCTCGCGGAAGAGCCGCCCGACGGTGCCGATGGTGGCGTTGGTGCGCTCGAGCAGCGGATGGCCGTTCTGCGCATAGCCGATGGCCGGACCAAGCACGTCTGCAAGCCGCATCGTGCCGTAGTCGCGCAGCAGCAGCATCCAGGTCTCGAAGGTGCCGGGCACGACCGCGGCAAGGAGCCCGGTGCCGGGAACGAGATCGAGGCCTTCACTCTTGTAATGGGCGATGGTGGCTTTCGCCGGCGCCACGCCCTGGCCGCAGATCACGTCCGGTTTGCCGCGCCGCACGTCGTAGAGGATGACCGGCACATCGCCGCCCGGACCGTTGAGATGCGGCTCGACCACTTGCAGCGTGAAGGCGGTGGCGACCGCGGCATCGAATGCATTGCCGCCGCGTTCCAGAATGCTCATGCCGACGGCGGTGGCGATCCAATGGGTGGACGCCACCACCCCGAACGTGCCCTCAATCTGCGGCCGCGTGGTGAAGGTGTCCGGATTGATATTGGTCATGAACAATCTCTTGCTGAGGTCCGGCATGGGGCGAGCGACCGGTTGAACGGTTCCGTGGGCGAGCGCATAGACGCGCGTATAGAGACCGATAATGTATCGGCCCAGCGCCAGCACGGCCAGAGGAAGGACCACAGCGTGCCGAGACAGACCCTCAAAGTCGGAATAGCCGGCCTTGGCGCCGTCGGCCTTGGCGTGGCACGCCGGCTGGAGATGGGCGTCCCCGGCCTCGTACTCGCGGCCGTGGCGGTGCGCGATAAAGACAAAGCACGGCGCAATCTCGCCGACGCCGGCGAACGGATTGCCATTGTCGCCGCCGAGGCTTTGGCACAATCCTGCGACATCGTCATCGAATGCCTGCCGCCGGCGTTGTTCCGCAGCGTCGCGATCCCGGCGATCGACGCCGGCAAGATTTTCATGCCGCTGTCGGTCGGCCAGCTTCTGGAAAACTGGGATTTGGTGGAACGGGCGAAAACGACCGATGCGCGCATCCTGGCGCCGACCGGCGCGCTCATCGGTCTCGATGCCGTGCGTGCCGCCGCCGAGGGCACCATTCATTCGGTGAAGATGATCACCCGTAAGCCGCCCGACGGGCTCGAAGGCGCGCCTTATCTGGTCGAGCGCGGCATTTCGCTGAAAAGCCTGACAGAGCCGAAAAAGATTTTCGACGGCACCGCGCGCGAGGGCGCCCGCGGTTTTCCGGCCAATGTCAATGTCGCGGCCGCTTTGAGCCTGGCCGGCATCGGACCGGACCGAACGCAACTGGAAATCTGGGCCGACCCGACGATCACCCGCAACACCCACCGTATCGAGGTCGACGCCGACACCGCGCGCTTCTCGATGACGATCGAGGGGATTCCGTCGGAAAATCCGCGTACCGGCCGCATCGTGCCGCTCAGCGTTATCGCGGCGTTGCGCGGGCTGGTGGCGGAATTGAAGGTGGGAACCTGAGGCATCGCGTGCCGCGCGGCCCGACCACGGTTCCCAATGCGCAATTTTGCAGTGCAGCAATCTTTCTTTCGCTATCTGCGTTGTGATGTCTGCTATGTTGCATCATGCTTGGACTACGGCCAGGACCGCCGTACATTCAAGCAGCGCGGGCATTATGAGCCCGCGCCGATGAAGACTTTGCGTCACCTTACTCTGAGGAGAGCCACGGTGATCACGATCGAAGTCAACGGAACGTCCAAACAAATCGATATCGAGCCGGATACGCCGCTGCTTTGGGTGCTGCGCGACATCGTCGGCCTGACCGGGACCAAATTCGGCTGCGGCATCGCGCAATGCGGCGCCTGCACGGTCCATATCGACGGCAAGCCGATGCGCTCCTGCTCGGTGCCGATCGGCGCGCTCGATGGCGCGAAAATCACCACGATCGAAGGCCTCTCTGCCGATAACAGCCATGCGGTCCAGCAGGCATGGATTGCGGAAGACGTGCCGCAATGCGGCTACTGCCAGTCGGGCCAGATCATGGCCACGGTCGCCTTCCTGAAGAATTTTCCCAACCCGACCGATGCCGATATCGATGCCAACATCACCAATATCTGCCGTTGCGGAACCTATGAACGTCTGCGCCGCGCCATTCATCGCGCCGCCGACTTGATGAAAGCTTGAGGGAGGCCGCGATGCACGGAACCCGTATCGCCTCGACTCTCAACCGCCGCCATTTCATCCTGACGGCCGCCAGCGCTGCCGGCGGTTTGATGATCGGCATTGGCGCCGATCCACGCGCCGCCGACGCCGCTACTGTCCCGGACCAGCCCTGGAACGACGATCACGCCTATGATCCGAACGAGATCGATGCCTGGATCGCCATCGATCCCGACGACTCCATTCTGATCCGCTATCAGCGATCGGAAATGGGCCAAGGCAGCATGACGGCGCTGCCGATGATGATCGCCGAAGAACTGCAGTGCGATTGGTCGAAAGTGCGGATCGAGTATGCCTCGCCTAACCGCAATCTGCGCCAGAACAAGGTCTACGGTCCGATGGTCTCTGTCGGCAGCCGCTCGGTGCGGGGGTCGCAGAAATTGATGCAGCAGGTCGGCGCCAGCGCGCGCGAGCGCCTGATCGCCGCCGCCGCCGCGCGCTGGAGCGTTCCGGCATCGGAGTGCTCGGCGGCGCAGAGCGTGGTGACCCATACGCCTTCGGGCCGCACGTTCCGCTACGGCGAGCTCGCCGCCGACGCGGCGAAGATCACGCTCGCCAAGGAGCCGGCGATCAAGGCGCCGGATCAATTCACCTTCATTCCCCGCGCGATGCCGCGGGTCGATGTGGTCCACAAGACCGACGGCTCGGCCAAATTCGGCATCGATGCGCAGATTCCGGGCATGGTGTTCGCCGCGATCACGGCCTGCCCCGTCCCCGGCGGCAAGCTCAAAAGCGTCGACGACTCCGTGCTCGCAGGCGCGCCGGGCGTGCTCAAGGTGGTGAAGCTGCCGAATGCGGTGGCCGTGGTGGCGACCGATACCTATTGGCGCGCCAAGCGGGCGCTGTCGCGGCTGCAGCCGGAATGGGATGTCGGCGCGGCGGGCAACGTCGACAGCGAACAGCTTTCCAAAGAATATCGCGCCGCGCTCAACGAGCCCATGCTGACTGCGCGCAACGACGGCAATGTCGATCAAGCCATGTCCGGCGCGGCAAAGACGTTCGAGGCGATCTACGAAACGCCCTATCTGTCGCATTCGCCGATGGAGCCGATGAACGCGACGGTCAATCTGCAGCCCGACCGTCTGGACGTCTGGGTCGGAACGCAAGCGGCGGACGAAGCGACCGAGGCGGCGGCGAAGGCCTCCGGCCTGAAGCCGGAGCAAGTCTATGTCCACAACGGCTTCGTCGGCGGCGGCTTCGGCCGCCGCGACGCCAACGATGAGGTCAAGCAAGCCATCGCCATCGCCCAAGCGGTGCAGCGCCCGGTGAAGCTGGTCTGGACCCGCGAAGAGGATACCCGCCAGGACAAGTTCCGTCCGCATGCTGTGGTAGCCTTCAAGGCCGTGGCGGACGCCGACGGCATGCCGACCGCATGGTCGATGCGCGTCGTCACTTCGTCGATCTGGGCCTCGGTCGGCAGGGCGTTTCCAGCCAACAAAGTCGAGCCGCAGGCGGTCAATGGCCTGGTCGACAACGGCTACAACGTGCCGAACACGCGCATCGAAGCAACGATCAGGAACACTCACCTGCCGGTGTGGTTCTGGCGCGCCCCCGGCACCAACCAGCACGTCTTCGCCATCGAAAGCTTTCTCGACGAGATCGCGCACGCGAGCGGCCTCGATCCCTATCAGGTGCGGCGCAAGCTCCTTGCCGGCAAGCCCGATTGGCTCAAGGTGCTGGATACCGCGGCTGAGAAAGGCGATTGGGGCAAGCCGTTGCCGGCGGGCTCCGGCCGCGGCATCGCCATCTGCGAGGACGACGACAGCCTGTGCGCGCAGGTCGCCGAGGTTACCGTCAAGCCAGACGGCCAAGTGAAGGTGAACCGCGTCACCGTCGCACTCGATCCGCGCTACATGGTCAATCCGCTGACCATCGCCGAGCAGGCCGAAGGTTCGGTGATCTTCGGCTTGAGCGCCGCACTCTACGGCAAGATCACGATCAAAGACGGCGCTGCGGTGCAAGGCAACTTCGACACCTATCGCATGGTGCGCCTTGCGGAGGCACCGAAGATCGACGTTTATCTGACGCCGAGCGGCGGCAAGGTGTGGGGCGGCATCGCCGAGGTGGCTACCGGGCCGATCAGCGCTGCAGTGGCGAACGCGATCTTCGCCGTCACCGGCAAGCGCATTCGCTCGCTGCCGATCAGCGATCACGACCTGCGCAGCGGATCGGCGTAGCCTTAGCATTCGACAATCGGCACCGGGGGCGGCCAAAGCGCACGCCCGCCGGCTCTTCATAAAGCCGAGGGGGCGACGCCTGCGCAGGAGGCAGAGGACGTGACGATAATCTCAAAGGCGGCCTGCTGTGGCCTCTTGTTGCTCGCGGCCGTCTCGACGGCGTCTGCCGACGAGAACACCTCTCCGCCGCAGAGCCGCGGCGAATATCTGGCGCGGGCGGGCGATTGCGTATCCTGTCACTCGGCGCCGGGCGGCCAGGCGTTCGCCGGTGGGCTCAAGATGGGCACCCCGCTCGGCGCCATTTATTCGACCAATATCACGCCCGATCCCGAGACCGGCATCGGCGGCTACAGCCTGTCGGACTTCGACCGCGCGGTGCGCAGCGGCATCGCCAAGGACGGCCACCGGCTTTATCCGGCCATGCCTTATCCGTCCTACGCCAAACTCACCGACGCGGACGTGACGGCGCTCTACGATTTCTTCATGAAGGACGTGCCGGCTGTCCATCAAGCGAACAAGCCTAATGAGATCCCGCCCTATCTCAGTTTCCGCTGGCCGCTGGCGATCTGGAGCTTTTTGTTCACAGCGAGCGGCAGTTATGTCGACAAAGGCGGCCATGACGCCGAGTGGAATCGCGGCGCCTATCTGGTGCAAGGCCTCGGCCATTGCGGCGCCTGCCACACTGCGCGGGGCATCGCCTTCCAGGAAAAAACGCTTGATGAGTCGAGCACCGACTATCTCGCCGGGGCGGAGCTCGACGCCTGGTATGCGCCGGACCTGCGCGGCGACGTCCGCACCGGCCTCGGCGGCTGGTCGAAGGATGACATCGTCGATTTCCTCAAGGCCGGCCACAACAAGGCGGAGACGGCATTCGGCTCGATGATCGATGTCATCAACAACTCGACGCCCTATATGTCGGACGGCGATCTCAACGCTATCGCCATTTATCTGAAATCGCTGCCGGCGGCGGCGTCGCAGCAGGCGGTTGCCTATAACGATGCCACCGCCACCGCGCTGCGCTCCGGCCACGCCACGGAGCCCGGCGCCAGCGTCTACACCGGCACCTGCGCGAATTGCCATGGGCTCGACGGCAAGGGCTTTGGCCCGTACATACCGGCGCTGGCCGGCAATCCCATTGTTCTGGAAAACGATCCGTCTTCGCTCATCAACTTGGTGCTCAACGCCTCGAGCCCGCTGATCGTCAAAGGCACGCCGGACGCCTACCGCATGCCGCAATTCCGGGAGCAGTACTCCGACCAGCAGATCGCCGACGTCGTCACCTTCATCCGCAATGGCTGGGGTAATCAAGCGCCGGAGGTCACGGCCGAAGATGTCGCCAAATTGCGCAAGACGACCGATCCGACCAGCGATCAGGTCATCATTCTCAAGATGCGTTAGCTGTTAGCTCGACCCCGCCGGCGACGGAGCAAATTTCAGCGCCACGCCGTTCATGCAATAGCGCAAGCCGGTCGGCTTGGGCCCGTCGTCAAAGACGTGGCCGAGATGGCTGCCGCAACGGTGGCACGAGACCGCGGTGCGGACCATGCCGAAGGAGCGGTCTTCGTCCTCATCGACGGCATTGGGCAGCGGCGCCCAAAAGCTCGGCCAGCCGGTGCCGCTGTCGAATTTGGTCTTCGACGAAAACAGCGGCAGATCGCAACCCGCGCAACTGAAAATGCCGGCGCGATGTTCTTCCAGGAGCGGGCTGGTAAACGGCAGCTCGGTGCCCGCCTCGCGCAGCACGCTGTACTGTGCCGGCGTCAGAAGCTTATGCCATTCCTCGTCGGTACGGGTGACTTCATAACTATGGGTCGCCGCTGCGGCCGCATGCGGCCGCGTCAAGCGCAGCGCGACAAGGGCCAGACCCGCGGCGCCGGCGAAGAAGACGTGGCGGCGTGACAGCATCGGTGTTCCTCCTGCGCTGCGGCGCCAGCCTAGCGTCGCGCGATTGAATTCATCGGCATTATACGGTGCATTCGTCGCGGAGTGACGAGGCTGCGCGCAAATTGATGGCCGCAAGGGAAAAATTCACAGAGAGTTGATGACTGTCCCCGGATCGCACGGCGCGGGCCGATCGTACGTGGGCCGGCTATCGGCGGCCGATTTTGCGCCTTATTGTGCCCGTCGACCGAAAAAGGGGAAGATGAAGTGGCTACGCCCGTCGAAATCAAAGTGTTGAGCACGACCGCCATGAAAATGGTGTTTGAGGCGTTGGCGCCGCGTTTCGAGGGCGAAACCGGCAATCGGCTCGACGTCAGTCTCGGCCCCTCTCTCGTTTTGGAGAAGCGCCTCGCCGAGGGCGAGGCCGCCGACGTCGCCATCATCACCGCCGCCGGGGCGGCGGATCTGGTCGCTCGCGGCAAGCTTGTTGCCGGAAGCCTGGTCGACGTGGCGCGCTCATTGATCGGGGTTGCGGTACCGAAGGGCGCGCCCAGGCCGGATCTCTCCTCGGTCGACGGCTTCAAGCGATCCTTGCTCGCGGCAAAATCGATTGCGCTGTCGAAACCGGTCGGCGGCGGCGCCAGCGGAGCGCATATGGCGAAAGTCTTCGAACAGCTCGGCATCACCGCCGCAATGGCGGCTAAAGCCAAATACGGCGCCGGCGGCGCCGCCGGACTTGCCGGGCTGGTGGTGCGCCGCGGCGAGGCCGATATCGGCATTCAGCAGATGGCGGAATTGATCGCGGTCGACGGCCTCGACGTGGTCGGCCCGCTGCCGGCGGCGATACAGGGCGCGACGATGTTCACCGCCGGCGTTGCGGCAAATGCCACCCAACCCGCGGCGGCGCGCGCCGCAATCGCCTTTCTCACCACGCCGGCCGCCAAGGCCGTCATCAAAGCCAAGGGCCTCGAGGCCATTTAGCTAGAACGAGGCATGATCTTTTCGGAAACCGGGATCCACTTTTCCGGATCATGCTTTTAAATCTTCCGGCTGTCGTAAGCCCAATGCAGCAGCGCCTGACGCTGCCGCGGGCGGCAGGTCACGTCGCCGGGTTCGCAGTTTTTCTGAATTTGCCGCACATGACGGCGGATCGCCTTCCAGCGCCTGATCTGCCGCGCGTCCTCGGCGGGAATGCGCCGCCCCATGTAATAGCGGCAATACCACTGAAACCAGCCGCGCGGATCGTCCTTATAAATCCAGCCCTTTTTGCGCCACACCGCCAGCGGCTGGCTGGCATCGACGCCGAAATAATTGAGCGAACGATCGCGCGCCTTGCCGGCAAGCTTGGCGCCGGCAAACCAGCTTTTCGGAAACTCTTTGCGGCAGTCGGTCATGTATTTGCCGCCGAACACGCCGAGGCGGAGCATCTGCGCCGGCGTCAATTCGGGACGGAAATCGGGCGAAAAATTTCGCCCGGCCGGCGCGGTGCGCGCGTAGCGATAGCCGCGCTGCATCTTGTCGTTGACGGTGACGATTTTCTTCCTCACCGGCAAAGCTCTCAGCGCAGCTTGCCCTTCAGCACAGCGGGATTGACGACGTTGATCGGCGTGCCGGCCGCATAAGAATTGATCTGATCGAAAATGTCGACGAACTGCATCTCGTATTCATCGCGGGTCACGTAGCCGATATGCGGCGTGCAAACGACGTTCCTCATATTCAGGAGCGGATGCTGCGGATCGTTAAGCGGCTCTTCTTCATAGACGTCGACCGCGGCCATGCCGGGCCGGCCCGCACGCAGCGCCGCGACCAGCGCATCCGGCTCGATCAGCGGCGCGCGGCTGGTGTTGACCAGAAGCCCGGTCGGCTTCATGCGCGCCAGATCGGCCGCCGTCACGATATGGCGCGTTGCCGGCACGAGCCGCATGTGCAGCGAGATCACGTCGCAGTCGGCGAAGAACGATTCCCTATTCGGCGCCGTCGCGTAGCCGTCGGCGCGCGCTTTCGCCAAAGTGTCGGGCCGCGCCCACACCAGGATATTCATGCCGAAGGCACGGCCATAGCCGGCCACCACGCCGCCGATCCGTCCATAGCCGTAGATGCCAAGCGTCTTGCCGCGCAGCGTCGAGCCGATACCGACTTGCCATTGCCCCGCTTTTAGCGCGGCGACGTGCTGCGAAATGAGCCGCAAGGATCCAGGATCAAACCGAAGGTCAATTCCGCCGCGGCATAGGACGGCGTGCCGGGATGCTGGCTCGATGACACGATAATCCCGAGCCGGGTGCAGGCATCGATGTCGATATGCGGATAGACACTACGTTGGCTGATGAGCTTGAGATTCGGCAACCGCTGGAGCAGCGGCTCGCGGATTTGCGTGCGCTCGCGGAATAGCACCAGAACGTCGGCGTCGTACAGCCGCGCGGCAAGCGTATCGACGTCTTGCACGTGATCGTTCCACACCGTGACGTCGTAGCCGTCGAGTTTGCGAAAGCACGGCAACGTGCGCAGCGTGTCGAAATAATCGTCGAGGATGGAAATTTTCATGGGCGAAAGATGGACAATGACACCCGCATAGTAAGCTGGATATAGCTTGTCCGCTATTCGCCGTTACGATTGCCCTGAAAAGAAACCGGGCCCTTGCGGGCCCGGTTTAGTTCGCCGGCGTGGGGGCGCCAGCGACACCTTCCAGAGGGGAACAGCTGCCCACAATTTCGACTGCCTATCTGGGAGGATGGCGGCAGTCGATGCGGTGCAGCAACAATTGCAGTATGCGATCCGTCCCCACACGGCACAATGCGAGGCTTCACATGACAGCCATGCGGTCATCGCAACTGCACCGCTCGCGAAGGCAACGGCGGTCACGCCTGATGAGAATCCGGCCGCAAATTTCCGCGTCACGATGTCGCGTATGAGCCGTGTCGCTTCCGCGAGCGCGTCAGAAATTCCACCGCTGCGCGTTGGCGACAAGAAAATCGCGAAAGGCCTGCACCCGGGCAACGGACTTGAGCTCCTCCGGGTAGACAAAAAAGGCATCGAGCGCGAATCCCTCGGTATCGCCGAACAGTTGCACGAGGCCGTCCTCGACGAGGTAATCCGGCAGCATGGCGATGCCGAGCCCGCCCTGGCAGGCGCGCAGAATGCCGAGAATATTGTTGATGACCAGATGCGGCTGGCGCGGCCCCTTGCCGTCGCGCGCGACCTCGATCAACCAACGCGACGGCTGCAGATAGGACGGCACGTTGCCGCCGAGCACCAGCGCCCGATGCGTGTCGAGATCCTCGACGGCGCGCGGCGTACCGAACCTCTTCAGATATTCCGGCGAGGCATAGGCGTGGAAATGCACGGAAAACAGCTTACGCTGAATGAGGTCGGGCTGGGTCGGCTGCCGCAGCCGGATCGCGACGTCGGCCTCGCGCATCGCGAGATCGAGCTCTTCTTCCGTGGTGATCAGCGTGATGTGCACTTCCGGATAGAGATCGACGAACTCGCCAAGCCGCGGGGTGAGCCAATGCACCCCGATCCCCGGCGTCGTCGTCACGCGCAGGTCGCCGTTCGGCCGCTCGCGCGAATCGGTGAGCTTGGCGCGCGCGGCTTCGAGCTTCATGAACACGTCGTGCGCGGTGCGGTACAGGAGCTCGCCCTGCTCGGTCAGGATCAAGCCGCGAGCATGCCGGTGAAACAGCGACACCGACAGCTCCTGCTCGAGCGCGCTCACCTGCCGCGATACCGCAGATTGCGACAACCCGAGCTGCTCGCCGGCATGGGTGAAGCTGCCCGCCTCCGCGGCGGCATGAAAAACTTTTAGTTTGTCCCAATCCATTTCTTGTACTTTCTTCTCTCCCCGCCAGCGGGAGAGAAATAAATCACTCCGCCGCGGCGCGATAAGAAGCATTCGCGGCGAGGAAGCGCTCGGCTTCCAGTGCCGCCATGCAGCCGAGACCGGCGGCCGTGACCGCCTGGCGGTAAATGTCGTCGGCCACGTCGCCGGCGGCGAACAGGCCCGGCACCGAAGTTGCCGTCGAGTGCGGCGCCGTCTCGATGTAGCCCGAAGGCTTCATCCGAACCTGACCGGTCACGAGCTCGGTGGCGGGCGAGTGGCCGATGGCGACGAAAATACCGTCGGTCGCGCGGTCGCTGATCGCACCGGTCTTGCGGTTCTTGAGATGCGCATGCGTCACTTTGAGCGGATCGCGCGTGCCGACGACGTCGTGGAGCTCGGTGTCCCAGATCACGTCGATCTTCGGATGCTTGAACAAGCCGGTCCTGCAAAATCTTCTCGGCGCGCAGACGGTCGCGCCGATGCACCAGCGTGACTTTGGCGGCGAAATTGGTGAGAAACAGCGCCTCCTCGACCGCGGTATTGCCGCCGCCGATCACCAGAACGTCCTTGCCGCGATAGAAAAATCCATCGCACGTCGCGCAAGCCGAAACGCCGTAGCCGCGGAATTTTTGTTCGCCGGGCAGATCGAGCCAGCGCGCCTGGGCGCCGGTGGCCAGTATCAAGCGCATCGGCGAAATAGACGTCTCCGGAATCGCATTCGAGGCGGAATGGACGGCGCGCCAACTCGACCTTGTTCACGTAGTCGGCCACAAGCTTGGTCCCGACATGGGCCGCCTGTCTCTGCATCTGCTCCATGAGCCAGGGGCCCTGGATGACATCGGCGTAGCCTGGATAATTCTCGACGTCGGTGGTGACCGTAAGCTGTCCGCCGGGGGCCATGCCCTGGATCAGAATTGGCTCGAGCATGGCGCGCGCGGCATAGATTCCGGCCGTATAGCCAGCCGGCCCGGAGCCGATAATCACGACCTTGGCGTGGGTGGTATTGGACACCGGTCCGTCTCGATCATTGTGGCAGGAGCCCCAACCTGCCTGGATTCCCGCGAAATCCGTGAATTTCGCTCGGCGGAAAAGGCCCCTTTTCGGCGCCTCCCCCGATTGCCGGCCCCATATCTAAGGATTCCGGGGAGCCATGCAAGATACGCAACCCACCATACCCACAGCCAAAGGGCCGGATCGAACCGCTGCCCGGGGCCGGATTATGGCTGTTCGGTCACGAAAAATGCCGAAGCGACGAGGGGGAATGGTGTGCCGCGACCCGGCAGGGCCATTGGTAGACAACGACCGATCAAAATGCGCGACCGGTTGCCGTCACTTCCACTCGACCTTCATGACCTCGTAGGCCTTGGCGCCGCCCGGCGTGACCACCTCGACCTGCGCGCCTTTCTTCTTGCCGACGAGCGCGCGGGCCAGCGGCGAGGTGATGGAGATCTTGCCCTTCTTGGCGTCCGCTTCCGGTTCGCCGACGATCTGCCACACCGCCTTTTTGTCGGTGTCCTCGTCGACGAGCGTGACGGTCGCGCCGAAGGTGATGGTCTCTCCCGAAAGCTTCGACACGTCGATGACTTCGGCGCGCGCAAGCTTGTCCTCAAGCTCGGCGATGCGGCCTTCATTGAGCGACTGCGATTCCTTCGCCGCGTGATATTCGGCATTTTCGGAAAGGTCGCCGTGGGTCCGCGCGTCGGTGATTTGCTGGATGATCCGCGGCCGCTCCACCTGCTGGCAATGTTTGAGTTCGGTTTCCAGGGCGGAATAGCCCTCAGCCGTCATCGGAATCTTATCCATCGGTCTCAAACCTCCAAATACCCATCCGCGGAGTCAAAAATCCGGTCGCGGGCCGCAGCATTGCCCGGCCACGCGACAAGAAAAACTGGCTCTACACGGACCTTCGCTGCGGCCGCCCCGATGCGCGATCAGACCCGGCCCCAAAATAACTTTGCAGCGCACACACTTCGAGGTCGCCCCCAAGGTAGGCCCGGATGCCCTGCGCTGCGGCGACGGCCCCTGAAAGAGTGGTGTAGTACGGCACTTTATGCAAGAGGGCTGCGCGCCGGAGCGAGCGGCTGTCGGCCAGTGCGGTCGCCCCCTCGGTGGTATTGAAAACCAGCTGAACTTCGCCGTTTTTGATGGCGTCGACGATATGGGGGCGGCCTTCGGCAACCTTGTTGATCTTGACCGCCGCCACCCCTTGCTCGGCGAGATAACGTTGGGTCCCCGACGTAGCCAAGATGCGAAAGCCCAAGCCGGCGAGGAGCTGCGTGGCTTCAAGAATGCGGGGTTTGTCGGCGTCTTTGACCGAGACGAACACGGTGCCGCTCTTCGGCACGCGGGTGCCGCCGCCGAGCTGGCTTTTGGCGAAGGCGATGTTGTAATCGCGATCGATGCCCATGACTTCGCCGGTCGATTTCATCTCCGGCCCGAGCACGGTGTCGACCTTGTCGCCGAAGCGGGCAAACGGAAACACCGCTTCCTTGACGCCGACGTGGCTGGCGCTGGCCAGCGCGAAGGCCTGCGGCTTGAGCGAAAAGCTCGCGAGCGATTCGCCGGCCATGATGCGGGCCGCGATCTTGGCGGCCGGCACGCCCGTCACCTTGGCCACGAACGGCACCGTGCGCGACGCGCGCGGATTGACCTCGAGCACATAGATGTCGCCGTCCTTGATGGCGTATTGCACGTTCATCAGGCCGCCGACTTGCAGCGCCAGCGCCAACGCGCGGGTCTGGCGGTCGAGTTCGGCAATGGTCTCGGCCGACAGATCGTGCGGCGGCAGCGAGCAAGCGGAGTCGCCGGAATGGATGCCGGCTTCCTCGATATGCTCCATGATGCCGGCGATGTAGCTGTCCTTGCCGTCGGCGATGCAATCGACGTCCACCTCGACGGCGTCGGTGAGATAGCGGTCGATGAGGAGCGGCCGTTTGTCCGAGACCGCAAATTCCGACGGCCGGTCCAGATCGGCGGCAAGCCGCGCGACGTAACGCGCCAGATGATTGGTGTCGTGCACGATCTCCATGGCGCGGCCGCCGAGCACATAAGACGGCCGGATCACGATCGGATAACCGATGGCTTCGGCGATCTCTTTGGCCCGCTCCGGCGACGTGGCGATGCCGCTCTTGGGCTGACGCAGCTTGAGCCGGTCGAGCAATTGCTTGAAACGGTCGCGGTCCTCGGCGAGATCGATGGCGTCGGGCGAAGTGCCGAGGATCGGCACATTCGCCTTCTCCAACGACTCGGCGAGCTTGAGCGGCGTCTGGCCGCCGAATTGCACGATGACGCCATGCAGCGTGCCGTTCCGCCGCTCGGTATCGATGATCTCGATGACATCCTCGGCGGTCAACGGCTCGAAATAGAGCCGGTCCGACGTATCGTAATCCGTCGACACCGTCTCCGGATTGCAATTGATCATGATCGTCTCGTAGCCGGCGTCCTTGAGCGCGAAGCAGGCGTGGCAGCAGCAATAATCGAATTCGATGCCCTGCCCGATCCGGTTTGGACCGCCGCCGAGGATGACGACTTTCTTCTTGTCCGACGGCGCCGCCTCGTCGGCCGCTCCGCCGGCAAAGGGCGTCTCGTAGGTCGAATACATATAGGCGGTCGGCGAAGCGAACTCGGCGGCGCAGGTATCGATACGCTTGAACGTCGGGCGCACATTCATCTGCGCGACGACGCCGCGACACCGTTTCGGCATCGAGCCCGGTCAGGCGCGCGAGCCGCGCATCGGAAAAGCCCATCGCTTTGAGCCGGCGCAAGGCCGGCGCCGATTGCGGCAGGCCTTTGGCGCGGATCTCCGCCTCCATGGCGACGATGTCGCGGATCTGCGCCAAAAACCATGGATCGATCTTGCAGGCGTTGTGAATGTCGACGTCGCTCATGCCAAGCCGCATGGCCTGCGCCACTTTGAGGATGCCGTCGGGCGACGGGGTGCCGAGCGCGGCGCGAATGGCGTTCTTGTCGTCGCCTTCGCCGAGCCCGGGGATGGCGATCTCGTCCAGTCCGTTGAGCCCGGTTTCGAGCGACCGCAGCGCCTTCTGCAGGCTCTCGGCAAAAGTGCGCCCGATCGCCATCGCCTCGCCGACCGATTTCATCGACGTGGTGAGCACCGGCTCGGCGCCGGGAAACTTCTCGAAGGCAAAGCGCGGAATTTTGGTGACGATGTAATCGATGGTCGGCTCGAACGAAGCCGGCGTGGCGCCGCCGGTGATGTCGTTTTCGATTTCGTCGAGCGTATAGCCGACGGCCAGTTTCGCCGCGACCTTGGCGATCGGAAAGCCGGTGGCCTTCGACGCCAGCGCCGACGATCGCGACACCCGCGGATTCATCTCGATCACGACGAGCCGGCCGTCGGCCGGGTTGACCGCGAACTGCACGTTGGAGCCGCCGGTCTCCACCCCGATCTCGCGCAACACCGCGATCGAGGCGTCGCGCATGATCTGATATTCTTTGTCGGTCAGCGTCAGCGCCGGCGCGATGGTGATCGAATCGCCGGTATGCACGCCCATCGGATCGATGTTTTCGATCGAGCAGACGATGATGCAATTGTCGTTCTTGTCGCGCACCACCTCCATCTCGAATTCTTTCCAGCCGAGCACCAATTCCTCGATCAGCACTTCGGAGGTCGGCGAGGCGTCGATGCCGCGCTCGACGATCTCGATGAATTCCGCCTTGTTGTAGGCGATGCCGCCGCCGGTGCCGCCGAGCGTGAACGACGGCCGGATGATGGCCGGCAGCCCGATATCGTCGAGCGCTTCGAGCGCCTGGATCAGCGTCTTGATCTGATGCGAGCGCGGCGTCGCGAGCCCGATCTTGGTCATCGCCTCGCGGAACAGCTTGCGGTCCTCGGCCTTGTCGATGGCGTCGGCGGTGGCGCCGATCATGGTGACGTCGAATTTCTCCAGCACGCCCATTTTGCGCAGCGACAGCGCGGTGTTGAGCGCGGTCTGCCCGCCCATGGTCGGCAACAGCGCGAAGCCGCCGGGAACGGCATAGCGTTCCTTCTCGATGATCTTGGCGACGATCTCGGGCGTGATCGGCTCGATATAGGTCGCGTCCGCCAGATCCGGGTCGGTCATGATGGTCGCCGGATTGGAGTTGACCAGGACGACCCGATAGCCCTCGGCCTTGAGCGCCTTGCAGGCCTGCGTGCCGGAATAGTCGAACTCGCAGGCCTGGCCGATGACGATCGGCCCCGCGCCGATGATCAGGATCGAGGAGATGTCGGTCCGCTTGGGCATCGCTTCCGCATCTGGGGCACAAAAAAAGGGCGCGCCTATCGCGCGCCGCCGGCGCCGGGGCTCGGCCCCGCGCGAGCGGCGTCTTAGACCAGATTCGCTCCGATGGGAAGGCTCGGGCCGGAACTGCCACCGGTCCTATGGCCAGCGCATCCGGCTTCGCGATATAGCTGGCATGATGCCTGAAACGGCCGGATTGACCGGCTTTGGAACGCGTGTTGCGCAAGCCGGGGAGGACCGCGTGGGAGCATCCATGCAAGGCGAACTTAGGCCGAGCGTCTATCGTTTCAAGTTCGGCGATTTCGAAATCGCCAACATCCTCGACGGCAAGGTGATCCGCGACGGGTTGCACCCAAGCTTCGGACCCGAGCGAACCGCCGAGGAAGCGGCGAGCCTCTGCCGCGCCAACGCGATCGACGCCAATCGTTACCTGCATCCGTTCATTCCGACGCTGGTCAACACCGGCAAAGAACTGATCCTGTTCGACACCGGCAATGGTTCGCTGTCGCGCGACTATCCGCAATTGCGCAGCCGGCTGTCGGAGGGTGGGCTGGTCGGCAGATTGGCGCAGGCCGGCTATAAGCCTTCGGACGTCGACATCGTCGTCATCACCCACGGCCATCCCGACCATATCGGCGGACTGATGGAGGGCGGCAAACCGGTCTTCCCCAACGCGCGCTACGTTTTCGGCGCCGCCGAATTCGATTTCTGGAAGCGCGGCGACAATGTGCGCGAAGCGCGCAAATTCAATCTCCAGCTATTCCAAAAACTCGCGCTGCCGCTTGCGGATCGCGCGCGCTTCATCCAACCGGGCGACGAGGTGGCGTCCGGCATCCGCGCCGTCGACGCCGCCGGCCATTCGCCCGGCATGCTCGCTTATCATGTCGAGAGCGGCGGCAAGCGCCTTCTGATCTGGGCTGATAGCTGCGTGCATTATGTGATGGCGATCCAGCGGCCGGAGTGGCATCTCGACGTCGACGACGACAAGGACAAGGCGGTCGCGACGCGCCGGCGCATCCTCGCCATGGCGGCAGACGACAGGCTGTTCGTCACCGGCTATCACATGCCGTTTCCCGGCATCGGCATGATCGATAAGACGACCGACGGCTATCGCTGGGTGCCGGTCAGCTACCAGTTGGATCTATAAGGGCAAACAGCTTCGGAATGCCGCCGCGGTGCGATGTCGCTGCCCTCCTTTCGCGCCCGGGATTGATGTACGCTCTCCGGCAAGCCGCCAGCGGGACATGCCGGGCTCTCGCGCAAGCAAAGGCGGCGCCCTGCCCGCGGCGGGCAAATAAGCAAAAATTTTGGCCTCGGCGCACGCCGGCGCGGCGCAAAGCGATCGAGGTCGGGGAGGAAAATCATGAGACTTCCGCGTCGACAATTCCTGCATCTCGCCGCCGGCGCAATCGCGCTGCCGGCGCTCTCGCGCAGCGCTTTCGCGCTCGATTACCCGACGCGGCCGGTGCGCATTCTGGTCGGCTTTCCGCCGGGCGCCGCAACCGACATCGTGGCGCGCCTGCTGGCGCAAGGACTGTCGGAGCGGCTCGGCCAGCAATTCGTCGTCGAGAACAAGCCGGGCGCCGCCAGCAATCTCGCCGCCGAGACGGTCGCCCGCGCGGCGCCGGACGGCTACACGCTTCTGGCGATGACGGTCACCAACGCGGTCAACACCACGCTTTATGAGAAGACCGCCGATTTCGACTTCATGCACGACATCGTGCCGGTCGCGAGCACGATCCAGTCGGCGAACGTGCTGGAAGTCAATCCCCGCGAGCCGGTCAACACCGTCGCCGAATTCATCGCTTACGCCAAGGCCAATCCCGGCAAGCTCAATTACGCCTCGTTCGGCACCGGCACCGCGCCCAACATGGCGGCCGAGCTGTTCAAGATGATGACCGGCACCAATCTGGTGCACGTGCCGTATCGGTCGAGCTTCATGCCCGATCTGCTCAGCGGCCAGGTGCAGGTCGCGTTCACCCCGATCCCGCTCACGATTGCCAATATCCGCGCCGGCAAGCTGCGCGCCATCGCGGTCACAAGCAGGACGCCGTCCGAAGCGCTCCCGGGCATTCCGACCGTGGCGCAAACCGTGCCGGGCTACGAGGCCACCATCTGGCACGGCATCGGCGCGCCCAAGGGCACGCCCGACGACATCGTCGACAAGCTGCACACGGAGATCAACGCTGTGCTCACCGACCCGGCGATCAAGCCGAAATTCGCCAATCTCGGCGCCGAGCCCACCCCGATGACGCGGGCCGCGTTCAACAAATATATCGGCGCCGAAGTCGACAAATGGGCCAAAGTCATCAAATTCGCCGACATCAAGCCGGGCTGAGCCTTGATTTCAGCATGTCCTTTTCATGCGGGACATGCTCTATCGCGGCCGCGCTATAAACGTCATGCGCGCCTGATTGTGTCCGATGTTTTGCGGCTCGCGGTGCGCGGCAAACCCGACGGCGCAAGTTTCGCGATCATCGCCGCTTCATCGTAGCGCGTGAGGCCGATAGCGCTTGCGCGATGCGCCAATAATCGGACAGCCGCGTGCGGACCGAGGCCGGTAATCGCAGCGAACGAAAAATCCATTTGCGGCGGCGAACCGCAGCAGCGCCAGCGCGTCGTCGACGGCGGCGGTCGTCGGGCGGAATAACGTCGCTCACCATCAGCAAGCCGTCCGGCTTTCAGCAGCCGATGAAACAGCGCGAACAGTTCGTCCGACTCTTCCGGCGTGAGATATTGCGCCACCGAATGCAGCACGATGAGGTCGAGCGAACGATCCGGCAGTGCGCTCGACGTCCTCGCGGCGCAACGGCGCGGATTTTCGCATTGCCGGCAAAGCGCGCCGCATGCCGCGCACGCACGCCGGGCGCGCTTTCGCACAGCAACAGTTCGCCGCTCGCGGCGGCGACGATATCGGCGTGCAGCGCTTCGCCGCGAGCCGTAATCGAGCACGCGCGCCGCGGACCACGGCACGAGCGCGGCGATTTGTCTGCGCAATCAGCCGGTAGTGAACGTCGCGGTGCCGCGCATTGACGTAGATCGAATGCGAACTGTCCCAGAACGTGAGCCAGCCGGAGTTCATGCCCGCCACAGCGCCAGCAGCGGTCCTTGCGGCCCGAACGCCGGATCGGTCGCCGGCAGCGGCACCTTGCGGATGGTGACGAGCGCTTTGGCGTGCTCGGCCTTGCTGCCGCGGCAAAGATCGTATTTGCCGCTCGGCGGGTAGGCGCCGATGACGACAAGGTCGCGGCTCTGCGTCAGACATTGATGACCGGTGCCGGCCGGCAGGATGACGACGTCGCCGGGCGCAATCTCGATCTCTTCGCCGTCCTCGCCGCCGAATCGCACCGTGGCGCGGCCGCGGGCGACGCCCATCGCTTCGTGGATCATCGAATGGTAGTGCGACGTAGGGATAAATGCCGTTGCGCCACATATTGCCCCAGCCGTTGGCCGCGAACGTCTTTTCGATCACCGCTTCCGGATCGGGCGAGCCGGCGAGATCGATGCCGCCGCGATAGAGCATGAGCGGCAGATCCGGATTGTTGGGAATCCGGCCGTCGTCGGCAAATCAGGTGGGTGATCGGGGCGGCTGCTGGCATTGGGTCGGCACGGTTTCGACCCGCGCGGCGGCTTGGTAGTTCTACCCATATTGCGGTTGAAATTTTCTAACACCGGCGCTGCAGCCGACGCCGAGCCTCAGCGCTTTGAAATCGCGCATCAGCTCGACAAAGCGGTTGAACAGATAATGGCTGTCGCGCGGTCCCGGCGAGGCTTCGGGATGGTATTGCACCGAGAACACCGGCCGGTCCTTAAGCGCCATGCCGCAATTGGAGCCGTCGAACAGCGACACGTGGGTTTCCACGGCGTTTGCCGGCAGCGTCGCGCGGTCGACGGCAAAGCCGTGGTTCATCGAGGTGATCTCGACCTTGCCGGTGAACAGGTCTTTGACCGGATGATTGGCGCCGTGATGGCCCTGATGCATTTTCATCGTCTTGGCGCCGACCGCGAGCGCCGAGCATCTGATGGCCGAGGCAGATGCCGAACACCGGTTTCTGCTCGATCAGCGCTGCGGATCACCGGCACCGCATAGTTCGCCGGTCGCGGCCGGGTCGCCGGGCCCGTTGGAGAGGAAAATGCCGTCGGGATTGAGCGCCAGAATGTCGTCGGCCGACGTCGTCGCCGGCACCACCGTGACCTTGCAGGCATGGCCGGCGAGCTGGCGCAGAATGTTGCGCTTGATGCCGTAATCGATGGCGACGACATTGAATTCCGCGTGGTCGCTGCCGGCCGTAGCCTTCGCCCCAGCGCCACGGCGTTTCGTCCCAGGTGAAGCGCTGGCCGGTGGTCACCATCGGCACCAGATCCATGCCGACGAGGCCCGGCCAGGCTTTGGCCTCGCGCTTGAGCGCATCGAGATCGAAACGGCCGGACGGCTCATGGGCGATGACCGCGTTCGGCATGCCGTTCTCGCGAATGAGCGCGGTCAGCGCGCGGGTGTCGATGCCGGCAGAGCCCGATGATGCCGCGGCTCTTCAGCCAGGCATCGAGATGGCGCGTGGCGCGGTAATTCGACGGCTGCGGTGATCGGCGAATGCAGCACGACGCCGCGCGCGCCCGGCGTCGCCGCGAGATTGACGGTCTCGATGTCGTCCTCGTTGGTGCCGACATTGCCGATATGGGGAAAAGTGAAGGTGATGATCTGGCCGGCATAGGACGGATCGGTGAGGATCTCCTCGTAGCCGGTCATCGCGGTGTTGAAGCAGACTTCGCCGACGGCGTGGCCGGTGGCGCCGAAGCCGATGCCTTCGAGCACGGTGCCGTCGGCCAGCACCAGCAAGGCGGTCGGCGTGGGATCGTCCCAGTGCGGCGGAAGCTTGCGGAGACTGCGGTTGTGTCGGCATCGGCAAGGGCCTAAATCATTGCGGCTTGCCGCATAAGCCCCGACGGGCGCCATTGCGAGAGGCCTTAGCCGTGTTGCGCGACGATATCAACAACGCCATGAAAGAGGCGATGAAATCCGGCCAGGCGCGCCGCGTTTCGACGCTGCGCCTGGTCAATGCCGCGATTTTGGCGCGCGAGACCAGCGGCGCCGAGCGGCACAAGCTCAGCGACGCCGAAATCGTCGACGTGATGCGGCAAGATGATCAAGCAGCGCCAGGAATCGCTCGACATCTACCAGAAGGCCGGCCGCAACGAGCTCGCCGACCAGGAGCGCGAGGAGATCGAGATCATTTCCGCGTACCTGCCCAAGCAAATGTCCGACATCGAAGCCGCGTCCGCGATTTCCGCGCTGATCAAGGAGATCGAAGCCGAAACGCTCAAGGACATGGGCCGCACCATGGCGGCGCTGAAGCAGCGCTTCGCCGGCCGGATGGACTTCGGCAAAGCCGGCGCGCATGGTGAAGAAGCTGCTCGGCGGCGGCTAGGCCACCCGGTCGACGCCGCCATGACCAGAAGGATATTGGTCGGGCTCGTTCGGCGAGAACATCCAGGGATCGATGTCGCCGGCTTTGTTCGCCGACGCTTTCGCGGCCGCGGAAATCGACGGCTATTATCATCTGATGGACATCGATCTCTTGCCGGGACGCGCTGCCGCAGCTGTTCGATGCGATCAGGACTGCGGGCTTTACCGGCGCCAACGTCACTTTTCCGTTCAAGCAGGAGATCATTCCGCTGCTCGATGCCGTGGACCCGGCGCCGCGCAGGTCGGCGCGGTCAACACCGTCGCGATTGCGCCCGATGGCCGCTCCACCGGCTACAATTTCGATCGGCCCGGGCTGGCGCAACAGCTTCGATGAAAGCATCGGCGGCGCCAACGCCAAGGACGGCAACTGTGGTGCAGATCGGCGCCGGCGGCGCCGGGCGCGCGGTCGCGTTTGCGCTTGATGGACCTCGGCGTCGCCGTTCTGGTGCTGCATGACCTCGATGCGGCGCGCGCGCCAATGCGTTGCAGGCCGATCTGCGCGGCATTACGGCGCGTCGTGCTGCCGGCTGGCCGGCGACCTTGCGCGCGACGATCGCCGCGGCCGACGGCGTCGATCAACGCAACGCAGATCGGCATGATCGGTTACCCGGGCAATCCAGTGCCGGTCGCCGCGGTTAAGGCCGAACCATTGGGCCGCCGACGTCATCTACACGCCGATCAAACCGAATTCCTCAAAGGCCGCGGCCGCCAAAGGCGCGCGCACGCTCAACGGCAGCGGCATGTGCGTGCATCAGGCGGTCGAGGCATTCGCGCAACTCACCGGCGTCAAGCCGGATAGGCTGCCGCGCCTCACGCGCCTTTGCGCGCGAGGCCTTGCCGCGCGACTTGACCCGGCCGACGCGTTATGAAGACTTTGCGCCGCGCGCGATCGTGCCAAACTTGAGCCGAACGGATAACGGGGAACAGACCAATATGCCGGCAATGTCTCATTCGCGGCGTGCGCAGCGTCGAACTCGTCGCCACCAATCTCGACGAAGCGGCGCGCTTCTACGAGACGGTGTGGGATTTGACGCCGGTCGAGACGCGCAACGACTCCCGCTATTTTCGCGGCACCGGCCGCTATCACCACATGCTCGGCCTGCATCGCGGCGCGCGGCCGGCGGTGGTGCGCATCGTGTTCGACGTCGCCGACCGCGCAGGCGGTCGATGCGCTGCATCGAGGCGGTCGACGGCGGCGGGCTGCAGCCCGACGGCGCCGGCCAAGCTGACAATCGCCGGCGGCGGTTACGGCTTTGGCTGCAAGGATCCCGACGGCCGCAATCTCGCCTTCGTCTGCGAGGCCGCCGATCATGCGGATGCGGCCGATCAGCCGACCGGCCGCGCAAGATCGTGCACGTCAATCTCAACACGCGCGACTTCGATGCGCAGCCTTGCATTTTTCACCAAGACGCTCGGCTTTCGCGTCATCGACGAAAATGCGCCGCTGTGGTTTCTGCATTGCGCCAATTCCGACCATTGCTCGATCGTGTTGGCAAAGACCAATCTGCCGACGCTGAACCACATCGCCTTCGACATGCCGGACTTCGATTCGGTGATGCGCGGCATGGGGCGCATGAAGGATAACGGCTATCCGATCGAATGGGGCCCGGGCCGCCACGGGCCGGGCAATAATGTGTTCGCCTATTTCTGCGGGCCCGACGAAGTGCCGCTGGAATATGCCGCCGAGGTGCTGCAGGTCGACGACAGCTACCAGCCGCGGCCGTCCGAATACTGGAAATTCAAGCCCGGCCGCTCCGATCAATGGGGCATCACCCAGCCGCGCTCGGCAGCGCTATTATCGGGTGCAGCGGTTGTTCGGATTTACCGAGGACGGCGACCGGCTCTCCTGACCCGGTCATTCCGGAGCGAGCAGAGCTTGCGTCTCGGAATGACAGCCCTGTGGATAACCGGGACAAGGCCCGGTGCCGCGAGCGCACCACAGCGCCGCCCTATATCTAGCCCCTGACTGCGCTAGGCTTGGCGCGACAGGCAAATCACCATGCGATTTACGCCGCAATTTCTCGACGAGCTGCGGGCGCGGCTTCCGGTCTCGGAGGTCGTCGGCCGGCGCGTGAAATTGCGCAAGGCCGGGCGCGAGTTCAAGGGGTCTGTCGCCGTTCAACCAGGAGAAGACGCCGTCGTTTTTCGTCAATGACCAGAAGGCGATGTGGTTCGACTTCTCGTCGGGCAAGAACGGCAACATTTTCGATTTTCTCATGCTCACCGAGGGCGTGAGCTTTCCGGAAGCGGTCGAGCGGCTCGCCGCGCAGGCCGGCGTGCCGCTACCGGTGATGACGCGGGAGGCCGCCGCGCACGAGGAACGGCGCAAGACGCTCCACGACATCGTCGAGCTGGCGGCGAAGTTTTTCGAGGCGACGCTGGCGTCGAGAAACGGCGCCCGCGGCCGCGGCTATCTGCTCGATCGGGGCATCCATGCCGTCGACGCAGCTCAAATTCCGCCTCGGTTATGCGCTGCCCGAACAGTATGCGCTCAAGGAGCATCTCGGCGGCCAAAAAATCTCGGTCGCGGACATGGCGGAAGCCGGGCTCGTCGTCACCGGCGAGGACATCGCGGTGCCGTACGACCGTTTCCGCGACCGCGTCATGTTCCCGATCGAGGACTGGCGCGGCCGGGTGATCGCGTTTGGCGGCCGCGCGCTCGATAAGGAAGTGTCCGCCAAATACCTCAATTCGCCGGAGACGCCGCTGTTTCATAAAGGCGCGACGCTCTACAACATCGCCGCCGCGCGCAAAGCCGCCCATCACGGCGCGCGCGTGATCGCGGTCGAAGGTTATATCGACGTGATTGCCATGGTGACGGCGGGCTTCGAGGGAACGGTGGCGCCGCTCGGAACCGCGCTTACCGCCGAGCAATTGGCGCTGATGTGGCGGATGGCGGACGAGCCGGTGCTGTGCTTCGACGGCGACGATGCCGGCCGCCGCGCCGCTTACCGGGCGATCGATATCGCTCTGCCGCTGCTCAAGCCGGGCAAGAGCCTCAAGCTTGCCACTTTGCCCGACGGCCAGGATCCCGACGATCTCGCCCGTTCCGGCGGCCGCGACGCCATCGAGGATGTGCTGGCCGCGGCGCGGCCGCTGGTTCAAGTCTTGTGGTCGCGCGAAAGCGAAGCCGGCGCATTCGATACCCCGGAACGCCGCGCCGCCTTCGAGGCGCGCATCGGCGAAGTGACGGCAGGCATCGCCGACGAAACGGTGCGGCGCTATTACCGCCAGGACTTTTCCGAAAAGCTCCGCCGTATCTTCGCACCGGCCGAGCTTGCTACCGGCCGGCGCGGCTTCAACAAGAGCGCGTTCGGCAAAAGCGCCTTCGACCGCAAGAACCCGGCACTTGCACGCTCGTCTGCCGCACGTTCGTCTGCCGTAAGGCTGGGCGACGAGCCTTACGTCGCGGCGAGCCCGCATCTGGCGACAAGCCCGGTTCATCGCGGCCATCGCGCCGCCATCCCGCGCGGGGAAGCGCTGATCCTGCAGGCGGCGCTCAACTACCCGTGGCTCCTGCACGAGCATCTCGAAGAGCTCGCCGACGCCGAGTTCCGCCATGCCGACACCCAGAAACTGAAGGGGGCGCTGATCGACGTCTTCGCCCATCATTTCGCCGAAAATTTTGCTGCCGATGCCGAGGCGGAGCGGGCGGCGCTTGAGGCCGAGCTCACCAAGCGCGGGTTCGGCCCGCTGATCGAACGTATCAACCGCAGCATCACCACCCCTTCGGTGTGGGGTGCCCGACCGAACGCCGCCCAAGCCGATGTTTTGTTGACCTGGAAACAGCTCGTTGCCTTGCATAGGCAGTGGCATTCCCTAATTAGGGAACTGAGGGACGCAGAGACGGCGCTGGGTCAGGACAATACCGAGGCAAATTATGCGCGGTTGCGCGACGTCAAAGCCCGGCTGTCCACGCTCGACGGAACCGAGGCCCTGATCGAGGGTTTCGGCGCTTCCTCGGGCCGGCCGGCCCGATCGTTCTAGCCGTCCCCGGGCGCTGGACTCCGGCCCCGGCGAGGGAATAAGAGGTCGCCTCGCGGTTAGGGTTAGTCGGAGCTTAACGGAGTTCCGACAAATTTGGCCTCGATTCGAGCGGTGCGGGGGGTTCATCCCCTCCTGGCGCTGCCCTTTTTTGGCCGCTGGCGCCGGGCCGGCGGCCCAATAATGGGACCGACGGCCTTGAACGCCGGTCCCAGGGTCGGGTCCGCCCGTTGCAGGGCGAGACTCTCGCCATAGAGTAGGGGGACGCCGGACGCGGCCCCGCGGAGACAGAGACATGGCAGCTAAGAGCGTGGCCACCAAGACCGTCGCGACCAAGCCAAAAATCGTGCGACCTAACGGGTCGGCCCCGCAAGCCAATGGCGAGACCCCGGAGAAGGAAGGCGCGGAAACCCCCGATGCCCCGCTGCCGCTGCTCGATCTGTCCGATGCGGCGGTCAAGAAAATGATCAAGTCCGCCAAGAAGCGCGGTTACGTCACCTACGAGCAGCTCAATGCGGTCATGCCGTCCGAGGAAGTCACCTCGGAGAAGATCGAAGACGTGCTGGCGATGATGAACGAGATGGGCATCAACGTCGTCGAGACCGAGGAGGCCGATACCGAGGAGGCCGAAGGCGAGGACGCCGAGGAGGAGGAAGCCGAGGGCGGCGAACTCGTCGAGGTTGCCGCCAAGACGCCCGCCAAATCCGAGGCCAAGGAACCCGCCGAGCGCACCGACGACCCGGTGCGCATGTATCTGCGCGAAATGGGCTCGGTCGAGCTTCTCTCCCGCGAGGGCGAAATCGCCATCGCCAAGCGCATCGAAGCCGGCCGCGAAGCCATGATCGCCGGGCTGTGCGAGAGCCCGCTGTCGTTCCAGGCCGTCATCATCTGGCGCGACGAATTGAACGAGGGGAAGGTCTTCCTCCGCGACATCATCGATCTCGAAGCCACCTATGCCGGCCCCGACGCCAAGCAGGCGCCGGCGGCAAATCCGAACGGCGATCCGTCCGCCGTCCCCGGCGCCAATGGCGCCCCGGCCGGCAATGGCGGATTTGTGCCGCAGCCGGTGCAGACCGTGGCGCCGCCTTCGGCGCCACCCGGCGCCACTCCGTTCAAGCCCCGCCAGGCGGGCGACGGCGAGGCTGAGGAAGGCGGCGAAGAAGCCGCCCTGGCCGAGGCCGACCTCGATGAGGACGATCTTGAGAATTCGATGTCGCTCGCGGCCATCGAAGCCGAGCTCAAACCGAAGGTCCTCGAGACCTTCGACACCATCGCCGACGCCTTCAAACGGCTGCGCCGGCTGCAGGACCAGGACATCGAGCGGCGGCTCGCCAACGAGAAGCTCTCCCCCAACCAGGAGCGCAAATACAAGAAGCTCAAGGACGAGATCATTCAGCAGGTGAAGTCGCTGCGGCTCAATCAGGCGCGCATCGACGCGCTGGTCGAGCAGCTCTACGACATCAACAAGCGGCTGGTCGGCCACGAGGGCCGGCTGATGCGGCTGGCCGAAAGCCACGCCGTGGCGCGCGAGAGCTTCCTCAAGCAATATCAGGGCTCCGAGCTCGACCCGCGCTGGCTCAATCGCGTGTCGAAGCTGTCGGAAAAAGGCTGGAAGAATTTCGTCTCGCGCGACAAGGACCGCATCAAGGAACTGCGCACGCACATCCACGAACTCGCCACCGAGACCGGGCTTGAGATCGGCGAATTCCGCAAGATCGTGCACATGGTGCAGAAGGGCGAGCGCGAGGCCCGCCAGGCCAAGAAGGAAATGGTCGAGGCCAATCTCCGCCTCGTCATCTCCATCGCCAAGAAATACACCAACCGAGGCCTGCAATTCCTCGACCTCATCCAGGAAGGCAATATCGGGCTGATGAAGGCGGTCGATAAATTCGAATACCGCCGCGGCTACAAGTTCTCGACCTATGCGACTTGGTGGATCCGCCAGGCGATCACGCGGTCCATTGCCGATCAGGCGCGCACCATCCGCATCCCGGTGCACATGATCGAGACCATCAACAAGATCGTGCGCACGTCGCGGCAGATGCTCAACGAGATCGGCCGCGAGCCGACGCCGGAGGAATTGGCCGAAAAGCTCGGCATGCCGCTGGAAAAGGTGCGCAAGGTTCTCAAAATCGCCAAGGAACCGTTGTCGTTGGAAACCCCGATCGGCGACGAAGAGGATTCCCATCTCGGCGATTTCATCGAGGACAAGAACGCGATCCTGCCGATCGACGCCGCCATTCAATCGAACCTGCGCGAGACGACGACGCGGGTGCTCGCTTCGCTCACCCCTCGCGAGGAGCGCGTTCTTCGCATGCGCTTCGGCATCGGCATGAACACCGACCATACGCTGGAAGAGGTCGGCCAGCAGTTCTCAGTGACGCGCGAGCGCATCCGCCAGATCGAGGCCAAGGCGCTGCGCAAGCTCAAGCACCCGTCGCGATCGCGGAAGCTGCGCAGCTTTTTGGATAACTAAGCAAGCCTCTCCCCGCGGACTTCATCCGCGGGTCGGGTCCTTTCTGGACAACCGAGCGACGCCCAGGCGCGGTGCGCTACTTCTTATTGCGCGCCGTGATCTTGACCGCCTTGCCGGCGCCCTGCTCCGCGCCGCGGCAATCAAAGCCGGTATAGGTCCAGGTCACGCCCGTCGGCGAAAATGTATAAGGTCCATTATAATTTCCGGGGCAGCTCGGCGTCGTGTTGAAGCAGAACATCTGCGCGACATTGCCGTTGAGCCAGCCATCGCACATCCCGGCGACGCCGGTGGAGGTCGTATATTTCCCCGTCATCACCGCGCCGTTCTGGATGAAGCTCAAGGCGACCTTATGCACGCCCGGCGCGCCCGTCGCCGTATATGACCCTGCATAAGCACCGCCGTAGTTCTGCGCCAGCGCGCCGCCGACCGCGGCGAATTGCATGGCTGCTGCGGCAAACACGATGCGGTACACCGTTTTCATGACCCAACCCCTCCCTGCTATCGGTCGCTGTTTTACCCCTGCGCCCGGCACGCGTCCGAGCCCATGATCTAGAGTTGTATACGAGATTTATCTCTCGTTAAAGATGGATTCATGACGTGCCGCAACCGTCCTGGCGGCATTCCGCACGAGCCGGGGAGGAAATCTGTGAATCCGGGAGGCTTGAGGGCGTGCCGCGAAAGCCTGACGACGTCCGCGACCGATGCGCGGGATATGGAAGGACGAAGGTCCGCTGTTAATCGGCGGACGGAAAGCGGTTACGCGCCTCGGCCGACATCGCGGCAGCCTCGGCAAAGACCTCGAGCGTCGATTCGATGGCGCCCGTCAGGGTGGCGATCAGGTGGGCCAACCCGCGCGACGCCGAGGCGTCGGATTGGGCTTTGGCGAGATTGCTCATAAGATTTTTCTCCAAAAGGCTGAGTGAGGCCGCTGTCGCGCTCATGGTCGTTGTCATGACGCGGCGCTCGATTGAACGATGCGGCGCAGCCGCCGCGCGCTCTCGGGCAGATCCAGGCCCGACAGGCGGACGAATTCGGCGATCTCGCGCTCGACAGTATGCCGGCGGGCGACCAGAAGACGCGCGTAGGCGCGCCGCCAGCGATTGCGCCGGCGTCCCACCGGGGCTTGCCTTGCCGTGCCGGGCGCAAAGCCGCGCGCTGCATCGACGGTAGCGGTATAGGTCATTGAAATAGCTCCTCGGAGCCGTTTGCCCCGTTTGGTAAGGATTTATTGCACTGCAATATATGAATCGGAGATTAATAAACGAGTGCCCGTGGGACATGGACTATATGCAGCCACGTCATGCATTGCGCTGCAATATGGATGTCACGAAACCCTTGGAATGGCGGCGAAACCATTTAAACGAATCGAAGTTCATTTTTTTCTTTTGGGCCTACCCTCACTTAAGCGGCGCGGCTAAGCCAGAGATTGCGACGCTCCCGGCTGCGGCGCACCGCCAGCGCTGCACCGGCGTCCGGGAACAACCATGGAGGCACCATGTCCGAAGCCTGGTCGCTGCATCCGCAGCTTCAACGCGATACCTCCCCGGTCGGGGATCTGGCGCTGTCACGCGTCGTCGCGATCAACGATGCCGATTTCCCGTGGCTCGTGCTGGTGCCGCGGCGCCTGGGCGCGGTTGAGATCGCCGATCTGGATGTGGCCGCCGCCGCGCGCCTGATGGACGAGATCGCGCTCACCTCGCGCGCGCTCCGCGACATCACCGCCTGCGACAAGCTCAACATCGCCGCGATCGGCAATGTAGTGCCGCAGCTCCACGTCCACATCGTGGCGCGCTGGAAAACCGATCCGCTGTGGCCGAAGCCGGTATGGGGGCATGCGACGGGGCGGGCCAACCCGGTAGAGAAATTTTACGCGTTTGTCGCCGCCGTGCGCGCCAAGCTCGGTGCCGGTCTCGTCGGTTGACGATGCAAAAGCGCCGGTGCGCGGCTCTTGCGGCTCGCTACGAAGAAGTCGCTACCAGCTCGCCTCCAGCTCCTTGGCGACGTCGAGGGTGTTCTGCAGCGCACCGTTGACGACGTCGAAGACGCGCCGCGCGCTCGACATGCGGATCGCTTCGCCTTGCTCGAGACGATAGATCGAGGAGATGCTCGGCTTGGCGCCCGGCAAGCGGCTGACGATATCGACGATCTCCCAGCCCAATTGCTCTTGCCGCAGTTGGCGTAGGCGGGGAAATCGCGCTTTCAGGAGCCGGGCTCTCGGGCGTCTCGCCATGCGCCGTTCGCGTCAAAGAAAGGAAGTGGTAGCGCTTTAAGTGAGTTGGCAGCTAAATGCAAGTCATTGATTTTCTTTGTATTATTTGGGTTGCAGGTGTACTTTATTGACAATCATTGATAATCAAACAGTATGTAATAAGTTGCGGAGAGTGATGTCCGCACGCGAACCTTGTCCCTTCCCGCTAAGGACAATTCGGCCGGATGAGCCGCACCCAACCCAACCATTTGCCGGCCTCCACCGCGGCCGAGGACGGGGCTGCTTCATTCGACACGGCCCGGATCGCCGAACAGCTCGGCATGGAGGCGCTCGGCATGGCCAAGCGGGCGCGCGACGCCGGCCTCCCCACGCTCGGTTTTCTTCTGGAGAGCGCAGCGCTGGAAGCCGGCGCGCAAGTGGCCGCGCTGCAAGGCCCGAAAGGCGGGCCGGAGCGCTAAGCCCGCCCGACCGCAGTGCACGCGCAGACGCCGTGATAAAATGGCGGGTCCGCCAACCGCTGTGGAGCAGCGCCATGCCGACCGCGCGTCTTCCTCGTCTTGTCGGTGCGCTCGCCTGCACCGCGCTCGGGCTCGGCGTTTTGCCGATCGCGGGCGCGTCGCAGGCTTACGCCTTTTCCGCGAATTTCGCCTGGTGCTCGGCTTCGCCGAACTTCCAGCTTCGCGACGTTCCGGCGGGAACGGTGACGCTGCAATTCGCCATGACCGATCTCGACAAGCCGTCGTTCCATCATGGCGGCGGCGCAGTCGGCTACCGCGGCCAGAGCGAGGTGCCGTGCGGCGCCTTCGCCACGGGCTTCGTCGGACCGGCGCCGCCGCCGGGTGAAGTGCACACCTACGAATTCGTCATCAAGGCGCTGGCGGAGGACGGCACGGTGCTGGCGACCACCACGGCGCGGAAAAGATTTCCGGAATAATTGCCGTTCGTGCGCTCTCACCACGGATGGATTCTTAGCTTTTTTGATTTCGCAGCGGCCTGTTGCGCAGCGGGGCTAACGTCGACTCCGTTCCACCCAAGCGCGGTCACTTTTTGTTTCAGATCGCAGTTGAGTCGCACGGCGCACGTTCCGGCGCCACCACATCACCTTTCATCGATCATCAAACGGACCAAGCGAGGTCAGATTCGCTCAACACAACGCGCCGTCGGTGAGGGCTCAAACGGAGTCATATGATGCGTTGTTGGCGTAGTGCCGGCGGCTTGGGCCGTCGAGGAGTTCTTGTGCTGTCTGTAGCGGTGGTTTCGGTGATCGGTTTGATGGAGCCGGCAGCGGCACGGTCGCATGCGTACCCTCATCGCCATCATCGTTTCGCCCGGCGGCATGGCGTGCCGCTGCGCACCCGTGAGCTCGCGGCCTCTTACCGCTACGGCTTCCAGCCATTTGCGTGGCGCGATGACTGGCGGCAGGTTGGCCTCACGGGCAATCGCCGCCTCGCAGACAATCAATGGGCGCAGAATGGCTTTGGCCCGCGCCGGCAATTCAGCGGCTGGAGCGAGCAGAGCGTGCCCGGCGAGTCTTCGGAGATCAGCGGCATGGCCGCGCAACAAGCAAGCGCCGCCGGTATTCCGGTTTCGCTGGTCGAACGCGTGATTAAGCGCGAGAGCGGCGGCAACCCGCGCGCCGTCAGCCGCGGCAATTACGGGCTGATGCAAATCCGCCTCGGCACCGCGCGCGCCATGGGTTACAACGGATCGGCCGCAGGGCTGCTCGATGCCCAGACCAACATGACCTATGCGGTGCGCTACCTCGCCGGCGCCTATCGCGCCGCAGGCGGCAACGAGAGCCGCGCCGTCGCGCTTTATGCGCGCGGTTATTACGGTCTCGCCAAGGCGCAGGGCTTCTCGCCCTATGGCGGCCCTACGAGACGGCGTCGAACGCCTATGGTCCGCCCGTCTTCGGCTCCCAACCGGCGGATTGGCAGACTGAGCAGGCTTACGCCGCCGCGCCGCGCTATCGCACGCGGCACTATTGGCATCGCCCGGTGTAGCGCAAGCACGGGCGACGAGCGGTCGCGGCGGGTTGCTACAACGCCGCGACTGCGCTCACTTCGATCAGGAACTGCTCCTGCACCAGCCGGTCGACGATGAGCAGCGTGTTCGGCGGATAGGCGCCGCTCGGAAACAGCGCGGGAAATTCGCGCCGGCGAAAAGCCATGAATTTGGCGATGTCCTGTGCGTGCACCAGATAAGTGGTGAACTCGACCAGGTTGGCGAAGCTTGCTCCCTGCGAAGCCAGTGCGGCGCCGATATTGGCGAAGACAAGCGCGCATTGCGCATCGAAATCGTCCGGCGCCTTGCCGTCCCGCTCGGCGCCGACCTGCCCGGCGATGAACAAGAACTCCGACGCCTTCACGCGGGTGAGCTGCGAATATTGGCCGAGCGGCGTGCCGAGGGCCTCGGGATTGAGAATTTGGATTTGCGGCATAACGGACTCCCCGTCATTTGACATCATGGAAGCTGCAAGCTTAGCGCGGCGCGCGCCGCCGAGCACCAGGGCTTGCGCGGCTTCGGAATCGTCCCATCTGTCAAACGGGCAGAAAGACCGATGAGCATGAGCTTTTCGCACAGCGGATTTGGCGGCTTCGGCCGGTTCCACTTTGTCGACCCGTCGGCGGGCTTCAAATACGACGGCGCGGCGCGGCGCGCGGCACTCGACCGGCTCGACATGCTGGCGACCGTATTCGACACCGCATTCCTGTTGCCGGGAACCAATGTGCGTTTTGGCGTCGAGTCGCTGTTGCGGCTCATACCCGGCGTCGGCGACGCCGTGGCGTCGCTCTTGTCGTTCTATCTGCTCTACGAGGCGCGGCGGCTCGGCGTGCCGCGGCTGCTATTCGCACGCATGCTCGGCAACGTGCTGTTGGAGGGCGCGGTCGGCATGGTGCCGCTCGCCGGTGATGCATTCGACGTCTATTTCCGCGCCAACCGGCGTAACGTCGCGCTGCTGCGCCGGCATTTCGCGCGGACGGGCTATTAGAAAATTTAAGCGGTCCTTTTCCAGCTCGCGTCGTCGCGCGACTTTTTCTTCGCGCCGGAGCGGATGATGCTCTTGATCTTGGCCGGCGGCTTGCCGGACTTCTCGGCGATCTCACGGTCCTGCTCGATCAGAAAGCCGTGCGCGGGCTTGTCGCCGTCGACGCCGCCGGTGAGTTCGCGGGGCACTTTGCGGTTCGAGCGTTGCGTGCCGTCCTCGTAGAGGACGTCGAACATGACAAATTCCGAGTTCTGTCCGGGCTTGCGCGGCATGGTTGTTCTCCGCTGTGTTGGAGCACGATCCGATCCCGAACGCGGCCACGCCATTCGGGCGCAGGCTCAAGATCGCTGTTGCTCAAGACGCTTGGAACGAAAGCGCCGGCGCGAATGCGACGCCGGCGTTGTATTGTTTACGTATATAAGGTTGCAAAGGCCGATTTGCAATCGGGCCGGAGCAAACCGCCTATTCGGCGCCCTCGACGATGCGGATATCGCGCACCGCACCGTCGCCGAGCGCCTCGAGCGCCTTCTTGTAAGCCGGGCTGTTATAGGCCGCGATGGCTTGGTCGAGGCTCGGAAATTCCGAGATGACGATGCGATCTTTTTGGCCGGCCTCGAAGGCGGCGGCCGCGGTACCGCGGGCGATATAGCGGGCGCCGAACGGCGTCACCGCGGGGGGCGCCAATTTGGCATAGGCTTCGAGTTTCTTCGGATCGGAAATCGAACGGTAGACGGTCACCCAATAGGCTTTCGGCATGATGCGAACTCCGGGGATGCGTGTTGTAGCGTCAAGGAGTAACATTGCGAGCGGAAAAGTGGGAGCAGGCGATGTCCTTTTTCGGCGCATTGTTCGGCCGCGGCGAGGCGACGCCGGCCGCAAAATCATCGGATCCGGTCGAATACAAGGGCTTCATCATCCAGGCCGCTCCCTACAAGAACAACGGTCACTACCAGACCGCGGGCGTGATCGTCCGCGACATTGGCGGCGTCCGCAAGGAGCATCGCTTCATTCGCGCGGATTCCTATGCGGCTTACGACGATGCGGTGAACTTCACGCTCAACAAAGCGCGCCAGATCATCGATTTGCAGGGCGAGCGGATTTTCGACTAGAGTCCTTCGACGATCCGCAGGTCGCGATCGGCGCCGTTGCCGAGCACTTTGAGCGCCGACTGATAGCCGGGACTGTCATGGGCGGCGGCGGCCTTATCGACGCTGTCGAACTCGATCAGCACGACGCGTTCCTGTCGCCCCTTCTCATAGGCCTTGGCGGCGGTGCCGCGTGCCAGGAAACGGCCGCCCGCGGCGGCGATCGCCGGGCCGGCCAGCTTGGCATATTCGGCAAGCGCCGCCGGGTTCGAAATCGAAAAATAGGTTGCAATCCAATAGCCCTTGGCCATGACGTTCTCCCTGTTTGTGCTCGGGGAGAGACTATCAGGTGAGCCGCCATGAAGGCGAGGCCGGCACCGGCCGGAGCGTCGTCACGCGGCCTCGTCGTCGACAGCCGCGCCTTTTGCGGCCTTGAGCCGCTTCAAGAGCACGCGCAACGAGGCGATCTCGGCTTCCAGCAGGGCAACGCGCTGGACCACCTCGGCGGCACTGGGCGTGGCCTCCGGCGCGGGTACCGCTTCAACGAAGGCGAGACCGATCTCGTCGTTGCGGCGCCACTGCACCCGCGCGCGCAGCGTCCGCTCGCGCTGCGGGATATAGAGGTCGACGACGTCGGGCAGTGTCACGGTGTCGGAAAAGATGATGCGGGCGCCCTTCTCCGACAGGTCGCGGATCAGGCAGGCCAACGCTCCCCGCTTGCGGCTGACATAGACAAAGCCGCGCAGAAAACTTTTGCTGCGTCTCGAAACGCGGCGCTCGCCCATGATCCCCTCGACGGCACGCAAGTGAACGGCAAATAATAAACTGGGAGGGCTTAATGCGGCCTTACCGCAGCGACTGCCGGAGTGGCACGGAAAAGAAAGTAATCACAATGCCTTACGGGATTAGCCCGCCGCAGATAAGCAGATAAGAAGTCACCAGCTGGAAAACAGCCGCTCCAAATCGTAAATCGCGGCGCCAAGCACGCAGATCACAAGGCCGCCCCCGATCACGCCGACCATGACGGCCGAATTGACGCGGGCAAGACTTTGCCTGTCGAAATGAAGATGCTTGTCGAAATGGGTCTTATCGGCGAGATGGGCCATGATGCCTGTCCCCTTGCAGCCTAGAGCTGCCCTCGCTTCGACGCCCCCCTACCTCAACACCATTTAACGATCGACTCGTCTTTTAGCATCATTTGGCGCCGCAGGCCAGCGTTGCAGCACCCGCTGGGCTCAAGCCGTCGCGACGCCGGCGCAAACCATCGCAACGGCAATGAATTTGGCCTAACGTCGCGGCGAGCAAAAAGACTTCGAGGAGGCCGGGCGATGCATGTTTTCAATGTCGTGCAGGAAGCCGAGTTCGACGCGAAGAAGCACGTGGAAAAAATCCTCGGCACGATCGGAGAGGGCGACGTCACCGTCGCCTGTTGGGAGCCCGGCCAGATCAGCCCGTATCACTGTCACCCGCTCGCGACCGAAATCTATTTTTGCTTTGAGGGCGGCGGCACCATGCGCACGCCGCGGGAAAGCATCGCAGTCGTCCCCGGCGCCTTCGTGGTGCATCCGCCCGGCGAGGTCCACGAATACGCCAATGGCCCGCAGCGCAGTTTGCTATTCCGCGTCCGCTACGGTAGCGACATGGCCGCACGTCATTTGGACTGGCGCGGCCGGCAAGGCTGGACCCAAAGCGCCGAGGATGCCGAGTATTACCGGCGGCATCCGGCCGCGTAAGCGCCGCTTGCCGGACGGCACGCCCGACCGCGCTTATTGCCGAAAGCGACCGCGCCCGGACGACGGACCGGAATACCAGTTGTTCGGCTCGCAGAAATCGGCATTGCCGCGCTTGGACGCCAAACATTGCGCCATGGAGTTATAGCCGCAGTCCTGCGCCGGTCCGGTCATCAGGCAATAGGGATAGGCCGCGCTCGATTGGGCGAACGCCGGCACGCCCAGTACGGACAAAAGCGCGCCCGATAGCGCGATCGCAACGATACTCGCACGCATCATTTGTTCTCCATAAAACCGCTCCGTCATCAACCGGCGCGGTCGTCGCAAGTTCCTGTCACGTCCCCGCCAGGCCGCTCACGACAAGAACACACGACCGGCACGAATATTCCCGCGTCAAAGGTGACTCTTTTCCATCGCCTTGCTAATAGAGCGCGGTCGACAATTGGATTGCGTCAGCAACCCGCGATCTCGGGGAGGAATCGATGTTCACGAAGCCGCATTGTCCGGTCATCGCCATCGAAGAGCATTATTGGGACGACGAGCTCGCCAAAACCTATACCGGCGGCGAAGCCGGCAGGCCGGGTGAGCAGATGACGCGGCTTCACGATCTCGGCGCCTTGCGCATCAAGGAGATGGATGAGGCCGGCATCGACATTCAGGTGATTTCGCACGGCGCGCCCTCGGCGCAAAAGCTCCCCGCCGAAACTGCGGCCGCCTTGGCCCGCCGCGTCAACGATCGGCTGCACGCCGCGATCTCCGGCAATCCGCGTTTCGCCGCCTTCGCCGCTTTGCCCACCGCGGTGCCGGAGGCCGCCGCCGACGAGCTCGAACGCACCGTGAAGCTCGGCTTCAAGGGCGCCATGCTGCACGGCCTCGCCAATGGCGTCTTTCTCGATCACAAGAAGTTCTGGCCGATCTATGCGCGCGCCGAGGCGCTCGACGTGCCGATTTATCTGCATCCGTCGCTGCCGAATGCCGACGTGATGCGCATTTATTACGAAGATTACGTCAAGGATTTTCCGATGGTGGCGCGGCCGGCCTGGGGCTACACCGTCGAGACTGCAACGCTGGCGATAAGGCTCATACTCTCCGGCGTGTTCGAGCGTCACCCGCGGCTTAAAATCATTCTCGGCCATCTCGGCGAGACGCTGCCGTTCCTGGTGTGGCGCATCGATCAGGCGTTATCGCGACCGGGACAGAAATCGATGAGCTTCCGCGATATCTTCTGCGGCAACTACTACATCACCACCAGCGGCAATTTCTCCAATCCGGCGCTGTTGTGCTGCGTCATGGAAATGGGCGTCGACCATATCCTGTTCGCGGTCGATTGGCCGTTCGTGACCAACTCGCCGGCGACGCAATGGATGCAGGGCGTGCCGCTGTGCGACGAGGACAAGGCGAAGATATTGTCGGGCAACGCCAAGCGGCTGTTGCGGATGTAACGTGCCGGTACGGCCTAAAGCCCATTGTGATCGTGCCTAGAAAAGACGCCAATTGATAACGTTGGAAATTTTGGCTTCGTTCTGCCAAAAAAAGCCGAAGGCGGGTTCGCTGGAACACGCGACGTCGATGTCGATTGCCCAATGCCCAATCACCATCAGGCGCATATCCACTGTGACCAGGCTCTCCAGCATTTGCGGGGGAACTCTGGCCAATTCGTGAAAATACAACTAATACGGGTATTTGATATTAACACAATTTAAGAGGGCGCTACCCACTCGACAATTGCCAAGTCGGCCCCACCGCGCGATGAAGGCGCGAGATACTGAAATCCATCCCGGGTAGACGTTTAGTGGCACAGGTTTCACGGATGGGATACTCAATCCGCACTAAATCGGCCCGACGATATGCGGCGATGGCGCTGCTGGATTTTATGCCGCTTTCGTAATTCGTGGTCGCAACAATTCTGCTGATGCTGGTGGTGAAATCGATTTCACTCCTCTCACCAAGACTAGTTGCTTCAGGCAACGAGCGATCATCCCATCCAACCGTTCGACGAGCGCTAACTCTTTCAGCAAGTTATCGGACGTCACCACGTTTCCTAGGTCGATGAGTTCCTGAACCGGGCCCAATTCGCGCTCGGCTTGTTCGTCCGCTTCCTTGCGCAACGCCTTAAGCTGTTCGGGACTGCGCGTTTCTGGCTCCAAGCCTAGTTCGATGGTCTCGAACGTATATCGACGACCCAATTTGGAATAAATTGCTGACTGCCTGTTCTTGGCATATTCGGCCAATCGATACGTTGCAAGATTTTCCCTGCGCCACATAAAATGGGCCAAGCTTGCTACAATAATTTCTTCAGAACGACCGACCGGCTGATATTCGGCAATGAGGTCGCGCTGCAGTTTATCAAACGCAGCTCGATCCTCCGTTGGCAATAGGCCCAGGCTGGAATAGCAGCCGTGCTTCAGCGCAGGCGGGATCCGCATCGCTGTCTTACTCATTAGAAAACTCCACACATGGAAAAAACCCGAATCAAATTCTAGCACAAAGCCGGAGCTAATGAACTTCGCGAATGGTTTGTTTTGGATACAAGATACAAGGTGGTCACCGCGATTTGAGGGACTGGCTGCTCGTGCGCGCATCTTCTTGAAATTTTGAAATCTTGAAATCTTGAAAAGCAAAAATTCAAGGGCAAATTCAAGTTTGCCTATGGCCATCGCCTCGATGCGTAAAGGCGTTGGTGCGTGGGTCAGGAGTGTAGCTAAGGCTTGGACTATCCAGAACGCGAAACGAAGCCAATTCTGCCGGGCGTCATCGACTGATTCAGTTATGCTCGAACTAACCATCCTCGTCATTGCTGATTCCTGCCCAAGCCGCCCATGATAACGAGATGATGTCGCCCGCCGTAACGGAATGATGTCGCCCACCATTACGAGATGATGCCGCGCACCATAACGGGATAATCGCGCCCGGGGTATGGAACGGGGACGAGCGCCTCCGCTGGCCTGTTTAGGGTCCCTCCTTTGGAAATCCATGGGAGCGATCGATGCCAGCGGAAAGAGTTGCGATGCGCCAGGCGCGCGAGATCATTCGTTTGAAGTTTTCCGCTGGCCTTCCGACGCGAGAAATCGCGCGTCGTGTGGGCGTGGCCGCCTCGACGGTGCGCGGGACGTTGCGGCGGTTCGCTGGCGGCGGGCTGGGTTGGCCGTTGCCGAACGGCATGAGCGACGGCGACCTTGAGGCGGCGCTTTACGCCAATCACGGGGGCAAACGGGGCCATCGCCGGCACGCCGAGCCGGATTGGCCGACGGTTCATCGGGAGTTGAAGCGCAAGCACGTCACCCTGGTGATCGTGTGGGATGAATATATCGCGGCCAACCCCGGCGGTTACAGCTATTCGCGGTTTTGCGAGCTCTATCGCGGCTTTGAATCGAAGTTGTCGCCGACGATGCGGCAGACGCATGCGGCGGGCGAGCGGCTGTTCGTCGATTACGCCGGCGATGGGGTTGCGGTCGTCATCGACCGGCTGACCGGCGAAATCTGCAAGGCGCAAATCTTTGTCGCCGTGCTCGGCGCGTCGAGCTTTACTTTTGCGCATGCGAGCTGGACGCAGGCGCTGCCCGACTGGATCGCCGCCCATGTCTGCGCCTTCGAGACGATTGGTGGCGTTCCGCATTTGCTCGTGCCGGACAATACCAAGACCGCTGTGATCAAGGCTTGTCTTTACGATCCTCAGATCAATCGAACCTACGCTGAGATGGCGGCGCATTACGACACCGCCATTTTGCCGGCACGGCCAAGACGCCCGCGGGATAAAGCAAAAGTCGAGCAAGCGGTGCTCATCGTTGAGCGATGGCTTCTCGGGCGGCTGCGCCATCGAACTTTTTACAGCCTGGCGGAGGTCAACGCGGCGATCGGCGAGCTGATGACGCATCTGAACGAAGAGCGCCCGATCCGGCGGCTCGGCGTGACGCGCCGGCAATTACTCGAACAGATCGATCGTCCGGCGCTGAAATCCCTTCCGAGCGAACCTTACGAGTTCTCCGAATGGCGGACATGCCGCGTTGGCATCGATTATCACATCGAGGTCGCCGCCCATTATTACAGCGTTCCCCATCGCTTCGCCCGCGCCGAGGTGGATGCGCGGCTGACCGCGCGGACGGTCGAAATCTTCCTCAAGGGCGAGCGGATCGCCGTGCACATGCGCATGAGCGGCAATCACAAACACACGACGGTGGCGGAACACATGCCGTCCAGCCATCGGCGATACGCCGGCTGGACGATCGAGCGTATCCGCGCCGACGCACGCCTGATCGGACCGGCGACGGCGGCGCTCTGCGAACTGATCCTCGAACAGCGTCCGCATCCCGAACAGGGCTTTCGCGCTTGTCTCGGCATTGTTCGGTTGGCCGGTCCCCATGGCGCCAAGCGTCTGGAAGCCGCAGCGGAGCGCGCCATCGACATCGGCGCGCGCACCTACGGTTCGGTCAAATCCATCCTCGACAACCACCTCGATCGGCGTCCCGCGCAAAAGCGCGCCACGGACGCAACGCCAATTCTGCATTCCAACATCCGTGGTCCGCGCTACTACAATTAGGAGAGACGAACTTGCTCAAACATCCATCCCTCGACCAGCTTCACGCCCTTGGCCTGCATGGCATGGCCAAGGCCTTCGCCGAGATCGCGGCCGGCGGTGAAGCCGACGGCCTTGGCCATCACGAATGGCTGGGGCTCCTGCTTGATCGCGAAGTATCATGGCGACAGGACAAGCGCCTCGCGGCGCGGCTGCGCGTCGCCAAATTGCGCCAGCAGGCCTGCGTCGAAGACATCGACTATCGCAATCCCCGCGGTCTTGACCGCGCCCTGTTCCAAAAGCTGGCCGAGGGCGAATGGATCAACGCTCACGATAATTTGGCGCTCATCGGCCCAACCGGCGTCGGCAAGAGTTGGCTAGCCTCGGCGCTCGGCCACAAGGCGTGTCGCGACAACCATTCGGTCCTCTATCAACGCGTGCCCCGGCTCTTCGAGGCCCTCGCCCTGGCGCGTGGCGACGGACGCCATCCGCGTCTTTTGCGCAATCTGGGCCGCGCCGATCTGCTCATTCTCGATGATTGGGGCTTGGAGCCGCTCGACGCCGCCGCCCGGCACGATCTTCTGGAAATCCTCGAGGAACGCTACGGGCACCGCTCCACGATGATTACCTCCCAGCTTCCGGTAGACCGATGGCACCAAATAATCGGCGATCCGACCTATGCCGACGCCATCCTCGACCGTCTCGTTCACAACGCCCACCGCATTGAACTCGTCGGCGAAAGCATGCGTCGCACCCGCGGTAAGCAAAACCAAAAGGCTTGACCAAACGTCGTCGCCGGTGACACAAAACCATCGGCCAGCGAGGCTCGCGACCCGGGCGGCATCATTCCGTTACGGTGGGCGGCATCATTCAGGAATCCCGGGCGCCAATATCCCGTTATACCCGGGCGACTTCGTCGGAATCCGCACGTCATGGAACATGCGGCCGGCGCTATCTCGAAACGAGGAAGATCGACTCTCCTGCGGCGTGCGGCGGGTTAGGGTGTCGAGTGCGAAGAGGATTTGAGCGACTTGGCGCCACAGCGTGTGCTGATAGCGGCCGAGCCGATCGAGTGGGTAGTAGGTCTGCACAGCGGGGAGACGTTAAAATGCATTGCGCGAGGTGGTGGCCGGGATCGGCCCCGGCTTCCTCTTCTCGGGCTTGTTGAGAGGTTGCGACAAGAAAGCTTCTGACCAGGGCGGAGATTGATGTGTCCTGTTCGGCGGCCTTTATCCGCGCCCGTCGGTAGGTGTCGTCGTCAACACAGTAACACAGGACTACCCGGGACTTAAGGAAAGATCGCGGCGGCTCGGGCCGGTTCTTTTGCGGCCTTCCCGCATTTTGGCCTTCCCGCATTTCGGCCGGGTCGGCATTGGCATCATGGATTTCAAGACCAGCTCGGCCTTTCACTCGCGTTACGACCCACTGGATTGCTCAACCGCCAGAAGCGGACTTTGTCACGAGGCTTCGGCCCATCCGGTTGCACGTCCAAGCCCTTCGCCCGAAAAATTGTCTTCCAGGCGATGTTAATCCTCATGGCGGAGGTGGCCGGCACCACAACGCATCAACGAAGATCGTCTCTCCTGCGGCTTGCGGCGGTTGAGATTGTCGAGTGCGAACAGAATCTGGGCGACCTGGCGCCACAGCGCGTATTCGTAGCGGCTGAGCCGGTCGAGCGGGTAAGCTCGGCAGATTGGCCAGCCCAAAAAACACTGGGCGAAGTGATGACTGGGGTCGGCGCCGGGGTCATCCTCTGGCGCTATCATCGTCGCAATTTTCGGCAACTGAGCGGCGGTGTCCTTCTTGCCGCGGTCGGAACGCAACAAGGCATAGACCGCCTCGCGCGCCGGCCGCTGCATCGTCGCTGCCGCCGTCAGATGGCCCGCCTCGATCTCAAAGAGTTCGGTTTCCATGGCGGTGGCACGGCGCAGTCGCCACAGCGCGCTGGCGAGCCTAAGAACCAGCTCGCGTTCGGCCGCGGACTGCGCGTCGTAGTCGGCGATGATGGCGGCTTCGAAGGCCTGGTAGTCCTCGGCATCTTCCAATGCACCGATCACCGTCTCAGCGGTCAACCCGTGGCGGACCGCGTTACGGCGGGAGCGTTGCTTGCCTTCCTCGGTCACCGGTCCGGTACTTTTGGCGGCGTTGCGGCGGTTGGCCTGCCATTGCGCGAACGAGGTCATGGCTGGAGGGGTGCCGAATTTGGCTTCGTTTCGCGAATAGAGCCGCGCTTGACCGATCGGGGACGAGGGGCGTTGCTCTGCTGTGCGCCGTTACCGGCGGTCGCAACTCCCTCGACTGCCGCACAGTTCGGAACGGCACGCAATGGATGGGTCTTCAGCCAGAGCACGCGTGACGCCAGAATAGGATCAATGCCTGACTTCTTCCACCATGTGGCTTCGTCGCCACAGCGATGGAGCTCGCGGTGGTGGCCGCGGCACAAGGGTACGGTGAACTCATCGCTAGCCTTGCGGCCGAGCGCTTTGGCTTGGGCAAAACGCAGGTGATGCGGGTCGCAAGGGCTACGGCCGCAAATTAGGCAGCACTGGGACCCGACGAATTCGAGATGCTCCTTGTCGCGGATACGCCGCGGTTCGGCGAATGCGAGTGCGCCTTTGTCGATGCCGCCGACCTGTTCAGTGCCAGCGACCCGTTCAGTCCCAGCAAGGGCCGCTGGCGCATCGACCCGGAGGGGTTGGACGTCGATGGCCCCACCCGGTATCGACTGAGCGCCTTTAAGAACAGGCGCTTGCTCATTTTCGCTTGGCAGCGTCGCCAGTTTGGTGTGGAAAGCGGCCTCAACGCGGACGGCGTCGGCTGCCGTCAAGCTGTTCTTGGCTGCCATGATGCGTTGCGCCCATAGGGCCGCTGCATCACCGCAATCGACCGTCGCCAGGTCGGACAGAATGAGGTCGCGTTTGAGCGCAGATTGATCCGGCGGCAGAGTCTGCCGGGACGCGACGGGTGTACTCCTGCCGGAGCGTGCCGAAGACGGCGTCCGGCCGGCACCATTGTGTTGGCGCAACGGTCTTCTTGGCTTGCCATCGTCGTCATAACCGGTCGTGACGGTCGGCGTCACAAGGTCCGGCGCATCGAGATCATCTTCGCCGGCGATGCCGACCAACGTGAACAAGGCATAGCGGCGGGCGTAGGTGAGCGCCGCGCCCATGCGATGCGGCTCGTCGGAATCGGCGACGGCGCACACCGGCCAGTCCGAGGCGATCCATTCGCCGGAGGCATGCGCCAGCATGGTGGTGAGATTGACGGTACCGGATGCCTGATCGATGGCGGTGGTCTGCACGGTTGCGATCTCATGCTGGCCCAAGGTTTTGCGCACTATATCGAGGCCGCTTGCCAGCGAGGCGTAACGAAACACCCGCGCGGTCCCCTCGCCCGCTCGTGCCGCTCGCGAACCCGCGCCTTTGTCTGTGCCCTGGGCCTTGATGGTTCCCAGCAAACTCTTTTCCGGATTGGTGAGTTCGCACTGCGCCTTGGCCAGCGCCGCTGCCAGTGCGGCGATCGATTCACTAGAGCGCTGCATGAGGATGACCCTCTCTGCTGCGGGTGTCGTCGGCACGGACGCCGATGATATCAAAGCCGATGGCTCCTGACTTCGAGCGCTTGGCGCGCAGCCCGTGGCCGATCGCCTCCTTGGCATCTTCGGGCATGAGCTTTTTCAGCTCGACCTTGGCGGTCTCATGCTCCTGATGCGCCGCTTGGGTGCGGGCGAAGCTCGCCGCGAATTCCGCCCAGGCGTTAGAGGTGGACATGTCGACGATGCGGATGGCCTCAATGCGAGGCTTTGGCGGCTCGACACCAAACAGCCTTGGTTGCTCGCCGTTCTCGACGCAACGCCAGAACTTCCGTTCGGCGGTGACGATGAGGTGTTGATAGAGCGGATCGGCATGGGCCAGGATCTCTACCCACTTGCCGCCACCGGTAATGACCGAGAGCACCGCGGTGCGGGCCGCCACCACCCACATATTGTGCTGCAGCTGCGGCATGTATTTCGACGCCGCTCCTTCCTCCGAGAACGACCACGGCAACATGAATTTGGCTTCGAACACCGCCTCGGAGCCAACCACCCGGCCGTCCAATGTGGCTGCCATCCACTTGAGCGCCGGATGAAACACCCGCTTCTGGATATTGGTGAGGACCTGCCCGGTATTGGCCTCATACCAGTGTCGGTTCAGCTCTTCGGTCGCCAAACCTAACTGGACGATGAGATTGCCCGATAAATCCTCGGGCTCGACCTCGCCCCGTTTCTCCCGCCATAACCGCACCAAGGCGGCTTCGTCCTCCCCCATGATGATCCGGGCATCCGATCCGCCGATGAAGTAGCGTCTTTTCTCCTGTGATTCTCTTCGCACGTCCTGTTCCATTGTTCGCTCCAAGGTCCAAACTAGTCCGTCTATTTCATGATCGCAAACGTATCATACGAGACTAATGAAATCAAGTGACGCCACGAAACATCTTACGAGCCCCCAGATAAGGGCTGCACGGGGTCTACTTCGCTGGAGCGCGGAAGATCTTGCCCGCGAAGCAGCCCTAGGACTGGCGACAATTCGACGAGCTGAGGGTGCGGATTACGTAACCTCAATGACCACCGCGAATAATTTAGCAGTACGTCGCGCACTTGAGGCCGCGGGCGTGGAATTCATCGACGAAAATGGCGGAGGTCCAGGAGTGCGCCTTCGTAAGCGTCCACCTCGAAGCAAATGATTTCAATCCACCAAAGCGGTAATTAGCGCGCACTTGTTACTCGTCGGCTCGCTCAGCGCCTTCCATAAGGCGCCGTATTGATCAGGGATTGCCCTGCCGGGCGGAACTCACCGAAAGCGAGACCGCGTTAACGCCGTCAGACCGGGCCATCCCCACAGGCCCCGTGATTACCTTCATCGGTGAGAGCGGCGGTGGCCCTAGAATTCGCCTAAAAATATCTAGCCATATAGCCATATCGATGGTACATATTACCATATGAAGACCACGCTCAATATTGACGATACCGTCATGGCCGAGCTTAAGCGCGAGGCTGCACGCCAAGGCCGCACCATGTCGGACTTAGTTGAGTCCGCGCTGCGCTTATCGCTCCGCTCACAGCGCACGCGGGAGAAAATCGTCTCCCTGCCGTCGTTCCGCAGCGGCGGTCCTTTGGTCGATATTTCCGACCGCGATGCCCTCTACCAAGCCATGGAAGGTCGGTAGTGCTCGTAGTCGATACCAACGTGCTGGTTTATGTCGCCGACGCAGACTCGCAATTTCACGCCCCCTGCCGCGATTGGCTCGAGCGCCAGCGGGCGCGACCGGATGCCTGGTACACGACCTGGGGGATACTCTACGAGTTTCTGCGCATCACAACCCATCCACGGGTCATGCGACGGCCGTGGAGCGCAAGAGCGGCCTGGAAATTCGTGACGGCGCTATTCGTGTCGCCAGGGTTCGCCGTTCTCGTCCCAACCACCCGTCACGCCGACGTCGCCGGTGAAGTCATTCTCGAGATGCCACACCTCGCTGGCAATCTGCTTCACGACGCTCACACCGCGATTCTCATGCGCGAGCACGGCATTCGGCAAATCTGCACCCGGGATACCGATTTCAACCAATTCATGTTCTTGGAAGCTATCGATCCACTTCGACTGTAGCTGCAGATAATGAGGGTTTTCGAGCGCGCAAAATCGACCGGCGTTCGCAGCTTCGCTGGAACAAGCTCCAAGGCTGGCTGGACGGCGACAGCCCTGGTGTTCGACTACACCGTGGCACCGGGCCAAAATACCTCGGACCTCAAGATCACCGGTGTTGACCTCAACGGCGGCGCCATCCGCGATCTCGTCGGCGACAACGCTGACCTGTCAGCGGCGGCCGTCGATCTTGGTCTTGTCATCGACACCATCGCGCCCACCGTCTGTCATGTTGCTGCTACACCGGGCAGCGGCGAGGTCACGACCGGACATACGGTTGCGATCACACTGGCCATGAGTGAGCCGGTGGTCGTCACCGGGGCACCAAGCCTTGCCCTCAATGATGGCGGCGTTGCCACCTATGACAAGGCGCATTCGACCTCGACCGCTCTGGTGTTCGCCAGAAGACGACCGACCTGAAGATTGTCGGCGTCGACCTGCCGACGTCGTCCTCGATCACCGATCTTGCCGGCAACGCCGCCCAGCTCTACGGCGCCGATACCGATCTCGGGCTCGGCATCAACAGCCGCTATCAACCGCAGATCAGCCAGCGCGGTGGCAATCTGTACCTTGGTGGCAACAGCGAATGCGAACTGTTTGGCCCCTCCTCGGCCGCCATCACCTGCGCCCCGAGCGTCACCACCACCCTCAAGCTCGACAACTCACAGCCCTTTACTGGCCAGATCAGCGGCTTCGGTGGCAATGACCAGATCGATCTCGCCGACATCAACTTCGGCGCCCACACCACGCTCGGCTACGACGCCAACAAGAACAACACCGGCGGCACGCTCACCGTCAGCGACGGCACGGAGGCCGCACGGCTCAACCTGCTTGGCCAATTCGTCGCCGGCAACTTCGCTCTCGCCAGCGACGGCCACGGCGGTACCATGATCACTGACCCTGCCCTCATCGCTCAATCTCAACTCGCTAAGGCACACTCATAGCGTCAACCTCTCACCCACCTCGCTCACTACGTCGCGCACTGAGCACACAGTGCGGTGACTTGGAGCGTTTCCCTACCACATAAGGCGGGCCAATCCGCCTGATACATCATTGATTTAACTATAGAATCGAGCCAGAGGCGACCAAGCCTGGAGGCAAAGTCGACGTTTTGTGTTGAATATCACAGTCCGGCAGGGCCGGGAGGGAGTAAAAAAACACGACCTTTGCATTCAAGAAGAACATAAACATATGGCATTCGGCTCGACATGATCGATGCTTTGTTAGGGACCGGAACACGTCGCAAGGGCACTTCGTGGCTCAGATGGGCACGCGAGACGCGTGCGAAGGTCAAGCGAGTTAGCGGCGTAGTTGTTGATCAGCATGTCATCTGCCCGCGATGCGGCGATCTTATGCAACTATCGCAAAATCACACATTCAAATGTGAGCAGTGCGGGCGGGAAATTGCGGCTGATAATGCCATTAAAGTCCTTGAAGCCGCCGCTGCAACGCGAAGCTAGAAATCGCCAGTCCACCTGAGCAATCACGGCGGCACACAGGCTCGTGGGCCTGCGGATTTTGCCGGCCGGCTCAGCTAGAAACGGGTCGCATTATTTGATCACTTCGCTGGCGACCGCGAGCAGTGCTTGCGGAATGTCAAGACCGAGCGACGCGGCGACCGTGGCATTGACCGCGAGCTCCATTTCGAAGGGATTCTCGATCGGCAAATCCGTTGGCTTTTCGCCTTTAAGAATTCGCACAGCATAGGCGCCAGCCTGCCGATAAGCCTCCGTCAAGCTCGGTCCATAGCTTAAAAGACCTCCCGCTTCGACAAATTCGCGATTAGCGAAAGCGGCTGGAATCCTGTTCGTCTTCGTTACGGCAATGAGCCGTTCGCGTTCGCCGTTTAAAAAGCCATCGTTGGCCACGACCAGCGCCTCTTGTCGCCGCTGCGCAATTTCATTGAGTGCAGCAGCGAAAGCGTTGTCATCAGATGCATTAATGACTTGCGCAAGAAAACCCCGTCGTTTTGCTTCGTCGCTCACGTACTGCAACTGGACCTCGATATTGGGCGTTTGCGGATTGACCAGCACTGCAACGCTTCTTAAAGCTGGGGCAAGCTTGAGCAATGTTTGAAGTCGCTCCGCCAGCAGGTCTGGAGAAGCCAGGCTGATCCCCGTGATGTTCCCGTCGGGATGCTCCAGATCAAGACCGTTGCCAGGAGACTCTGACGCGGCAACGAAGATGATAGGGATCGTTTCGGTCGCCTGCCTTGCCGCCACGGCAGACGAAGCGCCGCTAGCGACGATGAGCGAGACTCCCTGACGGCACAGGTCGAGCGCCAGCGCTGGTAACCGCTCTCGATGTTGCTCGCCCCAACGGTAGGTCACCACGACATCGCGATTTTCCACCAATCCGGCCTGATTGAGTGCTTGCCAAAACGCCGACACTTGCGGCCCGGCGAATGTCTGCGGTCCGTAATGGAGGAAACCGACTATCGGAAGCGATTGCACTGCTCGGCCGACACGCGGCCATGCTGCCACCCCACCGACAAGGCCTAGGAATTCCCGCCGCCGGAGAAAGCTTCTTCGACCGATACGGCTCACCGCATCTCCGAACGGAAATCGGTTTACTAGCATTGCAACAAATCCGGCCGCCGATAACGACTTCTAACATATCTGGGCTTGCCGCAAAGGCCTGCTCTCTTTCCGCTATGCCGGATCAAACGGATATACATTTATATTTTGATGCAATAGGCTCCGCCGGGCACCGCGTTTCGACCGCAATGCGCATAAGAGGGGCAATATGAATTCGCTACGCGTTCTATGCGCGGTGGTCCTTACTGTTGCTGCGCTTAGCGCCGATGAAGCTTTGGCGCAAGGATGGCCGGCGCGACCGATTACGGTGGTTAGTCCGTTTGTGAACGGCACCACCGGCGAATTCGTGGCTCGTATCGTGCTCGGCCCAGTGGGCCAGCAGCTTGGTCAGCCGTTCAACTTCGAAAACCACACCGGCGGCGAAGGAACCGTCGGCGTCGAGTCGGTTGTCAAGGCCAATCCCGACGGTCAAACGCTGCTGATAAGCACCTCGGCAACGAGCGCAGCCGTAATCCTGCACAAGGCGCTGCCTTACGACGTGCTCCGTGATCTCGAGCCGGTTGCGATGTTCGGCGGTGAACCGAGCATGCTGGTCGGCGCTCCAAACAAGGGCTATGCCACCGCCGCCGATCTGGTGTCCGCTGCCAAAGCCAAGCCGGGCGAACTTAAATTCGCCTCCGTTGGAATTGGTTCCCCCTCGCATTTGGCGGGCGAGCGCTTCCGCCTGATGGCGGGATTAAACGTCAAACACGTCATCTATGCCGGGCCGGCTCAAGCGCTCGCCGATCTGGACGCTGGCCACGTCGATTTTTACTTTATTCCTGTACTGCCAGCGCTTCCGTTAATTACCGAAGGCAGAGTCGTACCGCTCGCCGTGAGCACTCCGCATCGTTTGCAGTCCTTGCCCGGATTGCCAACACTCGACGAGCTGGGCTACCCGATCGGTCCGTACCTCGATTGGTGCGGCATCTCGGCCCCGGCAAACACGCCGCGCGATATCGTCGACAAGTTGAACGCGGCGATCGCAAAGACGCTCGACCTGCCAGCCGTGCATGGCCAACTGTTGCGAGTTGGCTTCGAGCCGGCACCGATGACTGCCGACCAATTTTCAACCTTCATTGCAAACGACCTCGGCGCGATGAAGAAGCTCGCCAAGGACGCTCAAATCCAGCCGATGAACTGAACTACTCTCGTGGTGCCGGTCGTTGCGACGCGCCGCGAGCGCACATGTTCCTTGAGGGAAGCACTGAGCAAGCTAGCGGCAAGTTCGCCGGCTCTTACATCTCGCGGCAGCCGCCTAATGCAGAAGCACGTGGCCGGCCTGGATGACGTGCTGCAACTGCGTCTCCGTGATATTGCCGAAAGTGATCGAGTCGTTGTGGCCGAGATTGATTACGGCGTCGCCATGCACGTCCGTTGAAACCAACGCCTGGAGTTCCTGCACGGTCTGTGCATTTGCAAAGTGGTCGAGTTCGATCGTGTCTTGCTGCGGATTGAAATTAGTAACGGCATCCGCCCCGATGCCGGGTGCGAAAACGAAATTGTCGTTGCCTGGCCCGCCAATCGCCACCGAGACGGTTTGTGCCGTGCTTTGGGACGCGGTTTGGGCGTCGTTGAGAGCGACATTATAGGACTGCGTCAACACCTCGCCGGGCTTCAGATTCATCTGGTCGTTATTGGCGGTGAAGTCGAAGCCGACTGAGACGCCGCCATTCGCGTCGGTGGGCTCAGTGACCGAGAAGTTGCCGGCATAGTTCGAACCCTCCGGGGTCACACTGTCGCTGAAGGTATCGCCCGTATGCGAAACCGCGAACGAAATTGTGTCACTTACGCTATCCATAGTCGCGCTGGAGGTGATCGTCGACAGCGCGGAGACTGCGTTGGTAGAACCAGCCAAGGGTGGATCTGTTATGAGGGTACCCCCGTGGCCGTCAGAGGCAAAATCCAGCGTTGCATCAAAACTGGCGAGTGTCAGGCTGGCGAAACTGTTGCCGTCGGTGGCCGTAAGCACGAGATTGCCGTTGGTCACGGCCTCTGCAAACGTCGTTGCAGTGAAAGCGAATCCGCTGAGGTCGATTACGTCGGAGTGACCAGAGTCAGGCGCGGTGCCAGCAAACCCAGAAATCTGACCGGAGAAATCCGATGCATCCCCAAGCACAAGTTCGCCGTATACGGGCGTGGCTGTGCCATTGTTGAACACCACATTTACGTTAGCGTGTGCCACGAATTCGAGTGTACCGCCCGCGATGATGGCGGTGCCGCCAGCGACGGGATCATCAATCTGCAAAATACCGCCGTTCGTTGCCTCCAGCTGACCTTGGTTCACGATCGGGTTGCCAGTATCGAGGATAAGGGTGGCCCCCGACACGTTGGCAACGATGGTACCTTGCACCTCGTTGACTAGCGTCAGATCGCCATCCCCGACGCCGATCTGGCCAGCCCCGGAAATCGTGTTGTCGACGTTTGTCAACGTGTCAGCTGGATTTGTGCCCACGATGACGGAATTGTTCGACAGCGTAAGCTGACCCCCGCCTTCGAGTGTGATACCAGAGCCGATGATCTGCAGCTCGGTTTGATCGCCGGTTGAATTCGAGCGCGATTGTGCCGGCGTTGTCGATTACACCGGAGAGCGGCAGCATCGCACCATCACTCACCGTCATAACACCGGCATTGTCGGTGACCGGTGTTTGATCAAATACGAAGTCGTTAGCAGTCAGTGATCCGGCGGCGATCCCGTGCAGCGTTATTGTTTCGGCACTGCTGAGGGTGATCACCGCATCGCCACTAGCATCATCAGTAATCTGAAGGTCGCTGAAGCCAGTGACGCCGGCAAAGCCAGTCAAATCGATTTTGTCGCTCGTCGCATTAAAGTTGTAGATCGTGTCATTGCCGCTTGGCTGAGCAAAAACGTAGGTGTCATTACCACCAGTGCCAGTCAAAGTGTCGTCGCCCGCAAACGCGAAGATCGGCGAGCCTGGGGCGTACGCCTCGACGTTATCAACGAGCTGAGTATCGGTCGTACCGCCATCGGCATTGGTCAAAGTCTCGGTGATGTTGAGCGCTAGCGCGCCGGCATAGGCAGCAGCCGTCAAGACCGTCAGCGCGCTGAGGTCGTTGGTCTCAACCGTCCAGGTGCCGTTGCCGAGGTTTGTCCCCTCGTTGAGTTGCCAACCGGACGGGATGCCGGAAATAGTGACCGCGATCGGTCCACCGGCCACTGCCGGCGGATTTGCCAACGCCAAGTTGATTGGGCTGCCAGCCACGCCAGCCGGAGCTACACCCACCGTCACCGCGGTGCCTGTTCCGCTGTCTCGTCTCAGCACAAAGTCAGCCTGGGTGTAACTACCGACGAGTGTGATACTTTCGGTTTTGGCGCCGTCATAAATCGTCAAAGTGCCGCTGCCGACAAGTTGCGTCCAGGTCGCGGTCTCGCTCGCCGAGTACGACACATTGGTTAGATCGAGCACATCGCCGGTGTTGAAGCCGGTCACCGTGCCGCCAAAGGCCTGAGCCAGTTCGAGCGTGCCCGCTCCAGTGAACACGACATTCTGATTAAAGGTACCGGAAAAATCGGCAAGTCCGCCACCCGTAATGACAACATCTCCGCTGCCGGTGACGTTGCCGGTAATGAGCAGCGTGCCGTCGTTAGCCTCCAGCGTGCCGGTGTTGATCACCGGCGTGGCGTCGATGGTCAGCGCACCGCCATTTGCCTCAAGCAGACCAGAATTGTCGATCGAGCTCGGATCGATGGTCAGCGTTCCGCTGGTTGCTTCCAGCATGCCGGTATTAGTAATGCTGGCATCGCTGATCGAGCTCGTCCCGGTCGAATCCAGGGTGCCGTAGACATCGACGATGCTGCCTGTGAAGTCGCTGTTGCTGCCATCGGTGGTGCCGCCGCCGAGGCTGCTGCCCTCGAGGTCAAGCAGTGAGCCGGCAGCCACCTCCACTGTAGCGGAAGCAGGCAATGGCGTTGGATCATTAGCACCAGTAACGATCACCTCCAAATCGCTGTAATTAAAGTCGGTTCCAGAGGCCAAAAGATCCTCGAAGTTTAGCGCGATCCCGGAATTGATGTTCGTAAAGCCGAGAGTGCCCTGCGTATAGCTGAAGGCCCACACGTGCTGATCGTGGTCTGCATTTAACGCGGCGTTGGAGCTCAGCGTGACTCCCGTGCCTTCATTGAGAATTGCAAAGGTTAAAACAGCGCCCGCGGGGACAAATCCGAAGTTATACGTTGCTCCGCTGCTACTGCTCTGATTGTTTATGGTCGATAGCATATAGGGCCCACCGTTGACCGACATTTCCAGAATGTCGGTGGATCCGGCGGCCCCCCTACCAACAAACGTAGCTACCACGTCAGCGCCCGTTCCGATGAAAGTGTACACTGCCGGATTGGGAGTCCCCACAGGAGAGTAACCAGCGGTATTGTTGACCGTGTCGTCCGACAGCGTCAACGTGCCGCCATTGGTCGTTTCCAGCGTGCCGGTGTTGATCACCGGCGTGGCGTCGATGGTCAACGCACCGCCATTAGCCTCGATTAGAGCGGAGTTGTCGATTGAGCTGGTATCGATGGTCAGCGTTCCACTGCTCGCCTCCAGCGAGCCGGTGCTGCGGATGCTAGCGCCGTCGATCGAGCTCGTCCCGGTCGAAATCCAGAGTGCCATAGACGTCGACGGTGCCACCGGTGATGCCGCTGCCGTCGAAGTTGAGCAGTGAACCGGGAGCCACTTCCACAGTGCCACCAATATTGGTGACGTTATCGCTCAACAGCGTTAGCGTGCTATCATCGATCGCCTCCAGCGTGCCGGTATTGGTCATCGGAGTGGCATCGATGGTGAGCGCGCCGCCGTTGGCTTCCATCAGCCCGGCATTGCTGACGGTGTTGGTGGTCTCGATGGTCAGCGTCTCGCCGGCGACATTGGCATCGACCACTCCAGCGCTGTCGTTGACCAGCGTCAGGTCGCTGATCGTGCCCGCCCCGGAGATCGTCTTGTTGACGTTCTCCAGCTCGCTTGCCCCGGTGATCAGCGCCGTGCCCGACAGCACCACCTGGCCAGTGCCGTCGCCATTGAGCGTCAGATGACTACTGTCGACCAGTAGCTCCGAGCCCGTGTTAATCTGTTCCGTGCCGTCGAGGTTGTCGGTGATCGTCGCCGCCTTGACGTCGAGTTCCCCGCCTCCCGTCGCCAACAGCGTGCCGCCGGTATTGGTCACGTTGCCTTCAAGGGTGACCTTGCTGCCGCTGCCACTCGCCGTGACATCGTCGCTGTTGCTCAGCGCGTCCTTGACGTCGAGAATGCCTCCCGCCGTCGCCTCCAGCAGCCCGGCATTGCTGATGGTGTTGCCGGTATCGATGGTCAGGGTCTTGGTGGCGACATTGGCGTCGATGGTGCCGGCGGACTCGTTCTTGAGCGTCAGATCGGTGTTGCCGCTGCCGCCGGCGCCGATGGTGCCTTGGCCGGTGATGACATTGTTGACATTGTCGAGGGTCTGGCCGCTCGAGGTGGCGATGATCGCACTGCCGGCGCCGAGCAACACCGCGCCACCGGCGGTGCTGCCGTTGAGGGTGAGCGTCTTGCTGGCGGCGTCGACCAGCAGCGTGTCGCCGCTGCCGACCAGATCGATGCCGTTGGTGCCGGCGATGCCGGCGGCGGCGCCGACCCAGCTGATGGTGTTGCCGGTGATGTCGAGCGTGCTGCCGTCGCTGGCTTGCAGCAGCCCGGAATTGTTGACGGCGTCCTGAATATCGAGCGTGGCGGTATTGGTCGCCTCCAGCAGCCCGGCATTGCTGATGGTGTTGCCGGTATCGATGGTCAGGGTCTTGGTGGCGACATTGGCGTCGATGGTGCCGGCGGACTCGTTCTTGAGCGTCAGATCGGTGTTGCCGCTGCCGCCGGCGCCGATGGTGCCTTGGCCGGTGATGACATTGTTGACATTGTCGAGGGTCTGGCCGCTCGAGGTGGCGATGATCGCACTGCCGGCGCCGAGCAACACCGCGCCACCGGCGGTGCTGCCGTTGAGGGTGAGCGTCTTGCTGGCGGCGTCGACCAGCAGCGTGTCGCCGCTGCCGACCAGATCGATGCCGTTGGTGCCGGCGATGCCGGCGGCGGCGCCGACCCAGCTGATGGTGTTGCCGGTGATGTCGAGCGTGCTGCCGTCGCTGGCTTGCAGCAGCCCGGAATTGTTGACGGCGTCCTGAATATCGAGCGTGGCGGTATTGGTCGCCTCCAGCAGCCCGGCATTGCTGATGGTGTTGCCGGTATCGATGGTCAGGGTCTTGGTGGCGACATTGGCGTCGATGGTGCCGGCGGACTCGTTCTTGAGCGTCAGATCGGTGTTGCCGCTGCCGCCGGCGCCGATGGTGCCTTGGCCGGTGATGACATTGTTGACATTGTCGAGGGTCTGGCCGCTCGAGGTGGCGATGATCGCACTGCCGGCGCCGAGCAACACCGCGCCACCGGCGGTGCTGCCGTTGAGGGTGAGCGTCTTGCTGGCGGCGTCGACCAGCAGCGTGTCGCCGCTGCCGACCAGATCGATGCCGTTGGTGCCGGCGATGCCGGCGGCGGCGCCGACCCAGCTGATGGTGTTGCCGGTGATGTCGAGCGTGCTGCCGTCGCTGGCTTGCAGCAGCCCGGAATTGTTGACGGCGTCCTGAATATCGAGCGTGGCGGTATTGGTCGCCTCCAGCAGCCCGGCATTGCTGATGGTGTTGCCGGTATCGATGGTCAGGGTCTTGGTGGCGACATTGGCGTCGATGGTGCCGGCGGACTCGTTCTTGAGCGTCAGATCGGTGTTGCCGCTGCCGCCGGCGCCGATGGTGCCTTGGCCGGTGATGACATTGTTGACATTGTCGAGGGTCTGGCCGCTCGAGGTGGCGATGATCGCACTGCCGGCGCCGAGCAACACCGCGCCACCGGCGGTGCTGCCGTTGAGGGTGAGCGTCTTGCTGGCGGCGTCGACCAGCAGCGTGTCGCCGCTGCCGACCAGATCGATGCCGTTGGTGCCGGCGATGCCGGCGGCGGCGCCGACCCAGCTGATGGTGTTGCCGGTGATGTCGAGCGTGCTGCCGTCGCTGGCTTGCAGCAGCCCGGAATTGTTGACGGCGTCCTGAATATCGAGCGTGGCGGTATTGGTCGCCTCCAGCAGCCCGGCATTGCTGATGGTGTTGCCGGTATCGATGGTCAGGGTCTTGGTGGCGACATTGGCGTCGATGGTGCCGGCGGACTTCGTTCTTGAGCGTCAGATCGGTGTTGCCGCTGCCGCCGGCGCCGATGGTGCCTTGGCCGGTGATGACATTGTTGACATTGTCGAGGGTCTGGCCGCTCGAGGTGGCGATGATCGCACTGCCGGCGCCGAGCAACACCGCGCCACCGGCGGTGCTGCCGTTGAGGGTGAGCGTCTTGCTGGCGGCGTCGACCAGCAGCGTGTCGCCGCTGCCGACCAGATCGATGCCGTTGGTGCCGGCGATGCCGGCGGCGGCGCCGACCCAGCTGATGGTGTTGCCGGTGATGTCGAGCGTGCTGCCGTCGCTGGCTTGCAGCAGCCCGGAATTGTTGACGGCGTCCTGAATATCGAGCGTGGCGGTATTGGTCGCCTCCAGCAGCCCGGCATTGCTGATGGTGTTGCCGGTATCGATGGTCAGGGTCTTGGTGGCGACATTGGCGTCGATGGTGCCGGCGGACTCGTTCTTGAGCGTCAGATCGGTGTTGCCGCTGCCGCCGGCGCCGATGGTGCCTTGGCCGGTGATGACATTGTTGACATTGTCGAGGGTCTGGCCGCTCGAGGTGGCGATGATCGCACTGCCGGCGCCGAGCAACACCGCGCCACCGGCGGTGCTGCCGTTGAGGGTGAGCGTCTTGCTGGCGGCGTCGACCAGCAGCGTGTCGCCGCTGCCGACCAGATCGATGCCGTTGGTGCCGGCGATGCCGGCGGCGGCGCCGACCCAGCTGATGGTGTTGCCGGTGATGTCGAGCGTGCTGCCGTCGCTGGCTTGCAGCAGCCCGGAATTGTTGACGGCGTCCTGAATATCGAGCGTGGCGGTATTGGTCGCCTCCAGCAGCCCGGCATTGCTGAT
>CAWEAH010000009.1:0-60212 GCA_963807125.1 uncultured Alphaproteobacteria bacterium
TACTTGGGGATATTTACCGGAGTACGGCGTCAACGTTGGAGACCTCATTGAAATTATTAGACTTTTTCTGCGAGAAAAGACGTCGTAGGAGGCTGAATATCGCTACGCAGGATCATTTTACAACCTAAGGACGTATTGATGTGTCGTCGTTTTGTCGCAGCCGCAGGGTCGGCTTGGAAACGACCTGGCACCGATAAAACCCCATAAGATTAAGACAGTCGCGGATCGCCCCCGGACTGCTCTTTCCCAATCCGAGGGGCTTTCCGTTAATTTGCGTCCGAGTCCTCGGCCGCCGAGTTAGCGCGGGATCGACTGCATGGCGATTCCGGTTACTGGATCAACAACCAGGATGCGGTCGGGCTGATAAACATACCGATAGGTGTAAGGCTCGCTCGCGACCACCGGCGCGGTGCCGACCAGCGGCGGAGCAGCCACCGGTGCGGCAGCCATCGGCGCCGCGACCTCGTCGTAAAGCGGCTGCGGCATGGCTGCGTCAGGCGCCGGTGCGACCTCATCATAGAGCGGTTGCGGCGTGGCGGGCACCGTCCGTGCAATCACCGTTGTGGTCGGCACGAGCCGGCGCGTGATGGTTCGTGTCGTAACGACTTGGCGGCGGGACCATCGCGGCGCGGGGCGCACCGTGCGAACTGTCGTGGTGGTCTGCACCGTCTCCGGCTGTACGACCGTCGCAGCAGGTAGGGTGACGACCGGCTGGTCCACGACCGCAGGCGTAATGATTGTCTGCGCATGCGCGGCGGTTCCGCCGGCTGCAAGAGCGAGGCCCAGGGCCGAGCCAAGGGCGGCATAAGAAACGGGGAGTCTCATGACGTTCTCCATTGCATGTCGTTCGGGCGCTGGAACTTCCCAGTTGCTTTCGAATGATCGGCCCGAGCCACGATCCCAACGCCGCCGGGGGTCGGCTGTTCCTGTCGCCGAGCGACTGCGGCCATAGCCCGCGTCCGGACTGTTCCAGCCGCCGCAAATTTGACGCCGGGGCGCCGCGCCGCGACCTCAGAGCAGTTCCGGAACATGCGTGGCCCCGGACGTGATTCTGGGATGAACACGCGTCAATTCATTCACATGAGACGACTGGCGCTCTCACTGCGCGCCAATGCGCCGCGCAGCGACGCCGACAGCGGCAGCGTCAGCAGCACGAAACCGGCTATGAACGTCAAAGCATGCCAAACACCGAGCGCGTCGCCGACACGTCCGAATAAGATCGGCGAGATGGCGCCGGACCCGATCACGCCGGTGTAGAAAATACTGAGCGCGCGGGTGCGCCAATGCGGCGGCACCAACTCGGGCACCGACCCATACAGCACCGACGACGTGCCGTTGAGTGCGATGCCGATCAACGGCAGCAACAACAGCGCACCCATGAGCGGCAGCGGAAACAGGGCGAGAATGCCGATGGCCGTTGACGCTTCCGTCAGCCAAACCGTGCCGACTGCGCCAATTCGCGCGCCAATGAACGTGCAAGCGAGCTTGCCTGCCGCACCGCCGGCAAACACCAGTGTCAACGCCAAACCGATGGTCTGCTCGCTCGCGCCCTTGCTGCGCAAGACGAAGGGCAGGAACAGCAAAAACGCCATGCGTGTCGCGGTATCGATGGCGCCGATCGTGAATAGCACCGGAAATGCATAGGCATGTCGCTGGCGATCAGATCGACTTGCCTCGGCGTGCGCATGCCCAAGGTCGCCGTGCTCATAGCGCGGCGTAGCGACATAGATCACAACCGCCAGAACGAGGCCGAGACAGCCAAGGATGGCGAGCGCCGGACGCCACGGCATTGCCAGTAGCATCAGCGACAGCGTCGCCGGCAAGGTCATCTTGCCGATGTCGCCGGTGAAATTGTATGTCCCCAGCGCTTTGAGCGAACGCGGCCCGGCGAAGGCGCGGGCGACCAAAGCCGAGGCAACCGGGTGCTGCGTGCTCGAACCGATGCCGCTGACCAAGAGCGCGACAAGCAACGTAACGAAGCCGGCGCTCATGCCGGCGAAGCAAAATCCGAGACCGGCGAGCGCAGTGCCGAGCGCCAGCACGATGCCGGAGCCGAACCGCTCGGCGGCGAGACCGGAGGGGATTTGCAAGCATGCCATGGCGCCGACCAGCACGCTGCGCAACAGACCGAGCGCCGCATAGCTCAGGGCAAATTCCGCCTGCCACAACGGCAGCATGATGTAGACGAGATCGGTATAGCCGTCGTGCAGCGCATGCGCTGCGCCGGCAACCATGGCCGTGCGCCGCTGCTCGGCCGACAGTTGCGGCGTGATCGCGGCAAAATCCTCCCACTGCAGTCTGCGCATTACGACCCTGCGACTGGCTTTCTCCACCTCCTAGCCACGTCCCGGGAAAGGGTCAATGAAGCACGGTGCCGACGCGGCCGGCTGGCGGTCTGTTGGTGAAGTTCCGCTGCAAACACGACCTCGATTGACCGCCGCAATCGCGGGGTGCACTGTCCCGCCGCAGCGAGAATCGCGCGCCGCCTTTCAGGAGGAATCATGTTCGGCCTCGGCGACCTGTTCCAGTGGGAGCGGTTCGTGACGCCGACCGTGATCAAGGTCTTCTACTGGCTGGCCGTGGTGATTTCGGTCCTGCTCGGCGTCGCCGGCGCGGTCAATTCGCTGACGATCATGGCCTATAATCCGTTCGTCGGCATGCTGCTGCTGATCGTCAGCGTACTCGGCGCCTTCATGGGCGTGATCCTGGCGCGCATCATTGCTGAATTCGTCCTCATCGTCTTCCGCATCAACGAGCATCTCGGCGCGATCAGAAATCAGGGCGGAGTGCGAGCTCCATAGCCGTTCCGATCGGACGGTCCGCGGGCTCAAGTTGAAAAGCGGAAGTGCATGACGTCGCCGTCCTGGACGACATAGTCTTTGCCTTCGAGCCGCATCTTGCCGGCGTCGCGGGCGCCGGCCTCGCCGCCACAAGCCACATAGTCGTCATAGGCAATCGTCTCGGCGCGGATGAAGCCGTGTTCGAAGTCGCTGTGAATGACGCCGGCGGCCTGCGGCGCCTTGGCGCCCCCCGTGACCGTCCAGGCGCGAGCTTCCTTCGGCCCGGCCGTGAAGAAGGTCACCAGATGCAACAGCGCGTAGCCCGCCGTGATCAGCCGATCGAGCCCCGCCTGTTTCAATCCGATCGCCGCGAGATAGTCTTCGCGCTCGTCGCGGGACAGCACGGCGATCTCCGCCTCGATTTTCGCGGAAATCACGACTGCGGCCGCACCCTCGGCCTTTGCCCTGGCCTCGACCTTCTGGGAAAATGCGTTGCCGTTCGCGGCGGATGTTTCGTCGACATTGCAGACATAGAGGACGGGCAACGCGGTCAGGAGCCCGAGCATGTGAAAGGCTTTCTCCTCCTCGGCCTTGCGCTCAGTCAGGCGCGCCGGCTTGCCGTCGCGCAACAGCGTCAGCGCGCGGGTAATGAGATCGAGGCTCTCTTTGGCTTCTTTGTCGCCGCCTTTGGCTTTTTTGCTCAAGCCGTCGACGCGGCGTTCGAGGCTTTCCAGATCGGCAAGCATCAGCTCGGTCTCAACGGTCTCGATGTCGGCGATCGGATCGATACGGCCTTCGACATGGGTCACGTCGGTGTCTTCGAAGCAACGCACCACATGCGCGATGGCGTCGACCTCGCGGATATTGCCAAGAAACTGATTGCCGAGTCCCTCGCCCTTCGAAGCGCCGCGAACGAGGCCGGCGATGTCGACGAAGGTCAAGCGCGTCGGCACGATCTGCGCCGATTTGGCAAGCTTGGCCAAGGTCTCGAGCCGCGCATCCGGCACCGCCACTTCGCCGACATTGGGCTCGATGGTGCAGAACGGATAATTCGCCGCCTGCGCCGCCGCGGTCTCGGTCAGCGCATTGAACAGGGTCGACTTGCCGACGTTCGGCAGGCCGACGATGCCGCATTTAAATCCCATGATTTAAGCTCAGGCCTTTTCGTCCTGTGGTTCGCCGAAGCCTTTGGCCAGCATGGCGAGGTGGACCTTGTTCTGAAAGCTTGCGTCTTCGCCGCGGACGATGAGATCGACGTTGTCGGCGATGATCGCAAGCAGCGCCTCGAGCCAGCCGCGTTCGCTCTTGGCGAAGTCGCTCAGAACGTAATGCTGGACCATAGCCTTGTCGCCGGGATGTCCGACGCCGATGCGCACTCGCCGGTAGTCGTTGCCGACGTGCTCGGAGATCGAGCGCAGGCCGTTGTGACCGGCGATGCCGCCGCCGATTTTGACGCGCAGCTTCGCCGCCGGCAGATCGATCTCGTCGTGGAATACCGTGATATCGGCAAGCGGCAGCTTGTAGAAATGCGCAGCTTCCGCCACGGCCCGCCCGGATTCGTTCATAAAGGTGCCCGGCAGCAGCAACAGCGCCCGCTTGCCGGCGACGGCTCCTTCGGTGGCGACGCCCTGGAAGCGCCGGCGCCACGGTGCAAGACCGTGGCGCTTGGCGATCGCTTCAAGGGCCATGAAACCGACATTGTGCCGGTTGCCGACATAGCGCGCCCCCGGATTTCCAAGTCCAACCAGGAGCAGCATCGGCGTTGTCCCGCTAGGGCATGATCCGGAAAAGTGGAAACCGGTTTTCCGACAAGATCATGCCCAATAAAAGCGAGAAGCCTCACTTCTTCTCGGGAGCGGCGGCCGGGGCTGCGCCAGGAGCGGCACCGGGCGCAGCGCCAGGGGCGGCTCCGGGGGCGCCTTCGCCTGCCGCCGGCGCGGCGGCAGCGGCGGCAGCGGCAGCCGCTGCAGCGGCGGCGGCTTCGGCGGCAGCCTTCATTTCTTCGGCATAGCCCGACGGCGGCACCACCGTCACCAGCGTGACGTCGCGCCGTTCGACCGAGCGCACGCCTTCCGGCAGCGCGATGTCGCTTAAGTGTTTGGAGTGATTGATATCGAGATCGGCGATGTCGACGTCGATGCCGGTCGGAATCGCGTCGGCGCGGCAGCGCACCGCCACCGTATGCGTGACGATCGAAACGGTGCCGCCACGCTTGACGCCCGGCGCCTGGTCGGCATTGCGCACGTGGATCGGAATATTGACGCGGATGGTCGCGCCTTCGCCAAGCCGCATGAAGTCGACATGAAGCGGCAGGTCGCGCACGGCGTCGAGCTGAAAGTCGCGCGGGATCACGCGGTGCTTGACGCCATCCACCTCGACCTCGTGGACGGTGGTGAGGAAGTGCCCAGCGAAGATGCGATGGCGCAAATCGGCATAATCGAGCGAAATCGGCAGCGGCAGCTTGCCGTCGCCGTAGATGATTCCGGGAACGCGGCCTTCGCGACGCTCCGCCCGGGCGGCCCCCTTGCCTGCCCGCGAGCGCGCCGCCGCCTTGATCGTCGTGACGGTAGCCATCGTGATATCCTCGTCTTGAGCCTTGATATTAAAGGAAAAAAGCCGCGTCAGCCTCCAGGGGTGCTGGTGAAGAAGCGGCAGCGGCGCTTATAGCGGCGCCACTCTTTAAAAACAAGGAATGCGCGACTGGCGTGAGAACCGGCGGACGGCCGTTCAGAACGTGCCCGGAGTGGGGGTGCCCGGTCCGGCAGTGCCGCCCAAATCCGGCATCGCCGGCGGCACGGGCTCGGCCGCCGCGGTCGCAGTCTTGGCGGCAAGCGCGGCTTCCAGCGCGGCGACGCGTGCGGTCAGCGCCTCATTCTGTTCGCGGGCCAGGCGCGCCATCTCCTTCACCGCCTCGAACTCGTCGCGCCGCACGACGTCGAGATCGCGCAGGATTCGCTCCGCCTGGGTGCGAAACAGCGTCTCGAACTCCCGCCGCACTCCCTGGGCAACCCCGGCGGCGTCGTTCATCAGCCGGGCCGCCTCGTCGAAGAACCGGTTCGTCGTCTGCACCATGATCGTCTCCGCGCGCCGTTAACGAATCCCGACAGCAAACTACGCTTGCATGGCCGCTTGCCATGCGCCGTGACAATGGCGATGGTGCGGCGCAACCGCAAGGGGGCACCGGGGGCACGGCGTCACACGGAGCACGTCATCAGGATGTTCGTCGTCCTCCCGCTTATTCCCTATCCCGCGATCAATCCGATCTTGATTTCGATCGGACCGTTCGCGGTGCGCTGGTACGCGCTCGCCTATATCGTCGGCATCATCGTCGGCTGGTTTTATGCGCGCGCGATCGTCGCCTCGGAGAAGCTGTGGGGCGGACCGGCGCCGCTCACCGTGCTCGACTTCGACGATTTCATCATTTGGATCACGCTCGGCATCATCCTCGGCGGCCGCACCGGCTATGTGCTGTTCTACAATCTGCCGCTGTTCGCGGCGCACCCGTTGCAGATATTCGCGATCTGGACCGGCGGCATGTCGTTTCATGGCGGCGTCATCGGCTGCGCGGTCGCCATCGTGGCCTTCGCGCTGCGCCGGCACATCCCGATACTGTCGCTCGCCGACGTCACCGCGGGCGTCGCACCGATCGGTCTGTTTCTCGGCCGGCTCGCCAATTTCATCAACGGCGAATTATGGGGCCGCCCGACCGACGTGCCGTGGGCCATGATCTTTCCGTCCGGCGGACCGATCCCGCGCCATCCGAGCCAGTTATACGAGGCGACGCTCGAAGGCATCGTGCTGTTCATCCTGCTCGCCGTTTTGATGCGGCTCGGCGCGCTCAAGCGACCCGGCGTTGTCACCGGCACATTCCTGTGCGGCTACGCCGTGGCGCGCACCACATGCGAGTTTTTCCGCGAGCCCGACATCCAGCTCGGCTTCCTGTGGGGCTCAGGCTGGCTGACCATGGGCATGCTGTTATGCGTGCCGCTGTTTCTCGCCGGGCTCGGCGTTCTCGCCGTCGCTGTCCGGCACCCGGCGGCGAAAAATGGCTGATCGCAGCGCCGAGCTCGAAAACGAAATCCGCCGGCTCATCGCCGTCGCCGGACCGATGCCGCTGCACGAATATATGCGGCTGTGCCTGACACACCCGCGCTACGGCTATTATGTCACCCGCGATCCGCTGGGCCGCGGCGGCGATTTCATCACCGCGCCGGAGATCAGCCAGATGTTCGGCGAATTGATCGGCTTGTGGATGGCCGCGGTGTGGCGGCAGATGCGCGAGCCGCCGAATGTGCGCATCGTCGAGCTCGGTCCCGGCCGCGGCACGCTTCTTGTCGACGCGCTGCGCGCGGCGAAGCGCTTGCCCGCTTTCTACGAGGCGATGGTGCTGCATCTGGTCGAGATCAGCCCGGTGTTGCGCAAAGAGCAGGAGGCCCGCCTCGGCAAACTCGGCGTGGCGACGCTGTGGCACGACACGCTCGACGAAGTGCCCGCGGGCCCCGCCATCGTCATCGCCAACGAATTCGTCGATGCGCTGCCGGTGCGCCAGGCGATCAAACAGGACGACGGCTGGCACGAACGCGCGGTCGAGGTGACGGGCGACGGCAATTTCATCTTCACGACCGCGCGCGATCCGCTGCCGCATTTCGAGGCGGCGATGCCGCACGCCTTGCGCCGCGCGCCGGCCGGCGCGATCTACGAGTGGCGCGCCGACGATCTGGCGCTGGAGCTCGGACGACGCATGCGCGATGACGGCGCGGCCTTGATCGTCGACTACGGCCACGACCGGTGTGGCCTCGGCGAGACACTGCAGGCGGTCGCTGCGCACGCCTTCACCGATCCGCTGCGCGCGCCGGGCACCGCCGATCTCACCGCCCATGTCGACTTCGAGGCGCTCGGCCAATGCGCCGAGAGCATGGGGGCGCGCGTTCATGGGCCGATCCGCCAGCGCGAGTTTTTGCTCAGCCTTGGCGTCGAACGGCGTGCCGCCGCGCTCAAGGCGGCCGCGCCGCAAAAGGCCGAAGCGATCGAGGCCGCGCTGTCGCGGCTGGTGGCGCAAGGCCCGCGCGGCATGGGCGATCTCTTCAAGGTCATCGCCATCGCCGCGCCGAAGCTCGGCACGCTGCCGGGATTTGAGCCGGAGGCGTCATGATCGAAGCCGCCTCGCTCAGGCTCACCGGCATCCGTCACGCCTTCTTCAGCCGCGACGGCGGCGTGTCCGACGGCCTCTATGCGAGTCTGAACGGCGGTACCGGCTCGCGCGACGCCCCCGATAAGGTCGCGGAGAATCGCGCCCGCATGGCAGCCGCGCTCGGCGTCGCGCCGTCGCGTTTCCTCACCTGCTATCAGGTGCATTCGGCCGAGGTCGCCGTTGCCGAAGCGCCGTGGCCGAACCATGAGCGGCCGCGCGCCGACGCCATCGTCACCCGCCTGCGCGCGCTCGCCATCGGCGTCACCACCGCCGATTGCGGTCCGGTGCTGTTGGCCGACCCGCAGGGCGGCGTCATCGGCGCCGCCCATGCCGGCTGGCGCGGCGCGCTCTCCGGCGTGATCGAGGCGACGGTCGCGGCGATGGAACAGCTCGGCGCCGCGCGCGGCCGCATCCGGGCCGCCGTCGGGCCGATGATCCGCCAGCCGAACTATGAGGTCGGCCCCGATTTGATCGCGCGCTTTGCCGCCGAGGACCAAGCCAGTCGCCGCTTCTTTGCCCCCGCCGCCCGCGACGGCCATGCCCGGTTCGATCTCGCCGGCTATGTCACAGCCCGGCTCGCCCGCGCCGGGGTGACGCAGATCGAGGACATCGGGCTTTGCACCTATGCCGAGGAGGGGCGGTTTTTCAGCTACCGCCGCGCCACCCACCGGGCCGAGCCCGACTATGGCCGCCATGTCAACGCCATCGCCCTTACCGCGGAATAAGCCGTAAACCCTTTGCGAATGCTGCGGAAAGAGCGGCGGGGAAAGGCCGCGATTTATGTTGCCAGCCCCCCGGGCGGCTTGTATCAAAACCTTGCTTTTTGCCGGAGTTGACTTGTGCTTGAGCGACCACAAGTGCGCGGGAGAGCGGGGATGACGGGCAACAACGGGGCGATCAAGCTCGTCGCCGGCAATTCCAATCCTGTGCTCGCCGAGGCGATCGGGCGCTATCTGAATACGCCGCTGACCAAGGCGGTGGTCCGGCGCTTCGCCGACATGGAGATTTTCGTCGAGATCCAGGAGAACGTGCGCGGCGCCGACGTGTTCGTCATCCAGTCGACCTCGTATCCCGCCAACGACCACCTGATGGAATTGCTGATCATCATCGACGCGCTGCGCCGCGCCTCGGCGCGCCGCATCACCGCGGTGATCCCGTATTACGGCTATGCCCGGCAGGACCGCAAAGTCGGCCCGCGCACCCCGATCTCGGCCAAGCTCGTCGCCAATCTGATCACCCATGCCGGCGTCGACCGCGTGCTCACGCTCGATTTGCACGCCGGGCAGATTCAGGGCTTCTTCGACATCCCGACCGACAACCTGTTCGCCGCCCCGGTGATCACGCGCGACGTGCGCGAGCGCTTCGACCTGAAAAAAGTGATCGTGGTGTCGCCCGACGTCGGCGGCGTGGTGCGCGCGCGAGGGCTGGCCAAGCGCATCGACGCGCCGCTCGCCATCATCGACAAGCGCCGCGACCGGCCGGGCGAATCCGAAGTGATGAACGTGATCGGCGAGGTCGACGGCGGCATCTGCATCCTGGTCGACGACATCGCGGATTCCGGCGGCACGCTGATCAACGCCGCCGACGCGCTTCTGGAAAAGGGCGCGAGCGAAGTCTACGCCTATGTCACCCACGGCGTGCTCTCCGGCGAAGCGGTCGACCGCGTCGGCACGTCGCGGCTCAAAGAACTGGTGATCACCGATTCGATCATGCCGACCAAAGCGATCAACGACTCCAAGAACGTCCGCGTGCTGTCGATCGCCACGCTGCTCGGCGAAGCCATCAGCCGCACCGCCGCCGAAGAATCGGTGTCGAGTCTGTTTGATTAGAGCCTCCCATCCCGCCCCGCGATAGCGGGGAGGGGGGACCGCGCGGAGCGCAGTGGGAGGGGCGTCTGACTCGTCGCTCCGTTTTCGTCGTAAGAGAAATCGTCACAGCCCGCGCCCCCTCCACCATGCTTCGCATGCGCGCCTCCCTCTCCCCGCCTGCGGGGAGAGGGTCGGGGTGAGGGGGCCTCTCCGCTGGGCGCGGAATTGCGGCGGAGTCTGCAGTGCCGTCGCATAATCCGCACCGCTCAGAATCGCGGAGAGGCCCCCTCACCCTCGTTCCCCCCTTCGGGGGTCACTCGACCTCTCCCCGCGCGCGGGGAGAGGTGACAAGCACCCATCGTTCTCGCGATGCGCCTTGGCATCCGAGCTTGTCCACGCCACGGTATGAAAGCCCTTCCATTCATCTCCCTTCAAAAAGAAGGGAGGCGGGCGCCGCTCGGCGCACCTCGGGATCCGCCCCCGCCGCAGAAGGACGAAAGCCTGCTGCGGATGCGGCGAGCACCATCGCTTTTCTCTCCCGCACAGTGCAGGAGCCAAAGCGGCGGCGCCCTCGCCTTACGGCGCCCACCGCGGTCATGCGCCGAAGGTTTGACCCTTCGACTCGGCCCGGGCCGCGCTTCCTGGAATCGCCGGGTGCAAACGGGAGGACCCTCCCCGGCGCCAGTGCAGCGAGCACCTCGCACTCCGATCACGCGCCGGAGGGGACGATGCCCAAGGCCGCCCGGATCGGCAGTGTATCGCTGCCGCTCCGGGAACCGCTCCCGCCCCGTCTCCGGAGTACCCTCGCGAAGGCGTCCTTTCGAGGGCGGGATTCTGATTCGGGGACACATGTAACCTATACGAGGACCGTTGTCAAGAGGTCGTCTCCAATTGAAGGACGACCCTTCAGCCGAAATTCGGCGGCGCCCACCGCCAACCTGTGGGCGGGAAGCACGTTCATCGACGCCCAGCGGGGCGGCCGGCAATGAGTTGGGAACCGGCCGCGCGCATCTGCATTAGAGCAAGGTCCGTTACCTTACAGAGACCCGATACCTTCCAGAGATAAGGGAACCTTCCATGCGCTCAATCATGCTGGCCATGACGGCCGCTTTCATCTTCACCGGCACGATGGCCACTATCACGACCGTGCAGGCCGACGAGACGACGGTCATCAGGCACGACGACGGCGACAAGACCGTGGTGAAGAAATACAACGACGACGACGCCGACAAGAAGGTCATCATCAAGAAGCACGAGGACTAAGCGCGAATCATCTTCCCCCGCTCTCCGCTTTCGCGCTCGGCGCTTTGGCGAACTCAAAACCGCCACAGCGCGCCCAGCGAACGAACGCGGATTGCGGGGGCGGATGGCGCCTGCGGCACGGACGGTCCCGTGACAAAATAAAGCCGCGGTTCCACGGAACGACTGGGCGTCCGGACGCTTGTTCGGGCAATGCCGGCTCCCAACCAAGTTCCCCCTTCCCATTCAATGTCCGATTCAAACGACATTTACCATTCGAACGACATTTACGATTCGAACGATTTGGCGCGCGACCTGATGATGCCGACCGGCGAGCCGGCCGCGGCGGTGATCGGCGCTTGCCTGCTCCTCGGCATGATCTGGTTCGCCGCGTCCGGCCATCTCGCGACCCGCGGCGGCGCCGGCACAGTCGCGGCCCATACCGCGGCTGCGGCGCCCTCCAGCCTGCAATCGAGCGGCGGGCCGATCGCGCCGCCGGCAGCGCATCGATCGGCGGGCTGACGCGGCAATGACAATCCTGATCGCCTATTTCTTCTTTATCGCAAGCACGCTCGCCGTCATCGTGACCGGGTGGATCGGCGTCGCCAATTCCGGCGTCGCCGGCCTGCATCTGCAGCACGCCACCGCGATTCAGCATAGCTACGACAGCTCCGTGATGGCGGAGAATTCCGACGACGCAGGAGCCGCGCCCGCGGCGAAGGCGAAAGCGAGCGCGCCGCACGGTGGGGCGAGCGTACGAGCCCAGCATCGCCGCCCTCGCCTTACCGCCCGGCTCGGGCATGAGCCTGGCGCCGATCCCCGCCTCGCGCTGCGCAGCGCCCCGCCGCCGGACGACGGCCATTAAGGCCGGCAGGCGCCGCGGCGATTTTTGCGCGCCTGAGTCAACCTGTCGCAGGGTCTGCTGTGGACGGAACTCATCTCCGCCATTGTGCCGATGCGGCAAATCACTTCATGACTGCCGGCGCGGCGTTAGTGGCGGCGGCAGAGGCGCTTACCCGGGCTTTGGCGGAACGGAATCAGGCCGATTATAGTCGGCGCGACGGCTGATTCGCGGCTTTCGTCAATCGACCTGTAAAAGTCGTCCCTGCGTCAAATTGCAGCCGGTTTTCGGATAGGTGCTGTGGCGTGCGCGGTTCCACTTCCTAGCGGCACTGTGTGGGGAGGCAGCATGGCCCTTATCGAGACGGCACACGCGGCGCGATCGAACAATCCGCTCGACGTGGTCGAGAGCATGGCATCCGGCAATAACTGGCCGTTCGAGCGCGCCGGCGAGGACGAGATCGGCATCGTCGTCACCGGACGCTGGACCAATTACCAGGTGTCGTTCACTTGGATGCACGACATCGAGGCGCTGCACTTGGCCTGCGCCTTCGACATGAAGGTGCCCGATCCGCGGCTCACCAGCGTGCAGCAGCTCATCGCCCTGATCAACGAGCAGCTCTGGATCGGCCATTTCGACGTCTGGACGCAGAACGGCGTGGTGATGTTCCGCCACGCGCTGGTGCTCGCCGGCGGCGTGGCGGCGTCGGGGCGGCAGTGCGAGGCGGTGCTCGGCACCGCGCTCGATTCCTGCGAGCGTTATTTCCCGGCATTCCAGTTCGTGATCTGGGCCGGAAAATCGGCCCGCGAAGCGATGGACTCGGCGATGTTCGAGACCTCGGGTCAGGCGTGAGGGGTCGTCGTTCCGAGGCCGAGCCGAGAGGGAGCAGCGAGGAGCCGCAATCCATAACCACAGGCATTCCTATTTTTCTTCGTAGGCAGTGGTTATGGATTCCGGACTCGCCGCTTCGCGGCGATCCGGAATGACGGGGTGTGATGGCGATGAACGCCTCCAATTCATCTTCCGCGACGGACCTCAAAAATTTCTCCGGCCTGACGGTTCTCGTTGGCGCCGGCAAGATGGGCGGCGCGCTGCTGGAAGGGTGGCTCCGCCTCGGGCTTGCCCCGAACACCATCGCGGTGATCGAGCCGCAGCCGTCGGCGCAGATCGCGGCGCTGGCCGAGCGCGGCGTGCGGTTCAATCCGGCAGCGGCCGAGCTTCCCGGCGCCGCGGCGATCGTCATTGCGGTCAAGCCGCAAGCCGCGAGCGAAGTGATGCCGGCTCTGGCGCCGTTCGTCTCGGCGTCGACCGTCGTGGTGTCGATCATGGCGGGCCGCACGCTCGGCTTCCTCGCCGCCACGCTTGGCAAGACGACCCTCAACAAAACTTGCGCGCTCGTTCGCGCCATGCCGAACACGCCGGCCGCCATCGGCCGCGGCATCACGGTGGCGGTGGCGCAGAACGCCGACGCCGCGCAGCGCGCACTCGCCGACCGGCTGCTGGCGGCAACCGGCGCCGTCGAATGGATCGACGACGAGGCGCTGATGGATGCGGTGACGGCGGTGTCGGGCTCGGGACCGGCTTACGTGTTTCTCCTTGCCGAAGCGCTCGCCGAGGCCGGCGTCGCCGCGGGCCTGCCGGCGGCGCTGGCCAAAAAGCTCGCGCGCGACACGGTCGCCGGCGCGGGCGAACTTTTGCACCGCTCGCCGCTTCCTGCCGCGACGTTGCGCGACAACGTGACCTCGCCCGGCGGCACCACCGCCGCGGCGCTTGCGGTGCTGATGGGCAAGGACGGGCTGACCGCGCTGATGACGCGCGCGATTGCCGCCGCCACCGCGCGCTCACGCGAACTCGCCGGCTGAGCCCCGCGCCTTCGCCTCCCGGAGCCCGCCTCCGCTCGCTCTGCGAGCTACGGCGGGGTTTGAGTTCCCGCCGAAGCGCGGAGCGCGAAGGCGGATAATGGGGAGGACATCGCCTTGGAACCCTCCGCCCCCGGCCCTACATTGATTGGTAAGAGCTTGGCGATCGGAGCGCCGGCCAAGTCTCTCCGGCTAAGTCTCTCCAGCCAAGTCTGTTCGGCTAAGTCTCTAGCGCAGGAGTTCCGTCATGGCCCGCAAACCCAAATCGCCAGCCTCGCGTCCGCCGCGCCGCGCCGCCGCGCCTGCTGCTTCGGCGCCGTCGAGCGAGCGCGACAAGATCGTCGCCGCGTTTCTGGCGCTGCTTGCCGAGAAGCGGCTGGAACAGATCGGTTTCGCCGACATCGCGGACGAGGCCGGCGTCACGCTGGCGCAGTTGCGCGACGAATTCCCGTCACCGCTCGGCATTGTCGCCGCTTATCTGAAGTCGGTCGATCGCGCCGTGCTCGCCGGCGATGTCTCCGACATGGCCGACGAGCCGCCGCGCGAGCGGCTGTTCGACGTGCTGATGCGCCGCCTCGAAGTCATGGCGCCGCAGCGCGAGGCCGTGCGTTCGCTGGTGCGCTCGGTGCGGCGCAATCCGCCGCTCGCTTTGGCGCTCAACGGGCTCTCGGTGCGCTCGCAGCAATGGATGCTGACGGCCGCCGCCATTCCGGCGTCCGGCCCGCGCGGCATGATCCGCGCGCAAGCGCTCGCCGTGATGTTCGCTTCGGTGCTGCGGACCTGGGTCGACGACGAGGACGAAGGCCTCGCCCGCACCATGGCGGCGCTCGACCGGGCGCTCGGCCGCGGCCAGCGGCTGGCGGGGCTCGTCGAGGATCTGTGCTTTATCCCGTCGCGGCTGTGCCGGCTGCGCTCGCGCCGGCGCCGGCGCGGCGAGGACGACGCCGAAGAGGCCGCGGCGTAATCGGGGGCCGGCGGAATTCTTCAAGCGCAGCATTGATATAGATCAGGGCGCGCCGGGGCGCGGCGGGGCATCAGGGAGCGGCTGAGAATCGCCTAAGCTTCGAGGGCTCGCGGCGCAAGATTAGAATCGCTGTAAAGAGTTGATTTTCCTTTGCAAAGTACCGTTCCTTGACCTAGAGACAGCGACCCAAGGTCTTATTCGCCGCCGGCGTCCCGCCCCATGATCGTGCGCCCATGATCGTCTGTTCTTGCAACGTGTTCTCCGATCACGACGTGCGCGCCACGCTCAAAGCGCCCGAAGCGGCGCCGCGCACCACCGGGCAGGTCTATCACTGCCTCGGCTGCAGCGCGCAATGCGGGCGCTGTGCGCGCACCATCCGCCGCATCATGAACGAGGCGCTGAACGGCGCCGCATCGACGTGCTGCCACGACGCCGCGCGCCAAGACGCCCAGCGCCAAGACGCCCAGCGCCAAGACGCCAACGGCCAAGACGCCGAGCGGTCGTAATTGTCCCACACCGCCCTCGCCGCGCCGGCACCGCCGCGGCTATAATGCGGCGCCCGCGCCTTTGGCGCGGCGCCCCGTCACCGTTTCAGGAGCGCGATCATGCGAGGCGAGCCCGGCGTCATCGACTATCTCAACAAAGGCCTGCGGCATGAGCTCACCGCGGTGAATCAGTACTGGCTGCATTACCGGCTGTTGGACAATTGGGGCTACAAGGCGCTCGCCAAGCAATGGCGCAAAGAGTTGATCGAGGAGATGCAGCACGCCGACAAGCTCATCGAGCGCATCATCTTCCTCGACGGCTTTCCCAATATGCAGGTGCTCGATCCGTTGCATATCGGCCAGAACGTCAAGGAAGTGCTCGACTGCGATCTCGCCGCCGAAATCTCGGCGCGCACGCTCTATCAGGAAGCCGCGACGCATTGCCATGCGGTGAAAGATTACGTGTCGCGCGACCTGTTCGAGAAGCTGATGCACGACGAGGAAGAGCACATCGATTTCCTCGAGACCCAGCTCGACCTCGTCGCCAAGCTCGGGCTCGAGCTCTACGCCCAGCACCACATCGGCGAGCTCGACGAAGACGAGCACTAGGCGAGGTCCGATCCGGCGCTCGGCGGCAGCGCGATTTTGTAGCCGGACCGCATCACAATCCTGAACGAAAGCTTAATCGCCGCGCGCAACGCGGCGACGCCGCGCCGTTAACCGCGAGCGCGCCGGCGGCGGCCAATGCGGCCGCCAATCTATGTTAATTAGCCGACGATGGTTAAGAGTTAAGGTTAAGACCCGCTTAAACATTTGCTGCCTAACTTCGCCCTGCTCAACGAGCGTGCGCCGCCGGGGGCGCGCCGCCGCGTCGAGGAAAGGTCGAAGGAATGGTAAGCGTCCGGCTTCTCATCAGCGCAGTAGCCACCATCGCATTGAGCGCCGCGGCCTATGCCGCCGACATGCCGCAACAATTGCCGCCGCCGCCCCAGGTCGCCTATCAGCCGGCGCCGCTCATGGTGATGACGCAGCCCGAAGGCGCCTGGTATCTGCGCGGCTATATCGGCGTCGGCGCCACCAGCCAATCCAACTTCGTGTTCGAGCCGAACCCGGCCGGCGGCGCGGTCGACGTGCTGACCATTCAATCGTCGCTGGGCGATAGCGTCTTTTTCGGCGGCGGCATCGGCTATGAATTCAACAACTGGCTGCGCTTCGACGTCACCGCCGAATATCGCAGCAAGACCGCGATGAACGCCTTTTTGATCTACAGCTGCGCCACGCCAACCAACACCGGCTGCACCGCCGGCGATCAATACAACGCGTTCGTGAAATCCGATATTTTCCTCGCCAACGCCTATATCGATCTCGGCACCTGGGACTGCCTGACGCCGTTCGTCGGCTTCGGCATCGGCGGCGCCTACAACACCTTCGCCAACCTCACCGATCTCGGCATCGGCACGTCAGGCAACGGTATCGGCACCAATGCCAGTCAATTGAATTTCGCCTGGGCGCTGCACGCCGGCTTGGCCTACAACGTGACCAAGGACCTGTCGCTCGAATTCGCCTACCGTTATCTCAGCTACGGCTCGGTCAGCGATCAGATCAACTGCATGGGCGGCTGCGCTCCCGATACCTACAAGCTGCAGAACCTGACCTCGAACGATTTCATGCTCGGCATGCGCTGGCGCTTTCCGATCGACACCGGCGCTACCTACATTCAGCAGGCCACCTATGTGCCGGCCCCGGTCGTGGCACAGCCCATGCCGATCCTGCCGCAGCCCGCGCCGGTCTATCAGCCCGCGCCGGTCTACCAGCCGGCCCCGGTCTATCAGCCGCCGGTCTACGCGCCGCAGCCGCAATATCCGCTGTCGACCCGCGGCTGACAAAGCTCGGCCGCTCGTCGCGTTACGCGCGGCGGACTTAAGCTAACGCTCCATTAAGGTTAATGCCCGATGATTGCGCCCATGCGGCGCGCTATGCGCGCCGAGCGGATGGAGAGCGCGCTCGTGCGTTGGGTCCTTTGTGCGGTGCTTCTCTGCGCTTTCGCGCCAGGCGCGGCCGCGCAGGAATTCGGCCCGGCGCTGCGCGGCTCGGAAGCCATCACCGAGCCGAGCTACCCGCAGTGGGGCGGCTTCTATGCCGGCGGCGACGTCAACTTTGGCAGCGGCAACGTCAATTTCAGCAATGCGAGCCAGGCGCCGCTCGCCTACGCCCTGCGCGATACCTTCGTCGAGCAAAACTTCGATCCGTCGTCGTGGCCCCTGCTCGGCAGCTCCTCCGTGCAATCGACATTTGCCGGCGCCTTCGCCGGTTACGACATGCAATGGGAAGAGGTCATTCTGGGCGCCGAAGTCACTTACGCGCATCCCAATGTCACGGCCAAGGCGCCGGGTACCCCGATCGGACGCACGTTCACCGAAGCACCGGATTCCACCGGAGCGATCACGGAATACGACATCGATGCTAACGCCAGCGCTTCGCTGCATCTGACCGATTACGCCACGTTGCGCGGGCGAGCCGGCTGGGCGGTGAACAACGTTTTTCTGCCCTATGGCTTTGCCGGCTTGGCCGTCGGACGCGGCACCTACACATCGTCCTCCACCGTCGCGTGGGAGACGGCGACGTCGTCGCCACAGACCTATATCGTTACGAACGCAAACGGGAGCCAATCAACCATAACCATACCGGCGACGGATCCCGTGATCCCCTGCGCGGGGTTGGAGACTTGCGCATCCTACGAAGCCGGCAACGCAGAGAATGGCAACATCTGGATGTATGGCATCGATGTCGGAATCGGCGTCGATGTCGCGCTGATGCGGAATGTTTTCCTGCGCGGCGAGCTCGAATATGTGCACTTCTTTCCGGCCAAAGGCATCACGCTGGATTTCACCACCGCGACCGCCGGCCTCGGCGTCAAATTCTGAAACTGCCGCAATATCGCGCTTGACGGCGCGACCCTCCTTCCTTATTTCCCACCGCGGGACACCCCTCCCCACCGAGGGGCGACTATCTGGAAGGATAGATCATGACGCTGACTATTCCCGCGGTGCGGCCGCGTGTGCCGCATTTTTCATCCGGCCCGTGTGCCAAGCGCCCCGGCTGGTCTCCGCAAAAGCTCAACGACGCACTGCTCGGCCGCTCGCATCGCTCCAAACCGGGCAAGGCGAAACTCAAGCGCGCCATCGACCTCACGCGCGAAATATTGCAGGTCCCGGCCGATTTCCGCATCGGCATCGTGCCGGCCTCCGATACCGGCGCCATCGAGATGGCGTTCTGGTCGCTGCTCGGCCCGCGTCCGGTGACGGTGCTGGCCTGGGAATCCTTCGGCGAAGGCTGGGTCGGCGACATCACCAAGGAATTGAAGCTCAAGGACGTCAGCGTGCGGCGCGCCGCCTATGGCGCGCTGCCGGATTTGAGCGGCATCGATCCGGCAAGCGACATCGTCTTCACCTGGAACGGCACCACCTCGGGCGTGCGCGTGGCGAACGCCGACTGGATCGCCGCCGACCGGACCGGATTGTCGATTTGCGACGCCACCTCCGCCGCCTTCGCGCAGCCGCTCGAGTGGGACAAGCTCGACGTCGCGACTTTCTCCTGGCAGAAGGCGCTCGGCGGCGAAGCCGCACACGGCATGCTCATTCTGTCGCCGCGCGCGGTGGCGCGGCTGGAAAGCTACACGCCGCCCTGGCCGCTGCCGAAAATCTTCCGCATGACCAAGGGCGGCAAGCTCAACGAAGGCATCTTCCTCGGCGAGACCATCAACACGCCGTCGATGCTGTGCGTGGAGGACTATCTCGACGCGCTGGAATGGGCGAAAGCGGCCGGCGGATTGAAGGGCCTGCAGGCGCGCGCCGACGCCAACGCCAAGACCGTCGCCGATTGGGTCGCGCGCACCGCCTGGATCGATTTTCTCGCCGCCGATCCGGCGCTGCGCTCCAACACCTCGGTGTGCCTGAAGGTCGTCGACCCCCTGGTGACGCGGCTTTCGCCCGATGCGCAATCCGCTTTCGTCAAAGGCATCGCCGCGGCGCTCGACAAGGAAGGCGTCGCCTACGACATCGACGCTTATCGCGACGCGCCGACCGGCTTGCGCATCTGGTGCGGCTCGACGGTCGAGCAAAGCGACGTCGCGGCACTGACGGCATGGCTCGATTGGGCCTACGCCAAAGCCAAGGACGCGCTGGCGAAGGCGGCCTGACGCCATGCCGGCCGCCGGCGTTTTCCGCGATCCGTTGACTGAGCGGCTGGCCGCTTTCGTTCGCGGCGTCGGCATCGACGTGCGCGCCGCCACGCTGCCGCACCAGACCTTCCTGCCCGGCATCGAGATCCATCGCGGCGCGATTCTGGTGGACGAAGAGCGTCTATCTCATCCCGGCGACATGCTGCACGAAGCCGGCCATCTTGCCGTCGCCGATCCAGCCGAGCGCAACGCGCCGGCTTTGTCGCCAAGCCCGGGCGATGAATTGACGGCGATCGCGTGGTCCTATGCGGCGCTGCGTCATCTCGATCTCGAGCCGGCCGTCGTCTTCCACGCCGAGGGCTACAAAGGCGGCGCCGAGTTCGATCATCGAAAATTTCACCGCCGGCCGTTACTTCGGCGTGCCGCTCCTTGCGCTTTACGGCATGAGCCTGGAGCCGAAGCGCGCCGCCGAACTGGGCGTCGCCCCCTTCCCCACCATGCTGCGCTGGTTGCGCTGATCGAAAAGGAAACCGTCATGGCTCCGCGCGTTCTCATCTCCGATGCGCTGTCTCCCGCCGCCGTCCAGATTTTCAAGGATCGCGGCGTCGAAGTGGATTTCCAGCCCAATCTCGGCAAGGACAAGGACAAGCTCGCCGCCGCGATCGCCGGCTTCGACGGTCTCGCCATCCGCTCGGCGACCAAGGTCACCGCCAAGCTTCTGGAAAAAGCCAACGGGCTGAAAGTGATCGGCCGCGCCGGCATCGGCGTCGACAATGTCGACATTCCCGCCGCCACCGCGCGCGGCATCATCGTCATGAACACGCCGTTCGGCAATTCGATCACCACCGCCGAGCACGCCATCACGCTGATGCTGTCGCTGGCGCGCCAGATCCCGGAGGCCGACGCTTCGACCCACGCCGGCAAATGGGAAAAGAACAAATTCCTCGGCGTCGAGATATTCTCGAAGACGCTCGGCGTCATCGGCTGCGGCAATATCGGCTCGATCGTCGCCGACCGCGCCATCGGGCTGAAGATGAAGGTGATCGCCTACGATCCGTTCCTGTCCGCCGAGCGGGCGCTGCATCTCGGCGTCGAGAAGGTCGAGCTTGACGAGCTCCTGCGCCGCGCCGATTTCATCACGCTGCACACGCCGCTGACCGACAAGACCCGCGACATCATCAATGCCAACACGCTCGCCGCAACCAAAAAAGGCGTCCGCGTCATCAATTGCGCCCGCGGCGAGCTGATCGACGAAGCGGCCCTGATCGACGCGCTCAAATCCGGCCAGGTCGCCGGCGCCGCGATCGACGTGTTCCGCGAGGAGCCGGCGACGGCGAGCCCATTCTTTGCGCTCTCGAACGTCATCTGCACGCCGCATCTCGGCGCTTCGACCATGGAAGCGCAGGAGAATGTCGCGCTCCAAGTCGCCGAGCAGATGTCCGATTATCTGCTTCGCGGCGCCATCAGCAACGCCGTCAACTTTCCCTCGATCAGCGCCGAAGAGGCGCCCAAGCTCAAGCCGTTCATCGCGCTTGCGGAAAAGCTCGGCTCGTTCGCCGGCCAGCTCACCGAGAGCGGCCTCAAGCAGGTGTGCCTCACTTATGAGGGCGAGGTGGCGGCGATGAACACCAAGGCGCTGACCTCGGCGGCGGTCGCGGGACTGCTGCGCCCGATGCTCCAGGACGTCAACGTCGTGTCCGCGACCCTCGTCGCCAAGGAGCGCGGCATCGCGGTGGAAGAGACGCGACGCGACGCCGAAGGCGACTATGACAGCCTGATCACCGTCACCGTCACGACCGACCGGCAGACCCGTTCGGTCTCCGGCACCGTCTATGCCGACGGCCGGCCGCGCATCGTCAACATCAAGGGCATCCGCATGGACGCCGAATTCGGCCCCTCGATGCTCTACGTCACCAATCAGGACAAGCCCGGCTTCGTCGGCCGCTTCGCCTCGCTGCTCGGCCAGGCCGGCATCAATATCGCCACCTTCCATCTCGGCCGTGAGGCCGAGGGCGGCAATGCCATCGCGCTGGTGGAGGTCGACGGCACGGTGCCGGCCGACGTGCTGGCCAAGGTACACGAGATTCCCAACGTGCAGCAGGTCAAGCCGCTGGTGTTTTGAGGCCTGACGGCCGCGGCGCGGTCACCAAGGGGATAGGCTGGGCGCCGATAACCGCCTGCAGGAAAATAGGTTTTCTATTTTAAAGCCCAGCTGTTAGCTGGATAAAAAATTTTTGGCACTCACCTCTTGACAGTGCCAGATCGCAAACCAAATCGATCGGCGATCGATTGGAGCGGCAGCTCGCGATCAAGAGCTGTCGTCCGCCAAAAAACGAGCATGGGGTGCGAAAATGTTTGCCACATTTGCCGATCCATTCGACGCACTGTTCAACCTGCAAAGGGCGCTGGAGGGACGCTTAATGAGCGATTGGCTCGGCGATCAGACCGCCAGCGAAGGACCCTTTCCGCCAATCAACGTGTTTCAGCAACAGGATGACATCCTGGCGATCATCGAGTTGCCCGGCGTCGAAAAGGACAGCCTCCAGGTCCAGGCGAAGGAAAATACGATCCGTATCGCCGGCAAGAAGACCGTCTCTTATCCCGAAGGTGCCAGCGTCCACCGGCGCGAACGCACATTCGGGGAGTTCGATCGCACGCTTTCGCTCCCGGTCCAGCTCGACCCCGATCGTATAAAGGCAGAATACCGGGACGGTATCCTCGCCATTCACTTGCCGCGGTCGGAGCGCGACAAGCCGCGAGCGATAAAAATCAGCTGATCGTTTTCCGATGCCGCTTGCACCTCAGGAGCAGTGTCATGATGTCCACACAAGAACTGCAAGTCCAGAAAAAGCGCGAACTTGGCAACAAGGATGAGACCACGATTCCGGCACGGATATTTGTGCCCCTTGCCGACGTCTATGAAGCAGACAACGACCTGAGGGTCATTCTGGAAATGCCGGGTGTCGAAAAGAACAATGTCGATATCCGCGTCGAAGATGGGGTGCTGAGCGTAGAGGGGCGGCTCGATTTAGCGAAGTACCAAGGCCTGCAACCGCTCTATACGGAGTACAATATCGGGCACTATTCGCGCAGCTTTCGCCTTTCCAGCAAGATCGACCAGAACAAGATTGCAGCCGAAATGAAAGACGGCGTCCTGTCGTTGAAGCTGCCCAAAGTCGAGGAGGCGAAGCCCCGGACCATCCGAATAATGTAACTTTGCAACTCCAAACATCTGTCGAAGGGAGAAAGAGAGATGAACGACAGAACGGATGACAACCTCAGCCTTGACGAACTGCTGCATCCCGCGAACGCCTTCGGTCACCCTGCCGAAGTGGTCGACGACCCGGATCTGACCCTTAACGAGAAACGAGCGATTCTCGCTTCGTGGGCATCGGATGCCTGCGCCATCGAAGCCGCGCCCGATCTGCGCGTCGGGCCGCAGGGAGCACCGGTGCGTTTTGACGAAATCATGGAAGCCTTGCGGACGCTCGATCGGCAGGCAAACGGCGTCACGTACCATCGGGCTCTGCGCCGGCGGCGGAAATTCCAGCGCTCCGACCGGGACGGCCAGAGCAGCGCCGGTTCCTCGCTTCAGTAACGCTCTAACTAAGGCGAGGCTTCCATGCGCGCAAAATCGACCGGTCGCGTGATTGGTCGCGACGACAACATTGTGCTGGTGGATTTCAGCCGTGCGCCGGGGCCGCCACCGCCGCGCTGCCCCGGAGCGGGCGCTCTACGCCAGCCCAGGTATCAACGCTGGAGCGATATCGGCTCCGGGCCAAAGCGGCGTTGGTATGCCTTCAAGCAACCTGCGGTCTCCGCATAATCATTGCCCAGACCCTTCAGTCGGTCGGCGATCCGGCCGCATGCGCGACCGCCTGCCTTTGCCCGTTGGCCGCGGTCTTTGCTAAGATTGAGGCTTAACGACCGGCAAACGGTCGAAACCAGGGAGGCTGTCCATGAAGCTGCAATGTCTCGTTGCGGCGCTGTTCGGCGTCGTGATGGCAGCCGGCTCGGCACAGGCCGCCGTCAAAGTCCAGACCGTCGACTATAAGCAGGGTGACACCACGCTCGAGGGCTGGCTCGTCTACGACGACGCTGCGCCGGGCAAACGTCCCGGCGTGGTCGTCTATCCGCAATGGATGGGACCGTCCGCCTTTGAGAGGAACGTCGCCGAGAAGCTCGCCGCCATGGGCTACGTCGCCTTCGTCGCCGACATCTATGGCAAGGGCGTGCGCCCGGATACGCCGCAGGCGGCGGGCGAGGAAATGGGCAAATATCTGAAAGATCGGCCGCTCCTGCTGGCGCGCGCCCAGGCCGCCTTCGACCGGCTCCGCCAGTCGCCAATGGTCGACGCACAAAAGCTCGCAACCATCGGCTACTGTTTCGGCGGCGCGCCGGCGCTCGACCTCGGCCGTAGCGGCGCCCCGCTGGTCGACATCGTCACCTTCCATGGCATCCTTTCGACGCCAGACCCGGCGAACGCCAAGAACATCAAAGGCCATGTGCTGGCGCTGCACGGCGCCGCCGATCCGATCGTCAACGCGCAAGCCGTCGCCGCCTTCGAGAAAGAGATGACCGACGCCAAGGTCGACTGGCAGGTCGTGCTCTATGGCGGCGCGATGCACGCCTTCACGCTGCCCGAGGCCGACAGCCCGGAGCATGGTACGCAATACGATCCGGTCGCCGCCAAGCGCTCCTGGCAGGCGATGAGCGACCTGTTCAAAGCCACGCTGTAATTATCGTCGTTGCGATCCCCGCCGGAATTCGGCGCCTGGATCGAAAGAAATTCAGGCGGCCGTCAGTCCCGGGATGAGCCGCGCAGCGTTGCCCTGTTCGATCGCGGTAATGTCCGCGGCCGATAATCCGAGCGGCGCGAGGCTCTTGTTCTGGTCGGTCGGGAAGTACGGATAGTCGGTGCCATAGGTGACATTGGATACCGACGTCAGCTTCAACAGCGCCGCCATGGCCGGCGCCGAGGTCGCGTTGGCCGTGTCGTAATAAAGCTTGGCCAATTCCGCCATCACGCCGTTCGGCGCGAACGCCTTTGATTTCGGGTTCGGGTCGTAAAAGGCGGCGATCCGGCCGGCCAGCATCGGGATCGTGCCGCCGGCATGGGAAAATAACCACTTGATGTCCGGAAAGCGCGTGAAAGACCCGGTGAGCAGCAAGCTCGTCACCGTGCGCGTCGTATCGTGCGGCACCTCGATCACCGCCGGGAAAGTCGGCATGGCGAGCCGGCCGCAGCAGGCCGCCACCAGCGGGTGCACGAAGACCACCGCTTTGCGGCGGTTCAGCTCCTCCAGCACCGGCTGGTACGCCGCATCGCCGAGCCACTTGTCGCCGTAGTTGCTCTGCAAGTTGATGCCGTTCGCCTTGAGGGTATCGAAGGCGTATTCGATCTCCTTGAGGGTTACATCGGTATCCATCATCGACAACGGGGCGAACACGCAAAACGGTCCGGATAGTCCTGATGCATCCGGGCGGCGAAATCCTGGCATTCGCGCACGGTCTTGGCGCGTTATCGGCGCCGGCGTCGAACCACACGCCGGGCGTGGAGGCGAGAGAAACCACCGCGGTGCGGATGCCGGCCTTGTCCATTTGCTCGATCGACTTCGCCGGCGTCCAATCGAACACCCCCGGATAAGGCGGAATTTTGCGCGCACCTTCCCATGCCTTTTCCTGGGCGAGATATCCCGGCGGATAGAAATGGTGGTGGGTGTCGATCAGGTTTTTTTTTGGCGGCCTGCGCACGCACCGCCGGCGCCGGCATGATCGACGCCACGCCCGCCGCGCCGAGACCGGCCAAGAACGTGCGGCGCGACGGGCCGGCGCAATCGCCAGCGGCACAGTTGTGGAACAGCATGGTCTTCCCCCCCTTAATTTTTCTGACGGCGGGATTGCCGTATTGGCGTCGATGATACCGGTTTTTCGGGTAGCTGTCTCAGTTTAAATAAGGCACACGACGTTTAATCGTCATCGTCATCGTCATCGTCATCGTCATCGTCATCGTCATCGTCATCGTCAGGTCGCGGGGCGGCCGGTAGTCGATTGTAGAGCCAGCGGCTGATACAAAACAAAAGCGCGGCAGAAACGACGAAAAGCGCAGTTAAGAGCTTCTTCTTAGAGGCGTCGGCCTCTGAATTAATCCAGAGAAGCCCGGGCATCGTAATCAAATTCAAGCCAATAAAGACCATTAGCCAAACAATTACAGAGCCAACAGCGCGTATTATCAATCGAATGGACCCGGAAGCCTTTCCGTTTCCCCAAATCTAAGTACTACCTCGTGTATTTCTCGCTTCGGTGTGCGCGAAGTTATCACGGCCGCCGCTATGGTCGCTCCGGCCGTGAGTATGCCAACTATAACCGTGACTAGAATACTCACCGAGTACCCTTGGCCAGCCTGACGCGCTGGCGTCGCATGCGAACGAGGGTTGCGCCACAACCCCTGCAATGGCGAAGACTAAGCCGCGCTCCGAATCTACTTTCTCGATGCACTACTTGGAGCGTGTTCTTCCCGCAGAGGTGACATAATTCACCTGGGCCGCCTCCCGGCCTTGGTTTAGCTGCCCCTGCGGTCCATCCTTCGTAATGGCAACGACTGCAACGATAGATTTTGTTATTGCGCTGGAATCTCGCGTGTCCGCATTTTGGACATTTATTGCCCTTGCCGCTCGGCATTTGCCCCTCCCTTGCGAAGCTTACCGCTAAGCATTAAGCTACCTGAATGTCGCGCATCGTGCAAAGTGATCCGCTTGAGGCTTGGGTGGACGAAAGCATCCAGCGATCTCGGGCTAAGGGCTACGATCCGTTTGCGTTTATAGATATGCGGAAGCGCCACCAAACAATACCCGCGATGGAGCGACTAGTGCAGAGTGGCCATATACAGAGCGGCTTCATCCGGCTCAGAGATTTGGGTATGGCCGAAGATTGGTCGAGTAGAAGCGGGCATTCTCAAGTTCCCCGAACGTTTTACGGTGGCCGCGCGAGCGTGCGCCCAATTCCGGATCGATCACATCAACGACGAAGAGTTGCGGATAGATGCCGCGAGGCCCAAAAGGCGAAAAGCGCCCCGCCGACGCCAACCAACGTGCCGTCATGATCGGCAGGATCGCTACCGGCGAGATCGAGGACGAGGTAACGGATGACGGCAAGAACGCCGCCGCCGTGGCACTGGGCCGCATGGGTGGAAAAGCGCGTGCGGCGGGCATGTCGGCCAAGAAACGGAAAGAGATAGCTAGGAAAGCCGCAAAAGCCCGATGGGACTAGAACTTGTGGATAAATAGTCCCTATCCGCACTATGGCTTGACCACGATAATTTTTTAGTCCACAAATGAGGCAGAGAAAATTATCGTGGATCTCCAGGGATGCTCGCCACTCGATATTACCTCAAATCATCGGACGTTGACGCTCGGCTTGTTCCATTCGGCGTTACCCGTGCCGAGCTATGGCGGGTCGTGGCAGGCGTAGTTGCGGCCCGCGCCGACACGGTCGAGAACGATCCTACGACTGGCGAGGGCTTGTTCGCCTACATTTACGGGACAAGATATTTCACGCAGTTTTTTTCGCACGAAGGGCTATCTTTTTTACCGGCAGGATAACATAGAGGGCGTCGAACATCCCGACAGGAACTTGAAGATCATTTATCAGAACGTGGATTTGGCTGCGTCTTGGTTACATGATCCGCAGCCTGTGTCGGCCAAGGGATCTGGATCGGATCGGATAGTTGATTCTGGACAAGGCTCTCTTTTTACTCCGGAACAACTTGCGTCCGTTGAAGCCATCAAATTTGAGCCCATCAATACGGGCGTTTGGTACTTTTGCGTTTCTGTAGTCGGAGACGAAGTTCGCGCTGAATTGTCGCTACCTTCTAGCGATCGAAAATGGCGCTTTCGGGCGTTTCATTGAACGAATTTTTATCGTTGGCGGCGGCGAATGGGGCGAACTTGGTGAAGAAGCTTCAGCCCGAGACCACGGCCGGCAGAGTTTCAACCAGTTATCACGCGCAAGTAATGCAATGTTCAATGTTAATCGTCTTGAACTGGCGCGGAAACGCCGTCGGTACACGGCAAAGAGTCTCGCGGAGTTAGCAAACGTAGCTCCAGTTACTCTTTCGCGTGTCGTCAATCGACAACAAGTTGCCGATGAGGCGACGATCGAGAAGCTGATTCGACGCTTTAGGATTTCCAAAAGCATTCTTTTTTAAAGATGATACGTGGACCAAATCGACATTTCGTCAGCTAGTTTCCGCAGTCTCACGGCGATGACGGCACGCGAGAGAGATGCCGCTCTCGCGGCTGGCGAATTAGCTTATGAGATGACCGATTGGGTAAAGGCGAGATTTAATCTTCCGGCCACCGATTTATTGGATTTAAGCCACGAGCGCAATCTGGCTGGTGCCGCACGGTCGATGCGCCAGTATTGGGGCATTGGCGAAAAGCCCATAGGAAACATGATTAGACTACTGGAAACAAAAGGCGTCAGAGTATTTTCATTGGCAGAAAATACTCGGAAACGTCGATGCTTTTTCTTGCTGGCGCAACGATGAGCCGTACGTTTTTCTCAATACATTTAAGTCGGCCGAACATAGTCGTTTCGATGCGGCACACGAATTCGGTCATTTGGTCCTACATCGGCATGGTGGCCCACGGCAGGGGCGCTCCGCCGAACTAGAGGCTCATGCTTTTGCTTCCTCCTTTCTTATGCCCCGAGACGATGTGTTTGCCACTATTCCGTTCGTCACCACCCTAAAGCAGTTGATGAAGGTCAAGAAGCGATGGGGCGTTTCCGTCGCTGCCCTAGCTCATCGTCTCCACAAAATGAGGATCATTTCCGATTGGCATTACCGGACATTTTGCATCCAGATAAATCGGAATTTCGGCGACAACGAGCCCGATGGTCTGCCTCCGGAGCGATCAAGCGTATGGCAGATCGTCCTAACCGAACTCTGGAAGGAGGGCGTGGCAAGGCATCATATCGCTGCTGAATTGACCATCCCCGATAGCGAAATGGAGAACCTTCTATTTGGGCTCATGGGCAACGTAGAACCGCCAGAGCGCCCAAAAGGGAAAACAGTCCTAAAGTCCATTAAATGAACTTGTTACTTGACGCAATTCATATCATGCGGAGCATGAACAAGCTCCCATTGGAAAAGCGCATCCAAATCCTCACCATGCTGGTCGAGGGGTCGTCGATGCGTTCGGTGTCCCGCGTGTGCGGCGTATCGATCAATACCGTCACAAAGCTGCTGGTGGACGCTGGGACGGCCTGTGCGGCTCTCCACGATGAGAAGGTCCGGAACGTTACGGCGAAGCCCGTCCAATGCGATGAAATCTGGAGCTTGGCTACGCGAAAAAAAAGAAGGTAAAGAACGCCAAGGGCCGCGCCAGAGGGCGCGGGCGACATATGGACGTGGACCGCCTTGACGCCGATTCCAAGCTAATCGTCTCTTGGCATGTCGGTGACCGATCCACCACACCGGCATTGCCTTTATGGGCGATCTCAAGGGCCGCCTCGCCAATCGCGTTCAACTCACCACGGATGGTCACAGGGCCTATTTGAGGGCCGTAGAGGCCGTCGATTTCGATGCCGACTACGCCATGCTCAATGAAGATATTCGCGCCCGGATACAAGCTGGCCCCGGCCGTTACAGCCCGCCCGAAGTGCGTAGGTGCGGAAAAGCAACCCGATCAAGGGCAATCCCGATCCGAACGCTATCAATACGTCATTCGCCGAACGCCAAAACCTAACGATGCGGATGGCAATGCGGCGCTTTACGCGGCTCACCAATGCATTCTCCAAGAAATTCGAGAACCATTGCCACGCGCTGGCCCTCTATTTCTTTTGGTACAACTGGGTCCGAAATCACAAGACCCTGGGGGTAACTCCGGCGATGGCCGCGGGCCTCATTCAAACGCCGCTGAAATTCACAGACTTACTCACAGCAATGGACGCTGACGAACAGCACCGATTAGTCGAAAACGTCAGACGGTTATCGATGCGTTCCGAAGCAATCATCCCCGCCACAATCAAACTGAGACACGGCCGGTTTTTCGGCCGCGCTTGAAAGGGACGCCGGCAGCCCACCGCGGCTCAGGGCTTTTTGGCCTGCCGCCCCTTCGCCCGATCGAGCAAATCTCTCACGCGCGTCGCCAGGAGCTGTTGCCCAACCGGCTTTTGCAGGAGATCGACGCCTTCGTCGAGCCGGCCGTGGTGCACAACCGCATTCCTTGAATAACCCGTCATATACAGGACCGGGAGATCGGGCCGCAGCGTCCGGCTGTATTCGCCGAGCTCGCGTCCGCTGCGGCCTGGCATCACGACATCGGTGAGCAACAAGTCGATCGCATGATCTTTTTGCTCGAGAACGGGAATTGCGGCGGCGGCGTTGGCCACGGCCCGGACACGGTAACCCAGGCCGCGAAGCACCTCCGTGATATAGGTGCGAAGATCGTCGTCATCCTCCACGACAAGGATGATTTCGCTGTTTTCGCCGCCGCCTCCCAGTTGATCGTCCTCAAGATGTTCGGGCTCATCTTTGCCGAGGTATCGGGGCAAATAGATCTTCACGGTCGTGCCCTGATCGACTTCGCTATAGATTTTGACGTGACCGCCCGACTGCTTGACGAATCCGTAGACCTGGCTCAGTCCAAGTCCGGTGCCATGGCCAGGTTCTTTGGTCGTAAAGAACGGCTCGAACGCCCTGGCTTACGATATCGGGCGGCATCCCACACCCCGTGTCGCTCACGCAAATCACGACGTAGGGTCCGGGCGTAACCTCGGGATTGAGGCGGCAATAGTCTTGGTCGGCGAACGCATTCGCCGCTTCGATGGTGATCTTGCCGCCCGCCGGCATCGCGTCGCGCGCATTGATCGCCAGGTTCAGCAAGGCGGTTTCGAGGTAATTCGGATCGGCCTCAATCCGCCAAAGCCCCGCCGAACCAACCGCCTGGACCTCCACCGCTTCGCCGAGGCTGCGCCGCATGAACTCGGCGGTGCCGATCAAAAACTTGTTCAGATCGAGCGGCCGTGGACTGAGAGCTTGCCGCCGCGAAAAAGCAAGCAGGCGACCGGTCAGCGTCGCCGCGCGGTTGGCGCCACGAAGCGCATGGGCCACGGCACGCTGCAGGTTGGGATGCGAGCCCGGGATCGCCTTGCAATAGCGCTCGATCGTCTCAAGATTGCCCAGGACGATCATCAAGAGATTATTGAAGTCGTGGGCAATGCCGCCGCTCAGCTGCCCTATCGCTTCCATTTTCTGCGAAGCGGCGAGCTGCTCCTGCGTCTCTTTAAGGGCGCGCTGGGCTTCGTAGCGCTCGGTAACGTCGCGCGTGACTTTGGCGAAGCCGATCAGCCCGCCGCGTTCGTCGCGGATCGGATCGATCACGACGAGCGCGCGGAATTTCGATCCGTCCTTTCGCAAGCGCCAACCTTCGGCCTCAAAGCGGCCTTCCGCGGCGGCGGTGGCCAACCCCTTCCGAGGCAGGCCGGCTTGCCGATCTTCTTCGGTATAGAATTGACTGAAGTGGTGTCCGATGATCTCGCTCGGGGCATAGCCCTTGATGCGCTCGGCACCGGTATTCCAGGTGAGCACGTAACCTTCGGGATCCAATTGAAAAACCGCATAGTCGATGACGGCATTCACCAGCTGGCGAAAGCGCGATTCGCTTTCCTGCAGTTGCTCGCGCGAGGCCAGCCGTTCGGTGACGTCGCGCGTGACCTTGGCGAATCCGATCAGCGCGTCGCCGTCATAGACTGCGTCGAGAACGGCCGTCGCCCAAAACCGCGTGCCGTCCTTACGAACGCGCCAGCCCTCTTGCTCCCATCGCCCGCTCGCTGCGGCTGTTTTCAAGGCCAATTCCGGCAGGCCGCGCTCTCGATCTTCGGGGGTAAAGAACGTGGCGTATGGTTTGCCGACGATCTCCGAGAAATCGTAGCCCTTGAGCCGTCTGGCGCCCGTGTTCCAGCTCGCCACGCGACCGTCTCGGTCGATGAGGTAGACAGCGTAGTCGGTAATGCCGTCGATGAGAAGCTGAAGGCGCCGGGTATCGTCCAGCGCTTGGATCGATGAAGGAGGTAACACGTTCTGCCAGTCCCCTCGGAACAAAGGTAAACGCCGCCGCCTTGCGGCGGTTCCCCGACTAACCCACGTTCCAAGCCTGCGAATTCGCCTGGACGGCGCCGCTATCGCCGCGTCGCCACCGTGATGCCGGCGAACACCAGCGCATAGCCGACGGCGTGATAGAGCTCGAAGCGCTCGCCCAACAGCACGATCGCCAGCACCGAGCCGAACACCGGGACGAGGTGGATGAACGGCGCCGCGCGGTTGGCGCCGATCAATTCGATGCCGCGATTGAGGAACAGATAACCGAGCAGCGACGGAAAGATGCAGATGAAGGCGAAGCTTGCCACGCTGGCGCCGTCGAGGATGAAGGTCTTGCCGCTCATCAGCTCCAAGACCATTGGCGGGATCAGCACCACGGCGCCGCCGCCCATGCCGAAAGCGAGGAAGGATAAGGGATGCATCGCCGGGCGCGTGCGCAGCATCGCCGCGTAGAAGGCGTAAATCAGCAGCGCGACGACAAACATCAGGTCGCCGCGATTAAACGCGACGTTCAAAAGGATAGCGAGACTGCCGTGGCAGACGATGACGACGACGCCGGTCAGCGACACGCAGATGCCGCAAGCCTGGCGCAGCGTCAGCCGGTCGCGGAACAGCACGAAGCTCCACAGCGCCACGAACAGCGGACCGATCGATTGCAGCAGCAGGCCGTTGATCGCGGTGGTGTATTGCAGGCCGTAATAGGCGAGCGTGTTGTAGACGGCGAAGCCGGTCGCTGCGAGCAGCGCCATCAGCGCGAAATGCTTACGGATAATGGGCCAGTCGCGAATGAGATAAGTCAGCGCGAACGGCAACAGGATCGCAAACGCCCCGCCCCAGCGCACGAAGGCAAGCGTGATCGGCGGCACATGGCCGGCCATGAAACGGCCGATCACGGTATTGCCGGCCCAGAACAGCGAGGTCAGCGACAGCAAGAGATAGGGCTGATCGAAAACCCAGTGGCCGCTGCGTCGTGAAGTCTGGACCGAACTCTCCACTTCCGCTCCCCGCACGCGGCCCTCTGCTGGTCAGGCCATGGTCAGGCCATGGCCGGTTCAGCTAGCGCGGCGCGCGGCGAAGGACCAGAGCCAAACTCGCATACAAGCCCGCATAACGGAGGCTGCCGTGCCGGATCCGCCCCTGGAGAGGCCGGGCTTGATGCGACAATCCGCCTGTTTGTATGCCGCATTCGCGCCCGCGGGACCCGCGACAAATCGCGATCTTGGCGTAAGGCTAACGGCAAATCCGTTGTGGCAACAATGAATTGGCGAAACTTGCGCAGGCAGCCGAGAATCGCTTTTTCTTGCGTCCGGGGGCGCCATCCAGTATCCGGGACGGCCGGCTGTAGCCTGCAACCAATTCATCCAACCGGTCATATCAGTATCGATTGGGCCTGCTGGGGACATTTCCGCATGGCAAACGTCGTCGTGGTCGGCTCCCAATGGGGGGACGAAGGCAAGGGCAAGATCGTCGACTGGCTCTCCGAGCAGGCCGACATCGTTGTCCGCTTTCAGGGCGGCCATAACGCCGGCCATACGCTGGTGATCAACGGCACCACTTACAAGCTGTCGCTGTTGCCTTCCGGCGTGGTGCGGCCGGGCAAGCTGTCGGTGATCGGCAACGGCGTCGTGCTCGACCCGCGTGCGCTGCTGAACGAGATCGCGCAGCTCGCCAAGCAGGGCGTCACCGTCACGCCCGAAAACCTGCGGATCGCCGAGAACACGCCGCTGATCCTGCCGCTGCATCAGGAACTCGACGTCGCGCGCGAACGCGCGTCCGGCAAGGGCGCTATCGGCACCACCGGCCGGGGCATCGGTCCGGCCTATGAGGACAAGGTCGGCCGCCGCGCCATCCGTCTGATGGATCTGGCCGACATGCAGATGCTCAACGGCAAGATCGACCGGCTTTTGGCGCATCACAATGCGCTGCGCCGGGGGCTGGGCATGAGCGAGGTCGCGCCGCGCACGCTGTACGACGAATTGTCGGCGGTGGCGCCGCAGGTGCTGCCCTATATGGATTCGGTATGGGCGCTGCTCGACGACCGGCGCCGCGAGGGCAAGCGCATCCTGTTCGAAGGCGCCCAGGGCGCGCTGCTCGACATCGACCACGGCACTTATCCGTACGTCACGTCGTCGAATACGGTCGCGGCGCAGGCGGCCACCGGCTCTGGGCTCGGGCCCGACGCGATCGGCTACGTGCTCGGCATCTGCAAGGCCTATACGACGCGGGTCGGCGCCGGCCCCTTCCCCACCGAGCAGCTCAACGACATCGGCAAGACGCTCGGCGAGCGCGGCAAGGAATTCGGCGTGGTGACCGGCCGGCCGCGCCGCTGCGGCTGGTTCGACGCCGTGCTGGTGCGCCAGACGGTGCGAACCAGCGGCATCCAGGGCCTGGCTTTGACCAAGCTCGACATCCTCGACGGTTTCGACGAGATCAAGGTCTGCGTCGGCTACCGGCTCGACGGCCGCGAGATCGACTATCTTCCCGCCAGCGAGCATGCGCAGGCGCGGGTCGAGCCGATCTACGAAACCGTCGCCGGCTGGCGGGAGAAGACGGCCCATGCCCGGTCCTGGGCCGACCTGCCGGCGCAGGCGATCAAATATGTGCGGCGGCTGGAGGAGCTGATCGGCTGCTCGGCCGCTATCCTGTCCACCAGCCCGGAACGCGAGGATACCATCCTCATGCAAAATCCGTTCGAAGCATAAGGTGAAACTTTCGAGCGCCGAGCGTAAGCTGAAACTATGGCCGACTATCATCCACTCATCGCCCGCGCCGTAGAAGGCCTGGACAACAGTACCGGCGAAGCCCGCCGGGCGTTGTACGAGCGGGCGCGCGCCGCGCTCGTTTCGCAGCTGCGGTCGATCGAACCTGCGCTATCGGAGGCCGACATCACCCGCGAGCGCCTGGCGCTCGAAGACGCCATCCGCAAGGTCGAAGCCGAGAGCGTCCGCAAGGCGCGGAGCGAGCGCCCGTCGTTGTCGTCGCCCCCGCCGGCGGCGCGCACGACCATCCCGCCCGCGGCGCCGACCGCACTGCGCCGACCCGTCGCGGCGCCGGGCGGCGTGCCACCGGCACCGCGGGCCGAACCGCCGCGAGCCGAGCCACTGCCGCCATCGAACGGCAGCCGATGTTGGCGCCGAGGAGGAGGCCCGGCCGGCAGCCGCGGGCAGCGCCCGCAGCCGCATTCTGAGCGCGCGGACCTCGCCGATCTCTCACGCCGGAATGAAAACGTTCCGCGACGCGGTCAGCGAGGCCGACGATCTCGGCGCGGCGTCCGCCAAATCGGCGCAGTCGGCGCGCGACACGCGCGATTCCTACGGCGCCGATCCGACGTTCGCCACCGACGCCGAGCTGGCGCCGCTTCACGAGCGCGCGGAACCGCGTTTTGACGACGATAGCGACGTGCTCGACGAGGAACTCCGCACCCGATCGAGGCTTTCGAGGACTTCGCCGATGAGGAGCCGCCGCCACAAGGCGCGCGGCCGCAGCCCCGCGCGCGAGCGCCGGAGGAGCATTACGGCGAGCCGCGGCGGCCGCGCTCCTACCGCGGTTTCGCCAAGTTCGCCGTCGTCTTGATCATCATTGCCGGCCTCGTCGCGACGATCTCGTGGCAATGGTCCAATATCACCGGCCTCTATCAATTCGTCTCGCATATGCGGTCCAAACCGGCGCAGACCGCGCAGGCCCCGGCGCCGGAGCCCAAATTTTCCGAGCGCGTGCCGCAGGAGCAATTGCCCGGACAACAGGCGCAAGCGCCCGCATCCGGCGCCACGACACCGCAGCCGAATGCGCCGCCGGTGGCGCAGCGCGTCGTGCTTTACGAGGAAGACCCCAATAACCCGCAGGGCCGGCAATTCGTCGGTTCCGCCGTCTGGCGCACCGAAACGGTGTCGCCCGGCAGCGGGCTTGCTCCCGAGCTTGAAGTGCGCGCCGACATCACCATCCCGGAGCGCAACATGACCGTGACCTGGACGTTGCGCCGCAATACCGATCAGGCCCTGCCCGCCAGCCACACTATCGAGATCATGTTCAATCTGCCGTCGGACTTTCCCGGCGGCGGCATTGCCAATGTGCCCGGCGTCTTGATGAAGGATAGCGAGCAGGCGCGCGGCGTGCCGCTGGCCGGGCTTGCCGTCAAAGTCACCAACGGCTTCTTTTTGATCGGCCTGTCCGCCGTGCCCGCCGACGTGCAGCGCAATGTCGACCTGCTCAAAACTCGGCCGTGGTTCGATATTCCGATCGTCTATAATAACGGTGGCCGCGCCATCCTGGCCCTGGAAAAGGGGCCGCCCGGCGATCGGGCCTTCGCCGATGCTTTCGCCGCCTGGGCGAAATAGACTTTTCCGTTCGTGACGTGGAGTATGGAGTGAGGACGCGTAACAAGATGAGCGCAGCCGACCCGAGCAAAGTGAAAGCGGCCGGCAATTCCCACATCGCTTCCGCGCTGCGCACGCTCGATACCGAAGCCGAAGGCGTCGCCGCGCTTGCCGCGGCCATGGCGCGACGGCATGGGCGCAGCCTTCGTCGCCGCGGTCGAGACCATCCGCGCCGCGCACGGCCGCGTCATCGTGACCGGCATGGGCAAATCGGGGCACGTCGCCCGCAAGATCGCCGCCACGCTGGCCTCGACCGGGACGCCGGCCTTCTTCGTGCATGCCGCCGACGCCAGCCACGGCGACCTCGGCATGATCACCTCGGACGACGTGATGCTGGCGTTGTCCTGGTCGGGCGAAACCGAAGAGCTCAAAGACCTGATCAATTATTCGCGCCGCTTCCGCATCGTGCTGATCGCCATCACCGTGAACGTCGACTCTACGCTCGGCAAGGCGGCCGACATCGTGCTGGCGCTGCCGGCGACGCGGGAAGCCTGCCCGCACAATCTGGCGCCGACGACATCGTCCTTGATGCAGCTTGCGCTCGGCGATGCGCTGGCGATCGCGCTGATGGAAAGCCGCGGCTTCGCCGCGGTCGACTTCGGCGTCTTTCATCCGCGCGGCAAGCTCGGCGCGGCGCTGAAATTCGTCGGCGAGATCATGCACCCGGGCGATGCCGTGCCGCTGATCAAGTGCGGCGCGCCGATGTCGGAGGCGATCGTCGAAATGTCGGCCAAGGGTTTTGGCTGCGTCGCCGTCGTCGAGCGCCGACGGCAAGCTCGCCGGCGTCATCACCGACGGCGATCTGCGCCGGCACATGCGCAACGATTTGCTGCAGACGCCGGTCGACAGCGGTGATGACCGCGTCGCCGAAGACCGTTCGTCCCGATCAATTGGCGAGCGAAGCCTTGCAACTGCTCAATGCCTCGAAGATCACGGCTCTCATAGTCATCGAAGCGGAGCGGCCGGTCGGCATCGTGCATTTCCACGATCTGCTGCGCGCCGGCGTGGCATGATGGTCGTTTTGTTCGAGCGCGATCGGTTTGGAAAATGCGGCCGCCGCCCCGGCTCAAGTCCAGGGCGCGTATTTTCGGGGGCATGCTCTAATAAAGCCCGCCGTGCACGACACTCGAATCGTCGCTTGCCGGCGGCGGCGTGGCTTGCGCAGCGACCGGAGCGGAGGCAGCCGGCGCGGCCTGCAGTGCGGCGGCGGCTTCCGCCCGCGCGGGGGGCTGGGCCGGCGCACCGGGCGTCGTCTGGAAGACCGGCGCCGCCGGAGCGGCGGCAGTGCCATTTGCGCCGGCCGGCGCCGGCAGCTGGTCCTGGTCGGCTTGACCGTGGGCGATGAATTGCCGGTAGCCCGGCGCACCCGGCCGCGGCGGCACATCGTTCGGCATGCCGCCCGCCCAATGCGGCCAATGATCGGCGACATAGGCGGAAAATCCATCCTCGCTCGAGGTCCCGGCGCAGGACGCGAGCGCGAAGCCGGCGCACAAAACGACTGCCGCCGCGGCGATCCGGCGTCCGCCGAGGGCGCGGCCTATCGCTTCGCCTGCCGATTTCCTGGCATCGCCCGCCGCTTGCATCGCCTGCCGTTCGCCGCTTCGCCCGACCGAAGAATAGCTTGTTAGCGGTGCCGCCATGCCCGTCACCCGGCTTTGCGACACCGCGCCGACTGCGCCGGACGTTAAGGCACGGAAGTTTATATTTTCTGCCGGCGCCGCGCAGCTCCAGGCGGAAGCAGGTGGACGCGGTTCGTGGCGGGAGCATGGCTTGTTCTCACGGCTTGGACGGCGGCGCGGCCGGCGGACATTGTGGCAAGCCGGCCGCCGCGCCGCCGTGTTGCTTGTTCTTTTCGGCGCGCCGGCCTGCAGCGAACTGGCGCAATCGAGCCAGGCCGCATCGGCGCCGCCGCCGCAGCCGCCCTACGTGTCGCTGACCGCGCAATATCTGATGTCCACGCTCAAGGACCGCTTCGCCTATGACGGTTTCGCGATCTCAGGCCCGCGCTGGGTCGCTTCGCTGAAGGGATGGGCTTGGCTCGTTTGCGTCCATTTTCAGGACCATGGCCATCTGCGCAGCTATGCGATTTTCATCCAGGACAATGCCGTCGTCGACAGCCGCTACGCGGTCGAAACCGATGCTTGCGATACGCAAGCCTATGCGCCGTTCGATCTGGTGACCGGCCAACTCGGCCAGCCGACCCCAGCGGTGCAGCCGCCGCTGTATTAGGCGGTGGCCCGCAATCGCGGGGGAGTAAGCCTCGAAGCCCGCTTTCGGAGCGAGGCGGCCGTGAGGCGTTCGCCCAGCGACGATCAACCCAGCAAGCGGACTGCCACAATCGTCAAGACACTCGCCAGCGCTATGCGGACCACGGCGTCCCGTGCGCGGGTTGCAAGATAGCTGCCCAGGACAATGCCGGGCAGAGATCCCAACAGCAGCGTTCCAAGCAGCGACCAATCGATCGAGCCCAACAGCCAATGCCCGGCGCCGGCAAGGAGCGTTAGCGGGACCGCGTGAGCGATATCGGAACCGACGACCCGGCCGGCCGGCATCTTGGGATGCAGAATGAGAAGAACCGTGACACCGATGGCGCCGGCGCCCACGGATGTCAGGGTCACCAAAACGCCCATGACCAGACCGAGAGCGATCGTGAGCCTTCGAGACGTGCGCCGATCGAGGTTGAGCAAGCGTTCCTCGTAGCGCTGGCGAATGGCCCTGCCGCCGATCAAAAACAATGCGGTGATGAGAAGGACCACGCCCAGTATCATCGCGATGGCATGCTGCGTGGCAACGCTCTTTCAGATCAATCCGGGAAAGCAATAACAGCGTCGCCGCGGTTGCCGGCACGCTGCCGGCGGCAAGCAGCCCCACCAACGCCCAATCGATCGTTCGGGCGCTGGCATGGACCGCGCTCCCGACGATCTTGGTCGAGGCCGCGAAGAGCAAATCGGTTCCGACGGCCGTCGTCGGATAAATACCAAACAACAAAATAAGCAGCGGCGTCATCAGCGAGCCGCCGCCGACTCCCGTCAGGCCGACGAGAAGTCCAACGCCAAACCCCGACATAACGTAAAGGGGATCGACCATGACTGAGTCCGTTTCAATCTTCGGAGTCACCGTCACGAACCTGGCTCGCTCTGTCAAGAATTGTGCCGCGACCTGGCGCCAAGGCCGCGAGAGAAATCCGGTCGTAAAACACGTCTGCAATGGATGTTTCTTTCAACCTGTCCTCACTTCTGGCTATTTTTTTGATGACGCCGTTCGACGACAAAACATTCTTTCACATCGCACCGGATGAATGACTTTTTGTTCGCAGCGAACAGGTTCGATCGAACAAGACTTTTTTATTTTAGTTCGTCTCATTGACTTTGCGGATCAAAATGATGACTCGTGACCATCATGAGCCGGCTGGACGATCTCGAAGCGCAAAGCATCTTTATTTTCCGCGAGGCCTTCGCGCGGCTGCGGCGCGTCGCGCTGCTGTGGTCGCTGGGTAAAGACTCCAACGTGATGATCTGGATAGCGCGCAAGGCGTTCTTCGGGCGCCTGCCTTTTCCAGTCCTGCATGTCGATACCGGCAAGAAATTTCCTGAAATGTACGCCTTTCGCGACCGCTACGCCGCGGAATGGCATCTCGACCTCAAGATCGAGCCGTGCCCGCCGATCGAAACGATCGATCTAACGTTGCCGCCCGCGGCGCGGTCGGCCGCGCGCAAGACCGAAGGCCTGAAACTGGCACTGGCCAAATACAATTTTGACGGCCTGATCGCCGGCATCCGCCGCGACGAAGAGCCCACCCGCGCCAAGGAGCGCGTGTTCTCGCCGCGCGGGGCCGAAGGCGGCTGGGACGTCCGCGACCAGCCGCCTGAATTCTGGAATCACTTCAACGCCTCGCCGCCGCCGGGCGCGCATTTGCGTGTCCATCCCATACTGCATTGGACCGAGCTGGACATCTGGGCCTACACCCGGCGTGAGGGCATTCCGATCATTCCGCTCTATCTGACGCGCGACGGCAAGCGCTATCGCTCGCTCGGCGATACCGACATCACGTTCCCGGTGGCCTCGAACGCCGGCACCATCGACGACATCCTTCGCGAGCTGGAAGCGACCAAAATTCCCGAGCGCGCCGGCCGCGCCATGGATCATGAAACCGAAGACGCATTCGAGCGTCTGCGCGTCACCGGCTATCTGTAACCCGTGGACCCTGACCGATCATGAATATGCTCGTTAACGACTTTCCTGCGCGCACGGCAATAGACATCCGACGAGCGGCCGCTGCTTCGCATCGTTATCGTCGGCCATGTCGATCATGGGAAATCGACGCTGATCGGCCGGCTGCTCCATGAAACCGGGAGCCTGCCGGATGGCAAGCTGCAATCCATCAAGGCCGTCAGCGAACGGCGCGGCGTGCCGTTCGAATGGTCTTTTCTCCTGGATGCGCTACAGACCGAGCGCGATCAAGGCATCACACTCGATACCAGCCAGATACGCTTTCGCACCGCCGCGCGCGACGTCGTTTTGATCGACGCCCCGGGCCACGCCGAATTCCTCCGCAATATGATTACCGGCGCGTCACAGGCCGATGCCGCGGTGCTGGTCATCGATGCCGCCGAGGGCGTGCGTGAGCAGACACGCCGGCATTGCTATCTGCTGCATCTGCTCGGCATCAAGCAGGTGGCCGTGGTCGTCAATAAGATGGACCGGGTCGATTTTGACCAAGTCCGCTTCCACGAGCTCGAAGGAGAGATGGTGCGCCATCTCGGCAGCATGGGGCTTTCGGCGACGGCGATCATTCCCATTTCAGCGCGCGGCGGCGATGGGATCGCGCGGCGTACGCCATCGATTGCCTGGTACGCTGGGCCGACCGTTCTTGAAACGCTGGATCGCTTTCTGCCGGCCAAGCCGCTCACCGACTTGCCGGCCGCACTGCCCGTCCAGGCTGTCTACAAATTCAACGAACGCCGCATCGTCGCGGGGCGGCTCGAAACCGGCCGGCTCTCCGTCGGCGACGACATCGTCATCATGCCGCGTGGCACGGCGGCGCGGCTGCAATCCATTGAATCGTGGCCGGCTTCCGACAGTTCACAACAACCGCAATCGGCGCGCGCCGGCCAGTCGATCGGGCTGACGCTCGACCGTCAGGTTTTTATCGAGCGAGGCGACGTCATTTCAACGCCGGCGGCGCCGGCCCGAAAGGTCCGACATCTTCGTGCCAGGGTGTTCTGGCTGCACGACGAGCCGCTCGCGATTGGGCAGGCCATTGGCTTGCGAATCGGCATGGCGGAGTGCCGGGGCATCGTCCGGCTGATCGAGAGCGCGGTCGATCCTGGCAAGCTTGCGCCGGAAAAAGGCACCGCCATCGCCCGCAACCATGTGGGTGAAATCGAAATTGAGGTGCCTCAACCGATCGCGGCCGAGCTCTACGCCTCAACCCGCACATCGGACGCCTGGTTCTCGACCTCGGCGGCAGGATCGCCGGCGGCGGATTGATCCTCGCGCTCAATGAGGAATCCGATTGCCACGAGAACCAGACACGGAGCGCGGCGATCGACCGCGCCGCCCTCGAGACGCGATGCGCTCGTCTCAATCCGGTGTTAGCCGATCTTCCGCCGGCCGAAAGGATCGTCAGTTTCCGCAACGACATCGCGGGCCGGCTTGTCTTCGCCACGAGCTTCGGGCCGGAAGACCAGATCATCCTTCATTTGCTCGTCCAGCACGACATCGACATCGATATCGTGACGCTCGACACCGGGCGGCTCTTTCCGCAGACCTACGAATTGTGGGCGGAAACCGAACGCCGCTATGGCCGGCGCATTCGCGCCTTCTACCCTCAACACGACAAGCTGGAAGCGCTGGTCGAACGATACGGCATAGACGGCTTCTATGCCTCGCGCGAAGCTCGCTTGACCTGTTGTGAGTACCGCAAAGTCTTGCCGCTTAATCGTGCGCTTACCGGCGCGACCGGGTGGATCGCCGGGCTGCGAGCGGATCAGTCCGCGCATCGAGGGGCGACCGTCTTGCTATCCGTCGACGAGCGCAATCTTTTCAAGCTCAGTCCGCTGTTCGATTGGACGCGACAAGACGTTCAGGACTTCACCGCAGCACATCACATTCCTACCAACCCGCTGCACCAACGAGGATTCGTATCGATCGGATGTGCGCCGTGTACGCGCGCTATTGCCCCAGGCGAATCGGAGCGCGCCGGCCGCTGGTGGTGGGAGAGCGACGACAAGAAAGAGTGCGGACTACACGCAAAGTCGCTGCCGGCGAAAATTCCGGCGTAACAAAGGCCGGTGCCCATCTTCGCCAAGCGCTACGCCGGCTGACGTACCGCCAGTGCCTGATCGAGCGCAGTGACCACCTGCGCCGTCGAAAGCTCGTCGAGACACTGGCTGTGGCTGTCGAGCCTTCGCTCACAGCCTTCCAACTGGCATGGCAGACACGGCAGCGGATTTTGCACCAGCCAGACATTGCCGCGGCGCTGGATCGTGCCGGCGGCCGCCCAGGGCGGCTCGAGGCCGCCGCGCGGCCACGGTCCCCAAAGCCGCGGATCGGTCGGGCCGTAGAGCGCAACCGTCGGCGTTGCGGAGGCGGCGGCGAGATGAGTGATCGCGGTATCGGGCCCGATATAGACGGCGGCGTCGGCGATGAGCGCCGACAAATCCGGCCAGGCGAGCCTGCCGTCGAGCCGCACAACGGCGCTGTCGTCGAACACCGCGTCGAGATAAGCGCGATCGGCAGCCGCGCCGGTGACGACGGCGCCAAGCCCGCGCTCGCGCAAGGCGGCGGCGAGGTCGCGCCAGCCGGCGGCCGTCCAGCGCTTATAGTTGAACATCGGCGCGGCATGCAGCACGGCGTAAGGCTGCGGCGGCGCGAGCGCCGGCCGCGTGCCGCCCGCGGGCGGCACGATCTCGGCATGCACGGGGATGCCGATCGTTTCGGCAAGCCGCAGAATATCGCGGACGCGGTGGGCGCGGCGGTCACTGACATAAGACCGGCTCAGCGCCCAACGTTTGACTGCGGCGGCGGCGCCGGCCGCTTCCACCGGACCGGCGCTCTGCCGCCCGGCAAGCACGGCGAAAAATGTCGGCCGGTCGCCGGTTTGTGCCGACAGCGCCAAGTCGTAGCGCTTGTAGAGCCGCAGAGCGAGCGCGGCCGTCTCGATTGCGCGCGACCGCTGCGGGATGGTGTGGATCGCGCGAAGGTCGGGATTGCCGGCCAAAATCCCTTCCGTTCCGGCAAACACCAACATGTCGATCGCGCCGGCCGGGAAGGCCCGCTTGATGCTGCGAACAAGCGGGGTGGTAAGCAGCACGTCGCCGAGCCGGCGCAACGCCACGACGAGCACGCGCGGAGCCTTAGGCAAGTCGATCGGTTTCATGGCTGCGCCATCGAAGCGTCGCTGCGCGCCGGCCTTTGGTCATCGGCCAGCGCGGACAGGCCGCGCAGCGCGCGGACGCGGTTGCCGCCGATCAAGGCGTCGAGCCGCGCCTGGTTGGCGGCAAGTCGCGAGCGGTCGTTGTCCGGATGCCACAGATGCAAGACGCCGGTGGCGAAACGGCCGTCCTTGCGCCGCACGCGCGCGTGCAGCAGGCGCACGACCAGATCGGAATCCTCCAGCCCCCAGCCGGTATAGGCGCAATCGAAGCCGTCGACGCGATCGAGATCGCGGCGCGCCACCGCGAGATTGCAGGTCTTGGCGCCCTCCCAGCGCGCACTGCCGAGCTTGCGCAAAGGACCGAGCGGCAAACGCACGGTCGGCAACAGCCGGTTGATGCCACCGCAGAGCCGCTGCCGCGACCAAGCGGCAAAGGTCCAGGACTCCGCTTTGAGTCCTTGCGCCAGCACGGTCTCCGTCAATTCGCGCGACAACAGGATGCGATTGCCGAAGACGAACCAGCCCGGCTCGGACAGCCGGCGATGCGCGGCGACGAAATCGCGCGGCGCCAGGCAATCGCCGTCGAGGAAAATGCATAATTCGCCGGCGCTCGCGACAATGCCGCGGTTGCGGATCTCGCCGCCGCGGAAACCCGCATGGTCGTGGCGGACATGCTTGAGCGGCAGCGGCAGGCGCCGCTGCCAGCTTTCAACGACGCGCGCGGTGTCCGTGCCCGAGCCGTCATCGGCAACGACGATCTCGAAATTAAGATCCGATTGACGCGACAGCGCGCGCAGCGCCGCGTCGAGCGCATCCTCGCGATTATAGGTCGTGACGATGACGGAGATGAGCGCCGTGCCGCTCACGGCCGCTCGCTCACGCGCAGCGCCGCCACGGCAACGCCGCGTCGCCGGCGCAGCCGGTCGCGCAGCCGGCGCTTAGTGTCGCGCAGCTTGCGGATCGGCAGCGCAAAATAGTACTTGCGCGCGATCTGCCACCAGCCGAGCCCGACGCGCGGCGCGTGTTGCTGAGGCACGTACCAGCCGTTCGGACCGGTGCGCCGGATCAGCCGGTAGCCCGCGCGGGTGAGTGCGCGATGGGTGGCGAGGCTGGTGACGTGGTCCTCGACCAAAATGAGCCGGGGACGCCACCGCGCCAAATCGAAACCGGACAACACCTCGACCTCGTGGCCCTCGACGTCGATCGAGACGAAATCGATCGGCGACGGCGCGCCGGCCTCGCCAAGAATCTCATCGAGCGTGCGGACCGGAACCTCGATTTCCGACTCCGCGACGACGCCGGTGACGGCAAGCTCGGGATTGAGCGAAGAGTGCGGTCCCAACACATGCAGCGTCATCGTCTTGCCGGCATTGGCCGGCGAGGAGCAAGCCGCAGCGACGACCTGAGCGCGGCGCGCCTGCCGCAAGCGCTCGGCGAGATCCGGCTGCGGTTCCACCAGCACGCCGCGCCAGCCGGCCTGTTCGAATTGCCAGCTCTGCGATCCCTGTTGCGGCTGATTGGCGCCGACCTCGACGAAAAAACCCTGCTGCGCCGCGGCGAAGAACGCGGCCTTAAGTTCGTTCTCGACCTGCCAGGGAAATACCGTGCGCATCGGTCAGTCCTCTGCGCCCTGTTGCGCCGGCTGCACCCGCTTGACCATCGCTGTGGTCGAATGGCCGGGCACCAGATCGACGAGCATGACGCTGCCGCCGGCCTGTTCCACCACGTCGCGGCCGACCACGTCCTCGCGTTTGTAATCGGCGCCCTTGATCAGCACGGCCGGCCGCACGCGCTTGATCAGCTCGATCGGCGTGTCGTCGTCGAACACCACGACGAGATCGACCGCTTCGAGCGCGGCCAGCACTTCGGCGCGGCCCTCGGCTGGATTGATCGGGCGGCCTTGGCCCTTGAGCCGCGTCGTCGATGCGTCGCTGTTGAGGCCGACGACAAGGCGGTCGCAAGCGGCGCGAGCCTCGGCCAACAGCTTGACATGGCCGCGATGGACAAGATCGAAGCAGCCATTGGTGAAGCCGATGCGCAGACCGTGACGACGCCAGTCGGCGAGCCGCTCGTCGAGCATCGACCAGTCGAACAGGATCTTGTCTTCGGTCGCAAGCGACGCGGCGGGCAGGATGCGATGGCGCAATTCGACGAGCGAGACCGTCGAGGTGCCGCGCTTGCCGACGACCACGGCGGCGGCGGCGTTGGCGGCGCGCATCGCCTGTTCGAACGGCGCGTGCATGGCCAGCAACACCGCCATCACCGCGGCGACCGTGTCGCCGGCGCCGGAGACGTCACGCACCTTCACCGGATAGGCCGGAATGTGCAGCGGCGCATGACCTTCGAGGTGAAGTGTCATGCCCTCCTCGCTGCGCGTGATCAGCACGGCTTCGCTGTCGACGATGCGGGCGAGTTCGGCGGCGGCGCGGCCGATTTCCGCATCCGTCGTCACCGGCCGGTGCACGGCGGCGCCGAGTTCGGCGCGGTTGGGCGTAATCACGGTGGCGCCGCGGTAAATGCTGTAGTCGTGCCCCTTGGGATCGACGACAACCGGTTTGCCGAGATGACGGGCGCGGTCGATGATCGCGCGGATCACGCGCGGCGTCAGCACGCCTTTGGCATAATCCGACAGCACCACCGCGCCGCAATGCGGCAATGCCGCTTCGGCATGCGCGATCACCGCCGTCTCGCTCGCGGAGGCGGCCGATTTTGCCGTCTCCCAATCCGCCCGCATCAAATGCGCCGAGTGATGTTCGGAGACAAAGCGCACCTTGCGCGTGGTATGCCGCCCGGCCTCGATGACGAGGTGGGGATCCACCGCGCCGTTGAGCTTGGCGAAGGCGTCCTTGAGGGTTTGCGCCGCGTCGTCCTTGCCGATCAGGCCGACGAAAATGCAATGCGCGCCGAGAGCGGCGATGTTGCGCGCGACATTGCCGGCGCCGCCGATCTCGACCTCGCTGCGCGAAACGGCGAGCACCGGCGTTGGCGCCTCCGGCGAAATGCGCGTGACCTCGCCATAGACGAAATCGTCGAGCATGAGATCGCCGACGCAGAGCACGGTCTGCTTGGCGACGAGCTTGAGAGCTTCTTCGAAATCGAACATGCCTGCTGCCGTGCTTATAGTGCTGCCGCGCTCAAACTTCGTCATCGTGCTCAGCGATAGCGGTCGGCACGATCGAGAAAGCACCCAACGTAGCGTTTCACCGCCGCCTCGAGCGGAGTGAAGTCCGCATTATAGCCGGCGCGCCGCAAATTGGCGGTCTCGGCCTGCGTGAAATATTGATAGCTGTTGCGGATCGAAACCGGCATGTCGACATAATCGATGGCAGGCTGGCGGCCGAGTGCCGAAAACATCGCCGCCATCAGATCGCGGAAGCTGCGCGCTTGGCCGGTGCCGACGTTGAAAATGCCGGAGACCGCGGGTGTTTCCATGAGCCAGCGTACCACGGCGACGGCATCGTCCACATAGATGAAGTCGCGCTTCTGCTCGCCGTCGGCAATGCCGGGCCGATGCGATTTGAACAGCCGGATGGTTTGACCGGCTTTGGCCTCGTCAAAACGCTTGGTGACAAGGCTCATCATCTCGCCTTTGTGATATTCGTTGGGGCCGAACACGTTGAAGAATTTCAAGCCGGCCCATTGCGGCGGCATGCGGTCCTTGCGGCGCAGGCGTTCGACCACCGCAACGTCGAAGGCATGCTTGCTCCAGCCATACAGGTTCATCGGCTTGAGGCGGCCGAGCGCGCCGTCCGACCAGTCGTCGGAGTAGCCGTGCTCGCCATTGCCGTAGGTCGCGGCCGACGACGCGTAGAGGAACGGCGTGCGCGTGGCCGCGCACCACTCCAACAGCCGCAGCGAGAGCCGGAAATTGTTTTCCATCACCGTATCGCCGTCGGTGGCGGTGGTCGACGATATGGCGCCGAGGTGGATCACCGCGTCGAGCTTGCGGCCGTCGAGCCAATCGGTCAGGTCCGCCGGCGGGACGAAGTCGGCGATCCGGCGGGCGGCGAGATTGCGCCACTTGCCGTCGCTGCCGAGCATGTCGTTGACGGCAATATCGGTGCGCCCGGCCTCATTGAGGCTCGCGACCAGGTTCGATCCGATAAAGCCGGCCCCGCCGGTGACTAACAACATCGACGCAAAACCGGTTAAGGATTGATCGGGTTTAAGTCCCAACCCCGCTCCTTTGCCTCAGTCTTCCGTGCTCGGCAACACTTCAGGCGAGGCGGTGCCGCTCCCATGAAGTGAATAATAATTCATTCCTATCGAGGCGAGCCAAGAGGGGAGATTTCCAAAGCCGGAGCACCGCCCGCTATACTGGTGAACAATCATGCAGACCGTGTCCGCCTATATCCTGGCCTATAATGAGGCCGAAAAGCTCAAAGCCGCGGCGCAAAGCGTGCTTTGGGCGGACGAGGTCGTGGTCATCGACTCCCACAGCATCGACGGCACCGCCGAAATTGCGGCCGCTCTTGGGGCCCGGGTCGTCCAGGTGCCGTTCAACGGATTTGGCGACCTACGCAACCGTGCCATCGAAGCCTGCCGCTGCGACTGGATCTTCAGTCTCGACGCCGACGAGCGTTGCACGGCCGCGGTGCGGGACGAGATTTTGGCGCTCCTTGCCGAACCGCCGCCGCGCGACGTCTACCGCGTGCCGCGCAAGAGCTTCATGATGGGACGCTGGATCCGCGGCTCGGGCTGGTATCCGAATTTCCGCCAGCCGCAGCTCTTCCGCAAAGGCAGCATGCGTTACACGCCGGATCCGGTGCACGAAGGTTATGAGCTCCTGACCGCCAAGCCCATGGGCACGCTGCGCAATGCGATCTGGCAGTTTCCCTTTCGCAATCTCGCCGAAGTCTTGGCCAAGGCCAATCGCTATTCCTCGCTCGGCGCGGCCAAGCTCGCCGGCCAGCGCGTGTCGATGGCCGGCGCCTTCGGCCATGGCCTGTGGTCGTTTCTCAAGCACTACTTTCTTAAGCGAGGCTTTGTCGATGGCTGGGCCGGTTTCATCATCGCCTTCGGCAATTTTGAAGGCACGTTCTACCGTTACGCCAAGCGTTACGAAGAGATGCAGACCTGGTCGCCGCCGCCGAGCGAACCGCTGCGGCGCGATGCAAAGTCCTGATAAATCGCGCGCGGTCGGTTTCGATCAGTCATGGATCAGAAATTACAAAGCGGACCGGGACGAAACAGTCCCATTCTCGTCGTTCCCTATATGTGGATCGGCGACTTCGTGCGCTGCCATTCGGTGGTCAAGCTCCTGAACGCGCGCTTTCCGGACCGTCCCGTGGACATGCTGGCAACGACGCTGTGCGCGCCGCTCGCCGACTACATGCCGGGACTGCGCCAAGCGATTGTCGCCGACCTGCCGCGGCGCCGTCTTGCGCTCTCCGCGCAGCTTGCTTTGGCGAGGCGGCTCAAGCGCGAAGCCTATGGCAGCGCGCTCATCATGCCGCGGACCTGGAAATCGGCGCTGGCGCCGTTCTTTGCCGGCATCCCGCAACGGACCGGCTTCGCCGGCGAAGCGCGCTTTTTCCTGCTCAATGACGTCCGCTTTGGCGAGCGGACCTTGCCGCGCATGGTCGACCGCTGCGCCGCATTGGCGCTGCCGCCGGACGCGACACCGCCGCCGCGATGGCCGTTGCCGGAGCTGAAAGTGCCGCGCCAGGAGATCGAGGCCTGGCGCAAGAAGCGCGGCCTCGATGGCGTCGACCGGCCGGTCGTGGCGCTTGCGCCCGGCGCGGTCGGACCGGCCAAACGCTGGCCGGCTGAAAGCTATGCGGAGCTCGCCCGGCGTCTCATGGCCGAAGGCCTTGCGGTCTGGGTGCTCGGCGGACCCGGTGAAAAGGCGCTGGCGGCGGAGATCGTCGGCAGACGGTCCGGCACGCGATTTGACCGGACCCGATCTGCGCGACGCCATTCTGGCGCTGGCCGGCGGCCAACGCCGCCGTGTCCAACGATTCCGGCCTTCTGCATGTCGCAGCCGCGCTTGGCACGCCGGCAATCGGCATTTTCGGACCCACCAGCCCCTGGCATTGGGCCCCGCTCAATCCGCTGGCGGCAACGGTTGAGGCGGCCGAGAAGCTGCCCTGCCAGCCCTGCCACAAGCCGGTCTGCCGCCTCGTCCACCATCGCTGCATGCGCGATATTGCGCCGGACCAGGTCTTGGATCAGGTCCTGGCCGCGACCCACCAGGCGCTGGCCGCGGTCATGCCGGCGGCGCAAAGTCACGGGCAGGGCCCGGCCGCTTAACAGAAGATTTGTCAAATCGGCGTAAGCCGGAGCGAACCGACAACGAGGCACACAGACGATGACGATCCTGGTCACCGGGGGCGCCGGCTATATCGGCAGCCAGATGGTGCACGAGCTGGCGCGATGCCGGCGAGCCTGTCGTAGTGCTCGACAATCTGTCGACCGGGCATCGCTGGGCCGTTGCCGAGGGCGTTCCGCTCGTCGTCGGCGAGACCGGCGACCAAGCCTTGGTCGCGCGGCTTATGCGCGAGCATGACGTCGACGCCATCATCCATTTCGCCGCCTCGATCGTGGTGCCGGATTCGGTGCGCGATCCGCTCGGCTACTACCGCAACAACACGGCGAACTCGCGCGCGCTGATCGAATGCGCGGTCAAAGGCGGCGTGCGCCATTTCATCTTCTCCTCGACCGCGGCGGTGTACGGCAATCCGGCTACGATCCCGGTGTCGGAGGATTCGCCGACCGTGCCGATCTCGCCCTACGGCTGGTCGAAGCTGATGACCGAAATCATGCTGCGCGACGCCAGCCGCGCGCACGATCTGCGCCACGTGATCTTGCGCTATTTCAACGTCGCCGGCGCCGATCCGCGCGGCCGCACCGGCCAATCGACCGCCAACGCCACGCATCTGATCAAAGTGGCGGCCGAGACGGCGCTGGGCTTGCGGCCGAAGCTCGACGTGTTCGGCACCGACTATCCGACGCCGGACGGAACCTGCATCCGCGATTATATTCATGTCGCCGATCTGACCCGGGCGCATGCCGATGCGCTGGGCTATCTGCGCTCGGGCGGCGCCGCCGCTGACGCTCAATTGCGGCTACGGCCACGGCTTCTCGGTGCTCGACGTCATCGACACGGTGAAAAAGGTGTCCGGCGTCGATTTCAAGGTCGCATACGCGCCGCGCCGCGAGGGCGATCCGGCGCGCATCGTCGCCGCCAGCGAACGCATCCGCGGCGAGCTCGGCTGGCAGCCGCGCTTCGACGAGCTTTCGACCATCGTCACGCACGCGCTCGACTGGGAGCGCGAGCTCGTGACGCGCCGGTCGATCGGTCAATTGCAGAGCATGAGCGTGCCGAGCGGCGCTTCCGGGCCGGTCAGCGCCGCCAAACGCCCCGCCTGATCGCGGAAAATCGCCTGTCGAATCAAAGGCAAGCGACGAATTCACTTGAAAACCCGCCACTGCGCGGGCATGAACGCGCAAGCCGCCGCTATTGCAGTGCAACGCGCGTGCGGGCACAACGGAGCCGCATGAAAACCGACACGGCCGGTTCCCTGGACGACTATTCGACCCTCGCGCTGGTCCGCCGCCTGCTGCTGGACGAGGCGCTCGGACATTGGCCGACGCTATGCCTTCGCATTCGTGCTGATGGCGATCGCCGCCGCCGCCACGGCGCTCACCGCCTATCTCCTCGGCACGATGACGAACGAGGCCTATGTCAACCGCAATTTCCACGGCATCGTCGTCATCGGCCTGATCGCCATGGTGATCTTCACCGCCAAGGGCTTCACCACCTACGGCGCGGCGGTCATGCTGTCGTCGATCGGCAACAGCATCATCGCCGACAATCAGCGCCGCCTGTTCGACAAGCTCTTGCGGGAAGACATCGGCTTCTTCGCCGACCGGCATTCGAGCGAATTCATCGCACGCCTCACCACCGGCGCCGCCGCCGTCAGCCAGGTGATCAATCTGCTCATCACCGCGATCGGCCGCGATCTGATGTCGCTGATCGGACTGACCGTCGTGATGGTGATCCAGGATCCGGTGATGTCGCTTGCCGGCTTCATCATGGCGCCGCCGGCATTCTACGTCCTGCGCAAGCTCATCCGGCGGGTGCGCAATATCGCCCGCATGCAGTTCAACGGCGGCACCCGCATCATCGAGACCATGCAGGAAGCGCTGCAGGGCATGCGCATGGTGAAGGCCTTCGCGCTGGAAGACGAGATGCGGCGGCGGCTGGACAAGAGCGTTGCCGACGTCCAGCACGAGTCCAACAAAATGGCGCGGGTCGCCAACCGCGCCAGCCCGCTGATGGAAATGCTCGGCGGCTTCACCGTGGCGCTGGCGACGATCTATGGCGGCTACCGCGTCATCGAGACCGGGGCGACGCCTGGCGAGTTCGTCTCGTTCATGGCGGCATTCCTGCTCGCCTACGAGCCGGCCAAGCGGCTGGCGCGGCTCAATATCGACCTCAACAACAGCCTGGTCGGGGTGCGCGTGCTGTACGAGGTGATCGACAGCCCGCCGGGCGAACCGAACGACGACGACCTGCCGCCTCTGCATCTGACCGAGGCGCGCATCGAATTCGCCGACGTGCACTTTGCCTATCGCGCCGCCACCCCGGTGCTGCGCGGCATGAGCTTCGTCGCCCAGCCGGGCAAGGTCACCGCGCTGGTCGGGCCGTCGGGCGGCGGCAAGTCGACGGTGCTCAATCTTCTGTTGCGCTTCTACGACATCAATTCCGGACGCGTGCTGATCGACGGCCAGAATGTCGCCGCGGTATCGCGCAGTTCGCTGCGCCACGAGATCGCCTATGTCGGCCAGATCGTGCATCTGTTCCGCGGCACCATCCGCGAGAACATCGCGCTCGGCCGGCTCGAGCGCCAGCGAGGCCGAGATCGTCGCCGCCGCCAAAGCCGCGCATGCGCACGAATTCATCATGGGCTTTCCGGCCGGCTACGACACCCAGGTCGGCGAGCACGGCCTGCAACTCTCCGGCGGCCAGCGCCAGCGCATCGCCATCGCGCGCGCGCTGATCAAGAACGCGCCGATCATTCTGCTCGACGAGGCGACCGCGTCGCTCGATTCGGAATCCGAGCGCCACGTCCAGGAAGCGATTGCCGAATTATGCAAGGGGCGCACCACGCTGGTCATCGCCCATCGCCTCTCCACGATCACGCATGCCGATTGCATCCTCGTCGTCGAGAACGGGCTGGTCGTCGAGTCCGGCCGCCACGACGAACTGCTGCGCAAGGGCGGCCGCTATGCCGCATTCTACCGGCTGCAGCTTCGCGAGCAGTCGCCGCCCGCTGCTCGAGCCGGTGGCGGCGTCCGGCTAGATGGCCCACCTCGCCATGTGAGATTGACCGCGACGGCGCATTCGCTATAAGCGCCCCGCGTTCCCGCCGCCCTTTAACAAAGAAATTCCGATGAGCAGCGACGCCGCCAAAAGCAAAGCGATAATTATGTCATCCCGCAGCCGCCGCAGGCCGCCATCGCGGTTGCCGGCACCGATAAAGCCTTTCCGGTGCGCCGGCTGTGGTGTGTCGGCCGCAATTACGTCGAGCACATCAAGGAGATGGGCAACGACGTGCGCGAGCCGCCGTTTTTCTTCGCCAAGCCCGCCGATGCCATCGTCGCGGACGGCGGCACCGTGCCCTATCCGTCCTTGACCAAGGACATGCATCACGAGGTCGAGCTCGTCGTCGCGCTCAAAAGCGGCGGCCGCAATATCAAGACCGATCGCGCGCTCGACTGCATCTACGGCTATGGCGTCGGCATCGACCTGACCCGCCGCGACCTGCAGATCGCGTCGCGCGACATCAAGCGGCCATGGGAAGTCGGCAAGGCGTTCGATCATTCGGCGCCGTGCGGGCCGTTCAAGCCGGCAAGCGAGATCGGGCATCCCGCAAAGGGGCGCATCACGCTTTCGGTCAACGGCAAAACTGCGCCAGGACGGCGATCTCAATCAGATGATCTGGAACGTGCCGGAAATCATCTCCAAGCTCTCGGAGATGGTCGAGCTCGCGCCCGGTGACATCATCATGACCGGCACGCCGTCCGGCGTCGCCGCCACCGTCGCCGGCGACAAGATCGAATGCGAGGTCGAGGGCGTCGGCAAGCTTGCCGTGACCATCGGGCCGCCGCTGAAGTAAATCGGCATTGCCGGACCCGTAAAAGACGACGGCCGCGCATCGAAAGCGCAAACCACCCCTGATTTGAGCTGGGTCAAAGCGCCGTCACACGACGCGGTCCATAAGGACGTCGTCCACGCGGTGATTCGTGGAACTTTTGGTCAAATCGGCGCGTTAGGACGGAAGCCATAATCTGATTGGAGCTCGCCATGGGCGCCCGCCGTGTCACATTGCGCATTCAGCCCCCGGTCCCGTTCGGAGATGTCGCTTTGGTGCCCGCGCCCTTGAGCGGCCGGCCGGAAGCCGACATGGCCCGCGCCATGGCGGCTGCGCTCTGCCGATATCGAGGCGCCGACCGCCGCCGACGTTTATAATCGGCTGCGTCAGGCATTTCCGTTCGCGCCGCTCAGCGCCCGGGTGGCCGCGCTGTCCGCGCTGATGGAGCGCATCCGCCGGCCGGCGCACTAACGCAATAGCCCGCAAACAGCCCTACAGTCCGAGATAAGCGCTGCGCACGCGGTCGTCGGCCAACAGCTCGGCGCCGGTCCCGCTCAGCGTAATCCTGCCGTTTTCCAGAACATAAGCGCGGCTCGCGAGCTTCAGCGACAGCGCCACGTTCTGCTCGACCACGAGACAGGTGACGCCGTCGCGATTGAGATCGCGAATGATATCGAGCACGGCGCGGGCGATGGCCGGCGCCAGGCCGAGCGACGGCTCGTCGAACATGATCAGCTCCGGCGCGCCCATCAGACAGCGCGCGATGGCGAGCATCTGCTGCTCGCCCCCCGACAGCGTGCCGGCCGGCTGCCGGGCTCGCTCGGCCAGCACCGGAAACAGCGCCAAGACGCGCTCCCGGTTGGCCGCCCGCGCGGCGCGGGCGCGCGGCAGCATGGCGCCGACTTCGAGATTCTCCTCGACGGAGAGCGTCGGGAACACCTGCCGCCCCTCCGCCACCTGGCCGATGCCGAGATTGCAGACGCGATAGCTCGGCCAGCCCGAGATATCGATGCCGCGAAAGGCAATGCGGCCGCGCATCTGCCGCTGCATGCCGGCCAGCGCCCGAATCAGCGTCGTCTTGCCGGCACCGTTGGCGCCGACGATCGCGACCAGCGCGCCGTCCTCGACCTCAAGCGACACGCCGTCGAGCGCCTGGGCGTCGCCATAAAACACGTCGAGATTCTCGACCTTGAGCATCACGCCGCCCCAAGCTCGTGATGCGACCGGCCGAGATAGGACTGCACGACGGCCGGGTCGCGCACCACCGCTTCCGGCGTCCCCTGGGCGATGACCGTGCCGTGGTCGAGCACCAGCACGCGCGAGGCGAGCGCCATCACCGCGCGCATGACATGCTCGATCAGAAGGATGGTCACGCCGGTTTCGCGGTTGAGATCCCGTAACGTCGCGACCATGCGGTCGGTCTCGGTCGGCCGCAAGCCGGCCATCACCTCGTCGAGCAGCAGCAAGCGCGGGCCGGTGGCGAGCGCGCGTGCGACTTCGAGGCGCTTGCGATCCGGCAGCGTCAGCGTCGCCGCGCGCTGGTGGCGCTTGTCGAACAGATCGAGCCGCCGCAGCACGGCTTGCGCATGCTCGCGCGCGGCGCCGACGTCGTGCCGGTGCAAGAGCGCGCCGACAATCGCATTGTCCTCGACGCTGAGCGCCGGAAACGGCCGCACCAGTTGAAAGGTACGGGCGATGCCGCGCCGGCATATGGCGTCGGCCGTCAAGCCGCCGATCGGCTCGCCGGAAAAAGCGATGCTGCCGCCGTCCGGCCGTATCGCGCCGGCGATCATGTTGAACAGCGTCGTTTTGCCGGCGCCGTTCGGACCGATCACCGCGAAAAGTTCGCCCTCGGTCACCGCGAAACTGACACCGTCGACGGCGAGGAGCCCGCGAAAGCGCTTGCTCAGTCCGGCGACCGAAAGCAGCACGGTCATGACGCCGGCCCCGCCATGCCGCAGCGCCGCGCCAGCCATGGCCAGATGCCTTCGGGCAACGCGGCGACGACGAACAGAAGACAGACGCCGTAAAATACCTGCTCGGCGCCGGGCAGATCGATGCCGAAGGCCGTCAAGCCGGCAGTGAGCGATTCAGCGAGACCGGTGAGAACGAAGGCGCCGAGAATCGGGCCGAATAGCGTGCCGACGCCGCCGATGATCGGTCCGAGAATGATCTGGATCGACTGCGAGATATTGAAGACCTGTTCCGGGAACAGATTGTTGTAGAAGAACGCGTAGAACACCCCGGCAAACGACGTCACCGCGGCGGAAATCATCACCGCATACATCTTGTAGCGGAACGTCGCGATGCCGGTGGCGCGGGCGGCTTCCTCGTCCTCGCGGATGGCGAGCCAGAAATAGCCGATCCGGCTTTGCCGCAAGATGCGGCACAGCACCAGCGCGGCGAGAGTGGCGGCGAGGATCACGTAATAGAACATCGTCGGATCGCCGCGCAGCCGCCACAGATCGTTATGGGCATATTGCGCGACCGGCAGAAACAATCCGGCGGCGGCGTTGACGACGGCGAGGTGATCGAAGCCGATACGGGCGAACTCGGCAAAGGCGATGGTAAGGATGGCGAAATAGACGCCGGTGACGCCGAACCGAAAAGCGAGAAAGCCGATGATCGCGCCGCACGCCGCAGCCGCCGGCATGGCGGCGAGAAAACCGAGCCACGGACCGATGCCATATCGCGTGAACAAAGCCGCCGCGATATAGGCGCCGAGCCCGGCATAAAGCGCATGGCCGAGCGACAATTGGCCGGCGAAGCCCATCATGATGTTCCAGGCCTGGCCGGTAAAGGCGAGATAGAGAATAAGAATCAGAACCGTGATGAGGTAGTCGTTGACGATCCACGGCGCGACCAGAAGCGCGGCAAGCAGCAAAGCAAGCGCGATCAGCGTGCGGCGCGGCAAATCTTCCACCAGGTGCGCGGCAAAGCCGGTCATCACGCGGCCCTCTTGCCGAGTAGGCCCTGCGGGCGGAACAGCAAAACCAGCACCAGAATGCCGAAGGCGAACATGCTCTTGGCGGACGGCGTGAACAATAGCCCGGCCATCGCCTCGGTCAGGCCGATCAGCACGCCGCCCAACAGCGCGCCCGCCATCGAGCCGAGCCCGCCGGTGATGACGATGATGAAGGCCAACAGCGTATAGGTCGGACCGGTCATCGGGGTGACGTCGACGATCAGGGTCATCATGGCGCCGGCGGCGCCGACGCAAGCCGCACCGATGCCGAACGTCAACGCGTAGAGCCGGTTGACGTCGAGCCCGACCACCAGCGCGCCGGTGTGGTTGTCGGCGCAGGCGCGGATCGCCGTGCCGACGCGCGTGAAGCGGAAGAACGCGAACAGGGCTGCTGCGAACAACACCGCGGCGGCCCCGGCATAGACTTTCGCGGCATCGACGATCAGCGGTCCGAACTGAAAGCTGTCATAGGCGTAAGCCGTCTGCACCGTTCGCGCGTCTGGCCCAAAAACGATCAAGAGGACGTTGACGATAATGATGGCCACCGCCACCAGAAGCAGGAATTGGCTGTATTCCGGCCTGGTGATGAACGGATTGATCAGGCCCGATTGCAGCGCATAGCCGAACGCGAACATCACCGCGGCGATCGGCACCATCATGAGCAGCGGATCGAGATGAAAGGCGGAAAACAGCACCACGGCGAGAAACATCGCAATCGACATCATCTCGCCATGAGCGAAATTGACGACCCGGATCACGCCGAAGATGACGGAGAGGCCCAGCGCCATCAGGCCGTAAACCAGCCCGGTTAAAATGCCGCTGACGGCGACGTTCAGATAAACGTCAAACGGCACCGGACGGGCTCAAGCGCGGCTCTGATAGGGCTTTAACGGCCACTCCGGCTTGGCGTTGGACGCCTCCTTCGGCGCCACCACCACCGGCTTGCCGCCGCGGTTCTGGATCGCACCGTCCTTGACCTTGGTGTTCTGGCCCTTGGCGTCGAACGCGATACCGCCGCCGATACTGACATTGTCGGTGATGTTGGTGGCGCGAATGGCGTCGGCCAACTGCTTTGGGTCGGTCGAACCGGCGCGCTTGTAGGCGTCGGCCGCCACCAACAGGGCTTCGAACGTGTACACCTGATTGGTGTTCAGGTTGACGCCGGGATAGGCCTTGGCGAGCGCCGCTTCGAGCTGTTGGGCGAGCTTCTTATTCGGATCGAACCAAGGCACGAAGCTCAAAGGACCGTCCGACAGCTTACCCAGCGTCTTGAAATATTCGTCCTCGTACCAGCCGGGCCCCATGCTCAAAATGGCCTGCGGGGTCCAGCGCTGTTTGACCAGTTCGCGCGTGATCAGCATGGCGTCGTTGAGCCGGCTGACGACGAGCAGCGCGTCGGGATTGCTGGCCTTGGCTTTGGTTACCTCGACGGAGAGGTCGCGCGCCGCGGGATCGTACGAAATCTCGTCGACGATCTTATAGGGCATGTCGAATTTCGGCATCAGAGAGTTGATGCCCTTCGACATCGCGGTGCCGAAAGTATCGTTGACGTGCATGAACACGACGGTCTTCGGCGATTGGCCGACCGCGGCGAACACTTCCTTCTGATCGGTGAAGGCGTCGCTCAGGATCATTCCGGCGGTAGGGAAGTTGCGGAACACGAATTTGAAGCCCTGCTCGGTGAGCTGCGGCGCCGCGGCGATGTTGACGATCAGCGGCACGCCGTTCTGCTCGGCGACCTGGGCGATCGCCAGCGTCTGGCCGGAATCGAAAGCGCCGACCAGGCACTGGGCGCCGTCGCTGATCATTTTGGCGGCGCGGGCGCGCGCGGTCTCAACGCTGGATTCGGTGTCGCCGTCCATGATCGAAAGCTCGGGCAGACCGAGCGACTTGAGGATCGGGGCGGCGATCGCGACGCCGCGCTGGCAATCCTGGCCGATGCCGGCCTCGAAGCCCGAGCGCGGCAACAGCACGCCGACCTTGAGCGGGCCGCCTTGGGCGCGGCCGATGGCGGGCACGGCAAAAGCCGCTGCAGTTGCGGCGGCACCGGCCATGACATGACGACGATTGAGCCTTATGCGGTTGGATGGCATCGTTTCCCTCCCGGATTTGGGCCGATGCTAGGAAAGGCCTGCCGCGACCGCAAGCCGACTTATGCGCCAAAAGAGGGCCATCAGTTGCCGCGGCGATGGACAAACAGCCTGCGGTCCTTCCCGTTACGCGCGATCAGCATGAGGCCTGTCGGCATGGCCCCGGCCGTCACCGGCAAGGGGAGCGAGATCGCGCACAGATCGAAGAAATTGACGATCGAGGTGTTGCGCAGCACCGCGGCATTGCGCACGGCGAAGGTCTTTTCGTCGGCGACTTCGGCGATGGTCGGCGCCACGATCGCGGTTGTCGGCATGACCAGCGCATCGAGCGCCGAAAGCCGCGCATCCATGGCGGTAACGAGCCGCGACCGTTCCTGCATCATCCAGGCATAATCCTCCGCCGTCACCGCGCAGCCACGCTCGATGCGCACCAGCACGTTCGGATCGAAGTCGGCGGCCCGGCGTTTGATCCGGTCGCGATGAATGGCGCAGGACTCCGGCGGCGAAATGCCGCCCTTGGCATTGACCGCAACCATGTCGTCGAACAGCGGCACGGCCTCATGGGAGACGCGCACGCCGGCACGGTCGAGCCGCGCCACCGCCGAGACGAACGCCGCGGCGACCGTATGGTCGAGCCGGTCGAGCGGCAGTCCCTCGGCAATGCCGAAGGACAGGCCGTCGAGCGCCGGCAGCTCGAGCGGCTCAAACCGCTCGCCTGCCATGACCGGCGTCAGCTTTGGCGCAGTCGTCGACGCTGTTGGCGATCGGTCCGATCGAGTCGAGCGTATAGCTCAAGGGAAAGGCGCCGGCGGTCGGGACGCGCTGCCGGCTGGGCTTGAAGCCGACGAGGCCGCATAGCGCCGCCGGAATGCGCACCGAGCCGCCGGTATCGGTGCCGATGGCGATATCGCACATCCCGTCGGCCACAGCGACGCCGGCGCCGGACGACGAACCGCCGGGCACTCTGGCGCGGTCGTGCGGATTGCCGGGCGTGCCGAAATGCGGATTGGCGCCGATGCCGGAAAAAGCGAATTCGGTCATGTTGGTCTTGGCGATAATGACCGCGCCCGCAGCCTTAAGCCGCTGCACGACGGCGGCATCGGCGACCGCCGGCGGCGCTTCCTCGGCGAGGATTTTCGAGCCGGCGCGGGTCGGCTCACCGGCGACGTCGAACAGATCCTTGATGCTGACGATGACGCCGTCGAGCGGGCCGAGCGAATGGCCGCGCGCAGCGCGGGTGTCGGCGGCATCGGCCGCAGCCCGCGCTCTATCCGTGTAGACGGTGAGGCAGGCGCGCGCGCCTTCCCCGTGCGGATCGGCGATGCGCGCGAGCGCTTGTTCCAAACGGTCGCGACAGGATGAGGCGGGCATGGATCTCCGGCGATTGCGAGAGGCGGGATGGCGCCACCCGCTTGCGAATTTGACGTCAAAACTGCCATATCATCGGCAGCACCAAGAGGCGAAGGAAAATTTCACCATGGCAAATGCGCAGCCGAGCGTTTCCTTCATCGGCTTTGGCGAAGCCGGCCAGGCCATCGCCGCCGGGCTGCGCGACGAGGGCGTCGAGCGGATGTCGGCCTGGGACATCCTGTTCCCGCAGCGCGCGGGGGAAAAGCTGCGGCAGGCCGCGGCGGCAAGCGGCGTGCGCTGCGCCGGTTCGGCCGCCGACGCGGTGCACGGCGCCGAGATCGTCATTTCCGCCGTCACCGCGGCGTCAAGCGTCGAGGCGGCCGGCTCGATCAAGCCGCATGTTGCCGGCAAGCCCTACGTGCTCGACATCAATTCGGTCTCGCCCGGACGCAAGCAGGAGACGGCGAAGCTTCTCGGCGAGGCCGCCCGCTATGTCGACGTCGCGG
>CAWEAH010000010.1:0-38249 GCA_963807125.1 uncultured Alphaproteobacteria bacterium
GACCATTGCTGGTCGGTGCGATTGCCGTGGTCGATGGAAAACCCGCACCACGGCGTCGGCAACCAGGCAGGCGTCGCGACGGCCGGACCAGAACGCCGGTGTCGCGGGCGAAATCATGGTGTCCGGTGATGCCGCCGAGACAGAGCCGGAACCAAATCCCCGCCTCGAGGGCAAAGCCGTCTTTCACTTCGACCGCCTGAAAGCCGATGTCGTTGGTGTCCTCAAGGACGGCGATAGTGCCGGCGCCGTCGAAGGCGACGTTGAATTTGCGCGGCAGGCCGTAGAGCGAGCGGTCGTTGAGGATGTGAAAGTGCCACTCGCGGGCGAAGGGCCTCGTGTCGATCAATTCCCGCGGATCGATGCCGGCGGTCGGCGTGCCGGTGACGTTGCGGATATTGTCGGCACCGGAGCCGCGCGAACAAAGTCCCAGATCCTGGATCGCCTCGATCATGGCGACGGCATTGTGCGCTTCGATCTCGCGGATCTGGAGATTGGCGCGCGTCGTCACATGGGCGTAGCCGCCGCCGTAGCGCTCGGCGAGGTCGGCAAGGCCTGACAACTGCGCCGCCTTGACGATGCCGTTCGGAATGCGCAACCGGCACATATACGAGTTTTGATTGGGCGCGACATAGAACAGGCCGAAGAAGCGCCAGCGGAAATTGTCCGGAGGCTTCGGATATTCCCGCTTCGCTGCATGCTCCTTCAGCCGCTCGTAGGAATCGAACGGGTGCTGGTCGCGCTTGAATTTCTCCGGATCGGAAAGCTTACCGCCCGACGCAAGCACCCGGTTCTGCGCCCGCAAGCCGGCGGCATCGGGTCCGATCGGCTCCGGCGCCGAGGCGACAGCATTGCCGGGCGGCGCACCGGCGACGCCTTTCGCCGCCCTGGCGATCTGAACTCCGGCGACGAATCCTTCGAGATAGCGTTTCTGTTCCGGGTTGAAATCGCCTGTTTCGGCGGCGGCGGAGGTTTTGAGCTCCGTCTCCGTCATTCGGCCGGCACTTGGCTCGGCGCCGTCAGCGGCGCCGGTGCCATGCTGGGAGGCCGATGGGTGATGTAGAGCGCAAGCCCGGTGAAGACGAAGCCGCCGACCAGATTGCCGAGCGTGACCGGAATCTGATTCCACAGCCACCACTGCGCGAGCGTGACTTTGGCGCCCATCATCATTCCGGTGGGGATGATGAACATGTTCACCACCGAGTGCTCGAAGCCCTGGGCGAAGAAGATGAAGACCGGCATATAGGCACAGGCGATCTTGCCGATCGTCGACGACGTCGTCATTGCCGCGACGATGGCAAGGCAGACCATCCAATTGCACAGCATCGCCTTGACGAAGACCGTGATCATGCCCGCCAAGCCGATGGCTTCGTATCCGACCGTCTTGGCCTCGGCGACGGCGATGATCTTGGCGGCAACGCCGGCTGGCGCCGCGGTGCCGAAATTGGTCAGCGCGATCGCCAACAGCGCGCCGTAGACGACACTGCCGATCAGATTTCCCAAAAAGACCCAGCCCCAATTGGCGAGCATGGTCTTGGGATCGGTGTCGCTCTCGAGCCACGGCAGCGGCAGCAATCCGAAGCTGCCGGTGACGAGGTCGAGGCCGAGCAGCACGATCAGGATCAATCCGACCGGGAATATGAGCGCGCCGACCAGCGGCTGGCCGGTCTGCACCATGCCGGTGAAGGCAAGGCTTGTCGCGGCGGCAAGGATGGCGCCGGCAAGGCCGCCGCGGATGACCAGATCGAGCGGCGACAGAGCAAGCTTGCTGCGCCCGGTATTGAGCATATTGGCGGCCACGTCGGCCGGTTTGACGTAATCCATTTGCAGCTCCCTGCGTTGCGCCATCAGCCAAAAGCAAGCCCGCAAATGACTGGTGGCTTTGCTGCAAAGCAGCAAAGCTCGTGCCATGCGCAGACACCTGATTCCATGAGAGTTTCAGCTTTGACCCTGCGCCGATGCCCGGCAGCATGGCAGCCGTCGCTGAAATGTTTAGCAGGCTTTAATGGACGACTTGACAGGCGGCCGGCAGGTCTTGGCGGGCGCCCGACGGGTTTCCGCCGGGCGCCCTTAGTTTCTCGTCAGCCGGTCTATAAGCCGGGTTCTGGAGGGCCCGCGAACAAGTTCGCGGACGCGACGGCCATTCCTCTGGGACGCCGGTTACCCGGCGCCTCAAGCAACCTACCCGAACGGCAGGATCCGGACACCGATCCCGAAGCTTGCGCTTCGCGCCGTTCCTATTCGGTCTTGCTCCCGGTGGGGTTTGCCGTGCCGCCGGCGTTACCGCCGGCGCGGTGCGCTCTTACCGCACCGTTTCACCCTTGCCGCGACAAAACGCTACGCGCCGCGGCGGTCTGTTCTCTGTGGCACTTTCCCTGGGCTCGCACCCGCCGGATGTTATCCGGCACCGCTTGTCCATGGAGCCCGGACTTTCCTCCCCGGCAACCTTTCGGTTTTGCCGGAGCGGCCGTCCGACCGACTGACGGGACAGGGATGGCGATGGACCGTCACGCCGTCAAGAGGCCAGGCCGGCACGGTTAAGACGCGGCCGGCGGTATGGCGTGGGAGCGCCCGGCGATCGTGCGAATACGGCCGCGGCTGGCGAGAAGCTCTTGCAACGTGCCGCGCGTCGAGGCGTCGGCGATGCCGTCAATGCGCTCGGGGCGGAAATGGCGCTGGAAAGCGATGACAACCTCACGAGTCACGGAATCGTACTCGCCGTTGATCGCGGTGCCGTAGCCATAGTCCGCGAGCGATTTCTGCAACGCTGCGACCGCGTCGCCACGGTCGCCAGGCGATAGCGACTGGCCGAAGCTCATGATCGGCGCCGGTTTCACCCATTGGCCGACGCCGGACTCGTACAGCGTGCGCCAAGGGAATTTTTCGCCCGGATCCTGCTTGCGCCCCGGCGCCACGTCCGAGTGAGCCAAAACCCGCGTCGGGGGGATAGTATTGCGGGTCTGAATGCTGCGGCAAAGTGCCGTGACGGCCGCGATCTGGCGCTTGGGAAAATCCGGGTACCCGTGGTCGTGGCCCGGATTGGCAACCTCGATCCCAATCGAGCATGAATTAATGTCGGTATCTCCGGCCCAAATGGACTTGCCGGCATGCCAGGCGCGGCGGCTCTCTTGCACCATCTGGATGATCCGCCCGTCCTCGAACACGAAATAGTGGGCGGAAACCTCGCTGCCGCGCGCCCGAAGCAGTTCGAGAGCGGCCTCGGCGTCCGCCATCCCGGTGTAGTGCAGAAGGATCATATCGGGCCGCTGGCCGTTCCGGCGCTCGCCGATATTGGGCGAAGGAATGACCTCGGCGACGACACTGGAATCGGGAGCGAACACGGGACGCGACATGAGTGGACTTTGCAGAGCGATGTGGGCGGGTAGCCGATTTTTCCGGGCCGGCGCAGGATAGCCTAAAAAGCGGAAATCTGTTGCCCCGATTAGGGCCTGGATTCGGCCGGCGCGGGGTGCCGTGCGTCCCAGGGAACGCCCTGGCAATCCGGCAGCCAATCGAAGACCTCAACCATTCTTTAAGCTTACCCCTCACTAATCGAGATCGAGCGGTTTGCCCCACTAATCCGGGGGACAATGCGTTGACGCCCATAGTGTCCCATGATAGCCCAATTTTTCCCAAAAATATTCCCTCCACTTGGGCCTTGCGGACCGGGCCCCGTGGGCAAGGGCCGAAATGGACCGCTTTGTGTCCCATCACCTGCTTCGTCTCGACGCCAAGGGGCGCGTGTCGATTCCGGCCTCGTTTCGCGCGGTATTGGCCCGCGACGGTTTCGACGGACTCTATTGCTATCCTGCACTCGACCGACCGGCGCTGGATGCCGGAGGCAATGCGTTATTGGCGGAGATCGAGGCGTTGATTGCCGGCTTCTCGCCGTTTTCGGAGCAACGCGAGCAGTTTTCGCTTTCGCTCTATGGCACGAGCGAGACGCTCAAAATCGACGGCGAAGGCCGCGTGACGCTGACCGATACCCTGAAATCGCATGCCGGCATCACGGACGCGGCGACGTTCGTCGGTCTCGGCCACAAATTTCGAATTTGGGAGCCCAGCCGCTTTCGCGCGGAACTCGCGGAGGCCACCGAGAAGGTTCGCGCGTTCAAGCAAGTGCTGAGCACCCGGATGGCGGCGGACAAACCGCTCGGGGCGCGGGAATGATGGCGGGCAGCGACAGCAAAGCTGTCGCTGGCGGACTGGCTCGTCACATTCCCGTGCTCGGCCGCCGCGTCGCCGACTGGCTCAACGTCCAGGCCGGCGGCTTTTATATCGACGCGACCTTCGGCGGCGGCGGCTATACGCGCACGATTCTGCAGACGCCCGGCGCGCGCGTCGTCGGCATCGATCGCGACCAGGCGGCGATCGCCGCCGGCGCCGCTCTTGTCGAGCAAGCCGGCGGCCGGCTCACACTGATCGAAGACCGTTTTTCCAATCTGGCGACGAGCGCCGGCGGCGAAGGCGTCGCCGACGGCGTCGTCTTCGATCTCGGCGTGTCCTCGATGCAGGTCGACCAAGCCGAACGCGGATTTTCGTTCCGGCTCGACGGGCCGCTCGATATGCGCATGGGCCGCGACGGTCCGACCGCGGCCGACATCGTCGCGCGCGTCGGCGAGCGCGACCTTGCCGCCATCATCGCCATCTTGGGAGAAGATCATCATGCCCGCGCCATCGCGCGCGCGATCGTCCGCGCCCGCAGCGCGGCGCCCATCGCATCGACCCGCGCGCTCGCCGATATCGTTGCCCGCGTCGCCCGCAGCCGCGACGCCGCGATCCATCCGGCGACGCGGACCTTCCAGGCCTTGCGGATTTTCGTCAATGACGAGCTCGGTGAATTGGCGCGCGGCCTTGCCGCCGCCGAGCGGACTTTGAAGCCGTCGGGCCGCCTCGTCGTCGTCGCCTTCCACTCGCTCGAAGATCGAATTGTCAAGACTTTCCTCGCCGAGCGCAGCCGCACGCCGGCGCCGTCGCGCCACCGCCCCGAACTCGCACCGCCACCGCCAACCTTCCGGGTGTTGACGCGGCGGCCGGAGCTTCCGGACCAAGACGAGATCGCGGCCAATCCGCGGGCGCGTTCGGCCAAGCTGCGCGCCGCCGAACGCAGCGATGCGCCGCCGCGCGCCGCGAGCGTCGACGATCTCCTGCCGCGGCTGCCGTCGCTCGCCGACATCATGCGGGGGCGACCGTGATTTTGCGCCTTCTGAATTTCGTCGTGATCGGCATGCTGGTGCTCGCGGCGGCCTGGGTCTATCGCATCAAATTCGACGCCACCGTCCAGGCCGAACATCTCGCCAAGCTGCGCAGCGAGGTCCGGCACGAACAAGACGAGATCGCCACCTTACGCGCCGAATGGGGCCAGCTCGACGACCCGGCGCGCATCGAGGCGCTGGCCAAGCGATTTCTGCATCTCAAGCCCATTGCCGCGACGCAATTCGACAGCCTCGACCATCTGCCGGACCGGCCGGCGCCGGATGTCACCGCCTCTACCGACCCTATCGGCGGATTGATCGAGAATTTCGAGGAACCCGAAACATTCGGGACCACGGGAAGCGTCCCGGCCGTGCCGCCGACGCCGACCGGCGCCGCCGCCCAATCGCCCACGCCTCCCGCAACCGAGGTGCCGCGACAATGAGCGTCACTGCGGACACATTCGACCTGCAAGCCGACCCGCAACCGGCCGCGTCGCGTCCGCCCGAGCTGCATTGGCGGCAATGGCTGATCCGCAAAATGCTCTACGGCAAGGACCTCGATCGCAATGCCAAGGCGCGGGCGCGCATCGGCCTGGCCATCCTCGCTTTCGCCGCCGTCTACCTCGTCATCGCTTCGCGGCTCATAATGTTTGCGGTCCAGTCGGACGAGCACACCGTGCACCGCGTCGTCTCCAGCGATGCCGTCGGCACCGCGCGGCCCGACATTCTCGATCGCAACGGCGAGGTTCTGGCGACCGACGTCCGGGTGCCGTCGCTCTACGCCGAGCCGCGCCGGCTCATCGATGTCGATGAAGCGGTCGAACTGCTGACTGCGGACCTGCCCGATCTCGATGCCAAGGACCTGCGCGAGAGGCTGTCGTCCAAGCGCGGCTTCGTCTGGCTCAAGCGCGACATTACGCCGGAGCAGCAGCGGGAAATCTACCGGCAGGGCCTGCCGGGAATCGGCTTTCTCAACGAAAACAAGCGCGACTACCCGAACGGCGACGAGATTTCGCATCTCATCGGTCACGTCAATATCGACAACCAGGGCATCGCCGGGATCGAGAAATGGCTCGACGGCCAAGGGCTCGCCGCCCTGCATATGGCCGGCCTCGCCACCGACCGCCTGCAGACTCCGGTCCAGCTTGCCGTCGATCTGCGCGTCCAGCATGTGCTGCGCGACGAGCTGGTCGCGGCGCGCGCCAAATTCAACGCACTCGCCGCCGCCGGCCTCGTGCTTAACGTGCGCACCGGCGAGGTCGTCGCGCTGGTGTCGGAGCCGGACTACGACCCGAACAATCCGAGCGAGGCGCTCGATCCATCGCGCATCAACCGGCTGACCACCGGCGTTTACGAGATGGGATCGACGTTCAAGGCCTTCACCGTGGCGATGGCGCTCGATTCCGGCAAAGTCACGCTGAATTCGAAATTCGACGCCCGCGATGCCGCTGCAGATGGGCCGCTTCGCCATCCACGATTTCGACGCACAGCGCCGCGTCCTCTCGGTGCCGGAGATTTTCACCTATTCGTCGAATATCGGCGCAGCGCGCATGGCGCTGTCGCTCGGCAGCGACACACAACGCGCATTCTTGAAGAAGCTCGGTCAGCTCGACCGCTTGCGCACTGAATTGCCGGAAAGCGCCGATCCGATCCTGCCCAAGCGCTGGAGCGACTTGACGACGGCCACCATCGCCTTTGGCCACGGATTGTCGGTGGCCCCGCTGCAGGCGGCGATGGGCGTCGCCGCGATCATGAACGGCGGCATTCTCATTCCGCCGACCTTCCTCAAACGATCCGAAGCGGACGCGGAAAAGCTCGGCCGGCGCGTCATCAAGCCGGAAACCTCTACGATGATGCGCTACCTGATGCGGCTCAATGTCGAGAAAGGCACGGCGGAGAAGGCCGACGTGCCGGGCTATTACATTGGCGGCAAAACCGGCACGGCCGACAAAGTCGTGAACGGCCGCTATTCCAAGAGCAAGGTGTTGACGGATTTCATGGCGATCTTGCCGGCCGATAAGCCGCGCTATCTGCTCCTGATCATGCTCGACGAACCGCATACAACCCCGGAAACGCATGGTTTCACCACGTCGGGCTGGAATGCCGTGCCGACCGGCGGCGCGGTGGTGTCCCGGATCGCGCCGCTGCTCGACCTTGCCCCGCGCCTGGACTTGCCGCCGGCGGATCAGCAAATACTGGCCTCGCTGCACGAAAACAGGTAAGGGCTTGGCCGCGTCATCGGCCAAGCGCGTAGTGCCCCGATAGCGTGATTTTCCGGGTTGAAGTTCTATTCCCGCTTGATCTTCGGAACTTCAAAGCCACCGCCCTCTAGCTCGGGTGCGTGACAATCGACTGGACCATGAAGCTTCGCGAGATTTTGCCTCCTGACGCGGAATGCGACGCGCGCGACGCCGGGCTCGACATCGCCGGCGTGACCGCGGACAGCCGCGCGGTAAAGCGCGGCGACGCCTTCGTCGCCGTCGCTGGCGGCAAAGCCGATGGCCTGCAATTCGTTGCGGCGGCCATTGCCGCCGGTGCAGTCGCGATTATCGCCGAACGGCGGCCACAAGCGCCGTTGCCCGGCAATGTCGCTTTCATTCGCGTGCATCACGCCCGGCGCGCCTTGTCGCTGATCGCCGCGAAAATCTACCCGCGCCAGCCGCGCATCATCGCCGCCATCACCGGCACCAGCGGCAAAACCTCGGTCGCCGCTTTTACGCGGCAAATCTGGACCGCACTCGGCCACCGCGCCGCCAGCATCGGCACCATCGGCATCGTGTCGCCGAGCGGCGAGACTTACGGCTCGCTGACCACGCCCGATCCGGTGGCGCTGCACCGATCGCTCGATGCGCTGGCCGCCGACGGCGTCACCCATCTCGCCATCGAGGCCTCGTCGCACGGATTAGATCAGCACCGGCTCGACGGCCTCAATCTTGCGGCGGGGGCCTTCACCAACATCACCCGCGATCATCTCGATTATCATCCGACCTTCGAGGCCTATCTTGCCGCCAAGCTGCGGCTGTTCGAAACGCTGCTGCAACCGGGCGCCGCCGCGGTGATCGAGGTCGATCACGATCATGCCGAGGACGTGGTGGCGGCGGCGACGGCGCGCGGATTGTCGATCATGAGCATCGGCCGCAACGGCACCGGCATCCGCCTCGTGCACTCTGCCATCGACGGCTTCGCACAGCGGCTGCGGCTGCAATACCGGGACGAACACTTTGACGTGCGCTTGCCGCTGGTCGGCGAATTTCAGGTCGAAAACGCGCTCGTTGCCGCGGGCCTTGCGCTCGCGACCGGCGGCCACCCCGGAGCCGTGTTCGCCGCCCTCGAACAGTTGGTCGGCGCCAAGGGCCGGCTCGAACGCGTCGGATCGAGGCACGGCGCGCCGATCTTCGTCGATTACGCCCATAAGCCCGACGCGCTGGCCAAAGCGCTCGATGCCTTGCGGCCCTATGCGCCGGGTCGGCTCGTCGTGGTGTTCGGCGCCGGCGGCGATCGCGACCGCGGCAAACGGCCCTTGATGGGCGCCGTCGCCACGGCCAAGGCCGACCGGGTGATCGTCACCGACGACAATCCGCGCAGCGAGGACGCCGCCGCCATCCGTGCCGCGATCGTGGCGGCCGCGCACGGTGCCGCGGAAATCGGTGACCGCAGCGAGGCGATCCGCCGTGCCGTCGCCGATCTCGAGCCCGGCGATGTTCTTTTAATCGCCGGCAAGGGTCATGAAACCGGCCAAATCATCGGCGACCGGGTCATACCGTTCAGCGATCATGAGGCGGTCGCCACGGCACTTGAGGAACTCGCCGCATGAGCGCATCCGCGCTGTGGACCACCGACGCGATGGCCGACGCGATGGCCGCGCAGCGCCAAGGCGCGCTGCCGCACGACGTTGGCGGCCTCTCGATCGACAGCCGCAGCATTGCGCCGGGCGACGCGTTCTTTGCCATTGCCGGCGAGCATCGCGACGGCCATGAATTCGTGGCGCAAGCGCTCGCGGCGAAAGCGGCGCTGGCCGTCGTCGCCGCCGAGCGGCGCGGCCAATTCGGAAGCGACGCGCCGCTCCTCATCGCGCCGAACGTGCTCGCCGGTTTACGCAATCTCGCCGCCGCGGCGCGCGCGCGAACCGGGGCCAAAGTCATCGGCGTCACCGGCTCGGTCGGCAAGACCGGAACCAAGGAAGCGTTGCGGCTTGCGCTCTCCAAGGACGGCGAGACCCATGCTTCCGTCGCCTCGTACAACAATCAATGGGGCGTGCCGCTGTCGCTCGCCCACTGCCCGGCCGGCGCGCGCTATGCGGTGCTGGAAATGGGCATGAACCACGAGGGCGAGATCGAGCCGTTGTCGCGCCTGGTGCGCCCGCACGTCGCGATCATCACCACGATCGCCCCGGTGCATTTGGAGTTCCTGGGTTCGCTGGCGAAGATCGCCGATGCCAAGGCCGAGATTTTTTTCGGCCTCGAGCCGGACGGCGCCGCGATCGTCAATCGCGATATCGCGCAATTCGCCCAGCTCAAGCGTCGCGCCAAGGAGGCCGGCGTGAAGCACCTCGTCTCCTTCGGCGAGCATGAAGAGGCCGATGCGCGGCTGATCAAATGCGCGTTGCATCCGCGCTGCTCGACGGTGCAGGCGCGAATCCGAGGAACCGAACTGACCTACAAGATCGGCGCGCCGGGCCGGCATCTGGTCATCAATTCGCTCGCCGTCCTTGCGGCCGCCGACCTGGTGGGCGCCGATCTGGCGCTGGCGGCGCTGGCGCTTGCCGAGCTCGTTCCGGTGTCCGGCCGCGGCGCGCCGATCGAAATCGAGCTGCCAGGCGGCACCGCCCTCATACTGGACGAGAGTTACAACGCCAATCCGGCATCCATGGCGGCGGCGCTGGCGGTGCTCGGACAGACGCAAATCGGTCCGCGCGGCCGCCGCATTGCCGTGCTCGGCGACATGCTGGAGCTTGGACCGAAGGGCCGCGCGCTGCATCGCGGTCTCCTCGATGCGGTACTCGCCAATGCGGTCGATCTGGTATTCTGCTGCGGTCCACTGATGCAGACTTTGTGGCAAACTCTTCCCGCGAGCCGCCGCGGCGGCTATGCAGAGAACTCTGCCGCACTCGAAGCGCAGGTGCTGCCGGCGATCCGCGCCGGCGACGCCATCATGATCAAGGGCTCGCTCGGCTCGCGCATGGCGCCTATCGTCAAGGCGCTGCAACGGGCCTATCCGCGCCACGAAACACCCGAAGACGCACTCGAAGGCGCGTCCGTGCAAGGTTGATGCGATGCTTTATTGGCTGGTCGAACTTTCGGACAAGCTCTCCGTCCTCAATGTGTTTCGCTACATCACGTTCCGGACCGGCGGCGCCATCATCACCGCGTTGTTGTTTGTGTTCCTGTTCGGCCAGACCATTATCGACCGGCTGCGGCTGCTCCAGGGCAAAGGCCAGCCGATCCGCAGCGACGGTCCGAAATCGCACATCATCAGCAAGGCCGGCACGCCGACCATGGGCGGACTGATGATCCTGTCCGGGATGCTGGTGTCGACGCTGTTATGGGCCAATCCGGCCAACCCTTACGTCTGGGTGGTCCTGTGGGTCACGCTCGGCTTCGGCCTGGTCGGCTTTTACGACGATTATCTGAAAGTCACCAAGCAGCAGGCCAGCAACGGTTTTGGCGGCCGCACCCGCTTGGGCATCGAGGCGGTCATCGCCGGGCTTGCCTGCATGGCGCTCGTCGAACTGGGACAAACGCCGTTTTCGACCTCGCTGGTGTTTCCCTTCTTCAAGGAGCTGGTGCTCAATCTCGGCTGGTTCTTTGTGCTGTTTGCGATGTTCATTATCGTCGGCGCCGGCAATGCGGTGAATTTGACCGACGGGCTCGACGGCCTCGCCATCGTCCCCGTCATGATCGCGGCCGGAAGCTTCGGCATGATCTCCTATCTCTGCGGCAATGCGGTGTTCGCCGATTATCTGCAAATCCATTACGTCGCCGGCACCGGCGAGCTCGCGGTGCTGTGCGGGGCCGTGCTCGGCGCGGGCTTAGGCTTTCTCTGGTTCAATGCGCCGCCGGCCTCGATCTTCATGGGCGACACCGGCTCGCTCGCGCTCGGCGGCATGATCGGAGCGGTCGCGGTGGCGACCAAGCACGAGATCGTGCTCGCGGTCATCGGCGGCCTGTTCGTTCTCGAAGCGGTGTCGGTGATCGTCCAGGTGGTGTCCTTCAAGCTGACCGGCAAGCGCGTTTTCAAGATGGCGCCGATCCATCACCATTTCGAGCAGCTCGGCTGGACCGAGCCGCAGATCGTCATCCGTTTTTGGATCGTCGCCGTCGTGCTGGCGCTGGTAGGACTTTCAACGTTGAAGCTGAGGTAGCCGCGGCGTGATTCCGATCACGACCTTCGCCGGCAAAAAGGTCGCGGTATTCGGCCTGGGTGGCTCGGGCCTTGCCAGCGCCAAGGCTTTATTGGCCGGCGGCGCCGACGTCATCGCCTTCGATGACAATGCCGCCAGCCTGACCAAGGCCGGTGTTGAGAAAGTAGCGACGGGCGATCTGCGCTTTGCCGATTGGAGCAGGATCGCGGCGCTGGTGCTGGCGCCGGGCGTGCCGCTGACCCATCCCGAGCCGCATTGGACGGTCAAGCTCGCGCAACAGGCCGGCGTCGAGGTGATCGGCGACATCGAATTGTTCTGCCGCGAGCGGCGGCGGCATGCGCCCGGCGCACCGTTTGTCGCCATCACCGGCACCAACGGCAAGTCGACGACCACCGCTCTCATCGCCCACCTCACCGCTGCGGCCGGCCTGGACGCGCAACTCGGCGGCAATATCGGCACCGCGATCCTGTCGCTTGAGCCGCCAGAGAACGGCAGCACTAAACGTCGCGTGCACGTCATCGAATGCTCGTCTTATCAGATCGATCTCGCGCCCTCGCTCGATCCGTCGGTCGGCATCTTGATCAATCTCTCCGAGGATCATCTCGACCGCCACGGCACGATGGCGCATTACGCCGCGGTGAAGGAACGTCTCGTCGCCGGGGTGCCGCAGGACGGCACCGCTATCGTCGGCGTCGACGATGAGTGGTGTCGCGCCATTGCCGATCGGCTCGCTCAATCGGGCAAGCGCCCGGTACGGATCTCGGTGCGGCAGGAACTATCCGAGGGACTATTCGTCGCCGGCCAAAAGATCGTGCGCGCGAGCGCCGGCGGCACGCAGCTCATTGCCGAGCTTGGCGGCATCGGTTCGTTACGCGGCCTGCACAACGCCCAGAACGCCGCTTGCGCCGCGGCGGCAGCGCTGGCGCTCGGGCTTTCGCCGGCCGCGATTCAGGCGGGTTTGCGCTCGTTTCCTGGACTGGCGCACCGCATGGAGGAAGTCGGCAGGCTTGGCCGCGTTCTGTTCGTCAACGATTCCAAGGCCACCAATGCCGATTCGAGTGCACAGGCGCTGGCCTGCTTCGACGACGTTTTCTGGATTGCCGGCGGCAAGCCGAAGACCGGCGGCATCGAATCGTTGCGCAAATTCTTTCCGCGCATCCGCAAGGCCTATCTGATCGGCGAGGCCGCAGATGAATTCGCCAAGACGCTCGGCGGCGACGTCGCCCACGAAATCGACGGCACGCTCGACAAGGCGCTTGCGGCCGCCGCGCGCGATGCCGGGCGCTCGCCCGCCGGCGAGCCGGTGGTGCTGTTGTCGCCGGCCTGCGCCTCGTTCGATCAATACCGCAACTTCGAGGTCCGCGGCGATGCGTTCAGGGCGCTGGTGCGGGCGCTGCCGGGTGAAATGACGCGTCGGGGGACGCACCATTAATCCCCTGGAAACCATCGCGGTGTCACCACTAGTCGGGGGTCAGCCTCGGGGACGATCTTGGCTTCGCGCGCGCAACCTACGCCGTTTTCCGAATGGTGGTGGACGGTCGACCGGCTGACCTTGGCGGCGCTGGTGGCCTTGATGCTCGGCGGCATCGTTCTGTGCCTCGCCGCAAGCCCGCCGGTCGCCGCCCGCATCGGGCTCGATCCGTTCCACTTCGTCGATCGCCAGGTGCTGTTCCTCATTCCCGCATCGGCGGTGCTGATCGGCACGTCGTTTTTGTCGCCGCGCGACATCCGCAAAGTGGCGCTGATCGTGTTCGTCATCAGCCTGATCTTGACGGCCGCAACACCCTATTTCGGCGCCGAGATCAAAGGCGCCCGGCGCTGGCTGGTCATTCTCGGCGTCAACATCCAGCCGTCGGAATTTCTCAAACCCGCTTTCGTGATCCTGATCGCCTGGCTGTTCGGCGAGACCGCGAAGCGTCCGGAAATGCCGGCCAACTCCATCGCGCTTGCTTTGCTCATCGTCGTCGTTGCGCTCTTGGTGCTGCAGCCGGATTTCGGCCAGACCATGCTGATCTCGCTGGTCTGGGGCGCGCTGTTCTATATGGCCGGCATGCGCCTCATTTGGGTGATGGGGCTTGCCGGCACCGCAGGCCTCGGTCTGATGACGGCCTTCTTCACCGTCCCGCATGTGGCGGAGCGCATCAATCGCTTCCTCAATCCGGCCTCCGGCGACAGCTACAATATCGACATCGCCACCGAATCGTTTTTGCGCGGCGGCTGGTTCGGCCGCGGGCCGGGTGAAGGCACCATCAAGCGCATCCTGCCCGAAGGTCACACCGACTTTATTTTCGCGGTGGCCGCCGAGGAATTCGGCGCCGTACTTTGCCTCATTCTGCTCGCACTGTTCGCATTCATCGTCATCCGCGCCCTGATCAAGGCCATGCGCACCGACGATCCCTTCATCCGCTTTGCCTCCGCCGGCCTCGCCATCCTGTTCGGCCTGCAATCGGCCATCAACATGGCGGTCAATCTGCATCTGATGCCGGCCAAGGGCATGACCTTACCCTTCGTCTCCTACGGCGGTTCGTCGTTGATCTCGCTCGCCTACGGTATGGGCATGCTGCTGGCGCTCACCCGCGAACGGCCGCGCGCCAAGTTTGCCGCCGCGATCACGCTCGCCGCGAGCCCGGCGTGATACCAGATCCGCGCCGCGCGCCGGTGCTCGTTACCGCCGGCGGCACCGGCGGGCATCTGTTCCCGGCCGAGGCGCTGGCCTCAGCGCTGATCCAGCGCGGCATCGCCGTTCACCTTGCCACCGACCGCCGCGCGGCGCGCTTCGGCGGCGCCTTCGCCGAGGACGCGGTCCACATCGTTGCCAGCGCCACGCTGCGCGGCCGCAACCCGTTCGCATTGACGCGGACCGCCGCCATGCTCGGTACGGGCTTCCTGCAGGCGTGGCGGCTCCTTGGCCGGCTCAAGCCGGCAGCGGTCGTCGGCTTCGGCGGCTATCCGACCATTCCGCCGGTCTTGGCCGCGATCCGGCGGGGCGTGCCAACCGTGATCCACGACGCCAACGCCGTCATCGGGCGTGCCAACCGGCTGTTGGCGCCGCGCGTCACGGCGATTGCCACGACGTTTCCCGAGGTCTTTCGCAACGAGCCGATGCTGTCGCTCAAAGCCACGCTGACCGGCAATCCGGTCCGCGCCGCAGTGGTCGCCGCCGCGGCCGCGCCCTATCCGGCGGCGGACGACCGATTGGCGATCCTCATCTTCGGCGGCAGCCAGGGCGCGCGCGTCATGGCCGATATCGTGCCGGCGGCGATTTTGCGGCTCGACGCCGCCTTGCGTGCTCGCCTGCACATCGTCCACCAGGCGCGCGACGAGGACGTCCAGCGCGTGCGCGAGACCTATGCCGGCGGCGCGATTGCCGCCGAAGTGGCGCCGTTCTTCACCGACCTGCCCGCGCGCATGGCCGCGAGCCATCTGATCGTGGCACGGTCCGGAGCCTCGACCGTCGCCGAGCTCGCCGCCATCGGCCGGCCTTCGATTCTGGTGCCGCTGCCGCACGCCATCGATCAGGATCAAATGGCCAATGCCGGGGTCCTGGAAAATGCCGGCGGCGCGCTGCGCATCGCCCAGGATGATTTCACGGCGACCCGCCTGGCCGCCGAAATTGCCAAACTCGCGGGCGCCCCGCGCCGGCTCGGCGCCATGGCCGCGGCGGCAAGGGCGCTCGGCCGCCTCGATGCCGCCGACCGGCTGGCCGATCTGGTCCTCAAAGTCGGGGGCATCCCCATTGGGCGGTCATTGCAGCATTAATTATCGCTCATCGTCACTCATGGCCGGACTTGCTCCGGCCATCTATGTTTTGTGTAAGAACCACAGCGGACACCGCCGCCTGAGGGCGGAGCCGCCGACGAGGGGAGCTTAGATGAAACTGCCGCGCGATATCGGCTCGATCCATTTTGTCGGCATCGGCGGCATCGGCATGAGCGGCATCGCCGAGGTGCTCCTCAATCTCGGCTATACCGTTCAGGGCTCCGATCAGGCCGACAGCGCCAACGTCAAACGGCTGCGCGACCAGGGCGTCAAGATCGCCATCGGGCATGAGGCTGCAAATCTGGCCGGCGCCGAGGTCGTCGTGGTTTCCTCGGCGATCAGGCCCGACAATCCGGAGCTCGATCGCGGCGCGCGCGCAGCGGCTGCCGGTGGTGCGGCGCGCCGAGATGCTGGCCGAGCTGATGCGGCTGAAAAGCTGCGTCGCCATTGCCGGCACCCATGGCAAGACCACGACGACGTCGATGGTGGCGGCGCTGCTCGAAGCCGGCGGCTTCGATCCGACCGTCATCAACGGCGGCATCATCAATGCCTATGGCACCAATGCGCGGCTCGGCGCCGGCGACTGGATGGTGGTCGAAGCCGACGAATCCGACGGCACCTTCCTGAAGCTGCCGGCCGACATCGCCGTCGTCACCAATGTCGATCCCGAGCATCTCGATTATTTCAAGACCTTCGATGCCGTTCAGGACGCCTTTCGCGCATTCGTCGAGAACGTGCCGTTCTACGGATTCTCGGTGATGTGCACCGACCATCCGGTGGTGCAGAGCCTGGTCGGCCGCATCGAGGACCATCGCATCGTCACCTATGGCGAAAATCCGCAGGCCGATGTGCGGCTCGTCGACATCTCGCACGCGGGCGGCAGTTCGCTGTTCACCATCGCGCTGCGCGAACGCGCCGGGCAGGCACTGCACGAAATAAAAAATCTGACGCTGCCGATGCCGGGACGGCACAACGCGCTCAACGCCACCGCCGCCGTCGCGGTTGCCCACGAGCTCAGCGTCGCCGACGACGTGATCCGTAACGCGCTTGGCAAATTCGGCGGCGTGCGCCGGCGCTTCACCAAGACCGGTAGCTGGAACGGCGTCACCATCATCGACGACTACGGCCATCATCCGGTCGAGATCGCCGCCGTGCTGCGCGCGGCGCGCGAATTGACCAAGGGACAGGTCATCGCCGTCGTGCAGCCGCACCGCTATACGCGGCTGGCGGCCTTGTTCGAGCAGTTCTGCACCTGTTTCAACGATGCCGACACCGTCATCGTCGCCAATGTCTATCCGGCCGGCGAGACGCCGATCCCGGGAGCCGACCGCGATTCGCTGGTGCAGGGCCTGCGCACGCACGGCCATCGCCACGTCGTCGCGCTTGAAGCTCCGGACAGGCTCGCGTCGCTGATCGCAGCCACGGCGCAGCCGGGCGATTATGTCGCCTGCCTCGGCGCCGGCTCGATCACGCAGTGGGCCTATGCGCTGCCGGCCGAACTCGCGGCGGTGTCGGCCGGAGCCGGCTGATGGCCTTCCCCGATCTTGTTGCGGTCGTAAGAGGAGCCGCGCCGGATTTGCGCGGCCGGCTCATGGCGAACCAACCGCTCGCGGAGCTGACCTGGTTTCGCGTCGGCGGTCCGGCGCAGCTCTTGTTCATGCCCGAGGACGAAGCCGATCTGGCATACTTTCTCGCCAATCTGCCCGCCGACCTCGCCGTCACCGTCATCGGCCTGGGCTCCAATCTGATCGTGCGCGACGGCGGTGTGCCCGGTGCTGTTATCCGATTGGGCCGCGGTTTCAGCGATATCGCCATCGAGGGAACGAGGCTCACTGCCGGCGCTGCGGTGCCCGACGTCAAAGTCGCGCGCGCTGCGGCCGAAGCCGGCATCGCCGGCCTGTCGTTTCTACGCGGCATTCCGGGTGGCATCGGCGGCGCGCTCCGCATGAACGGCGGCGCCTATGGCCGGGAAACCAAAGACGCGCTAGGCGAAGCGCGCGCCGTCGACCGGCGCGGGCGCATTCATCTCTTGAGCAATGCCGACATGCATTACACCTACCGGCACAGCGGCGCGCCGGATGATTTTATTTTCACCCAAGCCGTGTTCGCCGGCACGCGCGGCGATCCGGCGGCTATCGCCGCCGAGATGGACAAGATCACCGAATTGCGCGAGGCGACGCAGCCGATCAAGAGCCGCACCGGCGGCTCGACCTTCACGAATCCGCCGGGCCGCAAAGCCTGGCAGCTTATCGATGCCGCCGGCTGCCGCGGCCTGCGCCACGGCGGCGCGCAGGTCTCGGAGATGCACTGCAATTTTCTGATCAATACCGGCAGTGCCAGCGCCGCCGACATCGAGACTCTGGGCGAGACCGTCCGGCAGCGGGTGAAGGACACATCGGGTGTCGATCTCGAATGGGAGATCAAGCGCGTCGGGGTCTCCGCTTAAGCCGCCAGCGGCCGGCACCGGCTGGATGAACCCCAAAACGCCGCCCGGATGCCGGTTTTTGGCCGAATCAGCCATTGAGACTCTCGATTTTTCGCCAATAGTCGATTTTATTGGTGGGCCATGCGAATCAACGGCATCGCCTGAGCATGGTCAAGCATATCGCCGTCCTCATGGGGGGCTGGTCGGCCGAGCGCGAGGTCTCGCTGCGCTCCGGCAAGGCCTGCGCCGATGCGCTGGCGCGGCGCGGCTACAGGGTCACCCCGATCGACGTCGGCCGCGACATTGCCGCGGTGCTCGCCGCCACCGAACCGGATGCCGCCCTCAATGTGCTGCACGGCCGCCCGGGTGAGGACGGCACGCTGCAAGGCCTCTTGGAAATATTGGGCATCCCTTACAGCCATTCCGGGGTGCTTGCCTCGGCGCTGGCCATGCAAAAACACTATGCCAAAGCGCTGTTTCGCGCCGCCGACGTGCCGGTGGCCGAGGACCGCGTGGTTTCGCGGTTCGAAGCGGCAAAAGCCCATGCCTTGGCGCCGCCCTATGTCATCAAACCGGTGGCCGAAGGCTCCAGCGTCGGGGTCTTTATTGTCACCGAACAACACCGCAATCCGCCGCAGGAGCTCTATCGCGATGATTGGGCCTTCGGCGACATGGTCATGGTCGAGCGCTACGTCCCCGGCAAGGAGCTGACCTGCGCCGTTCTGGGCGACCGGGCGCTCGACGTCATCGAGATCGTGCCGACCACGCGATTTTACGACTACGAGGCCAAATACGCCGCCGGCGGTTCCAAGCACCTGCTCCCGGCGCCGATTTTACCGAATGTTTACCAGGAAGTCCGAAGACTTCAGCCTTGCTGCCCATAGCGCACTCGGCTGCCGCGGCGTGAGCCGGGCGGACTTTCGCTATGACGATCGGGGGACGGGAAAACTGTTCTGTCTTGAGGTCAATACACAACCGGGGATGACCGAGACCTCGCTCGTACCCGAGCTTGCCGCCTACGCAGGCATCACGTTCGATGAGCTGGTCCAATGGATGGTGGAGGACGCCTCGACCAACCGCTGAAGCGGTCGAGGCAATCAGCGGCGAGGCAGGTCGGCGCGCGCATGACGAGCCGACACACGCGCGCGCGCCGGCCGACCAGTTGCGCCGCGGCGAAAGCCGTTTCGCGATCATATTCCGTTATCGCCGTTTGACCGCGCGCTGGGCCGCCAGGGTCGCACAATTGCCGCGCGGCACCGGCGTTGCCGGATCGGTCCTGCTCATTGCCGGCGCGCTGGCTTACGGCGCCGTCGTCGGCGAGCACGTCCCCGCCGCGATGGATTGGGTCAAGAATGCGCGCGACGTCGCCGCCAATGCACTCGGCTTTCGCATTGCGGCGATCTCGCTCAGCGGCGAAAAGGAAGTCAGCCGCGAGGAGATCCTCACCACCGCCGGCGTGACCGGGCGCGCCTCGCTGTTGTTCCTCGACGCCGATGCGGCGCGAAAACAGCTCCTGGCGAACCCCTGGATCGGCGATGCTGCGGTGCTCAAGCTCTATCCCAACCGCCTGCAGATCACGATCACCGAGCGCCACGCCTTCGCCCTGTGGCAGAAGGACGGCCGCGTCAGCGTCATCGCCGCCGACGGCACCGTGCTCGAGCCTTTCGTGGAAAGGCGCTATCTCGGCCTGCCGCTGGTTGTCGGGCGCGACGCCGAACGGCAAGCCAAGGATTTCCTCGCCGTCATCGATCGCTATCCGGAAATCCGGTCGGCGCTTCGCGCGTCGATCCTGGTGGCGGATCGGCGCTGGGATCTGCGGCTGACCAATGGCATCAACGTGCAGCTGCCGGAAACCGACGTCGAGACCGCGCTGCATCGGCTGGTCGAACTCGACCGCGACAAAAAGCTCCTGTCGCGCGACCTCACGGTCATCGACTTGCGGCTGCCCGATCGCGTGACGGTGCGCTTGTCGGACGCCGCCGCGCAGGCGCGCGACGAGGCGCTCAAGGCGACGATGAAAAAGAAGAAGGGGGGCGACGCATGAACGCCCTCCGTTACGGCCTGACCCCGAAGATGAAGCCGATCTCGCCGCGGCGCAGCGCGCTGGTCGCCGCGCTCGACGTCGGGTCGAGCAAGGTCGTCTGTCTGATCGCACGGCTGCGGCCGCACGGACCGCAGCAGGTTTTGACGCGCCGCAGCCACGCCATCGAGGTGGTCGGCTTCGGCCATACCAATGCGCGCGGCATGAAGGCCGGCACCGTCGTCAATCTTGCCCAGGCCGAAGACGCCATTCGTCAGGCGGTCGATGCCGCCGAACGCATGGCCGGCGCCGAAATCGAGTCGGTGGTGCTGTCGCTCTCGGCCGGGCGGCTCGCCAGCGAATTGTTCGCCGCCGACGTCGACATCGTCGGCTCCGCCGTCTCCGACGGCGACATCGCCCGCGTGCTGGCCGCCGGCAGCCGCCATTCGTTGCGCGACGGCCGCGCCGTGCTGCATTCGCTGCCCGTCGCTTATTCGATCGACGGCGTCGACGGCGTGCGCGACCCGCGCGGCATGCTCGGCTCGCGGTTCGGCGTCCACATGCACATCGCCACGACCGACGTCGCCGCCGCGCGCAACCTGATGCTCGCGGTCGAGCGCGGTCATCTCGAAGTCGAGGCCATGGTCGCCTCCCCCTATGTCGCCGGTCTCGCCGTTCTTGCCGACGACGAAGCGGATCTCGGCGCCGCGGTGGTCGATATCGGCGCCGGCACCACCACGATGGCGATCTTTTTGGCCGGCCGCTGCGTTCATCTGGAAGGATTTGCGCTGGGCGGCCATCACGTCACCATGGACGTTGCTCGCGGCTTGAACGCCCGCGTCGCCGACGCCGAGCGAATCAAGACGCTTTATGGCAGTGTGCTCACCGGGGGATCGGATGAGCGCGACATGGTCACGGTGCCGCCGCTGAACGAGGACGAGCGCGAGCAGGCGCAATTCGTTCCTCGCGCGACGCTGGTGGGGATCATCAAACCGCGGGTCGAGGAAATCCTTGAAATGGTGCGTGACCGGCTCGCCGCCACGTCCATCGCGGCGGAGCGGCGCGGTCACGTCATCCTCACCGGCGGAGCAAGCCAGCTTGCGGGATTGCCCGATCTGGCCTCGCGCATTCTTGGCCGCCCCGTGCGCATTGGGCGGCCGCTCGGCATTGCCGGAGCGCCGGAGGCGGCCAAAGGGCCCGCCTTCGCCGTCGCCGCCGGCCTTCTGGTCTATCCGCAAGCGGCGCATCTCGAACACTTCGAGTCGCGGCGTAAGCGGCACGTAATGACCGGCGCGGGCGGCGGCTATTTCGCCCGCGTCGGACGATGGCTTCGCGAGAGTTTCTGATGGCCCCCGGATGCGAAGCTAGAAAATCTCAGCGGCCGGTGGCGGACCGGGCGGGGCAAGACTGTTTTGAGGCCCGCGTGGACAACGCCTGCGCGATGAACAAGAGGCAATCATGACCATCAATCTGAATATTCCCGACATTCGTGAACTAAAGCCGCGCATCACCGTCTTCGGCGTTGGCGGTGCGGGCGGCAATGCCGTCAACAATATGATCACGGCAGGCCTGCAAGGCGTCGATTTCGTCGTGGCCAATACCGACGCTCAGGCGCTCACGATGTCGAAGGCCGAACGCGTCATTCAAATGGGCACGCAGGTGACCGAGGGGCTCGGCGCCGGCTCGCAACCCGACGTCGGACGCGCCGCCGCCGAGGAAGCGATCGACGAAATACGCGATCATCTCTCCGGCGCGCACATGGTGTTCGTGACCGCGGGCATGGGTGGCGGCACCGGAACCGGCGCTGCCCCGGTCATCGCCAAGACCGCGCGCGATCTCGGCATCCTCACGGTCGGCGTGGTGACCAAGCCGTTTCATTTCGAGGGCCAGCGCCGCATGCGCATCGCCGACGGCGGCATCGTCGAATTGCAGAAATGCGTCGACACGCTGCTGATCATTCCCAACCAGAACCTGTTCCGCGTGGCGAATGAAAAGACGACTTTCGCCGACGCCTTCGCGCTGGCGGATCAGGTGCTCTATTCCGGCGTCGCTTGCATCACCGACCTGATGGTGAAGGAAGGGCTGATCAACCTCGACTTCGCCGACGTCCGCGCCGTCATGCGCGAGATGGGCAAGGCGATGATGGGGACCGGCGAGGCCGAGGGCGACAAGCGGGCGATGACCGCGGCGGAAGCCGCGATCTCCAATCCGTTGATCGACGATGCCTCGATGAAAGGCGCGCGTGGATTGTTGATCTCGATTACCGGCGGCCGCGATCTGACCCTTTACGAGGTCGACGAGGCGGCGACGCGCATCCGCGAGGAAGTGGATCAGGACGCCAATATCATCGTCGGCGCCACCTTCGACGAAAGCCTCGACGGCATGATCCGGGTATCGGTCGTCGCCACCGGCATCGATCAGGCCATGTCGCAACGGCCGACGCTGCCGGCGCTCGAACCGCGCATGGCGGACGTCGCCCAACGCATCCGCGCCGAGAATCAGCGGGTCGTCGAGCGCAGCGAGCGGGCCGAACCGCACGGCCGGCGGCGGTCGCATCTGCTGCGCCCGCAGCCGCAGCCGCTCCCGCGATTCCCGTTGCTGCCCCAGCGGCGGCAACGCCCGCTACCGTGAACGCTTCGATCGAGACAGCGGCCAAGGCCGCCATCGCCGCGGCGGTCGAAGACGTGGCGATTCGGCCGCTGGCACCCAAGCCGTCATTATTCCTCGATCCGACGCCGCTGAGCACGCCGCAGGTTCAGCGCCCGGAAATGCCGGAGCCGGCGGCGTTCATCCCACCGCAGCCGGAGCGGGCGCCGATGCGTCCGCCGCGGATGCCGCGGCTCGACGAGCTGCCGGTCCCGGCACAGAACGAGATTCGGGCGCGGCGTGGCGAAACTCGCGACGACGACCATCCGGAGAAACGCCGCATGTCGCTCCTGCAGCGGTTGGCGTCGGTCGGTCTTGGCCGCCGCGAGCAAGATGAGGCGAGCCTCCCCGCAGCGCCGAGCGGCGCCCCGGTAGGCACGCCGGTATCGCCGGAGCGGCTCGTCGGCCGCCCGATGCCGCGGTCGGCCGAGCCGCGGCACGAGGCGCGGCAAGACCATTCCCGACAGGAACTGCCGGTGTCGGATTACGCCCGGCGGCCGGCGCCGCAGGGCCTCGACCAGCATGGTCGGCAGAGCCCTGTGCATAACTCGGCCGAGGAGGATCAGCTGGATATTCCGGCCTTCCTGCGCCGCCAGGCGAAATAACGCTCGGCGCGACCTGGATCGTGCCAACGGCCTCGGTCATAGGCCATAAGCCTCTGACGAAGCTGAGGTAAAGCCAAATCCGTCCCGCCGGTCGCGGGACGGATTTTTTGTGGCCGGGTGCCGGCGCCGCGCTTTTGCGGCAGCGAGCGGACAAGAGTGCGGCAGGAAAGAGGTAACAGTTGGTAAGAAAGCGTGAGTTGGCCGGATGTCGCTGCGCCGGTAAGGTTCTCGCATTCGAGGGGATGTTGGGGCATCGAGTTATTTGGTGGCAGTACTGTCGGCCCCCTGCCTGTAGGAATGCGTTCCCCTCACATTGAGGTGGTCATCATTCGCGCAAGTATTCCACTCGCGTGGTGTGGCCGTAAAGTGTGAGACGAGAGCATGATGAGGGGCGTACCCGCCGGCAGGCAGACTACCCTGCGAAATCATGTCTCCGTTTCCGGCATCGGCGTCCATTCCGGATCGCCCGTCACGCTCACACTCCATCCCGCCGAAGCCGGCACCGGCATCGTCTTCTTGCGCTGCGGACTCGACGGCCAGCCGGACCGCGAATTGAGCGCCAATTTCCGTTTGGTGACGGCGACCGAATTTGCCACCGTGCTGGGCGATCGTAACGGCCCGGCGGTCTCGACGACCGAACATGTGCTGGCAGCTTTGCATGGCCTGGGCGTCGACAATGCCGTCGTCGAGGTCGATGGCCCCGAAGTGCCGATCATGGACGGCAGCGCCGAGCCGTTCGTTGCCGCGATCGATCAAGCCGGCATCGTCGCGCTGCCCGCAGCGCGGCGCTACATCCAGGTGCTCAAGCCGGTGCGGGTCGCCAAGGGCGAGAGCTTCGGCGAATTGCGGCCGCATTTGCGCGGGCTGCGCATCGAAACCGAGATTGAATTCGACCATCCGTTGATCGGTCGGCAGAGCTTTGCAATCGAGCTTGAGCCGGATCAGTTCCGCCGCGAGCTGGCGCGGGCACGAACTTTCGGCTTCATGCGCGACGTGTCGAAGCTGTGGAGCGCCGGTTACGCGCTCGGCGCGTCGTTCGAGAACACGGTGGTCATCGCCGAAAACCGCATCCTCAATCCCGAGGGCGTGCGCTTCGCCGATGAGTTCGTCCGCCACAAGGCGGTCGACGCGATCGGCGATCTGGCGCTGGCGGGCGCACCGCTCATCGGCGCCTACCGTTCGGTCCGCGGCGGTCACAAGCTCAATCATGCCGTGCTCACCGCCTTGATGGCCGATCGCAGCGCCTGGGCTTACGTCGAGATTCCCGAAACCCGCCGCCCGCGCGGCCATGCCGACCTGCCGGCCGGGCTGGCAAGCCCCGGCTTACGGCCCGGAAGTCTCTTAACCTCCTTGGCTTTTTGCGCCTTATTCCGGGCCGATTGTCGGCCATAATTACTGTATTGTCGTAGGGCTGCGGTGCATTCGCGCTTCGGGGGCGCGGGAATGGGGCACCGACGGGGACAGGACTTAATCGACGCCCATGCTGTCGCGATTACAAGGATGGCCGCGATCGGCTTCCAGGCTACGCGCTGCATCGGGTTGCCTGATGCTGGTGCTCGTCGCCATGTCGCTGATGAGCTGCAGCCTGTTCAAGAAAGACGACGATTACGTTCCCGACGATCCGCCCGATAGGCTTTATAACGAGGGGCTTTTCCTCCTTAACAACAAAAGCGATTACAAGGGCGCGGCGAAGAAATTCGACGAGGTCGACCGCCAGGACCCTTATTCGGACTGGGCGCGCAAAGCGCTGTTGATGTCGGCCTATGCCTATTATCAGGCCGAACAATACGACGACTGCGTCAATTCCGCGAAGCGCTACATCACGCTGCATCCCGCCAGCCCCGACGCCGCTTACGCGCAATACCTGATCGGGGAGTCCTATTACGATCAGATTCTCGACGTTTCGCGCGATCAGGCGCGCGCCACCAAGGCGATCGACGCGTTGCAGGAAGTGGTGCGCAAATATCCGCAAAGCGAATACGCCATAGCCGCACAGAAAAAGATCGCCATGGCGCGCGACCAGCTCGCCGGCAAGGAAATGGACATCGGCCGCTTTTACGAGGACAAGCGCGACTTCGTCGGCGCCATCAACCGCTTCAAAGTGGTGGTGACGCAATATCAGACCACGCGCCACGTCGAGGAAGCGCTGGAGCGCTTGAGCGAATGCTACGTGGCCTTGGGCATCATGGACGAGGCGCAAACCGCCGCGGCCGTGCTCGGCCACAATTTCCCGGACAGCCCGTGGTACAAGGATGCCTATAATCTGGTGAAGAACGCCGGCGGCGAGCCGACCACGGAAAACAAGGGCTCGTGGATCAGCCGCGCCTTCCAGAAAATCGGGCTGGCGAGCGCGCCGCAACGCGGCTGACCCAGCACGGACCACAGAGGACAGACGTAAGAATCACGCATAATATCCGCCGTCCGTTCCTCCGTTGTCAGTCAATCCGATGCTGGCTCGTCTTTCAATCCGCGATATCGTCCTGATCGATCGGCTGGATATCGATTTCGGCTCCGGCCTTGCCGCGCTCACCGGCGAGACCGGCGCCGGCAAATCGATCCTGCTCGATGCCTTTGCGCTGGCGCTCGGCGCGCGCGGCGAAGCGGCCCTGGTGCGCGAAGGCGCCGAGCACGGCCAAGTCATCGCCGCTTTCGACATCGGCCAGGACCATCCGGCGCGGCGCGTTTTGGCCGACAACGAACTCGACGGCGAACCCGGCGAGGACGCGCTGATCGTCCGGCGGGTGCAATTCGCCGACGGCCGCACCCGCGCTTTCGTCAACGATCAGCCGGTCAGCGTCCAGGTATTGCGCGCGCTCGGCGCCGCCTTGGTGGAAATTCACGGCCAGCACGACGAGCGCGCTTTCGTTGATGCCGCGACGCACCGCGCGCTGCTCGACGCCTATGGCGGCGTCGAGGCCGATGCCGCCGAAGTGGCGCGACTGTGGACCGAGCGCCGCGAGCGCGACATCGCCGTCGAGCGTCACCGCGCCGAGGTCGAGCGCGCCAAGCGCGAGGCCGAGTGGCTGCGCCACGCGGTCGACGAGCTCGGCCGGCTCAATCCGCAGACCGGCGAGGAATCCGCGCTGGCCGAGCGGCGTACCGTCATGATGCAGGCGGAAAAAGTCGCCGATGATCTGCGCGCAACCCATGACAGCGTCGTCGGTCCGAACTCTCCGGTGCCTTCGCTCGCCGCCGCGGCGCGGCGCCTGGAGCGGCGCGCGTCGCAAGCGCCGGCGCTGATAGAACCGGCGATCAAGGCCATCGACGTTGCCCTCACCGCGCTCGATGAAGCGCGCGTCCAGCTCGAACATGCGCTCCACGTCGCCGAATACGATCCGGCCGAGCTGGAGCGGATCGAGGAGCGCTTGTTCGCATTGCGCGCCGCCGGGCGGAAATACAATGTGCCGGTCGACGAGCTTGCCGCGCTGGCGCGCCGCTACGACGGCGACCTGGCGTTGATCGACGCCGGCGCCGAGCGCCTCGCGGCGCTGGAGCGTGAAGCGGCGGAGGCGCTTTCGCGCTACCGCGCCGCGGCGCAGGCGCTGTCGGCGGCGCGGCGACGCGCCGCGCAAAAGCTCGATAAGGCGGTCAATGCCGAATTGAAGCCGTTGAAGCTCGAGCGGGCCGAATTCTCCAGCCAGATCGAGAGCGAGAGCGAAGGGCCGCACGGCCTCGACCGCATCGAATTCTGGGTCCGCACCAATCCCGGCACGCGGCCGGGCCCGCTGATGAAGGTCGCTTCCGGCGGCGAATTGGCGCGCTTCCTGCTCGCGCTCAAAGTCGTGCTCGCCGACCGCGGTTCGGCGCCGACCTTGGTGTTCGACGAGATCGACACCGGCGTCGGCGGCGCGGTGGCCGACGCCATCGGCGTGCGGCTGGCGCGGCTCGCCTCCGGCGTGCAAGTGATCGCGGTAACGCATGCGCCGCAGGTGGCGGCGCGGGCCGACCGTCATTACCTCATCGCCAAGGACGCGCTGGCCAAGGGCAAGCGGGTCGCCACCCGCGTTGCCGAACTCGAAGGCGAGCGCCGCCGCGAGGAGATTGCGCGCATGCTGGCCGGCGCCGAGATCACCGCCGAAGCGCGCGCCGCCGCCGAGCGGCTGATCCGCGCCGCCAGTTGATCATTGCCTACTGCCCCTTGAGATGCGTCAGGAAGTGCAGCACATCGGCGTTGAACTGCCGGGGATCCTGAAGAAACGAAAAGTGGCTGACCTGCGGGCTCGATCAAAAGGCCGCTGTCGGGAATATGGTCCGCCATGAAAAGCGTGTTGTCGCGCTTGATCGCTTCGTCATGATCGGCATCGACGATCCAGGTCGGCACTCTGATGCCGGCAAGGTCGGTCGCGCTCCAGTGCGGCTGCGTCTCCCACATCTTGGTGATCTGCGCGAGGAAGGCGTCGTATTGGGTCGGCGTCGGCGACAGCGTCTCGTATTCCTTGCGCGCCCGCGCGATGAAGGCGGTGAAGACCGGGCTTTGATTAACGTCCTTCACGCCGCTGGGGTCGGAATTGGCCGCAAAGGCGAACAGCTTCGACAGCCGCTCGGGATGATGGAGCGCGATATCGAGCCCGATAATGGCGCCGTCGCTCCAGCCGACCAGCGCCGCCTTGTCGATCTTCAGATAATCCATCAGCGCCGATACGTCGGAGGCCATCAGGTCGTAGCCGTAAGGCTTCGCGTCGCGCGAACTGCGGCCGTGGCCGCGGCTGTCCATGACGACGACGCGGTAATGTCGGCGCCAGCGCCGGCACCAGATCGCCCCAGTAATCGGCATTGGCCAAGCCGCCATGCAGCAAGATGACGGGCGAGCCATGGCCGAAGGTGGCGTACCAGATCTTGATGCCGTTGACCGGCGCATAGCCGCTCGTGACCGGTTTCGGCAGGCTCGGCGTCGGCGGCAGCGTCAGCCATTGCGGCTCGGCGCGGGCCGCGCCGGCGAAGCCGATCAGGACAAGCCCGAAAACCAAGGCGAGGCGCCGCATGACTTCATTCCTGCTCGGTTGAAGACCACCGTCGCGCTGCAAGTAAGGTCGCGTTTTTCGCTTTCGTCAATTGCACAGAGTCCCATGCGGGCGAAGGACCATTAAATAGAGCGAGTACACAACGACCGCCGACTTGTGGTTATGGATTTCCAGGCTGCGGCCATCAGGCAGCCTCAGAATGACGAGATTTATGGCCTCAAAAAATACCCCAAAACCTCCCGTCGACACGCTCACCGAAAAGCAGGCCAAGGCCGAGCACGCGCGGCTTGGCGCCGAAATCGCCGAGCACGACCGGCGCTATTACCAGAAGACGCGCCGACCGTTTCCGATGCCGCCTACGACGCGCTGCGGCAGCGCTATAACGCCATCGAGGCGCGCTTCCCGCAATTGCGCACGCTGGAAAGCCTGACGCAGCGGGTCGGCGCCGCGCCGTCGGCGCGCTTTGCCAAGGTGCGGCACGCGGTGCCGATGCTCTCGCTCGACAACGCCTTCGCCGACGAGGACGTGGTCGATTTCGTCGGCCGCATCCGCCGCTTCCTGCGGCTGCCCGACGACGAGGAGATCGCATTTTCCGCCGAGCCGAAGATCGACGGCCTGTCGATGTCGCTGCGCTACGAGGACGGCGAGCTGGTCACCGGCGCGACGCGCGGCGACGGCACCGAGGGCGAGGACGTCACCGCCAACGTGCGAACCCTCGAAGACGTGCCGCAGCGGCTCAAGGGCCGGGGCGTGCCGAAGATCTGCGAGGTGCGCGGCGAGGTCTACATGACCAAGCACGCCTTCCTCGCGCTCAACAAGCGTCAGGCCGAGAGCCGGCGGGCCAGGTTTTCGCCAATCCGCGCAATTCCGCGGCCGGCTCGCTGCGCCAGAAGGACCCGTCGATCACCGCCTCGCGCCCGCTCGGCTTCTTCGCCTATGCCTGGGGCGAGATGAGCGAGATGCCGGCGGACACGCCAGTCCGGCATGATCAAATGGTTCGAGCATTGCGGCTTCAAGACCAATCCGCTGACCAAAATGTGCCGCTCGGTCGAGGCACTGCTGGAATTCCATCGCGCGATCGAGGCGCAGCCGCGCCAGCCTCGACTACGACATCGACGGCGTCGTCTACAAGGTCGACCGCCTCGACTGGCAGGAGCGGCTCGGCTTCGTGTCGCGCTCGCCGCGCTGGGCGATCGCGCACAAATTCCCGGCCGAGAAGGCGACCACCGTCGTCAAGGACATCGAGATCCAGGTCGGCCGCACCGGCGCGCTGACGCCGGTCGCCAAGCTCGAGCCGGTGACGGTCGGCGGCGTCGTGGTGCAGAACGCGACGCTGCACAATGTCGACGAGATCGCGCGGCTCGACGTGCGCATCGGCGACACCGTGCGCATCCAGCGCGCCGGCGACGTCATTCCGCAGGTGCTGGGCGTCGTCGAGGACAACGCCCGCGCGGCACCAAGCCTTACCCCTTCCCGAAGAAATGCCCCTGCCCGCTGCACACCGAGGTCGTGCGCGAGGAGACGGCGGCCGGCGAGCGAAGGCGCGGTCGCCCGCTGCACCGGCGAATTCGCCTGCCCGTATCAGGCCGTCGAGCATCTGAGGCATTTCGTTTCGCGCCGCGCCTTCGACATCGAGGGGCTCGGCGAAAAGCAGATCGAGCTATTTCTACGAGAAGGGCTGGATCAAGGAGCCGGCCGACATTTTCACGCTCGAAGCGCGAAACGGCAAACTGAAGCTGCACGAGACCGGCTCGAAGAGAGTCGAAGGCTACGGCGAGACCTCGGTGCGCAATCTGTTCGACGCCATCGCGGCGCGCCGCGACATTGCGCTGGAGCGCTTCATCTATGCGCTCGGCATCCGCCATGTCGGCGAGACCACCGCGGTGGCGCTGGCGCGCGGCTACGGCTCCTGGGACGCGTTTCACGACGCCTGCCTCAAGCTCGCCAAGGACGACGAGGAGACCAAGGAGGAAATGGACGCGCTCGATCAGATCGGCGAGACGGTGATCGAAAGCCTGCACGATTATTTCGGCGAGGCGCATAATCGCCGGCGCATCGAGCGGCTGGCCGAGCAGGTGCGCATCCGCGACGCCGAGACAGCCGCGCGGCGATTCGGCGATCGCCGGCAAGACCGTGGTGTTCACCGGCACGCTGGAAAAGATGACGCGCGACGAGGCCAAGGCGTCGGCGGAACGGCTCGGCGCCAAGGTCTCGGGCTCGGTGTCGAAGAAGACCGACTACGTCGTCGCCGGGCCCGGCGCCGGCTCGAAGCTCGCCGAGGCCAACAAGCTCGGCGTCAAGGTGCTCACCGAAGACGAATGGGCGAAGCTCATCCGCTGAGCTAATGCGTCATTGCGAGAAGCACAACGAAGCAATCCAGCGCGCTCGGCTCTGGATTGCTTCGCTCCGCTCGCAAATGACGGCGTCGCTATATTCGTCCGACCAGCGCCAACACGATCACGATAACGAGAATGAGGCCGAGACCGCCGCCGGGATAATAACCCCAACCGCTGCTATACGGCCAAGTCGGCAACGCCCCGATCAAAAGCAAGACAAGGACGATGATCAGAATGGTGGAAAGCATGGTCGTTTCCTCGCTCAACCCAAACCCAGCGAAAAAACGTCGCAGCGAAGCAAAAGTTCCATAGCGGAACTTGCGGTCGATCTATGCCGGCGCCAGGCGCGTCGTCGCCGCGATCAGCCATTCGCGCGTCGGCGCATCGAGGAGCGGCGCCAGCGCCTCGCGCACGCGCGCATGATAGGCGTCGAGCCAGGCGATCTCGTCGGGCGTCAGCAATTTCGGTTCGACCAGCCGCGCATCGATCGGCGCCAGCGTCAGCGTCTCGAAGGCGTTGAGCGGCTTCTCGGCGCCGGCGACCGCGGCGGCTTCGGCGACCAGAACCAGATTCTCGATGCGGATGCCGTAGGCGCCGGTGCGGTAATAGCCGGGCTCGTTGGACAGGATCATGCCGCGCTTGAGCGGCGCGCTGCCGAGCTTGGAGATGCGCGCCGGGCCTTCATGCACCGACAGATAGCTGCCGACGCCGTGGCCGGTGCCGTGATCGAAATCGAGCCCGGCCCGCCACAGAAATTGCCGCGCCAGCGTGTCGAGCTGCGCGCCGGTGGTGCCGTCCGGAAACACCGCGCGCGCGATGGCGATATGGCCCTTGAGCACCAGGGTGAAATTCCGTCGCATGTCGTCGCTCGGCGTGCCGACCGCGATGGTGCGGGTGATGTCGGTGGTGCCGTCCTCGTATTGGCCGCCGGAATCGATCAGAAACAGTTCGCCCGGCGCGATGCGCGCGGTTGCTCTTGCGGGTGACGCGGTAATGCACGATGGCGCCGTCGGCCCGGCGCCGGCGATGGTCGGGAACGAAACGTCCTTGAGCAGGCCGGTGTCGCGGCGAAAGCTTTCCAGCGCCTCGACCGCATCGATCTCGGTCAATTGGCCGCGCGGCGCCTCGCGATCGAACCAGGCCAGAAACCGCGTCACCGCGGCGCCGTCGCGCAATTGCGCCGCGCGCGCGCCGGCGATCTCGGTTGCGTTCTTGACCGCCTTCATCGGCGCGATCGGATCGCCGCCGCGCATCTACCTTGCCGCCGTTGTCGCCAATGAGCCGCGCGATCGCCTCGGGGCAGGCCGCCGGATCGAGCCGCACCGCGCTGCCGGCCTTGCCGAGCGCGGCGAGATCGCGCTCGAAATCGCTCCGGCGCGCGCACGTCGGCCAGTTCCTCCAGCCGATGCCGGACGTCGTTGTCGAGCTTGCGGCCGATCGACATAGAGCGCCGGCCGGCCGTCCTTCGGCACCATGGCGAAGGCGAGCACCACCGGCGTATGCGGCACATCGCTGCCGCGGATGTTGAACAGCCAGCGACACCGCGTGCGGATCGGACACGACCAGCGCATCGGCGCCGAGCTTTTCCAGCTCGGCGCGCAGCCGCGCGAGCTTGTCCGCGGCCGCCTCGCCGGCATAGCGCAGATCGTGCAGCACGACGGCGCCGAGCGGCGGCGCCGGCCGGTCGGTCCAGCAGGCGTCGATCGGATTGTCGGCGACGGCAACGAGGCTTGCGCCCGCGGCTTCGCAAGCTTTGCCGAGCCGCTCGGCGCCGTCGACCGTATGCAGCCAGGGCGAATAGCCGAGCTTGGCGCCGGCGCGAAAGATTGTCCTCGATCCATGCCGCCGGCGGATGCTCGACCAGATGCTCGATGGCGAAAAGCCGCGGTCGTCGACCTCGTCGCGCACCTGCACCTGATAGCGGCCGTCGACGAACAGCACCGCGCGGTCGGCGAGCACGATGGCGGCGCCGGCCGAGCCGGTGAAGCCGGTGAGCCAGGCGAGCCGCTCGGCGCAGGGCGGCACATATTCGTTCTGATAGCGGTCGGCGCGCGGCACGATGAAGCCGTCGAGGCCGCGCCGCTTGAGCTCCGCCCGCAGCGCGGCAAGCCGCGGCGCGGCGTCGGCGCGCTCGCTGCGATCCTCGAACGACTGAAAACGGGCTTCGAACATGCGGGCGCAATCTATGGATCGCGGCGGCGGCGGGCAATGCTGGCTCGCGCGATGCGGCGCGCTCGAAGACCAGCGTCGTCCAGCCGTCGAGCGTCGATGCGGCGCTCCAGCCGCAGCGGCCGATAAGCGGCGAGCGCGGCATTGGCCTGCGCCGCCAAGAGGCCGGACAGGACGACGCGGCCGCCGGGCGCGAGCAGCCTCGTGAGCGGCGCGGCCAGGCGCTGCAGCGGGCCGAGCAGGATATTGGCGAAGACGAGATCGAACGGCGCCGCGGCGCGGATGGCCGGCGCGGTGACGCCGTTCGCTCGCATCAACTCGACCAAGCGCGGCGGCGCGATTGAGCCGGGCATTGTCGCGTGCCACCCGCACCGCCGCGGCGTCGATGTCGGTCGCGAGCACGCGCGTGCTGCAAGCGCGCGCGCCGCGGCGATGGCGAGCACGCCGGTGCCGGTGCCGAGATCGAGAATGCGCGGCGCGGCTTGCCGCCGCAGGCTCGCACGAACTGCAAATCCGGTCGAGCGCCAGCAGGCAGCCGCGCGTGGTGCCGTGATGGCCGGTGCCGAAGGCCAGCGCCGCCTCGATTTCGATGCCGATGCGGTTGGGCGGCACGCGCAGCGCGATCGTGCGCGCCGTGGACGATGAAGCGGCCGGCCGCGACCGGCTTCGAGCCCGGCAAGGCTCTCGCCGACCCAATTTTTGGCGGCGAGGCGCTCGAAGGACAGCGCTTTGGCCATCGCCGCACCGCCGGCGCGCGTGACCAGGTCGCGAAGGACCGCTTCGTCCGCGCCAGCACGGCAATAGAGGCTCACCCGCCAGCGGTTTTGGCCGGCACTTTGACCGATATTCACAAGGCCGACGGCGACCGTATCGGCACCGAGGGTTTCGCTCACGATATCGGCCAGCTGCCGCGCCGATTGTTCATCGGTTTCGAGGCTACCGACCAATGTTTCGTACGCCGAAGCCTGGGAAGAAGTCATTGATTGGAGAGGGCTTGCGTGCTCATTCCGGTCATTCACAGCCGAAACAGTCCCAGTCGGCAATCGCATGTCGCACGAAATATATCCACCGCCATATCCCGAATTATTCCACCGGCTTTCCACAATTTTTGCCGCGGCCTTTCACAGCTTTGTCAACCGGCTGCGCCCGCTTTGGCGATACCATGCCGCCTCATTTATTGCCGGGGAGAGATCGATGAAACGCCTGCCGTTTGGAAACTTTGCCGTCATCGCGGCTGGAGTTCTTGCGATTGTCGGCGCCGGCCTGTTCGGGCAAAGCGCGCTGGCGCAGATGGCGCCGTCACCGCCCGATTATGCCGCGCTGATGGCCGCGCCGGACCGCAGCGATGCCGACAGAGCGACCGACAAGCGCCGCGATCCGGTGCCGTTTCTGCAATTTGCCGCGCTGCGGCCCGGTATGAAGGTGCTCGATATGGCGGCCGGCGGCGGCTATTCGACCGAGCTTATGGCGCGCGCGGTGGCGCCGAACGGCGTCGTCTATGCGCAGAACCCGGCCGATCTCGGCGACAAGCCCAAGGCGGCGTTCGAGGCGCGGCTGAAGACGCCGGCGATGAAGGACGTAGTCGCCGACATTCGTCCCTTCGACGATCCGATCCCGCCCGGCGTGCACGATCTCGATATGATCACCTTCCTGTTCTACTACCACGACACCAGCTATATGAATGTCGACCGCGCGGCGATGGACAAGAAGATGTTCGACGCGCTCAAGCCCGGCGGCGTTTTCGTGATTGCCGACCATTCGGCGCTGCCCGGCCAGGGCATTTCGGTCGATAAGACGCTGCATCGCATCGAAGAGGCGACGCTGCAGAAGGAGGTCGAGGCGGCCGGCTTCAAATTGGTCGGCGAAGGCAATTTCTGGCGCAATCCCGCCGACACCCACGACTTCCCGAGCTACAAGCCGAACATGCCGGTCGACAATTTCGTGCTGAAGTTTGAGAAATAGCCTGCCTCATCCTGAGGCGGCCGCGCATTAGCGCGTTTACGCGCGTCTCCAACGCGCTATGGCGCGGCCCTCGAAGGATGCTGCTGTAGCGCCGTGGCCTCGCCCTTCGAGGCTCGGCGCGTTCGCGCCGAGCGCCTCAGGGTGAGGACATTTACTGCAATTGATCCTTCACCTTGTCCATGGCGGCGTTGACGCAATCGTCGTCGAAGCCCGGCGAGCCGGAGGCGCCGATGCCGCCGACCACGTCGTTGCCGACCTTGATCGGCTGACCGCCCGGAATGGCGATCACGTTCGGCAGCGTCACCTGCTGATGCGCCACCGAATTGGGATCCTGCAGCTTCTTGGCATATTCGGACGTCGGCTGCCGGAATGACATCGCGGTGTAGGCCTTGCGCCGCGCATTCTCGACCGTGTGCGGCGCGGCGTTGTCGCCGCGCATTTCGACGATGGTTTCGCCGTCGCGATCGACCACCACCGCGGATTCCGGCATAGCCTTTGGCCGCGCAGGCCGCGACCGCCTCCTCGGCGAGCGTCTTGGCGACGGCAAGCGTCAAATCCTTATGCATGATCAGCGCGGCGCCGGCCGGCGCGGCGAGCATGCCGGCGGCGGCGACGCTCGCGCCGCGGCGACAACAAAACGACGAACACGTGACATGATGCCGAATCCTCCCGCTGAAACGATTGCGTCCGCTGCGATGGAAACAGCGGACGCGGAAGATTATTCCGATTTAGCGGCGATGGTGAGATGGCGGCGGGCCCGCCGCTCAACAGCCGTGAAGGCCGTTACCACTGCCGATAGACCGGCGCACCGTAGGCTGGGTTGCGCGTAATAGCCCTGGCCGTAGCCTTGGCCCCCGTAATTGGGCTGGCCGTAGGCCGGCTGGCCGTAAGGCTGCGGCTGCGGCGGGAACAGCGATTGCCGCTGCGCGTATTGCTGATCCTGATATTGCGGCGCTTGCTGATCCTGATATTGCGGCGCTTGCTGAGAGGAATATTGCGGCGGTTGCTGCTGATAGCTGCGCTGCTGGTATTGCGGCGCGATCGGCATCGGCTGCGCATTGGAAGTCTGCACGCTGTAGCCGGCAGGATTATAAACCGTCTCGTTCTGCGGCGGCGCGCCGCCGCCACCGGCACGTTGCCGCCGCCAGGCGTGCTGCCGCCGATGCTCACCGACGTATTGGCCATGCCTTCGGTCTTCACCAGGTCGAACAAAGTGGCGGCATGGTCGGGGGAGAGCCGCACGCAGCCATGCGACACCGCCAGGCCGAGATGCTTGACGTCGAAAAAGCCGTGGATGGCGTGGCCATGCAGGTCGAAGAACATCGAATGGGGCATCGGCGCATTGTCCCATTCCTGCGAGAAATGGTCGGCATCCATGCGGTTGATCTTGAAGGTGCCGTTCGGGGTGTCGTAGCCCCGGCGGCCGGTCGATACCGGCCACACATAGCGCTGTTGCCCGTCGACCGCGACCGACATGCGCTGCGTGCTCTTGTCGATGGAAATCGCGATATTGGCGTAGGCTGCGGCGGAGAACGCCAACGACATCGCCGCGGCCAGGAGCGAGGCGGAAATCAATCTAACGGAACGCATGATGTTTTACCTGAAGCGCACGGTCGCCCAACACTTAGAAGTCTTTCGCCTGTCTTTGGTTCAAATCAAGAGCGTAGTTTCACCGCCCGGCGGAATGGTGAACGGATTGGGGCGGGATTGGTCCGCTGTTGGGCCCGCTCGTTGGCATTTTGTCACCCTAGAGAGCCGCCACAATTCGCATGTTTCCCCCGAGGAGCGGTGAAATGCGTCAATGCCGTTTGAAATATTGCACGTCGCGTTCGTGCTTCTCGGCGGCGGCGCGCGAACCGAAGGTGCCGAGATTGCGGCGCTTGCCGGTCTTCGGATTCACCTTGCGCGAATAGAGCCGGTATTTGCCGGAGGCGAGCTTGCGAATCATGCGGCAATCTCCTGAGCGAGCTCCAGTGTTTCACGCCTAAACCATGCGGCAACATTTTGTTCCGGTGCACGGGCATCGACGAGTTCTTCAACGAAAGAGAACGTGGAGTCAGACGCCCCCTCCACCACGCTTCGCATGCGCGCTCCTTCTCCCCGCGCGCGGGGAGAAGGTCGGGATGAGGGGGCCTCTCCGCTGGGCGCGGAATTGCGGCGGCGCCGGCAACGCTGTCGCTTGGTGCGTAAGCTCAGAATCGCGGAGAGGCCCCCTCACCCTCGTCGCTTCGCTCCTCGACCTCTCCCCGCGCAGCGGAGAGAGGTGACATGCTCTCCCGTTCTCGCGATGCGCCTTGGCATCCGAGTTTGCCCACGCCACGGTAAGAAAGCCCTTCCAACGTTTTCTCCCTTCAAAAAGAAGGGAGGCGGGCGCCGCTCGGCGCACCTTGGGATCCGCCCCCGCTGCAGTAGGACAAAAGCCTGCTGCGGATGCGGCGAGCGCCATCGTTTCTTCCCGCTACCGCGCGGGATCGAAACGGCGGCGCCCTCGCCTTACGGCGCCCACCGCGGTCATGCACCGAAGGTTTTATCCTTCGAACTCGGCCCGGGCCGCGCTTCCTGGAATCGCCGGGTGCAAACGGGAGGACCCTCCCCGGCGCCAGTGCAGCCAGCACCTGGCAGACCGGCAGTAGGCCGGCCGGTCGATGCCCAGGCCGCCCGGGACAAGGCGACGAACCCCAGCCCCGGGAACCGCACCCGCCCCATCAGCCGGCGTCACCGGTTGACGTCCCTGACTTGGCAGGCTGATCGGGCAGGTAATGGCGGTCGCGGCGGATGTCAATGAAACGGGGACCTTCGTCACATCACGTCTCCGTGATAGAGACGCCGGATCGGCGTGCCGCACCGCATCCGGCAAACACAGCAAATTCCAACGTGCTAATCGCCTTCGCGCCCGAACCCCTCGCGCGTCAGCCGCACGATGGCGCGGTCGAGCGCGGAGAGAAATTCGGAACGGTCGCGCGGCGAGAACGGCTTCGGCCCGCCGGTGATTGCGCCGGCCGAGCGCAGCGAATCCAAGAGATTGCGGGTCGCCAGCGCATTGCCGATGGAGTCCTCGGTGAAAGCCTTGCCGTTCGGCGCGATCGCCGTGGCGCCGGCCTTCACGGCGCGGCTCGCCAGCGGCACGTCGGCGGTAATGACGATGTCGCCGCGCTTGGCGCGTTCGGCGATCCAGTGATCCGCCTCGTCCATGCCTTTGCCGACCACCACGCGCTCGATCAGCGGGTGGCCAGCAAAAGTGGTCCCCGGTTTTGCGTCCGGCCGCCCGCCAACAAAAAGGTCGCGCGGCACCGCAATCGGTGAATTGCTGACGACGAAGACTTTCAGCGCAACGCCCTTCCCGGCATGGCGCTCGGCGACGCGATAAATCTCCTGCTTCACCGGGCAGGCATCGGCGTCGATGTAGAGGGAGATGGGATTAGAGCGAGCTGCGTCGGACATAAAGAGCCATTTGCAGGTCCGGCTTGGCGTCTCCCTCTCCCCGCTTGCGGGGAGAGGGTTGGGTGAGGGGGCGTCGCCGCAGACGCTGCCGCGAAGATTGTGTCCCATACGCCTTCGATATTTCCGAGCACTTCGTTATTCCAGAAACGCAGGACACGGTAGCGGCGTTCGACAAGCCATTGATCGCGGTCAGCGTCGCGCTTGTTATCCGCGTGTTGGCCACCGTCGACTTCGACGACGAGCCGCTGCTCTCTACAGACAAAATCTACGACATACGGGCCGATCGGCTCCTGACGCACGAATTTGAAACCGCCGAGCGAACGGGCGCAAAGATATTTCCAAAGCTTTCGTTCAGCGCGGGTCGAGCTTTTC
>CAWEAH010000011.1:0-53403 GCA_963807125.1 uncultured Alphaproteobacteria bacterium
CCAGACCGAGGATTTCTTCCGCCGGGACCATGTTCGTTCGCCTGTTCAGGTCAGGGCCGGGATCATGGCGAGCGCGCGACCATGTCAATGACGCCAGCTGTGCTCACGAGGCGTAACGGCTTGTCGCGGTCGAGATATCCCGCCGTATCGATCGAGAGCTTCGCGTTCCTTGAATGAGACCATATCGGCGCGCGTCGCCGCCGAACTGCCGTCGCGGGCGATCGCCGCCAGCACGCGCTGCATGGCCTTGATGGCGGCGCGCTGGGTGTCGCTCGGGATGATGACGACGTGATAGCCGAGCGCTTCCAGCCGCGGCACCGGCAGCAGCGGCGTCTTGCCGCCCTCGAACATATTGATGAGCTTCAAACCCGGCAGGCGCTTGGCGATCTCGGCAATCTCGTCCTCCGAGGTCGGCGCCTCGACGAAGATCATGTCGGCGCCGGCCTCGATGATAGGCCGAAGCGCGATCGATGCCGCGGCAGAAACCCTCGACCGCGATCGCGTCGGTGCGCGCGATGACGATGAAGTCGGGGTCGTGCAAGCGCATCGCGGACGGCTTTGAGCTTCTGCACCATCTCGCCGACCGGCACGAGGCTCTTGTCGTCGTAATGTCCACATTTCTTCGGGAAAGGTCTGATCCTCGAGATGAAAAGCGGCGACGCCGGCCCGCTCGAAGGCGCGCGCCGCGGCTTGCGCGTTGAGCGCGTTGCCGTAACCGGTATCGGCGTCGGCAATGAGCGGCGACTCGATCACGTCGACCATGGATGCCAGCCGTTCGACGATCGCGCTCGTGCGACATCAGCCCGAGGTCGGGTACACCGGCGGAGCGCGCGATGGCGCCGCCGCTGGCATAAATCGCCGGGAAACCCGGCCTGCTCGACGAGCCGCGCCGAGAGCCCGTCATAGGCGCCCGGCGCCACCGCGATGCGGCCCGAAGCCCAGCAATGTCCTCAATTTCGTCGTGGCGCGCACGGCGTTCCTCCGCTTCGACTTCCACTGTCGGCATGATAGGGCTTAGCCGACAAACGCGAGGGAAAAGCATGAAGCGAGCGTCGCGGCGATTCTGGCATCTGTTCGGCGCCGCACGGCGCCGGCGCTGTTCGCGCACGCTAGCGCGACAGCATCACACACATCAATGGCCGACCGACGCCGGTCCGGATCATCGTGCCGTTCGGCGGCCGGCGCGACGCCCGACATCGTGGCGCGGCTGATCGCCGATTATCTGCACGACAAGACGCAGACGCCATTCATCGTCGAGAACAAGCCGGGCGCGAGCGGCAATACCGGCACCGACGCGGTGGCCAAGGCCGCGCCGGACGGCCCACCATCGGGGTGAGCATCGGCGGTCCGCTCGCCATCAACACGCTGTTGTTCGGCAATCTGCCCTACGATCCGAGAAAGGATCTGACCCTCATCACCATGCTGGTCGACCCAGCCGAGCGCGCTTGCGGTCAATGCCAGCCTCGGCGTGACGACGACGCAGCAGCTTCTCGATCTCATCAAGCGCAATCCCGGCAAATACGCCTATGGCTCGATCGGCACCGGCTCGTTGTCGCAGCTCGCCATGGAAGCGATCGCGCTCAAAAGCGGCACGCAGCTCGTGCACGTGCCCTATCCGTCGTCGCCGCAGGCGATGACTGCGCTGATGCGCAATGACGTGCAGATGGTCTGCCTGCCGGCGATCTCGGTGGTGCCGCAGCTGTCCTCCGGTAAGGTCAAAATCCTTGCGGTGTCGACCGCCGAGCGCTCGGCGCTGTTGCCCGATGTCCCGACGCTGAAGGAAGCCGGCATCGATGTCGAGGCCGACGCCTGGAACGGTCTCATCGCGCCGGCCGGAATTCCCGACGCCATGACCGAACGGATTCGCGCGCTGGTCACCGCAGCGATCGAACTCGCCGGCCGATCCGGGAAAAACTCTCGGCGCAATTGATGGAGCCCATCCCCGATACGCCGGCGCAATTCCGCGCCCGCATCGAGGCCGACATCGCGCGCTGGACGCCGGTGATCCAGGCGGCCAAGATCAAGATTCAATAATGAAGAGAGCGGCGAAAGGGGACCCGTTTATCCCCGTTCGCCGCTCTCGAGCTTGCAAATGACGTCTTGCTTTACGGGCCGAACTTGTAATCGAAGCCGGCTTTCACTTCCTGCACGTTCAAATCGGCGTTGCTGCTGATACCGCCGAAGTTGAGTTGCTTCGAGCCGAAGCCGAGATAATCGTATTCGGCGCGCACCGCCCAGTTATTGGTCAGCGCATATTCAAGGCCGGCGCCCGCGGTCCAGCCGATGCGAGTCATATTGTCGGTGAGCGTCGTGCCGCCGACCGGCGTGAACGTGCTCTCGTCCTCGGCGAAGGCCACACCGCCCTTGCCATAGACCAGCAGCCGATCGAAGGCGGCGCCGACGCGGCCGGTCACCGTCGAGGTCCATTGCGGACTGGTGGTGATGGTGTCGCCGAATGAATCCGTGCTGGTGCCCTTGGCGAGGCTGGTCCAGCTGAAATCGCCTTCCAGGCCGACCACCAGCCAGTTGAACTGCGTATTCACGCCGATCTGGGCGCCGCCGAGAAAGCCGCTGTGGCTGAACGTATCGTTGACGCCAGTGAACGGATCGGTCCACTTCGAATCTTCGAAACCGCCGCCGATGTGACCGCCGACGTAAAAGCCGCTCCAGTTATAAACCGGTGGCGCATAGGCGACCGGTGCCACGGGGGCGGGTGCAGGACGCATCGGCAGATCGGCGGCCTGCGCAGAACACACGCCCACGACAGCGCCGGCGGCCAGCGTGAAGCCGCCAACAAACGCACGCAATTTCATTTCAACCTCCAGCCTCGAAAATACTCGCCCCCGAGTTCACTCCTTGCGATTGCAAGGATCTTTGCGATTGCAGTCCCCGACGATCGAGCCTCACATATCGCTCGTCGCCGTGCGGTAGAGAGCCGCACTTTGCTGGGCAAAGCGTGGTCGTTTGGTGGCGGCAAAGTGGCCGTCACCATTGGCTTAACAATTTTGAAATACGGCGGTTCCGCGCGCCGATTTTTTGCCGCCACCTGTGGCAACGGCGCCACGCCCTTGCGCGCGAATGAGGCGCTACGCGTTTTTGCCTACGGATTCGGCATAAAGTTCCGGCGTAAATCCGACCAGCAATTTGCCGCCACCGAGCTCGAGCACCGGACGCTTGATCATCGATGGCTGCGCGAGCATCAGCGCCATCGCCTTCTTGGCATCGAGATTGGCCTTGTCCTTGTCGGAGAGCTTGCGAAAGGTGGTGCCGGAGCGGTTGAGCAAAGTCTCCCAGCCGACTTTTCGTTCCCACCGCTCGAGCCGGTCGCGCTCGATGCCGGCGGTCTTGTAATCGTGAAACGCGTAAGCGACGCCGTGCTTGTCGAGCCAGGCGCGCGCCTTCTTCATGGTGTCGCAGTTCTTGATGCCGTAGATGGTGATGGACATGACGAGCGATGATGCCGGTGGCGATGACCCGATGGCGTTGTGTTACCTGACCCCGCCATAGAATCAAGTCGGCGACGTCTTGCAGGACGTCCTGAAAGTCATTTGCCGCAGTGGATCATTTTTTGGCTTTGGACTCGTTCAGGGCCGCGGCGGCGCGGATGAGCGCTTTCAGCGCTTTGTCGTTTATTGTGTCGCCGTCATGAATGTCGATGGCGCGCCTGGTATTGCCTTCGAGACTTGAGTTGAAGAGGCCCGCAGGATCGTCCAGCGCGGCGCCCTTGGCGAAGGTCATTTTCACGACGCTCTTATACGTCTCGCCGGTGCAGATGATCCCGTTGTGCTCCCACACCGGAACGCCGCGCCACTTCCACGTCTCGACCACGTCGGGGCAGGCTTCCCTGATGAGAGCGCGCACTCGGGCGAGCGTCTCGCCCCGCCAATCGCCTAGTTCCTTGATCCGCGCATCGATCGACCGAGAGGGAGACGGCCCTCCTTTTCGTTCTTTCGAAGTGCCGGCGGTCCTTTTCACGACCGGTTTGACTTTCTTCATGGCTGCTCTTGCCCGCCGCTAGTTTGAGACTTCAGGCATAATTATGGGACGAGTGCCGCTTCATGTTACCCAAAGACAACGGAGGGGCACACGCTGCATTTGCCTCTTGTGGTCACTGCGCGACGTGCGCTTTCACCCTCAAGGAGATCCTTAACTTGAAGGCCGATCCGGGGTCCCGTTCCAACGCCGATACAATTGAATGAATGGCCTAGGCTCTTGCCCTGAATCGCTTTCGTTCACGGGTCTCTATGTGGTCCGTGCCTCGAACAAAGCGCGGTCTTTCGCAAATATCCGCCTCAAGTACTCAACGACCGTTCTGATCGGCAAATCAATCCGATCCTGGCGTCGCGTGAGCAACCACACCTCGCGCAACGGTGGGAGCGGTTCCAGGCGGCAAAGTCGCAATCTTGGCTCGGTGCGCCCAATGTAATGGGGAAGCAGCGCCAGGCCCGCGTCGGTCTTGGCAGCGGTCGCTTGATCGAACTGGTTGTTCGCCCTGAATGACACGCGCGCTCCCGGAAAATGGCGCGCCACCCAGATGGCCTCGGGCCTATAGGCATTCACCTCGTCAAACCCGACGAATACGGGTTTGGCGCCGTCTTCGACCTGCCGACAGACCGAAGGCGTCCCGTAGAAGCCATATCCCATCGTCACGAGCGGTCTGGCGATGAGACCGCTATCCCGTGGTCGCCCGATGCGAACGGCAACGTCCGCTTCGTAGCGTTCCAGGCTCACAAGGCGGAGCTCCGTGACCAGATCGATATCGAGACCGGGATACTGCGTTGGGATCTCCGCCAGACGACCGATCAGGAAGCCCTGCGAAAGAGCCGGCGGTGCGTTTACGCGGACGAGGCCACGTGGCAAATCATCCGTCCCTCCGCGGCCCAACATCTGAACCGCCGCCTCCATGCCGCTGGCCGCCGCCAGAGCGCGCGTCCCCGCGGGCGTCAGAACGTAGCCTTCCGGGCGCCGCTCCACGAGCTTTTTCCCCAATGTCGCTTCGAGGGAATGTACCCGGCGCGCGATTGTCGCATGGTTGACGGTCAGCGTCCGCGCGGCCGCGGACAAGCTCCCGTGCCGGCCAAGGGCGAGGAAAACGCGGATATCCTGCCAGTCCGGCTCTGTGCGTTTTTTATCAGCCACTGCGCAACATTAGCGAATTTTCCGCAGATGTAAACGGCACTAGCTTTGGGCGATTTCGAACGAACGAGGAGCCCGCGATGCCTGATCCAGACCTGATGCTAACGCTTATCGGTGGGCCAACCGTGCTGATCGAGTATGGCGGCCTGCGCCTGTTGACTGACCCAACCTTCGATCCCCCGGGCCTCTATCGAGAGAAGCCAGTCCGCTTCGAGAAGACCACCGGGCCTGCTCTGTCGATCGAGGAGATCGGTAAGCTGGATGCGGTGCTGCTCACTCATGACCAGCATTTCGACAACTTGGACAATTCGGGACGCGCCATGCTGCCGACGGTCCGTACGATTTACACGACCAAGGCGGGTGCGGAGCGTCTGGGTAGCAACGTGCTCGGGTTGGCGCCGTTCGAGACGTCCATCTTGGAGGGGCGCGGCGGGCAGAAACTGCTGATTACGGCCACGCCCGCCCGACATGGTCCCGTCGGCATCGAACCGATTTCCGGCGATGTCATCGGCTTCGCTCTCGGCACGGAGAAGCCGGGGGATCTCCTCTACGTTACCGGCGATACGGTCTGGTACGAAGGCACCGCCAAGGTTGCACAACTATTTTCGCCGAAGGTCGTCGTGTTGTTCACGGGCGCTGCCGAGCCTCGCGGTCGGTTCCACATGACAATGGGTAGCGAGGACGCGTTAGAAGCGGCGCACGCCTTTTCCAACGCCACGCTCGTTGCCGTGCACAATGAGGGCTGGGTGCACTTCCGCGAAAGCCAAGACCAACTCGCCGCCGTCTTCGCCCTGTTCAATATAGCAGACCGCCTTAAGCGCTTCGAACGGGGTAAACCACTGACTTTTCCCTGAGAGCACTACCGCGCGCTCAGGCGCCCAACGTCGAACCGTGTACGAGACCGGCCCTGGCAGGCTCCCGCAATTGTAATTACCGACATGGTCGCACGGTGGCTATCGGCATCTATAGCGTACGAACACTACGCTAAAGCTTTCCAATGCCGCCGATTGCCGCCGTTCCTATTCCCCTCACTCCCACTCGATCGTCCCCGGCGGCTTACTGGTCACGTCGTACACCACGCGATTGACGCCCTTGACCTCATTGATGATGCGGGTGGCGACCGCGCCGATGAAGGCCATATCGAACGGATAGAAATCCGCCGTCATGCCGTCGGTCGAGGTCACGGCGCGCAGGCCGACGACAAAATCATAGGTGCGGTAGTCGCCCATGACGCCGACGGTGCGCACCGGCAGCAGCACGGCGAAGGCTTGCCAGATATCGTCGTAGAGGCCGGCGCGGCGGATTTCCTCGATGAACACGTCGTCGGCGAGCCGCAGAATGTCGAGTTTCTCGCGCGTGATCGCGCCGGGGCAGCGGATGGCAAGGCCGGGGCCGGGAAACGGATGGCGGCCGACAAACACTTCCGGCAGGCCGAGCTCGCGGCCGAGCGCGCGCACCTCGTCCTTGAACAATTCGCGCAGCGGCTCGACGAGCTTCATATGCATGCGCTCGGGCAAGCCGCCGACATTGTGGTGCGATTTGATGGTCACCGACGGGCCGCCGGTGAACGACACGCTCTCGATCACGTCGGGATAGAGCGTGCCCTGCGCCAAAAATTCGGCGCCGCCGATTTTCTTCGCTTCGGCCTCGAACACGTCGATGAACAATTTGCCGATGGTCTTGCGCTTGACCTCCGGATCGTCGACCCCTTCGAGGGCTTTGAGGAAAGTATCCGCCGCTTCGACGTGGATGAGCGGAATGTTGTAGTGGCCGCGGAACAGCGCCACGACCTTTTCCGCTTCGCCGAGCCGCAGGAGCCCGTGATCGACGAACACGCAAGTGAGCTGATCGCCGATCGCTTCATGGATCAAGCACGGCGGCGACCGCGGAATCGACGCCGCCGGACAGCCCGCAGATCACTTTGCCGTTGCCGACCTGGCGGCGGATTTTGTCGATCGCCTCCAGCTTGAACGCGCGCATGGTCCAGTCGCCGGTGCAGCCCGCGATCTTGCGCACGAAATTGCGCAGGATCGCGGCGCCATGCGGCGTGTGCATGACTTCGAGATGGAATTGCGTGGCGTAGAATTTGCGCGCGTCGTCGGCGATCATGGCGATCGGCGCATTGGGCGAGGTGCCGATCACCTTGAAACCCGTGGGCGGAGCGGTGACGCGGTCGCCGTGGCTCATCCATACCGGATATTTCTGACCGACCTCCCAGACGCCGTCGATGAGCGCGGTCGGGCTTACGATCTGCACTTCGGCGCGGCCGAATTCGCGGTGGTGCCCGCCTTCGACCTTGCCGCCGAGCTGGACCGCCATGGCTTGCTCGCCGTAGCAGATGCCGAGCACCGGCACGCCGGCCTCAAAGATCGCCGGCGGCGCCAGCGGCGCGTCCTTGTCGAACACCGACGCCGGACCGCCGGACAGGATGACGCCTTTCGGCCTCATCTCGCGGAACGCGCTTTCCGCTTTCTGGAACGGCACGATCTCGCAATAGACTTTCTCCTCGCGCACGCGCCGCGCAATGAGCTGCGTCACCTGCGAGCCGAAATCGACGATCAGAATCTTGTGTCTTTGCGAGTTTGGGAGTGCGAAGTCTTGGGATTGCGAATCTTGCGCCATAGCGGGTTCTAAGGCAGCCGCCGCACCCTGTCGAGATTTTGCAATCCTAGTCATGCCGCCCGTCGCAAAATGCTGACGAAAAAGCCGTCGGTATCGGTTCGGCGCGGCGTCATCAGCAGGCCTTCGTCGGAGATAAGCACCGCGCGGCCGAAAAGATAGGCGCGCTCGCCCAGCGCGGTGATGACTTCGGCGGGCTTTTCCACGGAAAAATCGCCGTGCCGGGCCGCAAAGGCGCGGACCTGGTCGCCGTTTTCTTCCGCCAGCACCGAACAGGTGATGTAGGCGATGCGGCCGCCCGGCTTGACCAGTGCAACCGCGCTCTCGAGCACGGCCTCCTGCTGCTTGACGCGCTCGGCCAGCGCGCCGGGCCGGATGCGCCACTTGGCGTCCGGGTTGCGCCGCCAGGTGCCGATGCCGGTGCACGGCGCGTCGATCAGAACGAGATCGGCGCGGCCGGCGAGATCGGCCAGCTCGTTGCCTATGCTCTTGGGCGTGCGAACCTGAACATTACGCGCGCCGGCGCGGGCAAGGCGGTCGTGGATCGCCACGAGGCGCCGCTTATCAGTGTCGGTCGCATAGATCTGGCCGCGGTTCTCCATCGCCGCCGCAAGCGCCAGCGTCTTGCCGCCGGCGCCGGCGCAGAGATCGATCACCTGCTGGCCGGGCGCGGCGCCGGCAAACAGCGCGGCAAGCTGCGAGCCTTCGTCCTGGATTTCGATCTGACCCTTGATGAAAGCCGGCTCGGCGTGAATGGCCGGGCTCTTGGCCTCGGCCGCAAGACGGATGCGCAAGCCCCAGGGCGACCAGCGCGTAGGTTCGGCGGCAAGATGATCGAGCTTCGGCACGATCTCTTCGCGCGATGCCGAAGAGCGTGTTGACGCGCAGATCGAGCGGCGCGCGGCTGGCAAGGCTTTCGCCTTCCGCGGCGCGCTCGTCGCCGAAGGCGCGCGCCAGATACGGATCGAGCCATTCCGGATAGTCGCCTTGCACATGCGCAGGTGCGCCGGCCAAAGTGCCGGCTGCGAGCGCCACCGTCTCCGCATCCTCAGCGACGCCGGCGCATAGCGCGCGCCGCTGCACAAGGCGCCGATCGCCGCGCCATCGAGGCTGCGCTCGCGATGGAGCATGCCGAGCAAGACGGCGCGCGGGCTGTCTTCGCCCATCAGCCACGCCGACGAGGCTTTGCGGCGCAGCGCGTCGTAGACAAGGCCGGCGATGGCGGCGCGATCGCCGGAGCCGGCAAAGCGATGCGACAGCCCCCAGTCCTTCAGCGCATCGCCCGCCGGGCGAGGCCGCGTCGCGATATCGGCAAAAACCTCGATGGCTGCGGAAAGGCGGGCTGCGGGCGTCACTTTTTCATCTTGCGCTTGATGGCGGCGGAGCGATGCGTTGCCAGCGTCTCGTGCCGGCGCACTTGTCTTGCGCAGATCGGCAATCGCTTCCGCCAGATCGCGGATGTGAATGCCTTTCGGACATTTGCCGGCTTTCACGCTTGCCAGCATGCGCCGCAACAGATCGTCGTCGTGCTCGTCGCGATAAGGCTTCAGATCGAGGTCCTTCGGCACCTTCTTGAGCCGCTCATCGCCGATGGTTTTGACATGCTGCTGCATGAAGCGGTCATAGGCCCGCCACTCGATGCCGGCGGCGCGGACGGCGGCTTCCTCGGCGCGCGTCGCGATCTGGTGGGCGTGAAGATAATGCAGGCCGAGCTCGTCGATCAGCGTCTTCTCGACCTCCTCATGCAGGATGAGGAAACGGTCGGTCTCGACAGTACGGCCGCGGAATTCGAAGCTCTTCGGCATGTGGCGGTCGATATAGATGATCTTGCCGTCGAGGCTGTAACCGGCGAGATAAGGAATGTCGTGCCGGCGGTCGAGCTTCTTGACGCGCCGCACGACGGCGTCGAGCGCGCGGTCCATCATCAGGCTGGAGACGTACCATTCCGGCAGCCTCAACCTCTTGTGCGGGGCAGTCGGATGGCAAAAGTCGAGTGGCATCGTCTGCGCCTTAGATCGGCCGCGGCAGCGTCAAGACTTCGAAAATGTAGATCGCCCAATTGATGGCGAGCGCCACGACCGCGACCGCGTACAACGTCCCGCGCAGCCTCACGATATTGCTGGTGACGTGCACATAGGCGTGGAGAATACGGAAAATCACGAAAATCCAGGCCAGGATGACAAAGATCAGTCCGGCCAAGTGCGTGATATAGGCCAAGATAGTGAGAACGTAGAACAGCACCGGAATTTCAAACTGATTGGAAAACGCATAGGCGAATTGCAAAGTCCGCGGCCGCCAGTTCGGCTCGCGCAGCGCGATATGCTCGGTCCGCACCGCGCCGGTCGAGACATCGCGCGTGCGCAACGTCGCCATGCCGACCCACAGCAGGAAGGTCAGGATCACCTCGACGAACAGCGGCAATAGAATCGTTTGCGTGGTCATGGGTTCGCTCCGGCTGATTCCACGCGCATTAGAGTTTCACGCTGATCGCGGTCTCGCCGTCCTCGTCGACGAGCGCGCTGCGCCAGGATTTGCCCTCGAACAGCGCCTTGCGCACGGCGTCCGCGGTGCCGCCATGATTGAGATTGGCGGTGATCAGGGTGCCGCCGGTGCGCAGCAGCCCGCGCAAGGTTTTGTGCAGTGCCGGCACCGGCGTGCCGCCGTCGAAGAAGGCGACATCGTAGCCGGGATCGAGCGTCGGCAGCACCGCGGCGAAATCGCCTTCATGCACGGTGATGCGATGATCCATGCCGGCAGCCGCGATATTGTCGCGCGCCAGCTGCACGTGCTCCGGATCGCGCTCGACGGTATCGACGGTCGCGTCGCGCGCGCCTGAAGCAAACGACAAGGCCGTATAACCGAGCGCCGTGCCCAATTCCAGGATGCGGCGGGCATTGGCGACGCCGGCCAGCGCCGCCAACAGCGGACCGTTGTCGTAAGGGTAAGCGTTGCAGCCGTGCTTGCCGCGATGAGCGTCGGTCGCGGTGCGAATCTTGGCGAACGGGTCGGGCGCGGCTGGCATCTATCTCCGGCTCGGATAATTCGGACTCTCGCGCGTGATGGTGACGTCGTGGACGTGGCTCTCGCGCAAGCCCGCGCCGGAGATGCGCACGAATTGCGCCTTGTCGTGAAACTCGGCGAGGTCCTTGCCGCCGACATAACCCATCGCCGCGCGCAAGCCGCCGACCAGCTGATGCAGCACATTGGCGACCGGGCCCTTGTAGCCGACCTGGCCCTCGACGCCCTCGGGCACGAGCTTGAGCGTGTCCTTGATCTCCTGCTGGAAATAGCGGTCGGCCGAGCCGCGCGCCATGGCGGCGACCGAGCCCATGCCGCGATAGGTCTTGTAGGAACGGCCCTGATAAAGAAACACCTCGCCCGGCGTCTCGTCGGTGCCGGCGAGCAACGAGCCTACCATCGCGCAATCGGCGCCGGCGGCGAGCGCCTTGGCGAGATCGCCGGAATATTTGATGCCGCCGTCGGCGATGACCGGCGTGTTCGACCGCTTGGCCGCCTCGACCGCGTCCATGATCGCGGTGAGCTGCGGCACGCCGACGCCGGCGACGATCCGGGTGGTGCAGATCGAGCCCGGTCCGATGCCGACCTTGATCGAATTCGGCGCCGGCATCGATCAGCGCCTTGGCGCCCTCGGCGGTTGCGATGTTGCCGGCGACCACTTGCACCGCATTCGACATGCGCTTGATGCGGGTGACGGTGTCGAGCACGCGGCGGGAATGGCCGTGCGCGGTATCGACCACGATGACATCGACGCCGGCCTCGACCAGGCTTTCCGTGCGGGCATAGCCCGGCTCGCCGACCGAAGTGGCGGCGCCGACGCGCAGCCTGCCCTGCTCGTCCTTGCAGGCATTGGGATTGGCCACCGCCTTCTCGATATCCTTCACGGTGATGAGGCCGACGCAGCGATAGTCGCCGTCGACCACCAGAAGCTTCTCGATGCGATGCTGATGCAGAAGCCGCTTGGCCTCGTCCTGGCCGACGTTTTCGCGCACCGTGACGAGGCGCTCCTTGGTCATCAGCTCGGAGACTTTTTGCCGCTTGTCGGTGGCAAAGCGCACGTCGCGATTGGTGAGGATGCCGACGAGCTTGCCGGGCGACCTTGCCGTTGCCGCCCTCGACGACCGGAACGCCGGAAATGTGATGCTCCTGCATCAGCGTCAGCGCATCGGCCAAGCGTCGCGGTCGGCGCGATGGTGAGGGGATTCACCACCATGCCCGATTCGAACTTCTTCACCTGGCGGACTTGCGCCGCCTGCAACTCGGGTTCGAGATTGCGGTGTAGGATGCCGATACCGCCGGCCTGCGCCATGGCGATGGCCATATTCGCCTCGGTCACCGTATCCATGGCCGAGGCGATGATCGGGATGTTGAGCAGAATACTGGGCGTGATCCGGGAGCGGACATCGACGTCCGACGGCAGGACGTCGGACAGGCCCGGCTTCAATAATACGTCATCGAAGGTATATGCTTCGGGCGGTGGGTCTCTTGAAATCGCTGCCATTGCCAACTCCGCATGGCCCGCTATGACAGGCCATCGCATCGGGGGAACGCCTTGCGGGCGGCCGGAACCAAAATCCGTCGCCCAACTCGATGACCCGCTTTTGGGTTGGCGGCGGTCGATAGCATGCCTTGGCCGCAATTGATAGGCCCCAAGCGATAACAGGGGTGGAAAGCCGGAGGAATCGCCATGAAAAAATGCCTGAACCGTCGTCAATTCGGCCTCGGCAGCATTGCCGCCGGCGCAACGCTCGCGGCGCCGCGCATCGCCCGCGCCGCGCCGGTCAAAATCCGCTGCGGCTGGGTGGTGATTCCGGCCTCGCTGGCGCCGCTGGTGCTGGAGAAGAAGGACATTCTCAAGCACTTCGGCCAATCCTACGTCGCCGAGGCCACGCGATTCGAAGGCACGCCGCCGGTGATCACGGCGCTCGCCTCCGGCGATCTCGATATCGGGCCGCTTGCCTTCTCGTCATTCGGCCTCGCCATCCAGAACGCGCATATGGACGATCTGCGGGTCATCTGCGACGAAATCCAGGACGGCGTCGCGGGCCACGGCAGCAACCAATTCATGGTGCTCAATGACGGTCCGGTCAAAACCGTGGCCGATCTCAAGGGCAAGGTGCTCGCCACCAACGTCATCGGCAGCGCCGTCGACATCGCCATGCGGGCGATGTGCCGCCGCTCCGGCCTCGAGGCCAACCGCGACTACACCATCGTCGAGGCGCCCTTCCCTGCCATGAAGGCGATGCTGGCGGAGAAAAAGGCCGACCTCGTCAGCGCGGTGCCGCCGTTCTCGCTCGATCCCGAGCTCAACGCCATGGCGCATCCGCTGTTCAGCCAAAAAGATGCCTTCGGCATCACCCAGCTCACGATGTGGACGGCGCGCACGCCCTTCATCCAGCAGAACCGCGCGGCGCTGGTCGACTTCCTCGAGGACACCATCCGCGCCATCCGCTGGTACAGCGATCCCAAGAATCACGAAGAGGCGGTCGCCATCGTCGCCAAGCTCACCAAATTTCCGCCGGCGCGCGTGGAGTGGGCCTTCACCGCCAAGGATCAATACCGCGATCCGAACGGCATGCCCAATCTGACCGCGCTGCAAAACAACCTGCGGCTCCAGAAAGAGGTCGGTTTCCTTAAAGAAGACATCGACGTGAAGAAATATTCCGACGTCAGCATGGTCCAGGAGGCGGCGAAGCGCTTGGCATGACATCGACGTGCGCGCGTAAAACCGGGGGCGCCACGAACCGATAGCCGCGAATGGAAGAACCGCCTCCCTACGACCGCATCGTGCCGTTGATCGTCGCCACCGCGCTGTTCATGGAAAACATGGACTCGACGGTGATTTCGACGTCGCTGCCGGCGATCGCGCAGGCGCTCGGCACCAATCCGCTGGCGCTGAAGCTTGCGGTGACGTCGTATCTTCTTTCGCTCGCCATCTTCATTCCCGCCAGCGGCTGGACCGCCGACCGTTTCGGCGCGCGCAACGTGTTCCGCCTCGCCATCGGCGTCTTCGTCGTCGGCTCGATCGGCTGCGCCGCCTCGCATACGCTCGAAGAATTCGTGTTCGCCCGCATCGTCCAGGGCATGGGCGGCGCCATGATGACGCCGGTCGGCCGCCTCATCATGGTGCGCAGCATCGACAAGAAGCATCTGCTCAATGCGATGTCGCTCGTCACCATGCCGGCGCTGATCGGCCCGATCTGCGGCCCGCCGCTCGGCGGCTTCATCACCACTTATGCGTCATGGCATTGGATTTTCTTGATCAATGTGCCGATCGGCGTGCTCGGCATCGCTCTGGCGACGCGCTATATCGCCAATGTCCATGTCGAGCACCGCGCGCCCTTCGACTATGTCGGGTTCGTGCTGTCGGGCCTCGCCATCGCCGGCCTTGCCTTCGGCCTCTCGGCGCTGGGGCTCGATTTTCTGCCGACGAGCATCGTCGTGGCGATGCTTGGCGTCGGCGCCGTCTCCTCCGTCGCCTATGTGTTCCATGCCAGGCGCACGCCGGCGCCGATTCTCGATCTGTCGCTGCTGAAATTGCCGACCTTCCGCGCCTCGATTTTCGGCGGCTTTCTGTTCCGGCTCGGCATCGGCGCGCTGCCGTTCCTGCTGCCGCTATTGCTGCAGGTCGGCTTTGATCTGACGCCGTTCCAGTCCGGCCTGATCACGTTCACCACCGCGCTCGGCTCGATGTTCATGAAGGCGGCAGTCGCCAGCGTGCTCAGCCGCTTCGGCTATCGCAACGTGCTGCTTTACAATGCGCTGATCTCGAGCGTCTTTCTCGCCGCCTGCGCCACTTTCGTGCCAGGGCATGCCCTATGCGGCGATGATCGCCATCCTTTTGTCCGGCGGCTTCTTCCGCTCGCTGCAATTCACCAGCATCAACACCATCGCTTATGCCGAGATCGATCCGCCGCGGATGAGCCGCGCGACCGCGATGGTCGCCGCCGCGCAGCAATTGTCGCTGTCGACCGGCGTCGCCGTCGGCGCGCTGGTGGTCGAAATCACGCTGCGGCTCAAGCACTCGACGACGATGGGAGTCAACGACTTTCCGCCGGCATTTCTGTTCGTCTCCCTGCTGGCAGCGAGCGCCGCTTTGATCTTCATGCGGCTGCCGCCGAATGCCGGGGCGGAGCTGTCGGGGCGGATCGAAGCGGAGGCGACAGCGCCGAGCAGGGTGCGCTAAGGCAAACGCCGCCGGCGCGTATCCCGAATTAATGGAATCCCACTTTGGCGGGATATGCTTCAGCCGCGAAATCCGCGCGCCAACAGATAAAGCTCCGCGGAATCCGTACGGCTCGCCGGCGGCTTGACGTGCTTGACGCTTTCGAAATCGCGCTTGAGCTCGGCAAGGAGCGCGGGCTTCGGTGCCGCCTTGCAGCACCTTGCAGAGAAACGCCGCCTTTGGGCGCCAGCACTTCGCGGGCGAACAGGGCCGCGGCCTCGGCCAGCGCCATGATGCGCAAATGATCGGTCTGGCGATGGCCGGTCGCGTTCGCCGCCATGTCGGACAGCACGACATCGGCTTTGCCGCCGAGCATCTCCTTCAAGCGCGCCGGCGCCGCCGCGTCGAGAAAATCGAGATTGAGGAATTCGACGCCCGGGATCGGCTTCAAGTCGAGAATGTCGAGCGCGATGACGCGGCCTTTGGCGCCGACGCGCCGCGCCGCGATCTCGCTCCAGCCGCCGGGCGCGGCGCCGAGATCGACCACGCGGGCGCCCGGCTTAAGCGACTTTATATTTGTCGTCGATTTCGGCGAGCTTATAGGCGGCGCGCGAGCGAAATCCTTCGCGCTTGGCGCGCGCCACATAGGGATCGCTGAGCTGGCGTTCGAGCCAGGTGCGCGACGACAGCGTGCGGCGTTTTTCGTCCTTGAGCCGCGCCATGGCGTTACGCTTCCCCCCAGACGCCGTCTTCGCGCATCATCTCGACCAGCATGCCTTCGCGCAGGCCGCGATCGGCGACGCGCAGGCGCGGGCAGGGAAAAGCGCGGCGGATGGCGTCGAGGATGGCGCAGCCGGCGAGCACGAGATCGGCGCGCTCGGCGCCGATGCAGGGATTGGCCGCGCGTTCGTCGAAACTCATCGCCATCAGTTCGGCGACCACCCGCGAAACCTCGTCATCGGACAGCCAGCAGCCGTCGACGCGCCGGCGGTCGTAACGGCGCAGCCGCAAAAACACGCCGGCGATCGTCGTCACGGTGCCCGACGTGCCGAGCATATGGAAGCCGTCGAGGTCGCGATGGTCGGCGGCGAAGCGGTCGACGAAAGCGGCGACCTCGTCCACCATGGCGTCGTAGATCTCGCGCGACACGACTGTTGCCGCCATAGCGCTCGGCAAGCGTGACGACGCCGACCGGCAGCGAGGCCCAGCCGACAATGTCGGGCGTCGGCGGGCCGCGCCGCCGGTCGCCCGGCCGCCGCGTTGAGCCGCACCAATTCGGACGAGCCGCCGCCGATATCGAACAGGATGACGCCGTCGACCGCCGGATCGAACAGTTCGGTGCAGCCGGTCGCGGCGAGCCGCGCCTCGGTCGCGGAATCGATGATCTCGAGTTCGAGGCCGGCTTCCTTGGCGACGCGGCTGCGGAATTCCTCGCCGTTCTCGGCGGCGCGGCAGGCTTCCGTGGCAATGAGCCGCGCCCGCGTCACGCCCCGCGCGCGCATCTTGTCGCGGCAGACTAGCAGCGCCTCGACCGCGCGCGCAATCGCCGCCTCGCTGATCCGGCGCGACGCGGCAACGCCTTCGCCGAGACGGATAATGCGGGAGAACGCGTCGACGACGCGAAAGCCGTCGCCGTCGGCCGCGCGATCAGGAGCCGGCAATTATTGGTGCCGAGATCGAGCGCGGCATAGGTCGTCGCGGATGCGCTGAACGGCGCGCGCCCGTCGTCGCGATGGTCGTCGCGGCGAATGCCATAGGGCGTTCGGCGACCCCAGCGAGGGCCGCGCGCCGGTCCGTTGCGCGGGGCCCCGTTGGCGTCGAGGCCGCCCGGCGGCGAGGCCTCGTCGTCCATCCAATGCCTTCCTGCCGCGCCGGAGCCCTCTTCTGGCTCGACGGCAGCGGTCTATTGTTCAAGCCAAATCGAGGAACTGTAACAGGGGCGGCCTTAAGGGCAATACTGTGCCTGGCGCCGCCTATGAGCCATGTTCCGCGCCCAGTTGCCGCGGTCTGGCAAGTCCATTATCACCGCGACAACAGCGCTTACAGGATTGAATCGTCATGAATTTGCAGCAGCTCTGCCGGCGCCCGGCGACGGATCTGACGGCCGAGGAACTGACCGCCGCCAAATTTGCCGTCGGCCAATCGGTGCCGCGCGTCGAAGATCCGATGCTGCTGCGCGGCCTCGGCCATTATACCGACGATGTCAGCCTGCCCGGCCAGGCCTATATGGTGATGGTCCGCAGCTCGGTCGCCCACGGCATGATCCGGCGATCGACATGGAAGCGGCGCGGAAAATGCCCGGCGTGCTCGCCGTCTATAACAGCGCCGACCTCAAAGGCTATGGCACGCTCAAATGCATCGTCGCGCTGCCCAATCGCGACGGCACGCCGTTGCGCAAGCCGCGCCGCGAGGCGCTCGCGGTCGGCAAAGTGCGCTATGTCGGCGACCCGGTCGCCTGCGTCATCGCCGAAACCGTCGCGCAGGCGAAGGACGCCGCCGAAGCGGTCACGGTCGATATCGAGCCGCTGCCGGTCGTGGCCACCGCCGAGGAAGCCGCGCGCCCCGGCGCGCCGCAGATCTATGACGACGTGCCGGGCAATGTCGCGCTCGACTTTCACTACGGCGACACCGAGGCGGTCGATGCCGCCTTCGCCAAAGCGGCGCATGTCACGCGATTGAAGATCGTCAACAGCCGGCTCGTGGTCAATTGCATGGAGCCGCGCGCCGCGGTCGGCGTCTACGAGGACGACCGCTTCACGCTGCATGTCTGTTCGCAAGGCGTGTTCGGCATGCGCGCCAATATCGCCGACGCGATGGGCGTCGACGCCAAGGACGTGCGCATCCTGACCGGCCAGGTCGGCGGCTCGTTCGGCATGAAGGCCATGGTGTTTCCGGAATATATTTGTCTCCTTCATGCCGCGCGCGCGCTCGGCCGGCCGGTGAAATGGACCGACGAGCGCTCCGGCAGCTTCGTCTCCGACGGCCACGGCCGCGCCGCCGACGTCACCGGCGAACTGGCGCTCGACGCCGACGGCAAGTTTCTCGCCGTGCGGCTGACGAGCTTCTCCGACGTCGGCGCGTTCCTCTCGCCGTTCGGCCCGTTCATGGGCACCGCCAATGCGGTGAAGAACATGCAGGGCATGTACCGCACGCCGCTGATGGAAGTCTCGACCAAATGCGTCTTCACCAACACCGTGCAGGTGACCGCCTATCGCGGCGCCGGCCGGCCCGAAGGCAACTATTATATGGAGCGGCTGATCGACGCCGCGGCGGCCGAAATGGGCGATCGACCGCATCGCGCTGCGCCGGCGCAATCACATCGCGCCGAGCGAATTGCCGCGCAAGACGGCGTCGGCCGCGACCTACGACTGCGGCGATTTTGCCGCGCTGACCAAACAGGCACTCGAGCTCGCCGACAGCAAAGGCTTTGCCAAGCGCAAGCGCGAAAGCCGCAAGCGCGGCAAGCTGCGCGGTCTCGGCATCGGCAATTATCTTGAAGTCACCGCGGGGCCGGCGAAGGAATCCGCCGGCATCATTTTCAACGCCGACGGCACGGTGACGCTGACCACCGGCACGCTCGATTTCGGCATGGGCCACGCCACGCCGTTCGCGCAAGTCTTGAGCCAGCAGCTCGGCATTCCGTTCGACAAGATCTCGCTGGTGCAGGGCGACAGCGACCGCATCGTCATGGGCGGCGGCTCCGGCGGCTCGAAGTCGATCATGCATAGCGGGACCGCAATCGTCGAAGGCGCCGCCAAGGTCATCGAGAAAGGCAAGCAGCTCGCCGGCTACGTGCTCGAAGCCGCGCCGTCCGACATCGCCTTCGAGCACGGCAAGTTCGTCATCGTCGGCACCGATCGCTCGATCTCGATCATGGAGCTCGCGCAGAAGCTGCATGAGCGGGCTCAATCTGCCGGCCGACGCGCCGCAATCGCTCGACGTCATCCATGTCAGCGACGGACCCGGCGCCTGGACCTTTCCCAACGGCTGCCACGTCTCCGAAGTCGAGGTCGATCCCGACACCGGCGCCGTCGAGGTGGTGAAATATTGCGCCGTCAACGATTTCGGCACGGTGGTCAATCCGATGATCGTCGCCGGCCAGTTGCACGGCGGCGTGGTGCAGGGCATCGGCCAGGCGCTGATGGAGAAGGCGGTCTATGACGACGGCGGGCAATTGCTGACCGGCTCGTTCATGGATTACGCCATGCCGCGCGCGGCGGACGTGCCGTCGTTCGATCTCGGCGATCATCCGGTGCCGACCAAGACCAATCCGCTCGGCGTCAAAGGCTGCGGCGAAGCCGGCTGCGCCGGCGGGCTGACCTCGATGATGAATGCGGTGATCGATGCGCTCTCCGATCACGGCATCCGCCATGTCGACATGCCGCTGACGCCGTACCGCATCTGGCAGGCGCTGCAGGCCGCGAGGACGCAGCCGCGGCAATGACGCAAACGATTTCCGTCAGCACGATCCGCCCGGCGGCGTCGCGGTTGATTGCCGCCGTCTGCGGCGCGCATATGATGAGCCATTATTACATGCTCATGCTGGCGCCGCTGTTGGCGTTCGTGCGCGCCGACTTCAAGGTGAGCTATACCGAGCTGGCGCTGGCGGTGACGGTGTTCAACGTCGTCTCCGGGCCTGTTGCAGACGCCGGTCGGATTTCTGGTCGACCGCATCGGCGCGCGCGTCGGTGCTGATCGTCGGGCTCGCGCTTGAGCAGCGGCGCCTTTGCGGTCGCCGGCATCGTCGATAAGTATTGGGTCTTCATCGCCATGTACGGCGTCGCCGGGCTCGGCAACACGGTCTATCATCCGTCGGATTATTCGCTGCTGTCGCATCACGCGCCGGCGGAGCGATTAAGCCACGTCTTCTCGTTCCACACCTTCGCCGGCATGGTCGGATCGGCGCATCGCGCCGGTCACGCTCCTCTACATGCAGAGCCAGTTCGGCTGGCGCGGCGCCTATATCGGCGCGGCGATCTTCGGCTTTATCGTTCTCGTCGTGCTGATCGCGCAGCCCGAGCCGGCCGCCGATCCGACGCATGCCGCCAAGCTCGCCGCCCGAGCCCGCAAGAACAATATCGTCGATACCGGCTGGCGTCTTCTGCTGACGCCGGCGATTTTGCTCAATCTCGGCTATTTCATCCTGACGTCGATCATGGGCGGCGGGCTCAATACCTATCTCGTCGTGGCGCTCGGCGCGCTGCATGCAACGCCGCCCGACGTCGCCAATATGGCGCTGACCAGCCTTCTCGCCATGAACGCCGCGGCGTGCTGGCCGGCGGGTTCCTCGCCGCACGAACCAGCCATCACGCGGTGGTCGCGGCGTCCGGCCTGACGATGGGCGGCATCGTCACCGCGCTTGTCGGCTTTTTCAATTTTCCATGCGGTGCTGCTTATTTTGATCATGGGGACTGAGCGGATTTTGCGTCGGCGTCACTTATCCGTCGCGCGACATGCTGGTGCGCGCGGTGACGCCGCCGACGGCCTATGGGCTGGTCTTCGGCTTCGTCTCGACCGGCTTCAATATCGGCGCCAGCATTGCGCCGATCGTCTACGGCATGCTGATGGATCACGGCCAGCCGCGCATGGTGTTTTCTCTTGTCCGCCGCCGTCAGCATCCTCTGCGTGTCGACCGTGACGTTCGGATTTTCCAGGCGCGAGACGCGCTAAAGCGCCGGCACGGTATTGCCGCGCGTTCGCGCCTGTCGCCGCAATCGAACTTCGCCGCACTGCCGCCGCGCAGGCGCCACGTCATGGTTAAAACTATCCTAAGTTAGCGCTCTTCCGCGCTATCTCTAGGCGTCTCTACGAATAGAGCGCCGGCGCCGCGTTTTGATAAGTTAATCAAAGGTAGAAGATCAGTAAAGCACCGCGTGATCTGTAAGAGCGATTGTTAGGAAATGCCGCCATGCGTCTATGTATCGCCTTCGTCATGCTCGCTCTTCGCAACGCCGGTATACGCGCAAGCGATGACGGGCAGCACGTCCGGCGCATCCGCATCCGTCAATGTCAGCGACCCGCCCGCCGGCAATTCGACGACACATCTGATTACGACGCCGACGGTGGCGGCGCCCGGTCTCGCCGCCGCCGGCATCGAAACCTGTCTCGGCTCGGCGTCGGGCGGGCTTTCGCTGATGGGCGGCGGCTTCACCTTCGGCGCGACCAAGGTCGACGAAGGCTGCACCATCCGCCTGTTGTCACGGCAGCTCTACGCCTTCGGGCTGCACAAGGCGGCGCTGGCGCTGATGTGCCAGGACGAACACGTGGCCGCGGCCATGGAGATCACCGGCTCGCCCTGCCCCAGTTTCCCTGTCGACGGCGGCTGAACACGTCGCCGATGCCGGCGCTTCGGCACCCGCCTCCGACGCCGGCCGGAGCGTCGGCGCAGGATCCGTTGTCGCTGACCCCGCCGGCTCGCATCGCCCACACCGGCTACATTCTCGATCTCAAGCGCGCCGACGCGAATACGCCGGTCCATATCGCCTTCATGCCGGTCGCCGCCGACCTCGCAAGCAAGAACAAGCGTGGTTCGACAGGGCCTCAGACATCAACTGACCCGAAGTAGCAAACCCACGCACATAAGGACACTCACGATGAAGCCTCACTTGAAAACGTTTTGTTGCACTCTTCGCGGCCGCCACGGCATCTGACCTCGGCTCCCGCCATGGCCCAGCAATTCACCGGCGGCGGCACAACCAGCATATGGTCGAGCGCCCAAGGCACGTCGGACTCCTACGGCAACGCCAACGGCTTTGCCATCAGCCAGTCGGGGTCGATGGCCAATGCCGGCGGACTGGCGTTCACAAATCTTGCCGGCGGCATCAGCTCTGTCGGCGGCGCCACCACCGGCTCCTTCACGACATCGAATGCCGGCGCCAGCACCAACGGCAACGGCTACGCGCAAGTGCAGACCTCGGGCTACGCCGGCGGCAGCGTTTCCGGTTTCAGCACGCACACGCGTTGAACGCACGCATAGGAGATAGACCTATTACGCACCTTTGCCCGCCCTGGCTTTGCTTGCTACTGTTCGCGCACGCGAACAAAACCTGCGACAGTCAGGGACGGTCAAGGAGCAAGTCATGAAGCTGTGCCGCTATGACGACGATCGACTGGGCGTGGTGCGCGGAGACCTGGTGCACGACGTCACCGAGGCGCAAACCGAAATCCGAACATCGGCGCCTTATGCGATGAAGGGCGACGCGGTCGTCGCGGCGCTGCCGCAGTGGCGCGAGCGGATCGAGCGCCTGGCCGACAAGGTCTCGGGCAAGCCGATCGGCGCAAGTGAAGCTCCTGGCGCCGGTGGCGCGGCCGAGCAAGCTCTCCTGCGCGCCGACCAATTATCAGGCGCATATCGAGGAGATGCGCAAGGCCTCGCAGCAGCCCGGCTCGCAGGTCGTGAGCGCGCAATCGTCGAAAATTCTCGAAGCGGGAATGTTTCTGAAAGCGAATTCGGCGCTGGTCGGCCCGTCCGAAGGCATTCCGCTGCGGTTTCCGGACCGCCGCAACGATCACGAAGTCGAGCTGGTCATGGTGATCGGCAAAGCCGGCAGCGACATTCCGCAGGCCAAGGCGCTCGATCATGTCGCCGGCTATTGCCTCGGCCTCGACATGACGGTGCGCGGCCGCGAAGACCGCAGCTTCCGCAAATCGGTCGACGGCTATGCCGTGCTTGGCCCGTGGATGGTGACGGCCGACGAGATTCCCGACCCGGATGCGGTGCCGATCAGCCTCGAAGTCAACGGCGAAGTCCGCCAGAAGAGCAACACCAGCCAGTTGATCTACAACTGCCGGCGCCTGATCGAATTCGCCTCGGCGTTCTATACGCTCTATCCGGGCGATCTGGTTTACACCGGCACGCCGGAGGGGGTGAGCCCGGTGAAGCCCGGCGACGTCATCGTCTGCCGCTCGGGCCCGGTGCTCGGCGAGCTCAAGATCGCGGTGCGGGCGCACGAAGCGGGCGCGAGCGAAAGCGGCCAGCACCTGCTTGGCGCAGGCCTGAGCGGAACGATCCGTCGGAGAAATTCCATGCTGCAGATCAAACGCGCCGGCCATTCGACGCTGACCACGCCGGATATCGAACGGATGGTCGATTATTTCACCCGCATCGTCGGCTTGAGCCTGGTCGCGCGCGAGAAAAACCGCGCCGTTCTCGCCACCAAATCCGGCCTGGAGGCGATCGTGCTGGAGCGCGGCAGCGCCGCCGAGGCGCCGCGGCTGTCGTTTCAAACCACGCCGGGCAGCGATCCGGGCGAAATCGCCGCCAAGCTGAAGAAGGCCGGCATCAAAAGCGAACGGCGGAGCGACATCACCCCCGGCATTCGCGAGGCCATAGCGTTCAAGGATCCGAAGGGCACCACGATCGAGATCTTCTCGGATTTCGGCTTCGCCAAGGACGATGAGACAATTGCCGGCGTGATGCCGCTGAAATTGGGCCACATCGCCTACACCTGCCCCGACGTGCAGGGCATGGTGAAATTCTATTGCGACGTGCTCGGCTTTCGCGTCTCCGATTGGCGCGGCGATTTTTTCGCCTTCCTGCGCTGCAGCCGCGACCATCACACCGTGAACTTCCTGCGCGACGCCAAGACCGCCATCCATCACATCGCCTTCGAAGTGCGCGACTGGTCGGACATCAAGCGCGCCGGCGACATTCTGGCCAAGAGCAATATCAAGCTCACCTGGGGCCCGCTGCGCCACATCATCGGCCACAACATCGCCATCTATCACAAGAACCCCGACGGCATCGTCATCGAGTTCTTCTGCGAGATGGACCAGATGCACGACGAGGAACTCGGCTTCTTCGAGCCGCGGCCCTGGCATCAGGATCGCCCGCAACGGCCGAAGGTGTGGGGCGACGACACGCTGTCGAACTGGTGGGGGCCGATGTCGCATACTCCGAACCGCACCAATGCCGCGGTGGCAAAGCCCGTTACTGCGGCGGCTCAATTCGCTGCGATCCATCGCACGCCGGCAGCGGCGCCTGCCCACGCGCGGAGCGAACAGAAGAAAGGCCGCACGCCGCGCAAGCCGCGACGGTGACACTTATCAAGGTCGTGCACCGTTGCTCGCAGAACTAGAAGCCAATTTCAGCCGAATCCCGAGTTTACGCGCAGCGAGCACGAATTTGTCCGGCAGCGCGAAGACAACAACCCCTGGACCTTCGCCGCCGACGTAGAGTTCGATGAAGCGTTCCTGGATATGCAGTTCCTCTAATACGCCGTTAAGACCGGCCAATAAGCCAGAAAGGTTGAGCCAGCTTCCGTAATCCTCGAAGGTAAAAGCGTGGGTCTTGCCGTCATGCGTCAATGAGAGCTTGACATCACCATTCGGTACGACTGACTGCATGACATTTTCCACCGCGAGTTTGTTTGAAGTGGCCGCCGCGAGGTAACCAACAATATTCGTATGATCTGCCGGCGAGTGAACGTCCTCGCAATCAAAGCCAGCCAAACGATTCCAAGGCCCGCCAAGAATTCCAAAAACGATGTTTAAAGCGTTGTGCTCTTCTTGCCACCTGGCCTCAAGCCTTCGGATCGTATCCCCGTCCGTTTCCACGACACCGCATGCTGGCTGCAGTTCGGCTATTGCCTCTCGCGGTCCAATACCTGATTGGAGCCAATGGCCTGTTATCGCGGCTGTGTAATCGTAGCACCCCAAATTCGTCTCCGACGGCTCGCCATTTTTTACGCGCTACCATCTATGACGGGAACAGCTCTTCAAAAGATTATATCCGGTTCTTTGCTATGGACTTTCCGACCAAGGTAGTAATTTAATTTCGATCCTCTCTCGCCCGGATGTTCGAAACAGTCTTTCGGCAAATGCCGCTGCCTCCGGCTCGGCAAAATACCACCGCACTGGGCGCGCGCCGGCTGCAGCGAGCTGTGCCCCTGACTGGACCAGCCAGTCACCGGCGATTAAATCTCGGCCCCAGCCGTAGCTTAAAAGATTCGCATAACCCGGCCCTTTGGCCTCGACCATCATGCCAGTCTCATGCTGACAATCGTCATAATACACAAGAACCCCACTCGTCGGGTCGGCAATCTGAAAGCCCCAATAGCGCGGCGTGGTATCAACGGGATTGACGACGCTCTTTACGTAGTCTTCGTAATCCCTGCCCGTACACCGCGTGCGGTGAGGCACCGCACTTCATCGCGCACTGCGCCATCTCCAGTCGATACGCAGCTGACAAAAGGTCTTGCGGCCGCGAAAAGCCCGCATGGGCCAAATGAATGTAGGCGAGGCAATCGTCACCTTGCCTCCAAGCTTTCGCCGCACGCTGGATATTCCGCAGCGCTGCCGACGCCGTAGCCCTGCTATGGAACGCGGAAAGCATGGCCAGCAAGCGCTTTTCCTCGCCTCCCATATCTTCTAACTGGCGTTCCTCGTTTCCCCGAAGGAGTACAGTGCCGGCTCCCAGCACGAGCCTTTCTGGCGCGAAGGTCATAACTGGCTGAATTGGCATGGCGCGCTCACGCCATTTTCGCCGTGGCAGTTCGTGCAGCACATTCGTCCTCCTTGATTTTATGTTGAATGGAAAGGGGCCTGTTCACGCTTTGCGCATAACGAGGCCGGCGCGCGCGCAAGCGCGGCGATGAGAAGAAAAACCGCAGCCCGACCAGCCACGACGCCGCTCAAGCCGGCATAAGGACTTTCACGTAGCTATTTGTTCGTAGCGAATTGTTGTTTGCTGCGATTTCCCGTTAACAGATCATACCGGTTGCGACGGCAAAATCGCGTCGCAGTCCGCCGTGCGGCGCCAGGCCGATCGTGCGGCCGGGAACAACGGGATGAGCGAAATCCGCATCCTTCACGTCGACGACGAGTCCGACATCCGCGACATCGTCGACCTGTCGCTCGGGCTCAATCCCGACTTTCGGGTCCGCGCCTGCAGTTCCGGCGCTGAAGCGATTAAAGCCGCCGCCGAATGGTCGCCTTATCTCATTCTGCTCGACGTGATGATGCCCGGCATGGACGGGCCCGCCACGCTGGTGCAGTTGCGCAAAAATCCGCGGACCAGCGTGATCCCCGTCGTATTCATGACGGCGCGCGCGCAGGCCCGCGAAATCGATCAGTTCCTCGCGCTGGGCGCGCAAGGGGTGATTTCAAAACCGTTCGATCCGATGACGCTCGCCACCGAGGTTGAAGACCAGTTGCGGACGGTAAGGCAAATCTGATTATGGGTTCGGTCGCCGCATGGCTGCGCCGGGCGACAAAGCCGATGCAATCGCCACACTCGTTTTCCGCATGGTCACACCCCTTTTGGCCAGGTCCGTTTTGGGCGAGTCCGTTGCTCGCGCTTACCATCGGCTTGAGCGCGGTCGCCGGGATGAGTTCCCAGTCGCGATCGATGACGCAAGCTCGGCTCGACGGCTTTAACGTCATTGCCACGGCGGCGGATCCGTTCGGCAGCGCGGGAGCCGATCTGGCGCTGGCGCAGGCCAGACAGCTCGGCGCAGCCGCCGTGGCAGTTATTCCATTTCTGTGGCAGCCGACCCCCACCAGTCCCGATCTCGTCCGCGGCAAGGACATCGACGACGACCAATTGCGCGCTGCGATCCGGCAAGCCCATGCGCGCGGCCTTGCCGTCGTCGTCAAGCCCCATGTCTGGGTGCCGCAGAGCTGGGCCGGCGCCGTCGTCATGAATTCCGACGGCGATTGGCGGCAATGGTTCGACAACTACCAGCGTGAGCTTCTGCATATCGCGCAGATTGCCGAGGCGGAAAAAGCCGAGGCTTTGGCGATCGGCACCGAGCTTTCGCAAACCAGCCGGCAACCGCAATGGAACGACGTCATCGATAAAGTCCGCGCCGCCTTCTCCGGGCGGCTCCTCTACGTGGCGCATAATGTCGACGAAGCCGAAACGGTGCCGTTCTGGGACCGGCTCGATGCCATCGGCGTGTCGCTTTATCCGCCGCTCGGCGGCGACGCCGACCGCGACTATCGCCGCGACGCGATGCGCGCCGTCGCCGACCGGCTCGACATGCTGGCGCTGATCGACCGCAAGCCGGTCGTGGTCGCCGAAATCGGCCTGCGCTCCGCCGCCGGCGCCACGGCGAAACCCTGGGAAAGTCCGGAAGAGCGCGTCGCCATAGCCGACCCGCAATTGCAGGCCGATGTTCTCTCCGATTGGCTGACGACGCTCAACCGCCCGAGCGTCGAAGGCGTTCTGATCTGGCGCTGGTTCACCGACCCCAAGGCCGGTGGATTGACCGACACCGATTTCACCGTTCAAGGCAAACCGGCCGAGCAGGTTCTGCAATGCGCCTGGACGCAAAGCTGCGGCCACAGTTGAAATTATTTTTTAGAATTGATGCCAGACGCCGAAGATTAGGCCGTTCTCCTGCAGCGCATTGCGGCCGGCATAGGTGGTATAGCCGCCGCCTTGCAGCTCCCAGGTCGGCGTCAATGAATAAACCGCGCTGAGCTGCAGCTTGTAATATTCGTAACTGCCGCCGGTATAGAGCGTATTGCCGGCGCCTTCCGAGACGACGTTGAAGCTCTGCGCCAGCAACAGCCATTGCGGCAGCACCTTCACGCCGAATGTCGCGTCGGTCCTAAATTCGCTCGGCAGCCCATCCGTTCGTTCACGCTGCGCGATTTCCAGATCGAAGAACGCCGGCATCGTGCCAATCTTGAAATTATGTCCGATCAGCGCGCGGACGTCGGCCTCGACGTCGGTGTATCCGACCGCCGCCGGATTCGAGGTATCGGTCGTACCGGGCAGCCGCAGCGTTGCCTGGCCGGAAAACACCCAGCTGTCCGCGTCGAAGAATTCATAGCGTGCACCGAACTCGGTATAGCCGAGACCGGTGCGGCTGGCATCGGTCGGCGAAGCGATATCGATATGCTGGATGCCGGGATCTAAGATCGCGGTCAGCCGGTCGGTCAGGCCATATTCGATGAGGAGCTGCCCCTCGACCTTGTTGTAGCGGGGCGTCGAAGCGAGACCGCCGCCGTCGAAATATTCCGTCGATGTGGCTGCGGTCAGGCCCGCAAGCCATTGGCCGGTTCCTTCCGGCATCGTCCAGGCCCCGGCTAAGGCCGTTGCCGGCGCCGAAACTGCGAAAATCACGACTGCTACGCAACGCTTCAACACGCCCCAACTCCATTCAGGCACAAGTCTCGCCGCGTCGTTCCTGATGGGTCAGAACCGGCTATGGCTCTCTATTGCGTTTTCGGCGATCTTTCCAAAGATCGGCTCCCGCTCTTGCCTTTGCGTTACATCGTCATTGCCAAGACGCGGTTGCCGCCCGCGCCGGCGGCGTCCTGCACGCGAGAAATCGCCTGGGTCAGCAGATGGACGCGATCAATCGCGCGCTTGACCTCGCCGGTGATCGCCACCACGCTTGCGGTGATGTAATCCGACACGACGGATTCCGAATTCGGCAAGCGCAGCTTGGCGATCGTGGTGCGCAAGGCTTCGCCGAGTTCGCGCGCGGCATTGATTCCGATCTCCGGCGCTACCAGGATGATCATGCCGTTACTATAGGAGGCCGCGACGATGCCGATCCTCGCCGCGAGCCGGCGGACCGCGCGCGCCACTTCAGCCAAAACGCCGCGCGCGGCGGTATCGCCATTGGCGGCGCTGTAGGCGGCGAAGCCATCGAGCGACAGCGCGATGACGGAAATTTCCTCGCCAGACCGGCAGCCGCATGCGGTGGTGAGATAGGCCTCGGCCACTTCACCGACGAACAGGCCGGTCGCTTCGTCGATCCATGGCCCGGCGCGGCGGTCGCCCCAATTCGACAAAAAGGACAACAGCTCGACCTCGCGCTCCTGACGGCGGTCGAGCTCCTGCTTCAGCTTGAGCGCGGCGCGAACGCGGGCGATGAGCTCGACGCGATTGACCGGCTTGGTGACATAGTCGGTCGCGCCGGCGACGAAGGCGTTGTTAAGCGAGTCCATGTCATCGAGCGACGTCACCATGATGATGGGCAGATCGGCGCAGCGCGCATCGTTGCGGATGCGCGCGCAGACTTCGACCCCATCCATTTCCGGCATGATGATATCAAGGAGAACGACGTCGATCGGCGGCTTCGCGTCGGTGGGTTTGCCGACGTCGAGTACCTTCAGCGCCTCCCAGCCGGAGGCGGCGAGGACAATGTCGGTATAGCCCGCGGACAGCAGCGCCCCCTCGGTGAGATCGCGCACGTCTTCCGAATCGTCCACCACAAGTATTCGCATTCGCGCCTCGGTCTTTATACTTATTTTTTCTTGTATTGTCATCGTAACGTGCAATCCTTAACCCTTGTGATCCGGAATTTGCTTCATGTTTTCAAATATTCGCCACGTATTGTTTTGGTATACGAGGCGATAACCGGGCGGACCGTCGCGAAATAATGTCGGGAACGCCCGATCGAGCCGGTCGTTGGCCCCGGCGGGGCTTTGTGGATCCGGCACCGCGACGAAGGGCGCTTCGACCCGGCGGAACAGCATGGCGAGCGCGAAGGCTTCGCTCTGGGGGCCAAGAATGCCGGGCGCCGCGCCGCGGCCCAGCAAAAAAGCCGGCATATTGTCGATGTCGACCAGGACGCCGTTATCGGCGGCGGCAGCGCCACCGGCGGCAAGCGCGTCGGCGCGTGCGGCGTCACCGTGCTGCAAGACTAGCTCCAGTCGATTCACGGTGATCGGGTCGACCAAGGCGACGCTGCCGAAACCACCGAACCAGCCGGCAAACAGCAACGCCGCGGCAAGAGGGATGTGTTCGCGCACAGCCGGCACGCGGCTGATCGTGGCGGCCGACAGCATTGGCGCCGCAACGACGATCGCGGCTGGATCGCCGAAAACTCCGCACATGACGCACAGCGCGGTCGCGGCAACCGCGGCAGCGGCAAATACCAATGCGGGAGCGACCAGCGGGCGGCGGCGGCGCACCAACAGCAGCACGGCCGGCACGAGCGGGCCGCCGAGTACCAGCGCCAGGACCATGGCCAAGCAGGCGTCGACAACCGGAAAATCGAACACCGTGTCGCCGAACATGCGCGCCAGCGCCACCGCCCACACCGACAGACTCTCGGCCGGAGCGGCAAAGAACGTCCAACCGTCACCCGGAAACACCCACGATACGTAACTGAAGGCGCTGATCGCGAACAATGTCGGAAAAACAAGCGCAACGACGACATTCAACGCCGAGTTCGCGATCAGCGTCGGGCGAAGAGCGAAAGCCAAAAATGGCATGGTGGCAAAAGCGAAGGCCGCGCCGACGGGATGCGAGAACGCGAGCCCCATCAGCGCCAGCCCGACATGCATGACTTCCGCGGTGCCGCTGCGGACGCGCAGGTCGTAAAGCGCAAGGCAGAGCATCAACATGAAAGCAGCTAGAAACATGTCGCCCGGGCCGGCAATCACGGCCCGCAGCAGGGCCGGATGAAACGCAATCAGTATGGTGAAAGCGCTCGCGGCGGTGAGCGGATAACCTGCCTTGCGGAATGAGAGAAAACACACCGCCGCGACTATGGCGAGCAATATGGCGGCGACCAGCGCCGGCGCCGGCGTGCCGACCGGGAACGCCCACGCCAGGAGCGTCGTCGTCAAAAACGGCAAAGTCGGATAGGCCGCCACCACGCGCCCGAACGGCACTTCGCCGGCCGCGGCTGTGGCGGCGCCTTCCCATAGCCGCAGCACGTCGTTGCCGAGAAGCCCGTTGCGTACCGCGATTGTCGTCAGCACCAGAATGCCGACGAAGGCAAGCGATGCGATCGGCGCGGCGGTCAGCGCGCGGGCGGCGGCGGACCGCGGAGCCGTTGCGATCATGCGCTTCTCGCCTGCGGCAATTTGCGCCGCCGTATGCTGCGACAGGCCGTGCGGAGTTTTCTCCCAGAAGAAGGGATCGCGTATGAATTGCCACAGCGCCTTGTAGGCGGCCACCGAGATCAGCACCCAATAGCCGAATAGCGTGAAGCTGAAGGGAATGAGATTGAGCCAGCCGCGCCGGATCGGCGCCAGCATGATCAGATAAGTGAACGCGCCATTACCGGCGAGCAGATTGAAAAGGCACAGGAACAGTAGCGACTGCGGAAAGATCACGTCGATGTCGGCGGCAGAGGCGACCAGCCAGATTGCGTAAAACAGCCAGAAGATCGGATTGAGCAAACCGGCCAGTACCGTGCCGCCGATGAAAAATACGAAACCGAGGAAGCCGAGCGGCCCGGTGTTGCGCAGCAATTGCAGCGGCCGCCGGGTGTGGACCAGAAGCGTCTGCATGTAGCCCTTGATCCAGCGCGAACGCTGCCGCAGCCACTGCGCGGTCCGGCAGCTCGCTTCCTCGAAGGTGGTGGAGTCGACCACGCCGACGCGGTAGCCCTTTTGGCCGATACGAATGCCGAGATCGGCATCCTCGGTGACGTTGAACGGATCCCACGCGTGCAGTTCGCGCAGCACGTCGATCCGGAAATGATTGGAGGTCCCGCCGAGCGGAATCGGCATGCCGAGTCGCTCGAGACCCGGCAGGACCTGATCGAACCAAAGTGCATAATCGAGCGTGAACATCCGCGTCAGCCAGTTTTCGTCGGCGTTGTAGTAATTGAGCCGGCACTGCAGGCAGGCGGTATTGGGCGGCGAGCGGCGGAACGTCGCCACCACTTTGCGTAGCTGGTCGGGCTCGGGCCGGTCTTCGGCATCGTAGATGACCAGATATTCGCCGCGCGCGAAGCGCAGCGCGAAATTGCAGGCCTTAGGCTTGGTCTGCGGTTCCGACTTCGGCACGATGACGATTTCGAACACGCCTTCGAGACCGAGCGAGCGCGCCGCTTCGATGGTCTCGGTGTCGCCGCTCTCGAGCACAATCTTGATGTCGAGCTTGCCGAGCGGGTAATCGAGCTCGCGCAGCGACTGCGCCAGGCGCGGCAACATGGCCGCCTCGCGGAACATCGGCACCAGGACCGTGAACACCGGCAGATCCTCGGTCTTCAAGGCACGGGCTTCCACCGCGACTGCCTCGTCGAGTTCGGCCGAGCGGCCGCCGCCGATCGAGACTAGAACGCCTTTGAAGACGAAGTTGCCGAGATAGAAAATGCTGATCGCGATATTGAGCACGATGAGAGTGGCAAGTGGCGCCAGCGCCAGGCCGCCCATGATCGCGCTCACGATCGCATAGCACACCATCAACTGCGGCCCGGTGAACACCGTGCGCGCCGACATTTCCGGATCGAGCTCGGCCAGTTCGAACACGGCGTGATGCGACATGCTGTCGGCGAACGCCGTCTGCAACGTAACGACGATGTCGAATTTGGAAACGACGACGAACTCGATGCCGGCGCCCCAGCGCTCGCGCGCGAACAGAAGCGTTTGCGGGCCCGGTTCGGCGGTGGCGATGAGAAGCCGGTCATCGCGCCGCCGCCACGGCAGGGTCAGCCGATTGGCATAGAGGTCGGCATCGCCCGCCTGCAAAAGTTCGCGATCCGGCGGCTCACTGATGAGATCGACCAAAGGCAGGTCGAAGTTTTGCGCGAAGGCCTCGTAGTAGAGGTGGGAATCCATCCAGTTGCGCGACAAGAGCGCATCGCCGAGCCGCACATTCCAGCGTTCGGCAAGCTCGACCGCCTCGTCGAGCTGGGCGAGGGTGATGATGCGCCGGCCGACCAAGAGATCGCCCAAACTGCGATCAGACGGTGACAATGCCATGGCTTACCCCGAATTGCCCTGCGCGCATCGAGTTAGTCGGACAAGTTCGCGGGGCGGCGCCGGAACATGCGCTGAAGCACGAGCAAGAGGACCGCTGTCCCCATCAGCCAAAGTCCGGCGATGATCCAGGACCGGAAGCGCTCGGCGACGGTGAGCCACGACACCTGGTCCGGATAGGAAATCCTGACCACGTTGTCGCGCTCGGTCGACATCGCGAGCGCCACGCCCTTGTCGTCGACGAACGCCACGTCGCCGTGGTCAAGGCGAAGTTGCGGCGGCGCCGGCAGGCCGGCGTCTGTCGCCATCGGATGAATCCAAAGGCCCGGCGTATCGCCGGCGGAAACGACTTGCGCCACCGCGCCGCCGACGAAGCCGCCCAAATCGAGCAGCGTGCGGCCGGAGCGGTCGATCACCGCCACGCGGCCGCGATCGAAGCGGACATGCGGGGAGGTGTTTGCGGGCGCCGTGTCGCTGACCGCGATGAACGCTGTGCTTCGGAACAGGTGCGCTCTCTGAGGGGATAAAACTTACCTCGAACGGCGCGGTGTCCGGCGACAATTGATTGGCGACCTGCGACACCAGGCCCAGCATCTGCGTCGGCTGATCGGCGGCGCGCGCCGGCAACAGGATCTCGAAGCCGTGAGCAAAGCGCGGCGTCAGATCGGAAAAATCGTGGGCCGCGGTATCGGCCTTTTCCAGAATCACGGCGGACGAGCCGAGGATCTGCGCCGGATAGCCTTGCGGCTCGAAGCGGCAATTGCCTTGCGCGCTGTCGCGTTCGACAACGACGCGCAGATCGCCGACGGTGCCCATGAGGCCGTCCGGCAAAGCCAGATCGAGATGCGTCGCCTCGCCTGTCGCCGCCACGGTCGAGCCGAGCATGCGTTCATTGAGGAAGGCGCTGACGACGGCTTTTTCGTTGTCGCCGTTGGGCGCCACCATCACGTCGAGCAAAAGACGCGCCGGGCGCGTCCCGGCCGGCAAGCGCCGCGTATCGATCACCGCGGAGAGGTTGGCGCGGCCGAACACTTCGACTTCGGCGGCCGGAATGCCGAGTTGATCGAATGTCACGCGATCGGTCGGCAGATCGAGCGGCGCGCTTTTGCCCACCGATGCCGCCGTAACGCCGCGGGTCGCCGCCAGCATCGGGCTGGCGAACAAGCGGCCGGCTCGCACCGCCTCGCTATCGGATACCAGCAACGCCGGCAATCCGCCGACGCGAACCGCATCGAGCAGGCCGAACTGGCGGAATTCGCCGGCGACGACGGCGATCGGCGAATCGATAATGCCGGCGGCATCCGCAAGCGGGCCGACGAGAACGATGCCTTCGGTCCAGTGCCCGGCGCCGTCGCGCTTGGCCAGAGCGGCGAATCTGATCGTAGCCATGATAAAACGTCACGCGGCGACCGCTGGCAAGAACGGCGCGGCCCACGGTGATCGCGGTCGCGATCTCGGTGGCCGATACCGACCGTGGCGGCAACATGACGGCGATGTCGCGCGGCATCAGCGCTGCCGTTGTCGCGACATCAAGCTTGGCAACCGGACCGACGTCGATTTCGATCGCGGTCTCCGGCCGGATCGTCACGACGTCGCCGACGGCGCGCACGTCGATGCAGCGGTCGATGGTCGCCGCGCCGGAATATAGAAACGTAAGCTTGATGAACCCGTTTCTTGCCCTGGCGGCGGGCAGCGGCACGCGAAGCATCCGGTCCGGCGATTTGCCGTCGAGCACGATCGCGGCGACGGTGCGGTCGTTGACCTGGACCTGCAGATTGCGCGTGGCATCGTGCGCGCTGACGTCGTCGAACACCAGATCGAGCGCGGTCGCCGTAGCGTCACCCTGCGGCAGCGGTACGAACAATTCGCCTTGGCCGCCGAGATTGGCGAAGCGGAAACCGTTGACGAAGCCGAGGTCGCCAAGCGTGATCTCGGCAATCGGACCGGCGGAGGGGTTTTCGGCCGCTTGCGGCGGTGGCGTCAGCACCGCCGATTTGTCCGGAGCTGGCGCGATTCTTTCCGCAGCCGCCGGAATCCGGCGTGCAATGGGCCGGATTTTCGGCTGCGGCCTCACCCGTTCCTTCCGCGGCTCCTTGGCCGGCTCTGCAAGCGGTACATTGGCCAATGCCTTGGACTCGTCTTGTGTCGCCATGGCCTCCGATTGCAATTGCAATTGCGCCACTTCCGGTGACCGCTCGAGCAAAGGCGCCGGCGGCACCGGCACCCGGTCTTCTGCCTGAAGTCCGCTTTGGGATTGGTCCCGAACTTGGTCCTGAGCCAGTGCCGGTCCGGCCACGGCAAGTGCAACTGCGAAAACGCATACGACACCGCTACGCATACCCCACCCCGTTATTCGTGCGACACTTTCAGTTCGCGATAGAAGTCCTGTATTTCGCGCGCGGCTGCGGCCCGAAGCTCGGCCAGACGCTGCTTGAGGACGAACATTTCATCCTCGGACAGGCCGCGGCGGTCGTTCTGCGCCGGCCGCAACGCGTCTTCGACATCGTGCGCGGCGTGGCCGGTGGCGGGAAAGCCGATGGTCGTCCCGACGCCGACGATGCTATGGACGCAGCGATAGACCTCGCCGACAGCCGTGGCGGCCGCCGGCGCCTTGGCGGCGAGCTTGCCGAGCGAAGCGGCGGTGTCATCGATGCGCCCCTGCAGCGTCGACACGAAACGCCGCCGCACCCGGGCCAGACGATCCGCAAAAATATCGATACTCATCGAATAGTCCCCCACGCCGGCCATCATTAAGTGAAACGGCGGGCGCGGTAAACTATTCGAACGTAAAATGGTGAATCTATACTGATTACGTACAAGTACTTATTCGATTTGTACTTTGTTATTACCATAGATCAATTGCGATGCGCAGTATTCCCTACCGCGAACGCTGCGCGGCGGGCGCCGCGCCGCGGCGATGCGCCGGCCCGGCGCGAGAGGACGCATCACTGGGAAAGACGCCGCCACGGCACCTCGATGGCAGTCGCGGGTTTGCAATACGCAGGCTTGGAAAAACGGCGGATTTGCCCTAAGCCAGACCCGCTCCGCCGCGCCGTCGGCACGGATCAAGCGCTAAAGGCGCTTTGGCCCATGGATCGGCGGCACGCGCGTTTTGGGGAATAGTTCAACGGTAGAACAGCGGACTCTGACTCCGTTAATCTAGGTTCGAATCCTAGTTCCCCAGCCAGACTCGGGATTCGCCTGCCACCTCAATACCTTCGGCCCGTAGTCTTCCAAAACTCCGCGGTGGTCCACCCAGATGGTCCACAACGGGGTCACCCATGGGATACGGGCACTACCTGCGCCGACGCGGCCATACATGGTTTTTCCGGTTCCGCTGGCCGGCAGGGCTTGCCGCTTGCATTTCCTCGAGAGAGGTTGGTTGCAGCCTCAGAACGGAGGATTACCGCGTCGCCTTGCGTCGCGCCCGCCTCCTGCGCCTGCAGGTGGAGGAATTAATGGGCCACTTCACCCCTCAAACGCCACAGGCCGAAGCCGAAGCGATGGTGCGGCGCTGGATCGATGCGTGCCTCTGGCGCCGGGAGGCACGGCTTGCAGAAACCGACGGTATTGCGCTCCTGGAACCGGACGAGATCGAAAAGCTCGGGCCAGAAAATGCCGCCGAGCTCGAGGGCCTCCTGCTCTCCGCGGACCGCATGTTTGCCGGCGAACAAAAAACCCGCACCGCCCGTGCGCTCGGTCCGTCCGCACCGGGGATCGACGAATTTGCCGACGTGATCGCCGGCGTCGGCAACGCCATGGCCGTTCCGATTGATCGCAATAGTCCGGACGGGCGGCTGTGGTCACGCACTATTCTGCGCGGCTATTCCACGCTCCTTGACGAACTGCGCCAAACCATTGCCGCCATCCCGCGTCATGTGGCTGCCTTCCCGCCAAGACCAGCACTGCCGGGATTTAAATTCCTCGCTTACTGGGAGGAGTTTTCTGCAGCCAAAGTCCGCAATATGGAGTGGAAGTCCGATACCGCGCGCAATGCCGAGGGCACACGGAAGCTCTTCCAGGCTCTGGTCGGCGATTTACAGGTGGCCGAAATTAGCGGCGGCATTGCGGACATTTTTCGCCAGAAATTCCTACAGCTGCCGCGGGATTATCATTCGAAAAGCAAATGGAAATGTTTAGCGCCAGCGAAAATTCTCAAAGAAATTGCCAGAACTCTCCGAGGCCGACCAGAAAAAAATTGAACGGGCGAGCACCGTCACGGCCAACAAGCACATTAGCAACGGCATCGAGTATTGGGAATACCTGGTCCGCACCGAAAAAATCCCAAAAACGGAAAATCCGTTCCGCGGCCACATCACCGCGAAACCGCGCGGACGGGCGGCGCGCGAGGAGCACCCCGTATGGCCAGCCGATCTGGAGCGGCGTCTCTTTACGTCGCCGCTGTTTGCAGGTTGCAAGTCGATTTACCGCCGTGCTATCGCCGGCGATGAAATTCACCGCGACGCGCTGTTTTGGGTCACCCTGATGGGGCGCTCGATGGGGCTTCGGGAGGACGAGGCATGTCATCGCTACGTCGGCGATATCCAGTTCGTCGAAACGGACGCCGGTCCCCTCCCCTACATTAAGATCCGTGACAGCAAAACGCCGTCCTCGACGCGGGACGTGCCACTGCCGGTCCGATTGCTGGACGCGGGGTTTTTGGAATGCCGATATTACGGCCGTAATTCCGGCGACCCGCTGTTCCCGGAACTAATCCCGCAGGGCCCCGAACTCCGGCGCAGCCCGGGCTACAGCGGACGCTTCGTTCATTACCGCCAGCAAATCAAAGTCTACGATCGCCAATTTGACTTTCGCTCATTCCGGGGAAACGTCGCGACGGAGCTGCAAAACCTCCCCGGCGTCAATCCCGGTTGGGTCGACGAGATTTTGGGCCACGAATCGCCACTCAGACGTTCGGAGGGCGCGCGCTACAATAAGGGTATTTTTCTTCACTTGCTGCGCGGGGTGCTCGACCGGATCGCCATCGGTGTCGACCCGTACAATCCAAGCAAAACACCGCCGGTGGACTTTTCTCACCTGAACTACACCGACCCGCGCGGCGTGCCGGCGCCGGGCGCCGCAGAGGAGATTGCGCGATATTTCCGGCTGGCAAAGCGCGAAATGCGCAAGAAAGCGCCACGGCCGAAAGCTTGAACGCGCGGAGCAAAAAGAAATGCCGCACATGATTGGCCAGTGACTAGAAACGCAAACAAACGGTCAAATGTCACCGTTCGAAGTGCCGGGAAGTCCGCGATTTGGTCGCGATCTGCGCGAAAGCGGACCTAACTTGGACATGGAATTTCGGTAGAAATTGACCCGAAACGGGCATCGTCACTGACTCGGAGCATTGTCTTTGCCGATTATCTGCTCGTCGTCCAAATTCAGTGATCGTAATGGAAATGCACTATGCATTTCCCGTCTTTGAGTTCGGATCGAACACGGTCCGCGTTACGCCTTAGCATGAAACCCGCTAAGAGACGCTCGCCGACCTCTGGGTCTCGAATTTGCTCGATAGAGGGTCGTTCTTTTGGGAATTCGAGGCGCTCGCCAGGATATGTAATGGCGACCTCCATCGAGTATTCATCAAAGCTAGCGCGCACGATCATTGTCCCGGTTTTCCAGCAGGTCTCAGCGATGGTTTCGACTAATTGAATTGCGCCGAAGCTCGCGCGATTCGTCACATCCTGACGGGCTCCCCACGCTTTGCCCTGCTCGGAGAAAAAGTTCTCAATTGTTTCTGGATTAATCTTTTCCCGCGCGATGTTAAGCGTTGCGGTTTTGCGTACACCAATTCGAAACACTAGATTCAACAGAAGGGCGATGGCAGTCGATGCCACCAGGGATGAGCCGGCGACCGCCCCTATCTCGCTCGGCATCAGGTTGACGCTCTTGGGAAAGACTTCCATCGCCAGTCCGCCAAGAATGCCGAAGCCGAGTACGAAGGTGCGCCGCGTATCCAGCATGCGCGACATCATGACTTGGAGACCGTTGATCATAATGAAGGTCACGGCATACATCAGCGCGGACACCACGACGGCGCGAGGCATAACTGCAAGTAACGCGGTCAATTTTGGACAAAAACCCAGCAAAAAGAAAATCGCGGCGGCCACGACCGCTATCTTGCGGCTGGCAACGCCGGTAGCGGAAGCAAGCCCTGCGCTCGGCGTTGAGGTGTTGACCTCGCCGGCGGTTCCAGCAAGGCCGGCGATCATCGTCGCCAGGCCGTCACTGAGCACGCCACGCGTTATCGAACGCATGTCGGGCCGCACCCAAGTTGCATCGTTCATCTTCTGGCAGATCGCTAGCGTGCCCGCAGCCTTCATGGCGGCAGCGAGGCTGGCAATAGTAAAGGGTGCGACAAGTATGGCGTTGAAGGAGTAGGCGATGTGGTCGAAGTGGGGAATTCCCAGCCAATCGGACTGCGCAACGAGTGCCCACAGTGCGGGGTTCAATAAACCAGCCGCCGGCGCCGTGGCATAGCCAATGGTAAGCCCGATCAACGCGCACAACATGCGCGCCAGGCCTTTGCCCCAAATGTTGAGCGCGGTCATGCTCCCGAGTGTCATTGCCGCGACCAGCCATTCGGTCGAGCTGACAGGCGTCGCGGCCGGTCCCAACAAAGTGTCAGTATCGCTGAGGGTTCTCGCCCGTTGGGCCGCATCCGCATTCAGCTGGACACGGGAGAACAATATGCAAAGCGACATTCGAAAGAGCGAAACGGGGGGTAATACGGCCTATCTCAATGTTGGCGTCTGGTACGACAAGGGATCAGGGCACATACATCTCACGCTGCCCCATTCGGGGTGGTTTCATACGACCGTGACAAATGAGGTCGGTAGCAAGAGATATCACGCAAATCTATTCGCCAAGCTGTCGCGAGCCCTCAAAGAGGCCGGGGTACCTAATCCGGAAGTCCTGGAAGGGGATTAGAACGCAGACGCCCCAGTTCATGTTCAGTGAAGTGTCTTCAGCGCGAGGTTGAATTTTTGCGCAGCTCGGCGCAAGTCAGTTCCTGTGGAACGCTCTCGCGCTGGAAATTGAGAGTGCCGCTCTTCCAAAAACTTATTAAGAAAGACGCGTTTCCTAGCAAGTCGGAGCAGTTACCGACATGCGCTTGTAAATCACTTAGTTAACTCGAAAAAGCCTTCGTATACAGAAAACAAGTCAGCAACAAAGTCCCGTCGCGGAAATCCGCCGACGTCATCATCTCATCAGGGTTGTGACTTTCTCCGACATTGCGCACGAATAGCATGCAACTCGGAATGCCGGCGCGAACAAATTCGGCGGCGTCGTGCCCCGCCCCACAGGGCAGTTCGGGCGCATCGAGATCCAACACGGTGGCCGTTTGCCTAAGAGTTTCTCGAAATGAAAAGTCCATGATGGTTGGCTCGACAACCGTTCTATCGTTGAGATCGAAGCTGACATTGCGCTGCCCTCCAATTTTAGCTGCCAGTTCACCGATGCGTAAATTGACGGCTGCTAGCAACGGCCCATCTTGCGAGCGTACATCGATCGTAAAGGATACCAGCCCCGGCACCTTGCTTAGGCTGTCCGCCGCCAAATCGGTATGCAGACGCCCAACAGCGAACACTACATCCTTCTCATGTGCCCTCAGTCCCGAGCAGTAATCCTCAATGCGATTGATCAGTTCGGCTGTAGCCAGAACCGCGTCTCGGCGCATGTTCTGTGGCACGGCGCCCGAATGGGAGTAGGCGCCGATGCAGCGAGCATTGCGCGCGCGGATCGTTCCGCGGATTGCCGTGACGATGCCCACAGACCTTTCCATGGCAACGAGTACTGGACCCTGCTCGATGTGCAACTCAACGAAGCCGCCGACGTTCTCCGGTCTAAGGACCCGAATTCCCTTGCGAATTGACGCGGAGTCAAAGCCCGCGGAATTGATAGATTCGGCTAGCGTCTGCCCAGTGGCCAAATGAACCGCAGAGTCGAGTTCATCGCTCCCGAGCAGACCGAGTGCGGCGCGACTGCCAAAATGGCTGTTATGTCGACCTGAGAACCAACTCGAGGACTCCTCGGCACGAATGGCCATCGCGACAAGATCCTTTTTGGGCTGAACGCCAAGGTCCTTGAGAGCGGCGAGCGCTATTAGTGCGCCAATGACGCCTGCGGCTCCATCAAAATTGCCGCCGTGGGGAACCGAATTGAGGTGGGACCCGGAAATCCAGCGCGGTGCGAGACGGTTCGCGCTAGGCAGTGTGGCGTAGAGATTGCCTGCCAGATCGGTTGTCACCTCGAGTCCGATCTCATCGGCGGCCGTTCGCATCACGTCATGCCCGATCTGCTCCCCGATCCCATAAGAGGCCCGGGTGATACCTTCACCGTCCGTCGTTCGCACCCGCAGGTCGTCGAAAATGCGCGACGCCACCGGGAGTTGCCGATCGACGGCAGCGCAAAGCATCGTAACTTCTTTAGTGTTCACGCTTGCGAAGCCTTTCTTCTATTGATCGACGGCGTCCCATTGATGATCTTCCCGGCGTCGCGGGCCAGCCTTGTGAGCCGCGCCGATGATATCGGCCAAGTGTGCCACCTCCATCTCGTCCAGCAGGTGATCAAGGTCGTTTGCCAACTCTGTAAAAATGCCTGGGCCGCGGATCTGGGCAGTAGTATAGACTTGCACGGCATTGGCGCCGGCGAGCAAGAATTCGGCTGCGTCCTCCGCGGTTACGATTCCGCCTATCCCGATGAGCGGCAGTGTTGTCGCTTGCCGCAGTCGGTAAATGGCGGCAACAGCCAAGGCGCGTATCGGCGCGCCGGAAAGGCCACCATAATCCATGGACAACATCGGGCGCCGCGACCGTAGTCCAATGCGCATTGCGGGAAAGACAGTGTTGATGGCAGAGATCGCGGCCGCGCCTCCGTCTTCGGCGGCCTTGGCCAGATCATTAAGCGGAATAGAGCCGAAGGCGAGCTTAGCGATCACCGCCTTATCCGTGACTGCGCAGGCACGGCGTAGAACTGAGATCATATTTTCAGGGCGAAACTCAAGTTTACCTTGGGCTTGATCGTAAAGATACTTGAAATCGAGCTCGATCCCATCACAGCCGGCAGCGATGAATTTTTCCACCATGTGCTCAAGCTCTTTTGGGTATGTGAGAGTTCGTGGCGAAATTGATCCGATGATTGGGCAGGGAATGGCGGACCGAACCTTTGCTAACGTCGCGCAAAACGCGTCGATGCCAGGGTTTGGGCCCCCCTCATAATTGATCATTCCATCGCGATCGATCTTGACGATGCGGGGCTGTGGGCTGCCGCGCGAAGGTTTGGCCGAGATTGATTTCGTCACGATTGCAGCGGCGACCTGCCCATAAGCGATTAGGTCATCGCCGCGCACACCGATCGGGCCGGACCCTAGGATGAATGGATGGCGGAGCGCCATGGCACCAATAGAAAGTGAGCCGCGGCTTTCCATCTGCCTCATATCCCCATTCGAGTAAGCCGCCGTTCGATCGGACCGAAGATAATGCGATCAAATAAGACGCTGATAACGGCAATCACAATCATGCCGAGCACAATGGCGTCGGGTCGGCGCAACTCACCCGCCATATTGAGCATGTATCCAAGCCCGCTCAGCGCCGCGACCATTTCTGCACCAATAATGGCCCGCCAGCCCATTCCGTGGGAAATCCGCAGTGAGGAAACAAGGATCGGCAATGCAGCTGGAATCATCACCTTTCGCACACGAAATGACCACGTTGCGTCAAGCTGGCTGGCGACATTCAAATATTTCGTCGGAATGGCTCTGAAGCCGTCGTAAGCGCCATAGATCACCGGCCAAACAGCGGTCAAAAATATAAGAACGATCACTGACTTTTCGCCCAAGCCGCACCACATGATTACCAACGGGGTCCAGGCGAGACTTGGGATGGGATAAAGGAAGCGCAGAACCGGGAGCAATAATTGTGCTGCAACGACGCTAGTCGCCATAAGCAGACCCAGTGCCAGCCCTACGACGAGCGATAAGGCGTAGCCCGCCGCGAAACGGCCGACTGAGGCGCTGGTGTTGGCGGCGAGCGAACCGAGCACTCCCCCTTTGCCGGTCGTTAACTGGATGGCGGCGCCTGCCAATGATTGCAGATCTGGGAATTCGTCTCGGGGCAACCAGTCAAGAATGGAAGCAATCACCCAGAGCAGTAAGACAAAAGCCAGAAGCCACCAGTCGCGAACTAGCCGTTCCGCGCCGAAGAGTTCTATTTTTCCCGTCATGCTACGTTCCGCTCACGAGCCATTGAGTCATAAAGATCGGCCTTGATCGCAGTTAATTCACTGTCGTTGATGTCACGAGGCCTCGCATGGCGTAGCTCGATCACGTTCTTTATGCGTGCTGGGCGGTGTGTCATTACCACGATCCGGTCGGCGAGAAAGACCGCTTCCTCAATGCTATGGGTTACAAAAAGTATGGTCTTTCCAGTGCGTTGCCATACATGCAATAGCTCCTGCTGCAGCACGTAGCGAGTTTGCGCATCCAAAGCGCCGAACGGCTCGTCCATCAGAAGAATGCGCGGATCAGGCGCGAGCGATCGTGCGATCGCCGCGCGCTGTTTCATTCCGCCGGAAAGAAGATTCGGATACGCATTTTCGAATCCGCCCAGTCCTACGAGATTGATGCACTCCTGCGCGCGCCGCTTCGGATCTGACACCTGACGGCGGATTTTCGGATTGCATGTCAGCCCGAACAGGACGTTTTCTCGAACCGTCATCCACTCGAACAGGGTATGCTCCTGAAAGACGATTCCTCGATCCGCACCAGGGGAATCGATCCTTGCTCCGCCGCAGGTAATTGTCCCAGTGCTAGGCTTCTCGAACCCAGCCACCAGGTTGAGCAAAGTGCTCTTCCCACAGCCAGACGGTCCAAGGATGCAAACGAACTCCCCTTGGGAAATGGAAAGATCAATACCGTCAACGACTAGCAGCGTCTTGTCATCGCTGGTTCGAAAGACCTTTGACACATTCGCGATATCGATGAAATCTGCGGACATGCGGCTGATTAGCTCGTGATCGGCGGCCGCCACCTGGCGACGGTCAATTGTTCTAGGCGGTCGAATGCAAAACGCTCCACCAAAAATCCTAGAACACCGATGACGGCCATGCCTACCATGACTCGATCGACGTCGAGTGTGGAGCGTGACACTTCGATAAGGTGTCCCAAGCCGGCTGTCGCCAGGATGATCTCAGCAGCTACCAAAAGCCGCCAAGCCTCGCCGTAGCCAAGACGCAGGCCGTTGAGCAGATACGGCAGACTTCCAGGTAGCAAAATGGAGCGGGCAATCGAGAAGCGTGTCGCGCCCAGGGCGTTTGCCACCCAGAGGTAACGCGCGCTGATCTGACGAGTGCCCTGATAGGTCTGCATATAAATTGGCCAGAACGCTGCAATTGTCACCATGAGTGTAATGGCTTGACCGCCAGGGCCGAACCAGATGAGGACCAGCGGTATCCAAGCAAAGGTCGGGATCGGATAGATGACCCGAAGTAACCGGTCGACGCCTAGGAATAGCCCCTGGGCATAGCCGCACGCGATGCCCAGCGGAACGCCCAGCACGACTGCGGAAAGAAAGCCGATGAACTGGCGCTGTAGGCTGACCCAGGCGTCTCCCCAGAGGTTAACGCCTGGGATCGATGAAGTAACCGCGCGTACTAGAGTTACAAATACCGCCTGCGGCGACGGTAGCAGGTATGGCGCAATCGGCGAGAAGCGCGATATCGCCCACCAGATGCCGAAGAAGAGTGCGAACGATGCGAGCGTAAACTCGGCTTTGCGAAGCTTGATACTCCCGATCATTCGTCCAGGGCCGCATTCAATGTTTGAGCAGGTTAGTTTGGTAAAGCTTAGCCAAGTCGGCAGCCGTGGGAATCTGCTTGATCAAGCCGGCCTCTTCGTAACGCTTGAGTAGAATGTCGTGGTAGCCGCGATCGATGCCGATATTAAAGTTTACGGCATCGTAGGAAAGCGCGATAGCATTCGTCGGCTGACCCGAATATTTGGCAAGCGACTGCACCGCTTCCGTCTTGTTCTTGCCAGCCCATGTGACAGCTTCATCAAGAGCCTTCAGGACTGCCTCTGCGGCCTGCGTGTGCTGTTGCAGGAAATTGGCGTTAGCGACTACCACCGAAGAGGAGACAAGCTTCGGCGGATCAAACGATACCGTTCCCGATGGAGCGACCCGGTGCGCTCCACTGATCAAACATGCTGATGCGAACGGCTCGAAGACTATACCGGCGTCGGCTTGGCCGCGCTTAATCGTGTCGCAGACATTTTGGGCTGGAACCTTGACGTAGGTGAAGTCGCTCCCCGGCTTGAGGCCATATTTGCTTTGCACGAGCGCATCCAGCGCGAGCGTCGCGTCGCTGGGCACGCTCCAGACGGCGATCTTTTTGCCCTTCAATGCGGCCACTCCATTAATTGAGGGCGATACTGCCATAATGGGATAGTCGGATGCAGGTGTTCCGGCGATGATCCGCAACGGAACACCACGAAAGTATGCATTAACAGCAGTGCCGACATTGGCGATGGCGATATCGCCCTGTCCAGACACGAAAGCCTCCATTACCGACGGGCTGGAATCCAGCGGCGTATGCTGAACATCAACGTTATACTTTGTGAAAAGGCCAAGATCCTTTGCGTACCAGACGCTAATAGCCTGCCAGCCTGGCTGTGCGGTCAGGATGCGAACCGTCTCGGCGGCATTCGCACACCGGCCGGCCATCGCGGCGACGATTGCGAAGACGAGTGCCAATAAACGTATTCGATTGATCATTACAACTCTCCCGAGTTTCCAAAAAATTTGACTATCAAGTTGAGGCGAGCGCTGACTTCAGGTTGGCAGCTGGCGGTGCTAGCCTTTTGTTTCGGTCCGCCTCCAGGGGCCAATGGTGAACTGGACGGCCCCACCCGGAAGGACCAACCACCTTTCCATCCCGCATCACGGTACGACCTCGCACGATTGTTCGTACCGGCTGGCCTTGTATGCGGCGCCCGTGCCAGCCCGAAATGCGTTGCTTGGAATGCAGCTTGGCTTGATCGATTGCGGCCTTTCGCTCCATGTCGACAAGTACGATGTCCGCGTCCGAACCTACCTGCAGGACGCCCTTTTTCGGAAAGATATCCCAAACCTTCGCTGGATTTGTCGCGCACAGTGCGACGAGACGTTCGAGCGTGAGGCGGCCGCGACAGACTTCACTCAACATCAGCGGCAGCGCTGTTTCGACGCCAAGCAAGCCACAACTATTGTCCCAAATATCGGGCCTTGTCTTGTGCCCAATGCCATGAGGCGCATGGTCTGTGGTCAAGATGTCGATAAGTCCGTCGTTTAATGCCTTCCAGAGAGCCGCATCGTGTCCCGATTTGCGGATCGGGGGATTGCAGCGCAGAACTCCGCCCTTCTCGGCAACATCGTCATCGGTCAGTAGTAGGTATTGCGGACACGTTTCTACCGTCACATCAAGCCCGCGTGCCCTAGCGGCGACAATATGCGGGAGGGCGTCGGCTGAGCTTTCATGCGCGATGTGCAAGCGCATTCCCGCTGATTGCGCAAACACGATGGCGCGCGCGACAGCCTCTGCCGCTGCTACCGGCGGCCTCGACTCTGCGTGCGCTCGTGCATCAGTACGGCCGGCCGCCCTGAGCTGACGTTCGCGATGAGTGACAATGCCAAGGTTTTCGGCATGAACGATACATCGCTGTCCCAACTTAGCTATCTGCTCGAAGGCTTCGAGCATTACACCGTCGTCCGGCGCGGGAAGACGGCCAGAAAGCGAACTGCTCATGAAGCACTTGAAGCCGATCACGCCGTGTTTGCTCAGTGCTTCGAGTTCGGAAAGATTCTTTGCGCCAAGAAGGCCGTACAGCCCATAATCCACATGCGATTTGGCCTGTGCAATCGCCTCCTTCAGCAGCAAATTCGCGACGGTGTCGACGGGCGGATTCGTGCTAGGCATATCAAAGACGGTAGTGACGCCGCCGGCGGCAGCAGCCGCTGAGCCTGTCTGCCAATCTTCGTTTTCAGTATCTCCTGGATCGCGAAAATGAACGTGTGCGTCGATTATACCGGGCAAAACGAACAGACCGCTCGCGTCGATCATCTCTTCAGCCGGAGGGAGTAACTCCTCGTTTCCAATCGCGACGATGATCCCATTTTGGACGGCCACGTCGGCCGCTATCCGGCCATGGGCGAAGACGAGGGTGCCGCCACGTATCACCAAGTCTATGGATTTCCTTGCCGCCATCGTCAGGGCACCTTGCGTTTTGCCGCCGACCTAGGAATACCGTATACCGGGTAGCCGGTCTAGGGTATGTGGCAGCTCCTTGCTCGGCGAGACATGATGCCGCGGAAAATGTTGAGGTTTCCGATGCAGCCAAGCGCTTATGGTCCATTCAAATACATCCCGATTGTCGATCGGCCGGCACTGACTTGGCCTGGCGGTGCCCAAATCGCGGTCTGGGTTATTCCCAACATAGAATTCTTTCCCCTCACCACCGGTCTAGCGGGACATCCGTTCGAGGCGAAAGGCAAAGCGCCCACGGTTCGCGCTTGGGCGCAAAGAGATTACGGGAATCGCGTCGGAATCTGGCGCCTCATGGAGGTGCTGGACAAATTCGGGATTCGCGCCACGGCATCGTTAAACGCCGATATCTGCATCCATCATCCTCAGATCGTGCGCGCCGGCGTCGAGCGCGGATGGGAGTTTATGGGGCATAACATCACCAATACCGTCAGGCTCACGGAACTGGACGAACAAGCGGAACGCGCAACAATTTCTCAATGCGTTCGGATCATTGCGGAAACCTCCGGACAAAGGCCAAACGGATGGTTGGGGTCGGCACTAGCCGAGAACTGGAACACGCTCGAGTACCTTATTGACGAAGGGTTTCTGTATGTCGCCGACTGGACGAACGATGATCAACCATATCTGATGACTGTAGGGAAACGACGCATCGCTTCAATTCCATATTCCTATGAGGTAAACAACTCGCCCTTTCTGTATTACCGCAATGGTACGATCGATGAGTTTGAGAAGCTGACTTGCCGGCAGTTCGATGTGCTTTATGAGGAGGGAGCGAAGTCTGGGCGTGTCATGGCAATCTGCCTGCATCCATTCATAATCGGCGTGCCGCATCGTATCCGCGGGCTCGAAAAGGCTCTCAGTTACATCGCGTCACACGATAAGGTATGGTTCGCTACCGGTAGCGAGATAATCCAGCATTACACGTCGTCGGGAATCGCCTTCTGAGCAGGGCTTCATACCAAGCATTTCACGGACCTCAGGAGATGGCGCTGCTTTTAAATCGGAGTCGCCGGCCGGCCACGACTGACCAGCGAGAAGTCAGACGCGGAATCCCGCTATATGAACAGATTTATGAGGCGCTGTGGACACTGATCTTCAGCGGCGACATCAACCCGGGCCAAAGACTAAGCGATCGCGAGTGGGCGCTTCGTCTCAAGACCAGCCGCACGCCGGTTCGAGAAGCAATGCGGCAAATGGCGCGCGATGGCGTTCTTGTTGGCCTCGAAAACGGCGGCTACGAGGTGCGCCTTGTCGATCCCGACGGGCTTGCAAGCCTCTATAAATGTCGGGCGCCGCTCGCGGCGCTAGCCGTTCACGAAGCGACCCTTGCCGGAAATGAGACGCTCTTCCACCAAATCAAGGGCATAGTTGAGAAGACCCGAAACGCGGTCGCCAGGCACGATGCTGACGCGGCGCTGAAGCTGAACAGCAAATTCCATGACATTATCGTAGAGGGTTGCCACAATCCTTACCTGATCAACATCATGCGTAACCTTGAGAAGCTGATCCTGTTCTACCGCGTCGCATTAGTGAAAAAATCAATGCGAGACCGAACTCACAGCCAAGATTATTTCGAGCATCTTGCCCGTGCCGCTGTGAGGCAACTGGAGATCGCCGATACAATGGCAAGCGGCAACGCAGTCGCCGCTGCACGACTAATGGAGAAGCACTTACTCCTGTCGGCCAAGGACATGGCGCAAATGCTTCCAACGAGCTGAGTTTATTATAATATCGTTTTCGTCTGACCGCCGTCGACGCGAATAATGCTTCCGGTGATATAGCTTGCCGGGGCGCTGCATGCAAAAGCGATAACCGCGCCGAACTCTGCGAGGTCGCCAAAGCGGCCAGCCGGAATTCCCTGCAGCCGTTGCTGCATCACTTCCGGGATGCTCATGTTCCACAGGGTTGCGTTGCTTGCTGTCGAATCGCGCACCCGATCAGTTTCGAAGGTGCCAGGGAGGACCATGTTGACGGTGATACCTTCGGCCGCGATCTCGTTGGCCAACGCCTTGGTATAATTCGTCAGGGCTGGTCGGAAGATGTTATCCATGACCTTGTTCGGCAACGCATGAACCATGCTGCCGCCGCCCACGGAAACGATGCGGCCCCAGCGACGTTCGCGCATTCCGGGTAATACAGCAACAATCAGGCGCAGCGGGCTAGCCAGCATCAGGCGATAATGTGCGTCCAACACGGCTCGGTCGACCGAATGAGCAAGACCAAGTGCCGGGCCAACATGGTTGATGACCAGGATATCGATCGGTCCACACGAACGTGAGACGCGTTCGACGAGGTCATCCATATCGTCCGGATTGAACATGTCAGCTGCATAGCCATCGCAACTGCCGGCGCTTTGTTGGGCGATCTCTGCGGCAGCGTGTCGGCAGCGGCTTTCATCCGATGAGCTTATGATAACGTGCGCCTGCTCGCGCGCTAATGCTTCAGCTGCGGCTCGGCCGAGCCCTTTGCTGGCCGCCATGACCAGTGCACGCTTACCGCGGAGACCTAGATCCATTTGCTGATCAGCCGAAGTATCGGGTGAGGGGGCGTGGAACGCTTCATTAAAACGCGCGCGCGCCTAAGCTGTCGCGCATCGGAGAGTTGAGACGGACAAAGCGCCGCACGCAATCGATGATACGGTCCACTTCGTCTGACGTGTTGTAGCAGTGGCTGGAAAATCGTAAGGCATTTCGACGGACCGACAAACGTATACGCTCACTCGCCAGTGCTTTTTCCAGTCGCTCGTTAAACTCGGGATCGCCTTCTTTGGGAGCAACTGTAACGATATTGGCAAAATTCGAACCGAATGGTGCGCCAATCACCGGCAGTCCGGTCCCAACCAAACCTTCGACTAGACGTCTGCTCAATTCGGTCACGTGCCGCTCGATTCTCTCCGTGCCAATTCCGAGAATTATTTCGAGAGATTTGTTTACGGCGGTGGCGCCAGCAAAGTTGTAATTTCCCAGATCAAATCGGCGCGCGGCCGGCATGAGTTTGAAGTCGGCCACCCCGCCCTCGGCTTCATGGGCATTGCCGAGATCAACGCCGAAACGCGCTAGGTACGCCGGCTCAAGACGTTCTGCCCAATGTCTGCGGCAGTAGAGGAACCCGAAGCCATAGAGACCCAATAGGCCTTTTTGCGTGGACACGGAGAGGGCATCGATCTTTGTCTTGCGCACATCAAGGTGCGAAATTCCGACAGATTGCACCGCGTCAACGAGAAGCAATATCCCCCGCGCCGAGCATTCATTCGCCAGAAGATCGAGATCAGTACGCAGGCCGGGATGAAAGCTGATTGATGAAACCGTCACCATGCGTGTTTGCGAATCAAATACGGCGACCAAGTCTTCTGCGGCAATACGGCCGTCACGGCTTTTCACCGTCAGGATCTCTATCCCGTACCGATGAGCGAGATGCTGCCAGATGTATAGGTTGTTCGGATGTTCGCGTTCCGCGCAAACGACAAGCCTGTCCCTCCACTTCCACGGATAGGCTGTGGCAATGATATTTAGGCCCTCGGAGACGTTCTTCGTAATCGCAATTTCGTCCAATTCAGCCCCGATCAACTCGGCAAACCGCGATCGGGCTGATTCCACAACCCTGAACATCTCGGGCTTGTTGCCGCCGTCAGTCATCAGGCTATCCAAATAGCCATTGACTGCTTCGCGGGTGCTACTCGGGAGCAAGGCGCGTGCAGCTACATCGAAGTATGCCCAACTCTGCGTACCGGGGAACTGATCCCGGACGTGGCTGATGTCCTCACCGCCCGTTCCGCTGGATGGTACTGGCATAGCGGGAACGGTATACCGAATACCAACCCCTGTCCAGTCGGACCGGCGATTTGAACCGGCCGCGAGATGTCACGTTCGGCACTCCTAAAAATTCTACCTTGGAACTGGAGAACGGCTCGCTAGAAAACGGAATTTTCTCTCGTTGTGCGACTTGCTGAGAAACACGCATTTTATATCCAGTTCCGCGCTGTGCTGCTGATTCCTGCCCAAGCCGCCCATGATAACGAGATGATGTCGCCCGCCGTAACGGAATTCGGGCTGAAGGCCGGCACTACCACGTCCCAGGTCCTCGGCATCCATGAATACCGACGTTGGAGTCAACAAAAGAGGTACCGACAGCGGGAGCCCGGCGCTGGGGTAGAAGAGGAACTCCTCGCATATTCCCCCGCCGCACCAGTTGGAAGGAGGTGCTCCTCCCGAGGTGGAATAGGAGACCTGCTCGAGGAACTGCTGGTAGTAGACATACGTCTCGCTCGCGCCGCTCGCTCCAGAGCTGAAGTTGACTGGGCTGCACAGGTAGAGGCACCATTGCTCACTGGGACCCGATCCCGAGCTCATGGCCGAGACGTTGACGTCGGTCGATGGGTCGACGTTGAGGTTCAGGGTTCCACCGGTCTGGTCCGCGGTCTCAGCGACTCCGCCAAGAGTGTAGGATACGGAGAAGAAGTTTGAGCCACTGAGCGAAGCGCCGGCGCCGGAAGACGGGCTGAGAGTGATAGATACCGGGACGCCGGAAGAGACGGAGACGGTGATAGAAGCGAAGAACAGCTGGATAAAGGCGCTCTGGTAGGATGTGAAGACGACCCCGAACTCGTTCCCCGCTGTAGCTGTGTCGACGGAGCCGACAGAGAACATCTCGTCCCGCCCGGTGGGGTCGAGTAGATGCCCTGCGTCGCGCCCAGGTCACCGCGCCCCCTGTGCCGATCGAGCCGACGTTATAGTCTACGTTATTGATGCTCCCATTCTCGTAGAATACCACCAGCGTGTCCGACCAGGTGCGCCCTGCGAGATGGCGATGTCGGTGGGCAATAAACCCGTCCAGCCTCTTCCCGCGGCTATCGAGACCGGGGCTGAGGGTGTGCCTCCGATTGTGTAGTAGGAGGCATCAATCCCTCCGATACCGAGCGAGCCGGCGATGTAGATCGTGCTCCCCACCGCCGTGGCAGAGAATTCGGCGTAACCCGACCCAACGCCGATCGCAGACGACCAAATCACGTGTCCCATGAAGTACCCGTGGTGTATTGCAGGCTTGTCCCGTGTAGCAACCGGTGCAGTCGATGAAAGAGTACAGGACACCGACGCCCGGAACTCCTGAGCTGGGATTGGGAGTCGGGACGACCTGGACCCAACCATCTTGATACTGTGGACCCATGTCGCCGCCGAGAATCGGCGAGTTAGCCGCGGCGCTCCAGACGCCTCCGGAGTCTTCGTAGACTTCGGTATACTTGGGGCTTGCGCCGGCGGACCCGCTTTCCGTGTACGCTGCGACCCATGGGTCGCGAAGGGCGTCCGTGATGATTGATATCGAACCTTGGGTGTTGTACTCGGTGGTAACCTTAGTCTGTCCCGACCAAGCGATTGTGCCGCCCACGTTCAGCGTGCCAGAGTTGTAGTCAAAGTAGTTCGAGCCGTTCGCTATGGCATAGTAAACCGTCCCTCCGCTGACCCATACGCTGGTGCACTCGCACCCATATGAAAGCCCGGCAGCTATCACCGTGGGTGAGCTCCAGGTCACCTCATGGGAAGAGCTGGAGTACACGAAGTTAGAGGGGGAGAGGTTATCTTCCCAAAAAGCCCACCAGTGTCCCGACGAATAGAAGGGCTTCCTCTCTGGCGAAGACGCTATCGCCCCCTCGGGCGCATTCGGAACCTACACCTGTGGAGACGTGTCCGAAGTGGTGATGATGGGTGCCGTTGCAGGTGCCGGAGATGCCGAGGAAGAACGGGGGACGGTCTCAGAAGAAGTCGTACCCTGGCCGAGCACTCCCGATTGCTTCTCCCCGCCTGGCTCTGGCTTTGCGACGTCGGGTAGACAGCGGGGCGACGGCGGGCGAATTCGGTGGCGATTGCGCCGCGCCCGGCGTAGCGCCGGCTTGATTGCCCGAAGTCGATTGCGCATAGACAGAGGTGTTTGCCGGCGTCGAAAGGAACGCTGTCAGCACGAGCAGGGAGAGAGAATCGGCTTGAGTTGCTCGCGACCGATTTCATCCTTTACTGTTGGATTGATGTGCGCGCCGCGTTATTAAGAATTGTGAACGCAGGGCGCGTCTGACGGCCGGGGCCGAGTGCGCCTAGCTGTGCCTCCTATGCGCGAGATTCTCCCACCCTTCAGGGATTTTGCATGCCAGAACCCAGTCGGGTTGCGACTGATGACATCAGGACTCAGGACCGTCGCAAGGAGCCGTGGCGGCTGAGTTGGGTTTTAATCACCGAAAACTTCCCGGCTAGGCATGCAAAGGAGGGTGGAAGATCGAGTGCTCCAGCGCCTATCGAGATCAGCGGAAGGGAGAACGTGCTGTCCGCTGGTCCGGCAATCGAGGACTACAGCCACGACATGGCCGACTACGAGGGCATGCCCGCTTGTCGTGAAACCGAGGTGGAGAGGAAGTCGCAGAGATCGTCGGACTGGCCCATGAGGCCGGACTTCCGATCCTGGCGAGGGGGGCCGGGGGTAGCCTGACCGGCGCTGCGGTCCTGCAGGGATCCATAGTGCTCGACATGCGGGCGATGGCCAAGGTCATCAAGGTTGACACC
>CAWEAH010000012.1:0-681046 GCA_963807125.1 uncultured Alphaproteobacteria bacterium
CGCCACGCCGGCTGCGGCGATTGCCGCCGGCGCGGATTATCTCGTGGTCGGCCGCCCGGTGATCGCCGCGCCCGATCCGCGCGCCGCGGCGGAAGCGATCGTTGCCGAAATCGCCGCCGCACAAAAATGACGGGAGGGCGCGATGCCCAAAGGCTATTGGCTGCCGCAGATCGATGTCAGCAACATGGAAGGCTACAAAGCCTACATGGCGGCGACGCCTGCCGCGCATGAGAAATACCAGGGCGTCGCGCTGGTGCGCGGCGGGCGCAGCGAAGTGGTGGAAGGGCGCATGCGCTCGCGCTGCGTGATCCGCGAATTTCCCGATTATGCTTCGGCGCTCGCCTGTTACGCTTCCGACGACTATCAGCGCGCCCGGCCGCTGCGCCTGCCGCATTCGCAATGCGATTTTGTTATTGCCGAAGGCTATGACGACCCGCAGCCGTCTCCATCGGAGTCCGCCGGCGCCAAAAAGGGCTATTGGATCGTGCATCTCGATGTCACCGATGCCGAGGCCTACAAGGCCTATCCGCCGGCGTTGCTCGCCCATCTCGCCAAATTCGGCAGCCGCTTTCTGGTGCGCGGCGGGGCCCGCGAAGTGCCGGAGGGCCATGTGCGCGGCCGCACCGCGGTGGTGGAATTTCCGAGCTTCGACGCCGCCTTGGCCGCCTTTCGCTCGCCGGATTATGTCCCGGTGAAAAAATTGCGCCAAGGCAGTGCCGAGATCGATCTGGTGATCGTCGAGGGTTACGACGGCGCCAAATTCTAAAACCAGGAACCGAGGCGAGACGACTATGGCCAAGGGCTACTGGATCGCGCGTGTCGATGTGCACAATGACGAGGGCTACAAAGCCTATGCCGGCGCCAATCCGGCGATCTTCAAAAAATTCGGCGGCCGCTTCGTGGTGCGCGGCGGCAAATTCGAAGCGCCGGAAGGCAGTTCGCGCTCGCGCAACGTCGTGATCGAGTTTCCCGATTATGCCGCGGCGCTCGCCTGCTACCGCTCGCCGGAATACCAGGCCAATATCAAAGTGCGGCAGCCGCATGCGGAGGCCGATATCCTCATCATCGAAGGCTATGACGGCCCGCAGCCGTAGCTTCTCCTTCTCCCCGCGTGCGGGGAGAAGGTTGGGATGAGGGGGCCTACCCGCTCGGCTCAGAATCGCGGAGAGGCCCCCTCACCCTCGCTTCGCATCGGCGTTCTTGAGTTAAGAACGGCGTCCGAATGACGCCTATGCTCTCCCCGCACGGCGGGGAGAGGTGATATACCCCGCCTCATCTGGAGCTACGTCGATGGTCACTGGGAACTCCGATATGCGCGTAGTGATCGCCGGCGCCGGCGGGCGCATGGGCCGAACGCTGATCCATGCCGTGGCTGTCACCAAGGGCCTGGCACTGGCCGGCGCGGTGGACGCGCCGGATTCCGCGGTGATCGGCCGCGATGCCGGCGAGCTTGCCGGCCTTGGCCCGAACGGCATCAAGGTCACAAGCGACGTCGCGGCGCTGTTGCAGGACGCCGACGGCGTGATCGAGTTCGTCATTCCAGCGGCGACGCTCGCTTTTGCCGAGCTGACCGCTGCTGCCGGCAAGGTGCATATCATCGGCACCACCGGCCATTCGGCGGAAGAGGAAGCGATCATCGCGCAAGCCGCGCGACGCGCCACCATCGTCAAGGCCGGCAATTTCAGCATGGGCGTCAATCTTTTGACCGCGCTGACCAAGCGCGTGGCGAAGACGCTGAACGCGGACTACGACATCGAAATCCTCGAAATGCATCACAACAAGAAGATCGATGCGCCGTCCGGCACCGCACTGATGCTGGGCCGCGCCGCCGCGGCGGGCCGCGGCGTCGATCTGCGCGACCGCTCGGTGCGCGGCCGCGACGGCATGACCGGTGCGCGCCATTCCGGCGATATCGGTTTCGCCGCGCTGCGCGGCGGCACCGTGGTCGGCGATCATTCGGTGATCTTCGCCGGCCCCGCCGAGCGCATCGAGCTTACGCACCGCGCCGAAGATCGCATGATCTTTGCCCGCGGCGCGCTCGCCGCCGCGCTATGGGCGCGCGACAAGAAGCCCGGGCTCTATACGATGGCCGACGTGCTGGGGCTGGGGGATTTTTAGCCCAGCTTACCTCTTTGGATACGCCGTATAGATGTAATCTTGTTTCGCCACGGTCGTGTGGCAGGCGTAGCCGCAATTGGAGTCGGTTCCCTGCGGCGTAAAAGTGTTGGATGCGGCATCATAGTTGAAATCGCCGTAGGCCCATCCGTGCGTATCCGGGAATTGCTTGCTGTCTTTTTCGATGACGTCCACCGCTTGTAAAGTGTCCGGCACGTTCACGAAATAGGGTGCCACCGTATTTCTTTTGAACGACCACTCGATCTTCACGATCTTCGACCCTTCGGGAAACAGCTTGCCATCGGCGGGCAGGCCTTGCCTGTAGGCCTTCATCATCACGTCATTCGCCAAGATCACTTTCATCTGTTTTTCGGTCTGGCTGACCGCGATATCCTGCCAGCTTTCATATCCTCTGAAATCGCCAAACGAGAGCTTGCCTAATTTCAGCGTGTACTTGTCCTGTGCGGCAATGGCTAAACTGCCGAAGCCCGCCAGCAATACCGCAACGATCGCCATCATAGGAATGCGCGACATAATGAGCCTCCATAGCTGAGGCCGAGAGCCTTATCGGCCTCGCAAATTTGATGAGTTGCTCGAACAAACGGTCGTTGAAGTCCGGTTTGGAAAGGTCCGGGTGAGCTAAGCTTCTTGTTGCGGCAGGCCGCCGATGAACTCCAGACCTGTCGACACTGTAACAAATGACGGAATGCCGCGGAAGCCGCGGGTAGTGCTTGCTCGATCGAGAAAGATCACGACCGCGTGACGTATCGCCGATCCGCGCACGTCATGTCAGAGACACGAAACATTTTGATCGAAATAGTCTTCCATGGTGCATGTGCTGCGGCCAAAAGATGTTTGTGCCGCCATTCCGCTCATTCCCGCGAAAGCGGGAACCAGTTTCGGCTATGAAAGACGGGTCCCCGCCTGCCGCGGGGACCCGTCCGTCGATCGGAAGCAGCTACTTGGCCCGCGCCGCCGCGTCGCTCACGATCTTGAAGGCGTCGGCAACGGCCGGCTTTTCCTTCGTGATGTCGGCGCCGACGCTGGACATCGTTTGGATCATTTCCGCCTGTTGATCGGCCGGCAGGGTGATGAACTCGCCTTTGCCGTCCGTCCAGGCCTTGATCGCCGCATCCTCGATCTCTTGTGCGCGCGCATTGAAGTTGATTGCCGTAGACGCGGCGTCGCGGTCGACAATCTGCTGCAAGTCGGGCGGCAGCAACTCGTACCATTTCCTGTTGATCTCGACGACGTAGAAGATGGCGGCGTGGTTGGTCATGGTGATGTATTTCGCCGCGTCGTAGAAATGCAGACCGCTGAGGAGTTGAACGCCGGCCACCGAGGCGTCGAGCGCGCCTTGCTGGAGCGCGGCGACGACGTCGCCGGGGGACATCGCAACCGGGGTGGCGCCCAATTTGCCGAATGACCGCGATTGGAACTCCGACGCAAAGATGCGGATCTTCTTGCCCTTGAAATCGTCCAGATGGCGGATCGCGTTCTTCGACACCACTTCGGACTCCTCGGCATAGCCGACGGCAACTCCGTGCAGCCCCTTATTGGCGCCAAGTCCGAGATAGAACTTCAGGACCTGCGGATCGGCGGCGACCTTCTCGGCCTGCGGCGCGGACGTGACCAGACCCGGCGCGGCCAGCACTTCGAACCGTTCGTCGATGCCGACGAAGAACTCGGGCGGGATAATGGCGCATTGGATGGCGCCGAATTGCGTGCCTTCGATCTGGCGCGGGATGGTACCCAGCTGGCTCGCCGGATAGAGCTGCGCTTTGATGCGGCCGCCGCTATCCTTCTCGACCGCGTCGCCGAAGGCTTTGCCGTATTCATCGAGCACGGCATGGATGGTGGGCGTCGTGATCTTCATGACGAAGGTCTTGTCCTGCGCCTGCGCAACCCCGCAGGTCAGTGCCGAAGCCAGGATCACAACACCTGCGGCGGCGGTTACCGCCAATTTTTCTTGTACGAAATTCACCCTCGTCCTCCCTTTGCTGATCGCGGGTTTTTCCGAAAAGCATGCCCTCGGGCTCGATCCGAGGGATCATGCTCCAACAAGGAATCCTGGACTATGATCCGATTCAATCGCATCGGATCATAGTCGCGAGGTCGTGTTGTTACAGAGGGGACGGAAGTTGTCCAGATCGCTGGTTGCCGGCGCTGGCCGGAAACGCTTCAGCGCTGCGGGCCGCTCAGCGTGAGATCGCGCTCGGCGCGAAAGACGTTGCTGTAGAGGCACGCGATCCACTGCCGTCCGCTCGACGTGACATTGAGATAGCGGATTGCCGTTTGGATGTGGCCCGCCACGCTGTTCCAATAGAACTGCGGATATTGCTCGGTGAGATCGGCAGGCGTCGTATAGCCCAACTGCCGGTTCATGCCGACCTCTTCGAACTCGTAATACAGCGCGTTGGCCTTGCGCAGGTAATGCGGATCGCCAAGCTGCCCGATCAGATCGGCCGCCCGCACCAGCCCGCCTTCTTCGTTGTCGCCGTCGTCGACGACCGCCGGCGACGGAAAGCGGGTGAACTCGATGGCGCGCGCAATGCGCGCCGCATCGAGGCGTTTGGCGCTGCCCAGGCGTTCCCGCACGAACTGTTTGGACCGATCGACGTGATAGGGCGTCAGCGCCGCGTCGGACGATCCCCGCGGCAATTTTATCTTGTTGCTCTCGGCGTCGATGACATAACCGTCCGCGCCGTCACCTTTGAGGATGCCGCGCACATAGCCGATGTCGTGCAGCAGGCAGGCGACGATGACATGGGCGAAATCGATCGGATAGGTCGGCATCATCAAGGCGCGCCCCTTCATGATGTCGTAGCCGACCAGCGTCACCAGCATGGTGTGCTCGACATTGTGGTAGAGCGCGTCGCTCGAGCCGATGCACTCGAGCGCGACCCGCGCGACCAGCGGGATGAGCTCGGTCAGTCGCGCTTCGGTCGACCCGAACCGGCGCGTCATGTGCTCGCTTAAGTGAGCGCCGAGCGCCTCTGCCGCGAGCTCGGGAACGGTAATCAGGTGAGTGCTCCTCTGAGCTAATCAGGTCAGGTTAGAGCATTCCTTGTATCGAAAAAATGACGTTGCCCGGCGCAAATGGAAAGCCGTCCGCTGTCCAAATATTCGGCAGAAAAGAGCGGGTCCCGGCCAAGGGCCCTAGTCAAGAGTGGGCCGTCTCCTGCTTACCACTCGTCCGGCTTGCACCGGATCGGCGATGACGGATTGTGCGGATCGCATTGGATATAGGCGCCGCCCGGAGCGTTGGCCGAGGCGATCCCCGGCGCGCCGGCAAGAAGCGTCAAGGCTGCAACAAACAAGATCATCTTACCTACCGTTCTGCTTCGATCACGGACCATGTCGATTTTCCAATGTTGCCCCAGCGGCGCCGCTCTCGGATGTCAGCTCGCTCCGCCCCTGATGTAAGACCGCTAGGCGCGGCCGTTTATTCCCGGAAACGGCATTGCAGGCTTGTGCCAAGCGAGGGCGATCGATGGCCCGACCGGCGGCGCGGGCGCGGACAGTAAAAGAATGGGCCCCGGAGGGGGTTCCGGGGCCCGTTTGGACCCGCCGCTGGGGGGGTTGGGGGACGGCGGCGGATCGTCGTCGTTAAGTCTTGGTCGTTAGGCCTTCGTCGCGTCGCAAATCGTCGTGAGGCGCTGGGGGGTTAGGCCAGCCAGAAGGGTTTCACGGAATTGAGATCGCGCCGCTGCAGCTTAAAGCCGATATCCTTGAGGGACCGGTCGCTGAGCGCATTGAGGTCGGCCTCGGTGGCGCCGCGTTGCTGGCTGAGAAAATTGAAGCCTGTCCATCTGCGAGCGATCGTGGTCATGGCGAAATCTCCATATCCGGCATTGGCCAAGATAGGTATTCCGGCAATAAGTAATGTGACTGGCATCACAAAAAGGCGCTTTCCGGCGGGGAATTGCGCCGGCCGGGTCGAGCGTCACTCGCCGCGCAACAGCGAGGTGCCGGTCATTTCCGTCGGCTTCGGCAATTCCATCAATTCCAAAAGCGTCGGCGCGATATCGGCGAGCCGGCCTTCGCCGTTGAGCGCGCGGTTGCGCGCGCCGACGAGGAGAAGCGGCACCGGGTTCGTGGTGTGCGCGGTGTGCGGGCCGCCGGTTTGCGGGTCCCGCATCGTCTCGCAATTGCCGTGATCGGCGGTGACCAGAAGTGCGCCGCCGGATTTTTGGATCGCCTCGGCAATGCGGCCGAGACCGGCATCCACCGTCTCCACCGCCTTGACCGCCGCGGGCAGGCTGCCGGTATGGCCGACCATGTCGGGATTGGCGTAATTCAGAACGATCAGATCGTATTTGCCGGAGGCGATGGCGGCGACCGCCTTGTCGGTCAATTCCGGCGCCGACATTTCCGGCTGCAGATCGTAGGTCGCGACCTTCGGCGATTGCACCATGATGCGCTCCTCGCCGGCATAGGGTTCCTCGCGGCCGCCGTTGAGGAAATACGTGACGTGCGGATATTTCTCGGTTTCCGCCATGCGCAGTTGCGTGCGGCCGGCCTCAGCCACCACTTCGCCGAGGATGTTGTGCAGCGTTTGCGGCGGGAAGATCGTCGCCATTAATTTGTCGAGCTCGTCCGAATATTGCGCCATGCCGACCGCGGCGGCGAATTTGACGACGCGCTTGCGCGGGAAGCCGGAGAAATCCTTCTCCAGCATGGCGCCGAGAATCTCGCGCACCCGGTCGGCGCGGAAGTTGAAGCACAACACGCCGTCGCCATCGTTCATGCCACGGTAGTCGCCGATCGCCGCCGGCACGATGAATTCGTCGAATTTCTTGTGGCCATAGGCGTCGGCGATGACGGCCGGCGCATCCGGGAAACGCGGAGCATCGGCTGCGACGATGGCGTTATAGGCCTTCTCGACGCGGTCCCAGCGCTTGTCGCGATCCATCGCAAAATAGCGGCCGCAGACGCTGGCAATCTTGACCGCCGGCGGCAGCGCCGCAATCAGCCGCTTGATGTCCTCGGCCGCCGACTGCGGCGGCGTATCGCGGCCGTCGGTCAGCGCGTGAACAAACGTCGGCACACCGGCCTCGGTGAGGATTTTCGCCAGCGCCACGGCATGATCCTGGTGCGAATGCACGCCGCCGGGCGAAACCAGGCCGAGCAAATGGCAGGCGCCGCCGCTGGCTTTGAGTTTTTTGATGAGATCGGTCAGCGCCGGCGCGCGCGCGATCTCGCCGCTGTCGATCGCCTTGCCGATGCGCGGCAGGTCCTGCATCACCACGCGGCCGGCGCCGATATTGAGATGGCCGACTTCGGAATTGCCCATCTGCCCGTCCGGCAGGCCGACGTCCTGGCCCGAGGTGTGCAAAAAGCCGTGCGGCACGGTCTGCCACAGCCGGTCGAAGACAGGCGTTTTGGCCTGGCGGATGGCGTTATCGGCCGGATCCTCGCGCCAGCCCCAGCCGTCGAGAATGACCAGCATCACCGGCCGCCGTCGCTGCATTGTTCTGCCTCCGTTGAAACCCGGAGGTATGGTGGATTGCCACAGGGGTCAATGTGCGGCGCAGTACCCTTACGCCGCCGCGGCGACCTGGCCCGCTTCCCAGCCGAGCATGGCGCGTTTGCGGGTCAGCCCCCAGTGATAGCCGGTCAGTTCGCCGGATTTGCCGACCACGCGATGGCACGGCACGACAAAGCAGATCGGGTTTTTGCCGACCGCGGCGCCGACCGCCCGCGCCGCTTTCGGCGCCGCGATTTTGCCGGCGATGTCGGAATAGGTGGTGAGCCGGCCCATCGGAATGTGCAGCAAAGCTTCCCAGACCCGCACTTCAAAATCGGTGCCGATCAGAACGACGCGCAGCGGCTGTTCGGCGCGCCAAAGCGATGAATTGAAGATGCGGCGCGCCAGCGGCGCCGTCGCGCTTGGGTCTTCCACATAACGCGCCTTCGGCCACCGGCTTTTCATGTCGGCGAGCGCGGCGCGCTCCCTGCCGGCGTCGGCGAGCGCCAGTCCGGCCAGGCCGCGATCGGTCGCCATCACCAGTGCGGTGCCGAACGGGCAAGCGTGCCGGCCGTAGCGGATGGTCAGGCCCTCGCCGCCCGCTTTCCATTCGCCGGGCGACATCGCTTCGTGGGTGACAAAGAGATCGTGCAGGCGGCCGGGGCCGGACAGGCCGACTTCGTAGGTGGCGTCGAGCACGCTTGCGGAGTCGCGCAGCAGCCGCCGCGCGCCGTCAAGCGTAAGCGCCTGCAAGAACGCCTTCGGCGTCAACCCGGCCCAGCGGCGAAACAAATGATGCAGCTCGGTCGGCGTCACGCCGGCGGCGTCGGCAATGGTCTCGATTTCGGGCTGCTCGCGCCAATGGCCGCGGATATGGCCGATGGCTTTGCGCACCACGTCATAATCGGCGGCGGCTTTGGAGAGCTTCGTCGAGTTCGAAAACGCGATCGGGCGACAGCATGGATGCCTCCATCATTGACTCCCGATCTAGGCTCCCGCGGCGGGCGTCACCACCCGATTTCTGCCCCCGTCGCTATGCCTCCCCCTGAAAGGGGGAGGACGATCGCCGAAGGCGATCAAGTGGGGGTCCGTGATCCGAGCGTCTCAAGCGATTTTGTAGGACTAACCCCCACCGGCTCGCTTTGCTCGCCACCTCCCCCTTTCAGGGGGAGGATAAGCTCACTCGAACGCCGTCCGGGTCGGCCCGCGCTTGGCCTCGCCGAGCGCGGTCGAAAGCGCGGTCGCAAAGCTCTCCTTCTCGTTTGGGCCGAGGAAAGCGGCGATCGGCACGCGGCGGCCGTGCGACACCAGAAACAGCCGCTCGATGCCGAATTCCGCGTGCACGATGCGGTCGAGCCGGACCCACAGCGGATTGAGCGTGACTTCGCGCACCCGGCCGCGATGGCTGACCTGACGCAGCGTCAGCTCGGAGGCGGTAACGGTGACTTCCTCATAGGCCCGGCCGGTGCGGTAATTGGCTTTGAAGGCGAGATAAACGAGCAGCACGTCGAGCCCGAAGAAGCCGCATACCGGCCAGGCGCCCATCGCCACGAAAACGACGCCGGACGCGAAGCTCAAGCCGCCAAGGCAGAGCATAAAGATCAAAAAACCCTTCGGGCCGAGCGAGCGGTGCGGCGTGATGACGGCCGAGAAGATTTTCGGGTCGTCGTCGGCGGCGCGGCTGTTATTGTCGTCGGTCATGCTGCTCATTATAGGGGAAAGATGGGGCCGAGGACCATGGTGCAAAAGAAGCTTGCGCAAAAGAAGCCGACCCAAAAGAAGCCGAAACGAAAGAAGGCGGCGCGGAAGAAATCCGGGAACACCGCTCGGGCGCGCCTAACCGCCGCTCGCAAGGGTAAGGCAGCCCGCGTCAAGCCGCGCAAGGCGCGGCGGGCGGCCGATGCCAAAGCGGTGCACGGCGAATTACCGCAGTGGACCCCGGGCGAGATCGAGGAGGCGTTTCGCCGCTTCGCCGCCGCCAATCCGGCGCCGCGCACCGAGCTTCAGTCGATCAATCCGTTCACGCTCCTGGTCGCGGTGGTGCTCTCCGCGCAGGCGACCGACGCCGGCGTCAACAAGGCGACGCCGGCTCTGTTCGCGCTCGCCGACACACCGGCGAAGATGGCCGCGCTCGGTGAAGATAAAGTGCGCGATCTCATCAAGACCATCGGGCTTTTTCGCACCAAGGCGAAGAACGTGATTGCGCTGTCGCAGCAGCTTATCGCCCAGCACGGCGGCAAGGTCCCGCATGACCGCGACGCGCTGGAAGCGCTGCCCGGCGTCGGCCGCAAGACCGCCAACGTCGTCCTCAATGTCGCTTTCGGCGAGCCGACCATTGCGGTCGATACCCACATTTTCCGCGTCGGCAACCGCACCGGAATGGCGGTCGGCAAGACGCCGCTCGACGTCGAGATGAAACTTTTGGAAGTGGTGCCGCAGAAATACCTCCTGCACGCCCACCACTGGCTCATTCTGCACGGCCGCTACACGTGTCTGGCCCGCCGCCCTTTATGCGAGAAGTGCATCATCGCCGATTTGTGCAAATGGCCGGGGAAGACCACCGCGCAATTGCCGGCCGCGCATCCAGCCTCATTATAGCTTGTCATGCTCCGCGAAGGCGGAGCATCCAGTAATCCGCGCGTCAGCAATTTTATCTTTTGTGTTGCCGGATACTGGATCATCCGCTGACGCGGATGATGACACGCGTCGAGAATGACGGCTCAGAGTTTTTTGGCCATCCGCTCCGCCGCCATCCGCTGCAGCGCCGCGCGGTCGAGCTTGTTGGTCGAGGCGAGCGGCAGGTCGTCGACAAACCAGACGAAGCGCGGATGCGCGTAGGCCGGCGCATGCTCAAGCGCAAAGCGCTTGATCTCGTCGTCGTCAATCGCCGTGCCGGGCTTGCGAATGACGAAGGCGACCGGTTTGCTCCCCTTGATGTCGTCGTCGATCGGCACCACCGCCGCCTGTGCCACGCCGGCGTGGCGCTCCAGCATGCGTTCGATATCGGCCGGATAGATGTTTTCGCCGCCGGAGACGAACATGTCGTCAATGCGGCCGACGAAATAATAAAACCTGTTGGCGTCGCGGCGGAACACGTCGCCGGTGATGTAGTAACCGTCCGCCGTGAGCGGCGGCTTAACGTCCGGGCGGTTGTGATAGCCGTTCATCAGCGCCGGACATTTCATCTCCAGCACGCCTTGCGCGGCGTCGCGGTTGTCGCCGTCGACCAGGCGCAGGGAAACGAGCGGATGCGGAGTGCCGACCGACAGTTCGGGCTGCGGCAGGCCGTGCGGATGCGGCCCGAACACCACCGGCCCGGCTTCGGTCGTCCCGTAGGCGTTGGTCACCGCGGCCCGTGGCAGCGCCGCGCGCAAGGCCGCCATCAGGCCGGCGCTCACCGGCGCCGAGCCCATGCGCACCGCTTCGACACAGGTGAGGTCGGTGCGCGCCAGAAACGCGGTTTCGCGCAGCATCATCGCGATCATCGGCGGCACCGCGGTGAGGAAGGTGCAGCGGTAGCGGCCGATCGCCTCGATATAGGCGCGCGCGGAGAATTGCGGCAGCAGCACGATGGTGGCATGCGCGGCGCAGGCAAGTTTCGCCAAAGCCAGCGCATTCATGTGATAGAGCGGCGCGGCGATCAGATAGCGGTGATGCTCGAGCCCGCCCGCAAGCCGCGCCTTCACCACCCAGATATGGCTTTGATGCGACAGCACGACGCCCTTCGGCGCGCCGGTCGAGCCGGAGGTGTAGAGGATCATCGCCGGCTCGTGCGGCGCCGGCGCCACCGCGGCGAACGGGCCGGGATCGAGGAAGGCATCGAATGCCTCGCCGAAGATCACATGCGGGATATCGGCTGGGCAATCTTGCGCGCGCGCCGCGTCGCAGAACACGAGCTTAGCGCCGGCATCGCGCAAGATGAAATGGATGGTCGCGGGCGGAAACTTGAAATTCACCGGCACCGCGACGAGGCCGGCGCGCATGATGCCGTAATAGGCGGCGAGATATTCGGCGCGATTGAGCGACAGGATGGCGACGCGGTCGCCGCGCGCGAGGCCGCGCTTGACGAGCGCCCGCGCCACGCCGTTTGCCATAGTGTCGAGCGCGGCGAAAGAAAATTCGCGCGGGCCGGCATCGCCGCCGTCGCCGCCAAGATCGACGATGGCGGTCTTTGTCAGATCGCGATCGCGCGGGACGAGATCGCCGAGATTGATGGAGCCGGTCATGTAGTTTTGGGCGGCGCGGTCAAATAGGTGCCGCGGCCGCTGGCGATCAGCTTGCCGTGCAGGTCGAAGATCTGCGCCTCGGCGGTGGCGAATTGCGAGCCGGCGCGAATGACCTTGCCGCGGGCGATGAGATCGCCGGGCAGCGCCGGCCGGTGGTAGTCGACGCGCAGGTCGATAGTCGGCACGCCGCGCCCGGTCGTTTTCACCATCGCCCAATCGGCGGCGAGATCGATCAGCGCCGCGAGCACGCCGCCGTGGGTAATACCGCGCTCTTTGTTGACCACCCATTCCTCGCGCCATGTGGCGCGGATTTTGATGCCGTCGTCGTCGGCCGCGACCACGGTGAGCCCGAGCCATTGATGGAACGGCGCGCGGGTGACCAGAGCCTGGATTTGCTCGAGGGTGAGATTTTCGGACATTCGTCTTTCTCCTCCTTCTCCCCGCATGCGGGGAGAAGGTCGGGATGAGGGGGCCTCTCCGCTGCCTGAGACTCGGTGCTATGCTCTCATAGCTCAGAATCGCGGCAACGCCCCCTCACCCTCGTTCGCTTCGCTCACTCGACCTCTCCCCGCGCGGCGGGGAGAGGTGAAAATTGTCACGGCGTCACCACCACTTTGCCGATGACCTCGCGGTCGGCGATCAGGCGGAGGCCTTCGCGCGCCTCGTCCAGCGGCAGCACTTTGTCGATCACCGGCTTGATCTTGCCGGCCGCGATCAGCGCCATCAGTGCCGCCAGGTCCTCGTCGTAGAAGCTGTTGGAGCCGATGATTTTCAGTTCGAAGCTCCACACATAGCGCAGGTCTTCCTTCGGATCGTAGCCGGCGGTGGCGCCGCAGACCAACAGCTTGCCGCCGCGCTTGAGGCAGCGCAGCGACGGCACCCAGGTGTCGCCGCCGGTGAAATTGACCACGACGTCGACGCCGCCGTCGTAAGTGCGCCGCTGCGGCTTGCCGTAGGTCTCGACCGCCCATTTCGACCAGTCGGTCTTGGTGTAGTCGAGCACGGTGTCGGCGCCGATCTCTTTGAGCCGGGCCAGCTTGTCGTTGCTCGACGCGCAGGCGATCACCTCGGCGCCGAGCATTTTGGCGAGCAGCACGCAGCCGGTGCCGACGCCGCCGGAGGCGCCGAGCACGAGCACGCGCTCGCCGGCCTTCACCGTACGTTGCGTGATCAGCATGCGGTGCGCGGTGCCGTAGGCGACCGGCAGCGCCGCGGCGTCTTCGAAGCTCACGCCGGCCGGCATGGCGACCAGCTGGTCGGCGGCGACGCGGCAGTATTCGGCCATGCCGCCGTCGAGCATCTCGCCGAGGAGGCCCTTCTTCTTGTTGACTGGATTGACCAGGACGCGGTCGCCCGGCTGCCAGCCGGCGACGCCGGCGCCGAGTTCGGCGATCTCGCCGGCCATGTCGAGCCCGACGATCACCGGCAGCGGCACCTTGATGCCCGGCATGCCGCGCATGGTGAACACGTCGTGATAGTTGAACGCGGCCGCGCGCACGCGGATGACGACCTCGCCGTCGCCGGGCTGCGGCGTCGGATAGTCGGCGACGATCTCCAGATCGTCGAGCCCGCCATGGCGGCGGAGAACAAGGGCGCGCATCGCTGCTCCTGAGCCGTCATGCCCGGCTTTATGCCGGGCATCCACGTCTTACGGGTTTTGCCGTTGTAAAGACGTGGATGGCCGGGACAAGCCCGGCCATGACGCGATGAATGGAAAGACGATATAAGAGACTTTCGGCTTTGCCCATCGGGCAGCCATGCAGGATGTGCGATGCAGGAAAACTTCCGCCAATTCCTCGACCGCTTGCGGCAGACCGGCGAATTGGTCGACCTGCACCAGCCGGTCGACATCCGCCACATCGCCACGCTGGTCGACCAGGCCACGACCGCGCTCTATTTCCACAACATCATCGGTTACGGCATCCCGGTGGTCTCCGGCATCATCCGCTCGCGCGAGCGCGCCATCATGTCGCTCGGCTGCGAGACCTATCGCGAGATCGAGGACAAGCTCAGCGCTGCGATCGCCAAGCCGATCCCGCCGCAATACGTCAAAACCTCGCCGACCCGCGAAGTGACGCTGACCGGCGACGACGTCGACCTGTTCAAGCTGCCGATCCCGATGTCGTCGATCTACGACGGCGGGCCGATGATCACCGCCGGCGTCGTCATCGCGCGGGATCCCGAGCTCGGCTTTAATTCCGGCATCTACCGCTTCATCGTCAAGGAAAAGGCGCTCACCGGCATCGATCTGGTCACGCCCAACAATATGCGGCTGTTCGTGCAGCGCGCGCTGGAACGCAAGGAGCCGCTGCCGATTTCGATCTCCATCGGCACGCATCCCATCGAAATAACCGGCTCCGGCTATCGCGCGCCGCTCGGCGTCGACGAGATGGCCATCGCCGGCGGCCTGCGCGGCGAAGCGGTCAAGCTCGCGCCCTGCGCCACCATCGATCTGCCTTACATCGCCGATGCCGAGATCGTGCTCGAGGCCGAAGTGCTGCCGACCGGCTGGACTTTTCCCGAGGGCCGCTTCGGCGAATTCACTCGGCTGATGGGCGGGCTGCATTGGAATCCGCTGGTGCGCGTTAAAGCGATATCCATGCGCAAGGACGCCATCTATTACAATCTGCACATGCCGTGGGAGAACACCTGGCTCGCGGCGCCGACCCGCTATGCCGCGATCCGGGCCGCGCTGCGCACCGCCGGCGTGCAGGTCAAGGACATCAATGTCACGCTCGGCGGCTGCGCCTTCTGGCACGCGGTGATCTCGATCAAGAAGCAGCCGGGTGAGGGTAAAAATGCTTTGCTTGCCGCGTTATCGGTGATGGATCTCAAGCATGTCGTCGTGGTCGACGACGACATCGACGTCAACGATCCGGCCGAAGTCGAATGGGCCATCGCCACCCGCGTGCAGGGCGACCGCGACGTGATGATCGTCAGTAACGCCCGCGCCAAGCCGCTCGATCCAAGCCTGCCGCAGGGTTTTGGCGTGGTGCCGACCGGCGCCAAGGTCGGCATCGACGCCACCATTCCGGAGACCGTGCCGCGCGAATATTACGAGCGCATCACTTATGCTTATGCCGACAGCGCCAAGATCGGCGACTATGTCGATGGCAAGAAGGACGCCGCCGGACAAGCGGGCGACGACGCCGCGGTGACGGCGCTGGCGGACGACATCGCCGCGGCGATCGGCGCGGCGCCGCTCTATTACACCGACGTCGCCGAGAAATTCTCCAAATACGATTTCGTCACCATCGCCCGCGCCATCGCGCACCTGCACGCGACGGAAAAGCTGTGGCAGGACCCGCGCGGGCGCTTGTGTCTGCGCGGCTCGTCCTTCGCCGCCAAGCCGCCGGGGCGATAACGTTCCTCGCCCTTCGAGGGCCGCCTTCGGCGGGCACCTCAGGATGAGGTGTTAGCGCACCCGCATTTGGTGTAGCCTCCCACCCAACAAGCCTAAAAGCTCAGGGAGGACCGCGATGACACTTCCCCGCAGGTCCGTGTTGCGTCTCGCCGGCGGCGCCGTGGCGCTTCCGGCCATGGCGCGGCTCGCTCGCGCCCAAAGCTATCCGTCGCGCTCGGTGCTGATCCTCGTCGGTTACGCCGCCGGCGGTCCGACCGATATCTGCGCGCGGCTGATCGCCGACTGGCTGTCGAAAAAGCTTAATCAGCAATTCGTCGTCGAGAACCGCGACGGCGCCGGCAGCAACATCGCCACCGAGGCGGCGATCCACGCCGAGCCTGACGGCTACACGCTGCTTCTGGTCACCTCGTCGAACGCGATCAACGCCACGCTCTATCCGCATCTGAATTTCAATTACATGGCGAGCATGGCGCCGATCGCCGGCATCATGCAGGCGCCCTCGGTGCTCGAGGTCACGCCGTCGTTTCCGGTCAAGAGCACCGCCGAATTCATCGCCTACGCCAAGGCCAATCCGGGCAAGATCGATCTCGGCACCGCCGGCAACGGCAGCCCGCCGCACATGTTCGCCGAATTGTTCATGTTCATGACCGGCGTCAAATTCAACGTGGTGGGCTATCGCGGCGGCGGCCCGGCGCTGATCGATCTCATCGGCGGGCAGGTGCAGGCGATGTTCGAGGGCATCACCTCGTCGATCGGCTACCTGCGCGCCGGCAAGCTGCGGCCGCTCGGTGTCACCTCGGCCAAGCGTTCGGCGGCGCTGCCCGACGTGCCACCGATCGCCGACGTCGTGCCGGGCTACGACGCCACCGGCTGGTTCGGGCTCGCCGCGCCCAAGGGCACGCCGGCCGCGGCGATCGATACGCTGTCCAAGGCGGTCGCCGCGGCTCTCCTCGATCCGGGGATGAAGGCGAAGATGGCCAATCTCGGCGCCGAACCGATGCCGATGGGACCGGACGAATTCGGCAAGCTCGTCGCCGACGACACCGAGAAATGGGGCAAAGTGATCCGCGCGGCGAATATCAAGGTGGATTGAGGGTCGATAGGCCGGTTGTCATCGTCCGCGAAGGCGGACGATCCAGTGCCGTAGGATGGGTTGAGCCCTTGCGAAACTCATCATGCATCCTCGCCGCTTTACGATGGGTATCGCTTCCGCCTTCGCTCGCGTGCGAGCTACGGCGGACAAGTCGCTCCACCCATCCTACAAGCCGCGCCTCAAATCCCCGTGCGAAACCGCGTCATCACGGTCAGGATCGCCACTTGCATCGTGCCCTGCAGCGCCACGGCGTAGAAGTATTTTTGCATCAAGCCGCTGATCCGCTTCATGTCGGGCTCGGGTTTCTGCAGCTCGAGGCACACGATGACGTTGACCGGCGTGAGGAAGCCGAGCCCTTGGATCGTCATCAGCGTGACCAGGACGAGCGCCGCGGCCACCCAGCCGTAGTCCGGCCACGGCAGCGCCGTGTAGCCGAGCGCCACCGCGAGGAACCAGCCCGAGGTGCCGCCGATGATCGACACCGTCGGCATCAGAAACAGCGTGCGCGGCGTGAGCCGCCGCATGATCTCGCGGCGCACCGGCAGCCCCACCCGGCGCAGGATCGGGCCGAGCACGAAGCCCATGAACAGATCGATGCCGGTCCACAACAGGCTGGCGAATACATGGACGAAGTCGAGCAACCACAGATTGCCCATAACGATCGCCGCGATCATCGCCGCGAGCGCGGCCAGCGACCACGCCAGATAGCGCCAGCGCAAGAAGCCTTCGGTCGGTTCGATGGTGGCGGCGGTCATGCGGGGGCTGCGGGGTTGAGGGGCGGGGACAGCGTACCCGAAGCTCTACGCGGCGTCATGGCCGGACTTGTTCCGGCCATCCACGTCTTTGTCTGGACGTGGGTCTTAAGACGTGGATGCCCGCGACAAGCGCGGGCATGACGAGTAAATATAGCCCGGATAAGCGAAGCGACATCCGGGGTCTAGCTCGCGACCCAGTCCCGCATATCGCTGTGCTCATGCGGGCCCCTACGGGCTAGGCAGCTTCAGCTTTGCCACCTCGGCCTCTAGCGTCATTGTGCAGCGAATCAGATCGGCCAACAGGCGCTCGTCGATTTCCATGCGGCCTTCGTACTCGGCCAAATTCCGCTCGTTGTGCGCCCTGAGGAAGATTTGCAGATCGGCCTTATCCGTGCCGACGGTATGAACGAGGGTTTGAAAGACCGTGATCCGGTCTTCTGAACGATAGCCATGCTGTCGCAGTGCCGCGCTCGCCAGCCGGTGGGCGGCTCCATACGCCAGATCGAACTGGCTGTCGCTGTCGATGCTTTCGTTCTGCGCATCGGTCAGACGGGCGCGGGCCGAGCGCACCATGCCTTCAAACTCGGTTCGGCGGGGCGGTTCAAGCTTAAGCTTGCCGATCCGCACGAGATTATCGAGTTCTGGCTTGCTCATATCCGAATATCGTTTTCCGAGCCGACAATAAAAATCTTCGGCTGAGCATCGATCTTACCGAGAACTGAACCTTTCCGGGAGGCTTTGCGCCGCCATTCATCCGGGGACAGAAAAATCGGACTGACCTTACGCCGCAACATGGTCTCGGCATTTTGCAGAGCGGTATAGAGATCGGCGTAACTCAGCGCGTTTCCGATCACGAGCAAATCGATGTCGCTTCTCGCCGTATCGGTGCCTTTCGCCACCGACCCAAACACGAATGCGGCCTTGATCTTGTCCGCGTAGGGTTGAAGGGCGATTCTCAGCGGCTCGGTCAAAGCCACGGTCTTGACGACGAGGCTTTGCAATTCCTCGAAAACCGGAGAGCTACGGTTCGCCCGGTAGTGTTTTTGATTGCCGATGCGTTCGAGCGACACCAGTCCGCTGCGCTGTAAGCGTGCGAGTTCGCGTTCCACCGCGCCCGTCCCCGAGCGGAGATTTCTTACAATTTCCGACGTGTAGAAACTGCGCTCGGGGTGGCCGAAGATGAGAGCCAGCACGCGCTGCTGGACCTTAGAAAATAGCGCGTTTCCTATACTTAATGCTTCCATCGGGCTCATTCCCAATTTGGGTAATATACACCCCAATGTGGGGATTCTCAAGTAATACGGACCCACCCAAGCAGCTTGGATGAGCGGCGCATGATGCGGAAAAGGAGATGCATTTTGCTCCGCGCGCGCGTTATCCACCGCAGCAGGCGCGGGGCTTTTTGCTCGCCGGACCGAGCAAACAAAACCAATCCACAGACTTATCCCCAAACGCGAATCCGGAAGCAAAAAGCGGAGTTTAACTTGCTACCCGGCCGCGCCGCGCTATCCTCACTGTCAGATCGATCGCGTTTGGTTCTGCCGAATGTGGCGATCGCCAGGGTCGGATTGGCCTGGATGCGGCCGCAGCTACCGGCGTTGCATCATGTGGCGGGTTTGGTTCTGGTCCGAGCTGCGGGTAGCAGCGCGAGGAACGTGACGGGCGGGCGCAAGCTCGCCCGTCATGATTTTTGGCTCTCCCATTTTTGGCCTAGTGCCTTTTGGCCGCGCGCGGCTTTGTGCTTTAACTGCGCGCATGGCCAATCTCGTCAGCAGCCGCCAGTTCATCATCGAATGGGGTCATTGCGACCCGGCCGGCATCGTTTACAACGCCCGCTTCTTCGAATTTTTCGATTGGAGCACCTGGCTCCTGTTCGAAGCCGCGCTCGGGGTGAAGCCGCACGAGCTCGGCAAGACCTTCGGCATCATGGGCATTCCGCTGGTCGATGCCGGCGCCCGGTTCATCGCGCCGGCCCGCTTCGGCGATGTCGTCGAGCTGACCTCGCAGGTGAGCGCGTTCCGCCGCTCGAGCTTCGATGTCGCGCATCGCCTCACGGTGCGTGGCGCGCTGGCGGTGGAAGGCAGCGAAACCCGCGTCTGGGCGGAGCGCGATCCGGCCGATCCGAAAAGGATCAGAGCGACACCCGTTCCGCCCGAGGTTGTCGCGCGTTTTGCGATGCCCTGACGCGCGCCGCAGCCATATCGGGCCGCTTCGGCTTCCTTGCCAGCACGCCGTTTTTGAGGGAAATTCAAGCAAACAAATCAAGGAGGAACACCCATGGATATCGTTCCGCTGGGTCCTGGCTTTGGCGCCGAAGTGCGCGGCGTCACGCTTGCAGATGTCGCCGCCGACGACGCGACCTATGCCGCGGTGCGCGCCGCGTTCGAGGACCATTCGGTGCTGCTGTTCCGCGATCAACAGGTCGACGGCGAAGGCCAGCTTGCCTTCTCGCGCCGCTTCGGCCCGCCGGAAGTCACCAAGGTCGGCTCGCTCGGCACCGGCACCAATTTTGTCATCCTCACCACCATCGGGCCGGACGGCAAAGTGGTGCCGGAGGATCATCGCTATGCCATGCGCAACAAGGCCAATCAGCTCTGGCACACTGACTCATCGTTCAAGACCGTGCCGGCGCTGACCTCGGTGCTCGCCGCGCGCACCATTCCGGCCGCGGGCGGCGAAACCGAATTCGCCTCGACCAGGCTCGCCTTCGAGCGCTTGCCGCCGGCGCTGCAGCAGAGGCTGGAAAATTCCTACGCCTGGCACAGCTACGGCCATTCGCGCGGCAAAATCGCCGAAGGCCTCGCCAGCGCCGAAGAGATGGCGACATTGCCGCCGGTGTGCTGGCGCATGGTGTGGACGAACCCGGTCAACGGGCGCAAAGCGCTCTACATCGCCTCGCACACTTATGCGGTCGAGGGCATGGAGCCGAAGGCCGGCGAGGCGTTCATCGAGGAACTGACCGCGGCCGCAACCGCGCCCGGCACGACCTACGAGCACAAATGGCGCGAAGGCGACGTCATCATGTGGGACAACCGCGCCACCATGCATCGCGGCCGGCCATGGCCCGGCAACGAGCCGCGCTACATGGTGCGCACCACCATCTCGGCGACCGCGGCCGACGGCGTCGCCAGCGTGCGGCCGCCGCCGCGGCTGGCGGCGGAATGACGAGGCACGATTAGGTGGACGTGCATCTCGTCGGCAGTATTGGCCTCGACACGGTGGATGAAGTTTTCTCGACCGTCGGCACATTGCTCGGCCCGCATCTGCGCCGCGTTCCCGACGGCGAAGTCGGCGGCCGGCGGCTGTGGATCAGCTGGCAATATCCGCTGTTGCGCGCGAGCCCGTTTCTGCGGCCCGACCCGTCCGGCGCGATCCGGCCGACGAATAAATTTCCACTGTTGACGCTGGCCGAAGGCGTTGCGCCTGCCGATCTGAAATTCGGCGAGCTCGGTTATGCGCGCGAGGCGCGCGCCTCCTATCTCGACTTTGTCGCCGCGCGCGAGGCTGGCACGCTGCCGAAAGGCATCCGCTTTCAGGTCTGCCTGCCGACGCCGTTCGCCGTGGTCAGCTCGGTCGTCGTGCCGGCCGTGTTGCCCGCGGTCGAAGCGGCTTACGAAAAGGCGATGATCGCCGAGGTCGCTTCGCTCGCGCGCCACATTCCGCATCGGGATCTTTGCATCCAATGGGACGTCTGCAACGAGATGGTGATCTGGGACGGCCAGCCAAGCGACGCCGTGCCTGGCAACATCTCGCACGCCGACATCATCGCCCGCATGCAACGGCTATGCGCCGCGGTGCCGGACGACGTCGAGCTCGGGCTGCATCTGTGCTACGGCGATTTCGGCGCCAAGCATTTTGTCGAGCCGAAAGACGCGGCGCGGATGGTCGATTTCGCCAATACGCTTGCCGCAGCGGTGCCGCATCAGCTTGCCTATATCCACATGCCGGTTCCGATCGACCGTAGCGACGACGCGTTTCATCGGCCGTTGCGGGATCTGAAACTCGGCAATGGCACCGCGCTGTTTCTCGGCGTGGTCCACGCCAAGGATGGCGTCGCCGGCACCAAGGCGCGCATCGCCGCGGCGCGCCGCTACGCGCCGGATTTCGGCATTGCCACCGAATGCGGCATGGCGCGTTCGCGCTCGGAGGATACCGTGCGGGCGCTTCTGCAAATCCACGCCGATGTCTGCGCCGCATAGAGCATGATCCCGGCCTATTCTGCCGCAATCGCCTTGCTTGAAGCTTCGCGCGCCGTCTGCTCCATCTCGCGGCGGATGCACACCGCTTGCGAAGCTTCGTCGAGCGCCACGTCGGCGGCGCTCAGGACGGCGCCAGCCGGCACGTCGCGCTTGAGCTTGACATGATGCGCGAGCCCGATCGGCAGCGCGTTCAGCTTCAGGCTCCGCTCCGCCGGAATGAGCTTGGCATAGACGGTGTAGCCGCCTTCGCCGTCGAGCGTCTCGCCGGCCTTCAGCGCGCGCTTGGCGACGGCAACCGCGTCGCCGCGAAAGCCGCGGCAACTTCCGGTCAACTCGCCGCGCAGCGCGACATTGAGCACCGAGATCGACAGCTCGAGCCCGATCAGATGAAACGGCTTGTACATCGCCGCGTAACGGCCGGTCGCGTCGGTCGGCAGACCGTATTGCTTGAAGCAGGCCGCGGCATAATCGCTTTGCGCCTTGAGCACCACATAGACGCCCCAGCGCAGATCGCGCTCAACGGGCGAGCCGTCGCGCTTGAGCGACGACACCACCTCGACCATGCCGTCGGCTTCGAGCACGCCGCCGAGCGCTTGCGGCCGCAACACCGCGGCGAGCTCGTCGGCGCCGCATGGCGGAAAGTTCAAGCCGTCCTGCGGCACGTCGAGCATGCAGGCATTCGCCACCGCCGCCATTTCGATTGCCGACTTGGTGCCGTCGAGAAACGAATTGAACATCTGCGAATTCATGCCGGCGGCTTTGGCTTCGTCGGCGGTGAGCCCGTAATGCTGCCACACGCCATCCGGCGTGACCGCGTGATAGGCTGGCAGATACTTTGTGCCCTTGCCGGCGGCGGCGACGATGAAGCCCGCCGAGCGCGCCCAGTCGACCATTTCCGCAATCAGCGCCGGCTGGTCGCCATAGGCCATGGAATAGATCACGCCGGCCTCGCGCGCCTTGCGAGCCAGAAGCGGCCCGGCCAGCGCATCGGCCTCGACATTGACCATGACGATGGGTTTCTTCGCCGCGAAGGCCGCCAGCGCATGGGCAATGCCGGCATTCGGACTGCCGGTCGCTTCGATGACCACGTCGACCCGCTCGTCTTCGATGGCCGCGCCGCCCTTGTCGACAAACTGCGTGCGCGCGATGCGCGCCGCATCCCAGCCGACGGTCCTGCAGGCAAGCTTGGCGCGGTCCGGATCGAGATCGGCGATGACCGCGACCTCAAGGCCCGCAATCGCCGGCACCTGCGCCAGAAACATCGAGCCGAATTTGCCGGCACCAATGAGGCCAACACGCACCGGCTTGCCGGCTTCGACGCGCGCGGCGAGGAGAGATTGGAGGTTCATTTTCTTATTCCGCCGCCACCTGATGTTCTCGCGCATAGCGCAACAGCGCATCATCGGCGACCGGCACGAGCGGCGCAAAATCGCGATGCGCGATCCACTCGGCGCGGGTGAATTTGGTGATGTGGTTGGAGCAGGCGCACAGCGTGAGGTAAACGATCTTGCGCGGATAGGGCGTGATGTTGGGCGGCGAGGCGTGCACCAGATTGCCGTGGAACATCAGCACCGAGCCGGGCTTGCCGGTCGGCGCCACGATGCCGCCGTCGGCGGCAAGCCGGGTCACCGTCTCCTTGTCGAGCGTCCATAGCGGATAGGACGTCGTCAGCGTGTCGTGGCCGGCCGCGAGCACGCCCTGCTTGTGGCTCTTCGGAATGAGCATCAGCGCGCCGTTGATCGGCATCACCTCGTCGAGAAAGATCGCGATGTTCATGGCGCGCGGCTCCGGCATGCCGTCGTCGCGCGCCCAGGTGCCGTAGTCCTGATGCCATTGCCAGACATCGCCCTCGAAGGCGGCCTTGGCGTTGAGCTTGAACTGATGGACGTAGACATCCTCGCCGAACAGCTGGCGCAGCGGTTCGATCAGCCGCGGATGATGTGCCATCAGGCGGAAGGTCTCGTTGAAGGTGTGCGCGGCAAAGGCGGTGCGCGGCGCGCCCGATTTCTCGCGCCAGACCTCCTGGCGGTCGAGCTTGAGGATCGCCTCGGCGTCGTCGCGCAACAGCGCAACCTCTTCCTCGGCAAAGCAATTCGGAAAGAACAGATAGCCCAGTTCGTCGAACTCTTTGAGCTGCGCGGGAGAGAGCTTCATGGCGCGTTCCCTGACGTGTTCTAAGGTCCCGAGATAGGCCAATTGTCTGGCGGCTAATCTAATCGAATTTTGCAGCGCAATCTAGTTCCGCAGGCGCCTAACGAATGTGATAGCGTATGATGCTGAGCGATTCCGGACATCTGACGTTTTAAGATAGAAAACCGCCGTGAAACTCGCGGTCCCTAGGGCGCCATTTTTGGACGGGACGTTAAGGATGTTCCCGGCGAGGTAAGGCTGCTTGTCCCGCCGGATGAAGTCTTTTATGGGACTGTCGCTGATGAGGAACTCTACTTGAGGTGCTATCTACGCTTAGCAGAGACGATACTCTAATTCACTGCGGTCGCCTAAATACTCTTATTTCTGGCCCTGGCGACCACGATTTCAAAGGCCGTCAGCAACGGGCGCTTCGGGTCCTTTGTACCGACGAGCAAATCGATCGCATTAATACGTTCGCGCGCAAATTTCCTCGAGCCGATGCGCCCACAATATTCTTCCGCGGCCAGATGCTAGAGCTAATACGCTGGACAGCGCGCCATTGCCGTAACCTACCCAACGATGGGACTACATTCACTAGCGCCGCAACCCGCTCGCAGTTCGTCAAAGCGGCGTTGATAGCTGGCATGCTTCGGAGCCAGCGTGTTTATGGAAATCGTCTTACCGGTGTGCAGCGCGATAAGTTTTTGGGCGCGGACGACATTGCCGCAGTGCGGCGTCGCGCACTTGGCGCCTTTCGCAAAGGGGTCGAAGAAGGCAATCTCGCGCCTCATCTCGGCGTAACACTTGGGCGTGGTTGGTCGCTATTCAAAGATTACTTTCCACGCCGATACCCGGAATTCGCGCAAGATTTCTTGCAGGCTACCGGCCTGACACTTGAGCAATATCTAACGTGCACCATCGGTCTTGCGACCTATACAATTTTCAACAAGGCTGAAGGACCGCTATTCGTAACGCATACTGTAGTGGAGGCGACGCCCTACAAGGACATATTGCCGAAGTATTTGGATTTGGAGGCTCAAACTTCCGGCCGACTAGCTACCACGCTTTGGGGTGCCGACTTTGAGCGCGATGGGTACCGTTCGCTTAGAGAGCGGCCCATTCTCGTAACGCAGGATGGTCGTGGTATAATTCTTGATCCGACCTTTTATCTTGAGAGGATCTCCGTTGGACCCTTGTTTTACGTACTAGCCGGCAAAAATCGGCATAAAGCTAACGAGGTTTTTGGTGCGTTCGGCTTTGCGTTTGAAGATTATACCACCGATATTTTGCGGCGCATGTATCCCGATCGCCCGGGCCTCTTTAGGCGTACGGCCTTTAACGTAGTTGGTAAAGAAAAGTCGGGACGCGGCTTTGAAATTGATGCTGTTTTGAATGATGTCGTCGAAGCCGTTGTTTTCGAAATGAAGGCCGGGTGGATTCGTGAAGAAACAATTCTCGACGACCAGAGATTTCTTGATGAGATTCGTTCCAAATACGGTGCTCTCCTGGGCAGCGGTGAACGCGAAAAAGGGGTCGCGCAATTAGCTAGAAGCGTCGGTGCCATCGCTCGTCGCGAATGGCTTGGATCGAATGACGAATACCGCGATGTAAAAGTCCTCTACCCCGTGCTCGTTGTTCATGATGTTCGAATGGGCGGGCCAGCCATAGGGAACTTCCTTTCTGAGGAATTCACGAAGCTTCTCGGCACAGTACCGAGCCAACCCCGCATTGCGCCGTTGACTATTATGACTGTCGACGATTTAGAAAACATGGAGTCGTCCTCTGCCAAATTCAGCATGTGTGGCTTGCTCGCGGACTACACGCGGGAATGCCCCGATCGATTGCGGTCTCTGCATAATTTTATTGCATATTCGACATACGGCCCGAGGATTCTTCCGAGCAACGACTTAATCCGTGGCGCGACAGAGCTTATCGAACAGGTGAGAATCCGGTTTTTCCCGTCGAATGTGTAATAGATAAGTTACACTAGCTGTAGCGGAGCCTTGTCACGTCGTCTCCGCCACCATACGGTTGCGCATCTTGCCCAAGCCCTCGATCTCGGTCTCCATCACGTCGCCTACTTTGAGAAACGTGTTGGTGCCCTGGCCGACGCCGCCGCAGGTGCCGCAACTGAAAATATCGCCGCTCTCCAGGCTCAGAATGTTCGAGGCGTATTCGATCTGCTCCTGCGGCGTGAAGATGAACTGCGAGGTATTGCCGTCCTGCTTCACCTCGCCGTTCACGGTGAGCCGGATGAACAGCTTCATCGCGTCCGGCACGAAGGCGCGCGGCACCAGAAACGGTCCCATCGGCGCGAAATTATCGTGGCTCTTGCCGTTGAGCCAGTCGGAGCGCAGGCCCGGCCGGTCGGCGCGGATCTGCAGGTCGCGGGCGGAGACGTCGTTGGTGGTCATGAAGCCGGCGACATGATCGAGCGCGCGCTCGGCCTTGATGCGCTTGCCCGGCTTGCCGATGGCGAGCGCGATCTCGGCCTCCCAGTCGATTTTCTTCAGGCCCGTCGGAATGGCGATGTCGTCATGAGCGCCGCAAAGCGTGCTCGGCGCCTTGAGGAACAGATAGGGCGCCGAGGTCGATTTCTCGCCGGTGAATTTCGGCCCGCCGGCCGGCGTCATGCCGGCGCGCAGCATTTCGTCGACATGTTCCTGAAAGTTCTGCGCGGCGTAAAACATCTTGCCCGGCCGCCGCACCGGCGGCAGCGGGCGGAAGTCCGCGAGCTTTTGCGCGCCGGGTTTTCCCTCTTTCACGAGATGGGCGACGATGTCCTGCAATTTGGCGAAATTGGCATCCCAGTCTTCCAGCAAGCCATCGATGCTAGAGGCCGATTGCGCCAGGTGCGCGTGCGGCAAGTCATAGGCGAAGTGCGTCGCGCCGAGCGCGAAGACGTCGTCGCCGATCACGATGGCGGCAAATGGCTTGTCGCCCGGCTTGGTGAAGGTGCCGAGCTTGAAAGGCGTGCCGTTCATGTGTGCCTCACGGCTTCTTGGCGTCGGCGTAGGGATAGATCAGGTTGCCGGTCTTATAGTCATTCGGCCAAACGATGACTTCGTGCGTGGTGTCCTTGAACTGGTCCATCGTATTGCCGGTGACGTGCTGGAACTGGGTGAAGAAGACGCGCGACTTCGCCCATTCGCCGTCCTTGCCGAATTTGACCGGCCCGACCACGGTCGAGAACGTATGGCCGCGCATATAGGCGGCGAGCTTGACCTGATCGAGCGTCTTGGCGCCTTCGACCGCTTCGGCCAGCACCTGGCCGGCCGAATAGGCGAGTGGCGGGAAGGACCAGCCCATCGGGTCGATCTTCTCCTGTTGGGCGATCGGCTGATATTTGGCGAAAAGCTCCTTGGTGCCCGGGAATACCAATGACGGCGCCGGCAGGAACACTTCGTTGTTGACGATGCCGTTCATCAACGGGCCGAGCTGCGCCTTGATCGGCGTCACCAGAAGCCCGATGAAAGCGCCGCCGAACATTTTCGGCGTCAGCCCGACTTCGTTGGCGGCGCGCACGATGCCGACCGAATCCGGCGGATAGGCCGCGACAAAGACGATGTCGGGATTGAGCGCCGCCACCGCGTGCATGATCGGCGTGTAGTCGGTCGTCGACGGCGGATATTTCTGATCCAGCACGGTCTGGAAGCCGCCGATCTCCTTGATGCTTTCGCGCGCGCCGTCGGCGGCGTTCTGGGCGAATTCGGCGTCGGCGGCGACAATCGCCACCGTCGTCGGCCGCAGCTTTTGCGCCGCCGCCATTTCGAAGAAGCCGTAGGCAAAGGATCGCTTCGGCTCCGGACCGGTCGGCAGCATGGAGAAATACTGGTCGTAATGGAATTTGCTGTTGGCGGCGTTGGCCAATATGCCGATCGTGGTCTTGTGGTACTGCATCAGCACCGGGATCGCCGGCGCCACCATATTGGTCGCATAGGGCCCGATCAGGAGGTCGACTTTGTCGACCTCGATCAGCTTGGTGTAGAGGCCCGGGACGTTCTGCGGGTTGCTCTGGTCGTCGTAATAGACGAGTTCGACCGGCCGGCCGAGGAGCCCGCCTTTGGCGTTGACGTCGTCGCGCCAGATGCGCAGTCCCGCCAGCACCTGCTTGCCGATCGGCGCGACGCCGCCGGTCAGCGCCACGCTGAGGCCGATTTTGATCGGTTCGGCCGCTCTGGCGGCTGCGGCCACGAACAGCATGGAAACAGCGAATAAAATCGCGCAGCCGCGACGGCTCCAATGGCGCATAGGCCTTCCTCCCCTGCGCGCCTGTCGGCGGCGCGCTTATTTGCGGAAAGGTTATCGCGCCGCGCTTTCTTGCGCCAGACGATTCAGAGCATGATCCCGAAAAGTCGATGCCGGTTTTCGGGAAAGATCATGCTCCAACAATAGTCAGACGCCGCGAAACACCGGTTTGCGCTTGGCATGAAAGGCCTCGACGCCTTCGCGGAAGTCCTGCGATTGCCGCAACCGGCTGTAGCAATGGCCTTCCAGCTCGATCGCCGCTGCGAGGTTGGCGTCTTCGGTCGCGTTGAGCAGCGTCTTTGCCGTGCGTTGCGCCAGCGGCGAAAATCCGCGCAGCTCATCGACCAAGGCATCGGTCGCCGTTTCCAATTTGTCGTCGGGCACGCATTCGGTGGCGATGCCCCAATCGCAGGCCTGTTTCGCCGCGATGCGCTTTGAGCGCATCACGATGTCCTTGGTGCGGGTGATGCCGATGATCTTCTGCAGCCGGGCCGAGCCGCCGGAGCCCGGAATCTGGCCGAGCCGCTGCTCGGGCAAGGCATATTGGCAGGTCTCGGAGACAATGCGGAAATCGCAGGCGAGCGAAATCTCGAAGCCGACGCCGAAGCAATAGCCGCGATTGGCGGCAATGACCGGCTTGCCGCACCGCGCCGGCGCCGCGATGTTCCAGGCAAGCTTCGACACATGCTCGGGCGACGCCGCCAGGAATCCGGCGATATTGCCGCCGCTCGAAAAATGCTGACCCATCGCGCGCAGCACGACGACGCGGACGCGGGCATCCTCGTCGAGCGTCTCGAACACGGAACGAAGCTGATCGCGCTCTCCCATTTCGACGACATTGAGCGGCGGCCGATCGAGCACGATATCGGCGCGCTCGCGGTCCGCATCGATCTCGACGCGGAAACCGTCAAGCGCGTGCAGGCGCGGATCGGAGAAAGCATAGGCGACAGAACTCATGCAGCGGTTCCTTGAGCGGAGACTGTGGGCCTGGCGGGATCGGCTTCGGCGGGCTCATATTCGCCGGCCACGAGCTTGCGGCGCAACAGTTTGCCGACCGGCGATTTCGGGATGTCGGCAACGAAGATATAGCGCCGCGGCCGCTTGAAGCCGGCAAGGCCGGAATTGCGGCAGAACGCGTCGAGCGCGTCGGCGTCGACTGTGGCCCGCGGCTTGACGAAGGCGGCGACGATCTTGCCCCAGCGCTCGTCAGGGAGCCCAACCACCGCGACTTCCGATACCGCGGCATGCAGCGACAGGCAGGATTCGATCTCCACCGGCGAGACGTTCTCGCCGCCGGTGATGATCATGTCGTCGACCCGCCCGGTGACGAACAGGTCGCCGTCGGCGTCGACAACGCCGGTGTCGCCGGTGAAATACCAGCCTTGGCGTAGCGCCTTTAAGTCGGCGTCCGGCCGCCGCCAATAGCCTTCGAAGGATTCATCGCCGGCGAGCAGCGCCGCGATCTCGCCTTCCTCGCCGGTGCCGGCGATGTCGTCGACCGTCCTGGCGCCGAGTTTCACCACCCGCACCATCTGATTGATGCCGGCGCGTCCGGCGGAGCCGGGCTTCTTCGGCGCGTTCTGATCGATGGTGAAGGTATAAACCTCCGACGAGCCGTAATGATTGACGAACAGCTCCGGCTTGAAGGCGGCCTGTAATTTCTTGAGAAGCCCATCGGTCATCGGCGCGCCGGCGAAGCCGAGCTTGCGCACCGAGCTGACGTCGCTTTGCTCGAACAGCGGGTGATGCACGAGGTCGTGGTAGAGCGTCGGCACCAGATAAAGATTGCTGACGCGCTCGGCGGCGATCCGCTCAAGCGCCGCCGCGACGTCGAAGCGGCGCAGGCAGATGAAAGCGCCGCCGATGAGCGACATGGCAAGAAGCGAGCGCACCCCCATGGTGTGATAAAGCGGCATGACGCCGAGCGTGCGTTCGCCGCGGCGGTAAAGATTTTGCGCGACATGGGCAACTGCCGCGGCGCGCTCGGCGAACTGGCGGCGCGGCACGCCCTTCGGCCGCGCCGTGGTGCCGGAGGTATAGAGCATGACCGACCAGGCGTCGGCGCCGACGCGCGGCGTGGCATCGGGTGCCGCTTGCGCGATCAGCGTGCCGAACGCGATGGCCGGCGGCGGGGCGTTATCGAGCGCGATCCGCGGCAGCCGCTGCGCCATTGCCGATCCGGCAACCGCTGCGGCGGAGGCATCCTCATAGGCGACGGCCTTCGCCTCGGCATCGTCGAGATAAAAATCGAGCTCGCCGGCGGTCGAGCGCCAATTGACCGGCGTGATAACGATGCCGGCGAACTGGCAGGCCCAATGCAGCGTCGCCGCGTCGAGGCGGTTTTGCAGCACGGTGACGAGGTGGTCGCCGGCTTTAAGACCAAGGTCGTCAAAGCCTTTGACCAGCGCCGAAATCTGCCGGTACCACTGCGTGTAGGTCAGGCGCTGTTCGCCATCGGCGATGGCAAGCGCATGAGAATCGCGGGCGACGCTGCCGAGAAAGCTTAAGCCAAGATCGAGCATGCGGCATGATAGACGTTTGCCGCGCGCCGACAAACTGCCGGCGACGCGGCTCGCCGCCACCTCGGTCGGCTACTCGCGCGTCGGGAACAGCGCCGCCGGGAAATCCGCAGCCGAGCGGTGCGACCGCGGACGCGGTTTGTAGTCCGGATGCGGATTGGGGTCGGGCTCGACGGCGCGGCGATACAGATGCCACGTGGCGTGGCCGAGCACCGGCATCACCACGGTCAGCCCGAGGAAAAACGGGATCGAGCCGATCGCCAACAATGCGGCGACGATGAAGCCCCACAACGCCATGGTTCCGGGATTGGCCTTGACCACCCGGATCGAGGTCAACAGCGCCGTTGCGGCGCCGACGTCGCGATCGAGCAGCAGCGGGAAGGATATGGCGCCGATGGTCAGCACCAGCACGGCGAACAAAAAGCCGATCCCGGTGCCGACGACGATGAGCGTCCAACCGGCCTGCGTGGTCAACACGGCGACGGCAAATTGGCGGATCGAGCCCGGCGCGGCATAGCCGAAATTGGCGACATAGATGGCTTCGGCGACGGCGAGCCAAATCAGGAAGATCGCCATCAACAGCACGCCGAGCGCGACGATGGCGCCAAGCGACGGCGAATGCAAAACGTCAAGAGCATGGCTCGACGAACTGTCGAGGCCGGCTTCACGGCGTCGGCTCAGTTCATAAAGACCGATGGCCGCCAGCGGCCCGACCAGCGCAAAGCCCGCCGCGATCGGGAAGGCGAGCGGCAGCGTCGAATGGCCGAGCGTCATGCCGATCAGGACGACGCCGAGCAGGGGATAGATCACACAGAGAAAGACCGCGTGACTGGGCATCGCGGCGAAATCGTCGATGCCGCGCGTCAGCGACCGGTAGAGATCGGATGGCGAGATACGTCGTACGACCGGCTGCGTGGGACTCGAGCTCGCACCGACCAGAATATGGGCATAGGCCATGGCGCTCCTCCTGAACCGGAAAGGTTCAACCGTCTTGCGCCTGCGGTCGGGCCGCCAGGCGCCCGAGTTTTTGGGGAGCATGATCTTGCCGGAACACGTTTCGCCGTTTTCCGGCCTCACGCTCTCAGCTGCGCGCATGATGGCACGCTGCCTCGACAGATGCACGAAAGAACGCGGCGGCTGCCGGTTCACATTCAGGTGTGGGAGAGCATGGTGCGGCGCAGCGAATTTGCTGCACCCGCGAGCGGAAGCAAAACACGCGGAAGTTTTGCGAAAAAAGAAGAGGGCTCCGATGGGAGCCCCCTTGGTATTTTTGCTTATCCAATACTGCAAAGGCAGTCGGCGTTACCGATGCCAGTGATGGAAGTGACCGTGGCCATGCCAGCCGCCACCGCCGATCACGACGCTCGGGCCGCCGTAATAGTCGTAATACGGCCCGCCGCACGGGGCATTGTAGTAGCCGCACCCGTTGTAAGAGTCGTAATACGGTCCCGGGCCGCCGACGCCGACACCGACGGGGCCGACGTGGAACCCGACGAATGCCATTGCCGGCGCTGCGGTCGCAAGCAATCCGGCCGTAGCAAGCGCGAGTGTGAGTTTCTTCATTGGTTTCTCCTCTCTGGTCCATTCTCCCCGCGGATCAGTGAGACAAACGCCTAACGGGCGGGCGTCGTTCCCGTAGTCTGCGGGAACGGCTTGCAGTTCCATCACGAAAATTTTCCGAAAACCGAAGGGACCTATTCCGCGGCGAGCGGCAATTGTTCCACTTCGTCATGCTCGGCGCTGCCGCCGCGCAGCCATTCCTGGAACCGGTCGAGATAGAGATAAATCACCGGCGTCGTGAACAGGGTGAGCAATTGGCTGACCGCGAGCCCGCCGACCATGGCATAGCCCAGCGGCTGGCGCAGTTCCGATCCCGAGCCATGACCGAACATCAAGGGCAGACCGCTCAACAGCGCCGTCATCGTCGTCATCACGATGGGCCGGAACCGCAGCAGGCAGGCCTGGCGTATCGCCTCGCGGGCCGGCAAGCCGGCGCGCTCGCGGTTGATGGCGAAGTCGACCAGCATGATGCCGTTCTTCTTGACGATACCGATCAAGAGGATGATGCCGATGATGCCGATCACCGACAGATCGAAGCCGCCGATCATGAGCGCGAGCAGCGCGCCGACTCCGGCCGACGGCAAGGTCGAGAGAATGGTCAGCGGGTGAATATAGCTTTCATAGAGCACGCCGAGAATGACATAGACCACGACCAGCGACGCGGCGATCAGGATCGGCTCGTTCGACAGCGCGGCCTGAAACGCCTGCGCATTGCCTTGGAAGGTGCCGATGATCGATGCCGGCATGCCGATCTGATCGGCAGTTTGCTGGATCGCGTCGACCGCCTGGCCGAGCGCGACGCCAGCCGGCAGATTGAACGTCATGGCGACCGCGGGAAATTGTCCGGAATGCGACACCAAGAGCGGTCCGATGTGGCTGGTGTCGACGCTGACGAGAGTCGACAGCGGAATAAGCTGCCCGTTGGTCGGCGCCTTGATGTAGAGCTGGTTGAGCGTGTCCAGTTTGCCCTGCAGGTCCGGCGTCACTTCGAGCACGACGTAATACGAGTTATTGGTGAAGTACTGCGTCACGTCGTTCTGCCCGAAGGCATCGTTTAAGGTGTTGTCGATGACTTGCGGCAAGATGCCGAAGCGGGAGGCGGCATCGCGATTGATGGTGATCGTGACCTGCGGCGCATCGTTCTCCGCATCGGTGGCGACATCCGCGAGCTGCGGCAGCGTCTTGAGCTTCGCCATCAGCCGCGGCGCCCAGGTGTTCAACTGGCTCAGATCCGGGTCCTGCAGCACGTATTGGAACTGGCCGCGGGCAATGCGGCCGCCGACGGTGATGTCTTGCGCCGGTTGCAGAAACAGTCTCGCGCCCGGCACCTGGGCGAGCTTCGGCCGCAGCCGGTCGATGATCTGCGAGGCCGAGGCCTCGCGGTCGTCGCGCAGCTTCAGTCCGATGATGAACCGCCCGGTATTTTGCGTGTTGCCGTAGCTCGGGCCGAAGAACGATCCGAAATCGGCGATGTCGGGATCTTGCTCGATCACGGCCGAAAGCCGCCGTTGGATCGCCTTCATCCTGGCCGGCGAGACGTCCTGGCCGGCTTCGGAAATTCCGAGAATGAGGCCGGTATCCTGCGTCGGGAAAAAGCCTTTCGGGATCGTCACGAACAGGATGCCGGTGACCGTCAACGTCGCCAGGAATACCAACAGCGTGACAAACTGGTGCCGCAACACGACGTCGAGGCCGCGCCGGTAGCCGTCCAGCAGCGTGTCGAAGCATTTCTCGATGAAGCGATACAGCCGGCCGTGTTCGCGCTCATGCTCGCTGACCAAGAAGCGCGAGCACAGCATCGGCGTCAGTGTCAGCGAGACCACCACCGAGACGGCAATGGCGGCGATGACGGTGATGGCGAATTCGTGGAATAGCCGGCCGACGATGCCGCTCATCAGCAAGAGCGGAATGAAGACGGCGACCAGCGAGATACTGATCGAAAGCACGGTAAAGCCGATTTCGCGCGCGCCCTTGATCGCCGATTGCAGCGGCGTCGTGCCGGCTTCCAGATGGCGGAAGATATTCTCGACCACCACGATGGCGTCGTCGACGACGAAGCCGACGGCGATGGTCATCGCCATCAGAGACAGGTTGTCCAGGCTGAAGCCGGCCAGATAGATAATGGCGGTGGCGCCGAGCAACGACAACGGCACCGCCGCGCCGGGAATGATGGTGGCCTGGATGCTGCGCAGGAACAGCAGGATCACCATCACCACCAGGGCGCAGGACAACAGCAGCGTGAACTCGACGTCCTTGACCGCGGCGCGAATGGTCTGGGTGCGGTCGATGACCGTGGCGAGATGGATGCCCGTCGGAATGACCGAATGCATGTTCGCCAGCGCCGCCTTGATGTGATCGACGGTGTCGATGACGTTGGCGCCGGGCTGTTTGAAGACGAGCAGCATGACCGCGGTCTGGTCGCGGTGCAGGGCGCCCAAAGTCACGTCCTGCGGGCCGTCGATCGCTTTGCCGATGTCGCGGATGCGAACCGGCGCGCCATTGCGATAAGCCACGATCACGTCGTTGTAGGGGCGGGCGTCCGTGAGCTGATCGTTGTCGACGATGGTGAAGGTTTGCTCCTTGCCGAGCATCGTGCCCTTGGCGGCATCCGTCGTCGTGCCGAGCAAGGCCGCGCGCACGTCTTCCATCGTGAGGCCGCGTGCCGTGAGCTTGGCCGGATCGATTTGCACGCGGACCGCCGGACGCTGCTGGCCGCCGATGGCGACGAGCGAGACGCCGGTAATCTGCGAAATCTGCGTGGCGACGACGTTTTCGGCGAAGTCGTCCACTTTCGGCAGCGGGATCGTCTTCGACGTCGCGGCGACGATCAGGATCGGCGAGTCGGCCGGGTTCACCTTTTTATAGGTCGGCGGGTTGGTGAGGTTCTTCGGCAGATAGGGTCCGGCCGCCGTGATCGCGGCCTGTACGTCGCCGGCGGCGCCGTCGATGGCGCGGTTGAGGTCGAATTGCAGCGTGATCACGGTCGAGCCGAGCGAACTCACCGAGCTCATTTGCGTCACGCCGGCGATCTGGCCGAATTGGCGCTCGAGCGGCGTGGCGACCGTGGCGCCCATCGTTTCCGGGCTGGCGCCGCTCAATGTGGCCGTCACTTGGATGGTCGGAAAATCGACCTGCGGCAGCGGCGCTACGGGCAACAGCGGGAAGGCGACGATGCCGACCAGCGCCAGCGCGGCCATCAGCAGCGAGGTGGCGATCGGCCGGCGGATGAATATTTCCGAGAAATTCATCAGCTCTTATCCGCCTGCTGCTTGCCGGCGTTCGGGGATGGATTGGGGCTGCGGATCGCCACCCGCGCGCCCTGATCCAACCGCGATTGGCCGTCCACCACGACCCGTTCGCCGGCGTTGAGGCCTTTTTTGGCGATCGCCAAATCTTCGCTGACCGGCTCTACGTCGATGGGCCGCTGCTCGGCGGTGTTGTCGGGTTTGATGACCCAGACATAGAAGCCGTCCGGCCCGCGCTGCAGCGCGACCGCCGGAATAGTCACGGCGTCCTTGCGGGTGGTGATCAGAATATGGATGTGCACGAAGGCGCCCGGCCACAGCCGTTCGTCGGTGTTGGGAAACTCCGCCTTCAGTTGAATGGTGCTGGTGCTTTGATCGATCTGGTTGTTGATCAGCAGAAGCTTGCCCTCGGCGAGTTGCTCCTTGTTGTCCTGATCGAAGGCAAGCACGGAGACCGTGCCCCGCAGCATGGCCTCGCGCACCGGGCCGAGGTCGCTTTGCGGCAGCGTGAAAATCACGGTGCACGGTTTGATTTGCGTCAGCACCGTCAGCGGATTGATGTCGTTGGTGTGAATGATGTTGCCGATGTCGACCTGGCGGAAACCGACCACGCCGTCGATCGGCGCCACGATCGTCGCGTAATTGAGCTGGGTTTGCGCCGCCTCGATGGCCGCCTGGTCGGCGTCGATGGTCGCTTTGGTGGTATCGACCTTGGCCTGTTGGGTGTCGACGTCCTGCAGCGTCTCGGCGTTCCTCAGCACCAAGGTCTTAAAGCGCGCCAAATCCTTCTCGGCATCGATAAGCTGCGCCTGATCCTCGCTTTTCTTGGCGACCGCCTGATCGAGCGCGGCCTGAAACGGCGCCGGATCTATCTTCGCCAGAACGTCCCCCTTGTGAAGGTCTTGACCCTGCCGGAAATCGACGGAAACGATCTGGCCGTTGACCTGAGCGCGGATGGCCACGGTGTTGAGGGCCTGGACGGTGCCGAGCGCGTCATAATAGATCGGCACATCCTGCCGTCCGGCCTCGTTGACGACGACCGGAACCGACGGCGGGGCGGCGCGGACGGTTTCGCCGCTGCCGTGGCGCAAAAAAATGACCGCGGCGGCCAGCAATACCACCGCGACAGCTGCGATCCCCCAAACCGCCCGCCGGGATTTTAACCCGGTCATCCACGCCCTCATGGCTTAGCTATACCTTGCTTCCAGGCCCCCTCAAACTTCTAGTTCGTAGCCCATTCCGGGCACTCGGCCCGGGACGCAGTGGGGCGCCATGCGAACTATAGCGGCCCGATAAATCGATCAATGGCTAGCGCATTAAAGTTAATTAACGTCGGCTTCGGCCGGCCGATTAACGTTGCTATCGTAACGTTGTCATAGAGTGCGCGTTCGGCCTTGATCCGGACCTCGACCTCATGACTATTCCATTTGAAATCTCAGGATAAAAGTCGGCTTTCCAGTGTTGTCGCGTCCCCAGGGTTCCGAGCGTGGCATTGTGGTGCTGATCCGCGCTTTCGACGGCGGCGGGGCCCAGCGCGACACTGTCTTGCTGTGCAACGCGCTGGCGGCCAAAGGCATCCCGCCCACCATTTTGACTTTGATGGGCGACGGGCGGTTACGGTCCTTGCTCGATCCCGCGATCCCGGTCGTCGAATTGCCGGGAGGGAAACTGCGCTACGCCGTTCCGGGCTTGCGCCGCACCATCCGAACGCTCGCGCCGGGCGTCGTCTTCAGCTCGGAAGCGGCCCTCAATCTTTGTGCTCTGATGGCGGTCCATACCTTGCCGCGGCGGGACCGGCCGCAGCTCGTGTTGCGCGAAGTCAGCAGCCCCTCGGTGGCCCAGCACAGCGATCCTTATCTGCAAAACCGCATTGCCTATCGGCTGCTCCGTTTGTTCTATCGGCGCGCCGATCGAATTATCGCCCTGACCGACGGCGACCGGCGCGACCTGGCGAGGATTTTTTCAATTCCCGAAAAGATCATCTCGGTCATGCGCACCAACGCCGTCATTCCGCCGGCGATGGAGCGGCGGCTGTCGCAGTGGGACGGCGAAACCGGTCGCGAACGCGATCTTATCGTTTGCATTGGCCGCCTCTCTCCCGAGAAAGACCATCGCACGCTGCTGCGCGCCATGACATTGATGCCGCCGCACCGGCCCTGGCGCCTGGCGATCGTCGGCGACGGTCCCGAGCGCGCCGCGCTCGAGGCGCTTGTGCAGGCCAACGGCCTCAGCGGAAGGATCGCCTTCACCGGTTACTCCGCGGATCCGTTCGGCTGGCTGATGCGGGCCCGCGTCGCCGTTCTGCCGTCGGCGCACGAAGGCTTGCCCTGCGTCCTGATGGAGGCGCTCGCCTGCGGCACGCCCGTCGTAAGCACCGATTGCAGCTATGGCCCGCGCGATATCTTGAGGAACGGCCGTTACGGCACGCTCACGCCGGTCGGCGACGCGCCGGCCATGGCCGCGGCGCTCGCGGCGGCGCTCGATCAGGTTCCGGATCGGCGGTTGCTGATGGCGCGCGGGCTCGACTACACCGCGGCGAAGGCGGCAGATCGCTTTCTTGAAATTCTGGCAGATGCGAGCTCGACGTCCCGCGGCGAGCCGCTGGCGGTGGAGGACGCAGCGTGAAGCCGCTCATGTTGCAGCCGCTCATCGAGGGATTTTTGCGCAAGGGAGCGCGCCATCATCGCTCCAAGCCGTTTACGATGCGCAATGCGGCGCCGCTCGTCAGCTTCACGTTCGACGATGTGCCGGCCTCGGCCTATGTCAACGGCGCCGCCATCCTCCAGCAACACGGCCTGCGCGGGACGTTCTACATCGCCGCCGGCACCTGCGGCACCCTCGACGAGAACGAACACTGGCGCGTGATCGATCGCGACCAGGTGCGCGCCCTGCATAGCCAAGGTCACGAGATCGGCTGCCATACATTTTCGCACGTCAAGGTCGATCAGGTCGACGCCCGGACGCTGGACGAGGAGTGCCGCCGCAACGGGGCGCTGTTGCGCGAACTTTGTCCCGGTAGCGAAATAACCAATTTTTGCTATCCGTTCGGCCGCGTATCGCTGCCGCGCAAACTGCAGCTGCAAGACCGCTACGACAGCTGCCGCGGCATTTATGAAGGCGTCAACGCCGGCGTCGTCGACCTCGCGCTGTTGCGGGTGATCGAGCTCTACGACCGCACGCTGACGCCGGAAAAACTCCGCCGCGTGCTGCGCGACACCAAGGCGCGCAACGGCTGGCTGATCTTCTACAGCCACGACGTAGCCGAGCCGCCGAGCTGGATCGGATCGTCGCCGCGGTTGCTGCGCGAGGTCATAGCGGCCGTGCAGGCCGAGAATATCCGATGTTTGACGGTCCGCGATGCGCTCGCCGCGATCGGTTACCGCCGCCCGGCGCAGGAGCCGGCGAACGTCAGCGTCCGCGCCGCGAGTGGCTCGCGATAAAGAGGCGCAATATCCGCGGCGATTCGACGAGGTAGCGGCGCCACAAGCGCCGCGGCTCGCAGGCCAGCCGATAAGCCCATTCCAGACTAAGCCGCTGCAGCCAGCGCGGCGCGCGTGTCTGCGCGCCGGTCAAAAAATCGATCGACGCGCCGACGCACAACGCCACGCCGCTTTGACAGCCGAGCTCCGCCAGCGTGACGGCGATCAGCTCCTGCGCCGGGGAGCCGACGCACAACAGCGCCAGGTGCCAATGCCGGCTCATGCAGGCGCGCGCCACCGCCAGTCGCGACTCGGCGCTGCGCGCCAAACCGGCCGGCGCCGGCAGGACGTCGAATGTCAGATTGGGATAGCGCGCGCGCAATGCGGCTTCGGTGTGCCGCGGCGGGCCGACGACCAGGATCCGGCGCGGCGCCCCGGGCCGGTCTAGCCGTTCGTGCGCGTCCAGGGCGGCGAGCAGCGCGGCGACCAAGTCGCTGCCGGTGACGAGCGGCAGCGCCAGGCGATCCAATCGCGCCAGCGCCCGCACGATGCGGCTGTCGCACAGCGAGAGCCACGCGTCCCGATAGATCGGCATCAATCGGTCGGGCTCGCTATGCGCCGCCACGACGTGAGAGGCGTTCGGCGTCACCACGTATCGATAGGGAGCGCCGCGATGCGCGGAGATTGCCTCGATCACCTCGGCCTGCGTCCACAACGAGAACGGCAAGCCGAGAAATGCGGCATGGACGGCATGCGCGGCATGAGCATCGTCGTCCCCTCCCGGAACGAGCGGCGGTGCGGTGCCGGCCGCTGCCGGCGCGCGATGCAGGTTTGCGGCGGACAGCATCGTCTATGGCACCGTGATGCGGTCGCCGACGACTTCGACCGACGGCAAGCTCATCAAGCCGAAGTGATGAACGGCAAAGCCCGCGGTGGCGGCGAATAAGACGGCGTCGACGGCAAGCGCCAGCGAATGGCCGGGCAGCGCCTGGCCCATGACATGCGCGGCAAAAACGAACAGGATCGCCAGCGACGGCATGACGCCGAGCGCGGTGAAATCGATCGGCAGACGGTAGAAGCGGCGCCCCAGGATCAAAAAGGCGATGCATGAGACGATGCACGATATCATCAGCGCAGTCGCCGCGCCGTGCGCGCCGTAAAGCGGGACCAGCAATACTGAAAGGCCGGTGGAAACCACCAGAAACAGGAACGACACCACGAGATCCAGATAGCTCGCATTGGTGAAATAGATCACTTGCGCAAAATAGAAGCTGCGCATGGTGAGAAAGGCGAAGGCGACGGCGAAGATCGGAATGAGATCGCGGGTCGGCGCCACGAAGGCGGGCGCGAACAGGCACTGGAGCAGAGGGCCGCCGAACACGATGAAAAACGCGGCACCGAAGGTGGCCGAGGCGAGACAGGCATTGAACGCCTTGTGCAGCGTGCCGTTGGCGGCGACGACGTCGTCCGCGTTCGATTGCTGCTTTGCGACCGTGACCAGCGACAGAATGATGGCCTCGCCGAATACGGTGAAGCTCTGCCGCAGCGCGTCGGCGACCACGCCGTAAGGTCCGAGCGCCGCGGTGCCGAGATAGTGCGCCAGCAACAGGCGATCGATACTCTGCCCCATTGCGGTGACGCCGAACGACAGCAACAGCGGCCAACCGTAGCTGACAATATGGAACGATGCCGCCCGCGAAGCGCTCGACAGGCGAATGCGGTAAAAGCTCGACAGCGTCGGCGTGGCGGCAACGATATGCGCAACCGCGATGGCGATGGCGAGCTCTCTCGCGCCGCCGCCGCAGAAGAAGCGTCGCGGTGCCAAGTCCCACCACCAGCACGGTGCGCAGCATCATCGCCAGCGCGGCGCCGCGTGCGTTGAGCAGCGTGCGCGCCACCTCGAAAGCCGACTCGTAGAGAGTCATTCCACAGACCAGGGCGAACACGGCGGCGAGAAAACTCGGTTCGAACCAGCCGAACAGTCCGAGCGCGGCGAGCACCACGGCGACGATCGCGATGCCGACGCTGAGAAGCCGCCCCAGCGACGCCACGTATTCGCCGAAGCGCTGCGGATGGTAAACGCCGAAATAGGCAAAGCGCATCCACTGCGCGCCGAAGCCATAGACGATCATCGACCAGGCAAAGATCAGAATGTAATGGCCGTATTCGGCGGGACCGGCGAGACGCGAAAAGATCACGACGGCCAGAAAATTCCCGACCGCCGACACGATGCGGGCAGACAGATAAAGCAGGCCCGAGGTGTTAAGCATGCTGCGTGATAAGTCATTGTTGGTGTGAAGAAAAGCGGCTACGAAACCTTTCAACGAGTATCGTTAAGTTGCACATCAACAATCGACAAATAACAGGCAGGCGGCGGGCGCGATCCGATGCGAAATTTACAGATCCTTCACGATAAACGAACGCGGCGGCGTGCAAAAGCTTGCCGGCATGATTGAAACGGCGCTCGGCGTCGCACCGCGCCGTCGTGGAAACGGCTTATTTGTATCCGCGCCCCGACCTGCCGCCGTACACGAAGTTTATTTACGCTTTGCGCATGGCGCGGCGCATCTGGACCGCCGACGTCGATGCGCTGATCGCCTATCAGTCGACCGCTTCGATCCTGGTCGGGGCGCTCGGCTGGTTGTCCGGCTGTCGGCTGCGCGTCGTTCACCAAACTTGCACGCCGCCGGAAACGCCGCGGCCGTTGCGTTTCTTGGACAGGCTCGTCGGCACGCTCGGGCTTTACAGCGCCAATATCATTAACAGCGCCGCCACCTGGGCGGCGTTCGCGTCCTATCCGGCGCGTTATCGGCGCGCCATGATTCTGATTGAGCACGGTCTCGAGGCGCCGCTGCCGACGGCGAGCCGCGACGCCACGCGCCGGCGTTTCGATTTGCCGTTGACGTCGCCCGTTCTCCTCAATGTCGGCCGGCTGACGGCGCAAAAAAATCAGGACGTGCTCATTCGCGCGCTTGCCTGCTTGCCGCGGGCGCATCTCGTGCTCGCCGGCGCCGGATCGAGCGCCGAGCCGTTTCGTGCGCTCGCGGTGACTTTGGGCGTCGACGATCGGCTGCACATGCTCGGCGCGCTACCGGCCGACGACATCGCCGATCTCTACGCCGCTTGCGACCTGTTCGTGTTCCCGTCGACCTGGGAGACCTTCGGCCTTGCCGCTGTCGAAGCCGGCATGGCCGGCATGCCGATGGTCGTTGCCGATCTGCCGGTGCTGCGCGAGGTGTTGCGCGCCGGCGGCGGCGAACCGGTCGCCTTCGTGCCGCCGAACGACATCGAAGGCTGGATTGTCGCGATCGCGCGGCGCTGACAGCGGTGCCCGCCGCGCGCGCCGCCACCGCTTTTGCTCGCGCCTTGAGCATCAAATATTCGCGTCAGCGCATGATCGAAAGCTATCTCAGCCTGTTCGAGGCGCAGCACCGGCATGAGCCGGCGAAGCTCACGAACTGCAGCCGGCGGCGGAGAAGCTTCGGCCGTGACGCGGGCGGCTTGGCTTGGCGTGGCGCGCTGGCGGTTTGCCGCTGCCTCGCCGACTTTGTTTCGCGAGCCGTGCCGGTCGCCGCGGCATCGCCGGGCCCGGGACAGTTTCAAACGCGGCGCGACATTGGTCGAGTTTTTCGAGTTTCCCAAAAACGACCGGCGACGGCGCGGCCAAGTCTACGCCGAGCCGGCTTATCCGCATCCGCTCCAGGCGCTGTCGCTGTTCGATTTCGAGGGCCTGCGCCGCGTCGGTTTCGATCATATGCGCATGCCGCTCGATGTCGGCCCGCTGATGGCCGGCGGCGCGCAGCAGCAGCAGGAAATTCTGGATCAGCTCGTCGCGGTCGTTGCCGCGATTAACGCCATGGTCTCGCCGTCGTGGTGACACTGTTTCCGCCGTCGCTGCATCACGAATTGCCGCAGAACTGGCTCGATGCGCTCGACGGCCCGAAATTCCACGCTTATGTGCAGACCGCCGCGCGCGTCGCCGTCGTCTTGAGCGCCGTGCGTTCCGGCGCGGTGGCGCTTGAGCCGATGAACGAACCGCAGACCAAGTGTCACGTCTGGTTCGGTACCGACTGGACCGAATTTCAGGACGTCATGATCGGCGAGCTTCGCCGCGTCGCGCCGGATTTGCCGCTGTTTCTGACCGGCGGCTGCTGGTCGGATATCGAAGGCGTCACCCGGCTCGATACCCCGCTGTTGCGCGATCCGCGCAATCTCGTCAGCGTGCACTTCTACCGGCCGTTCCTCTTTACCCATCAGAGCTCATGGTGGACCGAGCCCGATCTCGCGGGCACCATCGGCGTGCCTTATCCGGCCTCCGCCGGCAGCCTGGGCGAGACGCTAGCACTCACTCATGCGCGCTTTCGCACGGTGGAATTGCCGGCCGGCGCCGACCGCATCGCCGGCGAGCAGAAGGCCGACAAGGAAATCCGGCAATATTTCGCCGACGACGAGGGCTCGGCGCAGCTCGCCGGCTGGATGACCAAGCTCGCCGATTGGCAGGCGCGTGAGCACGTCAATTCCGACCAGATCGTCTTCACCGAATTCGGCGCCATGAAAGAGCTCGCCGATGGCGTCGAAATCGGCCGCGGCTCGCGGGCGCGCTGGCTGCACGACGCCGCCGCCGCCATCGCCGGTCACGGCTGGGGCTGGACCGCCTATGTGCTGCGCGACGATCCGTTCGGGCTTTACGTGAATGAAAGCGACCCGTTCCCCGATCCGCGGCTGTTGCACGCGCTCGGGCTCGACGTGTCGCCGGATGAGTTGAAGAGCAATTGACGCCAACGGCGCGGCGCGATCCGCGCGCGCCGAGCCGGCACGTTATGCCGTCACGCGGGTGACCAAGAGATAGCGCAAGCCGAAGGCCGCGACCAGAAGCAGGTACCACGGCGCGACCTGCTCGAACATCGAGCTTTCAAAACAGGACGCATAGGCGCCGTACATGCACACGCGCAGAAACAGCATGCGGAGCGGATCCGCCGGCGTGCCGCGCGGCTGGCGATAGTAGTCGAGGATCGGCAGGATCACGATCCAGGCGAAAACCAGCGCCGTGCCGGGCAGGCCGGTCGTCAATGCGAGATTGAGATAGGCATTGTGCGCGTCGGTGGTGTTGTTCACCCAGCTGGCGTTTGCGCCCATGCCGTATTGGACCTGCTCGGTGCCCCAGAATGCCGAAAAGCCGTAACCGGTAAGCGGATGATGGCGCAGAGCATCGAGTGAGAACTGCCAGACCTCGGTGCGGCCGGTGAAGGTCGAATCCGGCATGTAGGACGTGATCAGATCGCGAATCGGCGCAAACACGACCGTCCCGACGGAGAACAAGTTGAAAAGCAGAAGCACGCTGACGACCAGCGCAATGCCGGTCAGCGGCCGGTGGCTGCGTCCGATCATGGCCGAAATGATCAGCACCAGCGGCAGCAAGGCGATCGCCGCCTTCGACTGCGCGAAGATCAGGAAAATTCCCGCCAGGATGACGATGCACGCGCCGAGCCAAACGTTGCGCACGCGCGCCACGAACAGGCCGATGAAGATGAACTGATTCATGACCGCGCCGGCTTCGTTTTTATGCGGCAGCACGCCGCGCCAGCTTCCGGCATTCTGCGGCTCGAGAAAATCGGTCGGTTGATGAATTGAATATTGCGGCCAGAACAGAACGCCGAGATAGCAGGCGGCGAGCACGATCAGGACGGCCGCCGCCATCAGGTCGCTGAAGTGCCGCATATCCTTCGGCAACAGCAGCGCCATGGCCGAAATGCTCATGATGACCAGCGTGAAGGCAAGACGTCTGGCCGAGAGCTCGGGCAGCCACGATGCGGCGACACTGACCGCAAACCAGGCCAGCATCGCTATCAAAGCCGGGCGCAGCAGAAGCAGCACGCGGCGCGGCTCGTGATACCAGGTCCAGGCGGCGAGACCGATGAAGATGGCGGAAAAGCCGATCTGATTGATCGGATCGCCGGCGAGCAGGTTCTGCACCGGCTCGGCCAGACTGGGATAGGGGTGAAACGATATCCAGAACGCCAGAAACACCGCCAGGAACAGAACGCTGCGGACGAGCGTGTCGAGGTCGACCGCCGGCGCCGCGGCCATGCCTGGTGCGGTGTGAAACCTCAGTTTCGCCGTCCGTTCGGTTGCCCAACTCATGCCGGCGCGGCTCCGGTCAGCACCGCGCCGCGCACCTTGCCGGCGTCGAGGCCGAGCCGGGCGACGAAGCGTTCGAGAGCCGCTTCGTCGAATATTTCGGCATCGTCCACCAGCAGGATATGGTCGACGAGATCGGCAAAGAAACGCAGGCTGGGATCGGCGTCGTCCATGGCGCCGACAATCACCAGGTCGTAGCGCTTGGTCTGCGCGAAGGCGCGTTTGATGTCGCCGTCGTAGACGCGGCGGTCGCGGCGGCTGCCGGGAGTGACGAAGGCCATCAGCCCGATATTGGTTTCGCGATCGACTTTGATCGCTTCCGACAGCGTCCGGCGTCCGACCGCGACGTCGACCAGCCCGACGTCGCCGCCTTCGGCGTCCAGTGCCGACAAGGTGCGGCGTTGCAGGTCGGTGTCGATCACCAGCACACGCTGCGTCGTCGCGGCGACCGCAGCGAGAGTGAGAGCGACCATGGCGGCGTCGTCCGCGTCGTCGGCGGCAACGACCAGCACGCTGGGATTGCCGTTCGTGCCATAGCTTGAGCCCACATGGCTTGAGCCCACATGACTTGAGCCCACATGACTTGAACCCACATGGCTTGAGCGCACATGGCTTGAGCGCACATGGCTTGAGCGCAGCTCGTCATAGACCTTGCGCATTTCCTTGGTCACCGGCGAGGTTGGATCGTCGGCCGCCTCCAAGGCGAACGAGACGTCGGTCGCGGGCAACACCGCCAGCACCGGGACGCCGCGCGGCGCCTCGCCCCAAAGTCCAAGCGCGGCAAGGGCTCGGCGCGCATGTTTCGCCGCTCCCGCGCGGAGCAATGTCGGTCGTGGCGGGACGGACCAGAACGATGCCGGTGCCGGCGGCGGCGCCGAGCATCATGGCGCCGAGCGCCAGCAACAGGCTCGGCGGCGGCGAGCTGCGCTTTTGCGGCAGATCGGCCTTGGACAGCACGCGGATATTCTTGGTGTCGACCTGCTCCTGGGCGCCGGTCTCGCGGGCGCGTACCAGGAATGCCTGATAGATGTCGCGGCTCGCCTGCGCGTCGCGCTCGAGCTCGCGCAAGCCGACCATGGCTTCGCCGTTGTCGAGGGCGGTCTGCTTGAGCGCGGTGTAATTATCGGTGAGCATCTGCTCGCTCGACTTGGCGCTTTGATATTCGGTGCGCGCCGCGACCGCGGCTCGGTCGATCTCGGCGTCGATCATGCGGTGCAGCCGCTCGGCTTGCGCCTGGATGTCGATGACCGCCGGATGCAGCGCGCCGAGCGTCGCGGTCTGCTCCGCCTCGCGCCGCATCACTTCGGCATATTGGGCGCGCAGCGCGGTGATCGTCGGCGACTGCAAGGCCGCGGGGAACGCGCCGTTGTCGTCTTTGCTGTGCTGCACCTGCTCGATCTGATCGAGACGCCCCTTGGCGTCCGCGGTGCGCGCGCGAGCGGCCGCCAGTTGATTGTTCATGTCGGTGAGCTGCTGGTCGGTCACCAACTGGCCGTTCGCGGTCACGAGGTTGTGGTCGGCCTTGTAATCCTCGACTTTTTCCTCGGCGTCGCGGACCTTGTCTTTGAGCTCCTTCAGGCGCCCCGACAACGATTGCGAAACTTGCCGTGCGGCGTCAGCCCGCACTTGCGTCTGCTCGGTGAGGTAGGACTGCGCGATGGCATTGGCGATGCGCACCGCCTTGTAGGGATCGCGGCTGGTGACGTCGACTTCGACCACCAAGGTGCGGGGGTCGCGGCTCACCTTGATCCGACGCTTCAGCTCGTTGAGCGCGGCAAGCTCGCGGCCGCCGGGAAAGGCATTTCCGCCGGTCAGGATGCTGAGCAGCGACGGCCCGCGCACGAATTCCGGATCATGCTCGAGATCCTCGGAAGCAACGACCCGGCGCAGCACGGCGTCCGAGGTCAGCACATTGACCTGACTCTCGATCTGCATCGCCGCAGCGTCGCTCAATTGCGTCTGCTGCGGCTCGTTGCCGACCGCGCGCAAGTCGGTCGGATCGATCAGGATTTGCGTGGCCGCGGTATATTCCTTCGGCGCCAGGGCGATGAACACGGCCGCCAAGAGGAGAGCGCCGATCGCGGCCAGGATGATGGTGGCGCGGCCGGCCCACAGCGCCGATCCGATCTTGCCGAAGTCGAGTTGCGCGACCGGCGCCAGCGGAACGGTCACGTTGCCGTCGCCGACGGCTGCCGATCTGATCTGACGCGGCGTTTCGAACATTCAGCACTCGACGGCTTTGCATCTCGGGCAGCGCCGGACGGCTATGGTCCTGGAACTTCGGCGCAAGCGGCCCGTCACACCCCTAGTCAATGAAGATGCGGTCCGCCGTGTCCAGACTTTCCGGTATGGTTAATCAATTCATAAAACATCATGGTTAATAGTCGGTATATTGCCGTCATTGCGGCACGGCCGCGCCGCATTACAGCCGCCGCAGCAAACCGGAAATCGCCGCAATGACGATCACCGCCGCCATCACCGGAATCCAGATCAAGGCGGTGCCGATCAAGAGCAGCAGCAGGACCACGGCGAGCAGCCCCGCCACCAGCATCATCAGCGCGAAGCCGAACGGTCCGATGCGGCCGACATAGACGCGATGCGTGCCGTGCATCTCGCCAAAGTCACGCGGCGGCCAATCGCGATTCTGCGGCGGCCAGTCTTGCGGCCGGCGGCGGTCGGGCGGGATGATTTCCGGCTCCGCGCGCGGCCGCTCCGGCTCGTCTGAGTTGTTTGCCATGGTGTTTGCCGTGGTGTTGCCCCGGGTCCGGCCGTCCCGGGCGTGACCGGTTTATCGTGTTCCAACAATGGGACGCATCAACGCGTCACCGTGCGCGCGTGATGTTCGTGCAGAAACTTCGCCAGTTGCTCGCGCAGGCTCTCGTCGCTTTCGCCCTGATGTCCGAGCACTACCGCGCGCTCGAACACCGCATGTTGCAGGTCGTGCGGCAAGTCGCTCCACAGATCGGCCGTGGCCGCGCCGAGAACCAGAAAATAGCGGCCGGCAACGTCGTTGACGACCTGATCGGAGGGCTTATCCATGCTGCTGATCCATGCTGCCTATAAAAAGACGGGTCCTTGCAGCGCCATTGGCGGCCGGCCCGATATTGAGCCGGGACCGTTAGGAAAACAATGCACGCCGGGTGCGGTTCCGCGCCGAAACCGCCGTGGGCGCGGCGCAGCCTCAGGGTCACTCCGGTTTGATGCCGGCATCTTTGATCACTTCGCCCCAGCGCGCCGTCTCCGATTTGATGAAAGCGGCGGCCTCGTCCGGCGAGCCGCCGCCGGGCGTGATGCTCAGTTGTCGGAAGCGCGCCAGCAAATCGGGATCGGCCAACGCCTTGTTGGCCGCGGCGTTGAGTTTGGCGACGATGTCCGCGGGGGTTTTCGGCGGCAGGGTCAGCGCGTGCCAGGTGTCGGAGTCGCAGCCGGACACGCCGGATTCTTCGAGCGTCGGGATGTCCGGCAATGCCGGGACGCGGTGTTTGACCGTGACCGCGAGAATTCTGGCGCGGCCCGACTTGTGCAGCTCGATCGAAGAGGCAAGCTCGTTGAAGAACAGATCGACATTGCCCGCCAGGATATCGTTGACCGCCGGCGCCGTGCCCTTATACGGCACGTGGGTCATCTTGGTGCCGGTAATCTTCTGAAACAGCTCGGCGGTCAGATGCGAGGTGGTGCCGACGCCTTGCGACGCATAATTGATCTTGCCCGGATTGGCCTTGGCATAAGCGATCAGCTCCTGCACCGTCTTCGCCGGAAAATCCTTGCGCACCAAGACGACATTCGGCACGTGCGACATGATCACGATCGGGACGAGTTGCGTCGGATCGTAGTTGAGCGATTTATAAAGCAGCGGATTGGTGGTGATCGGGGAGGGCTGCGACGCCAAGATCGTGTAGCCGTCGGGCGCCGCGTGGAACACATAATCGGCGGCGACGCTGCCGCCGACGCCGGCGCGGTTTTCCACAATCATGGGCTGACCGAGAATGGTCTGCATCTTCGCGGTGACGAGCCGGGTGATGGTATCGACGCCGCCCCCGGCCGGCACCGAGACGATGACCCGGATCGGGTGGTCGGGATAATTCCCCGCGCCGCCCTGCGCCCAACCGGAGGCGGCAAGCGCGCCGGCAAAAAGGACGCCAAGGCCGGCGATGATGGCGTGACGTTTAGACATAAAGAGCTCCCGACTGCAGCACTGCGTTAGCCTCATGGCTTAGCGCAGATTGGCGATTGAGTTCCGCGGCGTGCTGCCGCTAGAACTACTCTGGAATAGGGGAGATACGCCGCAATGAGCAAGCTTGATTTCGTCCTTGAGGAGATTGTCACCGCCAACCGCATCCTGGCCAATGAGGGCATCGTCGATTCCTTCGGTCATGTCAGCGCCCGGCATCCCGACAATCCGCAGCATTATCTGCTCTCCCGCGCCCGGGCGCCGGAGCGCATCGAGCGCAACGATATCGTCGAATATACGCTGGACGGCACCGCCATCGACGAGCGCGGCCGCACGCCCTATCTCGAACGCTTCATTCACGGCGCGATCTACGAGGCGCGGCCGGACGTGCACGCGGTGGTGCACAACCATTCGCCGAGCGTGATCCCGTTCGGCGTCACCGGCACCAAGCTCAGGCCGCTGCTGCACATGTGCGCCTCGTGCGGCCACGAGGTGCCGATCTGGGATTCGCAGGACAAATTCGGCGACACCACGCTGTTGGTCGGCGACATGGCGATGGGCCGCGATCTGGCCAAGCTCATGGGCGCCCGCCCGACCGCGCTGATGCGCGGCCATGGCGCCACCGTGGTCGGCCGCTCGGTCCGCCATGCCGTCTTCATTTCGGTCTATCTGGAAGTCGGCGCCAAGCTGCAGATGCAAGCCATGACCTTGAGCAACATGGCGATGGGCGAGGTCAAATTCCTCACTCCCGGCGAAGTCGACAAGATCGTCGCCCGCGTCAACGACTACACGCTCAACCGCGCCTGGGAGAATTGGGCGCGCCGGGCCGGCCGCGACATGCAGACGGCGTGAGCATCCCCATACGTCGATATGCAGTTTGACCTTCCCGCTCCGCACCTGAGCTTCGACGTCGCGCTCGACGACGGCGCCAACATCCGCGTGCGCCGCCACGGCAACGCCGACGGGGTGCGGCTTCTGCTCACCCACGGCAACGGCTTTGCCGCCGACGCCTATTATCCGTATTGGCGGCATCTGCTGCAGGACTTCGACGTCGTGGTGTTCGACTTCCGCAATCACGGCCGGAACGTTCCGGTCGTGCCGCCGCAGCACAGCTACGCGCAGCTGGCGGGCGACCTCGAACGCGTCGTGCAGGAGGTCGGACGCAGGCTCGGCGAACGGCCGACCGTCGGCTTGTTTCATTCGATGTCGGGACGCACCGCGATGAAACATGCTCTTGAAATCGGCTGGCGCTGGGATGCGCTCGTCCTGTTCGATCCGCCCAACGTGCCGCCGCCGGACCACGCGGCCTACGCCGCCATGGCGGAGTTCGAGAAAAAGCTGACCGCCTGGGCGCGGCAGCGCCGCCGGCGCTTCGCCGCGATCGAAGAGCTGGCGGAAGAATACCGGCAGTCGCGCGCCGCGCTACGCTGGGTCGACGGCGCGCAGGAACTGATGGCGCGTGCGGTGTTGCGCAAGAGCCCGGACGGCGACGGCTACGAATTGGTCTGCGATCCGGAAAACGAAGCGGCGATCTATGCGGAGGCGATGACCTTGAACCTGTGGCCGCGCGCGTCCGAATTCGGCGGCCCGGTCAAACTGATCGGCGCCGATCCGGCTATGAAGGGCGCGCCGGCCACCGCCGCCGCCAATGCCGCGCTCGGCCGCGACGGCGGCTACGACTACAGCTTTGTCGAGGGCGCCGGGCACCTGTTGCAGATCGAACAGCCGGAGGAGTGCGTGCGTTTGACGCTGGAGTTCCTCGCCAGGCACCGCCTGGCCTAGCCCCGCGCTCAACGCTCGGTGAGCTTGAATTCGATGCGGCGATTGCGCTGATAGGCGTCTTCGGTATTGCCGGGATCGATCGGCTGGAATTCGCCGAAGCCGGCCGCCACCAGGCGATTGGGTTGCACGCCCTTGGCAATCAGATATTTGACCACAGCGATGGCGCGCGCCGCCGACAGATCCCAGTTCGACTTGAATTGCCCCAGCACCGGCCGCACGTCGGTGTGGCCGTCGACCCGCAGCACCCAGGGGATGTCGGCGGGAATTTGGCTTTCCAGCGCGACGACTGCGGTTGCCACTTTGTCGAGCTCGGCACTGCCCTCCGGTTTGAGAATGGCGCTGCCGCTGTCGAAGAAAACCTCCGATTGCAGCACGAAGCGATCGCCGACGATGCGGATGTCGGGCCGGTTGCCGAGAATTTGGCGCAGCTTGCCGAAAAAGTCGGAGCGATAGGCCGACAGCTCCTGGACGTCTTTCGCCAAAGCGAGGTTGAGCTTCTGTCCGAGATCGGAAATGCGCTGCTCGGAGGCCTGCTCTTTCTTTTCGGAGACGCCCAGCGCGTCGTTGAGCGCGGTGAGCTGCGCCCGCAATGCCGCGATCTGCTGATTAAGCGTGTCGACCTCGGCCAGCGCCTTCGCGGAAATATCCTTCTGGCCGGTGAGCTGGCCGGAGAGCTCGCCGACCTGGCTTTGCGCCGCCGTGACGCCGGCTTGCGCGTTCTCGTAAAGCCCCTTGTATTTGTCGCGGGCGGACTGCGCCGCCGCGACGTCGGCAGCCGCTGCTGCTGCCAAGCCTTTATACCTGTCGCGATCGCTCTGCGTCGTGGCGAGCGCAGCCTGCGTCGTGGTGAGAGTATCCTGCGTGGTGGCAAGCGTCGCCTGCAGCCCGGCAAGCTGTTTCTGCAGATCGGCGTTGCTGCCTTTCTCCATCGACAACAGATCGGACAACTGCCCGACCTGGGCATTCAATTTCTTAAGGGCGGAGTCCTGTCCCTGCACTTCCTGCTGCAAATAGAACTGCACCACGACGAATACGCTGAGCAGAAAAATGATGCTCAGAATCAGCGTCGACAAGGCGTCGACGAAGCCGGGCCAGTAGTTCATGCCGCTGTCGCCGCGGCGCATCCGTGCAATCGCCATAGACTCTACTCGATCGGCTTTACGCGATCGCCTCTTCGCGATGGGCTGTTCGACGGCGCTTATGATCTGACATCTTCGCGCGCGATGATTTCCAGGAGCCGTTTGATTTCGCCTTGCTGGTCCGATTGGCTGTCGACCCAGGCGCGGATCGTCTCTTGCTCGATCCGCATATGAGCCACGAGGCCCTGGATCGCCTCGGCCAGATTGGCCATGGCGGCGGAGGCGGCCTTGCTGCCGCCGGCTTCGCTGACCGCGGCGCGCAGGCGTTCGATGGCGTTGCGCATTTCGCCGCGATCGCCGCCCGCCGCGGCCGGCTCGGCGCCGTAGTCGTAGACCGTCGTCGACAGCCAGTCTTCCAGCTCGGTATAGAACCGGTTCTGCGCCTGGCTCGATTGCAGGTCGAGAAAGCCGAGCACCAGGGAACCCGCCAGACCGAACAGCGACGACGAAAACGAAATCCCCATGCCGGAGAGCGGCGCGGCCAGCCCCTGGCGCAGCGCATCGAACATCGAGGCGGCGTCGCCGGTCGCCTTCAGTCCCTGGATCACGCCGCCGACCGAACCGACTGTCGCAATCAGGCCCCAGAACGTGCCGAGAAGCCCGAGGAACACCAAGAGCCCCGTCATGTAGCGCGAGATGTCGCGCGCTTCGTCGAGCCGCATGGCGATCGAGTCGAGAATGCCCCGCATCATCTGCGCCGAGATCGCCATGCGGCCCATGCGGCTGCGCAGAATGGCGGCCATCGGCGCCAACAGCACCGGCGTGCGCTGGGCGTGGCGCGGGTCGTTGAGCCGGAACCCGTTCACCCAGGCAATCTCGGGATAGAGCCGCACGACTTGGCGGAGCGCCAACACGACGCCGACGACAAGCACCAGGATGATCAGCGCATTGAGCCACGGGTTGGCCATGAACGCGACCTGGATCTGCTTCTGCAGCACGAAGACGATCGCCCCGAACAGCACGATGAACACGAGCATCCGGACCAGGAAGACGTGCGGCGAAGACAGTTTGAGCGGGTCGACTTCTCTGGCCATCAGCTCAATATCGCGCGGCGATTACGGGCATCCGCCGCACTATGGCACAGACCCATGACAAAGAAAAAGCGCACGGTGCCACAGCAATCCGCAAATAGGTCTTTGTTATGTTCGGCGTTTGCAGCGGAGGCAACGCCGCCGGTTCCGCTTCGTTGCTTGGCTAGGCTTCGCTGTCCATATGCGCCATCACCGCCGGCATATAGCGCGTGCCGGCGACGGCGTCGGCGGGCGCTGCTTGCTCGATGCGCGCAAGATCGTCCGCCGACAGTTTCAGGTCGGCGGCGCGCAGCGCTTCCTTAAGTTGGTCGCGGCGCCGCGCGCCGATCAGCGGCACGACGTCGTCGCCGCGCGACTTCACCCAGGCGAAGGCAAGCGCTTGCGTGGAGACGCCTTTGTCGCGGGCGATTTTGCCCAGCGCGTCGACCAGCGAAAAATTCTTGGCGAAGTTCTCGGCGAAGAACCGCGGCCGGCGCGTTCGCAGCTCGCTCGGCGCGGTGCGCGCCGCTTGCGCGCGATCGCTGATCAGCCCGCTGGACAGCACGCCGTAGGCGACCAGCGCCATGCCGAGCTCGCGCAGCGTCGGCACAATCTCGCGCTCGATGCCGCGCGTGAACAGCGAATATTCGATCTGCAGCGCGGCGATCGGATGGGTGGCGGCGGCGCGCCGGATGGTCTTGGCGGAGGCTTCCGAGAGGCCGATGTGGCGCACATAGCCGGCCTTCACCATGTCGGCGATGGCGCCGACCGTGTCTTCGATCGGCACCTGCGGGTCGACGCGCGACGGCTGATAGAGATCGATATAATCGGTGTTGAGCCGGCGCAGCGAATAGCTGAGAAAATTCTTGATCGCGTGCGGCCGCGCGTCGTCGCCGACGATCTTGCCGTCGGGACTGCGCATCGATCCGCATTTGACCATGATGAAGGCGCGCTCGCGCTTGCCGCCCTTGAGCGCGTCGCGGATCAGCATTTCGTTATGGCCCATGCCGTAGAAGTCGCCGGTGTCGATGAGCGTGATGCCGGCCTCGAGCGCGGCATGGATGGTGGCGATGGATTCGGCGTCGTCGGCCGGGCCGTAAATGCCCGACATGCCCATGCAGCCGAGCCCGAAGGCGGAGACGAGCGGGCCGTTACGGCCGAGTTTCATCTGTTGCATTGCAAGTCCTGCCAATTGTCATCGTCCGCGAAAGCGGACGACCCAGTACTCACAATCTATCCTTGATGAACTGGGAATACTGGATGCTCCGCCTTTGCGGAGCATGACAGGCTTACGCAAAATGAAAAAGGGCGGTCAACCGAGCGCCCTTGCAAGTAAGAGAAAAACCTACTCCGCCGCGAGCCGCACTTCCGGCGCGGCGGCGCGCACGTCGGCGTCGACGGTGTTCTCGTATTTGGTGAAGTTCTTCTGGAACATGCCGACGAGCTTGCGCGCGGTCTCGTCGAACGCCTTTTTGTCCTGCCAGGTCTTCTGCGGATAGAGAATGTGCGGCTCGATGCCCGGCACCGAGGTCGGCACCGCGAAGCCGAAATAGGGATCGGTGCGGTAGCTCGCGTTCTTCAGCGAGCCGTCGAGCGCGCCGGTGACCAGCGCGCGGGTGACCTTGATCGGCATGCGCCGGCCGACGCCGTAGATGCCGCCGGTCCAGCCGGAATTGACCAGCCAGCAGTCGACCTTGTGCTTGGCGATATAGTCGCGCAGCAGCCGGCCGTATTCCGCCGGCGGCCGCGGCAAGAACGGCGCGCCGAAGCAGGTGGAGAATTCCGGCTCGACGCCGACCAGGCCCTTCTCGGTGCCGGCGACCTTGGCGGTATAGCCGGACAGGAAGTGATACATCGCCTGCGCCGGATTGAGCTTGGCGATCGGCGGCATGACGCCGAAGGCGTCGGCGGTGAGGAAGATGATGTTCTTCGGATGTCCGGCAATGCCGGTCTTCGACGCGCTCGGGATGAACTCGAGCGGATAGGCCGAGCGCGTGTTCTCGGTCTTCTTGTCGCTGTCGTAATTCGGCAGTCGCGTGACCGGATCGAACTCGACGTTTTCCAGCACGGCGCCGAAGCGATTGGTGGCGTCCCAGATCTGCGGCTCGGCCTCGGCCGAGAGCTTGATGCATTTGGCGTAGCAGCCGCCCTCGAAATTGAAGATGCCCTCGGGCGACCAGCCGGTCTCGTCGTCGCCGATCAGGGTGCGGTTCGGATCCGTGGACAGCGTCGTTTTGCCGGTGCCGGACAGGCCGAAAAACAGCGCGCTGTCGCCTGATTTGCCGACATTGGCCGAGCAGTGCATCGGCATCACGCCTTGCGCCGGCAGATAGAAATTCAGCGTCGTGAACACCGACTTCTTCATCTCGCCGGCATAAGAAGACCCGCAGATCAGCACGATCTTGCGGGTGAAATCGATCGCCACCATGGTGTCGGAGCCGTCGCGGCCGCCGTGGCGTTTGGCGTCCGGTTTGAACGACGGCATGTCGACGATGGTCATGTCGGGAACGTAAGCAGCGAGCTCGGAACGGTCGGGACGGATCAAAAGCTGGCGGATGAACAGCGAGTGCCAGGCATATTCGGTGAACACCCGCGCCTTGATGCGATAGTTCGGATCGGCGCCGCCGTAGAGGTCTTGGGCGAACAGCGTCTTGCCTTTGGCGTGGGCGAGGAAGTCGGAGAGCAGATTGTCGAAGTGCTCTTTGCTCTGCTTGCGATTGCCGTCCCACCACACGGTGTTTTCGGTCAGCGCATCGACGACGGTGTGTTTGTCCTTGGGCGAGCGGCCGGTGTGATGGCCGGTTTCGGCGCAGAGCGCGCCGCCGGCGACGATGGTCGCCTCGCCATTGCGAATGGCATGTTCGTAGAGCGGGGCTTCGGTCAAATTCCAGTGGACGCCGGCGAGATCTTTGAAGCCGAATTTATCGGCGCCATAGGCGCCGTTCCTCACACCCGTCTCCTGCACCTTATGCCTCCGCTTATTGGCCCGTCCGGCCGCATCGGGCCCAACCGCCATCCCCGTAATGTCCGCCGCCAATCCCGCGCTGCCGGTGAGCGTGCGACCCTATAACGAGCCTCCCGGCGTCTGCCAAGACCGAAGCAAGGCCAAAGCAGCGCCGCAGCAAGACCGCACTGTCTTCAAGCCTAACCGAAAGATATCGGCGTCGTTCCGGCGTTGCAGTGCAGCGAAAGCGGGCGGCTTGCTCGATGCGATCGACCGGCCTCAAATCCCTCTCGCCCGTGCCGCCAGATCGACCAGCATCGTGCGCAATTGTTGGGCGGTGAACACGCGCTGCGGAAAGACCAGCCGCAGCGTCGCGTCGCCGCAAGGCGAGGTCGAGCCCTTCGGGATCGATCCCGGTCAGCCGCCACGGCGCCGTCGCCGGCGCCGAGAAGCTTGGTGGCGTAGAGCCGCACCGCCTCGGCATGGTCGGCGTTCATATGCGCTACCGCGTCCGCCTCGGCCTCGATCAACTCGTCCGCGCCGGTAAGCTCGGTCAACACGTCGGCGCTTTTGAGGTCCGCGGCGCGGGCGAAGCCGCCATTGAGATGCGCGGATGCGACGTCGAGCCGCCAGAACGAAAAATCGCCGAATCCGGCGTAGAGCTCGGCTTTCGGATGGCGGGCGAGGAAGCGGCGGCGCAGCCGCGGTTCATTGCGGTCGTCGCGGGCGACCCGGACGAAGCGGCCGAGCAAGGTCAGGCGCGGATAAGCGAGCGGGTCGCCCTTGCCGGTGGCGGCCAGCAGCACCGAGGCGCGGGTGTCCGCTTCCAGATTGGCGGTGTGGGTGGACAGCCGCGAAACCAGGATCAGCGGCGAGCCGTCGCTGTCGGTCGCGACATTGACCAGCGACGCGAAGGGATGGCCGGTATTGCGGTCGATGGTCGCAAGCGAGCCCGCCCGGGTCGTCCGCAACAGCTCCTTGGCGAGCGCTTTGGGGTCGAAATCCGGCGCCGGAGCGTTCTCCGGCAGCCGGTCGGGCATGCGGCCCGGCAGGGGCTGTTCCGCGCGTTCCGATGGGGCTTGATCGGCTTCGGCCATGACATTTCCAAATGGCAATCCGGTGGTATTAACCTTCACGGGGCCGCCGGACTTAGAGCCAAGCCCCGGTAATTGCCCCGATTTTGCCTTGTCTCGTCACACTTCCGCCCCCACATGGGGATTCAAAGGCTTATGGGGCCGGGGCTAGTGAAGCTTGCGGCCAACTCATGTTAAGAAGGCCGCCATGCCGACAATCGCTCTCGTCGACGACGACCGCAATATCCTCACTTCGGTGTCGATTGCACTGGAGGCGGAAGGGTACCGGATCAACACCTATACCGATGGCGCCTCGGCGCTCGACGGATTCAAGACCGCGCCGCCCGATCTTGCCATTCTCGATATCAAAATGCCGCGCATGGACGGCATGGAGACGTTGCGGCGGCTGCGCCAGAAATCCGACATGCCGGTGATTTTCCTCACCTCCAAGGACGAGGAGATCGACGAATTGTTCGGCCTGAAAATGGGCGCCGACGATTTCATCCGCAAACCGTTCTCGCAGCGGCTTCTGGTCGAGCGCGTCAAAGCCGTATTGCGCCGCGGCCTGCCGAAAGACGGCACCACGCCGAAGGAAGCCGACAGCAAGGTGCTGGAGCGCGGGCTGTTGCGCATGGATCCGGAGCGTCACACCTGCACCTGGAAGAACGAGGCGGTAACGCTCACCGTCACCGAATTTCTCATCCTGCAGGCGCTGGCCAGCCGGCCCGGCGTGGTGAAAAGCCGCAACGCCCTGATGGATGCGGCTTACGACGACCAGGTCTATGTCGACGACCGCACCATCGACAGCCACATCAAGCGGTTGCGCAAGAAATTCAAGGCGAGCGACAACGATTTCGACATGATCGAAACGTTGTACGGCGTCGGCTATCGTTTCAAGGAATGATCGGCGCGGCGAGCAACGCGAACGGCTCAGGCTCCGATAAGTTATTTTAGATATTAACGATGCGCGACAGGACGATGCGCAGCAGGATCTGCGCCAATTGAACTGCACAATAGGAAGTGCGCAACTAGGAAATTGCGCAACTAGGCCATGGGGCGCGCCGGATCGGTCCGCCAACCATGGCCGCTGACGGGGCGGCTGGCGTGCGGTAGTAATGGGTCCATGCTCGCGAGGTGGCGGAGCATGAGCGAAAGCCCGGCAGACGACGTGCTTGATCGTATAGCAGAACGCGGAGCGTCCGAGGCCGCAGCCTCGCTTGAGGCCGGACCTCGCCTCGACAACCAAATCGAGAGCCAAGCCGACGGCGCCGGCCTCGACGACGAGGGCTTGCGTCCGCAGCCGCGGGGTCTCGCCCGCGTCCGCCATTGGCTGCAGCAGGCCATGCAATTCTTCGTCGCCCAGGGCTCGTCGAGCCTGACGCGACGCATCGTCGTGCTCAATCTTACCGGGCTCGTGGTGCTCTCCATCGGCATTACTTTTCTGTCGCAGTTCCGCGCCGGACTGATCGATGCGCGAATCCAGAGCCTCTTGGTGCAGGGCCAGATCATCGCCGGCGCCATTGCCGCGTCCGCCACGGTCGAAAGCGATTCTTCGATCACGCTCGATCCCGACAAGCTGCAAAATCTGCAGCCAGGGCAGAGCTACGGCCCCAATGAGGATGCGCTTTACGGCATCGATTTTCCGATCAATCCGGAGCGGGTGGCGCCGATCTTGCGGCGGCTGGTTTCGCCGACCAAAACGCGGGCGCGCATCTACGACCGCGACGGCGTGCTGCTCGTCGACAGCCGCAATTTGTTCGGCCGCGGCGACGTGCTGCGCTACGATCTGCCGTCGCCGACCGCGGAGAAGCCGGGCCTTTTCGAGCGCGCCTTCATTGCCTTGAAGATGTGGCTCGGCCGCGGCGACTTGCCGATCTATCACGAGCTCGGCGCCGACGACGGCCGGGGCTATAGCGAAGTGGCGCAGGCCCTGAACGGCCAGAACGCCAGCATGGTGCGCATCAACGAACGCGGCGACGTCATCGTTTCGGTTGCCGTTCCGGTGCAGCGCTTTCGCGCCGTGCGCGGCGCGCTGATGCTGTCGACGCAAGGCGCCGACATCGACAACATGGTCGAAGCCGAGCGGCTCGGCATTTTGAAGGTGTTTTTGGTCGCCGCCGGCGTGATGATCGTGCTGTCGATCCTGCTCGCCGGCACGATCGCGGAGCCGGTGCGGCGGCTCGCCGGCGCCGCCGAAAGCGTCCGCCGCCGCATCCGCTCGCGCGTCGAGATTCCCGATTTCACCAGGCGCCGCGACGAAATCGGCCATCTCTCCGGCACGCTGCGCGACATGACCAATGCGCTCTATTCGCGAATCGAAGCGATCGAAAGTTTCGCCGCCGACGTCGCCCATGAGCTGAAAAACCCGCTCACCTCGCTGCGCTCGGCGGTGGAGACGTTGCCGGTCGCCAAGACCGACGAAAGCCGGGGTCGGCTTCTCAACATCATTCAGCACGACGTGCGCCGGCTCGACCGGCTGATCTCGGATATTTCCGACGCCAGCCGCCTCGACGCCGAGCTGCAGCGCCAGGAGTCGGCGCCGGTCGACATCGCCAAGCTTCTCAACACGCTGGTCGGCGTGGCCAACGAGGTCAAGCGCGACGACGGCATCAAGGTGACGCTGAAATTCGAAGGCGGCGGCATGCGCGCCTTCCAGATGCCGGGACACGATTCCCGGCTCGGCCAGGTCGTCGACAATCTGATCGAGAATGCGCGCTCGTTCTCGCCGCCCGGCGGCACGGTCCGCGTGACCTGCCGGCGGCTGCGCAATCAGATCGAGATTTTTGTCGACGACGACGGCCCGGGCGTGCGCGACGAGTCCGCGAGAAGATCTTCGAGCGATTTTATACCGATCGCCCGCACCAGGGCTTCGGTCAGAATTCCGGCCTCGGGCTGTCGATCTCCAAGCAGATCGTCGATGCGCATGGCGGCGCGATCTGGGTCGAGAACCGCACCGGCGCGGTCGGCGCCGACGGCGTGCCGCGAGTGCTCGGCGCGCGCTTTATCGTTCGCCTGCCGGCGATGTGATGCCGGCCACAGTCCATGCCTCGGCCGTGCTGGTCGGCGCGCGCGCGGTGTTGATCCGCGGGCCGTCGGGCGCGGGCAAATCCAGCCTCGCGTTGGAATTGATCGAGGCGGCTCGCGCCGGCCGCCTGCGCTTCGCGCGGCTGGTCGGCGACGATCGCGTTCATCTGCAAAGCGCGGGCGGACGGCTGCTGGTGCGGCCCGGCGCCAACGCTCGCCGGCCTCATCGAATTGCGCGGCGTCGGCATTCTGCGGCTCGACTATGAGCCCTGCGCGGTGGTCGGCCTGGTTGTCGATCTCGCCGCCGCCGACGCCGCGCGGCTGCCGGAACAACGCACCGGCGCCATCGAGGGTATCGAGGTCCCGAGACTGGCGGTGGCGGCGGGTTCGGCGGCCTTGCCGGCCGTCCTGGCGCTGTTGCCGACGGCAACCGGGCGCCTACGCCAGCCCGCACCTAACATGTGATAAGGCGCGCCCTGACGAATTGGCGATTGGTTAACCATAATGATCCAAGACTGGCGGCCGATATGGCGGACGCCCGGCACGGATGGCCGCTGCGGTCTCAATGATGCGCCCTACTGCAATGCAGCAAGCCTCAGAAATTGCTCAAAATGCCTCTTGCGCCGAGGCTTCGGATGGTCATGATGTGCAGCCTTTCGTGCGGTGCAACCGGGACGCGCCCGCGGGGAGTTCCATGATCGGTCTTGTGCTTGTGACCCACGGTCGGCTGGCTCTTGAGTTTCGTGCGGCCCTGGAACACGTGGTCGGCCCGCAAGTCCAGATCGAAGCGGTCACCATCGGTCCGGACGACGACGTCGAGGAGCGCCGCAAGGACATCATCGAAGCGGTGCGCCGCGTCGATACCGGCGATGGCGTCGCCATCCTCACCGATATGTTCGGCGGCACCCCGTCCAATCTCGCCATCTCGGTGATGAGCCGGCCGAAGGTCGAAGTGCTGGCCGGCATTAATCTGCCGATGCTGGTGAAGCTTGCCAAAGTGCGCGACGAATGTCCGCTGGCCGAAGCCGTCGCCGCGGCTCAGGAGGCCGGGCGCAAATACGTCACCATCGCCAGTCGGGTGCTCACCGGCAAATGAACGAAGGGGCCCACAGCGCCGGGATGCCCGACGCGGGGCAGGCGGCCGAAGGCGCCGTCAGCCGGACTTTCGTGATCTGCAACAAAAAGGGCCTGCATGCCCGCGCTTCGGCCAAATTCGTGCAGACCGTCGAGAAATTCGATGCCGAGGTTCGCGTGCGGCGTAACGGCGACACCGTCGGCGGCACCTCGATCATGGGCCTGATGATGCTGGCGGCGGCGCCCGGAACGTCGATTACCATCGAAGCGACCGGCCGGGAGGCCGCCGAAGTCGTCGAAGCGTTGGCGGCGCTGATCGACTTCGCGGTTCGGCGAAGCCGATTGATCCAGGCATCGAATTAGGATTGGCTGATGAAACGCAGGCGCAAAGCGTCACAAGCCACCGCCCGGTAAAATCGCGGCCAGACAAAACCCTGCCGAAGGAGACAATGCAGATGAGTCCCGAATCGCCGACTTCGAAAGGCAGTGCCGCGAAGCCTGCTGCGGCGCCTGCAGCTCCCGCCGGCGAGGCCGGCCGCCAGCCGGCGACGATCCGCTATCTCGATCGCGCCGACATGGTCGAGACTTTCGCCGACTCGGTCACCGGGTTGATCTTCGACGGCCAGACGTTGCGCATCGAGTTCGGCGTCACCCGCTTCGACGACGTCAAGGCCAATACGCCGATCACCGGCCGGCGCTATCCCGCCTGCCGGCTGGTGCTGCCGCCCGCCGCGGCGGTCGATCTCATCAATCGCATGCAGCAGATCGCGGCGGCGTTGACGCAGGCCGGCGTCGTCAAAGCGGCGCAGCGGCCGGTCGCCGCGGAAGCGCCGAAGGCGGGTTGACGTTTGTCATGCTCGGCGAAAGCGGAGCATCCAGTAATCGCTGATCGCCGGGTAATTTACGTGAAGGCGGTGTCGTCGCTGGTTACTGGATCATCATCCGCCTTCGCGGATGATGACAGCTTGATCTAGCCTTTCGCCGCCTTCACCGCCGCCCGCGGTTTGATCCATGCCGGCTTGATCCTTGTTGTCATAATGTCGATGGGCCAAGCAGGTTCGATCGCGGTTCGGCCATGGACATAAAGGAATCTTTATGTGTTATTGTCGCCGCGCTGCGGCCCTGCTATAGGCACCGCCGTCACCCCAAAAAGCTGCCTTTCACGGGACCGTCAAAAGGATCGCTATGAGCACGTCGACCCAGCCGAAAGCTCGCGCCTCGTTCACCGACTATGTCGTCAAGGACATCGGCCTCGCCGAATGGGGCCGCAAGGAAATCGCCATCGCCGAGACCGAGATGCCGGGCTTGATGGCGACGCGCGAGGAATACGGCCCGAGCAGCCGCTGCGCGGCGCGCGCATCGCCGGTTCGCTGCACATGACGATCCAGACCGCGGTGCTGATCGAGACGCTCAAAGCGCTCGGCGCCGACGTGCGCTGGGCGTCCTGCAATATCTATTCGACGCAGGACCACGCCGCGGCGGCGGTCGCCGCCGGCGGCACGCCGGTGTTCGCCGTCAAAGGCGAGACGCTGGAAGACTACTGGGATTACACCCACCGCATTTTCGAATGGTCCGACGGCGGCGGTCCCGAACATGATCCTCGACGACGGCGGCGACGCCACGCTGTTGATGCATCTCGGCCTGCAGGCCGAGAGCAATGCCGGCGTCATCGCCAAGCCGACCAACGAGGAAGAAGAGGTGTTGTTCGCCGCCATCAAGCAGCGGCTCAAGGACAAGCCGGGCTGGTACTCGACGCATCGCCAAAGCCATCAAAGGCGTCACCGAGGAAACCACCACCGGCGTGCACCGGCTCTATCAGATGGAGAAGGAAGGCCGGCTGCTGTTCCCCGCCATCAACGTCAACGACAGCGTCACCAAGTCGAAGTTCGACAATCTGTACGGCTGCCGCGAGTCGCTGGTCGACGGCATCCGCCGCGGCACCGACGTGATGATGGCCGGCAAGGTGGCGATGGTCGCGGGCTTCGGCGACGTCGGCAAGGGCTCGGCGGCCTCGCTGCGCCAGGCCGGCTGCCGCGTCATGGTCTCGGAGATCGATCCGATCTGCGCGCTGCAGGCGGCGATGGAAGGCTACGAGGTCGTCACCATGGAAGACGCCGCGCCGCGCGCCGATATCTTCTGCACCGCGACGGGCAATGTCGACGTCATCACCATCGAGCACATGCGCAAGATGAAGGACCGCGCCATCGTCTGCAATATCGGCCACTTCGACAGCGAAATTCAGGTCGCGGCGCTGAAGAACCTGAAATGGGTGAATGTCAAGCCGCAGGTCGACGAGATCGAATTCCCCGACGGCAAGCGCATCATCCTTCTGTCGGAAGGCCGCCTGGTCAATCTCGGCAACGCCATGGGCCATCCGAGCTTCGTGATGTCGTCGTCGTTCACCAATCAGACGCTGGCGCAGATCGAAATCTGGACCAATCCCGGCAAATATCAGAACAAGGTCTATACGCTGCCGAAGCGGCTCGACGAGAAGGTGGCGCGCCTTCATCTCGACAAGATCGGCGTCAAGCTGACCAAGCTGTCGGACAAGCAGTCGACCTATATCGGCGTGCCGCAGGAGGGCCCGTACAAGTCGGATCAGTACCGCTACTGAGCGGCGGGCAGCGCCACGAGGTGAATGCCGACGGTCGGTCCGGACAAGCCGAGGAAGGTCCGGCGCACCGCTAGATCGGCCGCTTTGGCGCCCGGCTCGCCGCCGAGCGCAGTTTGCGTTTTCCGGCAGGCGGCGTCAGCGTCGAGACAGGCGATCAACAGGCCAAGCTTTCCGATTTCAGCATGGCTTGCCGCGGACATCGGATCGCCTTCAAGCGGCTTCGCCCCAGCGACATAGAACGGCAGATTGCCGACCACATCCGGCGAGCCCCAGTAGAGCGTAACCGGCTTGCCGGTGAGCCTTAGCCCGGCCGCCGCGACCTCCTGCGATGTCGGCCGGTTGGAATCCAATCCCGCTTGCAAATGCGCATAGGCGCTGAACGGCGCCGCGATCAGGAAGGCGAGGCTGACGGCCAAGGCCAAGAGGCCGGCGCCGGCGACCGCATAAGCATCCACCGCGATCTTGCGCGAGCCGTAGAGTACGATCGGCAACAGCGTCCAGTTCGGCAGCGACCAGTCCGCCGTCAGCCGATACGGCGCTGCAAGATTGACCAGCGCCGGCAGCACCATCGGCACGACGAAAAGAATAAGCGCCTGCCGCCGGTCGTCATCCGCCGGCCAGACGATATCGGCAAGCGCCGCCCGGCTCGGCCGCAAGGCGGCCAGCAGCACCAGCGGACCCGCGGCATAAGCGATCGCGCCGAGCAGGTAGTTCGCCGATCTGATAAGCGCCGTGGCAAAGGTGTCCGTCGTCATCACGCTTTGCCGCAAGAAGGCATAATCGGTGCCGCCGGACTGCGTGACGTACCAATAAAGATGCGGCGCGATGACCACGGCCGCGCCGAGCGCCATCACATACGGCGACGGTGAGCGCCAGAAACGCCGCGTCCCGGCCCCGACCACGGACGCCACCGCCATGCCGGCGAACAAATAGACCGACCAGTATTTGCCGAGCATCGCCGCGCTGGCGCAGGCGCCGGCGAGGAGCGAGTCCCCCACGCCGAGGCTCTTCCGCGCCCGCAGATAAAACAATAACGCCGCCGCCCAGAACGGCAGCATCGCGGTAGAGGCGTTCAATTCCGCGGTCTTGAAGGTGTAAAGCGGCACGAGGATGAGCGCGGCAAGGCCGAACAGCGCCTTGTCCTTGTCGAGGTGGTCGCGGGCGGTTCGCCAGGCAAGCGTGAGCGTGATCGTCGAGAGCAGGACCGCGCACAAATGCATCGCCCAATCGGTGCGCGGAAAAACCGCAAACCACAGGCCGAACAGCCAAGCCGTCATCGGCGGATGTTTGTAACCCAAGGCAAAATGTTGCGCCCACAGCGCGGCCTCCGCGGCGTCGTTGCGCAGATCGACCGGCCACAGCGACACGGTGTGGAAGGCCAGCCATAGGGCGACAAAACCCGAAAGCGTCAAGGCGACAATGCGAGCGTCGCCGCGATCCTCGACGAGACGCCGCGCCGCCTCGATGAGCCGCCTCGCGCCGCGCGCTCGCAACGTGCCTGGGTCCGAATTGGCAATCGTCATGGTCGAAGGAAGTACGAGGGCTTGGGTGAGGGTCCGGTCGCCATGGTGGCGGCAATCCGCCAGCGCCACAAGCGGCCTTCAATTGCGGCCTCCGGCGACCGCGTTGCTTTTCTTAAGCTTATCCCCTTATCTGGCGGCCGATGCACGGCATTTCACCGGCACCAACGGCTGCGGCGCGCGAGGAGGCGCGCGGCCGCGCTTTGCAGCCGGCGCCGGACATCGCCGTCATCGTTCCGACCTACAATGCCCGCGCCAAAGTCCCGCTGCTGCTCGAAGCGCTCGATCGCGCGCTCGCCGGCACGACCTGGGAAGCGCTGTTCGTCGACGATAATTCCCCCGACGGAACCTTCGCCGCGATCGCCGCCATCGGCGAGGCCGACGCCCGGGTCCGCTGTCTGCGCCGCATCGGCCGCCGCGGCCCGGTCGGCGCTTGCCTTGAGGGTATGCTGGCGAGCCAGGCGCGCACTCTCCTCGTGCTCGATCTCGACGGGCCGCGCGACGACACGGCGTTGCCTGCCATGCTGGAGCAGATCCGCAACGGCAATTGCGACCTCGTCGTGGCGAGCCGCTATGCCGGCGGAACCGGGCATCATTGGTCGAAAGCGCTGGTGCGGCGGCTGATCGGCGTCGAGCTTGCCGATCCGCTCAGCGGCACGTTCCTGATCCGGCGCGAGGCCTTCGCGGCGCTGTCGCCGGCGCTGTCGCCGAACAGCGCCGGCGTGCTGCTCGATATTCTGTTGACGGCGCGCGGCCGGCTGCGCGTCGCCGAGCAAGCAAGCGGGCCGCGCGGCACGGTCCATTACGCCGCGCTTGATGCCGCCGTGGCGCTCGGACTGGCCGAGCATGTGGTGTCGCGGCTCACCCGCGGCGCCGTGTCGGTGCGGTTTCTGATGTTTTGCCTGGTCGGTCTCACCGGCGTCGGCATTCACATGGGAATTCTCTGGAGCGTGTTGCGCGGCGCCGGTCTGCCGTTTGCCGCCGCGCAGACGGCGGCGGCGATCGGCGCCATGGCGTGGAATTTCACGCTCAACAATGGCTTCACCTATCGCGACCGCAAGCTGACCGGCGTGGCCTTCGTCGGCGGACTGATCCGCTTCCAGTTCATCTGCGCGATCGGCGCCATCTCCAATGTCGGGGTGGCGAGCTACATCTATAGCGGCGATCACAATTGGTGGCTCGCCGGTCTCGGCGGCGTCTTGATGGGCGTGGTGTGGAATTACGCGGTGACGTCGGTCTTCGTCTGGCGCAAGGGTTGAGCAGTGGCGAGCGTTTCGGCCACCGCGGCAAAGACTTCGTCGACCGTTATGGCGCGCATGCAGACGTTGTCGGTGCAGGCGGTCTTGCGATGATTATGCGCGCTGACGCAGGGCGAGCAGGCGAGCCCGGCATAGAGCGCGCGCGAATTGCCGAGCGGCTGGTACAGATGCGGCGTCTCCGGGCCGAACAGCACGATGGTCGGCAATCCCGACGCGGCGGCAAAGTGCGCCGGCCCGGAATCGTTGGTGACCATCAGCACGCTCTCGGCATAAAGCGCCGGCAGTTCGGCGAGCGCCGAGTGTCCGGCGAATGACACGCAGCGCGGCCCGCTGGCGGCGGCGAGCCGCTCGGCCTCGGCGCGCTCCTCCGGCGCGCCGGTGATCAGCACCACAACATCGTCGTAGGACGCGACGATGCGGCGGATGAGCGCTTCGAACCGCTCCGGCATCCAGCGCCGGTGCGGCAAAAGCTCGCTGGCGTTGGGATTGATCAGCACCAGGCGTTGGCGCGCCGGATCGAACGGCGCCAGGGCGCGGATTCGGTCGCGCACTGTGGCACGCGCCTGTGCGCTCGCCGGCGCGATGGCGGCCTCGATCTGATCGTCGCCGATCGAGGTCTTCGAATAGGGCACGGTCGGCGCCGGCGCCAGCAAAGCATCGACCAGCGCGATGAAATTCTTGGCGATATGAATGTGCGGATTATAGGCGACGCGATGGCTAAGCATTTCGCCGCGATAGAGCCCTTCTTGATGGAAGCGGTAGAAACCGACGCGGCGCCGCGCGCCGGACAGCCCGGCGAGCAGCGCGGTGAAACGCGAAAACAATTCCAGATCGATCACGGTGTCGATCTTGTTGCGCCGCGTCCACCATAGAAAGCGCAGCGCATCGCGGGCGATGGCGAACATCGAGGCGTCGGAAATGGTGAAAATATTGGAAGGCGCAAAGGTGCCGAGAAGTTCGAGCGAACCGACATTGCGGGCGAAGATGACGAAGAACAGTTCGGCCGACAGCCGCTCGCGCGCTTTGCGCATGGCCGGCTCGGCCAAGACCGTGGTGCCCATCTCGGAGAGTTCGACGAACAGGATGCGGCGCGGCGGTTGCGCCTGCCGCCCGCCCAGCCGGTCGCCGAGCCACGCCAGCACCGTGGCGACGGCGCACAGCGGAATGCCGGCCAGCCGGTCGATGCGGCGCATGGTGTCGATCTTCATGGGTCGGTTTTAGCGCGTCCGCCCGACATTGCGAACCCGGCAGCCGCTTCCGCCTTGCCGCACTGCCGCGCCGATGTTATCTGCCCGCCATGACCGCGACGCCGATCGATCGCATCCGCAATTTCTCGATCATCGCCCATATCGACCACGGCAAATCGACGCTCGCCGACCGGCTGATCCAGCTCACCGGCGGGCTCGAAGAGCGCGAAATGGTCGAGCAGGTGCTCGATTCGATGGATATTGAGCGCGAACGGGGCATCACGATCAAGGCGCAGACCGTTCGGCTCAAATACCACGCCCGCGACGGCAAGGATTACGTGCTGAACCTGATCGACACGCCCGGCCATGTCGACTTCGCCTATGAGGTCAACCGGTCGCTCGCCGCCTGCGAGGGCGCGCTCCTTGTGGTCGACGCCAGCCAGGGCGTCGAGGCGCAGACGCTCGCCAACGTCTATCAGGCGATCGACAATAACCTTGAAATTGTTCCGGTACTCAACAAGGTCGATTTGCCGGCTGCCGAGCCGGACAAGGTCAAGCAGCAGATCGAGGACGTCATCGGCCTCGACGCCTCGAACGCGATTCTGATCTCGGCCAAGACCGGGCTGAACGTGCCGGAGGTGCTGGAAGCGATCGTCACCCGCCTGCCGCCGGCAAAGGGCGACGCCGCGGCGCCGCTGAAGGCGCTGCTGGTCGATAGCTGGTACGACGCCTATCTCGGCGTCGTCGTGCTGTTCCGCATCGTCGACGGCACGCTGAAAAAAGGCCAGCGCATCCTGATGATGCAGACCAACGCGGCCTACGAGGTCGACCGCGTCGGCGTGTTCACCCCCAAGCGCGTCGAGCTCGACGAGCTCGGCCCCGGCGAGATCGGCTTTCTCACCGCCTCGATCAAGGACGTGGCCGACACCCGCGTGGGCGACACCATCACCGACGAGAAGAAGCCGGTGGCCGCCCCGCTGCCCGGCTTCCGCCCGGCGATCCCGGTGGTGTTCTGCGGACTGTTCCCGGTCGACGCCGCCGATTTCGAGGCGCTGCGCGCCGCCATGGGGCGGCTCCGCCTCAACGACGCGAGTTTCTCCTACGAGATGGAAACTTCCGCCGCGCTCGGCTTCGGCTTCCGCTGCGGCTTCTTAGGCCTGCTGCATCTGGAAATCATCCAGGAGCGGCTCGAGCGCGAATTCAATCTCAATCTGATCGCGACCGCGCCGTCGGTGATCTACAAGATCAAGCTGCGCAACGGCAAGGAACTGGAGATCCACAATCCGGTCGACATGCCGGACCCGAATCATATCGAGGAAATGCAGGAGCCGTGGATCGAGGCGACCATCCTCACCCCCGACGAATATCTCGGCGCCGTGCTCAAACTCTGCCAGGACCGCCGCGGCGAGCAGAAGGAGCTTACTTACGTCGGCAACCGGGCCTTGGTGAAATACGATCTGCCGCTCAACGAAGTGGTGTTCGATTTCTACGACCGGCTGAAATCGGTGTCGCGCGGCTACGCCTCGTTCGACTATCACCTCACCGAATACCGGCCGGCGGACTTGGTGAAATTGCAGATGCTGGTCAATGCCGAGCCGGTCGACGCGCTCGCCATGCTGGTGCACCGCACCCGCGCCGAGAGCAGAGGCCGCGCCATGGCCGAGAAGCTGAAAGAATTGATCCCGCCGCACATGTTCCAGGTGCCGATCCAGGCCGCGATCGGCGGCAAGATCATCGCCCGCGAAACCGTCCGCGCGTTCCGCAAGGACGTCACCGCGAAATGTTACGGCGGCGACGTGACCCGCAAGCGCAAGCTCCTCGAAAAGCAGAAAGAGGGCAAAAAGAAAATGCGCCAGTTCGGCAAGGTCGACATCCCGCAGGAAGCGTTCATCGCCGCGCTGAAGGTGGATGTGTGAGCGATGATCTACCACCGTTGGGGAATAAGCCGTCTGATCGTGTAGCAGCCGCGCTTCGCGCAGTTGTCAGCGCGGTTCCGTTTGCCGGCGGCCTGCTATCGGAAATCATTACGGAAGTAATTCCAAATCAACGTGCGGAGCGAGTTGAACGATTTTTAATTGCTCTTTCTGAAAAAATTGATGAATTAGAAGCGCGGGATCGGTATCCGACGAAGGAAGGCCCGCAACTGGAGTTGCTGGAAGCGGGAGTTAGATGCGCTGCCGCCACAAGCTCATTGGACAAGATACGTTATCTCGCGAACTGCGTCGCCAACGGCATAAGCGATGCCGAAAGCGAGGCTGTGAGAAATCAGAGAATCGTACGAATAATTTCCGACCTTGATCCCGAAGAAATGATCGTGCTGCTCTCATACACGTCTCGAAAGATTGTCGAATTCTCAGAAGTTTAAAGAAAAATATTCAAACATCTTCGACTTGCCCATGTTGTTTATAGGAGCAAATCAGAATGACCTCAAAAAACACGCAACGTTTGAGGCCGCAAAAAGCCATCTATTGTCCTTAGGCCTGCTTGAAGAAGAAATCCAATTTGATCGAGATACTGGAGCTGCCAAGCAATTTGGTGGACAGACACAAAAAAGGACACGGCTGACCCTTGTTGGTCGCTTAGTCCTTTTTCACGCAGGTCTAGTCGACACGATTTAGCGGGAAGCTTGCCATCACTGCCGTCGCGGCATGCCCGGCTACATTCGCTTCAATGTCTGCAGATTGACAGCAAGCCTATCCTAGCTCAGATTGCTATCATGCGGAGTTACTCCCGCGCCGTCCACATAGGCGAAGCCTTCGGGGCAAGTACGTTTTTTTTGACCGTGGCTGACTTTCAATTGCGCCATCCGGTCCAGTGGACAGATCAATTCGGGCGCTTTTGGGAGAATGACCATGAGACTTTCGTATCCTAACCTCACTCGTCCGAAGAAGTCCGCTAAGAGTGTGGCGCTTCTCCTTGGCTTGCCGCTATCCGTGGCGCAGGCCGCCATCGCGCGTAGCTGCGGCTATCAAGATTGGCATGATTTCGAACTCAATCATGCTAAGGGCTTGCCGTTCACTTTGGACCACCATCTTGGCCAGGCTGAGTATGTTGCTCGCCAAACTCAACTCATATTGGCGTTGGCTGCCGAAGTGGGCATTTCGGATGGTGATGCGCAGTTTGCCCTAGCACATTCTCGTTTGACGGGTGATCGTCCCGCTTCGTTGAAAGAGCAGATTGACCTGCGGTTGAGTTGCTGGCGTCAGACGGCGCTGCCGATAGCTGCAAACAGATCGCGCGGCGCTGTTGGAATTCTTAGCTCACCAGGACGGAACGGCGAAGTGGTAATTCTGCGTTCTTTCGGAAGGCCTACATCGGTCGTCACGCAGAAGGGGCCCGGCATCGTCGCCGATTTTGAATATATTTCGCCACGAAATCCGCCGCCTTTGTTTCTGCCACTGCGTTTCTATCTCCCATATGGGCACTGGACGGAGACCGGCGGCGCCAGAGTGTTGTTTTCACGTGACTACAAACCTATGTGGCGCATACGGGGCGAAGCAGGTATCGAGCGACTCAATCCGTCTCTGTGGATCCGCTTCCGTGAGCAAGTGTTCTATTGGGATGACGCCAGTACGCCTTGGGACATGCCCGAAGTCAGGCGGAAGATGGACGCGTTGCTTGCCAGCCTCGGCGTGAGGTGTCTGCCAATTTGGGCCGACGCACTACCGATTGTCGTTCATAATGACAAGCTGGAGCACTTTTCTGATGCTCTTAAACCGCTCTTGGATAGCCGGGGTGAGAAGCGGACACAGGCCGCATAGCGCCGCCGTCCTGACCGTATTTTTCGACCGAAACGCGCGGAAGCCGTCATGACACCGACGATCAAATATAGTCCCGAGGATAATGCGGCCTATATCCGCCTGTCGCAGGGCAAGATTTTGGAAAGTGCCGAAGTCGCACCGGACGTCGTGTTCGATTATGACGCCGAAGGCCGGATCGTCGGTATCGAGTTGCTCGATGCGAGGGCGCAGCTCTCCCCGGAGCTTCTTATCGAAGCGGCGTAAAGCGGCCTTTTTAGCCATGCGGGCGGCTTGCTCGCCGTCGCCTTGGCATCAGCGTAACATGTTACGCGAACGAAGGGTCAGACCGTGGCGACCAAGCCCAAGCCCAAGCCCAAGCCCAAGCCCAAGCCCAAGCCCAAGATCAAGCGGCCGAAGACCGCACGGGAGCGGATGAGCGCCCGGCGCAAGCGGCTGCGCGCCCAGGGCTTGCGTCCGGTGCAGCATTGGGTGCCCGACCTGCGGGATCCCAAGGTGCGCGCAGATCTTCGCCGGCAAGGCGAGTTGCTTGCGCAGCATCCAGAAAATGATGAAATCGACGCTTTTATCGATGCCGCATACGACTGGTCCGAATGGAAGTGAAACGCGGTAGCGTCGTGATTGTCGCGCATGGCGAATTTGGCCGTCCGCGCCCGGCCGCTGTCGTGCAAGCGGACGAACTGGGTGACGCGACCACCACCGTTCTTGTCTGCCCCATCACGTCGGATGTGACGGAGAGATTGCCCGTCAGGCCGACCGTGGAGCCCAGCACCGACAACGGACTCCATCTCAGCTCTCAAGTGATGACCGACAAGATGCTCGCAATGCCTCGCGACCACGTGCGACGGACGATCGGCATACTCGATTCCGAAACCAGCCAGCGCCTGGACATTGCATTGCTGACCGTTCTCGGCCTCGCCCGCTAGGCCGCGCCTTACGCTGATGCGCCATCATCGCGGTGCTGCCGCTGGCTCTGGCGCAACGAGGCCAGGCACTACCCCCTCACGACTTGGCGGTTTGTCCCAATCACGGAGACGTGATGTGACAAACGTCTCCGGTATAGATACATTGCATCCGTCAAAGCTTGCTCATCGAAGGGCACATTCCGGGTGCGACCTAGAAGGTGGAGCAAGTGCGGTTCCCGCGGGCGGTCTCGCAAACCGCTCCCGGGCGGCCTCGGGTCACCGCCCGACCGGCACAACGACCGGTCTCCGCGGAGCGCGGTAGACTGAGACAGGTGGCAGAGGGTAACGCCCACATGCGCCGGGTCTCAGGAAGCGCGGGACTGAGCGCTGAGCCGATGTCCGGATGCGTCCGGCGCGGCGAGTACCGCGGTGGAGCGCCGAAAGGCGAGCGCGCCCGAAGCGCGGACGAGTGGCGACATTCGTTCGTGTGGCGCGCGCCCGGCCCCGCTGGGCCCGGCAAAGACGACGCGCCTTCCGGCGCTCCGCCCCCCTTCTTTTATTTGGGGCGATTGGACGGGCTTGCTTACAGCGTGAAGCAAACCTCGGGTGCGATAGCCGCATCGCGAGAATGAGAGAACTTGCATCCGCCCCCACAATAGTGGGGGAGGGGGACCGCCCGAAGGGCGGTGGAAGGGGCGGCTGACTCGACGCCTCGTTGTCGTTGCCGAATGATCGTCGAGGCCCGCGCCCCGCCCACCGCACTTCGTGCGGTCCCCCGCCCCGCGTTCGCGGGGCGGGACGAAGAAAGGAGGACCCCATGCCCAAAAAATTTCCCGGCCGGATGACCTATACGCAATGGAAACGCACGCCGTGGCGCAAGAAGCACCGGATCTTGGGACTGACGCTCAATACAAGGGTCTTTCGTTACTGGCGCGATTGCGAGGACGCGCGCTGCCGCCGCGCCCGCGCCTGCCAGGATCACGAATGCTATTGGCGGCGCTTACAAAAGCTGCCGTGGGACGAGCAGTCGCGTGTGCGCACCAAGGCCGAATCTTGGACGTGGCTATTGGGGGAAGGTGACTCCACGGGCTCGGAGGGGAGAATGCGCTATTGAGCGCGGCGCCGTGCGCTTTCGCGCAGCGCAGCGGTGTCGCGGCGCGCTTCACACCATGCTCACGCGGCGTTGATCCCGATGGCCATGACCGCCGGTTGACACGGCGCGTTGGCTTACTGCACTTCGGCGGCGCGGGGCGCGATCGTAATGCATAACGGGAAACACGATGGACGCGCTAAAAAACCTTGCGATAGTGCTCGGCCGCATTCTCCTCGCCCTGATTTTCGTGCGCGCCGGCATCAACAAGCTCGGATCGATCGACGCCACCGCCGCCGAAATGGCGAAAGCCGGCATTCCGCTGGCGAATGTCCTGATTTATGGCGCGATCGCCATGGAGCTCGGCGTCGGGCTGTTGCTGATGATCGGCCTGTTCGCGCGTTGCGCGGCGCTGGCCTTGTTCTTCTATACGCTGACGCTGGCGCTCATCTTTCATGCCTACTGGAACGCTCCGGCGGCGCAGGCACGGCTGCAAGCGTCGTTCTTCTTCGGCCATCTGTCGATCATGGGCGGCATGCTGATGGTCGTTGCCTTCGGCGCCGGCGCGCTCAGTCTCGATGCCATGATGCGGCGGCGGAGCTAAACGTCGCGTCATTGCGAGCGAAGCGAAGCAATCTAGTTTTACGGCACAGTCTGGATTGCTTCGTCGCTGACGCTCCTCGCAATGACGGGCACTCAATGCACCACGATGGTGGTGCTGCCCATGCCCTGGCGTTCGACCAGCCCGTAGAGGATCGCGGCGTTGCCCGGGTCGAGCCGCACGCAGCCGTGCGACACCGCATGTCCCAGCCCGCGGATCTCATAGGTGCCGTGGATGGCATAGCCGCCATAGAAGAAGATCGAATGCGGCATCGGCGCATTGTCGTATTTCTTCGAGTACCAGCGCGCGGCGAGCCGTTGCGGATGATAGGTGCCGGGCGGCGTGATATAGCCGCGCCGCGCCGTCGACACCCGCCAGCTATAGCGCGGCGCGCCGTCGACGATGACTTGCATGCGCTCGCTGGCGCGGTCGACATGAACGACAATAGAAGCGGCCGCAGGCCCGCTTGTCGCGAGCATGACGAAGCCGAGCGCGGCCAGAACGCACAACAAGCGGCGCATGAAAGTCCCCAGCAGCCGCGCAAATCATCGCGCAATCGCATGGAACTTGTAAAGCGGGTCTCCGTCATCCTGAGGCGCGAGCCATCGCGTTTACGCGCATCCGGCGCTGAAACTGCGTCCTTCGCGGCCGCCTCAGGATGACGATGATAGGATAGCGTCATGACGGCCTTCGACATCCTCACCATCGGGCATTCCAACATCCCGGCGGATCGCTTTGTCGCTCTGCTGCAGGCGGCGGGCGTCGGCGCGATTGCCGATGTGCGCACGACGCCGTTCTCGCGGTTTTGTCCCTGGTTCTCCGGCAAAAATCTGGCGCCGCTCCTGGAGCAAAACGGCCTTGGCTACCTACCCTATGGCGCGGCGCTGGGCGGCCGGCCGCCCAGTCCGGCGCTTTATTGCGACGGCGTTGCCGACTATGAGGCGATGGCGCGGCAGGACGAGTTTCAGGCCGGTCTCGATCGGCTCATCGCCGACGCGGCGCGCCTTCGGCCGCGCGGCTGCATCTGCCTGATGTGTGCGGAGCGCGAGCCGCTCGATTGTCACCGCTGTTTGTTGGTCGCCCGCGCGCTGGCGGCGCGCGGCTTGACGATCGGTCATGTTCTTCACGACGGCACGATTGAGCCGCATGCGGCCACCGAACGGCGGTTGCTCGCTCTCGCGGGCGACGAGGGCGACCTCTTTGCGGCTGGACTTGAACAGCGAATAGCGGCAGCGTATCGGCGCCGCGCCCGCGCCGTTGCGTACCGGGCGCAAGGGACCAAGGCGACCAAGGGAACCAAGGCAACCAAGGCAACCAAGGGGGCGCGAGCAGCGCGGGAGAGCCGCTGATGCGCAGCTTTGCGAATCTTTTCCTTTTGCTGATCCTCGGTGGTGTAACGACGGTCATCAGCTTGGCGGCGATCCCGGCCGATGGTCCGGCGATGGCGCAGGATGCCGCTTCGCCGGGCGCAGTTGCCCCCGCGGCGAACATCGATACGCTCGATCCGACCCCGCCCGGCACGCTCAATCCGCAGCCGTTGCCGCCGCTCGCCAATCCCGATGCGCCGTCGACGCCGGCCAAGGAGTTGTTCGGCCGCGCGCTGACGCCGTATCCGGGCCCGTCCCGGCCGATCGGCTCCTATGCCGACGGCTGTCTCGCCGGCGCCGTGGCACTGCCGCTCACCGGGCCGAACTGGCAGGTCATGCGGCTGTCGCGCGATCGCAATTGGGGAACGCCGCGGCTGCTCGACTTCATCGAGCGGTTCGGTGCCAACGCCAAGAAGGTCGGCTGGAACGGCTTGCTCATCGGCGACATGTCGCAGCCGCGCGGCGGCCCGATGATCACCGGCCACGCCAGCCATCAGATCGGGCTCGACGCCGACATCTGGTTCACGCCGATGCCCGATCACGTGCTCAGCCGCGAGGAGCGCGAAATGGACGGCGCCGTCGATATGGTGGCGCCCGACCGGCTCGGCGTCGATCCGAAAGTGTGGACGCATACGCGCACCGACATGATCAAGACGGCGGCCGAGGATCCTGCCATCGCCCGCATCTTCGTCAATGCCGCGATCAAGAAACAAATGTGCAGCGAAGCCGGCGCGGATCGCGGCTGGCTCGCCAAAGTGCGGCCGTGGTATGGCCATGCCGAGCATTTTCATATTCGCCTGACGTGCCCGCCGGACGACAAGGAATGCAAGGACCAGCCGCCGGTGCCGCCCGGCGACGGCTGCGGGCATGCGCTCGATTGGTGGTTCCGGGAATCGGTGCTGCATCCGGCGCCGCCGAAAGTGCCGCCGAAGCCGAGCCGGCCGCTGACGCTCGCCGGCCTGCCGGCGGTCTGCAAGCAGATCGTGATGGCTCCGTAGAGCATGATCCGGAAAAGTGGACACCGGTTTCCGAAAAGCATGTCCTCGGGCTCGACCCGAGGGATCATGCTCCAGCAAAGATCAAAGCCCTGGCGTGCCGAACACGACGCGCTGCGCCACCGCGGCGCCATAAGCCAGCGCGAAGGCGCAAAGCACGATCAATGCCGTAAGCGGCAACGCCTGCTTGGCCATGACCTTGTTCAGCCGCGGCAGGCCGAGCCACACCAGATAGGCGCCGTAGAAGCCGGTCAGCGTGAGAAACCGCAAACCCGGCAGCACCAGAAAAATTCCCGCGAGCCACACCGGCGTGTAGGAATAGACCGCGAGCTTGAACGCGTTGTCGAAATCGCGGCGGCCGCCGAACAGTGGCGCCAGCAGATTAATGATGATGCCGAGAACAAGCACCGTCGCGCAGCTCAGAACGTAGCCGAAGATCGCGCCGAACAGGCCGTTGAACAGCGGAGCGCGAAGCGGGCCGACATTCGGCACGATGACCCCGACGATCGAGGCGCCGACAAAGCTGAACACCGCGGGGATCGTCGCCAGCACGGTCACGTAGCGGCTCAGCACATAGGCCGGGTCGCTGGGCTCGCCGGCGATCGCGTCCCACTCGGTGGCGGGATCGACCAATATCGCTTGCACGCGGGCGTGAAGGTTCATGCCGCGACGCCTCTGGCGTCCTCGCGCAGCATGGCGGCGCCCTTCTCGGCGATCATCATGGTCGGCGCATTGGTGTTGCCCGAGGTAATGCTCGGCATCACCGACGCGTCGATGACACGCAGCCGCTCGACGCCGGCGACGCGCAAGCGGCCGTCGACCACCATCAGCGGATCGCTGGAGAGCCCCATTTTCGCGGTGCCCACGGGGTGGAATATCGTGGTGCCGATGTCGCCGGCGGCCTTGATCAGCCCGGCTTCGTCGTCGTCGCGCGCCGTGGCGCCCGGCAGATATTCGTCGGGATGGTACGGCTTGAGCGCCGGCTGCGCGGCAATGCGCCGGGTCAGGCGGATCGAGCTTGCGGCAACGCGCCGGTCTTCGTCGGTCGACAGATAATTCGGCGCGATGCGCGGCGCGTCCTTCGCCTCGCGCGAATGCAGTCGAACCGTGCCGCGGCTGGTCGGCTGCAGATCGCACACGCTAGCCGTAAAGGCCGGAAATGCGTGCAGCGGCTCGCCGAAGCGATCGAGCGACAACGGCTGCACGTGATACTGCAGATTGGCGCGCGCCCGGTCCGGGTCGGAGCGGGTGAACAGGCCGAGCTGCGACGGCGCCATGGTCAGCGGCCCGCGCCGCAGCAGCGCATATTCGGCGAGCATGCCGGCAAAGCCGAGGCGCGAATGATAGCGCTCGTTGAGCGTAGCAATGCCGTCGACCTTGAAGATCATCCGCAATTGCAGGTGATCTTGCAGATTGGCGCCGACGCCGGGCCGGTCGGCGACCACATCGACGCCGTGGTCGCGCAGATGCGAAGCCGGTCCGATGCCGGACAGGAGCAGCAGCTGCGCCGAACCGATCGAGCCGGCGGCGAGAATGACTTCGCCACGGCAGCGCGCGGTTCGCGCGACGCCGTTCTGCCGCCAGCGCACGCCCGTGGCGCGGTTGCCGTCGAACACGATGCCTTCGGCGAGGCAGCCGGTTTCCAGCCGCAGATTGGGACGATGCAGCACCGGCTTGAGGAAGGCGCTTGCCGCCGACCAGCGCCGCCCGCGCTTCTGATTGACGTGAAAGGCGCAGATGCCTTCGTTGTCGCCGCAATTGAAATCGGCGATGGATTTGATGCCGGCCTGTTCGGCAGCAGTGCGGAAGGCGTCGAGCAGGTCCCAGCGCACGCGCGGCGCCGACACATGCAATTCGCCGCCGATGGCGTGCGCCGCGCTATCGCCGAGGAAATGGTTTTCATGCTTGCGGAAAAACGGCAGCACGTCGTCCCAGCCCCAGCCGCCAAGCCCAAGCTGCCGCCAATGATCGTAATCGGCCGCCTGGCCGCGCATATAGATCATGGCATTGATCGCCGAGGAGCCGCCGATCGCTTTGCCGCGCGGATAATTCAAGCTGCGGCCGTTGAGCCCCGGCTCCGGCTCGGTCTTGAACATCCAGTCGGAACGCGGATTGCCGATCGCGAACAGATAACCGACGGGAATATGAAACCAGATCCAATTGTCGCGGTCGCCCGCTTCGAGGACGAGTATGCGCTGGTCGGCGTCGGCGGACAGCCGGTTGGCGAGCAGGCAGCCGGCCGAGCCGGCGCCGACGATGATGTAGTCGTAGTCCCCGCCAATGTCCCCGGCCACGTTTCGCTCCAGACGCTTCGCGGCGGCGAGGATAGAGAGCGTGATCGACGCTGAGAAGGGGCTCCGCTTCGCGTCGGGCGAATGCTGCCCCGCCGAATCACGTGTTGTCCCGGCAAATCGCCAAGGACTATGATTCGCGATGGATTCTTCCGCACCGCCGGCAGTGAAGCATGGCACGGCCTGGGGCGTTGCCTGCGGCGCCGGCGCCGCCTTGTGCTGGGCGCTCGGCTTCGTCGCCGCCCGGCAAGGCGTCAATGCCGGCCTGTCGCCGCTCGTTCTGGCGCTGCATCGCTATATCTGGCCGGGTCTCGCGCTCACACCGTTCGTCGCCGTCAATGGCTTTAAGGATCTCGGCGGTGTCGGCTGGCGGCGCGGCATCGCCATTACCGTCTTCGGCGGCCTGCCGCTCGCGCTGTGGAGCTATTACGGCTACGTCTACGTGCCGCTCGGCCACGGCGCCATCATTCAGCCGTCCTGCGCCGCGCTCGGCGGCCTCGTCCTGGCGCGGTTGATCGTGAAAGAGCCGTTGCCGCCGCGGCGCATCGTCGGCGCGGTCGCCATGCTGATCGGGCTTGCGGTGATCGGCGCCGAAGCCTTGCGCAGCATGGGCGGCAACGCCGTTTTCGGCGATCTGTTGTTCGTCGCCGCCGGCAGCTTTTTTGCCGTCTTCGGCATGCTGCTGCGGCTATGGCGCATTTCGGCAATGCCGGCGGTCGCGATCACCAGCGTGCTCTCGCTCGCCGGCCTGCCGTTTCTCGCTTTCGATTTCAAAAATCTACTCGCCGCGGGATTGGCCGAGAATGCGATGCAGGCGATCGTCCAAGGCGCCTTCGCCGGCGCCGGCGCGGTCTATCTGTTCACCCGTGCCGTCATCCTGCTCGGCGTCGGCCGCGCCGCGCTGTTTCCGGCGCTGGTGCCGCCGTTTACGCTGGCGATCGGCTATCTCGCGCTCGGCGAAGTGCCGAGCGTGTCGCAGTTCATCGGCTTGGCGATTGTGTTGATCGGTTTTCGCCTGACGCAGCAGGGGGTGAGGTCAACTATCCAGCTACGCCGCCTTGCGGCTCGCTAAAAACTCGCCCATGCGGTCGAGCGCCTTCAAGATATTTTCGGTCGAATTGGCGTAGGACACGCGCATATAGCCTTCGCCGAGCACGCCGAAGTCCGGTCCGCCGATCAGCGCCACGCCCAAGTCTTCGAGCAGCGACGACGCCAGTGCCTTGGCCTTCCAGCCGGTGCGCTTGACGTTGGGAAATGCATAGAAGGCGCCTTTCGGCGTGGCGCAGGAAATACCCGGCAATTGATTCAAGCCGGCGACCACGATTTTGCGCCGGCGGTCGAATTCGGCGACCATTTTCGCCGCCTCGTCTTGCGGGCCGGTGAGCGCCGCCAGGCCGGCATATTGGGTCGGCGCGTTGACGCAGGAATGCAGGTTCACGGCAAGCTTGCGGGCGTAATCGTAAAGCTTGCCGGGCCACACCGCATAACCGAGCCGCCAGCCGGTCATGGCATAGGTCTTCGACCAGCCATTGAGCAGGATCAGCCGGTCGCGGATCGACGGGTATGACAGCAAACAAACATGGGTCTCGCCGTCATAGACCATGTGATCGTAGATTTCGTCCGACATCACCGCGACGTCGGGATAGCGCTCGAGTCCGGCGACGAGCTTGTCGACTTCGCTCTTTGGGGTGACGCCGCCGGTCGGATTGGCCGGCGAATTGACGATCAAAAGCCGGGTCTGCGGCGTGATCAATCGGAGCGTCTCGTCCGCCGAAAACGCGAAACTGTTCTCCTCGCGGATCGGCACCGGGATCGGCCGTGCTCCGGTGAATTCGATCATCGAGCGATAGATCGGAAAGCCCGGATCCGGATAGAGAATGTCGACGCCCGGTTCGCCGAACATCATGATCGACATGAACATGGTGGGCTTGCCGCCCGGCATGATCATCACTTCGTCGGGCGAGACTTTAACCTTGAAGCGGCTTTCGAGGTCATTTGCCACCGCTTCGCGTAAAGCCAAAATGCCGACCGCGGGCGTGTAACCGTGGTGGCCGTCGCGCAGCGCCTTGACCGCCGCCTCGACGATGAAATCGGGCGTGCGAAAGTCGGGCTGGCCGATGCCGAGATTGATGATGTCGCGGCCGGACGCGGCAAGCTGCATGGCGCGCGCCAGCACCGCGAAGGCGTTCTCTTCGCCGATGCGATCGAACGCGGCGACGGTTTTCAGCATGGCGTTACTCCCGGACCTTTTTTGGGCGCGGCAGTTCAACCCAATCCGGCGGCAAAAGCAAACCCGCTGAAAAGAGAAAAGCCCCGGACCGGGGTCCGGGGCTTCTGTCGTTGTTTCGTCGATGCGACCGGCTTAGTAGCCTTGGTTGAACATCGCGCCGGACTGAACCGACTCGGCAGTCCCAGTGCGCGCAGCGCCGTTCGGATAGTGTTCCGGCTCAGCCTGCTGGATGACGCCGCTACCGGCATAATCTTCGATCTGCCGGCGCGAATGATGGCCCTGGGCAAAGGCCGGGGTCGCCAGCGCGGCGACAACGATGGCCGATAAGGCCAGCTTGGTCTTAAGCGAATTCATTTTGCATTCTCCAAATTAGCAATCGCCCGTGGCCCTTACCTATCGCGGATTTTGCATCGCACAAGGGCGGCTGATTCACGAGCGCGTCACAAAATAATGATTACATTTCATAGAATTAACTGGAATTTTTGTGATCGTCATCACATTCCAATATTGCATCGCAACATCCCCAGAATTGGGGACCGGGAGAATTTCCCTTGCGCGATAAGGGATTGCGTCCGCCGGCCCGCAATTCGCGGCACGAACCGCCCGCTCCGACGTAAAGTGGTTATATCTACGCGCGCGGGATTTTCCCGGCATTGCGTAAATCGCATTGCAGGTATCGGCGTCGCTTCGGAATAAAGGCGGAGAGTGTGATGGCGAATAATGGCAAGCCGCAAGCGCAATCGCAGCGCCGCCTGCGCTCGCAACTTTGGTTCGACAATCCGGACAATCCCGGCATGACCGCGCTTTATCTGGAGCGCTATCTCAATTTCGGCCTGACGCGCGCCGAGCTGACGTCCGGCAAACCGATCGTCGGCATCGCACAGACCGGCTCGGATTTGAGTCCGTGCAATCGTCACCATCTTGAATTGGCGCATCGCGTGCGCGAGGGCATCCGCACCGCCGGCGGCATCGCCTTCGAGTTCCCGGTGCACCCGATCCAGGAAACCGGCAAGCGGCCGACCGCGGCGCTCGACCGCAACCTTGCTTATCTCGGTCTGGTCGAAGTGCTGTTCGGTTATCCGCTCGACGGCGTCGTGCTGATGACCGGCTGCGACAAGACCACGCCGGCCTGCTTGATGGCGGCGGCCACCGTCAACACGCCGGCGATCGTGTTGTCCGGCGGTCCGATGCTCGACGGCTATTACAACGGCAAGCTCGCCGGCTCCGGCACGGCGCTGTGGCAGGCGCGCCAGGACGTTGCCGCCGGCCGCATCGACTACGATGAGTTTATCGATATCGCCGCCTCTTCGGCGCCGTCGATCGGCCACTGCAACACCATGGGCACGGCGTCGACGATGAATGCCATGGCCGAAGCGCTCGGCATGTCGCTGCCGGGTTGCGCCGCCATTCCGGCGCCGTATCGCGAGCGCGCCCGCATCGCCTACGAGACCGGCTTGCGCGCCGTGGAGATTGTGCGTGACGATCTCAAGCCATCCGACATTTTGACCCGCGCCGCTTTTGAAAACGCCATCGTTGCCTGCTCGGCGATCGGCGGCTCGACCAATGCGCCGATTCATCTCGAAGCCATCGCCCGCCATGTCGGCGTGCCGCTCTCGATCGACGACTGGGAGACCATCGGCTACGACGTGCCGCTGTTGGTCAATATGCAGCCGGCCGGCGAATATCTCGGCGAGGATTATTACCGGGCCGGCGGATTGCCGGCGGTGCTGCATGAGCTTCTCGCCGCCGGGCGGCTGCATGGCGACGCGCTCACGATCAACGGCAAGACCGTTGCCGACAACGTGGCGCCGGCGAAAACGACGAATGCCAAGGTCATATGGCCGTACGACAAGCCGATGAAGGCCGAGGCCGGATTCAAGGTGTTGCGCGGCAACCTGTTCGATTCGGCGATCATGAAGACCAGCGTGATCTCCGACGAATTTCGCGCGCGCTATCTTTCCAATCCGAAGGATCCCAATGCCTTCGACGGCCGCGCCGCCGTGTTCGACGGGCCTGAGGATTATCACCGCCGCATCGACGATCCCGCGCTCGGCATCGACGAGCATTCGATCCTGATCATGCGGGGCGCCGGGCCCATCGGTTACCCGGGATCGGCGGAGGTGGTGAATATGCAGCCGCCGGCCGCTCTGATCAAAAAAGGCGTCACCTCGCTCGCTTGCGTCGGCGACGGCCGGCAGTCGGGAACTTCGGGGTCGCCGTCGATTTTGAACGCTTCGCCGGAAGCCGCCGTGGGCGGCGGACTGGCGCTCGTCAAAACCGGCGATCGCGTGCGCATCGATCTCAACAAGGGAACCGCCGACATTCTGATCTCCGCCGAAGAGCTGGCGGCGCGGCGCGCCGCGCTGGCCGCGAACGGCGGTTATCGTTATCCGGCGAGCCAGACGCCGTGGCAGGAAATCCAGCGCAGCCTCGTCGATCAGCTCGGCAACGGCATGGTGCTCGATGCGGCGGTCAAATATCAGCGGGTCGCGCAAAAATTCGTGCCGCGCGACAACCATTAGGCCACGTCGTCATGTCCGGGAACCGTCCGTCGACCGCCGACAAGCGCAAGACTTTCCGCAAGCTCCACGAGTCCGGCTGCTTCGTCATTCCCAATCCGTGGAACGTCGGCAGCGCGCGCTATCTGCAAGGCCTCGGCTTTGCGGCGCTCGCCACCACCAGTTCCGGCTACGCCCACGCACAGGGCTTTGCCGACGGCGCATTCGAGCCTCGATCAAGTGCTTGGCGCATTTCCGCGAGCTGGCCGCGGCGACCGACGTGCCGCTCAATGCCGATTTTGAGGATGGCCTTGCCGAAAATCTCGACGGCCTTGCCGAAAATGTGACGCGCTGTGTTGCGACCGGCATTGCCGGATTGTCGATCGAAGATTCGCCGAATGACGGCAAGATGCCGCTCTACGATCTGGAAACCGCGGTGGTCCGGGTCAAAACGGCACGCGCCGCGATCGATCGCGCCGGCGGCGATGTGGTGTTTACCGCGCGCGCCGAAAATTTCATCCGCGGCGTCAACGATCTCGACGACGCCATCCGCCGGCTTAAGGCTTATTCCGCGGCCGGCGCCGATTGCCTCTATGCGCCGGGCATCAAGACGCGGGCCGAGATCGAAGCGGTCGTCAAAGCGGTGGCGCCGAAGCCGGTGAATTTCCTCAACAGCGGCGCCTTCGGCTTTACCGTCGGCGATCTCGCCGCCACGGGCGTGCGCCGCATCAGCGTCGGCGGGTCGCTCGCGCGCGTGGCAATGCATGCTTTTATAAAAACGGCTACCGCGATCGCCAAAGACGGCACATTCGACGGCTTCGCCGGGCTGATGTCCAATGCCGAACTGAATAAATTTTTCGCCGCCGACCGCAACGCGATTGGTTCCCAATGACCGCCTTCGAACCTCATCCGAACACGGGCCAGCCGATCGGCCTACCGGTTGCCGACCCAAGCCCGGCGCCGCGTCCCGGGCCGGTGACGCTGAAGGGACGCTATGGCCGCCTCGAAAAGCTCGGGCCCGAACACGCTTCCGACCTGTGGGACGCGTTTGCCGGCCACGACGAGGTCTGGACCTACATTTCCACCGACGGGCCGTTTGTCGCCGAGGACGAATTCTTCGCCTTCATCGATAAGCGCGCGGCGGCTCAAGATCCTTACGCCTACGCCATTATCGATCCGGCGGATCGCGCCGTCGGTTATGTGACCCTGTTGCGCATCGTGCCGGAACACCGCGTCATCGAGGTCGGTCACGTCTTGTATTCGCCGGCGCTGCAGCGGACGCCGCTCGGCACCGAAACTCAATATCTGTTGGCGCGTTACGTTTTCGAGACGCTGGGCTATCGGCGCCACGAATGGAAGTGCGATGCGCTTAATGCAGCGTCGCGGCGGGCGGCATTGCGATACGGCTTCGTCTACGAAGGAACTTTCCGCCAAAACATGATCAACAAGGAAGGCCGCAACCGCGACGTCGCCTGGTTCTCGATGCTCGATAATGAGTGGCCGGCGCGCAAGCGCAATTTCGAGCGCTGGCTCGATCCCGGCAACTTCGACGCCGACGGCCGGCAGAGAGTAAGTCTCGCGGAACTCAACGGCGCCGACCTCGGGAGAGCAAAATGACGCACAGGCTTCGGGACAAAATCGCGCTCGTGACGGCGGCCGGGCAGGGCATCGGCCGGGCCATAGCCGAAGCGTTTGCCGCCGAAGGCGCCAAAGTGATCGCCACCGACCTCGCCGAGGATAAGCTTAAGGGATTGCAAGCGGTGAAGCGGCAAAGGCTCGACGTGCGCGCGCAGGACGCTATCGATGCGCTCGCCGCAGATGTCGCGCGCGAATTCGGCGCCCTCGACGTGCTGGTCAATTGCGCCGGCTATGTCGCCAATGGTTCGGTGCTCGATTGCACCGACAAGGATTGGGACTTTTCCTTCGATCTCAACGTCAAATCGATGCACCGCACGATCAAGACGTTCCTGCCCGGCATGCTGAAGAAGCAGGCAGGCTCGATCGTCAATATTTCCTCGGCGGTGTCGTCGATCCGCGGCGTGCCCAACCGCTATGCCTACGGCACCACCAAAGCGGCGGTGATCGGGCTCACCAAGGCGGTCGCCGCCGATTTCATCCGCCAGGGCATCCGCTGCAATGCCGTTTGCCCGGGCACGATCGAATCGCCCTCGCTTGAGGAGCGCATTGCCGCTTTGTCGAAGGAGACCGGAAAGTCATCCGAGGTGGTCCGCCAGGCCTTCGTCGATCGCCAGCCGATGGGCCGGCTCGGCAAGGCGGCGGAAGTCGCCGCGCTCGCCCTCTTTCTTGCCAGCGACGAGGCAAGCTACATTACCGGCCAGGCCCATCTCGTCGACGGCGGGATGGCGCTGTAAAGGCGGAATCACCGCTGCACCGTCATCATCCGCAAAAGCGGATGATCCAGTATTCCGTGACCAAAAAACATGGCAGTGACAACTGGATGCTCCGCCTGCGCGGAGCATGACAAGTCGGGAAATCAACCATGCACATCCTCATCACCGGCGCGGCGGGCATGATCGGGCGCAAGCTTACGGCGCGGCTGGTCGGCGACGGCGCGCTCAACGGCCGCGCCATCGACAAGCTCACTTTGATCGACGTCGTCTCGCCGCAGGCGCCGGAGCAATTCTCCGGCAAGGTCGAAGCGCGTGCGGCGGATATCGCCGACGCCAGCGCCGTGCGCACCGCGGTCGCCGGGCGGCCGGACGTGATCTTTCATCTCGCCGGCGTCGTGTCCGGCGAGGCGGAACTCGATTTCGAAAAGGGCATGCGGGTCAATCTCGACGGTTCGCGCATTCTGTTCGAAGCCGTCCGCGCGATCGGCGACGGCTACCGGCCCAGGCTCGTCTTCACCTCGTCGATTGCCGTGTTCGGTGCGCCGTTCCCGCCGTCGATCGGCGACGAATTCCACCTCACCCCGTTGACCTCCTACGGCACGCAAAAAGCGGCCGTCGAGCTTTTGCTCGCCGATTACACGCGCCGCGGTTTCCTCGACGGCGTCGGCATCCGGCTGCCGAGCATCGTGGTCCGTCCGGGCAAGCCGAACAAGGCGGCGTCGGGATTTTTCTCCGGCATCATCCGCGAGCCTCTCGCCGGGCAGGAGGCCGTGCTGCCGGTCGAGGACACGGTGCTGCATTGGCATGCCAGCCCACGCGCCGCGGCGGGCTTTCTGGTTCATGCCGCGGGGCTCGATGCGAGCAAGCTCGGACCGCGCATCAATCTCACCATGCCGGGCGTCTGCTGCACCGTGGCCGAACAGATCGCCGCCTTGCGGCGCGTGGCAGGCGACAAGGTCGCCGCCCGCATCCGCCGCGCGCCCGATCCGCTGGTCGCCCGCATCGTCGCCGGCTGGCCGAGCCGGTTCGATCCGGCGCGCGCGCTGGCGCTTGGATTTCGCGCCGAGGCCTCGTTCGACGACATCATCCGCGTCCATATCGAGGACGATCTGGGCGGCAAAATCGCGGCGTAAGGCTTCGCTCGAACCCGGAATCTTAACTTGTCATGGCGGCGCCGGTGCTTACATTGCTGGCAGACCAGCAACAGCCTTCCGGCTCAAATTCGCCAATGATCGTTTCGCTATGACCTATGTCGACGCGGCCGCGGCGCCGCTGCGCAAGACCGGACAGATCAAGATCCACGGGGCCGGCGCCTTCGAGGGCATGCGCAAGGCCGGCCGGCTGGCGGCCGAGTGCCTCGACATGCTGGTCGGCGAGATCGAGCCCGGCGTGACCACCGAGCACATCGACAAGTTGATCTTCGAATTCGGCATGGATCATGGCGCCTTGCCGGCGACGCTGATGTATCGCGGCTATCGCAAGGCGACCTGCACCTCCGTCAATCATGTGGTGTGCCACGGCATTCCGTCGGATAAGCCGCTGCGCGAAGGCGACATCGTCAACGTCGATGTCACGCTCATTCTGGACGACTGGCACGGCGATTCCAGCCGCATGTATCCGGTCGGCCCGATTCCGCGCAAAGCCGAGCGGCTGATCGAAGTCACCTACGAGGGCATGATGCGGGGCATCGCGGCGATCAAGCCGGGCGCCACCACCGGCGATATCGGCCATGCCATCCAGAGCTATGTCGAAGCCCAGCACATGAGCGTGGTGCGCGATTTCTGCGGCCACGGCCTCGGCCGGCTGTTTCACGACGAGCCGAATATCGTCCATATCGGCCGCTCGGGCGAGGGCATCGTGCTCAAGCCGGGCATGTTCTTCACCGTCGAGCCGATGATCAATCTCGGCCGTCCGCACGTCAAAGTGCTGTCGGATGGCTGGACCGCGGTGACGCGCGACCGCTCGCTGTCGGCGCAGTTCGAGCACTCGGTCGGCGTCACCGAGACCGGGGTCGAGATTTTCACGCTATCGCCGAAGCATCTCGACAAGCCGCCCTATCAGCGCTGAGGGGGCATGATCCGGAAAATGCCTGCCCTCGGACTCGATCCGAGCGTGGATACCGGTTTTCCGAAAAGCAGGTCCTCGGGCTCGACCCGAGGGATCATGCTCCAGTAGAGGTCTTTCCGCGAATCCGATTGCAAATTCCCGCAATCCGGGCATCTTTGCGGGTATCGGTTGCGGTGCCGGCGCGGCGGGCGTCGGCGGGACGGCGCCGGCATTCCTCGGAACTTCCAAGTTTCATCCATGCTGGAAAAGAAACCCGACACCGAAAACGGCCTTGAGGACGGCGCGCCGCATTATTTCGGCCATCGCGAACGCTTGCGCGACCGCTTCCGCGAAGCGGGCCCCGATGCGCTGTCGGACTATGAGCTGTTGGAGCTGCTCCTGTTCCGGGCGCTGCCCCGCGGCGACGTCAAGCCGCTCGCCAAATCGCTGTTGGAGAAGTTCGGATCCTTCGCCGAGGTCATCGCTGCGCCCGAGGCGCGGTTGGCCGAGGTGAAAGGTCTCGGTCATGCCAGCGCCACCGAATTGAAAATCGTCCAGGCGGCGGCCAGCCGGCTGCTGCGCGGCGCTGTGAAAAAGCGTCCCGTCCTGTCATCCTGGTCGACCGTGCTCGACTATTGCCGCACCGCGCAAGCCTTCGCCGACCGCGAGCAATTCCGCGTGCTGTTCCTCGACAAGCGCAATCAGCTCATCGCCGACGAAACCCAGCAGGTCGGCACCGTCGACCACACCCCGGTTTATCCGCGCGAAGTGGTCAAGCGCGCGCTCGAGCTGTCCGCGACCGCCATTATCCTGGTGCACAATCATCCGTCTGGCGACCCGACGCCGTCGCGCGCGGATATCCAAATGACGCAGCAGATCATTGCGGTGGCGCAGCCGCTCGGCATCGGCGTGCACGACCACATCATCGTCGGCAAGGACGGCCACGCTAGCCTCAAGGGGCTGAAGCTGATTTAAATTTTATCTGGGCGTGCAGGATACGCGGGGACGACACCGATGATCGACGCATTGCTGCAACTGTGCACGTCGCGCACCGGACTGGGCTGGCTCTTGATCGGAACGGACTTGGCGATCGCCTGCTCCTATTTCGCCATCCCGCTCACCATGGGGATCGTGCTCAGTCATCGCAAGGAAGACATCCCCTATCCCTGGCTGTGGGGTCTGTTCGTGGTGTTCATCGTCGCCTGCGGCCTCACGCATCTGGCCCATGTATGGTCGGCGATCTCGGGTCTCGACCACCTGTCCGCTCAGGTGGCGGTCAATTTTGTCTGCGCCATCGCCTCGGTGGGAACCGCCATCGCCTTCGCATTCGTTCTGCCGCAGATCAAAGATCTTCCTTCGCCAAAGCATCAGCACGCGGAACTGGAAAGACTCGTCCGACAACGGACGCAGGAAAAGGATCGTTTGATCCAGGAAATCAATCATCGCATCGGTAACCAGCTGCAGATTTTGAGCTCGCTGGTCTCGATCGAGACGCGCCGCACGACGTCCCACGAAACCTTGACGATTCTCGGCCGTTTCAAGGACACGCTGGAGAAGATGGGCGAACAGCACGCCGCCTTGCGGGCGGCCGACTACCTGAGCCAGATCGAGGAAATCAACGATAACGCCATCCGCATGGCCTAAAGCATGATCCGGAAAAGTTGAAACCGGTTTTCCGAAAAGATCATGCTTCACCAAAAGCGCTCACCGCGGCTCGGCCATAAGCTATAAGCAAGTGCAGCCCGCATGGAACGGAAGTGGAATGCGGGACTCTTGCCGAGAACCCGCACCCCCGGATTTCGCTGCGCTTCATCCGGGCTAGGTCGGCTGTGCAAGGACGTTAAACGTGGCGAAGGCGATCAAGCCCAAGACTGCCAAATCTCCTCCCCGCGAGCTGGTAACGGTCCTGGATTTCATCCGCTACGCGGTCACTCGCTTTGGCCAGGCGAAGCTCGCCTTCGGTCAAGGCACCTATGATGCGGTCGAAGAGGCGATCTTTCTGGTTGCCGAAGCGTTGGGCCTGCCGGTCGACGGCGTCGATCCATTCTTGCCGGCCCGACTGACCGCCGCCGAACGCCGGCGCATATTTGCGTTGATCGAACAGCGAATTCGCCTGCGCATGCCGGCGGCCTATCTTCTCAATTGCGCTTACCTGCAAGGCCTGCCGTTTTATATCGACCAGCGGGTGATTGTGCCGCGCTCGTATCTCGCGGAGCTCTTTTCGGCGATCTGTTTACCGGCGAAGAGCCGCTGGTCGATGCCAATGCGGTGACCAGAGTGCTGGAGCTGTGCACCGGCTCCGGCTGTCTCGCCGTTCTCGCCTGCAGGGCTTTTCCAAACGCGACTGTCGATGCGGTCGATATATCGGAGAAGGCGCTGCAGGTCGCCGCCGTCAACGTCGCCCGCTATGAGCTTGGAGATCGCATCGCCTTGCGCAAGGGCGACCTGTTCGCGCCGGTCGGCGGCGCGGTCTACGACGTCATTCTGGCCAATCCGCCTTACGTGACTGCCAAAGCCGCCGCCGGACTGCCGGCGGAATTCTCGCATGAGCCGCGTTTGGCGCTCGACGGCGGCGCCGACGGCATGGACATTGTCAGGCGCATCATTGGCGAGGCGAGCGCGCATCTGCGCGAACACGGCGGTCTGCTCTGCGAAGTCGGGCGCGGCCGGCAGACTTTGCAGCGGGACTATCCGGAAATGGAGTTTCTTTGGCTCGACACTGCGGAGAGCTCCGGCGAAGTGTTCTGGCTCGCCGCGCCGGCGTTGCAGCGATAGCCGTAGCCGGACTAGCGACGCAGCCTGATCACCTTCGACGCGCCGCCGTAGCCCAGCGCAAGCCGCACCCTTTCGGCGAGTTCCTCGCCGACGAACGGCTTGCCGATAATAGAGGTCTCGTCGACGCCGGCCAGCGCGCGGCGATCGGCAAAGCCGGTGACGAACAGAACCGGCAGATTGGGCCGCTGCTCGTGTGCCAGGCGCGCCAGTTCGGCGCCGTTCATGCCCGGCATGGCAAAATCGACAATCAGCAATTCGATGCCCGGCTCGCGCCGCAAAACGTCGAGCGCGGCGCCGCCGCTGCCGGCCTCCAAAACGCGATGACCTTCGCCGTGCAGCATTGCGCGAGTGACTTCGCGGACTTCGTTGTCGTCGTCGACGAGCAGGATCATGGCGCCGCGGAAAGGCTCGACGGGCAGGCGCGGCCGCGCTACCGGCGCGGCCTATGACGGCCGCGGCTTCCGCTTTCGGCAGGTAGATATGCACCGACGGTGCCCTCGCCGACGCGCGACTCGATGCGCACGCCGCCGCCGGATTGCTTGGCGAAGCCGAGGACCTGGCTCAGCCCCAGGCCGGAGCCTTTGCCGATTTCCTTGGTGGTGAAGAACGGCTCGAAGACTTTCGCGCGGATCTCCTCGGTCATGCCGCTGCCGGTGTCGGATACGCCGACGCCGATATATTCGCCGGCCGGCGGCTCTTCCGGGGCCAGCGGCGGTCCGAGCGTGACGTTTTTGGTATCGACGGTGAGACTGCCGCCAACCTCCATGGCGTCGCGCGCGTTGATCGCGAGATTGAGCACGGCGAGCTCGAGCTGCGTCGGATCGACCATGGCCGACCACAAGCCGCGCTGCAGTCTGGTTTCGATATGCGTGGTGCCGCCCATGGTGCTTTGCAGAAGATCGCGCATGCCGACGACGACGTCGTTAAGGTCGAGCGGCCGCGGTTCGAGCCGCTGGCGGCGGGAGAACGACAGCAACTGATCGGTCAATTTGGCGCCGCGTTCGGCGGCGCTGCGCATATAGCCGAGCCGTTGAGCGATCCTGCCGTTGAGGCCGGCAGTGGCAATGTCCTTTTCGATGAAGCCGATATTGCCGAGCACGACGGTCAACAGATTGTTGAAGTCGTGCGCGACGCCGGATGTCAACTGTCCCACCGCTTCGAGCCGCTGCATCTGGCGCAACGTCGACTCGACGCTTTCGCGTTCCTTGATCTGGTTGATCAATTGACGATTGGCGGTCGCTAGTTCCGACGTGCGCTCCTGGACGCGCGACTCCAGTTCCTCGTTGAGCCGGCGGCACTCGTATTGCCGTTGCCGCGCCGCGCAAGCCGGTTTGCGCGACGCTGACCAGCGTGGTCGGATGAAACGGCCGCTCCAGAAACGTGACGTTGCCGAGCGCCCGGACGAGCTGCGCCGCCGCCGGGTTGCGTTCCAGCCCGCCGCCATGCTCGGTCAGCAGCACGAATGGAAAGTCCGACCATGGCGGCTGCGCGGCGACCCAGGCCGCGAGCTCCCGGGTGCCGCCGTGGCGCGTTGCCTCTTCGGTGAGGATCGCCAGTTCCGCGCCGCGCCGGATCCTCGGCGATCAATTCCGCCATATCGAGGCAGATATCGCCGTGCAGCTTGGCGTCGCGCAAAATCTCCTTGGCGACGACGGCATCGCGGCCGCGCGGCGCCAGAGAGCAAAATCCGTTCGCGCTGAGCAGTGCCGGTGAAGTTCAAGCCTTCCCCCGTCAGCAGCGGTTCGGCGCCGCCGACATAGGTCGGAACGCCCCGCAACACGCCCTGGAAGTCGCTGGAGCGCCGGCCCGACCTCGATGCCGCGTTGCTGATGCGGAATTCGCGGATGGTGTCCTCATGCGTGCCGGTGCGTTTCTTGATCACCGACAGGGCACGGCGCACGCGGCCGAGCGCTTCGAAGTAGCGCAGCATGATGACGCTGTCGGCGAGATAAGTGACGTCGATCGGCTGCTTCATGTCGCCCATCATGCCGTGCTGCGCCACGGTGAGGAATGTGGCCGCGCCCTGGCGGTTGAGATATTGCAGCAGTTCGTGCAGATGCAGGACGAGGAATTGCTCCTCCGGCATGGCGGCCTGATAGCCGTTGAGGCTGTCGATCACGACGGTGCGAATTTGTTGGCGATCGACGCATCGCGCACGCGGTGCGAAAATTCGCCCGGCGACAATTCAGCGACGTCCATCTGCTCGACGAACAGCTTATCGGCGTCGCGCATGGCCTCCAGATCGATGCCGAGGCTTTTGGCCCGGGCAAACAGAAGTCCGAGCTCTTCGTCGAATACGAACAGCGCGCCGCGTTCGCCGCGCGCCACGGCGGCAGCGAGGTAATGCAGCGTCAGCAGCGATTTTCCGGTTCCGGCCGGGCCGATGACCAGCGTGCTCGATCCGGTATTGACCCCGCCGCCGAGCAGCTGATCGAGCTCCTTGATGCCGCTCTGCAGGAGCTTGCCGCTAAAGCCGGTGCGATGTTCGCGGCGACGAGGCGCGGAAACACCGCGACGCCGCCCGCTTCGATGATGAAGTCGTGAAAACCGGCGCGGAACGACTGGCCCCGGCATTTGACGATGCGCAGCCGCCGCCGTTCGCCGCCATAGATCGGCGCCAGCTGGTCGAGATGGATGACGCTATGCGCGATGCTATGGACGGCGCGATCGGTGGTCTCGGTGGTCAGATCGTCGAGCAGGATCACCGTGGAATTGTGCTGGGCAAAATAGTGCTTCAACGCCAGAATCTGCCGGCGATAGCGCAGCGAGCTTTGCGCCAGCAGGCGAATTTCCGACAGGCTGTCGATCACCACGCGCTTCGGCTTGAGCCGTTCGATAGCGGCGAAGATGCGCTGCACCGTCTCGCCGAGCTCGAGGTCGGAGGAATAGAGCAGGCTTTGATGCTGGTCGGGATCGAGCACGCTCTCGGGCGGCACCAGCTCAAAAATCTCGACGTTGGGACCGATGGTCCAACCGTGCGATCGGGCGCCGTCGCGTAACTCGTTCTCGGTCTCGGCGAGGCTGACATAAATCCCGGTTTCGCCGGCTTCGCCGCCCGTGAGGAGAAACTGCAAAGCGATGGTCGTTTTGCCCGTGCCGGGACTGCCTTCGAGCAGATGCAGGCGGTTACGCGTCAAGCCGCCGCCCAGGACGTCGTCCAGACCAGGGATGCCGATCGCAGCGCGAGGCAAGTGTGACGTTACAGCGTCCATAGGGCGTCCATCAAAGAAAGCCGGATCAATCGGATCGGAAGTTTTAATGCTGCCCCGATGACCCCTCGTCATATCCGCCGGCGGAAGCGCCAGCCGAGTTCTCGTAAAGCGAGACTTGGCGCGGAAAGCCGGTTTCCCTCCGCGTTCGATTCCGGACAATCATCGTAACTAGCTGACAACGACCGAGTTCCCGGCCTGGGGAAAATTCTTCGCAGAGCAGCATCAACAATAGGGGAGGGTCAGCGGTCGGCGGCGCGCACTTTTCGGGTGGTCATCCAGATCGCCAGCGCCACACAACCCATTGTGGCGACCACGATGGCGACCGGCCATGCCGACTGGCCGAGATAAAGTCCGATCCCGCCCGCGGCGATGGCGGCGCCGGATTGCTGGGTGAATCCCATCAGCGAGGAGGCGGTGCCGGCGCGGTCGTGGAACGGCGTCAGCGCGCCGGCCATCGCCGCCGGCAAAGCGAGACCGAGGCCGGCGAGATAAATCATCATCGAGCCGACGAACCAGACGACATTGGCGAGGTGCAGTGCGACCACCACCGTCATGATCAAGCCGCCGGCCGCCAAGATCACGCAGCCGATGCCCATGGTGCGGTCGATGCCGAGCCGCATGACGATGCGCGAGGCGATGAAGGTTCCCGTCATATAGCCCGCCGCGCCCATGGCGAAGGTGACGCCGAACACCAGCGGGGAGAGCCCATAGCTCGCGCCTTGCATCACGATCGGCGCGCCGGACACCCAGGCAAACAGTCCGACAAAGGTCGTCGTCATGATGCCGAGATTGGCGAGAAAGCCGCGATGCTTCAGTACCGAAGGATAAAGGCCGATCATCTTCACGAACGAAAACGGCTCCTCGGAGCGATGGCGCAGCGTTTCCGGCAACAGCAGCGCAGCGACCGCGCCGGCGACGCAGGCGAAAATCAGGAGCAACACGAACGTCGCCCGCCAGCCGAAGGCGGTCTGCAACAATCCGCCGATGGTCGGCGCGACGATCGGCGCGAACGCCGTGATCGCGCCCATCAGCGACAATTCACGGCTGGCGCGGGGCCCTGAGTAGATGTCGCGCACCACGGCCCGCGCCAGCACGATGACGCCGGCGCCGCCCAAGGCCTGCAGAAAACGCATCGCGATCAGGCCATCGACCGACCGCGCCAGCGCGCAGCCGACGGTGGCGACGCCGTAGAGCACCAGCGCTCCGAGCAGGATCGGCTTGCGGCCGATGCGGTCCGAGATCGGGCCGTAAAATATCTGGCCGACGGCGAAGCCGAACAGATAACTGGAAATCGTCAATTGCACATCGAGGATCGGCGCATCGAGCGAACGCGCGATGGCCGGCAACGACGGCAGATACATGTCCATCGACAACGGGCCGAGCGCCGTCAGAAACGACAGCAACACCGTGAGCGCGAACGTGCCGGGAGTAAGCATCGGTCGTCACTGCAAGCAGAACCAGGCTGGGCAGCCGCAAAAACCCGCGTCGATTGGCTTCGTCACTTCAATTCTCTCGATAACGATCCGGCGCACTCAACGTTCGCGCAGCGGCTTGATTTTCAGGTCCGCCGCGAGCTTGTCGAGCTGAGCCAACAGCGGCGCCGCGACCGGCACGCCGTCGCGCAGCCGCTCGTCGCGGCATTCGGCGCGGCGGTCGCCGGGCAGGCGGATGGCATCGACGCCCGGCAGCCGCTGCGATGCCCGCAGATCGCGCACGTGGCGATCGACCTCGGCGGTAAATGCCGCGAGCGGCAGAAAGCGCGCGATATCGACGACGACGAGGAAGTGGCCGGTATTGGTCTCGCTGCCATCGTCGGCGTTGAAATCGACGACATCGCGGCCGAATGCAGCGCCGTTGAGCACGCCGGCGAGAAGCCCGATCATCAAAGCGAGCCCGGAGCCTTTGTATTCGCCGGTCGGCAGCAGGATGCCGTCGCCGGATTTGTTCGGATCGGTGATGGCTTCGCCGGTTTCCGGCTTGACGAACCAGCCTTCCGGCATGGTCAGTCCGCGCAGCGCATATTTCTTCACCGTGCCGTAGGCGACGATCGACGTCGCCATGTCGAAGACGAGCGGCGCGCCGCCCGACGGCACGCCGATGGCGAGCGGATTGGTGCCGAGCAGCAGATCGGCGCCGCCCCAGGTCGCCATGTGATTGGCATTGGCGACCGCGGCATAGACACCGATCATGCCGTGCGCCGCCGGCATTTCCGCATAAAGCCCGGCCGGCCCGGCATGGTTGGAGCGCCGCACGCCGACCCAGGCGACGCCGGCCTCGCGCGCCAGCGCGATGGCCTCGTTCGGCGGCGCGCGTCATCACCAGATGCCCCATGCCGTTGTCGCCGTCGACCAGCGCGGTGGCCGGCGCCGGTCTTCTTCACCGTGATGTTCGGGCGCTTGTTGAAGCCGCCGGCGTTGAGGCGGCGCACATATTGCGGCAGCCGGAAAATGCCGTGGCCGTCGGCGCCGGTGAGATCGGCTTCGGTCATCAATGCGGCGCAGCGCGCGGCGTCGTCGCTGCGGCAAGCCGGCCGCGACCAAGGCATCCGCGATCAGCGCGTGCGTGGCGCGCGAGGGGATGCGCAGCAGATTGGTCCGATCGTCCATCGCTAAGCCGCCGCGGTCGCGCGCGTCTTGCCGAAGATTTGCGCCGCATGGCCGCCGAGGATTTTGTCGCGGTCGGCGGCAGGAATGTTCAACGCCCGCACGTGACGCACGCAATCCATCATGGCCATGTCGTATGGATAATCGCTGCCGAGGAAGACGCGGTCGGCGCCGGCCGACTGCACCAGAAATTCGCAGCGCCGCCTTGGAATGCGTGATGGTGTCATAGAGAAAGCGGTCGAGATACGGCGCCGGCGAATGCTTGACATGCACCTTCGGCTCCGGCCGCACCTGCCAGCCGTGCACCCAGCGCCCGCCCTGATAAGGAATGAAGCCGCCGCCATGCACCATCATGGGTCTCAGCGTCGGATAACGCTCCAGCACGCCGCCGAAGATCAGGCATGCCGCGGCGATCGTGGTGTCGAGCGGATTGCCGATCAGATTGTTGAGATAATACGAGCGCAGCCGGTCGGCGCCGGCGACATTGCCGGGATGGATCACCAGGAAGGCATCGAGCTCGGCAGCCGCCGCCCATAGCGGCTCGAAGCTTGGATCGTCCAGATTCTTGCCGTTGATGTTGGAGGCGATCATGGTGCCGTGCAGCCCGAGCGTCCGCATGGCGCGGCGCAATTCGTCCGCCGCCTTGTCCGGCGCCTGCATCGGCAGCGTGGCGATGCCGGTGAAGCGGTCGGGATGCGCCCTGACCAGTTGCGCAATGCCGTCGTTCTGGATGATCGACGCGGCGACGCCGACCGCCGGCTCCTGGTTGTACAGCCAGGTCTGCGGCGTTGCCGAGAGCACATGCACATCGACGTCGGTTGCGTCCATGTCGGCAAGCCGCCGCGCGATATTGTGGCCGCCGCGCGGAAACGGCCGGTACGGCACGCCCGCCACCTCGATCACCGAATTGTCGTCGTCGTAGGGGGTGAGCTTCAGGCCGAGCTTCGGGATTTCCTGTTGCAGGAGCTTGATCGTTTCGTCGGCGAGGACGTGGGTGTGGGTGTCGATGGTGCGAAGCTGCGCCGCTGTCATAGTCTCTCCCCGGGATAATAGGTGGTGTTTTGCTCATAACCCGAAGGCGCGTGCAAGGCGGGCGGATGGCGTCGCTTAAGGCGGCCTTCGGAATAGGGTTTCCAGCGGCCACTTTCGGCTATAAAGGGGCCCGACGCCCGACCAAACCGCTTCTCGGAACCCAGCATGGACGCCCTGACCGACGCTAGTCCTCACGCATTTTCCGGCCGTGTCGAAGACGACGTGCTGGTCCGCGGTCACGGCCGCTATATCGCCGACGCGCCGGAACCCAATCAGGCTTACGCGGCTTTCGTGCGCTCGCCGCATGCTTTTGCCCGCATCGTCAGCATCGACGCTTCCCAGGCGAAAGGCATGGCCGGCGTCATCGCCGTGCTCACCGCGGCCGACATGGACGGCATCGGGAATATTGCGCGGCATCCGCCGCTGCCGGGCCGCAATGGCGCAAAGCTCATCGTCAGCAACCGGCCGGCGCTCGCCAAGGACCGCGCGCTGCATATCGGCGAGGCCGTCGCCGTGGTGGTTGCCGAGCGTGCGCTCACCGCGCAGGACGCCGCCGAATTCGTTCATGTCGAATACGAGCCGCTCACGCCGGTGACCGATGCGCGCGACGCGCTCAAAGACGGCGCGCCGCACCTCTGGCCGGAAGCGGCCAACAATCTTGCGGTCGATTGGCCGGGGCCTGCCGCCGATCCCGCCGCCAACGCCGCCGAGGTCGAGCGTATCTTCGCTTCGGCCAAATATGTCGCGCGCATCGCGGAGATGAATCAGCGGCTTTGCGTCGCCTCGATGGAGCCGCGCGGCGCCACGGCAAGCTACGACGCGGCCAAGGACGCCTACACGCTGCGGACGTGCTCGCAGAGCGCCGGCACGATGCGCGACAACATTCTCGGCATCATGAATTGGCCGAAGGAGAAGCTGCGCGTCATCACCGAAGACGTCGGCGGCGCGTTCGGGCTGAAGACGTCGGCCTATCCGGAATACATGGCGCTGCTCGCGGCGGCGAAGAAGCTTAATCGCCCGGTGCACTGGATGTCGGGGCGCTCGGAAGCCTTCCTGTCCGACAATCAGGCGCGCGATATTTATTCGGAAGTCGAATTGGCGCTCGATGAGAAAGGGAAGTTTTTGGCGCTGCGCATCCGCAGCGTCGGCAATATGGGCGCCTATCTCGGCGCTATCGGCGCCAATATTCCGACGCTGAGCTTCACGCGCTGCCTGCCGGGCATGTACGACATTCCCAAGATCGATATCGGCGTGCAATGCGCCTATACCAATACGCTGCCGACGGCGCCCTATCGCGGTGCCGGCCGTCCGGAATCGATCTACGCGCTGGAACGCGTCGTCGACGAGGCGGCGCGGGTAACCGGCATCGATCCGGTCAAGCTGCGGCGGCGCAACCTGGTCAAAAAGTTTCCCTACAAGACGCAAGTCGGCACCGTCATCGACTCCGGCGATTTCGAGCCGATTCTCGACAAGGCGCTGGAGCTCGCCGATTACCACAACTTCAAGACAGCGGCGGCGCGAGGCGCAAAAGAGCGGCAAATACCGCGGGCTCGGCATTTGCTGCATGTTGGAGCATTCCGGCGGCTCGCCGACCGAAAGCGCGCTGCTGGAATTTCCCGGCGACGGCACCTTGCGCTTACGTCTGAATGTGCAGAACACCGGGCAAGGCCATGCCACGGTGTTTGCGCGGCTGATCGGCGAACGGCTCGGCATTGCACCGGAGAAAATTCCGCACCGGCACGGCGATTCGGCGAACGAGCTGCCCGGCTATGCCTCGGTCGGCTCGCGCTCCGGCATGACGGTGAGCCATTCGGTGGTCAAGGCGATCGAGGCCATCCTCGCCAAGGGCAAGCCGATCGCCGCGACCATGCTGGAAGCCGGCGAGGCCGATATCGCCTATAAGAACGGCGCGTTCGAAGTGGTCGGTACCGACCGCCGCGTGACGCTGTTCGAGGTCGCCGCCCGCGCTGCCGACATGAAGAAGCGCGGGGAGATTGCGGAGGACCTCGATACCAAACAGGTGACCGATACGCCGCAGACGTTCCCCAATGGCGTCCACATTGCCGAGGTCGAGATCGACCCCGCGACCGGCCATATGCAAGTCGTATCCTATGCCGCGGTCGACGATTGCGGCGTCGCGCTCGATCACACCATCGTTGCCGGCCAGCTGCATGGCGCCATCGCCTCGGGGCTCGGCCAGGCGCTGATGGAGCGCACCGTCTATGACGGCGATTCCGGCCAGCTCGTCACCGGCTCGTTCATGGATTATGCCATGCCGCGCGCCGAGGACATGCCGCGGCTGCGTGAGGGCATGCATAACGTGCCGGCGACCACCAACCCGCTCGGCGTCAAAGGCGTCGGCGAAGCCGGCACCACAGCGGCGATCGCCGCAGTGATGAACGCGGTGGCCGACGCCATCCCGAACGGCGCCGGCGCGCATCTGGAAATGCCGGCCACGGCGCAAAAGATCTGGGAAGCCTGCCGGCGCGCCAAGAGCTAAGTGCGAATTGCGCGGGGGCGTGCGGCCGGACTGCTCTTCGTTCGCGCCAGCATCGCGGCGCTGCGCCGGCGGCGGCTTTCCTTGAGGCGCAGCGGCGCCCGGCTGTGCTCGTTATTGAGATGCACGAGGTGCTTGAGCATGCGCATGAAGTCGGTACGCTCGCCGGGCTTGAGCGGCGCCAGGATCAGGCGCTGCGTCGCCGCGACGGCTGGATCGATGTCGGCCAGTAGCCGCCGCCCGGCCGCGGTGATGTGCAGCGATTTGGTGCGACGGTCGGCGGCGCCGCTCCTTCGCGTGATCAGGCCTTTCTTTTCCAGCCGGCCCACGACATCGCCGATGGTCGAGCGGTCGAGCGCGACAGCGTTACATAGCGCCGTCTGGTCGATGCCCGGATTGTTGTTGACGGCATAGAGCGCGGCATATTGCACCGGCGTGAAGTCGAACGCCTTGGCCTCGTTGAGGAACAAGGCGAAGGCGATCTGCTGCAGCCGGCGGATGAGATGGCCCGGCATCTCGGAGAGGCGGCTGTTGTCGTCGGCCATCGGCTTACTGTCGTTGCGCTTACCGTCGTTGACGGGTGCTGCTGATTATCTGTACACTGAGGAATAATCGTCAGTATGCTGATTATTTGGCCGCGACGCAAGCGCGGCCGCAGCAAAAGCGGAGGATAAAGATGCCCCAGCGCCCCGAAGAGTTGATTGCGGACAAGAAACGCCCGTTTACCGGCGCCGAGTTTTTGGAATCGCTGCGCGACGGCCGCGAAGTCTACATTTACGGCGAGCGCGTCAAGGACATCACCGAGCATCCGGCATTCCGCAATTCGGCGCGTTCGGTGGCGCTGCTTTACGACGCGCTGCACGATAAAGCCACCAAGGACGTGCTCACGGCGCCGACCGATACCGGCTCCGACGGCTACACCATGAAATTCTTCAAGGTGGCGCACTCCCGCGAAGACGTCATCGCGCAGCGCGACGCCATCGCCGCCTGGGCCCGCATCACCTATGGTTGGCTCGGCCGCAGTCCCGATTACAAGGCCGCGTTCCTCAATACGCTCGGCGCCAATGCCGAGTTCTACGGCAAGTTCGCCGACAACGCGCGCGCCTGGTACAAGCGCGGCCAGGAAGCGGTGCTGTTCCTCAACCACGCGCTGGTCAACCCGCCGATCGACCGCAACAAGCCGGTCGAACAGGTCAAGGACGTCTACATCACCATCCAGAAGGAGACCGACGCCGGCATTTACGTCTCCGGCGCCAAGGTCGTCGCCACCAATTCGGCGCTGACCAATTACAATTTCCTCGGCCAGAACATGGGCCAGGAGATCACCGACCCGGCCATGGTGGTGATGTTCATCGCGCCGATGAACACGCCCGGCATCAAGCTGATCTGCCGGCCGTCCTATGAACTGGCCGCCGCCGCCACCGGCTCGCCGTGGGATTATCCGCTCACGTCGCGGTTCGACGAGAACGACGCGATCTTCGTGTTCGACAACGCGTTTATTCCCTGGGAGAACGTGCTGATCCATCGCGACATCGACCGACTGAAGAATTTCTACCCGAAGTCCGGCTTCTTCAACGGCTTCACGCTGCAGGGCTGCACCCGGCTCGCGGTCAAGCTCGATTTCATCTCGGCGCTGCTCTACAAGGCGGCGCGCGCCACCGGCGTCGAAGAATTTCGCGGCGTGCAGGCGCAGATCGGCGAAGTGATCGGCTGGCGCAATCTGTTCTGGTCGCTGACCGACGCCATGGCCTGCAATCCCGAGCCGTGGGTCAATGGTGCGGTGCTGCCGAACTCGCAGGGCTCGGCGACCTACCGGCTGTTCATGACCGAAGCCTATCCGGCGGTGCGCAACATCGTCGAGAAGGTCGTCGCCTCCGGGCTGATCTATCTGCCGTCGCATGCGCTCGACTTCAAGAACCCCGACGTCGACAAATATCTCGCCAAATATGTGCGCGGCTCGAACGGCATCGATTACAAGGAGCGCATCAAGATCATGAAGCTGCTGTGGGACGCCATCGGCACCGAATTCGGCGCCCGACACGAGCTCTATGAGATGAACTATTCCGGCAGCCACGAGCTCATTCGCGTCTTTCAGCTGCAGCAGGCGCAGTTCTCCGGCCGGCTCAAGCAGATGGAAGCCCTGGTCGAGAAATGCATGGCCGACTATGACGAGGACGGCTGGAAGAATCCGGCCTATCGGGACGGCACGGATATCAGCATCGTCGGCAAGAATTGATTCAGTCGGTCCGGCCGGCGCGCAGCACCGTCACGTCGCACGCCCTGCATGCGAAATAAAACCGGTTGGCGCCCGGCTCGGAGGGCGCCTGGCCGGTATTGGTTGGACGCATGGCATTGCCGCAGCTTGGGCAAGTAACACGTGACGTCGTAGCGGGCGGGTCCTCAGGCAGAAACGCGGCAGCGCGCTTCGTCGACTCGCTCGTAAAAGCTCCAATCCGCTCGACGAGCTCGTAGCTTTCGGCCAGCATCAGCCAGCGCTGCTCGATGGCGAAATAGTCCAGCTTTTCCGCTTCCGGCGCGCGCTCGGCGCTTTCCCGCGCATCGCGCGCGTGCCGGTAACAGTCCGCGACCCGTTCCGACAGCCTTTGCAGCATTCGGTCCTCTCCAAGAACTCAGTCCGCAGCCTTAAGTTGGAGCAAGAATTGACGCTCCGTCTATCGAAATATACGCATTTCCACCGATCAGGAGCGTTCAAGCGACGGGACCGGCATCATGCACATCTTTGTTACCGGAGCGAACGGCTATATTGGCGGGGCGGTGGCGGCTTCGCTTGCCAGCAGCGGCAACCGCGTTCGCGGTCTGGTTCGCGACAAGGCCAAGGCCGACACGGTAGCATCTTATGGCATCGAGCCGGTGATCGGCTCGCTCGATGATCGGCCGTTGTTGCAAGATGAGGCTCGTGCCGCCGATGCCGTCGTCAATGCGGCGTCGAGCGATCACCGCGGTGCGGTTGAGGCTTTGCTCGGCGGCCTTGCCGATTCCGGCAAGGTCTTCATCCATTCGAGCGGGTCGAGCATCGTTGCCGACCTCGCCATGGGTGAGCCCTCCGACCGTGTCTATGAGGAGGACACGCCGATCCTTCCGCTTGCCGACAAGGCGGCGCGCGTTGCCATCGATCGGCTGGTGCGCAACGCCACCGGCATTCGCGCGGTGGTGCTGTGCAATACCATGATCTACGGCAACGCGCTCGGGCCGCCGGCGCAGAGCGTGCAAATCCCGGCGCTGGTGCGCCAAGCGCGCGCGTCCGGGGTCGTGCGTTATATCGGCCGCGGCTTGAACCGCTGGTCGAACGTGCATATCGCCGATGTTGCGGCGCTGTACCGCCTCGCACTCGAAAAAGCGTCCGCCAGCACATTCATGTATGTCGAGAGCGGCGAAGACAGTCTCGGCGCGATCGCCGGCGCCATCGCCGCGCGGCTCAAGCTCGGCGCCGCGCAATCCTGGCCCGCCGACGCGGCGATCGCGGCCTGGGGACCAAACATGGCGACCTATTCGCTCGGCTCCAACAGCCGGGTGCGCGGCAAAGCCGCCGCTGCGCTCGGCTGGTCGCCCAGGCACCGGTCGATCATCGAGTGGATCGCTGAAGAACTTGTTTAGCGTGCGCCGGGTAGCGGACTGACTTACCCGCCGCCGGTACTTATTACCGGAGCGATCGGCGGCGTTGCGGAGGGAACCGCCATCATGGTCAAGAACAACGACACCAGATCGAAATTCTTCTGTGATATCGTATCGTCAGCGTCGATATAATACCAGTCGCCATGATCGAAATGGGCGACATAGGCATTGGCCGGCGCATTGTTGCTGTGAATGATCAGGATATAGCGTCGGAGGTCGGCCAGCCGTTTGTTCACCCTGACAAAGTCATCGCCCAGGGTGTCATCGCGCTTCGGCAGATACACGACGGGATCGTCGCTATGTTTCTTGAGCCAATCGATGATCGTGTCAGTAATTGCTTTATTTATTGTTGCATCCTCTGGCGTTTTGGCTGGTCTATCGTCGCCCGGGCTCTCGTCGCACGCCATACTAAATTCGCCCTCATAACACGGCATGAGCGTGTAGAAGGTCAAATCAGAATTTTCGCCGGCGGGATCATTCCATGGTCGATTGCGGATATTGAAATATACGGCGGGACTGACGACGGCGAATTCTGGGCCAAGGCTGTTCGACCGCGTTCTTGAGAATGCCAAGAGCGGAATAGGTCTTCATAATCGGCGCGCCACTTAGCAAACTTTGTTGCCGCATACTGTCGGCCGTAACCGGCATCGTTCGCAGCTCGATGGAGCGGCAAGCGGGCTTCTCCCGAAGATTGACGAACCGTGTGGTCGTCGGGCATTTTGACTTTTTCGATTGCGTGCCGGCGTAGAGCCGAAGGAGCCGATTCCAAAGCTCGTACTCATCCATCTCTTTGGACAGTTCTTTCGGCAGCGCGTGCGGATGAAAAGGCAGAAAGTAAATGACCAGGGCATCGGTACCGCCGGCACCGGACGCCTTGTTGGTTACTTCGAGGGTCACTCCTGGGTGAATTGTTCCACTTGTTGTTGAGTTTTTCGCCTTCGTGACGTCAGATTTTCCGGCCACCAATTCCACAGCCTGATCCTCGTCAAGCTCGGCGATCGTGTTAAGCGCGGCACCAGACTCGTCAATGTCAAGCGCGAGAAAAGATGCGGCCAGCGCCAGCAACGGGGCAACACCCCAGCTTGAATCATATAATGACGCCAGCGCATCGGGACTTACTGGAGTAGCCAGTTGAGCAACCAGCGGCTGACCGAGCAGGGGCTGGTAGCGGATCAACGGCGACTCGGAATAAGTCACGCCGGTCGCGACGCCGCCGGTCTGACCGGCCAAGGTGCCGCCCGAGGTTCCGGCTTTGGCGCCGATATTAGTAATGGCGCCGCTAGCCGCCCCGGACATTGTTGTTGTCGCGTCAACTTCCGTCACATCCATGAACAGCGTGGGCTCGTGGTGGTAGACGCGCAGGATGTTCGCGAAGGTTTGCTCCTTCGCGGTGGATTCGATGGTGTGATTGTAGCGATCGCGGCCCTGGTCAATGGCGATCGGGCCGACATATTGGCAACCGTTGAAAAGACTCAACGCGCCAGCAATCAGAACGCACTGACCAAGACGCAACACGACGCCCTCCCCCAAGGACCGCCGCTCGACGCAAACGCTGTCAACACGTCACGAATGCTGGACTGGTTCTTAACAGTCGCCCGGGCGGCCCCTCCGCTACCCCAGCATTGTGACGGGTACTTTAGGTCATTCCGAATTCACAATTTCTAGCCTGCGTTGTATGAGAGTGAATATCAGCACCCAGCGAGTGTCAAGTATACGGAGGGACTCCGTTGCCATGCCGATCTACGTGCTTGAACCGCCGTTGCGTTACAATCATCCTTATCCCGGCCCGGTGATCGAGCGCGTTCTGCCGCTGCAAGAAGCCCGGCGGGCCTGCGCGCATATGGGCGTGCGCGCGGATGCCTGCTCGTGGCTCGTCCACAACACGTGCTACCTCGTCATTCCGCGCGGCGGGCCGGTGAAGGATTTGCGCGCCTATGTCCGCCACGAGCGCGCCCACTGCAACGGCTGGAGCGAAAATCACGAGGAGTGAGTTACCTTCTCTCCGCTCGTCTCCGCGACCCGCCTTCGCTCGCTGGGCGAGCTTCGGCGGGTTTGAGTCCGCCGAAGCGCATCAGCGCGAAGGCGGAAAGCGGGGACCCAGTGATTTAATCGCAGCGTTTACAGGCCTTCTGGATTCCCGCTTACGCGGGAATGAGCGAATAGGGGAGGGACTATCTCGTCCGTCCTTGGTGACCGTCGAGCCCGATGCCCTGAAGATGGCCGAACAGCGCCGCAAGCTTGGCTCGGTCGGCTTGCGGCAATGGCGGCTTGAGCAGCGAGGCCACATTGGTGCGCAGATGTTCGGCGTTGCCGGTGCCGAACAAGACGACGTCGACGCCGGGCTCATGCCGCACGAAACGATAGGCCGCTTCGATCACATTGGCGGCGCCGGCCTCGTGCACCAGAAAGCCGAGCGGGTCGTCGCTTTCGCCGAGCGATTTTTCGACCAGGCCTTTGCCGGCAAGCGCCTTGATTTCACGGGCGATCCGCGGCGGGTCGGCAAAGATGCTGCGCACGGCGAACATGATGAGCGTGCCGATGCCCTTTGCGCGCGTGACCGGAAATACGTTCACCCGCGCGCCCTGGTGCATCATGTGGAAGCCCACCATGAAGACGTCCCAGATATCGTCGTTGAGCGCGCGCTTGAGCGTCTCGTTGCTGAAATCGACGATCGGGTTCTCGGTCAGGCCGATATGCCGGATCTTGCCCTTCTGCTTTTGCGCAACGAGCGCCGGACCGAGCGTATTGAGCGCATAATCGTACATTTGCGGCTCGACGCCATGCAGATTGAAGACGTCGATGTAGTCGGTGCCCATGAGGCGGAGCGAATTGTCGAGGCTTTCGACCATCCGTTCCGGCGTCCACCATTCGCCGGCGCGCTGCACGCTGGATTTGGTCGCGACGACGACCTTGTCGCGCGGCGCCGATTTGAGCGCTTTGCCGACCACGCCCTCGGTGCCATAGGCCGGCGCGGTATCGATGAAATTGACGCCGAGATCGATGGCGTCGAGAACGAGCCGGGCGGACTCGTCCTCGGTCTTGCCGGATTTGAGCCCCATCCGCGAAAAGCCGCCGGTGCCGAGCCCGGCGACGCTGACGCGAAGCCCGGTCTTGCCGAGAGTGGTGTATTGCATGCGACTTCCTACGCGATGGCGGCAGACGCCTCAACCGTTGACCGGTTGCAGGCTTTCGTGTCACGTCCGGCGGCTTTTTCCGCGGATGGTCTTGGCCGAAAGCCGGTATGCGCTGCTCGGGATCATGCGTTAAATAGTGCCGTAAACGACTGCGAAGCCAATGACCATCGACCGCTACAACGCCCGCGACGCCGAAGCGCGCTGGCAGAAAATCTGGGACGAGCGCGGCATCTTCGCCACCAAGAACGAGGATCCGCGGCCGAAATACTACGTGCTGGAAATGTTCCCCTATCCCTCGGGGCGCATCCATATGGGCCACGTGCGCAACTACACCATGGGTGACGTGGTCGCCCGCTATAAGCGCGCGATGGGTTTGAACGTGCTGCATCCGATGGGCTGGGACGCCTTCGGCATGCCGGCCGAGAACGCCGCCATGGAGCGCAAAATCCATCCCAAGGCGTGGACCTACGACAATATCGCGGCGATGAAGAAGCAGCTCAAATCGATGGGGCTGTCGCTCGACTGGAGCCGCGAAATCGCGACCTGCGATCCGGCCTATTACAAGCATCAGCAGAAAATGTTCCTCGATTTTCTGCGCGCCGGCCTGGTGGAGCGCGAGAACCGCAAGGTGAACTGGGACCCGGTCGATCAGACCGTGCTGGCGAACGAGCAGGTGATCGAGGGCCGCGGCTGGCGCTCCGGCGCCTTGGTCGAGCAGCGCGAGATGAGCCAGTGGGTGTTCAAGATCACCAAATATTCGCAAGATTTGCTCGACGCGCTCGATACGCTCGATCGCTGGCCGGAGAAAGTCCGGCTGATGCAGAAAAACTGGATCGGCCGTTCGGAAGGCTTGCTTGTCCGCTTCGCGCTCGACCCGACGACGACGCCGCAGGGCGAGAGCGAGCTTGAAATCTTCACCACCCGGCCGGATACGCTGTTCGGCGCCAAGTTCATGGCGCTGGCGCCCGACCATCCGCTGTCGCTTGCCGCAGCGGCCAAGAATCCGCAGCTTTCGAAATTCATCGAAGAGTGCCGGCACCGCGGCACTGCGCAGGCCGAGATCGACACCGCCGAAAAACTCGGCTTCGACACCGGTATCAAGGCCATACACCCGTTCGATCCAAATTGGACGCTGCCGGTCTATGTGGCGAATTTTATTTTGATGGAATACGGCACCGGCGCGATCTTCGGCTGTCCCGCGCACGATCAGCGCGACCTCGACTTCGTCAACAAATACGGTCTCGGCAACGTGCCGGTGGTGTGTCCGCCGGGACAGGATGCGAAGACGTTTGTCATCACCGACACCGCCTATGACGGCGACGGCCGCATGATCAATTCACGCTTCCTCGACGGCATGACCATTGCCGAGGCGAAAGAAGAAGTGGCGCGGCGTCTGGAAAAAGAGAGCCGCGGCAACCGCCCGGTGGCGCAGCGCCAAGTGAATTTCCGCCTGCGCGACTGGGGCATTTCGCGGCAACGCTATTGGGGTTGCCCGATCCCGGTCATTCACTGCGACGCCTGCGGCGTAGTGCCGGTGCCGGAACAGGATTTACCCGTGACGTTGCCCGAGGACGTCACCTTCGACCGGCCGGGCAATCCGCTCGATCATCATCCGACCTGGAAGCACGTGAGCTGTCCGAAATGCGGCGGCAAGGCCACGCGCGAGACCGATACCATGGATACGTTCGTCGATTCGTCCTGGTATTTCGAGCGCTTCACCGACCCATGGATCGCGACGGCGCCGACCGATTTAGCCGTCGTCGACGCCTGGATGCCGGTCGATCAATATATCGGCGGCATCGAGCACGCGATTTTGCATCTGCTCTATTCGCGCTTCTTCACCCGCGCCATGAAGGCGACCGGCCATGTCGGGGTCGACGAGCCGTTCGCCGGCCTGTTCACCCAGGGCATGGTCGTGCACGAGACCTATCGCACCGAGAGCGGCGAATGGGCGGCGCCCGCGGAAGTCAAAATCGAGGCCGACGGCGACGCGCGGCGCGCCAGTTTGATCGCGACCGGTGAGCCGATCGAGATCGGTCCGATCGAGAAAATGTCGAAGTCGAAACGCAACACGGTCGACCCGGACGAGATCATCGCCACCTACGGCGCCGACGTGGCGCGCTGGTTCATGCTGTCGGATTCCCCGCCGGACCGCGACGTGGAATGGACCGAACGCGGCGTCCAGGGTGCCTGGCGTTTTTCCCAGCGGCTGTGGCGGCTGGTAGGCGAGGCGGCCGAGATCGGCGCATCGGCGCCGGCGGGGCGCCCGGCGGCATTTTCCGAGCCTGCCATGAAGCTCCGCAAGGCGACGCACCGGGCGCTTTCGCGGGTGTCGGACGACATCGAAAAGCTACACTTTAATGTTTGTGTGGCGTCGATTTACGAATTCGCTAATGCACTCAATGATGTAATCGGGGACATCGAAGAGCATGGCGACGCCGCGACGACGCTTACGCCGGACCTGCGCTGGGCCATGCGCGAAGCGGTTAACGTTCTCGTGCAACTATTCCATCCGATGATGCCGCATCTCGCCGAAGAATGCTGGGCCGCGCTCGGCCATGACACGCTGGTCGCGCAAGCAAAGTGGCCGCAGGTCGAGCCCGCGCTGCTGGTCGAGGCGACCGTGACCTTGCCGGTGCAGATCAACGGCAAGAAGCGCGGCGACGTGACTGTGGCGCGCGACGCCAGCAATGCCGCGATTGAGGCTGCCGTCCTCGCGCTCGATGCGGTAAAATCTGCGCTCGGCGGCAAGCCGCCAAAGAGGGTGATCATCGTGCCGCAACGGATCGTCAATGTCGTGGCTTGACCGCCGTTTGGCGCCGCGAGTGGTGCGGCTTGTGCTGGTGCTTGGCACAACGGGCCTCCTGGCCGGCTGCTTCGAGCCGCTCTATGGCTCGCACCCGTCGGTCGGCGGCGAAGGCGTCAAGGACAAGCTCGCCGAAGTGCAGATCGGCCCGATTCCGACCCGCCAAGGCACGCCGCAGGCCCGGCTTGCCGTCGGTCTGCACAATTCGCTGCAATTCGACCTCACCGGCGGGGGCGCGCCGAACGTGCCGACGCATCGGCTCGATCTCACGGTGTCGCAGTCGGGGTTCACGGTGCTGATCGATCCCGTCAGCGGCCGCCCGACGTCGCAAGTCGCCGGCGTCGCGGTGAGCTATCAATTGGTGGAAATCGCCACCGGCAAGGTGGTGCTGAAAGACAGCACCTACGCCAATGTCGACTATGACGCGCCCGGATCGGAACAGCGCTTTGCCATTCAACGCGCGCAGCGGGACGCGGAGGACCGCGCCGCTCAGACCGCCGCCGACACCATCCGCAACCGGCTCGCCTCGTATTTTGTCGCTGGCACATAACGGCGCGCTCCATCGGCGCGTTGTAGAATGAGATTGGCCGGTAACGCGGCTGTTGATCTCGTTGCAACTCGCTCTACATTCTCCGCGATGGTTGCCGTCAAAGCCGCCGATGTCGATGCTTTCGTCGCCCGCGCCGATCCGGCGCGTCCGGTGGTTCTGGTATTCGGTCCGGATGCCGGTCTGGTGAGCGAGCGCGTCAACGCCCTCGTCCAAGCCTCGGTCGACGACGTCAACGATCCGTTCGCGCTGGCGCGGCTCGAGGGCGAGACCCTTGCCGCCGAACCGTCGCGCCTGGTCGAGGAAGCGCAGACCATGCCGCTGTTCGGCGGCCGCCGCGCGGTCTGGGTGAAGGCCGGTTCCAAGAACATTGCCGCTGCGGTCGAAGCGCTGCTGGCCGTGCCGATGCTCGATTGCCGCGTCGTGATCGAAGCCGGCGATTTGCGGCGCAACGCGCCGCTGCGCGTCCTATGCGAGCGCGCCAAGAATGCGGCGGCGCTGCCTTGCTATGCCGACAGCGAGCGCGACCGGGCGCGGCTGATCGACGACGAGATGCGGGCCGCCGGGCTTACCTTGACGCCCGAAGCGCGCGCGCTGCTCATACCCTTGCTCGGCGGCGATCGTGCCGCCTCGCGGAGCGAACTGCGCAAGCTCACGCTTTATGCCGCCGGCCGGGATCGTGTCGAGGTCGACGACGTGACGGCTGTGGTGTCCGACGCCTCCGCGCTCGCGCTGGAGGACATCGTCGATGCGGCTTTTGCCGGCCGCCCCGCCGAACTCGAAGCGCTCCTTGCCAAAGCGCGCACGGCCGGCGTCAGCGCGGGATCGCTGCTGTTCAACGCGCAGCGCCAGCTCGCGCAGTTGCACCGGTGGCGTATCGCGATCGAAGACGGCGTGCCGGTGTCGCTCGATGCCCTGCAGCCGCCCGTTCATTTCCGCAGGAAGGCGCTGGTCGAAGCCGCGCTCCGGGCGTGGAGCGTCGCCCGGCTGACGGCCGCGATGGCCGAGCTTGCGGCCGCGGTGCTGGAATCGCGGCGCCGCGCGGCGCTGGCCGATACCATCGCCGAGCGCGCGCTCTTGGCGATCGCGACCCAGGGCCGGCGCAGCGCGGCCTGATCGGCGCCGGGCCGGGCTATTCGGGTCCGCTCTATCGGGAAACCAATGCGCCCTGCTCGAGCCTCCAGTCGGCGAGCTTGAGACGACCGACCACCGACATTTTGGGTGCGGTTGCCGAAATCATATCGTGAATGACGCGATCGACGTTGTCGTGCGCGGCTTGGCTTTCCGCCATCGCCGTGTGCATCGCATCGGCGTCGAACGGCTGCGCCCGCAGGCTCTTGCGAACGTCCTCCTGCGCCAGGCGAAGATCGGCCTGAGCGGCCGCCACCTTTACGGCTTCGCTGCGCAGTTGCGCGCGCAACAGCTCGGCGTCGGGCGGCGGCAGCTTTGCCGCGATCCGATCGACCCGGCCGGCCAGACTGTGGTCGATCCGCGCCACCGTGGCCAGCGGCACCGGACCGGAATAGCGGATGGCCACGGCGCCGGCTGCGCCGACGAAGAAAAGATTCAAAGCTAACGATCCCAACAGCCACCAACGCCAATGGCCGCCGCCTTCGATGCTCGGTATGATCGACATGGTCGCCCTCGTTCGCGCGCATGGCTCCGTGAAAGATCGGGCCGCAGCGTGGCCGTCCTCCGGGAGCATCATGCTTCGTCAACAGGCGGGCCGCGGCACGAACCGGCCGAGAAGACCAAATAGGAAAACCGATCAAGACCGGCTGTCGCCAATGACCCGTCTGCCTTATTGTAACGGCATTCGGGTCGGCGCGGAATGGAGCTTCGGCCGCCTCACGGAATTGTTCCCAGCCGTTAAGTCGGGTTCTCGAGGCTGAACGTGCTGGAATCGTCGTCATAGGCGAAGACCTCGGCATAACGGCCCCAGGCGATCACCGCGCGCAAGGTGAGTTCCGCGTCCTCCGACGTCATATGGTCCTCGAGCTCGTCGATGAAGCGCGATTTGGGCGCCACATGGTTGGCGCGCTCCTGCAGCACGTGACGGATATGGGCGGCCAACGGCACGTAGGACAACAGTTGCCGCTGAAACAACTTTTTGCGGTCGTCGGTGCCGAGTTCGGAAAATTGTCTGCCGGTGTCGGTGAGCTTGATATCGCCGCCTTCGACTTCGGCAAAACGCAGCATTTGCAGCGACTCGGCGACCGGAAACAGCTCATCGGAATCCATGTGCAGTTCGTCGGCCAGCACCGGCAAATCCGCCTTGCCGTTGAACGGCGCGGCGGCGAGCGTTTCCACCAAGCCGGAAAGAAGATTGGCCGACACGCGCGGCAGCACGGTATTCATCGTCGTCGCCGGGCCGGTGCCGATCTGCAGCGGCGTCGGCGTCCGCGCCGTCATCGCCACATAGATTTTCTCGACCAGATCGCGGAATTGCGGGTCGAGGCGATTGCGCGGCTGTTTCAGATCGACGGCGATCTCGCTGATGATCCGGCCGGGATTGGTCGAGAACAAGAGGATGCGGTCGCACATCAATACCGCTTCTTCGATATTGTGGGTCACCAGAACCACGCCCTTGATCGGCAGCTTGCCTTCGCCCCAAAGCTCGAGAAAATCGGTGCGCAACGTTTCCGCCGTCAGCACGTCGAGCGCCGAGAACGGCTCGTCCATAAGCAGAATATTGGGATGAACGACGAGCGCCCGCGCGAAGCCGACGCGCTGGCGCATACCGCCGGACAGTTCGCGCGGGAATGCGGATTCGTAGCCGTCCAAGCCGATCAGATCGATCGCCGCCAATGCGCGCTTGCGAATCTCCGCCAAGGGAAGACCAAGCGCCTCCAGCCCGAGCTGCACGTTTTCCAGGACCGTCAGCCAGGGGAACAAGGCAAAGGACTGAAACACCATGGCGATGCCCGCCGCCGGCGCGTGGACCGGCTCGCCGAGATAGGTGACGGTTCCCCCCGACGGCTGCGCCAGGCCGGCGATGAGCCGCAGCAGGGTCGATTTGCCGGATCCGGTACGCCCGAGCAGGCCGACGATCTGGCCTTGCGACAGCGTGAGTTCGACGCCGTCGAGCACCAGATGCTCGCCGCCGTCGGCGCGCGGAAAGGTCTGGCGGAGCGCATGAACATCGAGCAGCGCGGCGGTCATAGTGGTCCTCATCCCAGCCGGAATTTACGTTCGGCGTAGAAATAAAGCGGGCGCCAGAACACGCGATTGATGACGACGACGAACAGGCTCATCACCACGATGCCCAGCACGATGCGATGAAAGTCGCCGGCGTCGGTCTGTTGCGCAATATAGGCGCCGAGCCCGAAGGCTTGCAGGTGCTCCCGGCCCCACGAGGCGACCTCGGCGACGATGCTCGCGTTCCATGAGCCGCCGGACGCTGTGATCGCGCCGGTCACATAATAAGGCAGCACCGCCGGCAATGCGATGCGCCGCCACCACAGCCAGCCGCGCACGCGCAAATTCACGCCGACGGCGCGCAGCTCGGCCGGGATCGCCGACGGCGCCGGCAATGACGTTGAACAGGATGTACCATTGCGTGCCCAGAATCATCAGCGGGCTGAGCCAGATATTCGGGTCGAGCCGCCAGGCGACGATCAGCGAGACGACCACGGGAAACAGCACATTGGCCGGAAAGGCGGCGAGGAACTGCGCGATCGGCTGCACGATATTGGCGGCCTGGGAGCGCGTGCCGACCCATACGCCGATCGGCACCCAGATGACACTGGCAATGGCGATGAGAACGACGACGCGCGCGAACGTCGCCAGGCCGAGCAATAGCGCCATGCCGACATCGGCGAGCGTTATGCCCTCGACGATGAAGCGCACAATTTGCCATAACGCGACCGCGCCAAGCGCAACGACGATGAGGCCGAATTGGAAGGCGATGCGGCTCTGCGCCACCGGCAGCGTGCGATGGCCGGGTTCTGCTTTGTCTGGCCGTCGTGGACGCAGCGTGAGCCGCCACAGCGCGGCAAACGGCCGTGTCGCCCGCTCGACGATCCGCGATCGGCGCAGCACGTCGAATACCCACGATCGCGGCGGCAGCACGCCGGCTTCCTGCTCGAAGCGGAAGCGATCCGCCCAGGCCACCAGCGGCCGGAACAGGATCTGGTCGTAGATCAGGATCACCACCGCCATGGTTGCGATCGCCCAGGCGACCGCTTTGAGATCCTGGTGTTCGATGGCCAAGGCGATGTAGGAGCCGACGCCGGGCAGCGTGACGGTGGTGTTGCCCACACTGATCGCCTCGGAGGCGACGACGAAGAACCAGCTTCCGGACATTGACATCATCATGTTCCAGATCAGCTGCGGCATGGCGAACGGCACGTCGAGACGCCAGAACTTCATCCACGCGCTGAGGCGGAAATTGCGCGCCGCCTCGTCGAGCTCGGTCGGTATGGTGCGCAGCGACTGGTAGAACGAAAACGCCATGTTCCAGGCCTGGCTGGTGAAGATGGCGAAGATCGCGGCGTATTCGGCGCCCAAGACGCGCCCGGGCGCCAGCGCCATGAAGAACACCACCGTGACCGAGATGAAGCCGAGGATCGGCACCGATTGCAGGATGTCGAGGAGCGGCACCAACAACCGCTCGGCGCGTTTGTTCTTCGCGGCAAACGTCGCGTAAGTGAAGGTGAAGATCAGCGAAAACACCATCGCGACCAGCATGCGCAGCGTCGTGCGTGCGGCGTATTCGGGCAGATAGCGCGGATCGAGCGAGGGCGGCTGCTTTTCCAGTTCGGCAAGCGGCTCGAACAGATGCCGACTGGCCTCGCCCAAAAACACCAGCAGGCCTAAGACCAAAAGCACGGCAAGCAGGTCCCAGCGGCTGAACAGGCGGCTCCAGCCGCCGACCGAAATTGGGACGATCACTCGCATGCTTTCGCGCCCGTCAGGCAGGTATCGTTGTCACGGAATTGTCGTCACGGAATTGTCGTAGAGATCGCGGCCGGCAGAACGGCCGCGCGGTGCCGCGACCAATAACATCGGCTGAGCCGCGTTCAAGCTTTTTCGCGACACTGGTTCAACCGCGGGCGGATTTGCCTCGGGACCGGCTTTGTCCGTCAGCCGGTTCGTGTCGCCGCAGTCGAGAACGCTTGCAGCAGGTCGATGGGGAACGGAAACACGATGGTCGAACTGCGGTCGCTGGCGATATCGAACAGGGTGCCGAGGTAGCGCAGCTGCATCGCTTGCGGGACGCCGCCGAGGATACGCGCTGCCTCGACCAGCTTTTGCGCCGCCTGCTGCTCGCCCTCCGCATTGATGATCTTGGCGCGGCGTTCGCGTTCGGCCTCGGCTTGGCGGGCGATGGCGCGCACCATGCTTTCGTCGAGGTCGATCCGCTTGAGCTCGACATTGGAAACCTTGATGCCCCAGCCTTCGGTCTGCTTGTCGAGCACGTCCTGGATATCGGCGTTGAGCTTGTCGCGCTCCGCCAGCATCTGGTCGAGGTCGTGCTTGCCCAATACCCAGCGCAATGTGGTCTGGGCGAGCTGGCTCGTTGCCGCCAAATAGTTGCTGACCTGGATGATCGCCTTCTCGGCGTCGACGACGCGGAAATAGAGGACGGCGCTGACCTTGACCGAGACGTTGTCGCGGGAAATCACGTCCTGCGGCGGCACTTCGTCGACGACGACCCGCAAGTCGACCCGCACCATCTGCTGCACGAACGGATAGAGCAGGATCAGCCCGGGCCCCTTGGTGCCGGTATAGCGGCCGAGCGTGAACACCACGCCGCGCTCGTATTCGCGCAAGATACGGATGGAAGCGTAAAGGAAGATCAGGATCAGAACGCCGACGGCGATGACGGTGGTGAGCAACATGGCTTAAGCTCCCTGTGGCATGCAGCTAAGCGGTCGAACGATAAGAACGAGACCGTCGCGGCCGACGACCTTGACGCCGGCGCCGTCCGCGAGCGGCGCCTCGGCGCGCGCCCGCCAGATTTCGCCGGCGACGCGCACGCGGCCTTCGGTGCCCTGCCAGGACACTGTCTTGCCCAGCGCGCCAATGAGCGCCTCGCCGCCACTGACGATTGGGCGTTTGCGCGAGCGAAACAGCGCGGCGAGCGCCAACAGGAACAGGGCGGCGCTGCCGATGGCGGCGCCGGTCAGCACAGTGCCCGAAAGCGCCAATCCCGGCTCGTTGGACGGAAACATCATCAGCGCGCCGATGACGAAAGCGGCAATGCCGCCCACGCCGATCGCGCCGAAAGCCCCAATATGGGCTTCGGCAATCATCAGCCCGATGCCGATGAGGACGAGTGCCGCGCCGGCATAGTTGATCGGCAAGAGGGCCAGCGCATAAAGCGCGACGACGAGGCTGATGGAGCCGACGAGCCCCGGCGCCACCGCGCCGGGATTGAAGAATTCCAGGATCAGTCCGTAGACGCCGATCAGCATGAGGATAAAAGCGACATTCGGATCGGTGACGAGAGCGAGCAGCTCCGTGCGCCAGTCGGGCGGTGCCGCTACCACATGGAGCGTGGCGGTGGCGAGGCGCGCCGGCTTGCCGGCAACCGTAACGGTGCGGCCGTCAATCTGCCGTAACAGGTCGGGCACGTCCGCGGCGACGACGTCGACGACGTGAAGCTTGAGCGCTTCCGCGGCCGGCAGGCTCGCGGCCGAGCGCACGGCCTCCTCCGCCCAATCGGCGTTGCGTCCATTCACGGCGGCGAGACTGCGGATATAGGCGACCGCATCGTTGACCATCTTGCGCGTTTCGGCGTCGGCCGGCGCGCCGGATGGCGCTTGCGCTTTTCGGTCGGCACCGCCGCCGGACTTAAGCGGATTGCCGCCGAGCTGTATCGGCGTTGCGGCGCCGATATTGGTGCCGGGCGCCATCGCGGCAATGGCGCTGGCATAGGCGATATAGGTGCCGGCGCTCGCCGCGCGGGCGCCGCTCGGCGCGACAAACGTGGCAACGGCGACCAGCGACGCCAGGATCGCCGTGTCGATCTGGCGCATCGAGGAATCAAGGCCCCCCGGCGTGTTCATGCGCAAGATGATGAGACCGTCCTCGCCGGGCGCCGCCGCCTTGATCTCGCGCGTAACGTAGTCGGCAATTGCCGGACCAATGGCGCCGTCGATGTCGAGGACGAGCGCGCGTTCGGCCGCGCTCGCCGGCGTGATCGCGAGCGCGACGAGAAGGACCGCGAGCGCGGCTGCGTCCAATCGCATCATGGCCATCATCGGCGGCCCTCGCTCCCGGTCGGCAGCGGAAGCTGAGCGGCGGCCGGCCTGGCGCGGCATTATAGAATGTTCCTGCCGACACGTCCCGGAGGCGATTGCCGGTGGCGAAGCAGAAAATCAGGAGGTGGCGACCGCGCGCGGCGCCGCGCCGATGAGCCGTGCGCCCCAGCGAAAGCGCTGCACGGCGAATATTGTCGCCAGTGTCAGCAACAGCGTGCCGCCGAAAACGAGGCCCGCCTTGAAGACGGCGAACAGCGGCAGCGCCAGCAGCGCGTATTGCAGCCAGACGATAAAGACGTAATGCACCAGATAGATTCCGTAGGCATTTGCCGACAAATAGCCGATCAGGCGCGAATGTCCGGTGCCGAAGCGCAAGCACATTGCGATCAGGAAGAAACAACCGGCCGCGCACGCGGGCACTAAACTAAGATCGGCGGCGAACTGAAGCCCGAGCGAGGCGCCGCCGTTCATGGTCAGCGCCGTCAACCCCATCCACAGGAATAAGCTCGCCACTGCGGCCACGAGGACGGACACCCAACGACGCGCCAGAATGCCGTCGCAAGCGAGGAGTCCGCGCTCGATACCCGCGGCGCCGATGCCGACGCCGGCAAAGAAATAAACGCCATAGAGCAACGGCCGGCTGAACTGGAAGGAGAAAAATCCGGAATTGATCCAGGCCCATGGCGTAAAGGCCAAGGCCAGCGGAACATAGGCCAAGGCCGAGACGCCGAGGAGGACGCCAAAATAGCCGACCGGATTTTTGCCGGCGGCGGCCGACCAGCGGCCCAACGCGGGAATCGCATTCGGCGCCGTAAGGTTCAAGCCGACGAGCACGAAATTCAGCGCCAGAAGCTGCCAGATGAACCATCAGCGGCCCGTTCGGCCAGAACGGCAGCGCAAGCAGACCGTGCCAATAGGCGGCAAGGCTCGGGTCGGCCGCAGTCAGACGGTAGGTCGGATAAATGGCGGCGGGAATGACCACAGTGACGCCAAAGACAAACGGAATGCCCAAACGCACCACGCGGTCGCGCAAAAACGCCCAATCCTTCTTGCGCTTCATGCTCGACCAGACGAACAGGCCGGACAAGAAGAACATCAGCGCCATCAGATAGACGTCCTGCCAGGCGCAGAAGATATCGAATCCGAAAAAGCGATGACTATCGATGATGGGAAAGGCTCGCCAGTCGTAGGGCGGACTGTCAAAACCGGAACCGGTTACCGGAACCCAATTGAGATAGGCCAGCATGGCATGGAAGGCGAGGACGATCAGAATCACCACGCCGCGCAGATTGGCCAGCGCCACGCTGGTGCGCGAAGCATAACGCGGCATGGAATTCGAGTTGCCGCATAAGCCCTAAATCCTACAATTAAACAATACAGCGATAATATCGGCAACGATCATGATGAGCTACGCAGGCCATTGCAAGCCGGAACACAAGCGAAAGCGCTATCCGGACGCAGAAGTGAAACGAGCCCGCACCGACTAAGTTCCCGGGCTCGGCTCCCGGCTGCGACGATCCGCGGCGCGTCGCGCAGGCCGGCGGTTCCTTGGCCCCGACACTGTGGCGAGCCTTGTCATGGACGCGTCCTTAAATCACCGCATTGTCGAACGAGTAATAAATCTCCGCCATCAATGCCGGGCAGCGATTTGTTTCGACTTCGGCGAATGGAAAGGACTCTTGGCAATGCACTCGACCAAGTTGCTCGCAATGACGGCCTGGCGTCGGCCGTCGTCCGTGATCGCGCTGGTCGAGCATCGCCCATTCGACGCCGGCCGCGGAGCCCACGGTCGCCGGCCTGTGGCAAAAGACCGACAGCGACACCGGCAATCCGGTCGGCTGGTTTTTGTTCGTCGAGCAGGGCGCTGGCCTGTACGAAGGCGCGATTGCAAAACTGTTTCCGCGGCCCGACGATCCGAAGAATCCGATCTGTTCGAGCTGCCGTGACGATCGCAAGGATCAGCCGCTGCTGGGGTTGCCGTTGATCAGAGACATGCAGCGCAACGGCCTGGAATACGACAACGGCAATATTCTCGATCCGCGCGACGGCAACATCTACAGCGCGATGATGCGGGTCAGCCCGGACGGTCAGACGCTGACCGTGCGCGGCTATCTCGGCATCGCTTTGTTCGGCCGCGACGAGACGTGGTATCGGTTGCCGGACAGCGCGATGACGCAGCTCGATCCGATCGTCGTCGCCAAATATCTGCCGGGCGACGGTCGAAGACCCCGATCGCCGCGTGGCGGCATCAGGAGCGCACGGCAAAATCGGCGGGCGTCTATCGTTAGGGCATGGCCGCGAAATGCCCGCCCCGGACGCGATCCGGGGTGGACACCGAGGGGCGTTACTGCAGAACGCCGAACTCGCAGCCCGACGCGGCATATTGGTAGCGCGGAACGCCGAAGCGATCCTGGGCGATAACGGGCTTGCAGCGCTGCTTCCCATTTGCGGTCGCGCTCGGCGGCGCGGGTTCGCTCCGTCTCGTCGGCCGGCTGCGGTACGGTTCTGATATAGGGATCGCCGGCTTCACCCCAGCGCACCACGCAATTGAGCGAAGCCACCGCCGCCGACGCAGCCGCCGAACGCAATGCCGGCCGCATAGGTCGCGCCGCAGATCGCCGTCATTATGATGAGGGACCCCGCGGCCGCGGCGCCGACGCGCACGGCACGCCGCGAGGTCAAACTGACACAGCTCAAGGTTAACACCGCTCTCTCCCTCGGCGCGCGCCGATCTTGTTCGATCGGTCGGCGCCGCGATCCATCGCGTTTGCGCGAGCGGGCGACGCGGTTCGTCGTTCCGAGACAGGCGCAAACGTCCGCTCCGGAGTGAGCAAGGCGAGTGCCAGGAGATGTTGCTTTGTTTTGGCACAGCCGGCGCGGCCAATTAACTTTTCAACGCCGGATGACGGCCGACGGCGGCAGACGTCGTTGCTCCCATCCGGATCGTTCAAGCTCGGGAACGCAATCGTCGGCCTGCGGATAGCCGAGACAAAAATAGCCGATCAGCTTCCATTCGATCGGCACCTTGAGGATCGCGGCGACCGCCTGGGGATCGAGGATCGAAACCCATCCCATGCCGATGCCCTGCGCGCGCGCCGCAAGCCAGATCGTATGCACGGCGGTCACCGCGGAGTACTCGATCATTTCCGGCATGGTGCGGCGGCCAAGGCCGTGGCCCTGGCTCGTCGCGCGGTCGGCGAAGACGGCAAAATGCGCGGGCGCTTCCTCCAAGCCGGCGAGCTTGAGCCGCGCATAAAGTTCCGCGCGATCGGCTGTCTGCGCGGCGAGCGCCTGCGCGTTGCAGGCGGCGAAATTCTGGCGGATCGCGGCGCGGGTCGCCGGGTCTTCGACAATGACGAACCGCCACGGCTGGCTTAATCCCACCGACGGTGCGAGGCACGCAAGCTCGATCAGCGTCTCCAGAGTGCCGTCCGGCAGCGGATCGCGGCGGAAGCGCCGGACGTCGCGGCGCCAGATCAAAAGATCGCGCAAGCGGGTGCGGAACGCCTGATCGAAATCCCGCGATGCGCCGCGGGCGCTGCGTCTTGCATCTGGGAACTTCGTCGCGCGCGCATGCTGCAACTCTAGCGGCTGACGCGAAAGTCAGCCATCGCTAATTGCAGGCGTTGCCACTGCGCCTCGCCCGCCGGCAGGCCGAACCGCAGCCAGCGCGGCTGTTCTGTAAATCTGCGGGCGAGAATGCCGGCGCGGCCGAGATGATGAAACAGTTCGCCGGCGGCGGGTGTTTGCGCCAGCCGGAACAGCGCCGTGCCGCCGACGATGTCGAGGCCGGCGTTGCGCAAAATCGCATCGAGCCGCGTCGCGGTCTCGGCAAGGCGGTGTCGCGAGGTCTCGATCCAGGCGCATGTCCGCCAGCGCCGCGGTGCCGACGGCAAGCGCCGGCCCCGAAACCGCCCAGGGGCCGAGCAGCGCCGCGAGCCGCGCGGCGAGCGGCGGCGCGGCGAGCGCAAAGCCCAGCCTCAGTCCGGCGAGACCGAAGAATTTGCCGAACGAGCGCAACACGACGATGCTGCCGCGCGCGATATCGCCGGCGAGGCTCGTCTGCGACGGACCGACATCCATGAAGGCTTCGTCGACGACGAGAAGGCCGCCGCGCGCGCGCAAGGCGCTTGGCGAGCGCCAGCAGATCGGCTTTGCGCGAAAAGCCGGCCGTCGGGATTGTTGGGATTGGCGACGAGCACCAGAGTCGCATCGCCGATCGCGGCGAGGTCGCGCACGCCGGCAACCGCGTGACCGCAAAGCGCGGCGGCGCGCGCATGTTCGGAATAGGTCGGGGTCAGGATCGCCGCGCGGCCGGGCCGCACAAGGCCGCAGACGAGCGGCAGCAGAATCTGCGTTCCCGGCGCCGCCACGACATGGTCCGCTGACGGCGCGCCATAGGTGCGCGCGGCGACCAGCGGCGAGCTGCTTCAGCGCCGCCGGTTCCGGCAGGCGGGCGAAAACTTCGGCCGGCAGGTCCGGCACCGGATATGGGCTAGGATTGATCCCGGTCGAAAGGTCGATGAAAGGTTCGGGAGCATCGGGAAACAGCCGGCGTGCGGCGGCAAGGTCGCCGCCATGCACAAGCGGCTCGTCCGCGCCGCTGAAGGGGACCATGTCAATCGCGCTTGCGCTTTTCGCCATGCTGATCGAGCTCTGCGTCGGTTATCCGGAGCGGTTATTTCGCGCGATCGGCCATCCGGTGAGCTGGATCGGCGGATTGATCGGCGAACTCGACCGCGCGCTCAATCGCGAATCGGCCGGCCCGGAGGCGCGGCGTGCCGCCGGCGCTGCCGCGCTCTGTCGTCGTCTCGTCATCGTCGGCTTGTCGCATTGGTCGTCGAACGCGAACTGCTTCGCTTCTCGTTCGGCATTTTTGTCGTTGCGATCGTGGCGCCGCACGCTGATCGCGCAACGCAGCCTGTACCGCCATGTCGCCGATGTCGCCACCGCGCTCGAAGCCGACGGCCTCGACGCCGGCCGCGCCGCGGTGGCGCACATCGTCGGCCGCGATACGGCGACGCTCGACGAAGCCGGCGTCGCCCGCGCCGCGATCGAAAGCCTCGCCGAGAATTTCTCCGACGGCGTCGTGGCGCCGGTGTTGTGGCTTGCCATTGCCGGTCTCCCTGGCGCCGCAGTCTACAAAGCAATCAACACCGCCGACAGTATGATCGGCCACCATACGCAAGCGTCACGCCGCCTTCGGCTGGGCGGCGGCGCGGCTCGACGATCTCGTCAATCTGCCGGCTTCGCGGCTTGCGGCGCTGTTGCTCGATCGCAGCGGCGGCGCTGCGCAAGGACGCGTCCGCCGTCGAGGCGTGGCGGACGGTCTGGCTCGATGCGCCGCGGCACCGCTCGCCCAATGCCGGCTATCCGGAAGCGGCCATGGCGGGCGCGCTCGGCCTGTCGCTCGCCGGACCGCGCGTCTATGGCGGCGTGCGCGTCGACGATGCCGTGATGGGCGGCGGCCGCTGGGACGCAACGGCCGCCGACATCCGCCGCGCGCTTGCGCTCTATCGCACCGCCGACGCCATCCTGATTGCGATCCTCGCCGTGCTGGCCGCGCTCCTCATCGCGCCAATTTGAGCAGCCGATCGAGATCGAGATGCGCGCGCAGATGCGCGGCGAGCCGATCGAGCGTGCGCTCGATCGAGAGCGTCGTAGGCGACGTCGCGCGTCGCCGGCGGCAAATCGGCAAGCCAAGCCGCGCGCTGGCGGTCGTCGGCGAACAGGCCATGGATATAGGTGCCGATCACCCGGCCATCCGGCGAAATCGCGCCTTCCGGCGATCCATCGGCGAGCCGCGCAAACGGCCGCGCGCGGTCCGGCCCCGCGGTGACGCCCATGTGCATTTCATAGCCGGCAAACGGCGCGCCATCGGCGGTCGTGCCGCGCACCGGCTCGAGGCGCTTTTCGTCCGACAGCGTGGTTTCGACATCGAGCAGGCCGAGGCCTTCGACCTTGCCGGCGGGCCTTCGATGCCGCCGGGATCGGCGACGGTGCGGCCGAGCATCTGATAGCCGCCGCACAGGCCCAGAACCGCTGCCGCCGCGCCGCCGATGCGCGGCGATATCGATATCGAATCCCGCCGCGCGCAGCGCGTCGAGGTCGGCGATGGTCGCCTTCGATCCCGGCAGGACGATCAGATCGGCATCGCCGGGAAGCGCCGCGCCCGGCCGCACGCGCATGAGCTCGACCGCCGGTTCGGCATCGAGCGGATCGAGATCGTCGAAATTGGCGATGTGCGGCAGGATCGGCACGGCGATGCGCAGCTCGCGCGTCGCGATTTCGCCGGCGGTGCCTGCTCGAGCGCCAGCGCATCCTCGGCCGGCAACAGCCGCGCCTCGGGAAAATACGGCACCAGGCCGAGCGGCTGCCAGCCGGTGAGTTGCGCGATGCGCGCCATGCCGTCGGCAAACAGCGCCGCATCGCCGCGGAACTTGTTGACGATGAAGCCGCGGATCAGTGCGGCGTCCTCCGGCGCGATCACGGCTTTGGTGCCGACCAGGCTCGCGATGACGCCGCCGCGATCGATGTCGCCGATCAGCACCACCGGCACATCGGCGGCGCGCGCAAAGCCCATATTGGCGATGTCGTTCGCGCGCAGATTGACTTCCGCCGCGCTGCCGGCGCCTTCGACCAGCACGATGTCGGCTTCGCGCCGCAGCCGCTCGATAGCTGTCGAGCACATGAGGCAGCAGATCGGGCTTCATGTGCTGATAGGCGGCGGCCTTGGCGCTGCCATAGACGCGGCCCTGCACCACGATCTGCGCGCCGATCTCGCTCTGCGGCTTGAGCAGCACCGGGTTCATATGCACGCTCGCCGGCACGCGCGCGGCGCGCGCCTGCAAGGCCTGGGCGCGGCCGATCTCGCCGCCATCCGCCGTCACCGCGGCATTGTTCGACATGTTCTGCGGCTTGAACGGGCGCACCTTGAGACCGCGCAGCGTCAACGCGCGCGCCAGCCCGGCAACGATCAGCGATTTGCCGACGTCGGAGCCGGTGCCCTGAAACATCAGCGCGCGCGCCGGCATGCGTCTAGAACTCGATGCCGGCTTGCGCCTTCACGCCGGCGGCGAAATGGTGCTTCACCAGCGTCATCTCGGTGACGAGATCGGCGGCGGCGATCAGTTCCGGCTTGGCGTTGCGCCCGGTGACCACGACATGCAGACCCGGCCGCCGCGCGGCGAGCGCGGCGACGACGGCGTCAAGGTCGAGATAATCGTAGCGCAGCGCGATATTGAGCTCGTCGAGAACGAGCATGCCGAAGCTCGGATCGGCCATGAGCTCGCTGCGCCTTGGCCCAGGCGCGCTCGGCTGCGGCGATATCGCGGGCGCGATCCTGCGTCTCCCAGGTAAAGCCTTCGCCCATGGTGTGCCAGACCACCTGATCGCCGAATTTTTGCAGCGCGTCGCGCTCCGCCGAGTGCCAGGCGCCTTTGATGAACTGCACCACGCCGACGCGGTGGCCGCGTCCGAGCATGCGCAGCGCAAGCCCGAACGCGGCGGTCGATTTGCCCTTGCCGGTGCCGGTATGGACGATGAGCAGGCCCTTCTCGATCGTCTTGCCGGCGACCTCGGCGTCCTGCACCGCTTTGCGCTTGGCCATCTTGGCGCGATGCCGCTCGGCTTCCGCTTCGTCGATTGGTTGCGTCATGGCGCTGTCCTTACAACGTCCCTTTCAGCGCAAGCGGCAAGCCGGCGACGACCAGAACGACGCGGTCGGCGCGCGCGGCGATGCGCTGATTGAGAACGCCTTGCAAATCGCGGAACCGCCGGCCGAGCGGATGTCCGGCACGATACCGGAGCCCACTTCGTTGGCGACCAGCACGACCGGCGCCGCCGCCGCCGTCATGCGCCTTCCAGGCGGGCGATTTCGGCGTCGATATCGGCGTCCGCCAGCATCAGGTTCGACAGCCACAGCGTCAGGCAATCGACCAGCACCGGCGTGCGCTGCACGCGCGGCGAGCGCGCGCGGCAAGATCGCGCGGCGCCTCGACGGTCCGCCATTCGCGACCGCGCCGCGCCCGATGCGCGGCGATGCGCGCCGCCATTTCCGCGTCGCCCGCCTCCGCCGTCGCCACATAGGTCCAGGGCGGCTGCCAAGGCGGCGGCAAAGCGGCGATCAAGCTCTCGGCATAGCGGCTTTTGCCCGAACGGGCGCCGCCAAGGACGAGAGTGAGTTTTGCCACGCTCGACATGTCACGCGCCATGTCATGAGGTATCCAACGCCGCCAGCCAGATTGACAGGGCCGCCCGGCGAAATCTATCACTAGGGGATCGATGGTCCCTCGCGTGAGGGTGAATAGGGAATGCGGTGCGGCCAGCGCGCAAGCCTTCGGCCAAATCCGCAGCTGCCCCCGCAACTGTGAGCGGGTAGTCTCGTCCGGTTAAGCCACTGGCATTGGGCATGGAATTTCATGTTCGATCGAATGCCGGGAAGGCAGGGCGAGGCGACGATCCGCGAGCCAGGAGACCTGCCATCGGCCGTGTCGACGCGACAAACACGGGTCGGGGTGTACCTGTGGATGATCCGAAAGACGAAAGTCTTTTGGTCCTCGCTCGCGCCGACGGCAGGTCAGGCGAGGACATTCGTGCTCAATTTCCTGAAGTCCGCGGTCGACGACGCATCGGCCGATCAGCGCGCCAAGATTGTCGCGATCTATGCGCTGCTTTTGGCGGCCAATGCGGTGGTCTGGATCTGGGCGGTGATCGCGCTGGCCGGACCGGCCGACGCTGCTCGGCACCGCCGTTGCTCGCTTATGTGCTCGGGCTGCGCCACGCGGTCGATGCCGATCACATCGCCGCCATCGACAATGTCGTGCGCAAGCTGATGCAGGAAGGCAAGCGGCCGGTCTCGGTCGGCCTGTTCTTCTCGCTCGGCCATTCGCTTGTCCATCGCGCTTGCGGTCGCGGCGATCGCGGCGACGGCGTTCGCGCTGCAGGGCCGGCTGCACCCATTCAAGGAGATCGGCAGCATCATCGGCACCGGCGCCTCGGCGTTTTTTCTGCTCGCCATCGCGCTGATCAATCTCGTCATCCTGCGCGGCGTCTGGCGGAGCTTTCGCCGCGCGCGCCGCGGCGAGCCGGTCGCCGAGCAGGAGCTCGATCATCTGCTTTCCGGCCGCGGCTTGCTCGCCCGCATTTTCCGGCCGCTGTTTCGCATGGTGTCGCGCAGCTGGCAGATGTTTCCGATCGGCTTTCTGTTCGGGCTCGGCTTCGATACCGCGACCGAGATCAGCTCTGTTCACCGTCGCGGCAAGCCAAGCCTCCGGCGGCATGACCTTCGCGCACCGTGATGATTTTCCCGGCGCTGTTCACCGCCGGCATGACGCTCGTCGACACCACCGACAGCGTGCTGATGGTCGGCGCCTATGGCTGGGCGTTCCTCAATCCGATCCGCAAGATTTGGTACAACCTCACCATCACCGCGATTTCGGTGCTGGTTGCGCTCTTGATCGGCGGCATCGAGGCGCTGGGCCTGATCGCCGACAAGCTCGGCCTCGACGGCGGCTTCTGGGATTTGGTCGGCGACCTCAACGGTGGCCTCGCCAATTTCGGCTATCTCGTCGTCGGCATTTTCATCGCCAGCTGGGCGATCTCTTATCTGATCTATCGCTGGCAGGGGCTCGATCGGCCGCTGGTCGAGCGATCGGAGGCCATGCCATGACGGCACGCGCCGATCGTCTACGTCTGCGTCACCTGCCAGCGGCCCGACCGGCGAAAGCACGCGACGACCCGATGTCGATGCGCGGCCGGCGCGCTTCTTGCCGCGGCGACCGAGCGCGCGCGCCGCCGGCACCGAAGTCGAGGTGCGGCGGCTGCGCTGCCTTGCCAATTGCACGCGCGGCGCCGAGCGCCGCGCATGCGCTGCAACGGCTCGTGGACCTATGTATTCGGCGGCCTCGACGAGACATAGCGCCGGCGCACTGATCGAAGGCGCGCGGCTCCTTGCCGGCGCCGCCGACGGCATTCTGCCGTGGCGCGGCCGGCCCGGAAATCCTCAAGCGCGGCCTGATCGCGCGCGTTCCGCCGCTCGATTTCCAGGAGATCGACGTATGACCGGCATCCGCTCGCGCGCGTCCCCTGCACCATCGTCACCGGCTTTCTCGGCGCCGGCAAAACCACGCTGATCCGCCATGTCATCGCCAACGCGCAAGGCCGCCGGCTTGCCGTCATCGTCAACGAGTTCGGCGACGTCGGCATCGACGGCGAGATTCTCAAAGGCTGCGGCAATGCCGCCTGCCCGGAGGACAACATCGTCGAGCTCGCCAATGGCTGCCTGTGCTGCACGGTCGCCGACGAATTCGTGCCGGCGCTCGACGCCATTCTGGCGAAGCGAAGGCGTCGAGCATATCGTGATCGAAACCTCCGGCCTGGCTTTGCCGAAGCCCCTGGTGCAGGCGTTCCATTGGCCGGCGATCAAGAGCCGCGTCACGGTCGACGGCGTCGTGGTCGTGGTCGACGGCGCGGCGCTCGCCGACGGCCGGGTCGCGCAGGATCTCGACGCGCTGGCGCGCCAGCGCGCCGCCGACGCTGCGCTCGACCACGACGATCCGGTCGAAGAGGTGTTCGAGGATCAGATCGCCTGCGCCGATCTCGTCGTGCTCAACAAGCGCGACCTGCTCGACGAGGCCGGCGTCGACAAGGCGCTGGCGGCCATCGCGCGACGCGCTGCCGCGCAGCGTGAAGGTGCTCACCGTCACCGACGGCAAGGTCGACGAGGCGCTCCTGCTCGGTCTCGGCGTCGGCACCGAGGACGACATCGCCAATCGCCGCACGCATCACGACGACGAGGAGGAGCACGATCACGACGATTTCGATTCCTTCGTCGTGCCGCTCGGCGAAATCGCCGACCCGTCGGCGCTGGCCGCACGCGTCGCCGCGCTGGCCGAGAAATTCGACGTGCTGCGCGTCAAGGGCTTTGCGGCGGTCGCGAACAAGCCGCTGCGCCTCTTGGTCCAAGCGGTCGGGCCGCGGGTGACGCATCAATACGACCGGCCCTGGGCGGCCGGCGGAGCCGCGCGAGGGCCGACTCGTCGTGATCGGATTGAAAGGGCTCGATCGCGCCGCGGTGACGCGCGCGCTGGTCAGGGTAACGCGATTTACGATGCATCTGCTGACGACGAGCTCCGACCGGCCTCGACGAAATCGTCGAAGCGGTCGATCTCGGCCAGCCGCCGGGCGATATCGCCGATGCTGTCGTTCGCCGACAGCGATCTCGCCGGCCTCGCCGCCGCCTGGGAAGCGGAGCGCGCGATGCTGCCGAGCGTGCGGCTCGCGCATCTGCGCGACCTGCGCCATCCCATGTCGGTCGATCTGTGGATCGAGCGCGTCGGCGCGCACGCCAAGGTGATCGTGGTGCGCCTGCTCGGCGGCCTCGATTGGTGGAAATACGGCATCGAGCGGCTGTCGGCGCTGGCGCGCGAGCGCGGCATCGCGCTCGCGGTGCTGCCCGGCGAAGATCGCGACGACGAGCGGCTCGCCGCGGCTTCGACGCTGCCGGCTGCGCGAACTTGAAACGTTGCTGCGGTTATTTCCGCGAAGGCGGCCGCGACAATCTGCGCGCGCTGTTGCGCCGGCTGGCGCGGCCACGCCGGCTGCGATCTGGCGATCGCGCGAGCCGCAGCCGGTGCCGCGCCTTGCCGGCTATCTGCCGGGCGAGGGCGCGGTCGATCTCGATCGGCTGATCGCTTCGCTGGCACCCGGCCGGCCGGTCGTGCCGATCGTCTTCTATCGCGCCTTGCTGCTCGCGGCGCGATACGGCGCCGATCGACGCGCTCTGCGCGGCGCTCGCGGCGCGCGGCCTTGCGCCGGCGCCGCTGGTCGTCACCAGCCTGAAGGACCGCGAGGCCGGCGCGCTTCCTGCGCGAAGCTTTGGCGCGGCTCGATCCGGCCGTGATCGTCACCATGACCGCCTTCGCCGCCGGCGGCGACGGCAGCGAACCGGCGCCGCTCGACGCGCGCGGGCGTGCCGGTCTTGCAGGTGGTCAGCGCCACCACCAAGCGCGCGGCCTGGCGCGACAGCCCGCGCGGGCTAGGCGCCGCCGATCTCGCCATGCATGTCGTGCTGCCGGAGCTCGACGGCCGCGTGCTCGCCGGCGCCGTCGCCTTCAAGGATGCCGCTGCCGCCGCAAGAGGGGCTCGCCTTCACCGCGCTCGCGAGCCGGCCCGAGCCGGATCGCGTCGCCATGGTCGCGGATCGCATCGCCGCTCTCGTGCGGCTGCGCGCGCTGCCGCGCGAGCGAGCGGCAGCGTCGCCATCCTGATGCCGGATTATCCCGGCGCGCAAGGGCCGCACCGGTTATGCGGTCGGCCTCGACGTGCCGGCGAGCGTGCTCGCGCTGCTCGACGATCTTGCCGCCGCCGGCTACGCCGTCGCGGACGCGCCGAAAACGCCGCGCGCATTGCTCGCCGCGCTGCCGCCGGGCGCCGGATGACGCGCGCTCACGCTCGCGCAATACGAGACGCTGCTGGCGCGGCTGCCGCGCGCGGCGGTCGCGCGGCTGCGCGAAGCCTGGGGCGAGCCGGCGGACGATCGCCGATGTGCGCGACGGCGCATTCCGTTTCCGCGCGAAAAAATTCGGCAACGTGCATGGTCGCGCTGCCGCCCGATCGCGGCCGCGCAGCGGAACGGCGCGCCGACTATCACGATCCGGCGCTGCCGCCGCGTCATGCGCTGGTCGCTTTCGGGCTCTGGCTGCAGCACGTCGCGCAAGGTCGATGCGCTCGTGCACATGGGCGCGCACGGCACGCTGGAATGGCTGCCGGGCAAGGCGGTCGCGCTGACCGCGGAATGCTTTCCGGAGATCGTCACCGGGGCGCTGCCGGTGATTTATCCTTTCATCGTCAGCAATCCAGGCGAGGCGGCGCAGGCCAAGCGCCGCATCGCCGGCGCTGACGATCGGCCATCTGCCGCCGCCGCTCGTCGCCGGCGGGCCGAGCGGCGACGCGCACGAGCTCGAGCGTCTGCTCGACGAATATGCCCAGGCCGACGGCCTCGATCGCCGCCGCCGCGAGCGGCTCGCCGAGCTGATCGTCGAAACCGCGCAGCGCACCGGATTGGCGCGCGAGGCTGGAATTCGGCCGGCGTCGACGGCGCCGTTGCGCCCGACGAGGCGCTGCGCCGCATCGATGCCTGGCTGTGCGATCTCAAGGATCTCGCCATCAAAGACGGCCAGCACATTTACGGCCGCGCGCCCGCCGGCGCCGACGATCCGGCATGGCGTGGCGAGCGCCGAGGCCGAACGCGCGGCGCTTGCTCGCCGCGCTCGACGGCGCCGCGTCGCGCCGGGACCGGCCGGCGCGCCGGCGCGCGGCCGGCGCGACGTGCTGCCGACCGGCCGCAATCTCTTCACCGCCGATCCGCGCACGCTGCCGACGCCGACCGCGATGGAGCTCGGCCGCCTCGCCGCCGATGAAGTCGTGCGCGCGCATCTGCAGACGCCACGGCGAGATGCCGCGCGCGGTCGTGATCGATCTCTGGGGCAGCGCCACTTTGCGCACCGGCGGCGAGGAGATCGCGCAGGGCTTGGCGCTGATGGGCTGCCGGCCGATCTGGGATCAGGCGAGCGGCCGCGTCACCGGCGTCGAAGTGCTGCCGCTGCGCGGCGATGGGACGCGCCGCGCGTCGACGTCACCTGGCGCATTTCCGGACTGTTCCGCGATCTGTTTCCGGCGCAGATCGCGCTCATCGATGCCGCGGTGCAGGCGGTCGCGGCGCGCGACGAGGCCGACGACGAAAATCCGCTGGCGGCGGCACGGCGCGCCGGCGGCGCAGCGCGGCTGTCGACCGCATTTTCGGCACCGCGCCGGGCGTCTATGGCGCCGGCGTCGAGGATCTGCTCGGCCGGCGACGCCGATCACCGACGCCGTCGGCGCCGCCTATCTCGCCGCCGCCTCGCATGCCTATGGCGGCGCCGACGGCGAGGCCGACGCCGCGCCCGGCGCTTTCGCGCAGCGCGTCGCCGGCGCCGATGCTGCTGGTGCATGTCAGCGACGATCCGGGCCGCGATCTTCTCGAAGGCGCCGAGGATGCGGCCTTCGTCGGCGGCTTCGCGGCGGCGGCCAAGCTGCTCGGCCGCTCGGCCGATCTCGTCATGCTCGACATGACCGATCCGCAGCGGCCGCGGGCGCGCGCGCTGTCGGCGGCCTTGGCGCGCATCGTGCGGGCGCGTGCGGTCAATCCGCGCTTCATCGCCGGCCAGATGCGCCACGGCCCGCGCGGCGCCGCCGAACTTGCCGAAACCGTCGATCGGCTGGTCGCCTTTGCCGAAACCACCGGCGCGGTCGCCAGCGAATTGTTCGATCTTCTGCACGACGCCTATGTCGCCGATCCCGCCGTGCGCGAATTTTTGCTGCGCGAAAATCCGCAAGCCGCCGCGGCGATCGCCGAGCGGCTCGACGCCGCGCGCCGCCGCGGCGTTTGGCATCCGCGCCGCAACGATGTCGAGCGGGCCTCGCTGCGCTGCGAGACGGAGGCCGTGGCATGACGGCGCTGGCGCTAACCGTGCCGCTTCGCCGCGGCGCCTGTCCCGGGCTGTCGGCGCCGATGCCGACCGGCGACGGCTTGCTGGTGCGGCTGCAGCCGATCGGCACCATTCCGCTCGCCGCTTTCGCCGCGCTCTGCGCGGCAGCGCGTCGGCATGGCAACGGCGTCATCGAGATCACGTCGCGCGGCAGCATCCAGATTCGCGGCCTGAGCGCCGCCTCGGCGCCGCGTTTCGCCGCCGACATCGCGGCGCTCGACATCGCCGCCGACGACGGCGTGCCGGTGCTCTGCAATCCGCTTGCCGGGCTCGACCCCGGCGAACGTGTCGACACGGCCACGCTTGCCGATGATCTTCGCAGTGTGCTCGCGCGAAGCGCGATCACGGCGCGCCTCGGCGCCAAAACGTCCATCGTTATCGATGGTGGCGGCGCACTCGATCCTGCCGGCGTGCCGGCGGACATCCGGCTGTCCGCAACAGCAGCGGGCGCAGAGATGTGCATTTGATCTTGCAGTTGGCGGCGATAGCGTCGGCGCTACACCGCTCGGCACGGTCGCGCGTCAGGACGCGATCGAGGCGGTTATCCGGTTGCTTGAAGTCATGGCAACACACGGACGCCATCGACGCTTCCACGAAATCGTTTCTACGGAAGGAGAAGCTCCCTTCCGCACCGTCTTAACCGATATTGTCGTTGCGGCTCGTCCCGGCGGAAATCGCCCGCGCGGCAACGAGCGGGATGTGATCGGCACTCATGCTTTGCGCGACGGATCGGTCGCCTGCGGTGTCGGATTAGCTTTCGGTCACTCCGACGCCACGACTCTCGAACAATTGACCGAGGTCGCGACCGCCGCGGGCGCCGGTGGTTTTCGCGATGCGGCGGGCCGCGCCTTGCTGGCGATCGGAATGCCGCCGTTCAACGTATCCAGTTTCACAGCGACCGCCGAAAAGCTCGGCTTTGTCACCCGCGCCGATGATCCGCGGCGGCGCGTCATCGCCTGCGCCGGCGCGCCGATTTGTGTGTCGGCGCATATCGCCTCGCGCGCCATTGCTCCGGAGATCGCCGGTCGTGCCGACTTCACCGTTCATCTTTCCGGCTGCGCCAAGGGTTGCGCACAGGCGAAGTCTGCGGCGCTCACCGTCGTCGGCACCGCCGCCGGCTGCGCACTGGTTGCGAGCGGCACGACGCGCGACGCGCCATTCGCTACCGTTTCGGTTGCCGAACTGCCCGCGGCAATCGCCGCGTTCGCAAAAGCGCGCGAGGCCGACCATGTCTGAGCGCATGTCTGAGCGCGCCGCCTATTTGCGCGACGGCACCGCAATTTATGAGCGGTCGTTCGCCATCATCCGTGCCGAAGTCGACCTGTCGCGCTTTTCGGCGGACGAGGCCGAGGTCGCGGTGCGCATGATTCACGCTTGCGGCCAAGTCGACATGGCGCAGCACATCGTGTTCGGCGGTAATCTCGTTGCCGTCGCACGCGCAGCGCTCAACAACGGCGCGCCGGTTCTGTGCGATGCGGAGATGGTGGCCCATGGCGTCACCCGCGCCCGGCTGCCGGCCAAAAACGAGGTTATCTGCACGCTCAACGATCCGCGCACCGCGGAGCTTGCCGCCAAATACGCAACGACGCGGTCGGCGGCCGCGCTCGAGCTGTGGCGCGACCGCCTCGCCGGCGCGGTGGTCGCGATCGGCAATGCACCGACCGCGCTGTTCCGCCTGCTCGAATTGCTCGACGCCGGGGCGCCGAAACCGGCGGCCATTCTCGGCATTCCGGTCGGCTTCGTCGGCGCGGCGGAATCCAAGGAAGCGCTCGCCGAAAATTCGCGCGGCGTGCCTTATCTCATCGTGCGCGGGCGCATCGGCGGCAGCGCGATGACGGCCGCCGCCGTCAATGCGCTGGCGAGGAGTGGATTATGAGCGCCGGCGGACTGATGGTGGGTCGACTCTGGCAGTCGGTGTCGGACCGGGCGATCCGGAACTGATGACGCTCAAAGCGATGCGCGCGCTCGGCGAAGCCGACGTCATCGCGCATTTTGCCAAAGCCGGCTGTGCCAGCCATTCACGCGCCATTGCCGTGCGCCATCTGCCGGCCGGCGTCCCGGAGCTGCCGCTCTACTATCCAGTCACGACCGAATTGCCCAAAGAATGCGACGGCTATCGCGATGCGCTGCGCGATTTTTACGACGATGCGGCAGCGACGATCGCCGGTCACCTCGATGCCGGGCGCACGGTCGCCGTGATCTGCGAAGGCGATCCGCTGTTCTACGGATCGTACATGCACCTGCATGCGCGGTTGTCGCCACGCTATGCCAGCGAGATCGTCGCCGGCGTCACCGGCATGTCGGGCTGCTGGTCCGCCGCCGGCATGCCGATCGCACAAGGCGATGACATTTTCACCGTCCTGCCGGCGACGCTGCCGGAGGCGGAGCTGGCGCGGCGCTTGGGCGAGGCGGACGCCGCCGTCGTGATGAAGGTCGGCCGGCATCTGCCCAAATTGCGGCGGGCGCTGGCGTCGAGCGGCCGGCTGCCGCGCGCCATCTATGTCGAGCGCGGCACGACGGCGGAAGAAAAAATGATTCCGCTTGCCGCCAAGCTCGACGACGAGGCGCCGTATTTTGCGGTCGTGCTGGTGCCGGGCTGGGGGGAACGGCCAGGAGTTGAGAAATGAGCCGCGGCCGTATTGCGGTCGTCGGCCTCGGTCCGGGCGGCTTGCACTATCTGACGCCGGAAGCCGAGGAAGCGCTCGCCGCGGTCGAGGCCGTCTACGGCTATGGCCCATATCTTGACCGCATGCCGACGCGCCCCGGCCAGCGCCGCTATGCCTCGGACAACCGCGAGGAGGGCGCCCGCGCTGCTGCCGCGCTCGGCCACGCCGCGCAAGGCGCCAATGTCGCCGTCGTCTCCGGCGGGGATCCAGGCGTGTTCGCGATGGCCGCGGCGATCTGCGAGCAAATCGATGAAGGCCCGGAGAGTTGGCGCGCGCTCGATGTCGTGTTCGTTCCCGGGATTACCGCCATGCTCGCGGTCGCCGCCAAAATCGGCGCGCCGCTCGGTCACGATTTTTGCGCGCTGTCGCTGTCGGACAATCTCAAGCCCTGGAATTTGATCGAGCGGCGGCTCGATGCCGCCGCCGGCGCGGGCTTTGTCGTCGCGTTGTACAATCCGGTGTCGCGGGCGCGGCCCTGGCAGTTCGGCAAGGCGGTCGAGCGGCTGCGCCGGCATCTGCCGGCGGCGACCCCTGTCGTCTTCGGTCGCGCGGTTGGCCGCCCGGACGAACAGGTGAGCGTCACAACGCTCGCCGAGGCCGACGCAATGCCGGCTGACATGACGCCGGTTGACATGGCGACGCTGGTCATCGTCGGCACGCGGCAGACGCGCGTCATCGATCGGCCCGGCCGCTCGCCTCTCGTCTATACGCCGCGCGCCGCGGCGGAGGTCAGCGCATGATCGAGCCAGACGATCGCGTCGCCTATGGTTTCGACCGCCGGCGCCGTGGATGCCTCGGGCCGGCGCAGCAGGATGACGCCGATGCCGAGCGCGCGGGCCGCCGCGATCTTGCCGTAGGCGGCGTTGCCGCCGCTGTTCTTGGCGATGACCACATCGATCTTATGCGCGGTCATCAGGGCACGGTCGTCGGCTTCGCTGAACGGCCCGCGCGCGGTGACGTAGCGCACGTGGGGCAGCGGCAGCGGCGGCTCGACCGGATCGACGCTGCGGACCAGATAAACGTGCTGCGGCGCGCCGGCGAATGCGCCGAGCTCGTTGCGGCCGAGCGCGACAAAAACGCGGCGGGATTGTTCGCCGATGGCGCGCAGCGCCGCGCTTGCATCGTCGACCAGGGTCCAGCGATCGCCGGCAACGGCGGTCCAGGGCGGCCGACGCAGCGTCATGAACGGCACGCCGGCTTGATGGGCTGCGGCGACGGCGTTTTGCGAAATAGTGCTGGCATAAGGATGCGTGGCGTCGATCAGCGCGGCGATGTGCTCCGACTTGAGATAATCGGCGAGGCCCGCGACGCCGCCGAAGCCGCCGATGCGCAGCGGCACGGCATGCGGCACCGGCGAAGCCGTGCGTCCGGCGAGCGACAGCGTCACGTCGAGATCGCCGCGCTTGGCGAGACGCTCGCCAAGCAGGCGCGCTTCGGTGGTGCCGCCGAGAATGAGGACGCGTGGCATGCAAAATCCTGAGACGCTTCCGCGCGAGCTTGCCGCATCGCCGCGCTGGCTGTCCATCGTCGGCATCGGCGAGGACGGGGTCGAGGGTCTAACCCCGGTGGCGCGCGGCCTGATCGAGGCTGCGGAAATCGTGTTCGGCGGCCGGCGTCAACTGGCGCTGGCGGCGCCGCTTATTCGCGGCACGGCGCGGCCGTGGCCGAGCCCGTTCGACGGCGCGCCCGAAGAAGTCCTGCGCCATCGCAGCCGCCAGGTTTGCGTGCTCGCCTCCGGCGATCCGTTCCACTATGGCGTCGGCGCGGTCCTGGCGCGGCACATCGCGGCGCGCGAAATGATCGTGGTGCCGGCGCCGTCGGCCTTTTCGCTCGCTGCGGCTCGGCTCGGCTGGTCGCTCCAGCGGACCGTTTTACTGTCGCTGCACGGCCGCATGCTCGACTTGATCCGCCCGCATTTGCAGCCCGCCTCGGATATTCTCGCACTGACTTCCGACGGCGACGGCCCGGCAGCGCTGGCACGGCTCCTCGTCGAAGCCGGTTTCGGCGCGTCGCGTCTGACCGTGCTCGAAGCGCTCGGCGGCCCGCGCGAGCGCATCCGCACCACGACGGCCGCGGGCTATGAGTTCGGCACGACGGACCCGCTCAATGTCGTTGCGATTGAAGTCACGGCGGCGTCTGATGCGCGCGTCGTGCCGCGGACGCCCGGGCTGCGCGACGATCTTTTCGAGCACGACGGCCAGATCACCAAGCGCGAAATCCGCTCACTGACGCTCTCCTCGCTGGCGCCCCGCCGGGGCGAGCTGTTGTGGGACATCGGCGCCGGCTCCGGTTCGGTCGCCATCGAATGGCTGCTGGCCGATGCGGCGATGCGCGCGATTGCGGTCGAGCAGCGCGCCGACCGCGCGGCGCGCATCCGCCGCAATGCAGCGGCGTTCGGCGTACCGGACCTCGACATTATTGAAGGCGTAGCACCGGCCGCGTTGTCGGGCCTGGAGACGCCGCATGCCATCTTTGTCGGCGGCGGCGCCGGCGATCCGGGCACGCTCGATGCCGCGGCGCGGGCGTTGTGGCCCGGCGGCCGGCTGGTGGTCAATGCGGTGACGCTGGAAACCGAGGCGCTGCTCTTGGCCCGTCATGCGGCGTTCGGCGGCGAACTCATCCGCATCGCGATTGCACGCGCCGGAGCTGTCGGCGAAAAAACCGGCTGGCGCCCGGCGATGCCGGTGACGCAATGGGTCTGGACCAAGCCATGATTGCGCTCGGAGCCGCGCCGTGACGGTGCATTTCATCGGCGCCGGACCGGGCGCAGCCGATCTCATCACGGTCCGCGGCCGCGATCTCATCGCGCGCTGCCCGGTCTGCCTGTATGCCGGCTCGATCGTGCCGCGGGAATTGCTGGGCTATTGTCCGCCCGGCGCGCGTATCGTCGACACGGCGCCGCTGTCGCTCGACGACATCGATGCCGAGTTTGCCCGCGCGCATGCCGCCGGTCATGACGTGGCCCGGCTGCAGTCCGGCGACTTGTCGATCTATTCGGCGCTCGCCGAACAAATGCGCCGCCTCGAGGGCCGCGGTATTCCTTATACGCTGACGCCGGGGGTGCCGGCGTTCGCCGCCGCGGCGGCGGCCTTGCAATGCGAACTCACCGTGCCGGAAGTCGCGCAAAGCGTGGTGCTGACGCGCGTATCCGGCCGCGCCTCGCGCATGCCGGAGAGCGAGCGGCTTGCGACTTTTGCGGCAAGCGGCGCGACGCTCGTCATCCATCTTGCCATTCATGCGATCGATAAAATCGTGGACGAGCTGACGCCGTTCTATCGCGACGATTGTACCGCGGCCGTGGTGGTGCAGGCAAGCACGCCGGCCGAGCGCGTCATCCGCGGCACATTGGCCGACATCGCGGCGAAGGTCGCCGCCGCGGGCGTCGAGCGTACCGCGCTCATTGTTGTCGGCCGCGCGCTCGGCGCCCGCGATTTTCGCGACAGCGCGCTCTACGACGCCGATTATCGCCGCCGTTTCCGCGGAGGCGCAGGGTGATGCGAGCGCGACATGCTACCGCGGGAATGAGCGGAATGAGATCACGGCTTGAACGGCGCGCGGCCGACCAGGTTCTGCTCGCGATCGAACAGAATAATCTCGACGGCGATAGCGTGGCCGGCAACGACGCTCGCCGCGGTCGCTTGCGCGGCGCGCGCCACCGTATCGCCGAGCGCGATGCCCTCGGCTTGCGCCAAGCCAAAGGCTTGCGCCGCGGTGTTGGCGGCGACGATCTGGGCGCGCAATTGCGCCGAGCCGCCGCTTGCCGCCGCCAATGTGGCGAGCGCTGCAAGATCGACGTCCCCGCGCTTGGAATGCAGGTCGGTGAGCCCTTGCGCGAGCTTGGTCATTTTGGCGACGCCGCCGGCGATGGTGAGGCGCGGCACCGGATGGCGGCGCAGATATTTCAGCATGCCGCCGACAAAGTCGCCCATGTCGATCAACGCGAGGTTCGGCAGATCGTAGAGTTTTTGTACGGCCGCTTCGGAGTTCGCGCCGGTCGCGCCGGCGATATGCGTCAACCCCGCGGCGCGCGCGACGTCGATGCCTTGATGGATCGACGCGATCCAGGCCGAGCACGAATACGGCACGACGATTCCGGTGGTGCCGAGGATCGACAGGCCGCCGACAATGCCGAGACGGCCGTTGAGAGTCTTTGCCGCCAACGCTTCGCCGCCGGGGATGGAGATTTCGACGTCCGCATCGGGCCGGCGGCCGGACGCGACGGCGACTTCCGCAATGGCGTCGCCGATCATGCGGCGCGGCACCGGATTGATGGCGGGCTCGCCCGGCGCGACCGGAAGCCCCGGACGGGTGACCGTGCCGACGCCTTCACCGGCGCGGAACGTTACGCCGGCGCCGGGCGTGCCGGCGCGGACCGTCGCGCAGATCAGCGCGCCATGGGTGACATCGGGATCGTCGCCGGCATCCTTGATGATGCCGGCAGTCGCCGCGCCGTCGTCTTTTCGCGTCATGGCAAGGGCAAAGCTCGGCCGCTCGCCGCGCGGCAGGGTCACTTCGACCGGGTCGGGAAACTCGCCGGTGACGAGCGCTGCAAAGGCCGCCTTGGCTGCCGCCGCAGCACAGGTGCCGGTGGTCCAACCCCGGCGCAGTGGAGAGACCTGCTTGGGCATCTTATGTCCTTCGCCGCAAGCTTTAGTCCGGCATGGCGCTGCCGTCACCACGGAGCTGCGGCATGACGCCCTCCGATGCATTGGTGCCCCAGCGCGCCGACGCTCCGGTTTTTGAGCCGGGCCATGTCTGGCTGGCCGGAGCGGGGCCGGGCGATCCGGGGCTACTGACGCTCGATGCATTAGCCGGACTCCGACAAGCCGATGTCGTCATTCACGACGCCTTGGTCGACGCGCGCGTCTTGGCGCTGGCCGGTCCGCAAGCGCGGCTGGAATTTGCCGGCAAGCGCGGCGGCAAGCCGTCGGCGAGCCAAGCTGATATCAGCGAGCGTCTGGTGGCGCTGGCGCGTTCGGGCCTTCGTGTGTTGCGGCTCAAGGGCGGCGATCCGTTTGTGTTCGGCCGCGGCGGCGAAGAAGCGATGACGCTGTCGGCCGCGGGCATTCCGTTTCGCATCATTCCCGGCGTCACCGCCGGACTTGCGGCACTGACCGCGGCTGCAATCCCGGCGACGTTGCGCGGTGTCAATCGCGCGGTGATTTTTGCCGCCGGTCACGGCGCCGAAGAAAATTTCGATTGGGCGCCGCTGGCGCGCACCGGGCAGCCGATCGTGCTCTATATGGTGATGCATAACCTCGACCAGATCGCCACGGCACTGATGGCGGGCGGCTTCGCCGGCACGACGCCGGCCGCGGTGATCGCCTCGGCGACGACACCCAAGCAACGAATCCTTGTCGCCACGCTCGAAAAGCTTGCCGGCGAGGCGCGCGCGCAAAAATTCGAGCCGCCGGCGATCGTCGTCATCGGCGATATCGTCGCCATGCGGGCGAGGCTGCTTGGCGAAGATGCGCCGGCGAAAGAGACACCATGACGACCGCGCGCGGCATCATCGTCGCCGCGCCGCATTCCGGCGCCGGCAAGACCACGGTGACGCTCGCCGTCATAGCGGCGCTGGCGCGGCGCGGCGTCGGCGTGCGCGCGGCCAAGGCCGGACCGGATTACATCGATCCCGCCTTTCATGCCGCGGCTCTCGGATCTGCCAGCGTCAACCTCGATAGCTGGGCGATGCCGGCCGCGCTGCTCGACGCTCTGGCGGCGCAAGCCGCCGCCGGCGCCGCTATGCTCGTCATCGAAGGCGTCATGGGCTTGTTCGACGGCGCGGCAGGCGCTACCGGGCAACGCGGCGCCACCGCCGATCTCGCCGCGCATTTCGGTGTGCCGGTCGTTTTGGTGCTCGATGTGGCGCGGCAGGCGCAATCGGCCGCGGCCGTGGTGCGGGGCTTTGCCGCGCACGACCCCGCCGTCCGCATCGCCGGCGTCATCCTTAATCGCGTCGCCAGCGACAAGCATCGCGCGCTCGCCGCCGACGCGATCGCCGCGCTCGGCATCGCCGTGTTCGGCGCGTTGCCGCGCGAGGCGGGCTTGGCGGTGCCGGAGCGGCATCTCGGTCTCGTCCAAGCCGGCGAGCATGCCGATCTCGGTGCACTGATCGATCGGCTGGCTGCCACCGCGGAGCGTCATTTCGACCTCGACGCGATCGTGGCGGCTGCGGCACCGCTTCGGATCAAGACGTCGAACGCCGCAGCGGCGCTGCCGCCGCCCGGTCAGCGCATCGCGCTGGCGCAGGATCGCGCCTTCAGCTTTGTCTATCCGCATCTGCTCGCGGCGTGGCGCGAGGCCGGCGCGGAGATCGTTCCGTTCTCGCCCTTGGCCGACGAGCCGCCCGCCGGCCGCGCCGATTGTTGTTGGCTCCCTGGCGGTTATCCGGAACTGCATGCCGATGCGCTTGCCGTCGCCGCTCGGTTCAAATCCGGCTTGCGGCGTTTCGCCGAAACGCGGCCGGTGCACGGCGAGTGCGGCGGCTACATGGTGCTCGGCGAAAGCCTCGAAGACGCATCGGGGAAACATCACGCCATGGCCGGCTTGCTCGGCCATGCTACGAGCTTTGCCAAACGCAAATTGCATCTCGGCTATCGCAGTGCGCGCCTTCTTTCCGACAGTGTTCTCGCCGCGAAAGGCAGCACCATACGCGGCCATGAATTCCACTATGCCTCGCTTGTTTCGGCCGGCGGCGATGAGCCGCTCGCCGATCTCGCCGATGGCGAAGGCCGCGCCTTGGGCCCGTCCGGCGGCCGGCGCGGCCGCGTCAGCGGCACGTTCTTTCACGCTATCGCGGCCGGATAAGCATTTTTGTTGAAGCATGATCTTTTCGGAAAACCGGTTTCCACCCGTCGGATCAAGTCCGAGGGCATGCTTTTCCGGATCATGCTTTAGCATTCCAACAACGCGACCGTGCCGACGCCGCCGTCGCCGCAGATGCTGACAATCGCGCGGCTGCCGGCCGGGATGGCGGCGAGTTCTTTGATCGCCTGACTCAAGATGCGCGCGCCGGTCGCCGCGAACGGATGGCCGAGCGCGACGCTGCCGCCGTTCGGATTCATGCGCTCGACGGGAAACCGTCCGAAGGTGTTGTCGATCCCGGCTTTGGCGCGAACGAAGTCTTTATCTTGCAGCGCCTTGATATGGCAGGCCACTTGCGCCGAGAACGCCTCGTGGATTTCCCACAGCGCAATGTCCTCGTAAGCGAGCCCGTGCCGCGCCAATAGCCGCGGAATGGCGGTGACCGGCGCCATCAACAGGCCCTCGTGAAAAATATCGATCGCCGCCATTTCAAAATCGACCAGGCGGACGCGCGGCAGCGTCGCCGGCAAGCGCGCGAGACCCTCTTCGGTCGCGACCCAAAGCCCGGCGGCACCGTCGGTCAGCGGCGATGAATTGCCGGCGGTGATGGTGCCGCGGCCGCTGACGCGGTCGAACACGGGTTTCAGCTTGGCGAGCCTCTCCAATGACGTGTCGCGACGCGGAAAGTGATCCTTGGCGACGCCGTCGAGCGGTACGATCAGATCGTCGAAGAAGCCGCGATCGGCCGCGGCGACCGCACGGCGGTGGCTGTCGAGCGCAAGCTGATCCTCCTCCGCCCGGCTGATATGCCAGTCCTTGGCCATATCCTCGGTATGTTCGCCCATGCTGCGGCCGGTGACGCGGTTCTTCACCTCCGGCACATAGAGGCGGATATCGGACGGCCGCAGCCGGCGCAGGATACGCAGGCGATCGCGCGCGCTCTTGGCCTGAAACATCCGCCGCAGCCACACCGACAAATTCATGCCGAGCCCGAATTCGACGCGGCTCATGCTTTCGACGCCGCCGACTAAAGCGAGCGCTGCGCGCTCTTTGCCGAGAATGCCCGCGGCCTCGAAAGCGGCGACCATGCTGGTCGAGCATTGCATGATGGTGGTGAATGTCGGCACGTGGGGATCGAGCTTGCTGTCGAGCCAGATTTCGCGCGCCAGATTGGTGTAGGCGAGATTGCCGACGACGGCGCCCCAAATGCCGAAATCGATCGGGCCGTCCACCTGCTGCGCCATGGCTTGGACCACGGGCACCGACAGCGTCAACGAGTCCCGCGCAGCGAAGGGTCCGTCGACTTGCACGAACGGCGTGCGCAAACCCGCCGCCAGCCATACCGCAGATTCGCCATTGCCCGGCATTGGCGGCTCCTCGGTCCTCGGCTTCTAACCCGCCGCTTTCGGCACGGTAGCGTCGGCCGGTTTGTCCGACACGCCCGCCTCGGCGAAGGTCGCCATGCCGGTGTGGCACGCCAGGGCCGCGCGCAGGACGGACAGCGCCACCGCGGCGCCGGAGGCTTCGCCGAGCCGCATGTCGAGATCGAGAAGCGGCTTGAGTTCGAGCTCCTGCAGCAACATGCGGTGGCCGGCTTCGGCGGAAACATGGCCGGCGATCGCATGCGCCAGCGTATCGGCGCGCAGTTTATAGAGCGGCGCCACAGCGGCGGTGCAAACGAAGCCGTCGAGCACGACGGGAATGCGACGGCGCCGCGCCGATGAGCGTCGCGCCGAGAATGGCGGCAAGTTCGCGGCCGCCGAGCGCTGCAGCGATAGCCAGTGGATCGGAAAGTGCTGTGGCATGGCGCGCGATCGCCTGGTCGATCACGCTGCGCTTGCGGTGAAGTCCGTCTTCGTCGACGCCGGTGCCGCGGCCGGCCCAGCGCGCGCCGCCGCCGCCGAACAGGGCCGCGGCGAGCGCCGCCGCCGCCGTCGTGTTGCCGATGCCCATTTCGCCGAGGCAAACCACGTCGCAGTCCGTCGGCACCGCCTCGTGCGCCGGCGTCGACGGCGGCGAGGAAGTCCTGCTCGGTCATCGCCGGCCGTTCGGTGAAGTCCGCGGTCGGCGTTTCGAACGCCAGCGGAATGACGCGCAACTTCGCGCCGGCGTTCTTCGCCAGTTGATTGATCGCGGCGCCGCCGGCGGCGAAATTCGCCACCATTTGCGCGGTGACCTCGGCCGGATAGGCGGAAACGCCCTGCGCGGTCACGCCATGATTGCCGGCGAACACCAAAATCTCGAGGTTGTCGAGCCGCGGCGGCGCGTGACCCTGCCAATGCGCGAGCCAGGCCACGACATCTTCCAGCCGGCCGAGACTCTGCGGCGGCTTGGTCAGGGTCGTTTCGCGTTGCGCCACCGCGGCGCTTGCCGCCGAATGCCCGCCCGGCAGATCGAGACAGGCCGCGCGCAATTCGGAAAACGAGGTAAAATGGGTCATGCGGATTACTTTCTCACCGGCAGGAGCCGCATCGACAAGTTAGCAAATTCGCGGGATTGGGGCCATTGCCGAGCATCGACCTATGATGTCCATATCCTGGCTCGAAGACCGCGTCGAAGAGCTCAAGGCGGCGCTGGTTTTCTGCACGCGCTTGCCGCTCTTTCGCGCCATGCCGGTCGCCGGCGCCGCCCTCGGCAAGGCGGCCTGGGCCTTTCCGCTGGCGGGGCTTGTGGTCGGTTTGATCGGGGCCGCGGTCTATGCGCTCGCACATCGCTTCGGCTTGCCGGCGTGGCCGGCGGCCGTACTCGCGGTTGCCGCGACGCTTCTTGTCACCGGCGCGCTGCATGAGGACGGGCTTGCCGATACCGCCGACGGTTTCGGCGGCGGCAACAGCCGCGAGCAGAAGCTCGCCATCATGCGCGACAGCCGCATCGGCACTTATGGCGTCTGCGCATTGACGGTCGCGCTTTTGCTGCGCGTCGCGGCGCTGGCGAGCTTGCCGAGCGCGCATGCCGTGGTCTGGGCGCTGATCGCCGCGCATGTCGCCGCGCGTGCCACTATGCCGGCGCTCATGCTGATGCTGCCGCCGGCACGCAGCGACGGGCTGTCGCACGATGCCGGGCAACCGGCCGGGGCGAGCGCTGCGGCGGCGGCGGCAATCGGTTTTGTCGTTCTCGCTCTTCTGCCTGCCTCTCGGCCGCGCCATTGCGGCGCTGATCCTGCTCGCCGCGATCGTGGCGCTGATGGCTGGCTGGCAAGCGCGACAGATCGGCGGCCAGACCGGCGACGTGGTGGGCGCGCTGGAGCAGGCAAGCGAGATCGCCGTGTTGCTGGTGGCGCTCGGTTAGCCGCGCGCCAGCGCCGCTGAAGGATGACGCGTCGCGACGCTCGGGCGCGATCATTGCGCCTGCAGGCCGGCGGCCTTCGCCGCGGCCTGCATTGCCGCGTAGTCGGCGCGAATGAACGCGGCGAAGCCTTGCGACGTCATCTGCTCGGGCGTGGCGACCTCCGAGCCGAGCGACACCAGACGCGCCGCCGCCGGCGAGCCCGGCTTGAGGCCGTCGGCAATGACGCTTTGCAGCCGGGCGACGATGTCCGCTGGCGTCTTCGCCGGCGCCACGACGCCGATATAGCTTTGCGCGGTGAAGTCTTTCACGCCGCTTTCCTCGAAGGTCGGAATGTCGGTGGCGAGAGCGGACCGATGCGCCGACGCGATGGCGACGATGTGCGCCTTGCCGGATTGGTGCAGCGGCAAAGCGGTGGAGAACTCGGTCATCGCGCCGTCGACGTTGCCGCCGATCAGGTCCGCAATCAACGCGCCGCCGCCGCGATAAGGGACATGCGTGAAGTCGCCGCCGGTCGCCGCCTTGAGCCGTTCGAGCGTCATATGCGTCGCGCTGCCGACCCCGCTCGTCGCCACGGTGACCGGCGCCTTCTTGCTCATCGCGATCACGTCGGCAAGCGTTTTCGCTCCGCTTTTGGTGCTCATGATGAGCGCGTGCGGCACGTAGCTCGTCAGCGCGATCGCCACGAAGTCCTTCAAGCGGGTCATAGCCGAGATGGGCGTGCAGGATCGGATTGATGGTTAGCGGCCCGTTCGAGCCGACCAACAGCGTGTAGCCGTCGGGCGTCGCGTGCGAGACATAGGCAGCGCCGACACTGCCGCCGGCGCCGTCATGGTTTTCGACCACGACGGTGCCTTTGAGCCCATCGCCCATCAGCTGGCCGGTAATCCGGCCGACGATGTCGGCGTTGCTGCCCGGCGCGAACGGCACGATCAGATGGATCGGCCGCTCGGGATAAGCCGCGGCGTGCACGGTCCGTGACAGCAGCGTGGCGGCCGGAGTTGCGGCAAGGCTTGAGATAAGAGTGCGACGTGAAATCCGCATTTTGTGTCCTCCGAGGAGTTCTTATTGGAATGAATTGGCATCGGCTTGTCATGCCGCGAGCGGCAGCTTCACCGGTTGTTTGGGCTTGGCCGACAGATCGAGCGCCTTGGTCAGCATCAGCCGGTTATGCGCTTCGGCCGCGGTCGCCGCTTGCGTCGGCAGGCCGAGCGAGACGCGGTTGAGGAACGACACGGTCTCCTCCGCCATCGGCCCGCGCAATTCGCCGAGCACCATGTCGCCGGGCGGATAGGAGCCCATGAAGTCGACGAGGCGGCTGTGGTCGGGCGCGTAGCCTTCGCTCTGCGGCGCCGATACCGCGAGCACCATGTCGCGGTGCGTGTCGTCGATGGTGAGCACGCCGTGGGTGCCGTTGATGCCGACTTCGAGGCTGTAGACCGCGCCGGGCCAGGTCACCGGCAGCGCCCAGGAGATGCTGAAGCTATGCACCGTGCCGTCGGAGAACATGATCATGCCGGCGGTGGCGTCGATGCCGTGGTAGAGCGGGCCCAGCACCTTGTCGACCGAGCGCGCATAGCATTCGACCGGCGTTTTCTTTTCCAGGTACCACATCACGATGTCGAGCGCGTGCGTGCCGGAAATCACCATCGGCGAGATGCGTCGCCGGATCGTCGGTGCGCTTGTAATTGTCGATGGCGACCAGGCGATTCATGAAGGCGCGCGACGTCACCATGGTCACGTCGCCGAGCGCGCCGTTGCGCACCTTCTCCTTGGCGCCGAGCCATTTTCTGCGGAAGCGCTGGGTATAGCCGACCACCGCATCGAGCTTGGCGTCGGTGATGGCTTTGAGGACGCGCGCCGACTGGGCGAGATCGGTGGCGAGCGGCTTCTCGATCAGCATCGGCACGCCGCGCTCGACCGTGGCCAGCACCGGCTCGACATGCAGATGCTCGTCGGTGGCGATGATGGCGCAGGTCACTTCCGGCCGCGCCAGCAATTCGCGATGGCTGGTGGTGATGAAATCGGCGCCGATGCGGGCGCCGACGTCGCCGCCGCGATTGTGGTTGAGCTCGGCGATGCCGATCCATTCCACCGCCGGATGGCGCGCCGCCACTTCGCCGCGGAACAGGCCGACGCGGCCGGCGCCGATGATGGCGAGCCCGATGCCCTTGGCGGATTGTTTCATGGGCATCTCCGTCTCACCTCTCCCCGCGTGCGGGGAGAGGTCGAGGGAGCGAAGCGACCGAGGGTGAGGGGGCCTCTCCGCGATTCTGAGCGATGAGTGTTTGGTTCGACGGCTCAGGTAGCGGCGACGCCGCCTCACCCCAACCCTCTCCCCCACGCGGGGAGAGGGAGTGCGCGTAGTGCACGGCGCGCTCATACGTTCAGCCCCGCGCGGTTCTTCTTTTTCAGCTCGGCGATGCCGGAGATCGTTTCGTTGGACAGCGGCAGGTCGATCGGCTCGTTGCGGTCGGCCGACAGATCGGCCGCGCTGTAGGTCTCCATCACGCGGCGCGCGCTTTCCGGCGTCACCATCACCGGCGTGTCGCGGATGCAGGCTTCGAGAAAATGCATGGTCTCCGGGCCCGAGGCCGCCGGCATAGACGTGATCGACCCATTCGCCGGGCATGGTCGACATCGGAAATTCCTGGCCGCGCTTTTCGGTATTGAGCCAGTTGTCGCGCTGGGTGTCGTCGAGGAACAGCGAGCCGTCGGTGCCGGTGATCTCGATCCAGGTGGCGCAGTAATTCGGAAAGCTCGGCGGCAGATTCCAGCCGCCGCCGATCATCACCATGACGCCGTTGTCCATGGTCACGGTGGTGAACATGATGTCGTGCGAGCCGTTGATCGGCTGCATGTAGCCGTAGGCGCCTTGGCTGTAGACGCGCACCGGCTTCGCCGGCTCGAGCAGCCAGAACACGAAATCGAGATCGTGGGTCGATTCCATCACCACCGGCGACAGCCGCACCCGGCTCGCGATCTTCTTGCCGAGTTCGCGCGACAGATGGCGGCTGACCAGGACCGAGACCACCTTGCCGAGCGTGCCGTCGGTGATCTTCTTCTTGGCGTAGGCGACCTTCGGATTGAAACGCTGCGAATAGCCGATGGTGAATTTGAGATTGTTGCGCTTGGCGAGCTGGATGAGCTCGTCGGCCTCCCACAATTCGAGCGCGATCGGCTTTTCCAGCATGACGTTCTTGCCGGCGCGCAGGCAGTCGCGCGCGATCGGATAGTGGTTGGCTTCCGGCGTGGTCGAGACATAGACGACGCGGATGGCGTCGTTGTTGATGATGTCTTGATAGTCGAGCGTGGCGGTCGCCGGCTTGTAGAGCTTCGTCACCTCGGCGAGCCGGTCCGGCTTGATGTCGCAGAGGTGCAATTTGTCGACCAGCGCCGTGCGCGACAGCGTATCGGCGCGCAAGCCGCCGATCCATCCCACCCCGATCACGCCTGCTTCAACCGTTTTCACTGTCAGATTTCCCCGTGTTTTCGCGGCCGGATAAAGCCATGCCGCGGCGAGAGGCGCAACGGGCGCGCCATCGGTGACGCCCGCGTCTCTCTTCCCTGCGTGCGGGGAGAGGGTGGGGTGAGGGGGCCTCTCCGCTGGGCGCGGATTTTGCGGCTGCGTCTGCAGCGCCGTCGCAATTATAGTGACGGGACGCGAAACTTCTATAGAGCCGACAGGATTAAAGCCAGGTCCATAGGGAAATTCGGCACTACGGGTTACTGAATGCGCCGCCTTCGCGGGGCATGACAATGTTAAAAACCTTCTCGGCAAACTGCGGATAGACCTCGGCCAGCATCGGCGCGACGGTTGTGCGCATGAGCTTCAACGTTTCGGCCGAGGGCGCCGGCGTCACCGGCACATCAGCCGGCCGGTCGAAATCGAAGCCGGTATTGTCGAGGACCTCTTCGACGCTGTGGCCGGGATGGACGCTGGCGAGGCGAAAGCGCCGGCGCGTGCGGTCGAAATCGAACAGGCAGCGGTTGGTGACGAGCGCGATCGGGCCGCCGGGGCGGAAGACGTTGTCCGCGCTGCCGCCCGGCGCGCTGACGAAATCGACTTTCGGCACCAGCGTGCGGCGCGAATGCTCGACGCGAAACAGGATCACCTTGGGCACGACGTAATAGAGATAGGCCGAGCCGAACGAGCCGGGAAAACGTGCTTTCGGATGCGCGTAGTCGCCGACGCTGACCAGATTGATATTGCCTTGCCCGTCGATCTGGCCGCCGGACAGAAAGAATACGTCGATGCGGCCCTGGCCGGCGCAGTCGAACAATTCGCGGGCGCCGTCGGTGAAGAAGGTGTGCGCGCGGCTGCCGAGCAGCGACACATAAGGCCGGCTGCCACCTTTCTCGCGGGCGAGCAACGCCGCGGTCGCCGGAATCGGCGATTGCGCGCCGACCGCGACATGGCGCGCGTCGCCGATCAGACGGCAGATGACGTCGGCGAGCAATTCCTCGTCGCGGAAGTCTAACGCGTCCGCCATCACTCTTTTCCGTCATGCCCGGCTTTATGCCGGGCATCCACGTCTTGTTTACGAGCAAAAAGTCGTGGATGGCCGGAACAAGTCCGGCCATGACGACTGTGGTGCTTACGCAGCGCGCATCTGGTATACATGGGTCTCCAGATACTCGGCGAAACCTTCGGGCGTCGCGGCAAGGCGCGCATATTCGGCCATGTGCGCGCCGTCGATGGCGTAATGGTCGGGCAACGGCAGCGGCCAGGCGCCGCGCGGTGCCACCGCAACCGCTTCGACATAGAAGCCCGGCAGCGTGCCGGCGGCGAGAACCGGATCGCGCAACAGATCGCCGTCGTGGATCTTTTCGACGGTGACGACGGTTTTTTGCGCCGCATGCGCCATGACCACGAGCTCGCGCTGCGTGCCGATGAAGACATTGCCGGCGCGGTCGGCCATCGGCGCATGGAACAGCGCGACGTCGGGCTTGAGCGCCGGAAGGAGCACGATCGGATCGTTATTGCCGAACGGATTGTCGACGACCTTCCAGTCCATGCGCTGCGCCAGCACGTCGGAGCCGAGAAGCCCGCGCAGCGGCATGAACGGCACGCCCTTTTCGGCGGCCTGAAATTGTGCGTGCAGCGCCGGGCAGGTGGCGTCGAGCATGCGGATCGAGCCGGCAAGGATCGCCGCGGTGAAGCGCGGCGCCGGGCCGAATTCGCCGAGGCTGACGGCGGAGGTTTCCAGCGTGGCGATAGAGCCGGCGCCGATCAGCATGTCGGCCTGCAGCGACGAGGTCGGCAGCGTGACGAGGTGCAGGCGCTTGACGCCGCGACGGATCAACGCGCGCGTCGCCGCCATCGGCACGCCCGACGATTCGCGCGGCACCGCCAGCATGCAGCCGTCGGCGAACGGCGCCAAAGCTTCGTCGAGGGATTGGACGACGATGGGCATGAGGGGAGTTTATCCGCAAACGCCGGCAAAACTACCTCCCCCTGGCGGGGCCTCCGGGGGGCGGTCAATTTCTCCACGACAGCGCCGTTTCACATCCACGGTTCGGTGCGTCGCGATGGACCATGCCTGGGACGTTATAATTCCTGCTATGCTCGGCTTACCGGACCGCTGTCCTGGAGACCGTTCATGACCAAGAAAGCCGCGTCTTTCATTGCCGCCTGTGTCGCGCTGGCCTTTGCCGCCGGCGCGCCGGCCATCGTTCAACCGGCGCTGGCGCAATCGGCCAAACCGTGGCGCCACGGCCTCATCGAGCCGAAGAGCGACGCCGGCATTTTGATGATGGCGGCGGAGCGGGGTTTCTACAAGAAAGTCGGCCTCGACGTTCAGATCGTCCCGGTCAAGGACGATCAGATTCTTCTCAAGGCGGTCATTGCCGGCGATCTCGACAGTTTCGAAGGCGGGCCGACCGGCGCCATGGTTGCCGCCGCACATGGCGCCGACGTGAAAATACTCGGCTGCACCTGGCTGATGGTGCCGCATGGCATCTTCGTCCATGACGACATCACTTCGATGGATCAGCTCAAGGGCAAGACCATGGCGATCTCGTCGCCCGGTGCGTTCCCCGATATTTTCGCCAAAGGCGCGCTGGCGCATTACAACATTCCCGAAGACGCCATGAAATATGCCAATCTCGGCGGCGATCTCGACCGCTACAAGGCGTTGGTGGCCCATGTCGTCGACGCCGCGGTGATATCGGGCGAATACGCGCCGATTGCCGCCAAAGAGCATATCAAGATGCTGGTGTCGGCGAAGGAGGCGCTGCCGAAATTTCTGCGCATGTGCCTGACGGCGAACGGTGCGGCGGTTAACGCCCGGCCGCAGGACGCCGCCAAGTTCGTCGCCGGCGAGATGCTCGGGCTGCGCTATGCCGCCACCCACAAAGACGAGGTGATCAAGGTCACGCAGGAGGTCACCGGGATTAAGCCCGACGATCCGCGGCCGGCTTATATCTACGACCTCGCCATGGCGGAGAACGCCATCGGCACCGACGTGCCGATCCCGCGCGACAATTTCGACTGGCTGAACCAAGAACTGGTCAAGGTCGGCAGCCTATCGCAGCCGATGGATCTGTCGAAAATACTCGACGACCAGCCGCGCGAGGACGCGCTGAAACTGATCGCGGCGATGCATTGAGGTCGGCCGGAGATAGGTCGCCACCATGGGTGAAGTCAATCTGGTCGACGTGTCGAAGCGGTTTGCGCTGCGCATCGAGGGCGAGCTGCACACCGTGCGCGCGCTCGACCGGCTGAGCTTCACCGTGCGCGACGGCGAGATCGTGGCGCTGATCGGGCCGTCGGGCTGCGGCAAGACCACGGCGCTGCGCATCGCCATGGGGCTGGAGGCGGCGACGAGCGGCGCCGTCACCGTCGACGGCGTCGCCGTGACCGGCTGCGGCTACGACCGCGGCATGGTGTTCCAGCACGCCGAATTGCTGCCATGGCTCACCGCGCTGCAGAACGTCGAATTCGGCCTGGAGATGAAAGGCATACGCGGCGCGCTGCTGCACGACACGGCGATGAAATATCTCACTTTGGTAGGCCTTGCCGACAGCGTGAAGCGGCGGCCTTATCAGCTTTCCGGCGGTATGCAGCAGCGCGTCGGCATTGCCCGCGCGCTGGCAATCGATCCGAAGGTGCTGCTGATGGATGAGCCGTTCGGCGCGCTCGATGCGCAGACGCGCGAGACCTTGCAGGCCGAATTATTGGACATCCATGCCCGCACCCAAAAGACCATCCTGTTCGTCACCCACGATCTTGACGAGGCGGTGCTGCTCGCCGACCGCGTCGTGGTGATGCAGCACGGCCGGCTCCAGGAGATCGTCGCGGTGCCGCTGCCGCGGCCGCGCGACGATCTCGCCAAAATTCGCGGCTCCGCGCCATTTGCGCAAACGCGTTACCACGTCTGGCAGGCGCTGCACGCCGGCGCGCCGACGCTGCACTGAAACGACGGCTGCGAGGATCAGCATGGTCGATATCGTCGATCGCCATAGCGCAGCGGACGAGGCCGTCGGCGCGGCGCCGAGCCGGCGCGGCGTGCCGCGCTTCGCCGTCACCGCCGCGTCGCTCGTCGTCATCCTCGTGCTGTGGGAAATCCTCGGCCGTCACATCAATCCGATCTTCGGGGCGCCGCCGAGCGCGATTTTCGCAGCCTTCGTCGAGCTCATGCGCAACGGCAAGCTCGCCGACGCGCTTGGGCAGAGCCTGCAGCCGTTCGTGGTCGGCTACGGCGTCGCCATTGCGGTGGGCGTGCCGCTCGGGCTCATCATCGGCCGCTTCTGGGTGGCGGAAGCCGCGCTGGGCATTCTCGTCACCGGCGGCTACGCCATGCCGCTCGTGGCGCTGGTGCCGCTCCTGATCCTGTGGTTCGGGCTGGGCTTCGCGGTGAAGGCCGCGGTGATCTTTTTGATGTCGATCTTCCCGATCTGCATCAATACCTGGCTCGGCGTGAAATCGGTGCCGAAGACGCTGATCGACGTCGGCAAGTCATTCGTCGCCTCCGATGCCGTGATCCTGCGCCGCATCGTGCTGCCGGCGACGCTGCCTTACATCATGGCCGGCATCCGGCTCGCGGTCGGCCGCGCCGTGGTCGGCATGGTGATCGCCGAATTCTTCACCCAGATTTCCGGGCTCGGCGGCATCATCATCAACGCGGCGAATAATTTCGACACCGCGACCATGTTCGTGCCGATCATCCTGTTGATGGTCATGGCGGTCGGGCTCAACGCGCTGATCGGCCGGTTCGAGCGGCTGGTCGCGCCGTGGCAGGACGAGATCGCCGGGCGGGACCGCAACTAAGCCATTTGCACCGGGCGCCGCATATGAGGCAGATAGGGCCGGAATTGTCCCGCCATCGCGCTTTTGGGGGCGCCGGGCGGACCATCATCTTTGTCATGGAACAAGCGTAACGGAGCATCTGCGGAAATGACGGAAAAGTTCGGACGGCTCGCTTTGCACATGTGGACCATCGACACCACGCCGCTGAAGACCGCGCTCGATGCCGCCAAGGTCGCGGGCTTTGACGCCGTCGAATTGCGCCGCACCGATTTCAAGCGCTGCTTCGATGCCGGCATGAGCAATGGCGAGGTGCTCGATCTGATCCGGGCCAGCGGCATTCCGGTCGGCGTACTCGGCGTCGAATATGGCTGGCTGTTCGCCACCGGCGACGAAAGCAAGCGGCTGTTCGGCGTGTTCCGCGAATCCTGCGAGAACGCGGTGGCGCTCGGCTGCTCCATGCTGATGAGCGCGCCGGGCCCGGTGCAGGGCCCGATCTCGGACGCCATCGGCTATCTTAAGCGCGCCGGCGACATCGCCGCCGAATATAAGCTGCGGCTCGCAATCGAATTCAATTCGCAGCATCCGGTGCTCAACAAGCTCGCGGTATTGAAGGAGCTGCTTGACGGCGCCGGCAAAGAGAATTGCGGCTATCTGATCGACGCCTATCACTTTACGAGGAGCGGCGCCGGCGGCCGCGGCTTTGCCGACGTGCCGGCGGAAAAAATATTCTGCTTCCAGTACAGCGATCTGTCGGCCAATCCGGTCACCGGGGTGGCGCGGCCGACCGACCGGCTGCCGCCGGGCAAGGGTGTGGTCAAATGGCGCGACATGCTCGGGCTGCTCGCGGAGAAGAATTACACCGGCTATCTCAGCTACGAAGCGCCCAATCCCGAGCTGTGGGCGCGCTCGCCTTATGACGTCGCGCGCGAAGGCGTCGAGCTCACGCGCGAACTGTTGCGCGAGGCGGTGCCGTCTTATGCCGGCGCCTGATTGCGAACGGGGATTGGCGGCGCGCCGACAAGATCACCAGAAACGTAATGGTATTGAGGGAGTGTCATGACAGAACCAGAGCTTCCGGTTTTTCTCGGGCTGAACGACAAATCCATCACCGCGATTCCGGCGACGGTGGAGAAGCAGCGCTACATGACGAGCGTGGCGCCGCAGGCCGCCAATCCCGGCAAATGGGTCGAGCAGCCGCGCATGCCGATCCCGACCGGCGAGCACGCCGTGATCGAATGCGGCGGCAAGATCCACTCGATCGCCGGCTACGCCAAGCACCGGGTCGATCAGAACTTTCACCAGGTCTACGACCCGGCGACGAAGTCGTGGTCGCTCAAAGCGGCGTTTCCGCATCCGTGCAATCATGTGGCCGGCGTGTCCATCGGCAGCAAAATCTACACCTTCGGCGGCTTCGTCGAGCAGAACCGCTGCCCGCATTCCAAATGCTTCGTCTACGACACCGCGACCGATCAATGGGCGCCGATTGCCGCACTGTCGCGCCCGCGCGGCGCCATCTCGGCGATCGTGCTCGACGGCAAGATTCATCTGCTTGGCGGCCGCGATGTGCGCTCGGTGGAATGGCATGAGGTCTACGACCCGGCGACCGACAAATACTCGGATCGGGCCGCGATGCGCGGCTCGACCGGCACGCAGCCTTTCGTCGGCCAGCGCGACCATATGGGCGTCGCCGTGGTCGACGGTAAGATCCACGCCATCGCCGGCCGCATGGATTCCTACGACTTCAACACCTCGCTCAACGCGGTCTACGACCCGAAAGCGGATAATTGGAGCTTCCGGGCGCCGCTGCCGACGGCGCGCAGCGGTCCGTCCTGCGTCTATATCGGCGGCAAGATCGTGGTGTTCGGCGGCGAGGCGACTGGGCGCGTGTTCGGCACCAACGAAGGCTACGATCCCAAGACCGACACCTGGGAAGCGCTCACCCCGATGGCGATCCCGCGCCATGGTCTCCACGGCGCGACCTGCGCCGTGATCGGCAACATGGTCCATGTGCCCGGCGGCGGTCCGGTGCCGGGCGGCAGCGTGCAAGGCGCCTATCACGACGCCTTTACGTTCGGCTGAGGCGGCGGTTACGGCTGCGCCAAGGCCGACACCGCGGCGAACAGATCGCGCACCTGCTTCTCCGCCACCTTCCGCGTGATGAAGACGACGCGGCTGGATCGATTGTCGTCCGGCCAAGCCTGCAGCTCGACCGGCGGATGCGCCAGATGCTGGACGTATTGCACCACCACCGGACCGCGGCAGCCGGCGACGGCGAGAAGGCCTTTGACCCGCAGCAGATCTGGGCCGCGCAGCGCAATTAGCGTCTCCATCGCCCGCGAAAATGTCGGCCACGCGATGGGGTCGTTCCACGCGAGCACAAAGCTTGTCACGCCGTCGCCGTGCTTGGCTTCGGCGATAAAGCCCGAGCGCTCGCCGGCGGCCGGCTCGATCATGCGGCTCGGCGCGAGCGCGCCGGACACCGCGATGTCGACTGTCGCGCGCGGATTGAGTGCCCGCAGGCGCCGCGTCAGGCGATCGACGGCGGCCGCGTCGGCGAGATCGGTCTTCGACACGATGAGGCGGTCGGCGAGAATGATTTGTTTGCGCGCCTCCGGAGCCTCGCCGAGCGCGCTCTCGCCGTTGACCGCATCGACCACCGCCAGCAACACGTCGATGTGAAACTCGCCGCCAAGCGCGCGATCGGTGGAGAAAGTTTGCAGGATCGGCGCCGGATCGGCGAGGCCCGAGGTTTCGATCAAGATGCGAGCGAACGGCGGCACGGTGCCGCGCTCGCGGTCGAACACGAGGGCGCGCAGCGCCACCTGCAAATCGGTGCGGGTGATGCAGCACAGGCAACCATTGCCAAGCAGCACCGTCTGTTCGGCGGAATCGCGGATAAGCGCATCGTCGATGCCGACCGCGCCGAATTCGTTGACGATGACGGCGGTGCCCGCTCCCTCCGGCGATTGCAGGAAGCGGCGGATCAGCGTCGTCTTGCCGGCGCCAAGAAAGCCGGTGATCACCGTCACCGGAATCTTGGCACCACGCTCGCGTTTGAGCCGTCGCCCGAACGGGCTCGCCTCGCGCGAGGGGAAGAGGTCGAGCATGGCTAGTCGGTCGATTTTTCAATCCGCTCATTCCCGCGCAAGCGAGAATCCAGTCTGGGTCCCCGCCTTCGCGGGGACGAGCGGAGAAGGCCGCGACGTTCCATCTGACCTAGAAATCCATCTCCAAAATGTACAGACCGCCGACATGGCGGTCGACCGTATAAACGATCTGCCGCTCGTCGACGAACACGTCGTTCATTTGAATCGTGCCGGTCGGCGCGCCGGGGGGCGCCGGCGGCATGAAGACGCCGACTTCCTTGGGCTGATAGGCGTTCGAAATGTCGTAAGCGCGAAGCCCGCCATTGAAAAACGTGCCGAGCACGATCTGATCCGACTGCCATGCGGTCGGCAGCGGCACGTTCTCATGGATGTTGTGCGCGCCGAAGCGGCCGGCTTCGGCATAGACCTTCGGATCGGGCAGGGGACAGGTCGAGATCGGCACCAAATTCGTCTCTTCGCGCGCGTCGAGCACCCAGATCAGCTTCGGCCAGTCCTTGGCGTTGTTTTCGGTCGACTCGTCGGTCACAAGCATCAGGCCGCGATCGAACAGCGGCACGATGGTGTGCATGAAGCCGGTATAGGGCGGCGAATTGGTCCATTCCGACACTTTCTTGGGGTTGGCCTTGTCGGAAATGTCGAGCACAAACATGCCGCCGTCGATGTAAGCGAGGTAACAGCGGTCCGGCCGCTGCGGATAGACGTTGGTGTTGTGGGCGCGATAGCCCTTGTCGAGCTTGTGCCGGGTCGGCGGCATGACATTGTCGCCCTGCCGCGTGCCCGGCATCCACCAGCGCCCGACCTCGACCGGCTTCGACGGATTGCGCACGTCGACGCAGCGATAGAACTGATCGTCCTGCGGATGCGTCGGCGTGAAGTCGCGCGAGCCCGAGGCACAATGCACGAATTCGCCGTCGCAGAACCACAACTGATGCACGCCGCGCGAATGCGGGCCGGAGCAGTCGAAGAACCCGATCGATTTCGGATTTTCCGGCTTGGAAATGTCGAACAATTCGAAACCGGCCGGCTGCAGATCCTTCTTCGAGGTCTGATAGGCCACCGCCATCATGTTGCCGCAGGTTTCCAGCGAATTCGAGCGCATATTGGCGTGCGGCAAGTCGGTCTGGCACACCACCTTGGGCTTGCGCGGATCGGAGACATCGACGGCGGTGAAATTCTTCGGCGCGCTCTCATGCGCCAGCCAGATGATGCGGCGGCCGTCCGGCGCGATCTGCACCGACATGCCTTCGCCCATGCCGCCGAAGCCGCCGAGCATGTCGTGGGCCAGAAGCTTGAAATTCCAGGTGACGGGTTGATAGCCGTTCGTGAGCGGGCTCTCGGTCGCCATTCAGGTCTCCTCCGCGGATGTTCAGGTTAATATCCAAGACGGTGATAGCCGGGACAATAGCCAATTGACTATGCCCGGCCATGCCGATTCAGGCTTGCGCGATTTGTCGATTATGGGCTTAAGCCCCCGCTTTGGCTTTTTCCATAAAATCCGGACGCAGCGCCTTGCTCCAATCCGGAATGGTATTGATGATCTTGCTTTTGACCAGGATTTCCGCCTGCTGCTGCATGTAGGATTTGAGGTCGGGAAAGCCCGGATTGACTTCCACCCGCGACAGCGCGGTGGAGAAGGTCTCCGCCGACATCTTGTAGCCCTTGTCGGTATAGAACTTGTAGATGACGTCGTTGACCTTCTGCGGGCTGTTCTTGAAGTCGCCTGCGGCGTCGAGCCAGGCCTTGAGATAGGCGACCACCGCATCGGGATTTTTCTCGATGAAGTCCGGCGTCGCCGCCATGAACACCGGCATCGGATCGAAGCTGGAAAAATCGCCCAGATCGTTGCCGATGCCGTCGGCCACGGCGATGACGTTATAGGGCTCGACATTGGCCATGGCGTCGACGGTCTTGGCGGCGAGTGCGGCCACCATATTGTTCACGTCCATGCGCACTTCGGTGTAGTCGCCTTTGTTCAGCCCGTAATGCGGCAGCACGATATCCACGAGATCGTTGCCGACCGAGGAGCCGGTCTGATTGGCGATGCGCTTGCCGCGCAAATCCTCGATCTTGGTGATGTTGAGGTCCTTGCGGGCGACGATGCGCGCCGTCTTGCCGACGTGCTCGATCATGGCGATGGCAACCAGGCCGCCTTTGACGTTGCCGATGATGAAGGACGGCCCGGCATAGGTGCCGAGGTCGACCTGGCGCGCCACCATCTGCTGCATGGTGATGTTGCCGGACGGCACGGCATAGTCCTCGACCGCAAGCCCGTGCTTTTCGAGATAGCCGGACTTCATCAGATAATAGGTCGGCATGCCCCAGATATTGGTCTGGTAGCCCTGACGGATCGTCACGGCCGCCGCGGCCGGGCGCGCCGCGCCGAGGCCCAGCGCCAGCGCGCCGGCGCCGGCCGCCGTGAGATATTGCCGCCGCGTCAACGCCGATCGTCGTGTCATGATGTCCTCCACTGTCTTGTCGTTATGGCTGGTCCTGCTGCATGCCGAATTCCTTGACGCTGGCGGCGACGTCTTCGAGCGTCTTGTTCATGACCGCGCGCAATTCGGCCGGCGTCGACGACACCGCGATGGTGCCGGCCTTGTCGACCAGCGCCCGATAATCCGCGCCAGCGACGATCGGCACGATCTTGTCGTGCAGCGTATCGATGACTTGCTGCGGCGTGCCGGCTGGAGCGCATAGGCCGAGCCAGCCGAAGCGGTCGAAGCTGATGCCGTATTCCTTGAGGGTGGGCACGTCGGGAAGGCCCGGCACGCGCTCGGGGCTGGTCATGGCGAGAATTTTCAGTTGCTTGCTCTGATATTGCGGCAAGATCGCCAGCGTCGGCGAAACGTAAAAGCCGATCCGGCCCGCGATCAGTTCCTGCACCACCTGGATACCGCCGCGGAACGGGATGCGATTCATCGTGACGCCAGTGGCTTGCTCGATCTGGCGGGCGATGACCTCCTGCGCGGAGCCGGTGCCGACGGTGGCGTAGGTCACCTCGCCGGGATGCGCCTTGGCGTAGGCCACGAACGCGTTGAAATCGCTCGCCGGCACCGCGTTCGACAACGCCAGCGCATAATAATATTTGGCGATCAGCGAAATCGGCGCGAGGTCGCTGAGCTTGAAGCCGACATTGCGGTAGACCGCATTGTTGATGGCCTCGAAATGGGTGCAGAGCAGCAGCGTATAGCCGTCCGCCGGCTGCGCGATCACGTCGCGCGTGGCGACGATGCCGCCCGCCGCAGGCTTGTTTTCGACGACCACCGGCTGGCCGAGCGCGGCGCCGAGCTTGTCGGCGACGAAGCGGGCGGGGATATCGGTCGGGCCGCCGGCGCCGAAGCCGACGATCAGCCGGATCGGCCGGTTGGGATAATGCTCTTGCGCCGCGCTTGGCGCCGCGCCGGCGAGCGTCAGCAGCACCGCGAGCGCGGTTCGTGTGACAAAGCTCACGCGGTTGCCTCCTGGATCGACTCTTTGGTCGACCCCTGTCCGAGGAGCTTGAGCAGTTCCTTCTGGTGTTCGAGGAATTCGACGCTTAACGGATCGCGCGGCCGCGGCAGGCGGATGGCGACTTCGGTCTTCACCGTTCCCGGATGCGGCGTCATCACCACCACGCGGTCGGCGAGATACACCGCTTCGGCGACGTTGTGGGTCACGTAGATCACCGTCTTGCGCGTTGCGCGCCAGACCTCGGCAAGGAGCCGCTGCATGTCGTCGCGGGTCAAGGCATCGAGCGCCGCGAACGGCTCGTCCATCAACAGCACCGCCGGATTGTAAGCGAGCGCGCGGGCGATGGCGACGCGCTGCTGCATGCCGCCCGACAGATGATGCGGATAAGAGCGGGCGAATTTCTCGAGCTTGACGAGACGAAGCTGCTCGAGCGCGATCGCCTCGCGCTCCGCCTTGGGCACGCCTTTCATCTCGAGCCCGAAGGCGACGTTGCCGAGCGCAGTGCGCCAGGGAAAAGCTGGGCGAAATCCTGAAACACCACGCCGCGGTCCATGCCATAGCCCTTGACCGGAGCGCCGCCGATGCGGATTTCGCCGGCGGTGGGGACAATGAAGCCGGCGATGATGTTGAGCAGCGTCGACTTGCCGCACCCGCTCGGTCCGACGATGCAGAGGAATTCGGAGGCCGCCATCGCGAAACTCACGCCGCGCACGCCGGGCACGCTGCCGCTCGGCGTGGCATAAGTCAGCGTGATGTCGCGCGCCTCGATATGGGCCATCGACGATCCTTGTTTTCCTTCCCCAAGCTTTTCTCTGAGCATGATGATGGTCTACCATGCCGGTTTCCGGCGGCGCGGTTTCTCTTTTGCCAGAAGCACGGGGCGCCAGCCAGCCGGAAAAGGGGGCAATCATGAAGCGGATTTGCACGGGCCACGCCGGCGCGGCCGCGACGCTTGCGATCGGACTTTTGTTCGCCGGCGCTGCCGGCCTCCGCGCAAACCTATCCGAGCCGCCCCATCCGCCTGATCGTCAACTTTCCTCCCGGCGGTACCGGCGACATTCTCGGGCGCATTATCGCCAACCAGTTGGCCATCGAGCTCGGCCAATCGATTGCCGTCGAAAACAGGTCGGGCGCCGGCGGCACCATCGGCGCCCGCGACGTCGTCAACGCCGATCCCGACGGCTACACGTTGACGGTCGGGCAAACGCCCGAGATCGCCATCAATCCTTATTTCATGAAGGACGTCGGCTACGATCCCCTGAAGGATTTGCAACCGATCGCGCTTGCCGGAGTCGTGCCGCTGGCGCTGGTGGTGCCGCCCAAGTCGCCGTTCTCGACCGCCGCGCAATGGGCGGCGGCCCTGCGCGCCGACCAGCCGCTCACATTCGCCTCCGCGGGTATCGGCACGCCCGGTCATCTCGCCGGCGAATTGTTGAAGCTCAAGCTCGACAGCAAGCTCGTCCACGTGCCGTACAAAGGCGCCGGCCCGGCCTTGAACGACGTGGCCGGCGGCCAAGTCGATTTTTATTTTCCCGGCTACCCGGGCGCCGTGCCGCTGATGCAGGGCGGTCAGGATCAAGATGCTGGCGGTGTCGACGGCGAAGCGCGCGCCTGCGGCGCCCGACATGCCGACCGTCGCCGAGGTGACCGGGATCGCCAATTTCGATTTTACACTCTGGGCCGGATTCTTCGGGCCGCGCGGATTACCGAAAGACCTGGCGACGCGTCTCAATACCGCGATCAACAAGGTCATCCTCGAACCGGACGTCAAAGCCAAGCTGGAAGCCAATGGAGCCGACGTGTCGGCACTCTCGGTCGATCAATTCGGCGCATTCGTTCGCGCCGATATTGAAAGGTACAAAGACATTATCCAGGCGGGGAATTTAAAGCCGGAGTGACGCCGGCGCTGCGCGGTTGCGCCTAGCCTTTCGCCGCGCGCGCCATGCCCCAGCGATAAATGGTGGCGCGTTCGATCGAGCCGAACACCAGGCGCTCGGTGACAAAGCCGATGCAGCCGATGACGATGAGCGAAGCGAGCATCACGTCGGTGTCGAGGAATTCCTTGGCATCGAAGATCACCCAGCCCAGACCCCAATCCGAGCCGGCCAGCATTTCGGCGCCGATCACGGCGATCCAGGAACGCAGGAACGACTGGCGCAGCCCCGCGATGATAAATGGTGACGCGCCGGGAATGATGACCTTCCAGAACAGCGCCCGTTCGTTGGCGCCCATGGCGCCGGCGGCGCGCAGCCAGATCGGGTTGACCGAGCGCACGCCGGTCCAGGTGTTGAGCAGCATCGGAAACAGCGCGGCGTAAAAGACGATAAGGATGGTCACGGTGTTGCCGAGCCCGAACCACAGGATGAAGACCGGCACCCAGGCGAGCGAGGGGATCGGCATCAGCGCGCTCGACAGCGGCAGGACGAATTGCTCGACCGGCCGGAACCGGCCCATGGCCACGCCGAGCGGCAGGCCGACGGCGACGGCGAAGCCGAAACCGATGACCACGCGATAGAGCGTCGCGGCGGCATGATGCAGCATGCTGCCGTCGAGGATCGAACTGAAAAGCGTTTGCGCCACGACGGCGAGCGACGGCATCAAGCGCCGGCGCAAAATAGCCGCTGCGCGCGATCGCCTCGTAGGCCGCAGCCACCGCGAGCAAGCGTCAGCGTGCCGCGCCGCAGCGAGCGAATGCGGTCGGTCGTCATGTCATCATGCCCCAGCGCACCACGGTAAAATCCTCGAGCGGCTGAAAGACCAGCTTCTCCAGCGCCAGGCCGATGATCGCGATCACCGCGATGCCGGCGAGCATCACGTCGGTATTGAGGAATTCCTGGGCGCCGAAGATCAGCCAGCCCAGGCCCCACGGCACCGCCGCCAGCATTTCGACCGCGACCAGGATGCGCCAGGCTTGCGCCAGCCCGAGCCGCAGACCGGTGAGAATATAGGGTAGCGATCCCGGCAGAATGACATGGCGGAACAGGCGGCGATCGTCCGCGCCCATCGCCTGCGCCGAACGCAGCCAAATGTCCTTGACCGCTTTCACCCCGGTCCAGCAGTTATAGATGATCGGAAACATCGAGACGAAGGCAACCAGCACCACCGCGGAGACATTGCCGGGCCCGAACCACAACAAGAACAGCGGCGCGTAAGCGAGCCCCGGTATCGGCGCGCCGATGCTGACCAGCGGCAATAGGATATCCTCGGCCCGGCGCGATCGGCCCATAACGATGCCGACGGCGACGCCGATCACAGCCGCTATCGAGAAACCGGCGATCAGGCGGATGAGCGTGTCGAGCGTGTGATGCGGCAGCGCGCCGCTGAGCGTCAGCCGAACGAAAGTGGCGGCGACGGTTTCGAGCGACGGAAAGAATTGCGCCGGGAACAGTCCCAGATGCGCCACCGTCTCCCACAGCGCGCCAACCACGATGAAGGGGAACGCACTGCGCGCCGCGCGTCGGATCGGACCGGCGTCGACCTGCAGTCCTGTCGGCACAAGGTCGTCGACAACGTCATGCATCGCAATTTGAGGATAATGCCGCTTTTCGTTCAAGCACAAGCCGGCGCTTTGGCGCGGCCGTTGCGGCCGCCGTGGGCTGTGCTAGGAACCCTCCGAGCATTGAAAAAATGAGACGGGAGTTGGATATGGCAGCGAAGAACGCCCCCAAAATCGGCTGGATCGGCATGGGCCGCATGGGTTTTCCCATGGCGGAACGGCTGATCAAGGCGGGCCACGACGTCTCGATCTGGAATCGCACGAAGGCCAAGGCGGAGCCGCTCGCCAAGATCGGCGGCAAAGTGGTCGACCGGCTGTCCGAGCTCAAGGATGTCGACGTGCTGTTTTCCATCGTCGCCACCGGCGCGGACGTGCAGGAGGTGCTGTACGGCAAGCACGGCGTCTGCAGCGAAGGCGGCAAGATGCCGCCGATCGTGGTCGACTGCTCGACCATCGCGGTCGAGGAATTGGCTGCGATCCGCGACAAGCTCAAGCAATTCGATGCCGAGTTCGTCGCGTCGCCGGTGAGCGGCAATGCCAAAGTGATCAAGGCCGGCAAGCTTTCCGCGGTGGTGTCGGGGCCCGAGCCGGCCTGCAAGACCGCCATTCCGTTGATCGAGGTGTTCGCGCCGCGCGGCGTCTCTTATGTCGGCGACGGCGAGCTCGCCCGCGTCTGCAAGATCGCGCATAACGTGATGCTCGGCGTCGTCATCGAGAATCTGATCGAGATCATGCTGTTGACCAACAAGATGGGCGTGCCGCGCCACGCCTTCCTCGCCTTCCTCAACAATGGCGTGATGGGCTCGATGTTCACGCGCTACAAATCGCCGGCGCTGGTCAATCTCGATTGGACCACGACGTTCACGCCGGAGCTCCTGCGCAAGGATCTCGACCTCGGCCTCGAGCTCGCCCGCGAGATGGACGTGCCGATGCCGATCACGGCGGCGACGCGCGAAGTGCTGCAGGGCCATTTCGGCGCCGCGACGCTGCAGAAGAATCCGCAAGACTATCTGCAAAAGGACTTCGCGGCGCTGGCGGAGACCATGGCGCTGGCCGCCGGGATGAAGCTTGTAAGCGAGAACAAGAACGTGCCGACCGGGCTGGAGGACTAGGATCAAAAATCGTAAAACCTCGTCGGCGCCGGGCCTCTGTAGCGGCGCTCAAAGGCCGCCGGATCGCAACGCTGCAAAGGATCTCGCGCGGCGGCGTCACAACAAAATCGGGGGGAAGCCATGCGCATGATGCTGCGCGTTCTATTCAAGACTGCGGTCGCTCTGACCGCCGTGCTCACCGCGGCTGTGGCGAGAACGCCGGCGATGGCGGCACAGGATTGGCCGACCCATTCGGTCAAATTCATTCTTACGCTTGGTCCTGGCTCCGGTTCCGACATTGAGGCACGGCTGTTCGCGGACCGCCTGAGCCAGCGCTGGGGCCAGGCGGTTGTCGTCGAGAACCGCCCGGGCGGCGATGGCATCGTCGCCATCAACGCCTTCGTCACCGCCCATGACGACCATGAACTGCTGTTTGCGCCGACGTCGTCGTTTACCGCGCATCCGTTCTTGCACGATCACCTGCCTTATAAGCCGAGCGATCTCGTGCCTATTGCGCGCGTCTCCAATACCATCGTCGCGATTTCGGTCCCGGCGAGCCTGGGCATTAATTCGCTGGATCAACTCGTCGCGCTGGCCAAGAGCGAGCCGGGCAAGCTCAACTGGGCTGGCGTTACCGGGGCGCTCGATTTCATGTTTGCCGGCTGGCTCAAAGAAGAGGGCTTGGACATCAGCAAGGTCGCGTACAAAAATCCGGTCGACGCGGCCAATGACCTCGCCGAGAGCCGCGTCCAAGTCTACGAGTCGGCGCTGGCGATCGTGCGGCCGCAGCTGCAAAGCGGCAAAATCAAGCTGCTCGCCGTCACCAATACCGCGCGCGCGCCGAGCGAACCCGGCCTGCCGACCGTGAAGGAGGCGGGCTATCCGGCGCTCACCCTCGATGGCCTGGTCGGGCTGTTCGGACCGCCCGGCATGCCGCTCGACCTGCGGCGGCGCATCGCCAAGGATTTCGCGGCCGTCGCCGACGACGCGATCAAGCAAAAACTGGAAGCGACCGGCCAGATCTTGAATGTCGGCGGGCCAGCGGAATTCGCCAAATCCATCGATGAACAACGCAACGCGGTGGCCGGCTTTGCCAAGCAGCTCGGCATCCCGCCGCTGCCGCAGAACTGACGCCATGAAGCACCGCTCGCCGGACCTTCGCAGATTGCGGGCAATCCGCGTGTTGGCGGCGCTCGTCGCGGCGAGCCTGTTGGGGTTACGGCCGAGCGCGGCGCAACAGCCGCGGTTGCCGAAATCGGTTTCATTGTCGTCGTTGACCGCGCAAGGCTTCGAAATCAAAGCGGCGACGGGCACGCAATCCGGCGTCGTCAGCACGCTTGTCCTGCAGAAGGACAAGGAGGTTTACCTGTGCGGCGCCGCCGACCTGTCCATCCAGCCGACCCTGTTCGCCTGCTGGCCGGTGAAGTGACGGGCTCCCAAGCGGAAGCGCCGCGGCCGGTCAATTGCAGGTATGGGAGAATCGAGTCGCAGTGCGCGTGCGCCCAGTGACGATGCGCTTCGCGCCGGGCCTCATGGCGTTCGTGTCTTACGACGTGTTTGGCTTCGCGCCGGATTTCGTGCCGGCCGCCGCCGCGCATCGCGGTGAGACAGACGGAGCTCAGTTGGGCGTGCTTGGCCTTCATGCAGGCGGTGATCTTCGCCACGTCGGGAATGAATTCAGAGCACAGCCGCATGGCATCGGGCGTGCAGGCTTGCTGGACGTCCTGGCTGACCGCGGCATCGGCGCCGTCGGTCTGATAGAGCGACGCGGCCGCAAGCAGCGCCAGCAAACAGATAAAACGCACGATCCGCATGGACATTTCCCCACATAGCTCCAGAGTTTCGTTGGCGCGCAGCGCAGGCAGCGGCGCAAGGACCGTTCGATGGGTCTTGTTGTCGCTTGCAAGTCGCCCCGTCCGTCGCCGCGACAGATGCTCGCGCAAAGGTGGCGAAAGTACGGTCTTAACGGCACTGGCGATGCGGGAAAAAGGACAGGCGAGCGATGCGCGGCACGAGATTGGCGAACGAGATTGCCAATCGCCCTAGTTCATTGCTCGCCCCAAGAGAAGCCGCGGCCGAAGCTGCGGAACTCGCCCTTGGTGATGCTGTCCGGACAAGGTTCCACCGTGCCCTCCGCGATTGCGGCGGTGGTATTATCGAACGACAGGTGGCGGCAAAACCGGCCGTCGCGCATCGGCAGCAGGACGTCGCCGACCGATCTGGTTTCGCCGGCGGTGGTGGCGAGCCGCAACAGCGGATTGATGGCGGCGTGGCCGCCGAACAGCAGCGCGCCGGTGAAGAGTATCAGGAACAGCGAAGAAACGATGACGGCGCGCGCTGAGGTGGCCTCCTCGCGCCGCACGCGGGCGGCCTTGCGACCGCGCCGTGCCGCATCGACATGATCCGCCTCGACGAACCATGCCGCGCTGCGGTGACCCGTTGCGTCGGCGGTGTGCATCGCGCCATACAACATCAGAACGATTGAATGGCCGGTAAGAAATTATCTTCGATTTGAGCCAATTGCGGCGGATGCAAAGGCGATGAGCCTCCGCTCGCGCACGATTCGGCGCTTTGCCCTCTCCCCGCGCGCGGCAAAGGGTGAAATAATCGTTGCGCAATTACTAACAATCGTCAGGGAGGACGGTTTGCTCACTGCCGCTCGTAACGAGATGCTCACACGGGTCGGGCCCGGGACCCCAATGGGCGAGCTGTTGCGCCGCTACTGGCAACCGGTGGCCGGCGCCAGCAAGTTCGAGGCCAATCCGATCAAGCCGATCCGGCTGCTCGGCGAAGACCTCGTGCTCTACAAGGATCTGCGCGGCCGCTACGGACTCGTCGATCGCCATTGTCCGCATCGGCGGGCCGATATGTCCTACGGCTGGGTCGAGGACGACGGCCTTCGCTGCAGCTATCACGGCTGGCTGTTCGACGAGACCGGCCGCTGCCTGGAGCAGCCCTACGAGGACACCGCCAGTCCGAAACCGTCGAAAGCCGGCTGCGACACCAAGGCCTATCCGGTGAGGGAATGCGCCGGACTGTTGTTTGCTTATCTCGGGCCGCTGCCGGCGCCGGAACTGCCGGTGTGGGAGCCGTTCACCTGGGCGAACGGCTTTCGCGAGATCGTGCTCGCCGACATCCCGTGCAACTGGCTTCAATGCCAGGAGAATTCGATCGACCCGGTGCACTTCGAATGGATGCATGACAATTGGGGCAGCCGGCTGCGCGGCGGCGATGCCAATGCGGCGCCGAAGCATCTCAAGCTGAAGTTCGAGGAATTCGAGCACGGCTTCATCTACAAGCGCGTGCGCGAAGGCCAGAGCGAGGAGGACCGTTACTGGACCGTCGGCCGCGTCGCGTTGTGGCCGAACGGCTTCTATCTCGGCAGCCATTTCGAATGGCGCGTGCCGGTCGACGACGAGAATACGCTTTCCGTCGCATGGTTCTTCATGCGCGTGCCGAAAGGCCGCGAGCCCTATGTGCAGGAGCGGGTGCCGACCTGGATCAGTCCGATCAAGGACGGCGCCGGCCGCTGGATTTCCAGCCATGTCATCAACCAGGACATCGTCGCCTGGGTCGGCCAGGGCCGCATCGCCGACCGCACCAAGGAAAATCTGCGTTCGAGCGACATCGGCGTCACCATGATGCGCAACCGGTTTTTCAAGGAGCTCGAGGCCATCGCGGCGGGCCGGGAGCCCGGCGGCGTGATCCGCAGCGCCAATGCGGCGGCTTGCATCGCACTGCCCAACATGGCGCGGGAATTCAACACCGAAGGCATTGCGCTCGCCGACTACGACAAGGACCCGCTGCTGCGTCAGCGGCTCAAGGAATTCCGCCACCACTACGGCCAGCCCGCCGAGGTGCGGCGCGCCTTCGTCGAGGCGATGGGGATTGCGGGCCCGTGATGCGGGCCACTTCCCGTTTTTGTTCCAGCCGGCCTGTTTCCACTTTGACCTGGATCACGCGGTGTGGTTCACGGCCGGGCAACATGTTCTGCCGATCCGTGGTCAGGTGAACTGATGCGTACCCAAGTCGCCATTATCGGCGGTGGCCCTGCCGGTCTCTTGCTGTCGCATATTCTCGATCGCAACGGCATCGACACCATCGTGCTGGAGCGGCAGACCCGCGCCCATGTGCTGGAGCGGATCGCGCCGGCGTGCTCGAAGCCGGCACGGTCGCGCTCTTGCGCGAGGTCGGGCTCGGCGCGCGGATGGATCGCGAGGGCCAGCCGCACGACGGCTCCGGCATCGCCTGGCAGGATCGCCCGCATTTTCTGATCGACACGCGCAAATATACCGGCAAGCCGATGATGGCTTACGGCCAGACCGCGATCACCGAAGACCTCTACGCCGCGCGCGATGCCGCCGGCGGCAAGATCGTCGACGAAGCCGCCGATGTCCGGCTGCATGACCTCACGTCGGGGCGGCCGCATGTCACCTACGAGAAGGCAGGCGCGACGCACCGCATCGATTGCGACTATGTCGCCGGCTGCGACGGCTATCACGGCGTCGGCCGGGCCTCGATCCCGGCCTCCGTGCTCAAGACTTACGAGAAGGGCTATCCGTTCGGCTGGCTCGGCATCATGTCGGAAACGCCGCCTTATCCGGAGATCTGCTATTGCTATCACAGCCGCGGCTTTGCGCTGGCGTCGATGCGCAATCCGATGCTGAGCCGCTACTACATCCAGTGCGAGCTCGACACGCGGCTCGAGGACTGGCCGGACGACCGTTTCTGGGAGGAGTTCAAGGCGCGTTGTCCGAAGGACATGGCCGAGAGCATCGTCACCGGGCCCTCGATCGAAAAGTCGATTGCGCCGCTGCGCAGCTTCGTCGCCGAGCCGATGCGATACGGGACGCTGTTTCTGGCCGGCGATGCCGCCCATATCGTGCCGCCGACCGGCGCCAAGGGCCTCAATCTCGCGGTGTCCGACGTGTTTTATCTGTCCCGCGCGCTGATCGAATTCTATTCGACCGGCAAGACGCATTACCTCGACGGCTATTCGGACACGGCGCTGCGCCGGGTGTGGGGCGCCGCGCGCATGTCGTGGTGGCTGACCATGCTGCTGCACCGTTTCCCGAACGAGACCCCGTTCGAACAGCAGGTGCGGATCAATCAGTTCGATTATCTGCTCGCCTCCGAGCACGCCCAGGCGTCGCTGGCGGAGCAATATGTCGGGCTGCCATACTAGCTTTATTATTGGAGCATGATCTTTTCGGAAAACCGGCTTCCCCTTTTCCGGATCATGCTGGAGGCGGCCGCTACGCCTTGATCTGGCGGCGGATGGTGCCAAGCAGCCCGCGCGGGAAAAACAGCACCACCAGCATGAAGATGGCGCCGACAAAGGACATCCAGTTCACCGTCATCGACGAGATGTAGTCCTGCAGCGAGACGAAGACCGCGGCGCCAAGGAGCGGTCCCCAGAAGGTGCGCATGCCGCCGATCACCGTCATGACGACGAAATAGCCGGACAGCGAATAGTGCAGCGTCAGCGGGTCGGCGAAATTGTTAAGCAGCGCATAGAGCGTGCCGGCCAGCGCGGTGAAGAAGCAGGAGATCGAGAACGACAGCCAGATATGGCGCTCCACCGGGATGCCGAGGAAGCGGGCGCGGCGTTCGTTCTCGCGGATCGCCACCAAGGTGCGGCCGAACGGCGAGCGTAACAATACGCCCATGAGCGCCGCGGCGACGGCGAACACGGCGAGCAGAAAGAAATAGAACGTCGTTCCGCCGCCCTCGATATGCAGCGTAAAGCGGCCGAAGCCGATCGGCTGGCGCTCGAAATCGCGCAAGCCGTCGAAGCCGCCGGTGAAACTGTTCCAGCTATAGGCGAGGTAGTACCAGAGCTGGCCGAAGGCGATGGTGCACATGGCGAAGTAGACGCCGCGGCGGCGCACGATCAACAGGCCGAACAAGGTGCCGGCGAGGCCGCCGAGCAGCGTGCCCGCCAGCATGGCAAGCGGCGTCGAATGCACCAGATAGCGCAGCGTCAGGCCGGCGCCGTAGGCGCCCAGCCCGAAATAGGCGGCATGCCCGAAGCTCAGCACGCCGGTGAAGCCCAACAGCAAGTTCAGTCCCATCGCCGCCAAGCCGAACACCAGCACGCGGCCGGCGAGCGCGGTGTAGCCGCCCAGGAGCGGCAGCCAGAACGGCACCAAGAGCAGCGCCGCCCAGATCAGGATCAGAGCGAGCTCGCGGCGGTGGGTCACGATCGGGAGCCGTCCGCCGAGCGAGGCGATCGCCATGGTCATGACAGCATCCCTTCCTCGCCGACGAGGCCGCGCGGGCGAATGAGCAGCACCGCCATCAGGATGGCGTAGATCACCGCTTCGCTGGCCGACGGATAGAATACGGTGGTGAGGGCCGCGGCCATGCCGATCAGAAGCCCGCCGAACAAGGTGCCGATCAGGCTTCCGACGCCGCCGACGATGATGGCGATGAAGCTCGGCATCAACAGATCGTCGCCCATATTGGGATTAAGCCCGATCTGCCCGGCGGCAAGCACGCCGCTCAAGCCCGCCAACAGGCAGCCGAGCGCGAAATTGAAGCTGCGCAAGTGCCGGACATTGACGCCGAGCGAGGACACGGTTTCGAGGTCGAGCGTGCCGGCGCGGATGCGCAAGCCGATGCGGCTGTAGCGGAGAAAGGCGAACAGCCCGGCCACGGCAACGATCACCACCGCCACCATGAAGATGCGGTAATAGGTGATGAAGAACAGATCCGGCGTGATCGGCTGCGCCAGAACGTCGGGCAGGCCGAGCGGCAAGCCGTTGGGCCCCCAGATATAGCGCGCGGCGTCCTGCATCACGAAGGCAAGGCCGAAAGTGAGCAGCAGGCTGTAGACCGGGTCGCGGCCGTAGATGCGGCGGATCATCAGTTGCTCGACGGCCAGCCCGATCAGCGCAACCAGGAACGGCGAGACGATGAGCGCGCCCCAATAGCCGAGCGTGGGCGACAGCGTGAAGGCCATATAGCCGCCCAGCGCCAGGAAATTGCCGTGCGCGAAATTGATGACGTTGGAGAGATTGAGGATGAGCGAGAGGCCGAGCGCCATCAGCACATAGAACGCGCCGATGATCAGCCCATTGGTCACGTTGAACAGAATGAGCTGAGTCATCGGCCGTCCTACGCGTCAAGCCGTCATTGCGAGCGAAGCGAAGCAATCCAGTGGTGCGGCACCGCGCTGGATTGCTTCGTCGCTTTGCTCCTCGCAATGACCCGGAATGGATTCCCCCTCGCGGGTGGTTGGTTCAGCTCGGTTCGACCATCTTGCAGCCGGTGTCTTCCACCGTGCCGGCAGCTTTCTCGCCCGGCACCAGCGTGGAGACCGACACATAATCGTCGGCGGTGCCCTTGAGCGGATGAACCTCGCCAACGAAAATATTCGGCATCAGTTCGTGATCGCCCTTGCGGTAGAACACCTTGCCGGGTTGCAGCGCCACGTCGGGCGGCAACTCCATGTCCTCCATCGCCGCCGCCAGTTTCGGGCCGTCGAGCGACTTCGCTTTCTCGGCGGCGAGCCGCACCGAATGCACGGACACGTAGCCGAACCAGTCGCGGGCGGACGGCGTCTTGTTGTTGTTGGCGGCGCGGTAGTCGGCAACGAATTTGACGGTCTCGGGCACATTGGGCTGATTCCACCACCACTCGAAATCCCACCAACCGGTCTGCGCTTCAACGGGGCAGGCTTTGATGCTTTCCAATTCGAACAGCGCGCCGCCCAGTCCCATTTCTTTCTGCATGCCGAACTGGGTGAACTGCTTCATGCAATTGATCTGGGTCAGCCCGCCCATGTTGTTGAGCAGCACGTTGGGCTTGTAGGCCTTGGCCTTGATCAAGGTGGCGGAAAAATCGGTATTGTTGATCGGCAGCATGTCGCCTTCGTAGGTGCCGCCGAGCTTGGTCAGCGCCTTGATGAAGGCGTCCTGCAGCGTGTGGCCGTAGGCATAATCCGGCGTGACGAAGAACCATTTCTTGCCGAACTTACTCACCAGCTCGGGGGTGACCGCCTCGGCGTCCATGGTCGTCGTGTTGCAGACGCGGAACACGTTCCATTTGCAATTCGTGCCGGTGATCGGGTCGGTGTGGCCGCCGGCGACGATGTGGAATACCTTCTTTTCGTTGGTCACCTGCGACATGGCATAGGCAATGCCGGAGTTCACGTCGCCGATGATGGCGTTGACCTGATCGCGGTCGATCAGCTTGCGCGTCTTCTGCACGCCGGTGCCGACGTCGTTGGCCGAGTCCTCGACCAGAAGCTCGACCTGGCGGCCGAGAATGCCGCCCTTCTTGTTGACTTCGGCGGTGGCGTATTTGGCGCCGTCGACTTCGCTTTGCGCCAGCGCGGAAAGTACGCCGGTCAGCGGATCGACCATGCCGATTTTGATCGGCTCGTCGCCCAGCGCCTTGATGACGAAAGGAGCGCCAATGACCTGACTGGCGCCGAGCGCCAGGCCGGCCTGGAGCAATGAGCGGCGGCGCACGGATAGCGTGGTGTTCGACATGATTGATCCTCCCTGATCTGGCTCTGGTTTTTATTTTTGGGGTTTTGCAGCACGACGAGGTCGTAGCTGGGCCAGTCAATTTTTTATCGTTGGCCCCGTGCCGGGGACCGCCGGTACTGCGCCGCGGCCAAACCCGCCAAGCCGCGCCGCGTCCGAACGCGCCGCATCTTCTACTGCGCTTGTGGAACGGTCAAGGCGATGCGGCGTAGCGCCGGCTGCGGCGCTGGCGGCGACAATTGGACGCGTCGCGATCGGTGAAGCGCAACGGGTGTCGGTGCTCAGGCGGGATCGGTCTTTTGCGCCTGCTTTCGCGCCTTGGCCTGTGCGGCGAGGAAGCGCGACAGACGCTCACGCACCGCCTCGGCCGCTTCCGGCGTCCATTTGCGCATGCCCTCGCCGGTCTTCATGCCGAGCTTGCCGGACCTGACGAGCTCGCGCAGGTACGGATGCGGTCCAGGCGTGCGGTCGAGGTCGGCATAGAGCACCTCGGCAATGTCGAGGGTGAGATTGGTGCCGACCAGATCGGTTTGCTCCATCGGTCCGAGCACGGCGGTGCGCGCGCCGAACCCTTCGCGGACCACGACGTCGATCGTGTCGGCGTCGCAAACGCCGGCGGCGACCAGCGCAATCGCCTCGCGTTTCATCGCATGCTGCAGCCGGTTGCCGACGAAGCCGGGGACGTCGCGGCGCACATGCACCGGTGTTTTGCCGGCGTCGCGCAACAGCTCCATCGTCCGGCGCACGGTCGTCCTCGCCGGTCTTTTCGTTCTGCAATCGACTTCCACCAGCGGCACGAGATGCGGCGGATTCCAGAAATGCGTGCCGACCACGCGTTCGCGATGCGCCAGGTGGCGGCCGATCTCGGTCGAGGGGATCGCCGATGAGTTGCTGGCGAGTATGGTGTCCGGCGCCACCAGGCTCTCCAGTTCGGCGAAGATCTGCTGTTTGAGCGGCAATTTCTCCGGCGCGGCCTCGAACACGAAGGTGGCGCCGTCGACGGCCGGCGCCAAGGCATCGTGAGCCTCGATGCGCCGCAGGAACGTCCGCGCATCGCCGAAAAGATCGGCGATCGCGTCGCAAGCGCGCCGGCAGCGAGGCGCGGATGTCCGGCGAAGGCTCGAACAGGCCGACGCGGAGGCCTGCCGCGGCGAACAGATAAGCGATGCCGTGGCCCATCAGGCCGCCGCCGACCACGCCTATTCTTTGTTCCTTCCGATCACGCATCTTTGTCTCGCATGATTTCGGAACCGCGCCGATTCCGGGGGGTTATTGCGTGCAGTCTATTTCAATGACCAATCCATAGAAGGAAAATAGTCATGCCCGTACTGCTTTGGGTTGCTTTCTGGTCGTCTCTCATGGGGTCTGCCGCGTGCTTCGGCGAAGTGCCGCGCGCGGCTCCGGTGAAGTCCGCAGTCCCGAAGCAACGCGACCTTTCCAGCGGCGATTGACTTTACCGCCGCCTTTTCCAGCGGGAGCGGCCCTAAGAAGCAGATCTCATTCTCTGACTTGATGGCGAGGCCGGCCGGGCCGCGGCCCGAGCGGGCCGAATCCGCGCGCAGTCATGTTGCAGCCGGCGGACCCCGCCGGTATCTATACGCGCCCTTTTGTCGAGAGCAGCGCGAAAAGCCGTCATGGCCCGTCTCGTCATGAAATTCGGCGGTACCTCGGTCGCCGATATCGATCGCATCCGCAACGTCGCGCGCCACGTCAAGCGCGAGGTCGACGCGGGTCATGAGGTCGCCGTCGTCGTCTCGGCCATGGCCGGCGTCACCAACCAGCTCGTCGCCTGGTGCGAAGCGGCGCTCAAGGAGCGGCGCATCTACGACGCGCGCGAGTACGATGCGGTGGTCGCCACCGGCGAAGAGGTCACCGCGGGGTTGCTCGCCATCGCGCTGCAGGATCTCGATATCAATGCGCGCTCCTGGCAGGGCTGGCAGGTGCCGATCCTGACTTCGGACGCCCACGGTTCGGCGCGCATCCTCGACGTCAACGGCGAGGAACTGATCCGCCGCTTCAAGGACCGCAAGGAAGTCGCCGTGGTCGCCGGCTTCCAGGGCCTGCATAAGGAAACCGGCCGCATCACCACGCTGGGCCGTGGCGGATCGGACACCTCCGCCGTCGCCATCGCGGCGGCGATCCGCGCCGACCGCTGCGACATCTACACCGACGTCGACGGCGTCTACACCACCGATCCGCGGGTCGTGCCCCGCGCCCACCGGCTGGACAAAGTGGCGTTCGAGGAGATGCTGGAGCTCGCTTCCCTCGGCGCCAAAGTGTTGCAGGTCCGCTCGGTCGAGCTCGGCATGGTCCACAATGTGCGCATCTTCGTGCGCTCGAGCTTCGAAGCGCCGGAAAAAATCGACCCGCACGGCCATCCGCCGGGCACACTGATCTGCGACGAGGGGGAGATCATGGAGCAGCAAACCGTCACCGGCATCGCCTTTTCCCGGGACGAGGCGCAGATTTCGGTCCGCCAGGTGCAGGACAAGCCCGGCGTCGCGGCGGCCATTTTCGGGCCGCTCGCCGAGACCAACATCAATGTCGACATGATCGTGCAGAACGTCTCGGCCGACGGCAAGACCACCGACATTACCTTCACGGTGCCCGCGGCCGACTACCAGCGCGCGCTCGACGTCATCGCCAAGGCTAAGGCGGCGGTCGGCTATGCCCGGCTCGACGGCGCCACCGACGTCGCCAAAATCTCGGTGATCGGCATCGGCATGCGTAGTCACGCCGGCGTCGCGGCGAAAGCGTTCAAGGCGCTGGCCGAGCGCTCCATCAATATCCGTGCGATCACCACCTCCGAGATCAAGTTTTCGCTGCTGATTGACGCCGCCTTTACCGAACTCGCGGTGCGCACATTGCATTCGCTGTACGATCTCGATAGCGCGACCGCGTGAGCCGTCCGGTTTCGCTGCGCCGCAACATAATTCCGTAGCGCCGTCATAACCTTGCCTGGCTTGCGGTTTGCATACCGCATTCGATATAGGCTTGAGGACTTTCGCCACGGGACGGGACCCGGGCGGATTCCTCTTCGATTGAGGCCGGCGGGTCACGGGCTCCGCTCCGGCCACATCCACGCCCGAGGGAGCTGCCGCCATGCGTGGCGCGCTCGGCGGTCCGCGCGTGCTGTTGCGCCGGCTTCGCGAAGTCATGGCGGAGCCGGTCAGCGCGCAGGAACGCCTTGACAAGATCGTGGTGCTGATCGCCGCCAACATGGTTGCGGAGGTCTGCTCGGTCTATGTGCTGCGCGTCGACGCCACCCTCGAGCTCTACGCCACCGAGGGCCTCAATCGCGAAGCGGTGCATCACACCGTGATGCGCTCCGACGAAGGCCTGGTCGGCCTGGTCGCGAGCCAAGCCAGCGCCATCAATCTGTCGAACGCGCAAGCGCATCCGGCCTTCTCGTTCCGGCCGGAAACCGGCGAAGAAATCTACCATTCCTTCCTCGGCGTCCCGATCCTGCGCGCCGGCAATACGCTCGGCGTGCTGGTGGTGCAGAACCGCGCGCGGCGCACTTATTCCGAAGAAGAGGTCGAGGCGCTGCAGACCACGGCGATGGTGCTCGCCGAGATGATCGCCTCCGGCGAACTCTCGGCGCTGGCGCCGCCCGGCGCCGAGCCGGCGGCGCGACACTCGGTGCACCTCAAAGGCGCGGCCTTGAGCGAGGGTATCGCGCTCGGCCATGTCGTGTTGCACGAGCCGCGCGTCGTCGTCACCAACTTCATCGCCGACAACGTGCCCAAGGAGTTGGAGCATCTGCGCGCGGCGATCGAGACACTGCAATCCAATCTCGACGAGATGCTCGAACACGGCGACGTCGTCGAGGGCGGCGAGCACCGCGACGTGCTGGAAGCCTATCGGATGTTCGCCCACGACCGCGGCTGGGTGCACAAGCTCGAAGAAGCGGTGATGACCGGCTTGACCGCGGAAGCCGCCGTCGAGCGCGTCCAGTCCGACACCCGCGCGCGCATGCTGCGGCAGACCGATCCGTTCCTGCGCGAGCGCCTGCACGATCTCGACGACCTCGCCAACCGCCTGATGCGGCAGCTCACCGGCCGCGATCACGCGCCGGGGCGCGAAAGCCTACCGGAGAATGCCATCCTGATCGCCCGCTCGATGGGGCCGGCGGCGCTGCTCGACTACGACCGCAAGCGCTTGCGCGGCCTGGTTCTGGAAGAAGGCGGCCCGCATTCGCACGTCGCGATCGTGGCGCGCGCGCTCGGCATTCCCGCCGTCGGCGACATCGACAACGCCACCGGCATCGCCGATCCGGGCGACGCCATCATCGTCGACGGCTCGACCGGCGATCTGCACATCCGGCCATTGCCCGACATGGAGGCGGCCTATGCCGAGCGGGTGCGGTTGCGGGCGCGCCGCCAGCAGCAATATCAGTCGCTGCGCGACAAACCCTGCATCACCAAGGACGGCCAAGAGTTCGCTTTGCTGATCAATGCCGGCCTTGCCGTCGACCTGCCGCATATCGAGGATACCGGGGCCGCCGGCATCGGCCTGTTTCGCACCGAGCTGCAATTCATGGTGGCGCCGAATTTTCCGCGGACCAGCGAGCAATACACGCTGTACCGCGCCGTGCTCGACGCCGCCGGCGACAAACCGGTGACCTTCCGCACCCTCGATATCGGCGGCGACAAGGTGCTGCCCTATATGCGCAACGTCGAGGAGGAAAACCCGGCGCTCGGCTGGCGCGCGATCAGGCTCGGCCTCGACCGGCCCGGTCTGTTACGCACGCAATTGCGCGCATTGCTGCGGGCGGCCGGCAGCCGCGCGCTCAAAATCATGTTTCCGATGATTTCGACGGTCGAAGAATTCGACCAGGCCAGGGAATTGGTCGAGCGCGAGCTGACCCATCTGCGCCGCCACGGCCACAAGCTCCCGGAGGAGGTCGAGGTCGGCAGCATGGTGGAAGTGCCGTCGCTGCTCTATCAGCTCGACGAACTGTTGGAGCGGGTCGATTTTCTCTCGGTCGGCTCCAACGATCTGGTGCAATTCTTTTATGCGATCGACCGCGGCAATCCGCGGGTCTCCAGCCGCTTCGATGCGCTGTCGGCGCCGGTCCTGCGCGCGCTCAAGGAAATCGCCGACAAATCGCGCGAGCATAAGAAGCCGGTCACGGTGTGCGGCGAGCTTGCCTCTTTGCCGCTCGGCGCGCTCGCGCTGACGGCGATCGGCTACCGCTCGTTCTCGCTCACGCCGTCGGCGGTCGGCCCGGTCAAGGCCATGCTGCTCGATCTTGACTGCGCCAAGGCGGCGGCCTTCCTCCATCCGCTGATCGCGCACAGCAGCCGCGGCGTGCCGATTCGCGGCCAGATCGAGAAATTCGCCGCCGACAACGGCCTGCAAGTTTAGCGCAACGTAAGGCCGCCGCGGCCGGGCTTGTCCCGGCGGCCGGCGCCTTCTACTTATTCGCCATAGAAACCGATGCTTCCCGATCAAAAACTCAATGCGCTGGTTGCCCGGCATGCGGCGCTGGAGCGCGATCTTGCCGCGGCGCTGCCGGCCGAGACCTACGTGAAACTGTCGCGCGAATTCGCCGAGCTCGCCCCCGTGGTCCAGGCGGTGCAGGCGTATCGCGCCGCGCGGCACGAGCTGGACGACCTGACCGGCCTGATCGCCGACCCGGCGACCGAGCCGGAAATGCGCTCCATTGCCGAGGCGGAGAAGCCGGCGCTCGAGGCGCGCCGCGCCGCGCTCGAGCAAGAGCTGCGGCTCGCGCTATTGCCCAAGGACGCGATGGACGAGCGCAACGTTATTCTCGAAATTCGCGCCGGCACCGGCGGCGACGAAGCCGCCTTGTTCGCCGGCAATCTGTTTCGCATGTACGAGCGCTACGCCGCCATCCAAGGCTGGAAAGTGGAGATTGTCGCCGCGAGCGACGGCGCCATGGGCGGCTACAAGGAAATCATCGCCGAGATCCGCGGCCGCGGCGCCTTCGCCAAGCTTAAATTCGAATCCGGCGTGCATCGCGTGCAGCGCGTGCCCGACACCGAGGCATCGGGGCGCATCCACACCTCGACGGCGACGGTCGCGGTGTTGCCCGAGGCGGAAGACGTCGACGTGCCGATCAACGAATCCGATCTGAGAATTGACACGCTCCGGTCGGGCGGCGCCGGCGGCCAGCACGTCAATAAGACCAAGTCCGCGGTGCGCGTCACTCATATTCCTTCCGGCATCGTGGTAATGATGCAGGAGGACCGCTCGCAGCACCGCAACCGCGCCAAGGCGATGGCCGTGCTGCGGACGCGGCTCTACGATTTCCAGCGGCAGAAGCAGGACGCCGCCCGCGCCGCCACGCGCCGCGGCCAGGTCGGCACCGGCGACCGCTCGGAGCGCATCCGCACCTACAATTATCCGCAAGGCCGCGTGTCCGATCACCGCATCAATCTCACCCTCTATAAGCTGCCGCAAATTCTGGAAGGCGAGGCGCTCGGCGAGATCATCGATGCACTGGTCGCCGAGAATCAGGCGGCGCTATTGGCGGCGGAGGATACCGACTGATGCCGCTCATGCCGCCGGCGCCGCACGCCGAAGCCGCCGTCCGGCCGCCAGCCGCCCCCGGTGCTATGACGCCCGACGAAGCGCGCCGCGCCTGGGCGACAAAGTTCCGCGACGGCGGCATCGATACACCCGAGCTTGATGCGCGAATTCTGATCGGCCGAGCGTTGGGGCTCGACCATGCGGGGCTCGCGGCGGCCGGCGCACGCAGGCTCACGGCCGCCGAAGACGGCGCGATCGCGGTCTTGGCGCGACGGCGGCTCGGCGGCGAGCCGGTCGCCCGGATTCTCGGCGCCAAGGAGTTCTGGGGCCTCGATTTGAAAATCGACGCCGCTACATTGGTGCCGCGGCCGGAGACCGAAACGGTCGTCGAGGTCGTGCTCGCAGCGCTCGACCGCGCCGGACCGCGCGCGCGGCCGTTGCGCATTGCCGACCTCGGCACCGGCTCCGGTGCTCTTCTTTTGGCGCTTTTGAGCGAACTGCCGAAGGCGACAGGGGTAGGCAGCGACGTGAGCGCGGACGCGCTCGCCATCGCCCGCGATAACGCGCGGCGGCATGGCTTGAACGGCCGCGCCGGCTTTGTCGCCTGCGATCTGGCCGCCGCGCTCAAAGGCGGGTTCGACATTGTCGTGTCCAATCCGCCTTACATCGCCTCCGGAGATATCGCCGGCCTGGCGCCGGAGGTCCGGCTGTTCGATCCGCGCCGCGCCCTCGACGGTGGCGCCGACGGTCTCGATTTTTATCGGGCGATCGCGGCGGCGGTGCCCGCGCTCGTTGCTCCGGGGGGGCTCGTGGCCGTCGAATTCGGCGCCGGGCAGTCCGGGCCGGTGGCCGCGCTATTCGCCGCAACAGGCCTTGCGCTGTCGCCTCCGCAACCCGATCTTAATGGTGTGCCCCGGGTCCTCGTTGCAAGAAAATTGCAACAAAACCGGCATGAAGCCCAGGCATTGGACCCCGGCAAAAAAGCACTTGGAAACTCGGCCGGAACCGACTAGCTTGCGACCCACGGAATCGGCCCGCGATGAGGGCGCCGCGTTGCCCCTGAAAACCTGAGAGCATGACACTTGAGTGCGAAACTCTTGGAGTCGGCTCGAAAGGGACGGCAGCGCAAGGCTAGGCAGACAAGCGATAGCTGATAGCGAAAGCCGGATTGGACGGCATACAGGATCGCCAGATTCGAAAGCGCGAAAGTTCAAACCGTGAAGGTTGAGCCGAGACGTTTTGTCGGTTCGGCGCGCGTCGATGCGATAAAGACGCGGGCACGACGAGGGATTGCGATACCGCGGATAGTTCCGCGGCGAGGGCGGCTTTGCTGAGGATCGCAACGTTCCAACGGAAACGGCTGGCGGCAAGAAGCGGCCGAGAGGCGCTTTGAGCCGGCGGAGATGTTCGAGCGAAGTTCGGTGACTGGAAACTGTAAGCGGAAGCGGCGGCGGTAGTGCCGTTGCGAGAAACGGGGTCGGTGGAACAAGGCATCATGAGAAACGGTCAGAATAAACGGATGCGCGGTCGGAATCGTAAGGGTGGCCATCACCATCAAAATCCGCTGTCGCGGGTGTACGAATTGAACGGGCAGGACGTAAAAATTCGCGGTACGGCCTCGCACATCGCGGAAAAATATCTGCAGCTTGCCCGCGACGCGCAAAGCTCCGGAGATCCCATCGCGTCGGAAAATTATTATCAGCACGCCGAACATTATTTCCGCCTGATCGCCGCCGCGCAGGAACAGCTGCGCCAGAGCCAGCCGTATTTTCAGCAGCAGCCGGGCGGCGGCAGTCCTGCCGATGATGGCTATGACGATGGCGACGAGCAGCCGCAAATCGGCGAACCTTATGCGCCGCAAACTCAGCAATTCTACCAGCGCGAGCCGCAGCACAATCAACCGCAGCATAATCAGCCGCAGCACAATCAACCGCAGCACAATCAACCGCAGCAGTACCAGCCGCAGCACAATCAACCGCAGCAGCACAATCAACCGCAGCAGTACCAGCAACCGCAACCGCAGCACTTTCAGCCGCGGTCGCAGCAGAATGTGCCGCAGGACAGCGAAGCCGACGTCGATCGGCTGCCGTCATTCATCACCGGCGGCCAGTCGCAACCGCAGCCGTCTTCCCAACACGCCGAGCGCGGCAACGGACAGAACGGCTACGACGGCTCGGCGGATCGCTTTCCGCTGCATCGCCGGCGGCGCCGTCACCGCGGCGGCCCGCGCGATTACGCGGCCGAGCAATCAGGCGGCGCCGAGAATGACGGTCCGGCGCAAACCGGCGGGGATTCGTCCGACGAATAACGGCTGAGGCTCGACGCTTGGATCGCAAACGCTTCCAACGGAAGCGGTTGGCGCTCTGCGCTTTTGGTGAAGGTCGATCTTTCGGAAAACCGGTTGCCATTCCCGGATCTAGTCCGGGGACCGGCATTTTCCGGATCGTGCTTTAAAGACCGCGTGGCGCCTTGGCCAGCCGCACCAGGAGCCAGATCGGCACGACGATCACCGCGCCGAGCAGGAAATAGCGCCACAGCCAGCGTATCGCGTCGAAACCCATATTCCAGATGTGCTCGATAAGCCGCTGCACCGATTCGATGATATTCCACGGGTCGAGCCCTATGGCGGCGAGAATGACGCCGACCAGGATCGACAGCAGGACGAGCCGCCCGGCGACGGCGAGCGGCGGCCCGCCGAACAAACGCTCGATGTGAGCTTTGGGGTAGTCTTTGGGATAATCTTTGGGCCTTGGCGATTCCAGGGATTCTTGGCTCATCGCAATCTCCCCACTTCCCGTGAGTTAGGAACTTGTAGCGGACAGCGCAAGCGGTTTGACCCGAAATGGCCCCGCATCCGGGCACGATTGTCGTCGCCGCGACGGCGTTGCCTCGGCTTCGCAACTGGCGCTAAGTTCACCCCGCCCCATGTTGGATGGGCGGTATTTCGAGGACGCTTCATGGCCAAGGTCGAGGACCGCGCGCTCGCATCGAATGCGAGTGTCAACGACGACATCGGCGAGCACACCCGGCTGCGCCTCTATCGCCTGCAGGTCGAGATCCGCGAGGCCGAACAGCGTGCCTTCGATCTCTTCCTGCAGAATCTGGTGAAAGGCACGAGCCATCTGTCGCTCGGCCAGGAGGCGGTCGCTGCCGGTTGTGCCGTCGCGATGCAGCCGGGCGATCTTTCGTTCTGCACCTATCGCGGCCACGCCCACACGCTGGCGCGCGGCGTACCGATCGAAAAGGTGCTGGGCGAACTGATGCAGCGCGACAACGGCCTGATGCGCGGCAAGGGCGGCTCGATGCACCTAACCTCGGTCGATCACGGCGTCATGGGCTCCTACGCCATCATCGGCGCGCATCTGCCGATCGCCTGCGGCGCCGCCTGGCGCGCGCAATATAAAGGTCAGAGCGACGTCTCGGTGTGCTTCTTCGGCGACGGCACCACCAATATCGGCGCCTTCCACGAGGCGTTGAATTTCGCCGTGGTGTGGAAACTGCCGGTGATCTTCGTCTGCGAGAACAATCTGTACATGGAATATACGCCGATCGGCGACGTCACCGCGGTGCCGAGCCCGGCGGGCGATCGCGCCTCGGCCTACGGCCTGCCGCGCATCGTCGTCGACGGCAACGACGCCGACGTCGTCTACCGCACCGCGCGCGCGGCTTACGACAAAGCGCGTGCCGGCGCGGGCCCGTCCTTGATCGAATGCCTGACTTATCGGTACAGCGGCCATTCGCGCGCCGACCCGGCCAAATACCGGCCCGAAGGCGAACTGGAAAAATGGAAGGAGCGCGACCCGATCAAAATCTATCGCGAGCGGCTCAAGGCTTTCGGCATCGCCGATGAGGTCATCGCGGGGATCGACGCCGAGGTGAAACGCGAGGTCGACGAGGCCACCGAGGCATGCAAGGCCGCGCCGATGCCGCCGGCCGAAATCCTGACCACCGACGTTTATGCCGACGGAGGCTTCGCATGGCGGAACTGACCTATCGCGACGCCGTGATCCGCGGCATCGCCCAGGAAATGACGCGCGACCCGGACGTGGTGTTCCTCGGCGAGGACATCGCCAAGGCCGGCGGCGTCTTCAAGGCGACCGTCGGGCTCTACGAGCAGTTCGGCCCGTTGCGGGTGCGCGACACGCCGATTTCCGAGCAGGCCATCCTCGGCGCCGCAATGGGTGCGGCGATGACCGGACTAAAACCGATCGCCGAGATCATGTTCTCGGATTTCTTCGCCGTCTGCTTCGACTACATCGCCAACGAGTTTCCGAAAAGCCGCTACATGTCGAACGGCCAGGTCAAATGCCCCTTGGTGGTGCGCACCGGCAATGGCGGCGGCGCGCGCTTCGGCGCCCAGCATTCGCAGAGCGTCGAGAACTGGTGCATGATGATCCCGGGGCTCAAGGTCGTGGCGCCGTCGTCGCCGCGCGATGTCATCGGGCTCCTTGCCGCAGCGGTGCGCGATCCCGATCCGGTGATCTTTCTCGAGCACAAGTCGCTCTACCCGACCAAGGGCGAAGTGCCGGACGGCGAGATCGTCGACAAGCTCGGCACCGCCAAGATCGTGCGCCCCGGCAAGGATGCCACCATCGCCGCGCTCGCCATGATGGTGCCGCGCGCGGTCGCCGCTGCCGACAAGCTCAAAGCCGAGCACGGCATCGACTGCGAAGTCGTCGACGTCCGCTCGCTGGTGCCGCTCGACACGCAAACCATCCTCGGCTCGGTGGGCAAGACGCACCGGCTGTTCACGGTCGAAGAAAATCCGCGGCTGTGCGGCTGGGGCGCCGAGATCGTCTCCATCGTCGCCGACGAGGCGTTCTACGACCTCGACGGGCCGCCGGTGCGCATCACCACGCCGCATATCCCGCTGCCGGCCGCCGATATTCTGGAAGACATGGCGCTGCCGAGTGTGGACCGCATTGCCGAGCGGGTGCGACGCAGCCTTAACTCGTAACGACGGACTGGCGAGACCATGGCCAACGAACCCAGCCGCGAAAATCCCAACGGCCCGATCGGCACCGAAGTGATCTTCGAGAACGACCAGGTTCGAGTGTGGGACATGCGGGTGCCGCCGCGGGGCAAAAAGCCATGGCACCATCACACCATGGACTACGTCATCATCAATATCAGCGGCGGCAAGGCCGAGATCGAAAACGTCGAAGGCAAGTCCTATATTGCCGACGACAAGGCCGGCGGCGTGATCTGGAAGGACGCCGGCGAGAAGCACGAATTGCGCAACCTCACCGACGCGCCCTATCGCAACATTCTTGTCGAGCTCAAAAACGGAAAGTGACGCGGTCCGGCGTCGGGACCGGCGGCGGCACGCTCAGTATCAGGATCAGTATTATGGCCATGTATGACAACCTTCTCGCCAACGTGCCGACCGATCTGTGGATCGGCGGCAAGTGGAAGAAATCATCCGACGGCAGCCGCTTCGACGTCATCGATCCGGCCACCGAGAACAAGGTGGCGTCAGTGGCGAGCGCAACCGTCGATGACGCCATGGCGGCGCTCGACGCCGCGCAGGCAGCGTTTCCCGGCTGGGCCGCCAAGAAGCCGCGCGAGCGCGGCGAAATCCTGCGCAAGTCCTACGAGCTCATCATGCGCGACGCCGAGCGGCTGGCGAAGCTCATCACCATCGAGAATGGCAAGGCGCTGTCGGATTCGCGCGGTGAGGTCGCTTATGCCGCGGAATTCTTCCGCTGGTACGCCGAGGAAGCGGTGCGCAATATCGGCTCGAATTCGACGGCACCGTCGAGCGGCGCCCGCATCTTCGTGCATCACAAGCCGGCCGGCATCGCCGTCCTGGTGACGCCGTGGAATTTTCCCGCCGCGATGGCGACGCGCAAGATCGGTCCGGCGCTTGCCGCCGGCTGCCCGGTGGTGCTCAAGCCGGCGTCCGACACGCCACTGACCATGCTGGCCTTGATGCCCATTTTGGAAGAAGCGGGCGTGCCGGCCGGCGTCGTCAACGTGATTCCGTCGCGCTCCTCCGGCAAGGTCGTCGGCGCCATGCTGCATGATCCGCGCGTGCGCGTGGTCTCGTTCACCGGCTCGACCGAGGTCGGCCGCAAGCTTTTGCACGAGGCGGCCGATTCCATCGTCAAGCCGGCGATGGAGCTTGGCGGCAACGCGCCCTTCATCGTGTTCGACGATGCCGACATCGACGCCGCGATCGACGGCGCCATGATCGCCAAAATGCGCAACATGGGCGAGGCCTGCACCGCCGCCAACCGCTTCTACGTGCACGAGAAGGTGCATGACGAATTTGCCAAGAAGCTGACCGCCAAAATGTCCGGGCTGAAAATGGGCAACGAACTCGACGACGGCGTCGCGCTCGGTCCCTTGGTCAACAAAGACGGCCTCGATAAGGTCATCGAATTGGTCGACGACGCGGTGAAAAAAGGCGCCAAGGTGCTGGCCGGCGGCAAAGCCCCTGGCGGGCCGGGCTTCTTCTATCCGGCCACCGTGCTGGCGAACGTCTCGAAGGACGCCAAAATGCTCAACGAGGAGATTTTCGGTCCGGTCGCCTCGATCCAAACCTTCAAATACGAAGACGAAGTGATCAGCCGCGCCAACGACACCGAATACGGTCTCGTCGCCTATCTCTACACCAAGGATTTGAGCCGCGGCATGCGGGTGTCGGAAAAGCTCGACTTCGGCATGATCGGATTGAATCGCGGGCTCGTCTCCGACCCCGCCGCGCCTTTCGGCGGCGTCAAGCAGTCAGGCCTCGGCCGCGAAGGCGCGCATGAAGGGCTGATGGAGTTCATGGAGACTGCAGTACATCTCGGTGACATGGTAAGTCGGTGACGTGCAAGTCGGGAACGTGTCAGTCGGGACCGCGGTAAGGCCGATCCGAGCCATGACGGGAGATGAAGTCACGCAAAAGCTGCTCGGCGCCTGGCGCTATGTCGGCACGCGCATCGACGGCGGCAATTGGGATCGCGGCGCCAATCCGAAGGGCATGATCTATTACGGCCCGCATGGCGAGATGGCGGTACAAATCGCGCCCGACGTCGAACGCAAGCGCGCCGGCGCGGAGATCACCGCCGAGGAGGCCAAGATCGCGCTCAAGGACTATATCGCCTATTTCGGCAGTTTTACCGTCGACGCCGCCGCCGGCACCGTGACGCATCATCGTCAGGACAGTCTGCAGCCGGGCGACAAGGGCGATCTCATCCGCCGCTATGAATTCATCGGCGACCGCCTGGTGCTGCGGCCGCCAAATTCGACTATGGAAGTCACCTGGGAGCGGATCAAATAGACGTGCGACACGCTCCTGACATAATTTCTTCCAGGCAATTTATGCGGTGATGATGTGAGTGACCAATCCCAATCGGCTGCCCAGCGCCTGATCGGCTCGTGGCGTTATGTCGGCTCGACGCTTGACGGCAAAGCGCAAGGGGAGCGCGGCGCCCGTCCCAACGGCATCATCATCTATGACGTTCATGGCCATATGGCTTGCCATGTCGCGCCGGACCGCGAAGTGACCCGCGCCGGCAAGGAGCCGACCGGCGAAGAGGCCAAAGCCGCGCTCGCCGACCACATCGCCTATTTCGGCACGTATTCGGTCGACGAGCGGGCCCGCACCGTCACGCATCACCGCGACGGCAGCGTGCAGCCGGGCGACAAGGGCGACGTCGTGCGCGGCTATGAATTCGTCGGCGACCGGCTCATTCTGCGCCCGGTGGGCACGACGCGCGAAGTGATCTGGGAACGGATTAAGTGAGGCGGCGTCGATCATGGACATTCTGATGCCGCAGCTCGGCGAAACCGTCGCCGAGGGCAAGATCACCAAATGGTTCAAGGCGGCCGGCGACGCGGTCAAGCCGGGCGACAATCTGTTCGAGATCGAGACCGACAAGGTGTCGATGGAAGTGCCTTCGACCACGGCCGGCGTGCTGTCGGAAATCCGCGTCACGGTCGGCGAAGTCGCCCCGGTCGGTGCCATTGTCGGCGTCATTGCGGGTGCCGCAGAAACAGCCAAAGTTTCCGCGGTAACGCAACCTGCGCTCACCCCGGCGAAAGCGGGGGTCCAGGAGCAAGGACCACCACGGCAAGCCTCCCAGGATTCCCGCTTGAGCGGGAATGAGCGGCCGTCGCCGGCAACGCCGGCACAACAGACACCCATCAAACTCGATCCGTTTTTCGAGGTGCGCACGCCAGCCCGCAATTACGGCCCGGCGCGGCTGTCCGGCGGCCGCACGGTGACGCCGTTGGCGCGCCGGCTTGCCGGCGAGGCCGGAATCGATCTTTCCCGGGTCGCCGGTTCGGGCCCGCATGGCCGGATCGTTGCCAGCGATATCGAGGCTGCGCCGCGGCCGTCGCCCGCTTTTGCCGAGGGTCCGAGCGCGGCCGAGGTGAAGGCGCTGTTTGCGCCCGGCAGCTATGACGAAGTGCCGCTCGACGGTATGCGCCGCACCATCGCCACACGGCTCACTTTGGCGGCGCAGACCGTGCCGCAATTTTATCTGATGACCGACGTCGAACTCGACCGGCTCCTCGCGTTGCGCGAGGAAGCCAATGCCGCGGCGCCCAAGGACAAGGATGGCCGGCCGTCGTTCAAGCTCTCGCTCAACGATTTCGTCATTCGCGCGCTGGCGCTGGCGCTGCAGCGGGTGCCGGCGGCCAACGCGGTGTGGGCCGGCGATCGCATCTTGCGCCTGCATCCGTCCGATATCGGCGTCGCGGTGGCGCTCGACGGCGGCTTGATCACGCCCATTATCCGCAATGCCGAGACCAAATCGCCGACCGCGATCTCGGCGGAAATGAAGGATCTGGCGGCGCGCGGACGCGACAAGAAACTGAAACCCTCCGAATATCAAGGCGGATCGTCGGCGATCTCGAATCTGGGCATGCATCAGGTGCGCGAATTCACCGCCATCATCAATCCGCCGCATGCGACCATCCTTGCGGTCGGCGCTGCACGCCGGCAGGCGGTCGAGAAGCCCGACGGCGGCGTCGGCTTTGTCAGTATGCTGAGCCTGACGCTGTCCTGCGATCACCGCGTCGTCGACGGCGCGCTCGGCGCCGAGCTGCTGGCGGCGGTCAAAAATTTCCTTGAATTGCCGGTCAGCATGCTGGTGTGAGGACGCTGCAAATGAGTGCCGCCAAGCCTGAGATCATTCTCATAGGACCGCTCAAGCCGCTGGTGGTCAAAGGCCTCGAAGCGGCCTGCACGGTGCATAAAGCCGCCGAGGCCAGGATCGCGAGGCGTTTTTCGTGGCGCATGCCAACCTGCGCGCGATCGCTTGCAGCGCCACGACCGAACTGATCCCCGGCAGCTTCATGGCGCGGTTTCCCAAGCTGCAGATCGTGGCGAGCTTCGGCGTCGGCTACGATCATATGGACGTCAAATATGCCGCCGCCCACGGCATCATCGTGACCAACACGCCCGACGTGCTCACCGAAGAAGTCGCCGACACCGCGCTCGGCCTCTTGCTCTGTACCGTGCGCGAATTCCCGCAGGCCGAGCGCTTCGTGCGCGCCGGCACCTGGGCGCAAAAGGGCTATCCGCTGAGCAAGGCGACGCTGCGCAACCGCATTGTCGGCATCGTCGGCATGGGCGCGATCGGCCAAGCCATCGCGCGGCGGCTCGACGCCTTCGGCGTGCCGGTGGTTTATCACGCGCGCAACAAGCGCGCCGAACTGCCCTACCGGCACTATCCGAAGCTTCTCGACATGGCGCGCGACGTCGACACGCTGATGGTGATCGTGCCGGGCGGCGCCGCCACGCAAAACATGATCGATGCCGAGATATTGAACGCGCTGGGGCCGAACGGCATTCTGATCAACATGGCGCGCGGCTCGGTGGTCGACGAGCCGGCTTTGATCGAGGCGCTCAAAGAAAAGCGAATCATGGCGGCCGGTCTCGACGTTTATGTCAAAGAGCCCGAAGTCGCCGGCGGAGCTCGTCGCCATGGACAATGTCGTGCTATTTCCGCATCTCGGCTCGGCGTCGGTCCATACCCGCGACAAGATGGATCAGCTCGTTGTCGATAACATCGTCGCCTGGGCGCACGGCCAACCGCCGCTGACGCCGGTCGTGGAAACGCCGTTTACGTCCTGGAGCGCGGAATAGCCGCCGAACGGCGGCGCACGCGGAGCGTCCCGTTAAAATGCATCGTTGTGGCGCGATCATCATCGGAGCTGTCGCGGCGAGCCTCTACGGCGGCGCCGGCTTGGCGCAAAATGCGCCCTCCGACGCACCTGCCGATGCGCCGCCGCAGCAGGCCTTGCCGGAAGACGTGCCGCCGCAATTCTTAAGGCCGGAGGACGCTTCCCCGCCGGCAACGACGCCTTCGCAGACTGCGCCAGCGCCAAACGCCCAGCCGGCGCCTTCACCGGCAAACGGCCTGAGCGACGCAGCCAATGCCATGGTCGGCCCGTGGGAGTTTTCCAACGCCGACCGTAACAAGATCTGCCATTTCACCTTCCGCTCCGATGCCGCTCCCGGCGGCTACAAGCTCGACGTCGATCCGAATTGCCCGAATCTGTTTCCGTCCACCGCCGCCATGGCCGGCTGGTCGCTGGACAATTACGGCGACCTGCATCTGCTCGATACGCAGGGCAAGGAAATCGTCGATCTCAGCCAGGTCGAGGGCGGCATGTATGACGGCTTCACCCCGGAGGAGGGCCGCTACATTCTGCAAGCCGCGGCCGCGGCGCCGACTTTGTCGGCCAACGACATGGTCGGCGATTGGGCGATCACGCGGGGCATCGGCCAGCCGATCTGCGTGGTGACGCTCGTCAATAGTCCGGCCGGGGACGCCTTGGCGCTCACCGTCAAGCCGGGTTGCGATCCCTTCGTCATGCGTTTTGCGCCGGCCGCCTGGCGCATGGATCAGGGGTCGCTGGTGCTCTTCTCGGCGCACGGGCAGAATTGGCAGTTCGAAGAAAACGATCCCAAAAACTGGCAGCGCGTGCCGGAAACCGCCGATCCGATACTGCTGACGAAGCAGTAAGGCCTTAAACCCAGCAGATCATCAGAAATGAACAAGAAGTCTCAGGTCGTCATCGTCGGCGGCGGTCCGGTCGGCGTCGCGCTCGCGGTCGAACTCGGCCTGCGCGGCATTTCCTGCACCTTGATCGAACGCCGGCTCGAGCCGCAGCGCATTCCCAAGGGCCAAAATCTGACGCAACGCGCGATGGAGCATTTTTACGCCTGGGGCGTCGCCGACGCGGTGCGCGCCGTCCGCATCCTGCCGCCGGAATTCCCGATGAGCGGCATCGTCGCCTATCGCGACCTCAACAGCCAATATTGGTACGCCCCGCCGCTGCGCGAGATCGTCAACGCCTATTACTTCGAGGAAAACGAAAGACTGCCGCAATATCTGGTCGAGGAGGTGTTGCGGAAACGGATGGCGGAGCTTGCCGGCGTCGATGCCCGTTTCGGCTGGGCCGCCGAAAAAATCGAGCAGCACGGCAATGGCGTTCGCGTCACCGCGGCCGGCCCGAACGGCGCGCGCGAAACATTCGAAGCGGACTATGTGGTCGGCTGCGATGGCGGCCATTCCATCGTGCGGCGCGAGCTCGGCATCGCGCGAAGCGGCGCGGATTTCGACCAGGTCATGGTGCTGGCGCTGTTCCGCTCGCGCGAGCTGCACGATAAGCTCAAGCGCTTTCCGCCGCGCTCGACCTATCGCGTGCTGCATCCTGAATTGAAAGGCTATTGGCAGTTTTTCGGCCGCGTCGACGTCGGCGAGAGCTGGTTCTTTCATTCGCCGGTGCCGACCGACACCACGCAGGACAATTACGATTTCCTGGCGCTGTTGCACAAGGCGGCTGGGTTTTCCTTCGCCTGCGATTTCGATTATGTCGGCTTCTGGGATTTGCGCATCGCGGTGGCCGAGCGTTATCAGGTCGGTCGCGCCTTCATCGCCGGCGACGCCGCGCATTCGCATCCGCCCTATGGCGGTTACGGTCTCAATAACGGCCTGGACGACGTCGCCAATCTCGGCTGGAAGCTTGCCGCCACATTGCAAGGCTGGGGCGGCGAGGCCCTGTTGCAAAGTTACACGGCGGAGCGGCAGCCGGTCTTCATGGAGACCGGCCGCGACTTCATCGAGGCCGGCATCCAGCGCGACCGCATATTTCTCGATCGCTACGATCCCGATCGCAACCGCGCGGAATTCGAGATCGCCTGGAAGGAGCATGCCGGCGCCGCGGCGCCGCGCGTACTTGACCTACGAGCCGCATTACGAAGGCTCGCCGATCGTCTTTGGCCCGGCCGGCGGCGCGAGCAGCGCGCGCGGCTCGCACAGCTTCAAGGCGCGGGCCGGTCATCATCTGCCGCCGCAGCGCTGTCGTCGGGGCGCAACGTATTTGAGGAACTCGGTCCGGGCTTCACGCTGTTTGCCTTCGACGGCGAGGAGCGGACCGTTGCGGCGTTCGCCGCCGCGGCCCGCGCGCTCGGCGTGCCGCTGAAAATCGTGCGCGATACTTATGAGGGCGGCCGCACCGCCTACGAGGCCAAGCTCATTCTGGTTCGGCCCGATCGCTATGTCGCCTGGACGGCCGAGCGCGCACCCGACGATGCGGCGGCGATTTTGGCCAAAGCCGTCGGCCGGGCATAGTGCCGAGAGGCTTTATGCGCTAAATGGCGATAAAAGCGCGAGAGGGCGGCGACAAGGAGAGCACTGCAATGACGGTACAGCTTCCAACCCGTAAACTCGGTTCGTCCGGCATCGTCACGTCGGCGATCGGCCTCGGCTGCATGTCGCTGTCGGGCGTCTATGGCTCGAGCGACGACGCCAATGCCACAGCGGTGATCCACGAAGCCTTGGATCGCGGCATTACCATGCTCGATACCTCGGACGCCTACGGCGTCGGGCCATAACGAGGAGCTGGTCGGCAAGGCGATCAAGGGCCGCCGCTCGCAGGTGGTGCTGGCGACCAAGTTCGGCAATCTCGGCGGCCGCGGCGGCAAGGTCGCCGACGGCCGGCCCGAATTCGTCATCTCTTCCTGCGAAGCAAGCCTCAAGCGGCTCGGCGTCGACGTCATCGATCTGTACTACCAGCATCGCATCGATCCGACGGTGCCGACCGAAGATACCGTCGGCGCCATGGCCAAGCTCGTCGAACAGGGCAAGGTTCGCGCGCTGGGCTTGAGCGAAGCGAGCCCGCAAACCATTCGCCGCGGCCACGCCGTGCACAAGATCGCGGCGGTGCAGAACGAATATTCGCTGCTGTATCGCACCGAGGGCGAAGAGACGCTGGCGACGACGCGTCAGCTCGGCATCAGCTTCGTCGCTTATTCGCCGCTCGGCCGCGGGCTCCTCACCGGCGTCGTCGAAGACCCGAAGACGCTCGCCGACAACGACGCCCGTAAGCGGCATCCGCGATTTGCCGCGGAAAATATCGGGCACAATATGGGGCTGGTGGCAGAAAATCGCGGAAATATCGCGCAAGAAAAACTGCACGCCCGGCCAGCTCGCGCTCGCCTGGCTGTTGGCGCAAGGCGACGACATCGTGCCGATCCCCGGCACCAAGCATAAGGACCGGCTGATCGAGAATATCGGCGCGCTGTCGGTGAAGCTTTCCGCCGACGATCTGGCGCAGATCGCCACGGCGGTTCCGGTCGGCGCCGTGGCCGGCTTGCGCTATCCCGAAGGCCAGATGAAGAGCGTCTACGTCTAGCCGCGGCTGCCGCGGTTGTCCGCTGCAGGGGGAGCAATCGTAAATGCCCAGCGGCTATTTCACGCGATGACGTTGCCCATGCGGCGCTCCGTTCGGCCGTTCGCGGGTTGGCTGCGCTGCTGCGGTCTAACGTCGCTTCGCTGCTCGCCGCTGCGACGGTCGCGCAAGCCGGCGGCCAGATGACATTCGGCGACACGACCAATACCAGCGCCAATGACGGGCCGCCGTTCTTCGGCTTTGTCCGCGATACCGACGGCACGGCGGTGGGCGATGCCAGGGTCACGGCAACGGTCAAGAGCGGCGGCGCGCTGGTGACCACCAGCAACAGCATCGGCGTGTACAAAATCTCCGGCTTCGCCAAGAGCATCAACCCGGACGACATTGTCATCTCTTGCGCCAAGGACGGCTACAAAGAGGCCAATGTCATGCGCCGCCCCAATCCGCCGGGCGACACGACAGATCCGATCGAAGTCGACTGTAATTTGCAGAAAGAATAGCCCATGGAGAAGCGGCCATGACGCGGGCGCGTTGCACCGTCGCGGCGATCGCGGTTCTCCTCGGCTGCAGCTTCGCCGCGCCGGCTCGGGCGCAGGCGCTGACCGGTACCGTGCGCTCCGCCGCGGAAGGCGCGATGGCAGGCGTGCTGGTCAGTGCGCAAAAAGCGGGTTCGCCGATTACGGTGACCGTCGTTAGCGATGACCACGGCCGGTTCCGCTTTCCCGACGGCCGGCTATTGCCCGGCCAATACGCGTTACGCATCCGCGCCGTCGGCTACGACCTCGCCGGCCCGCAGACGGTCACGCTCGGCACAGCCTCGGCCGACGTCGCGATCGCGTTGCGGCCGACCGCCGATCTCGCCGCGCAGCTCACCAATACCGAGTGGCTGATGAGCATGCCCGGCACGCCGCAGCAGAAGCGGCCGCTGATGGAATGCATGAGCTGCCATACGTCTTGAGCGCATCGTCCGTTCGCGCTTCACCGCCGCGCAATTCGTTCCGGTGCTGACGCGCATGGCGCAATACGCCAACAACACCATTCAGGCGCAGCCGCAGTTGCGCGTCGCTCCGCAAAAGGTCAACGATGCGGCGGTCGCGGAGCTCGCCGCCTATCTGGCGACGATCAATCTCAGCGACGGGCCGCAATGGAATTATCAATTGCGGACCTTGCCGCGACCGCACGGCCGCGCCGCTCGGGTCGTCATCACCGAATACGATTTGCCGCGGCAGACGATCGCGCCGCATGACGTGCGCACCGATGCCGCGGGCAACGTCTGGTATTCGGACTTCGTCGAAAATTTTCTCGGTGAGCTCGACCCGAAGACGGGTGCCGAGCGCGATTACGCCATCCCGCTCTTGAAACCGAACTTCCCGACCGGCTCGCTCGATCTCGAGGCCGACGCCGACGGCAATCTGTGGCTGGCGCTGATGTTCCAGGCCGGTCTTGCCCGCTTCGACATGAACACCAAGACGTTTCGCCTCTATCCGGTCGATGCCGGTTTGAACGACGACGTCATGCAGCAATCGATGGTGATGCCGCGCGCCGACGAGGTCGACGGCGAGGTCTGGACCAATGACGTCGCCCGCCATGCGATCATGCGGCTCGATCTCAAGACCGGAACATATCGCCGCCTCGATCCGTTCGCGTTTCTTGGCGGCGGCCATATGCACGCGCCCTATGGCATGGCGGCGGATGCCTGGAACGACCTCTATTTCATGGATTTCGGCGACAAGAACATCGTGCGGGTCGACGCCAAGACCGGCGCCGCCACCGTCTTGCCGACGCCGACCAAGAATTCGCGGCCGCGGCGGGGCATGCTCGACGATCGCGGCCGGCTGTGGTTCGCCGAGTTCGCCGCCGACAAGCTCGCAATGTTCGATACGGCGGCGGAGACCTTCAAGGAATGGGACGTGCCGACCCCCTATACTTATCCCTACGACGTGGCTTGCGACAAAAACGGCGAGTTGTGGAGCGCCGGCATGGCGAGCGACCGCGTGCTGCGCTTCGATCCGCAAAGCGGCCGCACGGTCGAATATCTGTTGCCGCGCCCGGCCAATATTCGGCGCGTCTTTGTCGATAATTCCACCGATCCGGTGACGTTCTGGGCCGGCAACAATCACGGCGCGGCGGTCATCCGGCTTGAGCCGCTCGACTGATAAGTGGGGCAATGCGACGCGATGCAACACAGGGAGGACCAGCCATGACCAAGGCTTGCGCGCTGATCGCGATAGCCGCGGCGTTTACCGTTGCCGCAGCCGGCGAGGTGCGGTCGCAGCAGCAATCGCCGCCGCCAAACACGGAAGATGCGGCGGCGCCTTATGTCCTGACGATGGGCGATATGATGAACACGCTCATACAGCCGCGCCATACCAAGCTCGGGCTCGCCGGCCGCGCCGGTAATTGGCCGCTTGCGGAATATGCGCTGGTCGAAATCCGTCAGGCCTTTGCCGGAATCAAGAAAGCCCAACCGAAATTCCGCGGCTATCCAGTGCCGGAACTGGTCGACGCGGCCTTGGGGGCGCCGCTTGACGCGGTCGAAGCCGCGATCCGGCAACAGGATCCGAAAAAATTTGCGGCGGCCTACGACCGGCTGACGCAAGGCTGCAATGCCTGCCATCAGTCGGTCGATCATCCGTTTGTTGTTATCAAACCGCCGGACGCGTCGGCCTTTCCCGATCAGGATTTCAATCCGGGACACTGAGCCAGTTCAGGACTTTGAATTCGGAGAGCAGCGCCGCCATCACGCGCTCGCGGGTGAGCGGCAGGTCGCGTAAGCGCGCGCCGAGCGCGCGGGCAACCGCGTTGCCGATCGCGGCTGCGGTCGGACCGGCCGTCGCCTCGCCGACGCCGAGCGGCGGATTGTCCGATTTCGGATCGATCAGCTCGACGGTGACTTCCGGCACGTCGGAGAATTTCAGCACCGGATAATTATCCCAATCGCGGCCGCGGACGCCGGAACTGTCGAGCCGCACCTGCTCTTTCAGCACCCAGCTCGCCGCCTGCAGGATGCCGCCTTCGAGCTGATTGATCGCGCCGTCCGGATTGACGACAAGGCCGGCGTCGGTTGCGCACCACGCCCGCGTCAGTCGGATTTCTTCCGCCACGTCGACCTGGACGACGACCGCGGCGTAAGCGGCGCGGTTCTTGTAGCGCGCAAAGCCGATGCCGAGCGCCGGCTCGACGGCGATGCGCTTGTCCCAATCGCATAGGCGCGCGACATGCGCGATCACGCCGCGGGCGCGCGCGTCGTCGAGCAAAGACAGACGGTAGGCGACCGGGTCGGCGCCCGCGCGCTCGGCCAGCTCGTCGATGAAAGATTCGATGGCGAACACGTTCGGCATCGCGCCAAGCCCGCGCAGCGCCGAGGTGCGCACCGGAACGTGCGGAATGAGGTGATGCACGATGCGCTTTCCGGGAATGGCGTAAAGCGGTTCGCCGTTGCGGGTGGCGCCGCCACCGTTGGCCTCCGGCACGTCGGCCGGCGGCGGTGGTGGCGGCGGATTCGGCAGTGCTTCGGCGGCAAGAAGGTTGCCGAGCCCCGGGCGCGCATTGTGCGTGGCGCTCCAGATTTCGGTCGTCCAATCGAGCGGACGGCCGGCATCGTCGAGGCTCGCCCGGACATTCACCACCATCGCCGGACTGACCGGCTCGAAGCCGAATTCCTCCTCGCGCCGCCAGCGCACGCGAATGGGCTCTCCAGGCCGCAAGACGGCGATGGCGGCGGCATCCGCCGCGACATCGTCGGCGCCGTTGTGGCCGTAACAGCCGACGCCCTGCACGTGCTTGACCGTAATAGCCGTCGGATCGAGCTTGAGCATTTGCGAAAGCGACTTGCGCAACGGAAAGACGCCTTGCGAATGTGTCCACACCGTCAGTTGGCCGTCGCGGAACTGCGCCAGAGCGCAGGACGGCGCGATCGAGGCATGCGCCAGATAGGGCCGGCTGTATCTCGCTTCATGGTGCCGCCCGCGTGGCGGCGTGTCGGGCAGCGGCGTGCCGATCACCCGGTCGATCGACGGCTGCTGCAACAGCGAATGCGCGTCTTCGTGAATGGCGCTGATCGGCTCGATGCCGTCCCAGGCGACATGCGCCGGCGCTTTGGCGGCCGCCGCTTCGACCGCGGTTTCGTCGGCGCCGACGATGGCGAGGAAATTGCCGCTGCGCAGGATCTCGATCGGCTCCTTGACGCCGCGGCGTATCGCGGCCTCGTCGACCGAAACGATCGACGCAGTGCGGCCCGGCTGCCGCACCACCCGCGCATGCAGCATGCCGTCGAGCGTCATATCGTGGATAAAAACCTCCTCGCCGAACAGTTTGGCGGCAAGGTCGACGCGCGGCGCGTTACGGCCGACGATGGCATGGTTGGCGGCGGCTTTGGGCATCGCCCGGGCGCTCGCACGGCCGGTCAGATCGACCGCAGCGGCAAGCGTCCAGTAATCGTCGCCGGTCGGCGTGCCGCGGCAGGTGATGGCACCGTTGTTCACGGCCAGGTCGGCGAGCGGCACGTGGCGCAACGCGGCGACGTGCTCCAGGAACAGAAGCTTGATCTCGGCGCAGGCCAAGCGCAGCGCAACGCCGCCGAACTGGATCGATTGGCTGCCGGCGGTAAAGCCCTCGTTCGGTGTGCGCGCGGTATCGCCCGATTGCAACGCGATGCGATCGGGCGGGATATCGAGCTCGTCGGCGGCGATCTGAATCATCGCGGTGAGCACGCCTTGGCCGATCTCGACACGGCCGGTGGAAACCACGGCCTTGCCGTCGGCGCGGAACGACACCCATTGATCGAGCCGGGGATTGTCGATCAGGAGCTGCGGCAAAGTGGGCGCGTTCATGCCGGCACCTTGTGCATCGCGGCGGCGGCGTGCTGCACCGCGCGGATGATGCGGTTATGCGTGCCGCAGCGGCAGATATTGCCGTCGAGCGCGGTTGCGATGTCGGCGCGCGTCGGCGACGGATTGCGCTTAAGCAATGCGCTGGCGGTCAGGAGAATGCCGGCCAGGCAATAGCCGCATTGTCCGGCCTGCTCGTCCAAAAAAGCCTGCTGCAAGGGGTGCGGCCGCTCCGGCGTGCCGAGCCCCTCGATGGTGACGATCGCTTTGCCGGCCACGCTCCAGATCGGCTTGGTGCAGGATTTTTCCGGCGTGCCGTCGATCAGCACGGTGCAGGTGCCGCATTGCTCGAGCCCGCAGCCGAACCGCGTGCCCTTTAAGCCGAGCCGGTTGCGCAACACGTCGAGCAAAGGCATCTCTTCGTCGGCGGCGACGCTGACGGATTTGCCGTTCACGGTCAGATCGAAGCTCGGCATGGTTCGAATTTACACTCCGGAACGCCATATTGCCCGATGCATCGGCGATCCGGCAACCGTCGCCGATGGGGACGGGCCTCCTGACGGGCCGCGTCCAAATCGCTAGCATGGCGCCAGCAGCCTGAGGAATCGCCGTGACCGTTCGCATCATCGGCATGATCGGGGTGACGCCGCCTTCGAGCGCCGCCACTTTGCATGTCATCGAAGGCGGCCTCTCGCCCGGCTACGTGATCGAGGCGGCGCGCGCCCATGAGCTCGCCGGCTTCGATCTGGTGCTGGTCGGCTATTCTTCGTCCTCGGCTGAGGGCTTCCTGGTCGCGCTGCATGCGGCCGCGCATACCGAGCGCCTCGGTTACCTGATCGCGCATCGGCCGGGCTTCGTCGCGCCGACGCTGATGGCGCGCAAGATCGCCACCTTCGATCATCTCACCGGCGGCCGGCTTGCCGTCCACGTCATCACCGGCAAGACCGACGACGAACAGCAGGGCGACGGCGATTTCACCCCGAAAGTCGAGCGCTACCGCCGCGCCGCCGAATATCTCGAACTGATGAAGCTTGCCTGGTCGAGCGAGACGCCGTTCGACTTCGAAGGCGCGTTCTATCGGGTCAAGGGCGCAAGCTCCGACGTGCGTCCGCTGCAGCAGCCGCATCCGCTTTTGTTTTTTGGCGGCGCCTCCGATGGCGCGCTGGAGATGGGCGCGCGGCTGTGCGACGTCTACGCCATCTATGCCGAGCCGCTCGCCTCGACCCGCGAGCGCATGAAGGAATTTCGCGCCCGTGCCGCCGTGTTCGGGCGCGTGCCGGGCTTCAACGTCTCGGTGCGGCCGATCATCGCCGTGACCGAAGGCGCCGCCTGGGACAAGGCCAACGCCATCTTAGCGGCGATGACCGGCAAGAAGGGCTGGAGCCGGCAGGAGGCCATGACCGGACCGGTCGATAATGCCGGACGGCGATTGATGAATTTTGCGCTCGAAAGCGACGTGCATGACGAGCGGCTGTGGATGCCGATTGCGCGGGCGACCGGCGCGCTCGGCAACACCTCGTGCCTGGTCGGCACGGCGGAGCAGGTGGCGGACGCCATCCTGCGCTATTACCGGCTCGGCGTCGGCTCGTTTTTGATCCGCGGCTTCGATCCCTTGAATGACACGGAAGATTACGGCCGCGAGCTTATTCCGCGCATCAAGGCCGGCGCCGCCGAGATCGACCGGGCACAGGACGCAACGCGCGGGCTTCAGTCGATCTCGGCGGTCTCGCCGGCAAATTCCATCGGGCAATAGAAGCCGCCGTGGAATTGCGCGGCGATCTCGTTTTCCTTCATGCCCGCCGCCAAAATTTCCGCCGCGAATTTCTCCGAAATCGTCCTGCGGCCGGTAGCCGAGGAACTTCACGTTGCTGTTGTCCCAGCGGCTGCGCAGATTGTTGGAAACGCCGTACACGGTAACGAAGTGATAATGCGGATGATCGATGCAGCGCCGCACGAGCTGGACCATGTCCCGGTGACTGATCCAGGTCAGAAGCTGCCGCGCGTCGGCCGGCCGGTCCGGATTGCGGAACGTGCCGATGCGCAGGCAGGCGACGGAGAGGCCGTATTTATCGGCATAGAGCCGGCCGACCGCTTCGCCGAACACCTTGGAGACGCCGTAACGCGTGTCCGGCCGCGGCACCACGCGGTCGTCGATGAAGCGCTCGCGGCGGTGAAAGCCGATCGCATGGTTTGAGCTGGCGAAGATCACCCGCTTGACGGCTTGGCGGCGCGCAGCTTCAAAGGTGTTGTAGCAACCTTCGATGTTGAGCGGCAGCACTTTGTCCCAAGGCGACTCGACCGAGGCGCCCCCCAGATGCACGACACAATCGATGCCGGCCATGGCCTTTTCCAGCGCGGCGATGTCGCGGATGTCGGCGACGACAATCTCTTCGCCGGCCTCGGCGTTGCCCATCGGCGCAATGTCGAGGAGGCGAATAAGCGGATAGGCACCGCGCAGGCCCGCCCGCAATGCCACGCCGATTTGCCCGGCGGCGCCGGTGATGAGGAGTCGTGTCATGTCCAAATCCCTTTATGTCATCGCGGCCGTCTTGCGGCGCGGCCCCTAACCCCCAATACTCCCGCTTGGCGGCGTCTTCGGCAAATCGCCGTCTGGCGGTATGGTGGTGCCGTGGCGTTTGGGTATCGGCGCATAGTTTCGAGGAGTGCGGTTGCCGTACTGGCGGGCGCTCTCGCGATGGCGCCGCATCCAGCGGCGGCGCAGGGATTCTTCGATTTTCTGTTCGGCGGTCAGCAACAGCCGCCGCCACCGGACAACCCCGAACTGCCGCCGCCGCCGCCGGGCATCGGCCGCGTGGCGCCGGCGCCGCTCGCAGCACCGGAACGTGTCAACGAAAATGCCGGCTCGACCGGGCACACGGTCGCCTTCTGCGTTCGGCTCTGCGACGGTCAACACTTCCCGCTGGAGCAGATGGGCGCGACCACGCCCGTCGAAACCTGCCGCGCAATCTGCCCGAACAGCCAAACCAAGGTTTTCTACGGTGCCGAGATTGAAGGCGCCAAGGCAAGCGACGGGACGCATTATGCCGATCTCAAGACCGCGTTTCTGTATCGCAAGCAGCTGTCCGCCAATTGCACCTGCAACGGCCGGGATGCGTTCGGGCTCGTGCCGATGGACGTGAAGACCGATCCGACCCTGCGTCCCGGCGATGTCGTGTCGACACAACAAGGGCTCGAGACCTACAATGGCAAAACCGGCAAGTCCGGAACCTTCACGCCGGTCAGTCCGGCAGCGCTTGGGCCGCAATTGAATTCGATGACCTCGCCGCCGCCCGCGCAGGCCCCCGACGCACCGGCAACGGCTGCGCATCGGCCGCCGCCTGCGGCAAGTCCGGCGGCGCGCTGACCGCAATGGCGAACGTTTCGCTCGCCTCCGCTTCCGGCGCTTACGCAACATTGCCCGGCGTGAAACTGTGGTTCATCGACACCGGCGGCACGGGCACACCGATCGTTCTTCTTCATCCCAACACCGGCACGGTCGAGATCTGGCAGCCGCAAATCGCGCCGTTGGCTGCCGCCGGCTATCGCGTCATCGCGTTCGACCGCCGCGGCTGGGGCAACAGCACGCCGGTTCCGGAAAGCGGTGCGCAGCCGGGCAGCATCGCCGGCGATCTCGACGCGCTCGCCGATGAGCGCAAGCTCGAGCCATTTCATCTGCTCGGCGTTGCCGGCGGCGGATTCGCCGCCTTGGACTACGCGGCGTGGCGCCCGCAGCGGCTGCGCAGCCTCATCGTCGGCGCTTCCACCGGCGCCATCGCCGACCCGGAGATGGCCGATTTCATTGCGCGCATCGCCATTCCCGATATCCGAAAGCAGTCGGCGCATTACCGCGAAATCGGTGCGTCCTATCGCGGCGCCAATCCGGAGGGCGTGCGGCGCTGGATCGAGATCGACGAGCGGGCACGCCAGCCCGGCTCAGGCTTTCAGCCGCAGCTGCGCACGCCCAACACTTTCGCCAAGATCGCGACGATTCCGACGCCGACTCTCATCATCGCCGCGGACGCCGACCTGTTGGCGCCGCCGGCGCTGATGCGGCTATGGGCGCGGCACATGCAAAATTACGAATGGGCGGTGATCGCGGACGCTGGTCACGCCATGGCCTGGGAGCGGCCGGGCACGTTCAACGATATCGTGCTGGACTTTCTCGCGCGGCATTGAACGGGCCGAGGTGAACATGGCTGTCCCGCCCCTCTACATTCTCGTCAGACTATGGATCCACAGAGGTCTTGAGGCAGAATTCGAGGCCTACGAGAGCAAAGTGTCGCGCATCATGGCGCGCTACGGCGGCGTCATTGAATGTGCCATCCGGACGTCAAAATCGCCGGACGACGGGTCGGACCAGCCTTTCGAGATTCACGTGCTCAGGTTTCCAAGCCAGGAGCTCTACAACGCATATCTGGATGATGCGGAGCGTCGTTCTCTGAGTGGGGAACGCGCTGGCATAATCACAAAGAGCGATAGTGTCGTTGGAACGCCGGGACCGGCTTATGGCCCCTGACGGCGCCCGCAACGCCGCTGACGCAATTCGCGCCGCATGCTAAAAAGCCAAGGACTACTCCAAGGACCAGCCAAGTCCCGACATCATCTCATAATCAGGTAGTAGCGCGCCCATGCCCAAACTCTACGAAGCGCTCGCAGAGGCGTTCCTTGCGGAGGGAATAGACACGCAGTTCGTCCTGATGGGCGACGGCAACATGCATTGGTCCACCGCCTTTGCCAAACTGCCGGGCGTTCAAACCGTCCACGTGCGGCACGAGCATGTGACGGTTGCGGCGGCGACGGCCTATCACATCGCGACCGGCAAGCTCGCCGTTGCCTCGGTCACCTGCGGCCCCGGCGTGACCCAGTTGATGACGGCGCTGCCGGCCGCGGTTCGCGCCCGCCTGCCCATGGTGGTGTTTGCCGGCGAGTCGCCGATCAACGCCAAGTTCTACAACCAGTACATCGACCAGGCGCCGTTGGTGACGGCGACCGGCGCGCGTTACATCGCCGCTCATAGCGTGCCGCGCATGATGGACTACGTCCGCGAGGCCTTCCACATCGCCAAGGTCGAGCGCTGCCCGGTGGTGCTTGGCATTCCCTACGACCTGCAGAAGGTCGAATACATGTCGAACCAGCCCTACGAGACCTCGGCGATGTACCAGCCCAAGGTCGGGCGCATGCAGCCGGATCCCGAGCTCGTGGCCGAGGCCGTCGAGCGGCTGGCCGCGGCCAAGCGGCCGATCATCCTCGGTGGCCGTGGCGTCGTGTGGTCCGGCGCACGCGATGCGGTCATCGCGTTGGCCGATCGCTGCGGCGCGTTACTCTCCAACACGCTTCCCGCGCGCGGTCTTTTCCACGACCATCCGTTCGGGCTCGGCACCACCGGCAGCTATTTCACGTCGCTGGGCCGAGAGATGTACGAAACCGCGGACGTCGTGCTCGCGGTCGGGACCAGCCTCTCCTACTATGTCGGCGGCGGGCACTATTGGGCAAAGGCCTGCAAGATCCAGTTGGACGATGCCCCGCGCGGCTTGCGCGATGGACAGAAGGCCGCCGACATCTACGTCAGATCGGATGCGCTCGTCGGCGCCGAGGCCATCCTTGCCGGCCTCGACAACAAGCTCGGCGTCGGCAAGCCGACGGCGGCGGCGATACGCTCGAAAGAGCTCGCGCATCGCATCGCGACCGAGCCGGCCGACGCGATGCCGTTCGACATCGAGCCCGGGGTGCTCGATCCGCGCGAGGTGATCCGGGCCATCGACGCGGTCGTGCCGAAGGATTGGGACTGCGTCGTCGGCGGCGGCCATCAGGCCTATTTCAACACCCAGATGCGCGGGCGGCCGGCGGAGCGCTACACCACGGTCCGAGAATTCGGCGCGGTTGGCAACGGCCTGTCCTATGCGCTCGGGGTCGCGGCGGCGCGCCGGCAGGGCGGCGAGGGCAAGATCGTGCTTTTTGAAGGCGACGGCGGGCTGTTGTTTCATATCCAGGAGCTTGAAACGCTCAAGCGGTGCGGCTTTCGCATCCTGATCTGCGCGATGAACGACGGCGGCTACGGCTCGGAGTTTCACAAGCTGCGCGCCGACGGTCTCGACGACAGTTTGGCTGTGTTCGGCCGGCCGCCGCTCGAAACCATCGCCCGCGGCTTTGGCCTGCGCGGCCACGAGATCCGCGACGTGTCGGTGATCCCAAAACTGTTCGCCGACTTCGCCGCGCAGGGCACTAGCGAAATATGGAACATCCAGATTTCAGATAAGGTCACGGCGCCGATCATCCGCCAGACCATCAAGCGCGGCCACGGGAATATGTGAGTTCGTTGTTCCTCTTGATGCTGTTCGGCTGGACCGCCTCGACAGGCGGCTATGCGAAGCGAATAATGTTAGTTCGCAAGGGAGGACTACCATGACAACGAAAACGCTCAGTCCCGAACAGATGGAAGCGCGCGTCGCCCGCTTTCGCAAACTGCAAACCTACCAGAGTCAAAATCTCGCCACGCAAGGCATTCCGCCGGGCGCCATGGAGAAGATCACGGCGCGCAAAGTCTATCCGGTGATGGCGCCTGCGGATTACCAGGGGCGCAGCGCCGGCGCGCCGGTCAAGGGGCCGCGCGGCCTGATCGTCACCATCGCCGAATGCGAGCCCGGCAACGGGCCCGGTCTGCATCGCCATCTCAACACGGTCGAGAATTTCATGTGCCTGTCCGGCCGGTTCGAGATCGCCTGGGGCGACAACGGCGAACATTCGCTCGTGCTCGATCGGCTCGATATGATCTCGGTGCCGCGCGGCGAGAACCGCCGCTTCCGCAATGTGTCGAACGAAACCGGCCGCCTGTTGGTCCTGATCGTGCCGGAGACCGACGTGCAGGCCGATCCGATTTCCTACGACCCCTCGCTCGCCAAGGAGATCGAGAGCGAATACGGCAAGAGCGCGCTTGAAGGTCTGCAAAAGGTCGGCTTCAAGTTCGAGAGCGAGCCGGCGTAGCGTCTGCTATACCAGCACATAGGCGGCGAGGATGACAAAGCCGCTGATGGCGAGTGTAGCGTGGATGCCGAACAGCGCTCCGGCGGGACGTTTCTTCGCGGCGCGTAGCGTCAGGACGACGCCGCCAAGGAGCGCTGCGAACCCCAGCAATACAACACTGATCGCGCCGAAACCGGCCGTGCCCTGATCGATTGGCGGCGGCGAATAGTGTAGCGCAAGGACGAGGCAGACGAGCCCGCCGACGCCGAGAATCCCGTGCACAGCCGCGAGCCGCCAGGGTCCCGCACTGCCCGGAGCGTTGCGCAGATGCAGGACGAACAGCACCGCGCCCAGCAGTACGGCGAAGCCGAGAATGGTGAATGCGGCGTGGAGCATGGCTTACGCGTTCAACGCCCCGCGCAGAATGTCCCGCGACGGCTCGGTGCCGTCGACCAGCCGCAGCGTACGCCGCCGGATCTTCCAGCCCGACGCGGTGCGAACGAGATCCCAGCGATTGGTGACCACGCGATGGATGTGATAGCCGCGTGACGCGCCATGATTGGGCACCTCGATCGGCTCGCCGGATTTATTGGGCGTCAGAATTTGCAGGTAAGATATGACCACCGCACTGTCGCCGTCGATTGTGACATGCGGCAAGCCGGTGAAATGGGCAAGCCCGCCGGCGATCGCGGCCTGATGGGCCGGACTTTGCAGCATGGCGCCGATCACTGTGTTGCCGTTGGCGCTGGTGAGGCCGGGACCGCGGTCGAATACGCCGTCTTCGGTATAGGCCGCTTCGGCATAGGCGGCGGCGCCGGTATCGGCACTCGGCGGGTGTCCGGCGATGAGGTTGTAGATTTCGAGGCGGTCCTCGACGGCGCGGAGCCGCCGTTCGAGGCTGGAGTGTGCTTCGGCCATAATTGGGGGTTCCCGAATTTATGATTCACGGCGGTGATCGACATATATTATCATTGGCTTAGAGGATTTTTGAGAGCGGCCGCGGCGTCGGACTTTTGGTCCGTCGCGCCGCGAATCAGGGGGATTCATGGTGCGCCACGGCGAACTCAATCGCCGTACCTTCGTCGTGGGAGTAAGCGCCGCCGGCGGCGGGCTGGCGCTCGGCTTCGCCATTCCGGCCGTTTCCGGTTCGCCCGCGCCTACCGACCCCGCCGGTTCCGCTATCACCTGCTGGGTGGTGGTTTCGCCCGACAACACGGTGACGATCCGGGTCGCGCATGCGGAAATGGGGCAGGGCGCTCTGACCGGTCTCGCCATGCTGGTGGCCGAGGAACTCGAATGCGACTGGGCCACGGTGAAAACCGAATTCGTGTCGGCGACGGAAAATCTGCGCCTTAATGAAATTTGGGGCGACACCTCGACCGGCGCCAGCCGTTCGATCGCGTCGTCGCAAGCAGTTCTGCGGCGCGCCGGCGCTACCGCCCGCGAAATGCTGATCGCAGCGGCGGCGGCGCGCTGGCGCGTGCCGGTGGCGGAATGCAGCGCGCATGCCGGCGCGATCACGCACCGGCCGAGCGGCCGCAGGCTGAATTTCGGCGCCGTTGCCGCGGATGCCGCAAAGATCGAGCCGCCGGCCCACGTGAAAGTAAAGCCGCCGAGCGCGTGGAAGCTCGCCGGCAAACCGCGCAAGCGCCTTGATGTGGCCGACAAAGTCACCGCCAAGACGGTCTATGCCATCGACGTACGGCTGCCGGGCATGCTGTACGCGGCCATTGCGCAATGTCCGGTGTTCGGCGGTGCGTTGAAGTCGGTGGACGAGACCGCGGTCGTCGGCATGGCCGGCGTGCGCGGCGTGGTACCGATGCATGACGCGGTGGCGGTGGTCGCGGACTCCTGGTGGCGCGCCAAGCGCGCGGTCGATGCGCTGCGCATCGATTGGGACGATCGCGGCAATGGCCAAGTTTCAAGCGAATCGATCGCGCAAACGGTGCGCGCCGGACTTGCGGCGGCGGATGCCCAAGTCGGCCGCGTCGACGGCAACCCCGCCGCGGCGCTGCGCCGTGCCGTCACGCGGCTGGAGGCGGATTATACGGTGCCGTTCCTGGCCCATGCGACCATGGAACCGCAGACCTGCACGGCGCATGTCAAACCCGACGGCGTCGAAATCTGGGTGCCGACGCAAAACCCGGCGACCGCGCTTGCCACTGCGGCGATTGCCGCGGACGTGCCCAACGAGAAAGTCACCGTGCATCGCACGATGCTCGGCGGCGGTTTCGGCCGGCGCGCGCCGATCCAGGAATATGTGCGCCAGGCCGTACTCATCGCCAGGGAGTTTGAGGAACCCGTCAAGCTCGTCTGGTCGCGCGAGCAAGACGTCGCGCACGATCTCTATCGTCCGTTCGGCATGGCGCGGCTGACGGCCGGCCTCGATGATGCGGGCATGCCGGTCGCTTGGTCGGTTCGATTGGCCGGTCCGTCCTTCGTCGCTTCGCTGGTGCCGGGCTTCGGCAACGACATCATGGACAGGACGTTCGTCAGCGGTCTGGCCGAAGAGATGCCGTATGCGGTGCCGAACTATCTGGTCGATTATGTCATCTGCCCGACCTCGGTGCCGCTCGGCGTGTGGCGCGCCATCAACTACACACAGAACGCCTTTTACAAGGAATGCTTCATCGACGAGATGGCGCATGCCGCCGGCATCGATCCGTATCTCTACCGTCGCAGGCTGTTGCGCGGCAGCCCGAAGAATCTCGCCGTGCTCGATGCGGCCGCCGCGCGCGCCGGCTGGGGCAGCTCGCCGCCGCCCGGGGTTTATCGCGGCATCGCGCTCAACGAGGCGTGCGGCAGCTTTTGCGCGCAAGTGGTGGAGGCTTCCGTCACCGAGGCCGGCGTGCGGGTGCACCGGGTGGTGTCGGCGATCGACTGCGGCCACGTCGTCAATCCGCTCTCCATCGAAATGCAGATGGAGGGCGCCGTGGTTTACGCGTTGACCGCCGTGCTCGAAGGCGAGATCACCATCAAGGATGGCGCCGCCATGCAATCGAACTTCGATACCTATCGCATGCTGCGGCTGGCCGAGGCCCCGGTGGTCGAAAGCGTGATCGTCGCGAGCGGCGGCTTCTGGGGCGGCGTCGGTGAGCCGCCGGTGCCGCCGCTGGCGCCGGCGCTGTGCAACGCCATATTCGCCGCGACCGGCCGGCGCATCCGCTCGCTGCCGCTTAAGAACCTAGGCCTGCACCAGGCGATTTGATGCGGGCGGCGTGACGTCGTCCGGACATTCTGCATCCTCGAATGCAGGCGCCCGTCGCACGCTCACCGTCGCCCGAACAATTTGTCGAGCAGCCAGAAATCGAGGCCGCTGCCGCCGTCTTGACGGCTCGGCTGCGCGCCGCCGCTCGCCGCGGTGGGAGGTGCGGCCGGCGTCGGATTAAACCACGAGCCGTCGCTCACGTCCGGCAGCGGCGTCGGCGTCACGCCGGCATGCGCGACTCTCATGAAGCGGCTCCAGATCTCCACCGGCAGCCCGCCGCCGACCGCCCGCTTGGTCGGCGTGTCGTCGTCGTTGCCGAGCCATACGCCGGTAACGAGATGCGAGGTGTAGCCGACAAACCAGGCATCGCGATAATCCTGGCTGGTGCCGGTTTTGCCGGCCGCCTGCCAGCCGGGCAGGCTCGCCGCGCGCGCGGTGCCGGCGACGAGCGTTTGCTGCATCATCGTGTTCATCATGCCGACGTAACGCGGATCGACGATGCGGCCGAGCGGTTGCGCCGAGCGGTCGTAGAGCGTCTTGCCGTCGGCGGTGCGGATGCGCTCGACGACATGCGGCGAGATCGCCAGCCCGCCATTGGCGAAAGTCGCATAGGCCGACACCAGCTCGAACGGCGAGACGTCGGAGGTGCCAAGCGCGATCGAGGCATTGGGATCGAGCAGCGACGTGATGCCGAGCCGGTAAGCGGTGCGGATCACCGCTTCCGGGCCGAATTCGAGCGTGAGCCGAACCGACACGGTATTGAGCGAATTGGCGAGCGCCTGGGTCAGCGTCACCGGCCCCCAATATTGGTGTTCGTAATTCTCCGGCTTCCAGCCTTTCACCGCGATCGGTGCATCGTCGCGGATGGTGTCGGGTGTCAGCCCGTGCTCGAGTGCGGTCAGATAGACGAACGGCTTGAAGGCGGAGCCGGGCTGGCGTTTGGCGTCGATGGCGCGGTTGAACTGGCTCTCGCCGTAGTTCTTGCCGCCGACCAGCGCCCGCACCACGCCGTCCGGCGTCATCGCCACCAGCGCGCCTTCGCCGATATTGAGCTTCTCGCCCTTGGTGTCGAGCGCATCGACCAACGCCTGTTCGGCCGCGCTTTGCAGCGTTGGATCGATGGTGGTCTCGACGACGATATCCTGATCGATATTGCCGATGAGGCCGTCGACCGCGTCCATCACCCAGTCGGCGACATAATTGACGGTGCCGGCCCCGGCCGGCTTGATGGCGTGCGCCGGATGGGCGAGCGCGAGCTTCGCTGCGCTTTCCGTGATCATCTTCTGCTCCGCCATATCGGCGATGACCACCGCGGCGCGACGCACGGCGCCGTCGGGATTGTGATTGGGGGCGAGCCGCGACGGCGATTGCACGAGGCCGGCCAGCATCGCCGCCTCGGGCAGCGTCAACTGCCGCGCCGACTTGCCGAAATAACGTTGTGTGGCGGCTTCGACGCCGTAGGCGCCGGAGCCGAAATAAACCCGGTTGAGATAGAGGTCGAGAATTTGCGCCTTGCTGTATTTGTGTTCGAGCCACAGCGCGAGTGCGATCTCCTGCAATTTGCGCGACACCGTGCGCTCTTGGGTGAGAAACAGGTTCTTGGCGAGCTGCTGGGTGATGGTGGAGCCGCCTTCGGAAACGCCGCGATGCAAAACATCGGCGACGCCGGCGCGGGCAATGCCCCAGGGATCGATGCCGAAATGCGAATAGAAGCGGCGATCCTCGATGGCGATGAAAGCCTTCGGCACGTAGTCCGGCAATTCGGCGAGCGGCACGGCCGCACCGCCCATCTCGCCGCGCGTCGCCAGCGTCGAGCCATTGTCGCCGAGGATGAGCACCGAAGGCGGCCGCTTCGGGATTTCCAAAGATTGGATCGGCGGCAGGTGAATGCCGATCCAAACCAGCGCGCCGATGCCGGCAATCACCGCCCACAGCGCCAGCACCGCCGCCCAATAGACCAGGCGGCCGAGCCGCAGCCGTCCCTTGCGGCCGCGTTTTTTGCGGACCGGGGCGGCTTCGGCGCGGTGCGGCTTGCGGGAACCGCCGGCCGCTCGTCCTTTAGGCGGTCCGCCGATGCGGTCGGCCGCGCGCAGGCGGAGATCGAAACCGCCGGCGTCGCCGGTCTGCTTGCGTCGCTCGCGCCACGCCATGGCCGCTTGGGTCCCGCCCTCGGCGCGGAAATGCGCGCCGGAAAGCACGGTAGTTTGCGGGGTTTAAGGGGGGGTTACTGGCTGGATTGCCGCTCGTCCCCGCGGCAGCGGAGCCGTCGGGACCGGATTTTCGCTGGCGCGGGAATGCGCGGGAATGAGGTCACTCCGCCGCGGTCTTGGCCTCGCCGCTCTGCGGCGCAAACAGCTCCAAAAGCGGCGGTTTGATCGCGGCCTGGCGCGCCGGCTCCGTGAGCTGCGCGCCAAGGAGATCGGTCACATAGAACACGTCGACGGCGCGCTCGCCGAAGGTCGCGACATGGGCCGAGGCGATGTTGAGGTTGAGCTTCGACAGCGTGGTGGTCAGCTCGTAAAGCAGGCCGGGCCGGTCGAGGCCGGTGACTTCGACCACCGTATAACGATTGGACCATTGGTTATTGATGCTGACTTCGGCCTCGATGGCGAAAGCTTTGAGCCGCCCTTTGGGCGGCGCGCGTTTGGCGATTACTTCCGGCAATCTGATCTGCCCGCGCACCGCCTTCTCGATGGAATCGCCGATGCGCGCGGCGCGGCGCGCCTCGTCTTCGTCGCGCTCGAACTCGCGCGACAGCGAGATGGTGTCGAGCGCCAGCCCATCGGTCGTGGTGAAAATCTGGGCGTCGACGATGTTGGCGCCGGCCAGCGCGCAGGCGCCGGCAACGATCGACAATAGCCACGGATGGTCGGGCGCGAACACGGTGAGCTCGGTGACGCCGCGCGCCGCATCGAAGCCGACGCTGGTGGCGAGCCGTTTGCCGGCCGCCTCGCTGTCCCGCACGAACCGCGCATGCGCGAGCTTGTGCGGCAGATCGACCTTGAGCCAGTAAGCGGGATAGAGGCGATCGACGTGGCGTTGCAGGTCCTGCTCCGGCCAATCTCCGAGCTCGGCGCGGAACTCCCGTTGCGCCATGGCGACGCGCTGCGCCCGGTTGACCTCGGAGAAGCCGCCGGTTAGCACCGGCTCGGTTTCGTAATACAGCGTGCGAATGAGCTGTGCCTTCCAGCCGTTCCACACGCCGGGACCAACCGCCCGGATGTCGGCGGTGGTCAGGATGGTCAATAGCTTCAAACGTTCCAGCGATTGCACCACCGCCGCGAAATTCTCGATGGTCTTGCGGTCGGACAAATCGCGCGACTGCGCCACCGTCGACATCACCAGATGCACCTCGACCAGCCAGGCGACGAGCTCGGTCTCCGCGGCGTTGAGCCCGAGCCGCGGGCACAGCCGCCGTGCAATGCGCGCGCCGACCAGCGAATGGTCCTCGATGCGCCCCTTGGCGATGTCGTGCAGAAACAACGCGACGCACAGCACGGCGCGATGCTGCGGCTGGATGGTCTTGATCAAATCGCTGGCGAGGGCGAATTCGGGATTGCCGCCGCGCGCGATCTCGTTGAGCACGCCGATACAGCGGATGAGATGTTCGTCCACCGTATAGTGGTGATACATGTTGAACTGCATCATCGCCACGATGCGGCCGAACGAATGCACGAAGGCGCCGAGTACGCCGGCTTCGTTCATGCGCCGCAGCACGGTTTCGGGGTCGTGGGTGGATGTCAGGATTTCCAGGAAGAGCCGGTTGGCCTCCTTGTCCTCGCGCACGGTCTTGTCGATCAGCTTGAGCGACCGCGCCGCGATGCGCATGGCTTCCGGGTGGAAGGCCAGATTGTGCTGCTGCGCCATATGGAACAGCCGGATCAGGTTGACCGGATCGCGCCGGAACACGTCGGCGCGCGCGATATTGATGCGATTGTTGTCGATGACGAAATCGTCGGTGCCGGACAGCTTTTTCGGGCTCGGCGCCGGACGCAGCCGCGCAATCACCCGGCTCAGCACCGGCGCCGGCTTGGCCTGACGTTCTTCCAGCCCGGCGCACAGAATGGCGGTCAGATCGCCGACGTGCTTGGCGGTGAGAAAGTAATGCTTCATGAAACGCTCGACGTCACGCAGCCCGGGATGCGCCGTGTAGCCGAGCCGCACCGCGATATCGCGCTGCACGTCGAACGACAGCCGCTCTTCGGGGCGGCCGGCGAGGAAATGCATGTTGCAGCGGACCGACCACAGGAAGTCCTCGCAGCGGCGGAACATCTTGTATTCGTCGCGGTCGAACACGCCGCGCTCGATCAGCTCCTCGGGCTCGCGCACCCGGTAGACGTATTTTGCGATCCAGAACAGCGTGTGCAGGTCGCGCAGGCCGCCTTTGCCGTCTTTGACATTGGGCTCGACCAGATAGCGCGACTGGCCGGCGCGGCGGTGCCGCTCTTCCCGCTCGGCGAGCTTGGCGGCGACGAATTCCGGCAGCCGTGCCCTGCACGACCTCCTTGTCGAACCGCGTCGTCAGCTCGTCGTAGAGTTTCTGGTCGCCGAGCAGATAGCGCGATTCCAGAAGCGCGGTGCGGATGGTCATGTCGGCCTTGGCCTGCCGAATGCATTCGTCGATCGAACGGGTGGCGTGGCCGACTTTCAGGCCCATGTCCCACAAGCAATAGAGCAGCGCCTCGGCGACCTGCTCGCTCCAGGCGGTTTGCTTGTAAGGCAGCAGAAAAAGCAGATCGATGTCGGAGCCCGGCGCGAGCAGGCCGCGCCCATAACCGCCGGTGGCGACCACCGCCATGCGCTCGGCCTCCGAAGGAACCTGCGGCGAATAAAGCTCGGACCGGGCAAAATCGAACAGGATGCGGATGATCTGATCCTGCATCCGGCACAGCCGCTCGGCGCAGAGCCGGCCGTGGCGGTCCTTCAACAACAACTGTTCGGCGTGCGCGCGGGCCGCGATCAGCGCCGACTTGAGGCGTTGCGCCACCGCCGTGCGCAGTTCGCGCTCGCGTCCGGCAAAAGTCGCGGCGAGCGACTTAAGGTCGGCGGCGATCGCCGCGGCATCGATCAATTCGACGCCGGCGCGGTGCGGTCGTTGGACGTCGAGCATCGCGATTACGCATAGCGGAGGTGCAACGGCTGTCATCGTGCGGCGAGCCCCGAGAGAAGGATCCGACGGCTTTGGAGAAGATAATTCTAATTATCATTCTATAAGAGTATATATTTCCGATTGACGCCTGTTTAAAGCTCTCCTAAGGAAAGAATATAGCGTCGTTGTCTTGGACGAGGTGTGTTCTCAGGGGGAGTTTGGTCATGGTTTCACGCCGCGGATTTCTTGCCGCCGCCGCCGCCGCCGCCGGCGGGTTGGCGCCAATCGGCATCGCCCGTCCGGCGCGCGCCGCCGACAAGCCGTCGCAAATCCGCATCGATTGGGCCACCTACAATCCGGTCTCCATGGTGCTCAAGCAGAAGGGCACTGCTGGAGAAGGAATTCGCCAAGGACGGCATCGGCATGCTCTGGGTGCAGTCGCTCGGCTCCAACAAGGCGCTGGAATTTCTCAACGCCGGCTCGATCGATTTCGGCTCGACTGCGGGCTCGGCGGCGCTGCTGGCCGGATCAACGGCGATCCGATCAAGTCGATCTATGTCTATTCCAAGCCGGAATGGACCGCGCTGGTCACGCGCAAGGATACGTCGATCAACACCGTCGCCGACCTGAAAGGCAAGCGCGTCGCGGTGACCCGCGGCACCGATCCGCATATCTTTCTGGTGCGTGCGCTGTTGTCGGCCGGCATGACCGAGAAGGACATCAGCGAAGTGCTGCTGCAGCATCCCGACGGCAAGATCGCGCTTGATCCGCGGCGACGTCGATGCCTGGGCGGGCCTCGATCCGATGATGGCGCAGGCGCAGGTCGAGGACGGCGCCCGGCTTGTTCTATCGCAACAAGGCGCCAACACCTACGGCATCCTCAATGCCAGCGAGGATTTTCTCGACAAATATCCCGAGCTGACCAAGCGCGTGCTCGCGGTCTACGACAGGAGCCCGCAAATTCTGCCTCGCCAATTACGACGAGGAGAAGCGCGTCTTCATGAACGTGACGAAGCTTCCTGCTGCCGTGGTCGACATCCAGCTCAAGGAGCGCACCGATCTGACCTACAACCGCATCGGCCGGCGCAGCGCGATACCATCCTGCAGGCCGGCATTGCGCTGCAGAAGGCGGGCGTCATCCCGGCGAATGTCGACGTGAAAAAGAAGCTCGACGACCTCGTCGACGATCGCTTCGTCTCTGCCGCGTAACGCCGCGAGTCCGCGCCGATCGAACCGCATTGCATTTGCGCGTGCCACCATGTCTCTTGTCGGCCATGACCGTCGTGGTTGAAGGCAGAGCCCCGCGGCAACGGGCGGCAAAACAACCGTTTGTCGCGCTGGACGGCCGGCGCTCGGCCTGATCTTGCCGGTAACGCTGGCGTCGGCCTGGGAAATCGTCGTGCGTGAGGGCTTGGTCAGCGGACGGCTGGCGCCGCCGCCTTCGGTGATTTTCGCGACCTTCGTCGATCTTGCCCGCACCGGCGACCTGCAGCGCAATACGCTCGTCACCTTGGGCCGCGTCGCGGCGGGTTTTGGCTTGGCGGCGGCGCCGCAACGATCGTCGGCGCCGCGGCCGGCTATTCGCCGCTGATCCGGCGGCTGCTCGATCCCAGTTTGCAGGCGCTCCGCGCCATACCCTCGATCGCCTGGGTACCGCTCTTCATCCTCTGGCTCGGCATATTCGAGGCGTCGAAAATAACTCTGATCGCGGTCGGCGTCTTCTTTCCGGTCTATCTCGGGCTGATGGGCGCGATCCAGTCGGTGGATCGCAAGCTGGTCGAAGTCGGCCGCGCCTTCCGGCTGTCCGATGTCGCGATGGTGCGGCGGATCCTGCTGCCGGCGGTGCTGCCGGCCTACGTCATCTCGTTGCGGTCCGGATTGGGGCTGGGCTGGATGTTCGTGGTCGCCGCCGAATTGATGGGCGCGTCCGTCGGGTCTCGGTTATTTGTTGATCGACGGGCAGCAACTCGGCAAGCCGGCCGAGATCGTCGCCGCTATCGTCGCTTTCGCCATCGTCGGCAAAGTCGACCGACTGGATGATCGCACTCATCGCCGCGCCGTTTCTGCGCTGGGAAGACGTGGTGCGGGCATGAGTAGGGAAAAATTTTCGCGAGAGCCTATTCCCGTCATCCTGAGCTGCACGCGCGTAGCGCGGGCCTCGAAGGATGCCGGCCGAGGCGCCCGGGCCGTCGTCCTTCGCGGCTCGTTTCGCTCGCACCTCAGGATGACGGAATACTACTGATGCTCGCTCTCGAACGCGTCGGCAAAACCTATCCCAACGGCGTGCATGCGCTCGGCGGCGTGTCGCTCAATGTCGAGCCGGCGAGATCGTTGCCGTGATCGGCGGCTCGGGCTGCGGGAAATCGACGCTGTTGCGCGCCATCGCGGGTCTCGATCCGGCGATCGAAGGCGCGGTTATGCTCGACGGCGAGCGCATCACCGCGCCGCACGAGAAGATCGGCGTCATCTTTCAGGAGCCGCGGCTTCTGCCCTGGCTGAAGGTCGCCGACAATGTCGGCTTCGGTTTGCGCAAGCGGTCGCAGAGCCGGAGCGGACGCAGCGCGTTGACTGCCGCGCTCAACCGCGTCGGGCTTTCCGATAAGGCCGCGATGTGGCCGCGCGAATTGTCCGGCGGCCAGGCGCAGCGCGTCGCCATCGCCCGCGCGCTTGGTGCCGCGGCCGGAAGTGCTGCTGCTCGACGAGCCGTTTTCGGCGCTCGATGCGTTCACTCGCACCGATCTGCAGGATCATTTGCTCGACCTGTGGGCCGACGCCAAGCCGACCTTGATCCTGGTCACCCATGACGTCGACGAGGCCATCGTGCTGGCCAACCGCATCATGGTGATGTGTCCGCGGCCCGGCCGCATTTTCGAGGAGATCGCCGTCGATCTGCCACGCCCGCGCGATCGCCAATCCGCCGCCTTCGATTTCGTCAAGCGGCGGGTGCTGGCCGCACTCGACCGTTCGCTCGATCGCGATTGCAAGTCGATGCCGGCGCCGGAGCCCAAGGCCGAGAGCCGGCGCGGCGATGTGGTGGTAGGCGTCTCCTATCAGATTATAGCCATGTCACGCCGGGCTTGTCCCAGGCACCCACGTCTTTATAGGTGTCGCCCAGACCAGACGACCAGGACGTGTTGCCGGAACAAGCCGGCCATGACTGCCAAAGGGAGCCGCCAATGGACGCCGCCGGGCTGCGGGCGCTGCAAGCGCCGATCAAAGAGCGCTACAAAGCCGATCCGAAAGCCGGGATGATCACGCTGAAGGCCAAAGGCACGCTCGACGACCAGAATATCGCCTGCAAGGTCGAGACTGGCCGTGCGCTGGCGGTCGCGGGCTTGCATCCGGCGACCGGCGGTTCCGGCATCGAATTGTGCTCGGGCGACATGCTGCTGGAGGCGCTGGTGGCTTGCGCCGGCGTCACGCTGAAAGCGGTGGCAACTGCAATCGAAATTCCCCTGAAATCGGGCGCGATCGTGTCGGCCGAAGGCGATCTCGATTTCCGCGGCACATTGGGCGTGGCCAAGGAGGCGCCCGTCGGCTTCGCGCAGATCAGCCTGCGTTTCGACCTCGACACCGACGCGCCGCAGGACAAGCTCGATCAGCTTCTGAAACTCACCGAACGCTATTGCGTGGTCTACCAGACCATCAAGAGCGGACCGCCGGTCGAGGTCAGACTGAAACGGACGTAACGTCGTCATTAGCTCTTCCGCCGGCTGCGATCTGTCTCCGGCGTGCCCGGAAGAGACGGCGACACGCATGTCCCCCGAACTCCCGAGCTCTTCTGGTACGGCTGCTCTTGAAGATGGCGCTGACGGCAGTCGTCGTCGTCGTGGTACTTCGGTTGACGGTAGAGCGTTCCGGCGCCTTCATCGGCGCGCTGATCGCGGCGCTGCCGACCGCGGCCGGCGCCGCCTATATCATTCTCGCCTTCGAGCACCCGCCGAGCTTTATTGCTGCGAGCGCCATCGGCAGCGTGCCGTGGCGCCGCGCCGTGTCGATTTTTCGCGCTCGTCTATACCGTGCTGGCGCAGCGCCACGGCCTCGTCTTGAGTCTAAGCGATCGCGATTCTGGTGTGGTTTGCCGGCGCGGCGCCGTGCGCCTCTGGTCGAATGGACGCCGCTGACCGCGGTGTATGCTCAACGCGGTCGTGTTCGGCGTCACCGTGCCTTGAGCTGGCGCTATCGCGACGTCCGGGCCGCCGAAGAAATTCTCCGCACGCGTTACGATATCCCACTGCGCGCGATCGCCGCCGCCATCGTCGTCGCCGTCGTGACCACCGCGAGCTGCAGCATCGGCTCGTTCGCCTCCGGCATGTTCGCGGTGTTTCCCGATCGTTATGGCGAGCTCGATCGTCATCCTGCATCCGCGCGTCGGCGGCATGGCGACAGCGAGCATGATGGCGCACGCGCAAATCGCGCTTCGACGGTTTGTGGCTCGGCTTTCTCGGCGTGCACTACCTCGTGCCGCGCCGGTCGGCTCGTGGTGGGGTTTCGTCCGGGCATGGCCGTTTGCGTCGCCTGGAGCGGGCATGTTGATGGCTGCTCCGGATGCGCAAGATGAAGGCGACGCGCTAACAGTCCTATCTTGGCGCAAGCCTCTCCTTGAGCGCGTAAAGCGCCTCAAGCGCGTCGCGCGGCGACATTTCGTCGGGATGAAGCGCCTTCAGCGCTTCGATCACGGCGTCGAGCGCGGATCGCGCTGCGGCGCCGTGCCGCGCCGCGCGCGTCGCGGCAAACAGCGGCAGATCGTCGATCAGCGCGCGGGCCGGCGAAACGCGATCTTCGGCCTCGATCTGGGCCAGCACCACTTTGGCGCGCTCGATCACGCTCGACGGCAGGCCGGCAAGCTTGGCCACCTGGATGCCATAGGAGCGGTCGGCGGCTCCGGCGATGACTTCGTGCAGAAACACGACGTCGCCCTGCCATTCCTTGACCCGCATGGTCGACGTTGTGCAGCCGCGGGAGCTTGGCCGCGAGCGCCGTCATTTCATGGAAATGGGTGGCAAACAGAGCGCGGCAGCGATTGGTCTCGTGCAGATGCTCGATGGTCGCCCAGGCGATCGACAGACCGTCGAAGGTCGCCGTGCCGCGGCCGATCTCGTCCAGGATGACCAGCGCCCGCTCGCCGGCCTGATTGAGGATCGCCGCGGTCTCGACCATCTCGACCATGAAGGTCGAATGGCCGCGGGCGAGATCGTCGGCGGCGCCGACGCGGGAGAACAGCCGATCGACGACGCCGATATGCGCCGCCCGCGCCGGCACATAGCTTCCCATCTGCGCCAAGACGGCGATCAGCGCGTTCTGCCGCAGGAAGGTCGATTTGCCGGCCATGTTCGGCCCGGTGACGAGCCAGATGCGGCCGGCTTCGGCGCCGCCGGCGGCGGCGACAGGTCGCAATCGTTGGCGACAAACGGGCCGCCGTTCGCCGCCAAGCGCCTGTTCGACCACCGGATGGCGGCCGCCGGTCATCGGCGAAAGCGAGGCTGTCGTCGACTTCCGGCCGGATGTAATCGCGCTCGACGGCAAGCGTTGCCAGCGCGCTGGCGACATCGAGCAGCGCGATCGCGTGCGCCGCCTCCTTGATCGCGGCGCTCGCCGCGGCGATCGGCGGCGGCAAGGCGATCGAAGATTTCAAGCTCCAGCGCCAGCGCCCGTTCGGCCGCGGTGGCGATCTTGGCTTCGAGCTCGCCGAGCTCGGTCGTGGTGAAGCGCACCTGGCCGGCGGTGGTCTGGCGGTGGATGAAGGTTGCGTTGAGCGGCGCGCGACATCAGCTTGTCGCCGTGCTGGGCCGAGACGTCGACGAAATAGCCCGAGCACATTGTTGTGCGGATTTTCAGCGCGCGGATGCCGGTCGTCTCGGCATAGCGCACCTGCAGCGCGGCGATGACCCGGCGCGATTCGTCGCGCAGCGCGCGGGCCTCATCGAGCGTGGCTTCGTAGCCGGCGCGGACGAAGCCGCCGTCGCGGCGCAGCGCCGGCAAGTTCGTCGGCGAGCGCGCGATTAAGTTCGGCGGCGATCGCGGCATCGGGCCGGCGCAGCGCGTGCGACGGCTTGCGCAAGCTCGCGCGGCAATTGCGGCGACGCCGCAAGCCGTGCCGCCAATTCGGATGCCGCAACAATGCCGTCGCCGATCGCGGCCAGGTCGCGCGGTCCGCTGCGCCCTGACGACGATGCGGGACAGTGCGCGCAACAGGTCCGGCGTCGCCTTCAGCCGCGTGCGCACCCCATTGCGCAACGCCGGGTCGTCGACGAATACGGCAACCGCATCGAGCCGATGCGCGATATCGGCCGCGTCGGTCAGCGGCGCGGCGAGCCGCTGGGCGAGCAGACGGGAACGCCGCCGCCGTCACGGTGCGGTCGATGGCGGCCAACAGCGAGCCGCGCCGCTCGCCGGCAAGCGTGCGGATGAGTTCGAGATTGCCGCGCGTTGCCTGGTCGATCGCCAGGGTGGCGCCGGCCGGCTCGCGCGCCGGCACCGACAAGGGCGGCCGTTTGCCGAGCTGGGTACGCTCGACATAGGTGACCGCGGCGGCGGCGGCGGCAAGCTCGATGCGAGAGAACGCCCCGAACGACGCGGTCGTCGCCACGCCGAAGAAGGCCGCCAGCCGCCGCTCCGCCGTTGCGCCGTCGAACACATCGCGGGTCAGCGGGGTCAAAGCCGGCAAGGCGCGCAAGATCGGCGCGAGCTCGGTGTCGGCATAAACCGCATCGGAGACGATGATCTCGCCCGGCTCGATACGCGCGACCGCGGCGGCGAGCGAGCCACGGTCGCATTCGGCGACGCGGAATTCTCCGGTCGAAATATCGATCCAGGCCAGGGCGAAACGGTCTTCGCCCGAAGACACACGGCTGCGCGCGAGCGCCAGAAGATAATTGTTGCGCTTGGCATCGAGCAGCGAATCTTCGGTGAGCGTGCCCGGCGTCACCAGGCGCACCACGTCGCGGCGCACCACGCTTTTCGCGCCGCGTTTGCGCGCCTGCGCCGGGTCTTCAAGTTGCTCGCAGACTGCGACGCGGTGCCCGAGCGCGATCAAGCGATGCAAATATTCGTCGGCACGCTCGATCGGCACGCCGCACATCGGAATGTCGCGGCCGAGATGCTTGCCGCGCTTGGTCAGCATGATGCCGAGCGCCCGCGAGGCGACTTCCGCATCGTCGAAGAACAATTCGTAGAAGTCGCCCATCCGGTAGAACAGCAGGCAATCCGGATTGGCCGCCTTGATCTCGATATATTGCTCCATCATCGGCGTGATGCGGAACGCTTCGTCGCCCGCTCCGGCAGCCGCCGGCGCCGTGCCGCCGGCAGCGGAAGCCTCGTCGACGAGGGTCTGTGCTGCGTCCATAAGGACGGACGCTAGCAAAAAACCAACCGTCCTGTCCGCCGTCGCGGCGGCCATCCACGATTTAGATCGAGGGCGGCAATGCCGGGGGCGGCGGACCGGGCTTTAGCCGCCGTCCTTGGTGCTGTTTTTGACGCCGTCTTTGTCGCTGCTTTGGGCGCTGATCTTGGCGATCATATCCTGCACATTCGTCACCCACTTCTGCACATAGGCCTGCGCTGCCGGCCCCGAGACATAGCTGTCGGGCACCGCGGCCTCGTCCGCCAGCATTCTCTTGTAGTCGGGCGTTTGTGCCGCGGCATTCATGGCCGCGACCAGCGTGTCGTAGCGCTGGCCTTCGGTGCCGTTCCTGACTGCGAACGCGCGGAAATGCGTGATGTCGATGCGGTAATTGAGCTCCTTGGCGGTCGGGATCTCGGGATATTCGGGAATTCGCTGGTCGGCGAGCGCGAGAATAGGGCGCAGCTGCTTGCTCTGCAGATAGGAAATCAGATCGCCGAATTGCGCGTAGAGGAGATCGTTGTGGCCGCCCAGCAGCGAATTCCAGCGCAGTCCGGGATCGTCGAACGGCACGCTGACGAATTTCAGGCCCTGCGCTTTATCGAAATAATTGACCGTCACGTCGCTCTGCGTGCCGAAGCCCGATCCGGCGACCGTCACGGCCCTGGACTTCGCCGCCCGCAATACATCGTCCCAGGTCTTGAACGGGCTGTCCTCGCGGACGAAAAAGCCGCTCGGCTGCTGATCGACAACCGCGAGCGCGGCAAAATCGGAAACCTTGAACTTGGAATTGGCCGCGGCAAACAGGATATAGGTGTCCGACGTCATCAAGACGACGTTGTAGCCGTCGGCCGGCTCGGCGAGTACCTTGTTGACTCCGACCTGGCTCGCCGCTCCGGGGATATTGATGACCGGCACCGAAACGCCGAGTTTTGTCGACATCAGTCCGGCGAAAATGCGGGCCACGCGGTCGCCGCCACCGCCAACGCCCCATGGCACGACCATGTTGACGGGCCGGTCGGGAAAGGCGCGTGCCGGCGCCACCGTAACAGCCAAGCCCACAACGAGCGTTCCCGCAGCGGCAAGACATCCTGCAATCGATCGGAGCGCGCGAGTTTCACAACGCATGAGAATCCCCGTTTATCGGTTACGCTTGCTCTCGCCCCTGCAATGACGGCCGGCCGCCCGTCACGCAGTCGATAACGCCCTGCGCGAGAGTTCAATATTTCAACGCCAGCACGTGCGGCACGCGCGGCGCGACGTATAGATCCTCCGGCGGCAGACCGGCAAAGCGCAAATCGTCTTCGGTGATCGCGGGCATGGTCGGCTGCATGCCGTCGTAATATTTGGTGTTGACCATCATCCGATTGCAGCCGGCGCAATAAGTATCGCCGCCGAACTGCTCGGTCGTTTCTTTCAGGTTTGCGTAGATGTAGATCATCTCGCGGATCGACGGCGGCTTTTGATTTTCAAGGGTCGTTCCCTTCAGCGGAACGAAGACGAAGATCGTCGGAATGGCGCCGATCAAAGTGAGATGAACGAGGCCGTCGACCGTGCTTTGCGCCGGCTCGAGGCCGGCGATCAAATTGGCGCTGGCGTGCCCCTTGCCGAAAGTCTGCACCATGTAAGTGAGCATGCGGTCGTAGTGGGCATGGCCGAGCCGGCCCTTCTCGATGTCGCGCGTCTTGCCTGGACATAATTTGGCGAACAGCAGCGGGTCGAAAATCTCGTAATTGAAACCGACGAGGTCGGCACCCGCCTCGAACAGCATGTCGACATAGCGCTCCTCTTCGGGCGGCGCGATGGTCAGGCGAAGCCAATTGTCGGGAAAGGCGTCTTTCAGCGGCTTTAGGAATTTGGCATGCGCTTTGGCGCCGCGGTCGGGCGGCGGCGTCGTGCCGCCGGCAAAGACCGGTCCATGACGGAAATACGGATATTTGCGCGCCTCCGCGACGGTCTCGAGAAAATCGTCCGGCCGCTTCGGGAAAATGTCACGGCCGGATTCGAGGTTCTCGTCGATGCCGCAAAAACGGCATTCGGTATGGCGGTAATCGTCGACAAACCTGCCGAAGTAATGGCAATGCGGAAAAATCGTCGCGCCGCCGAAGTCGCCGGCGATCGGCATGATGCTGCGCATCGAATGGCCGCGCGAGGTCTTATGGTCGTAATAATGCGGATAGGGCGGAATGGTGACGCTCATCAGCCGTTCCGGCTTGGCGCTGTCGTCGACGCATTCCCAGCGGCCGTTGTCGCGCAGCACGGCGGGCTTCTTGCCGATGAAGTATTTGCCGTTATCCACGTCCAGCACGAACGGCGTACCATCGGTCAAATGCTCGCTCACTGCGGCGCCGACCGGGACGCCGACATACACCTTGCCGGGATCGAGGATGATGTCGAGCGCATGCTTGCCGACGGCGCCGACCGCATGATCGCTCTTGAGCGTTTTGCCGATCTGGCTGTTGGCCTCGGGAGAGATTTTCAGTCCCTGGCTGAGCAATTCGAGCTTGAGGATGACCGGATGATAGGTCTTGCTCTTGCGCGGCTTGGTCAGGTCTTCCGCCGGAATCCACCGGCTCAACAGTCCTTCGCCCGGCGCAGTGGAGGAGGCGGGTGCGGGCGATTTCGCCTCGGCTTCGCGCGATTTCAATAGCGACTGCAGGATATCCATGCGCGCTCCCGATTACGCCGCCACGATAAAGAGATGCTGCGTTTCGCTGGCGATGAACAAGCGCACCGCGTCGGCGGCGCCTTTGACGTGAGCCTTCACCGCCTTTTCGAGCGCCTTCGCGTCGCCGCCGGCGAGCGCATCCAGGATGGCGCGGTTCTCGCGGCGAATTTCCAGAGGCCGTTGCGCATGCCTGAGGATGACGATGGTGCCGATACTCCAGAACCGGGAACCGAGATTGGCCAGTATTTCCTGAAGCACGCTGTTGCCGGTCTGCGCGGTGATGAGGTCGTGGAATTTGCGGTTCGCCCGCAGAAATTCGGGATGGCGCTGTTGCGCCAACAGTTCGTCGGCCTCATCGAGGGCTTGCCGCATGGCGAGGAGCGCCGCCGGCGTCATCTTGGGCAAGGCCTCGCGAGCCACCTCGACTTCGAGAACCTCGCGAACGCGATAGAGATTGAGGATTTCGCGCACGCTTAACCCGCGCACGATAAAGCCCGCGCCTTGCTCCCGCCGGATCAGGCCTTCCTGCTCCAGCCGGACGAGCGCTTCCTTGACCGGCGTGCGGCTGATCTTGAGTTCCTGCGCGACGCGCAACGCCCGCAGCCGCTGGCCCGGGCTGATAAACGCCCTCGACGATCGATTTCTTGAGGCTGGTGTAAGCCTCGTCCACCACGCTTCTCGGTAGCACTTTTGCATCCATAGTGAATTCACTATGCGGGCAGTTGTGCAATGTCAAGAAGAGCGTTTTGAAATCCATTACTACTAGTTGTGACGAATTGCAGCCGGCATTGCGGGGACCAAGATCGCCGGCGGAGGGCGAGATTCTCGGACCGTCGCGACGGTGCGAACGGCGCCCCTGTGGCCTGCGGCTATCCGGGCCGGCGCTCGATCGGGACGTAAGCGCGTGCGTCCGGCCCGTTATAAAGCGTGAGCGGGCGGATCAGGATGTTGTTGTCCATTTGCTCGAGCGCTTGCACGACCCAGCCCGGCACGCGGCCGATGGCGAAGATCGGCACGAACAGATCGCGCTTGATGCCGAGCAGGTGGTAGACCACACCGGAATAAAAATCGACGTTCACATTCACGCCGTGGCGCGCATAGGGCGCCATGGCGGCCACCACGGCCTGGAGAATCTCGTACCACCGCGGCTGGCCCATCTCCTTGGACAGCCGCTCGACGCCGGCGCGCATATGCCGGGCGCGCGGATCCTCGGCGCGGTAGACGCGATGACCGAAGCCGGTCACCGGTTCGCCGGCCTTGCGCTTGTCGCGGACGTAATCGGCAGCGCGCGCCGGATCGCCGATCTCTTCCGCCATCTTCATCACGTCCTCGGCCGCCCCGCCATGGGCCGGACCGGACAGCGCCGCGATCGCCGCCGTGACGGCGGCATGCAGATTGGCTTCGGTGCCGATCACGACGCGCGCGGTAAATGAGGAGGCGTTGGAACCATGCTCGGCGTGCAGCACAAGATCGCGGTCGATCAATTGCGCGGCGTCGGCGCTCGGCTTGTCGCCTTTGAGCATCCACAACAGGTTGGCGGCGTGCGACAGCTCCTTGCTCGCGGCCACCGGCTCGAGCCCCTCGCGCAATCGCGCATGCGCCGCGACGATCATCGGCACCTGCGAGGTCAGGCGAATGCCCTTGCGAATGACGGCGTCGCGCGAATTATCGCCGGTCTCCGGATCGAAAGCGGCGAGCGCCGAGGCCGCCGTGCGCAACACGTCCATCGGGTGCGCCGATTTTATGGTCCGCACGATGTCGAGGATCGGCGGCGGCAATTCCCGGGCGTTTTTCAGCGCCCGATCGAACTCGGCGAACTGGGCCTTGGTCGGCAATTCGCCGTGCAACAGCAGCCATGCGGTCTCTTCAAACGTGGAATGCTCGGCGAGATCGTGGATCGAATAGCCGCGGTAGCGCAATTCGCCGATGCGGCCGTCGATGAAGGTGCATGGCGATCGGTCGAAATAGACGCCTTTGAGGCCACGGTGAATCTTGATCGGTTCGTTTGTTTCGGCCATTTATGCCTCGCTCATGTCTTTTACGAACTCAAAATGAATCCCATCGAGCGTTGTTTCGATACAGCACGCAGTCGTCATTTCAAGATCGTTTTGCCGGAAGGCGATGACATTCGCGTGCTGGCGGCCGCGCGCGGTCTCAGTGACCGGGAAATCGCGCATCCGATTTTGCTCGGCGCCGCCGACGCGATCGCGGCAATGGCGCGCGGCGCCGGCATAAAGCTGGACGGCATCGAGACGATCGATCCGCGCGGCGACCGGCGTCTGTCGGAATACGGCGCGGCTTGCGCGGCCTCGCGCGAGAATATGACGCCGGCGATCGGCGCGCGGCTGGTTGCGAAGCCGCTTTATTTTGCCGGCATGATGGTTCGCCAAGGCGACGCGGACGCGATGGTCGCGGGCGCGGCCCACCCGACGCGGCGCGTTATCGAAGCCGGGCTGATGACGATCGGTCTGGCTCCCGGAATTGCGCTGCCGTCGAGCTACTTTCTGATTGTCGTGCCGAATTTTCTCGGCGCCGGTTCGCGCGCCTTCGTGTTTGCCGATTGCGCGGTAAACGCCGAGCCGAGCGCGGAAGAACTCGCCGCCATCGCCATCGCCTCCGCGCGCAGCGCCGCAACCCTGCTCGGCGAAACGCCGCGCGTCGCCATGCTCTCGTTCTCGACCAAAGGCAGCGCCCAGCATGCCCGCGTCGACAAAGTCCGGCGCGCCGTCGACCTGGTGCGCGCGGACGCGCCGGGCTTGGCGGTCGACGGCGAGCTGCAGGCCGACGCGGCTGTGGTGCCCGCGGTCGCCGACAAGAAGATAAAGGACATCGGCGCCGTCGCCGGCCGCGCCAATGTGCTGATCTTTCCCGATCTCGATGCCGGCAATATCGCCTACAAGCTGGTGCAGTGGCTCGGCGGCGCGACCGCCGTCGGGCCATTCCTGCAAGGTTTCGCCAAGCCGATCAGCGATCTGTCGCGCGGCGCCAGCGTCGACGACATCATCACCACCTGCGCCGTGGTACTGGCGACGGCCTGACGCGGCGCGAACGAACAACCCAAGGGACGCCAGAAGGGACGTCACTGCCCAGTCCTCATGCCGCCGGCTTCCGTCCCGGTCGCTGCGGCGCGCGAACAGGGATGCGTCGGTCAGCCTCGTTGTCGGCAGACTAGCACTATGCTAAGCGTTTTTAAAACCACACGTCTCACTGTATGAGACTGTGCGCTCGGCGATGAGCCGCCATCGTACGGGCGCATAAAACGAAACGCGGGGAGGATGAGTGATGATTGGCAAGCGATTGATGGTATTTGCCGCTTTGGCTTCGGCTACGGCGTTCGGTCCCGGCGCGGCAAACGCGCAAGATAAATTCCCCGATCATCCGATCAATTTCATCGTGCCGTGGGGCCCGGGCGGCGGCGCCGATCTGTTGGCGCGCACCGCCGGCAAAATCATGTCGCAAGACCTCGGCGTGTCTTTTCCGGTGCTCAACGTACCCGGCGCCACCGGGCAGACCGGCATCACCAAGCTCCTCAATTCGCCGGCCGACGGTTACACGCTCGCGGTGCTGATCGGCGACACCTATTCGTTGCTCGCCGGACCGCATCCCGGCTTCACCGCCGATCAGGTCATTCCGCTCGCGATCATGATCCAGCAGCCGTCCGGCTACTGGGTCAACACGCAGAGCAAATGGCATACCTGGCAGGAGCTCGCGGCCACCGCCAAGCAGCAGCCGCTCAAAACCGCGATCCTCGGCTTCGGCAGCGCCGACGACATCACCACGCAATATCTGGACAAGCAGGGATTTAAATTCGAGCCGATCCCTTATGCCGAACCCGAACTACGCTACACCTCGGTCCTCGGCGGCAATGCCGACGTGCTCTATGAACAGACCGGCGACGTGCGCAGCTACTTCGACGGCGGCAAAATTCGTCCGCTGATCTTCTTCTATCCGCACCGCCTCAATATCCCGCAATTCGCCAATGTGCCGACCTCCAAAGAGCTCGGCTACGACGTCACGCTGCCGCAGTTTCGCTCCATCGTGGTCAAGGCCGGCACCGATCCGAAAATCGTAAAAGAGCTTTCCGACGAACTGGCCAAGGTGGCGCAGACCGCGGACTTCAAGGCCTATCTCGATCAGCAATATGCCGATCCGGACAGCTTCGTGCCGATGAATAAGGCGCGCGGCTTCATGGATTCGTGGCTGGCGCAGGCCAAGGGCATTCTGGCTTCCATGAAAACGGAATCGAAGTGAGTTCGTCCAAGAGCGTCACGGCACTGGATCGGCTCCGGGCAACGCTGCCTTATCTCGTCGTGCTCGCGGCCGGGCTGTTCCTTTATCACGCCGCCGAGAATTTCGAGTTCGAGCAGGCGTCGGGGCGTATCGGCCCCGGTGCCTGGCCGAAGCTGGTGCTGATCCTGATGCTGGCGGCGGCGCTGTGGGGCGCGGTGTCGAGTGCGCTTAATGCGGGCAAATCCGCCGATCTCGACGATGAAGCCGAACAAATGGAAGCCCTGGTCCGGCCGCCGGAGCTCTATCCGTGGCTGGTCTGGCTCGCGGTCGGCGCGACGCTCGCTTATCTCGTGATCCTGCCGCTGTTCGGCTTCTTCCTGGCGACGATCGTCTATGCCTTCGTGCTGATGTATCTCGGTCACTATCGGCAGTTCGTGCGCGTCTCGCTGTTGAGCGTGGCGATCGCCTTCGCCTTCATGTTTCTATTCATGCGCGTGGTCTATGTGGCGCTGCCGGTCGGGGTCGCGCCGTTCGACCGGCTGTCTTATGCGCTGATGGCCGGCATGGGCGTACATTAAGGGGGCGACGGCGTGGTCCTCGTCAGTCTGGCACACGGTTTCGTTCAGGTCTTTCAACCGTTCGACCTGTTGATGCTGTTTATTGGCCTCCTCGTCGGCATGGCGGTGTCGATCATGCCCGGCCTCGGCCTGGTGATGGGCGTCATTTTGGCCCTGCCGTTCACCTATCGGATGGCAATCGAGCCTGCGGTCATCCTGCTGACGGCAATTTATTTCTCTGGGACCTATGGCGGCTGTTTCACCGCCATCCTCTACCGCATTCCCGGCGAGCCGATGGACGTGCCGATGCTGTGGGACGGCTACACCATGGCGCAGCGCGGCCAACCGGCGAAGGCGCTCGGCTGGGCGCTGGTTGCGGCGTTGCTGGCCGGGCTGGTCTCGTCGGCGGTCATGGTGGCGCTGGCCGGCCCGATGAGCGAATTGGCGCTGAAATTCGACTCGCCCGATTATTTTGCCGCCGTGTTTTTCGGCCTGACCACGGTGGTGGCGCTGGCCGGCAAATCGTTGGTCAATTCGCTGATCAGCCTATCGGTCGGCCTCCTGGTGGCGACGATCGGCATCGACAGCATCTACGGCACCGACCGCTTTACCTTCGGCGTGCCGATCCTGCGCGACGGCGTGCAATTGGTCGAGGTCCTGGTCGGCATGTATGGGCTCGGCGAAGTGCTGGCGCGGATCGGGCAGGGGCTGCATCTCGATCAGCCGAAGGACGCCAAAGTGAACGTGGCGACACAATTTCCGTCGCTGAAGGAATTTCTCTCGATCAAGATGACGCTCATCCGCAGCACCGTGCTGGGCACCGCGCTCGGCATCGTGCCGGGTGCCGGCGCGACCATAACGAGCTTCATTTCCTACGGCATCGAGAAGCAATACGGACGGCGTCGCCAGCTCCTCGGCAGCGGCATCCCGGAGGGCATCGTCGCGCCGCAGATCGGCGCCACCGCCTCGGTCGCCGGACACATGATCCCGCTGTTGACGCTCGGGCTTCCCGGCAGCGGCGCCACGGCCGTGATCCTGGCGGCGTTTCTTCTTCATGGCGTGCAGCCGGGCCCCATGCTGTTCGAAGACCCGGCCTCGTCGCTGATGGTCTACACCATCCTCGCCTCGATGTTCGCTTCCGTCATCGGCATGTGCCTGGTCGGCTTTTTCTGGATCAGGGTCGTGGTCAAGGTTTTGACCATCCCGCAGGGCGTGCTGTCGGCCATTGTCGTCATGTTCTGTCTGGTCGGCGCCTACGCCAATCGCAACGACATGTCGGACGTCTGGATGATCGTCATCTTCGGCGTGCTCGGCTATCTGTTCGAAAAATTCAAATATCCGATCTCGCCGATGGTGCTCGGCGCAATTCTGGGCCCGGTCGGCGAAACCGCTTTCATGCGCAGCATGATCTCGAGCGGCAACGACTGGACCGTGTTTTTCAAGGGACCGATCTGCGGCCCGCTGATGGTCGGTTCGCTCCTGGCGCTGAGCTATCCGCTCTTGCGCGAGGTCATCTCGATGCGCCGCCGCGCCGCGGTGGCGACCGTTTCCAGCGAGCAGCGATGAAGGCGCATGTCATGACCGATGTTCTCGATCGCGACGTAAGACGCGAGGACGCGGCGGCGACCGGCGAGCCCGAAGCGATCTCGACGGCGACCGCGCGCACTTTTGCCATTCTCGGCCTCGTCGCCCGATCCAATGCCGCCATCGAAGTTGCCGACGTCATCGAGGAATTGGCGCTGCCCAAGGCGACCGCCTATCGCCTGGTCGACGGCCTGGTCAGTTCCGGCTATCTCGCCCGCGAGCCGGTGCGCAAACGGCTCACCGTCGGCTCGCGGCTCACCGGCCTCGCCTTCGGCGCGATGCGCGCCTCGATGCGCGACTGTGGCCGCCATGCGCTGTTGCGGCGGCTTGCCCATCAAATCAACGAGACCTGCAATATCGGCGTCATTCTCAACGGCGAGATCGTCTATCTCGACCGCGTCGAGTCCGAGCACTGGCCGCTGCGGCTGCATTTCACCGCCGGCTCGCGCGTGCCGCTGCATTGCAGCGCCATCGGCAAGCTTTATCTGGCGCTGTTGCCGGCGCGCCGGCGCCAGCGCCTGTTGCAGAACCTGGAATTGCGCCGCTTCACCGAGAGCACCATCACCGACCGGTCGCGGCTCGAGGCGGAACTGAAGCAAATCCGCAAGGAGCAGGTTTCGTTCGACCGCGAGGAATATCTCGTCGGTGTCGTCTGTGTCGCGGCGCCGGTCGTCGGACGAAGCGGCGAAATGCTGGCCGCGATCGCCATTCAGGCGCCGGAGGCGCGCATGACGGTCGCCAAGGCCCGCGAGCATCTGCCGGCGCTGAGCGCCGCCGCCGCCGAACTTGCCGAAACATTTCAGGACGGGACGTGAAACTTGGCTGCAAACCGCATAAATCACGGCCACAAACCGTAAGCCGGAAACCGCAAAAGGAATTTGAACGATGAAAATGACGACGGAAGAAGCTTTCGTGAAAGTTCTGCAGATGCACGGCATCGAGCACGTGTTCGGCATCATCGGTTCGGCCTTCATGCCGATCTCCGACATTTTCCCGGCGGCCGGCATTACGTTCTGGGACGTCGCGCATGAAGGCAATGGCGGCATCATCTGCGACGGCTATACGCGCTCGACCGGCAAAATGGCGATGGTGATCGCGCAGAACGGCCCCGGCATCACCAATTTCGTCACCGCGATCAAGACGGCCTACTGGAATCACACGCCGATGCTGTTGGTGACGCCGCAGGCGGCGAACCGCACCATCGGGCAGGGCGGCTTCCAGGAAGTCGAGCAGATGGCGCTGTTCCGCGACATGGTCGGCTATCAGGAAGAGGTCCGCGACGCGGTTCGCGTCGCCGAAGTGCTCAATCGCGTCATCGCCAAGGCGAAACGGCTGTCGGCCCCGGCGCAGATCAACATTCCGCGCGATCTGTGGACCCAGGTGGTCGATATCAATCTGCCGGCGATCGTCGATTTCGAGCGGCCGGCCGGCGGCGCCAATGCGGTGGCGGAAGCCGCCAAGCTTCTGTCGGAGGCGAAATTCCCGGTGATCCTGTCCGGCGCCGGAGTGATCCTCGGCAACGCCATCGCCGAATGCGCCGCGCTTGCCGAAAAACTCGATGCGCCGGTGTGCAGCAATTACCAGCACAACGACAGCTTCCCGGGCAGCCATCGGCTGGCCTGCGGTCCGCTCGGCTATAACGGCTCGAAGGCGGCAATGGAGATCATCGCCAAGGCCGACGTCGTGCTGGCGCTCGGCACCCGGCTCAATCCATTCTCGACGCTGCCCGGCTACGGCATCGACTACTGGCCGAACAACGCCAAGATCATTCAGGTCGATATCAACCCTGACCGTATCGGCCTGACCAAGCCGGTGACGGTCGGCATCTGCGGCGACGCCAAGCTCGTCGCCAAGGCCGTTTTGGCGCAATTGTCGCCGACCGCCGGCAATGCCGGCCGCGAAGACCGCAAGGCCTTCATCCACGCCGCCAAATCGCGCTGGCTGCAGGCACTTTCCAGCATGGATCATGAAGAGGACGATCCGGGCACGACCTGGAATGCCGACGCGCAAAAGCGCGACCCCGACCGCATGACGCCGCGCCAGGCGTGGCGGGCGATCCAGGCCGGCCTGCCGAAGGACGCCATCATATCGAGCGACATCGGCAATAATTGCGCGATCGGCAACGCCTATCCGACCTTCGAAAAGGGCCGCAAATATCTGGCGCCCGGCCTGTTCGGGCCGTGCGGTTACGGCTTCCCGGCGATCATCGGCGCCAAGATCGGCAATCCGGATGTGCCGTGTGTCGGTTTTGCCGGCGACGGCGCCTTCGGCATTTCCATGAACGAGATGAGCTCGATCGGGCGTGAAGAATGGCCCGGCATCACCATGGTGGTGTTCCACAACTTTCAATGGGGCGCCGAGAAGCGTAATTCGATCCTGTGGTTCGACGACAATTTCGTCGGCACCGAGCTCAACAAGCATTTAAGCTTCGCCAAAATGGCGGAGGGCTGCGGGCTCAAAGGCGTCACCGTGCGCACGCAGCAGGAATTGACCGACGCCATCCGTCAGGCCTGCGAGGCGCAGAAAGAGCGCGTGACGACTTTCATCGAGGTCGTTCTCAATCAGGAGCTCGGCGAGCCGTTCCGCCGCGACGCCATGAAGAAGCCGGTTCGCGTCGCCGGCATCCGCCGCGAGGATATGCGGCCGCAGCAGGCCGCGGGCTGATACAAGGAATGTGAAGCCAAGGGATCTGAAGCCAAAGGATCTGAAGCCAAAGGATCTGAAGCAATGAACGTGGCAGTAAAATCGCCGGCGGACGCCCACCATAAGCCGGTCCTCGACGAGGTGATGCGGCGGGCCCGTGCGGCTTTTGTGAGCTTCCGCGACGCCAGCCAGGAACGCGCCGACGAAGCGGTGCGCGCCTTGGCTTGGTCGGTGTTTAAGCCCGAACATGCCCGCGATCTTGCCGCATTGGCCGTCGCCGATACCGGGCTCGGCAACGTTGCCGACAAGGTCGTCAAGAACCAGCGCAAGACCTTCGGCACCTTGCGCGATCTGTTGCGCGGCAAGTCGGTCGGCATCATCGAGGAAGACAAGGCCAAGGGCATCGTCAAATACGCCAAGCCGATGGGCGTCATTGCCGCGCTGACGCCGTCGACCAATCCCGCAGCAACCCCCGTCAACAAGGCGATGATGGCGATCAAGGCGCGCAACGCCGTCGTCATCGCGCCATCGCCGCTCGGCTACGAGACAACGAAGCGCACGGTCGATTTCATGCGCGCCGCGCTGGAGCAAGTCGGCCTGCCCGCCGATCTGGTGCAGGTCTTGCCGGCACCGGTGACCAAGGAATTGACCGAGGCCTTGATGAAGGCCGCCGATCTCGTCGTCGTCACCGGCTCGCAGGATAACGTCCGCCGCGCCGCCATGAGCGGCACGCCGGCGATCGGCGTCGGCGCCGGCAACGTGCCGGTTATCGTCGACGAAAGCGCCGACCTCGCCGACGCGGCGCGTAAAATCCGCGTCTCGAAGATTTTCGACAATTCGACCTCATGCTCGTCGGAGAATTCGGTGGTCATTCTCGATTCGATCTACGACGAGGCGATCGCGGCATTGAAGGCGGTCGGCGGCTATCTGTGCACGGCCAAGGAAAAGGCGACGATCCAACAGGCGCTGTGGCACGGCGGCAAGCTTAATCGTCATCTGATCGCGCGCGGTCCGGACGTGCTGGCAGGAGCCTTCGGCCTGCCGCCGGAAGCCGCACGGTGCGATTTTTTCATGGTCGAGGACACGGGCGCCGGCAAGGAGCATCCGTTTTCCGGAGAAAAACTCTCGCTCGTGCTCACGGTGTACCGCGCCAAGGATTTCGCCGCGGCCAAGCAACAAGTCCGAGCCGTGCTCGATTACCAGGGCAAGGGGCATTCCTGCGGCATTCACACCAAGGACATGGCGCATGCCCGCGAACTCGCTGAGGACCTCGACGTGGTACGCGTCTTGGTGAATTTCGCGCACACCTTCGGCAATGGCGGTGGCTTCGACAGTGGCCTCGGCTTCACGCTGAGCATGGGCTGCGGCTCTTGGCAGAAGAACAGCATCTCGGAAAACCTAAGCTACAAGCACTTCCTCAACATCACCCACCTCGTCACCGTCATCCCCGAGGACAAGCCGACCGAAGCGGAGCTGTTCGGTCCGCATTGGGCCAAGTTCGGGCGCTAAAGCATGATCCGAAAAATGCCTGCCCTCGGACTTGATCCGAGGGTGGAAACCGGTTTTCCGACAACATCATGCTTCATTGAAGGTGGGCTGGCATGAATTTCGAAGAGCACGCCGCCAAGGCGAAGGTGCTGGCGCCGGCGTCGATCCCGGTGCCGCGCGGCAAACTCTGCGTCACGGCGGACGAGGCCAAAGCCGCCTTCGCCGACATCGGGCCGTGCGTGGTCAAGGCGCAGGTGCCCACCGGCAAGCGCGGCAAGGCCGGCGGCATCCGCAAGGCCGACAGCGCCGCCGAAGCGGCCGCCGCGGCGCAGGCGATCCTCGGTCTATCGATCGACGGCTATCGCGTCGAAAAAGTTCTGATTGAGGAACGTGCCGACATCGCGCGCGAATTCTATGCCGCGGTGTTGACCGATTTCGGTGCGCGGCGGCCGCTGGTTCTGTTCTCGACCGAAGGCGGCATGGAGATCGAGGAGGTGGCGGCGGCAACGCCCGATGCGGTCCGCCGTTACGGCCTCGACATCGACGCGACGTTCGGCGAGGCGGCCGCCAACGCCATGCTCGAAGGCCTCGATCTTGGCGCCGCGGCGCCTAAGATCGCCGCCGTCCTGCAGTCGCTCTATGCCATCTATCGCGCGCGCGACGCCGAGCTGATCGAAATCAACCCGCTGGCGCTGCTCAAGGACGGCCGCGTGGTCGCGCTCGACTGCAAATTTACGCTCGACGATGCGGCGGCCTTCCGCCAGGCCGATCTCGCCGCCGCCGGCGCCGCGGAGAAATACACCGCGCTCGAGCGGCGCGGGGCGGAAGCCGGGCTGAAATTCATCGAGCTTGACGGCAAAGTCGGCGTGCTCGCTAACGGCGCCGGGCTGACCATGACAACGATGGACGTGATCGCTTATTGCGGCGGTGCGCCGACGAATTTCCTCGAGATCGGCGGCGAGGCCTATACCAAGGCGGAGATCGGCCTCGGCCTCGTGCTGGCGGCGCCCAACATCAAAAGTCTGGTGATCAATTTTTGCGGGGCTTTCGCCCGCACCGACGTGATGGCCGACGGCGTCGTCAAAGCCTGGAAGAAATTGCATCCGGAGATACCGGTGTTTTTTTCAATTCACGGCACCGGTGAGGTCGAAGCGGTCAAGCTCGTGCGCGAGCAACTTAACATCGAGCCCTACGACTTCATGGAAGACGCCGTGCAGGCGGCGGTGGACGCGGCGCGATGAGCATTTATCGCAAGTCGCACCGCGTGCTGGTCCAAGGCATCACCGGCAAGCAGGGCACGTTCTGGACCGAGAAGATGATCGAATGCGGCACCCGTGTCGTCGGCGGCGTCAATCCGAAACGCGCCGGCGAGAGTCATATCGGCGTGCCGGTGTTCGCTTCCGCTGCCGAGGCGATGAAGAAGGCGCCTTACGACGCCGCGGTCATGTTCATTCCGCCGGCCCTTGCCAAAGAGGCGGCGCTCGATGCCATCGGCGCCGGCGCCAAGCTTCTCGTCGTGCTCACCGAGCATATACCGGCGCAGGACGTAATGGCGATTTTGCTGGCTGCGCGGCGCGCCGGCACGCAAGTCGTGGGTCCCAACACGGCGGGCCTGGTGACGCCCGGCGAAGGCTTCGTCGGCATCATGCCGGGGCACAACCCGAATATATTCAAGCCCGGCAAAGTCGGCGTGATCTCGCGGAGCGGCAGCCTCGGCACGCTGGTGTGCCTCAATTTGACCCGCGCCGGCATCGGCCAATCGGCCTTTATCGGCATTGGCGGCGATCCGATGATCGGCACAACCAGCCGCGATGCGCTGGTCGCGCTCGATGCCGACCCGCGCACCGAGGCGGTGGTGCTGGTTGGCGAGATCGGCGGCGTCATGGAAGAGAGCGCCGCCGAATATGCCGCCGGCATGAAGAAGCCCGTGGTCGCCTTCATCGCCGGGCGCGCCTCGCCGCCGGGCAAGAAAATGGGCCATGCCGGCGCCATCGTCACCGGCAACGCCGGCAGCTACACCGGGAAGCGCAACGCGCTCGAAAAGGCCGGAGTGGTCGTCGTCGAGACGCCGCGCGATATACCTGGTGCGATTCTTCGTGCGCGGGCGCGGCCGGCGTGATCGGTGAGGGCGTCCTTGCTTAGTCGGCGCCGCCGACCGCAGCGCGGTGCTTGAGCCGCGTCGGCCGGCGCACCGGCTCGACCGAGCATAACGGCGTCGGCACCGGCGTTCGCTCGAACGCGGTCTTGCCCCCGCGGTCGCAGACATCGATCCAGGCCAGCCAGTTCTGGTCGTCGCGCGCCGCGTAATCTTCGCGGAAATGGCTCAGCCGCGTCTCGGTGCGCATCAGCGAGGCGCCGAGAATCATGCGCGCCGCCAACAGCATGGCTTCGGTTTCTTTGAGCCGCACCAATTCATGCACGTGCGGCGCGGCGATGTCGGCAAACTCCTGCGCCAGCGCCTCGACTTGCGCAGCGGCATGCTCCAGCCGGTCGGCGCGCTTGAGGATGCCGACGTCATAGGCAAACATGATCTGCTGCAGATCGCGCAGGATGCGATCCGATTCCGCCTGCGCCGCAGGCTTAAGCGGCCGCATCGTCTCGGCGTGCAGCAGCGCCACCTGATGCGGATCGAGCGCCGGTTCCGGGATCAGGTCGAGGTCCTCGACCGCGCTCCGCCCGGCGATCCAGCCGTTGCCGACGCACAGTCCGATGTGAAAGCCGGCAAAATGATTGGCGCAGCCGGCTTGCGCCAAGCCGGCGGCCAACAGTCCCGGCACGTCGGAGCGGCAATCCGGCCCGGTCTTCACGCCCATCTTGGTCATCTGGTTGAGCGCATAATACGGCGTCTTGCCGAACATGTCGGTCTTGGCTTCGCTGCCGAGCTTGCGGAAGAAATAGTCCATCCACTTCACTTTGCTCGAGATGAAAGCGTCGCGCATGTGCTCCGGGATCGCCGACATGTCGAGATACATCGGGTCGTGGCCCTTCTGCTTTTCCGCGGCCATGGCGCGGGCGATGCGCGGCACGTCGGCCTCATCGGCCCAGTCCGGCTCGTAGTCGCGCATGAACGGCGTGCCGTCGCGATTGACCCATTTGGCGCCTTCCTGGATCGCGAAGGTGATGCCTTCGAAATAGAATTTCGGCGTGCCCGGGCGCACGTAGCTGAACTCGGCGTTGCGCAGCGTCGCGCCGGCGCGATACGCCAGCAGCGTGCCGGTCCCGGTGATGTCGCGCACGAAGCCGGAGCGGAAAGTCAGCGCGTTGGTGCACACGATCGTGGTGCGCGCCTTGACGACGTGAAATTGTCCGGTGCGGCTGTCGATGCCGACGGCGCCTGCAACCGCGCCATTGGTCCGCAACAACCCGGTGATGAACAGCCGGTCGATCAGTTGCACGCCGAGCGGCTCGAGCGCACGGCGCAGCAGCCAGCAGAATTCCAGTCCGCCGCCGTCCGGATACATCACCCGCGCAAGGTCGAGGCCGCGCGTCGGCCGGCGCAAATAGTTGCCGGTGCCGTCGCGATGGAATTTCATTCCAATCGCTTCGAAGTCCAGCATCCGCGCATGGGAGCCTTCCAGCACCTCGCGCACCAGAAGCTGATCGGCGATGCCGTCGTTGCCGGCGACGATTTCTTTCAAAATGCCGCCGATATCGTCGTCGGGAAACGCAACGATCATCCAGGCATTGGAGAAGGCGGTATGTCCGGTGCGGCCGATGGTCCAGGTATCCGCCAGCGTGACGCGGGTGCCCGGCGCGCCGTGGCGTTTGGCGCTCAGCGCCGCCAACAGCCCGCCGGCGCCGGCGCCGACCACCAGCACGTCGGTCTCGCTGTACAGGCCGTCGAAAGCCGCGCCGGCGCTCACCATGGCCGCGGCCTGTTCTTGACCGAGGGATGCACGTCGACGATCTGCTCCGGGACAATAAATCTCGCAGCTAAAGCAGGTGATGCAGTGCTCGCGGAATTTTATCGCCGGCAGGCGGAACGTCGGATTAAGTCCCGGCAGCACGCTCGCCGGCGGTGCCGGCTCCATATGGATGACGTCGGCCGGGCACACGACATCGCAAATGCCGCAGCCGGTGCATTTCTCAAGGTCGATGCTTTCGATCATCCCTATTTGACCGGCGTTACTTCACCAGTTTCTTGCCGGTGACCGCCTCGAGATTCTTGTAGAACACTTTGTCGCTCGTCGTCTTGTCCATCTTCAGGTTATCGAGAATACGCAACGTCTCGCGCGGAAACATCGTGCCGCCTTCCGGATCGAACGGGCAGTCGGACGCAAACACGATCTTGTCGATGGGGAAGAATTCCATGCCGCATTTGGTCGCCGGCTCGGCGGTGAACGCCGCGGTGTCGGCCCAGAAATCGTTCTTGAAATAATCGAGCGGCCGCTTCTTCAGGCTTTTGCGCAGGCCGACATAGTCCTCGTCGGTGGTGCGGTTGCCCATCACGTCGTTGCCCGGGCCGAGCCGGCCTTCCAGCATCGGCACGATGCCGGCGAAATGGTGGGTGATGATTTTCAGATTGGGATGGGTGTCCATGATCTTCGAATAAACCAGACGCAGCATGGCGCAGGCGGTCTCGTAGGACCAGCCGATGGTCCACCAGATTTCGTAGAGCGATTTCTTCTCGTATTCGGGATAGTCCGGCGTCTCCGCGCCGCGCGCCGGATGAATCCAGATCGGCGCGCCGAGTTCGTTCATCTTTTTCCAGAATGGCGCGAATTCCGGCCGGTCGATCGGCTTGCCGGCGACGTTGGTGTAGATTTGCACGCCGAGCGCGCCCATCTTCAACGCCCGTTCCGCCTCGCCGACGCCGGCATCCGGCGCCGCGAGCGAGACCTGCGCCACCCAGCCGGGGAAGTGATCCTTCTCCTTGGCGATCAGCTCGGCAAAGCCGTCATTGATGATCCGGCAAAACTCGTCGATGTCATTCCCCGATTTGGCGAAGCGCTCGACCGGCGGCTGCGGATAGGACAGGATCTGCTGGTAGTCCTTGTGGCCGTCGACGATCTTCTTGCGCACGTTGAGATCGAACAATGCCGGCAGCGAGCGGATGCGCTTGCCCATGTCCTTATAGTCGCCGGCGACCTCGTTGAGCTTGTCGAAGAATTTTTGCGGAAAAAAGTGGGTATATGCGTCGATGCGCATGGTCATGGGCGTTTCCTTTGTTTCAAGCGGAGGCTTCTAGCGTATTTTCGCGGCGTCGGGAAACACGGGCGCTTGGCGTCAGCCCTGCGTCAGACGCGCAACGACTTCGGGCGGGATGGGCTGCGATTTGATCGCTCTGGGATCGTCCGGGCTGCGGCCCGCCCAGACGCGGGTCTCGGCGCCTTCGGCGGCCAACGTGCCGGCGAGTGTCAGACGATGTTCAACCTTGAAGCTCGTTCGCCCGCAGGCCACGATGGCGCTCTCGATCTCGACCTCGTCGCCGAACCGCGTCGGCAGACGGAATTGCGCGCGGGTCTCCAGCACCGGATGGCCCACGAAATCATAGGCTTTGAGATAATCGATCTTCTTCATGCCGGTGGCGCGTTCGATGAGGTGCGTGGTCGAGGTGTCGAATATCTCGAAATAACGCGGGTAATAGATGATCCCGGCCGGATCGCAGTCGCCCCATTCGATGCGGGTGGTGCGGATATTTTTCAGCATGGCTTACGATCAGCGCGGCGCCATGCGCAGCGCACCGTCGATCCGCACCACCTCGCCGTTGAGATAGCGGTTCTCGATCAGGTGGCGAACCAGCGCGGCATATTGCGGCGGCTGGCCTAAGAGCTTCGGAAACGGCACCGAGACGGCAAGGCTCTGTTGCGCGGCTTCCGGCAGCGCGTGCAGCATCGGGGTGGAGAACAATCCCGGCGCGATGCCGTTGACGCGGATGCCGAACTGGGCGAATTCGCGCGCCGCCGGCAGGACGAGCCCGACCACGCCGCCCTTGGAGGCGGCATAGGCGGCCTGGCCGATCTGCCCCTCATAGGCCGCGACCGAGGCGGTGCAGACGATGATGCCGCGCTCGCCGTCTTGCAGCGGTTCGAGCGGCTGCATCGCCGCCGCGGTGAGCCGCATCACGTTGAACGTGCCGATCAGGTTGATCTCGACGACGCGGGCGAACTCGGCAAGCGGCATCGGCCCGTCGCGGCCGACGATGCGCTTGGCCGGTCCGACGCCGGCGCAATTGATGACGATGCGCGCGATGCCGTGATCGGCCGCCGCCGCAGCGACGGCTTTTTCCGTTTCGGCGCTGTCTGTCACGTCGCAGGTCAAGCGCCAGGCCGTTGATGTCGATCGCCACCTCGGCGGCGGCCTTGTGATTGACGTCGAAGATCGCGACTTTGGCGCCGGCCTCCGCCAGCATGCGCGCCGTTGCGGCGCCAAGTCCGGAGGCGCCGCCGGTGACGATCGCCGCATGTCCACGAATGTCCATGTCAATTCACCTGTTCGGGTTGTTGCGCGCCGGCGAGCAACACATGCGGCGGCGGCGCCGCGGCGTAAAGCTCTTCGACCAATGGCGCGCGATGGGCCAGCACCGCGCGCTGGTTGATCGATCCTTTGTCGGTCATTTCGCCGCGATCGAGCGACGGCGGTTCGTGCATCAGCATCGCGCGGGTGACGCGGCTCGAGGTGCCGCTCGCCGCGGCGAAAAACGAATTCAGGCGACGGCTGAACGCGTCGATCACGCGCGCGCTCGGCGAGCAACGCCGGGACCGGAAGCTCCGCGGTCACGCCCGGGCGCCAATTTGCGGCAGGCGTCGACGTCGGGAAAGATCAGCGCCGTGACCTCGTCGCGGTCGGCGCCGGCCAGTACCACGTCGCGGATAAGCGGCGCGAAATGGGCGATGAAGGCCGCGCGCAGCGGCCCGACGCTGACCCAGGTGCCGGTGGCGAGCTTGAAATCCTCGGCGAGGCGGCCGTCGAACAGCAAGCCCTTCGGACGGATCGTCCGGATCGTCGAACTTCAGCGCATCGCCGATCTTGTAGAAGCCCTCGGCGTCGAAAGCGTCCGCGGTCAGATGCCGGCGCGCGCCAATAGCCGGGCGTGATATTGGCGCCTTTGAGCCGCGCTTCGAGCTTGCCCTCGCGCGGCACCAGCTTGAGCTCCACGCCCGGCAGCGGCAGCGCCGATATTGCCGGCGCGCTCGCAGTCCCAGGTGCAGGCGAGCGCGGCGGGCGCGGTTTCGGTCGAGCCGAGACTGGAGAGGAAAATGATGCGCTCGCCGGTCGTCGCAACGGCAAGCTCTTGGAGGCCGTGCGAGCACGTGCTGCGCCAGGCCCGCGCCGGCATAGAACATGACTTCAGGCGGCTGAAGAATTTTTCCCGCAACGCGCCGGTCGGACTGCAGATGCGGCAACAGCATCTCGAATCCCTTCGGCACGTTGAAATAGATGGTCGGCGCAACATCGCGCAGATTGCGCACCGTGGCGTCGATCCCGCCCGGCAGCGGCTTGCCCTCGTCGATATAGAGCGAGCCGCCATTGTCGAGCACCAGCCCGAAATTGTGGTTGCTGCCGAAGGTATGGTTCCACGGCAGCCAATCGACCACGACCGGCGGCTCGTCGCGCAGAAACGGCAAGCCGGCGGCGATCATCGCCTGATTGGCGCACAGCATGCGCTGCGTGTTGATGACGCCCTTGGGCTGCCCGGTCGAGCCGGAGGTGAACAGGAATTTGGCGATGCTGTCGGGTGTGACCGCGGCATGCGCCGCTTCGACCGCGGCCGTGGGCGTCGTCGCCGCGACAGCGGCGAAGGACGTCGCTACCCGATCGCCCGGCGGATCGGCGGCGATCACGATCTCCGCATCCTTGGGCGCTGTCGCGGCGATGGCGCGCGCGAACGCATCTCCGTTCGCGGCGAATACGAGGCCCGGCGAAAGCAGGCTCATGATCGCACTGAGCTTGCCGAAATCGGTCGACATCAGCGAATAGGGCACCGAGATCGGTGCATAGGGAATGCCGACATGCATGGCGGCGAGCGCGAGCAGCGCATGCTCGATGTCGTTGCCGGACAGGATGGCGACCGGGCGGTCGGCCGAGAGGTCGCGCTGCAACAGCGCCGTTGCGATCGCTCTGACGGCCTCGAGCGTCTCGGCATAAGTGAGCGTGCGCCAACCGGCGTTCGTTGCTGTTTGCGCATCGCGCTGCGCCAGGAACACGCGGTCAGGCGCCGCTTTGGCCCAATGGACGAGCCGCTCGGTCAGCTTCCGCGGGTGTGCCGGCAAAGGGTGCGGCGAGCGCATCAGGATGGCGCCGTCGCCGCGCCGCTCCACCACGACATCGGCCGGCCCGAGCTTCACCGTGCGGCAGCGGCGCAGGAGACTTTGCCGCCTGAGACGCCGGCGGCGCGGCTGAATTGGGCTGGGCGACGCTCGTCATCTAGCTTCGCGTCACTTTCGGCGCGCGTTTGTCGAGGAAGGCCTTGAGCCGCGCCTTCGCCTCGGGCTCGCTTTGCGCGATCGCCGACGTCAGCGCCTCGGTGGCAAAGCCCGTCGCCGGATCGCTGTTCGCGATGCGCGGCAGCATATGCATGACGGCGAAATTGGTGAACGGCGCATTGCCGGCGATGCGATGCGCCAGCTCCATGGCCTTGGCAAAGCCTGTGCCCTCGTCGACCAGATATTGCGTCAGCCCGATCGAGCTGGCCTTCTTCGGCGGACAGCGTGCGTCCGGTCAGCATCATGTCCATCATGCGCGCGGTGCCGATCAAGGGCGGCAGCCGCACCGAACCGCCGCCGCCGACAAAAATGCCGCGGCTGCCTTCCGGCAGCGCATAATAGGCCGAGCGTTCCGCCACGCGGATATGGGCCGCGGCGGCGATTTCGATGCCGCCGCCCACCACCGCGCCGTGCAGCACCGCGACCACCGGCACACGGCCGAATTCGATGCGCTCGAAGGCGCGATGCCAGGCGCGCGAATGCGCCACGCCGGCAAAAATGTCGCGCTCGGTGAGCTCGGTCAGATCGAGGCCGGCGCTGAAATGCTCGCCTTCGCCGGCCAGCACTACGGCGCCGATGCCGTCCGGCAGCGCGGCGAAGAAGCTTTCGACGCCGTGCACCATGGCGTCATCGAGCGCGTTGCGTTTGTCCGGCCGGTTGAGCCGCAACACCGCGACCGCGCCGTGGCGTTCCGCCTTCAGGGTCGGCGGCAGGTCTGCGAATGCGGGGGCCGGGTTCGCCATTTGCGCCATTTGACCCGTTCCGCCGCGGCCCGTAAATAGCCTGCACGAACCCGAAAAGGCATGCGCGAAAGGAGCGGCGATGCGGGACGTCTTTATCTGCGATGCCGCGCGCACCGCGATCGGCCGTTACGGCGGGGCGCTCGCCAAGGTCCGCACCGACGATCTCGCCGCCGTGCCGATCAAGGCGCTGGTCGCCCGCAACCCCAAGGCCGACTGGAGCCGCCTCGACGAAGTCTATTTCGGCTGCGCCAATCAGTCCGGCGAGGACAACCGCAATGTCGCGCGCATGGCGCTGCTGCTCGCCGGCCTGCCGGACTCCGATCCCCGGCATCACCGTCAACCGGCTGTGCGCCTCCGGGCTCAATGCCGTCGGCGACGCGGCGCGCGCCATCCGCTGCGGCGAGATCGATTTCGCCATCGCCGGCGGCGTCGAATCGATGACGCGCGCGCCGTTCGTCATGGGCAAGGCCGGCGAGGCGTTTTCGCGCTCGGCGGAGGTTTACGACACCACGCTCGGCTGGCGCTTCATCAATCCGCTGATGAAGGCGCAATACGGCGTCGACTTCGATGGCCGAAACGGCGAGAACGTCGCCGAGGAGTTTCAGGTCACCCGCGCCGATCAGGACGCCTTCGCGCTGCGCTCGCAGCAGCGCGCCGCCAAGGCGCATCGCCGCCGGCTATTTCGCCGAGGAGATCGTGCCGGTGACGGCGCCGGGCGGCAAAGCCGGTCCCGTCACCGTCGACAAGGACGAGCATCCGCGGCCCGACACCACGCTCGAAAACTTGCAGAAGCTCAAGCCCATCGCGCGCAATCCCGGCACCATCACCGCCGGCAACGCGTCGGGCATCAATGACGGCGCCGCCGCCATCATTCTCGCCAGCGAAGACGCGGCGAAGGCGCATGGTCTCACGCCGCGCGCCCGCGTGCTCGGCATGGCCTCGGCCGCGGTGCCGCCGCGCATCATGGGCATCGGCCCGGTGCCGTCGACCAGGAAACTGATGGAGCGGCTCGGCCTGAAGATTTCCGACTTCGACCTGATCGAGATCAACGAGGCGTTTGCCTCGCAGGGCTCGCCTGCCTGCGCCAGCTCGGCGTTGCCGACGACGCCGCGCACGTCAATCCGCACGGCGGCGCCATCGCGCTCGGCCATCCGCTCGGCATGTCGGGCGCGCGGCTGACGCTGACCGCGGTGCACGGCCTGGAGAAGCGCGGCGGCAAGCGCGCGCTGGCGACGATGTGCGTCGGCGTCGGCCAGGGCGTGTCGCTGGCGCTGGAGAGGGTTTGATTGCCTGTCGTCCTCCGCGAACGTGGAGGACTCGAGTCATTGCCGGCATGAAGGTTGATTACCGGATGGCCTGCCTGCGCGGGCCATGACAGGAATGATGAAGGAGAAGTTTCGCGTGCCGATGTCGCCGGGTTACATCCCCTTCCATCCCAATCCGTCGAAGCCGAAATTCAAGCCGCCGCCGGGCGCGGTCGATTCGCATTGCCATGTGTTCGGGCCGGAAGCGGTGTTTCCGTTCGCGCCGAAGCGGAAATACACGCCCTTGCGATGCGCCGAAGGAAAAGCTGTTCGCGCTGCGCGATTTTCTCGGCTTCGACAAGAACGTGATCGTGCAGGCGACGTGCCACGACACCGACAATCGCGCCATGGTCGATGCGCTTGTTCATTCGGGCGGCAAGGCCAAGGGCGTCGCCTTCGTCGGCGAGGAGGTCACCGACGCCGAGCTCAAGGACTGGACAAAGCCGGCGTGAAGGGCGTGCGCTTTAATTTCCTCAAGCGGCTGGTCGATTCGACGCCGAGGGACGTGATGCAGCGCATCGCCGCGCGCGTCGCCAAGCTCGGCTGGCACATCGTCATCTATTTCGAGCACGCCGATCTCGACGAAATGGGCCCGTTCCTCAAATCGCTGCCGACCACGCTGGTGTTCGACCATATGGCCTGCCCGAACGTGCGCGAGGGCGTCGACGGCAAGCACTTCCAGAACTGGCTCAAGGCGCTCGATGCCAACAAGATGCTGGATCACCAAGGTGACCTGCCCGGAACGCTTCACGGTCGCCGGCCCGCCCTACGACGACGTGGCGCCGTTCGGGCGCGCCATCGTCGAGCGCTTCGGCGACCGGGTGATCTGGGGCACCGATTGGCCGCATCCCAACATGCCCAAAGCGGCGCCCGACGACGGCGTGCTGGTCGATTTCATCCCCAAGATCGCGACGACGGCAGCGGCGCAGCAGGCGCTGTTGGTCGACAATCCCATGCGGCTTTATTGGGGCTAGGACATATTCCAATGTTTGTGCGTCTTGCAGCTTGTACTGTTGGCTCTCGGCGCCGCCGCCGCGGTGGCGCAGACCGCTCCGGTCAATTGGCCGCCATTGCCGGCCAAGGGTTTCATCTCCGGCCGCCCGGCCACCGACGAAGACGTCAAAGCCGGCGATGCCGTGTTCGTGCTGCAAAGCCTATGGCGGTTATTTCGGCAAGCCGATGACTATCGTCATTCCGCAATACGCCTATTTCACCAAGCGCGGGGCGAAACCCGTGCCGGTGATCGTCGATCCAGGCCGAGATTGGAAAAGGTATAAAACTGTTCGGCGTTCGCGATTTCGACGGCAAGACCGACGACCGCCCGGGATTACGAAGTGCAGCTTCTGGGAACGACGCCGCCGCATTAGCTGTACGCGCCGGGCGCACGGCTTACGTTGCCAAGCGGCTGCGCTATATATGTCAAAGCGATCGGAAGAGACGCCCAAACGGGAGAGATCGATGGCCCGCGAACAGCACGATTACGACGATATCCCGGGCACTTTTGTGTTCGACGCCGAACGGTCCCGCCAGGGCTTCGGCATCAACATGTTCTGCATGTCGCTGATGAAGGACGAGAACCGCAAGGCCTTCAAGGCGAACGAGGCGGAATATCTGAAGAAGTTCAAGCTGACGCCGGAGCAGACCGACGCCGTACTCAAGCGCGATTACAACCGCATGCTGGAGCTCGGCGGCAACATCTATTTCACCGCCAAGCTCGGCGCCACCGACGGCCATTCGTTCCAGCACCTCGCCGCGGTGATGACCGGCAACACCCAGGACGACTACGCCAAGATGATGCTCGGCGGCGGCCGCAATGTCGAAGGCAACCGCTCGCGCACGGGCAAGAACACGCCGTCGAAATTCATTGCCGGCGGAGCGGCGAAGAAGCCGGCCGTAAAAGCCAAATCCAGCAAGCCGAAATCCAGCAAGCCAAAGCCGCCAAAGCGAAATCCAGCAAAGCCAAATCCCGATCAGCAAAACGGAAGTGATGCCGTGGCCAGAATCGTCGCAGGAATAGGTTCGTCGCATGTGCCCGCCATCGGCGCGGCGCTCGACAACAGCAAGACCGAGGAGCCGTATTGGAAGCGGGTGTTCTCGGGCTTCGAGAAGTCGCAGGAGTGGATGCGGCAGTCCAAGCCCGACGTCGCCATCATCGTCTACAACGATCACGCCTCGGCGTTCTCGGTCGAGATGATCCCGACTTTCGCGCTCGGCTGCGCGGCGGAGTTTCCGCCGGCCGACGAGGGCTGGGGGCCGCGGCCGGTGCCGGTGGTCGAGGGCTATCCGGCGCTCGCCTCGCATATCGCGCAGTCGGTCATCCTCGACGAATTCGATCTCACCATCTGCAACAAGATGGAGGTCGATCACGGCATGACGGTGCCGATGAATTTGTTGTTCGGCAAAATTCCAAAAGAAGGCGCACTGGCCGTGCCCGGTGGTTCCGCTCGCGGTCAACGTGGTGATGTATCCGCCGCCGACCGGCCATCGCTGCTTCATGCTCGGCCGCGCCATCAAGAAGGCCGTGGAATCCTATCCGGAAGACCTCAAAGTGGTGATCTTCGGCACCGGCGGCCTGTCGCATCAGATTTCCGGCCCGCGCGCCGGCCTGATCAACAGCAAATGGGACAAGGCGTTCCTCGACAATCTGTCCAAGGATCCGCAGAAGCTCGTCAAGATTCCGCACATCGACTACATGCGCGAGGCCGGCGCCGAAGGCATCGAGATGGTGATGTGGCTCATCATGCGCGGCGCGCTCGACGACAAGGTCGACGAAGTCTATCGCTTCTATACCGTGCCGGCGTCGAACACCGCGGTCGGCCATATCATTCTGGAGAACCGCGCCAAAGCGTCCGGCCGCAAGCCGGCGAAACACGCGGTCAAGCACAAGCGCGCCGCGGCGCGCGCCAAGATCCAACGCATCCGCAGTTAATCGTCATTGCGAGGAGCAAAGCGACGAAGCAATCCAGGCTTTGCAGAAGCTCGCACTGGATTGCTTCGCTTCGCTCGCAATGACGAGGCCATGAGATTCGAGAGGAATGAAATGAAAATTTGCGTAGCGGGGCAGGGCGCGTTCGGCCAAAAGCATCTCGACGCGCTCAAGCGCATTCCCGACGTCGAAGTCACCTCGCTGGTCGGCGGCAATCAGGACTCCACCGCCCAGGTCGCCAAGAAATACGGCATTCCGCATTTCACCGGCGAATTGTCCGAAGGCATCAAGCGCGCCGACGCGGTGATCCTGACCACGCCGACCAAAATGCATTTCCGCCAGGGCGAGCAGGTGATGCGCGCCGGCAAGCCGGTGCTGGTCGAGATTCCGGTCACCGACAGCGTCGAGGACGCCGAGGCGCTGGTCAAGATCGCCAAGGAGACCGGCGTCATCGCCATGGGCGGCCACGTGCGGCGCTTCAATCCCAGCCATCAATACGTCCACAAGAGGATCGCCAACGGCGAGCTGAAAATCCAGCAGATGGACGTGCAGACTTATTTCTTCCGCCGAAAAAACATGAATGCGGCCGGCCAGCCGCGCAGCTGGACCGATCATCTGCTCTGGCACCACGCCGCTCACACCATCGACCTGTTCCAGTACCAGGCCGGCGAGACCATCTCGGACTGTTACGCCGTGCAGGGGCCGATTCATCCGCAGCTCAATATCGCCATGGATATGGGCATCGTCGCCAGGACGCCGTCAGGCGCGGTGCTGACATTGTCGCTGTCGTTCAACAATGACGGGCCGCTCGGCTCGTTCTTCCGCTACATCTGCGACAACGGCACCTACAAGGCGTTCTACGACGACCTCTCCGACGGCAAGGACAACAAGATCGACGTCTCCAAGGTCGACGTGTCGATGGACGGCATCGAGCTCGAGGACCGCGAATTCATCGCCGCGATCGAGGAAAAGCGCGAGCCGAACGCCAGCCTCGCGCAGCTCCTGCCCTGCATGCACGTGCTCGGCAAGCTGGAAAAGATCGTCGATCCGCAGCGCAAGGCGCACGCTTAGAGCGCGGCGTCGTATTCGGAGGGCGGCATGGCCCGCTGCCAATATCCTCTGGTCTTGATGGGCGCGCTTGCCGTGCTGACCGGTGTCTTCGTTACCAGCCAGGCAGGCCTTGCGCAGACGCCGGCACCGCAGACGACTCCGCCGCAGACATCGTCACCGCAGACATCGTCACCGCAGACATCGTCACCGCAGACGCCGGCGCCGCAGGCCCCTTCACTCCAAGCCGTCCCGCCGGCTCCCGCCCCGCAAGCGCCACCGCCGGCAACGCAAACGCTGTCGCCGGCACAACTGCAGAAGATCGACGGCTTGATCGCCGACAAAGGTCGCGACATCGCGGTCACGCCGATCATCACCGACATTCTCGGCCTGACCGACGGCAGCCGAGCGTTGACCTGCCGCGCTTTCGCCGCGGAGGGCGATGGCGACGAGATTCATCAGATCTATGTGTTGCCGGGCGGCAAGGGCTATCTGGAAGCCCACTTTTACAAGGACAAGCTCGACGTCTACTGGACCGACAAGGATTTCGCCTTGCTTGCCGCGGTGGAAGGCATCCGCGGCCAGAAGCCGGCGGCGGCGTCCTTTGCCGACGCCCAATACGGCTTCGGCTTTGAGATGGCATGGTGGGCGAAATACGCCGACTCGCACTGAGAATATCCTTCCCCACTAGAGGGAAGGGAGGCGCAAGCCGCTACGCCCAGCTCGCAAAACTCAAGCCCGTGCCGGTGCCGGCAGGGGTGCGATAGCCGGGCACATATTCGAACCAGTTCAGGTCGAGATGCTCGCAAGTGCCGGCGACGCCGACCCAATTGAGAATCTCGGAGCTGCCGGCATGCAATTTGTTGCGCGGCAGGTTCTGCAGGAATTTTGCGTCCTTGTCGGCGCAGGCTTTGAGGATGGCGCGGTCGAAATCCTCGTCGACCAGGAAGTGACTGAGGCCGCCCGAGGCGATGATGCCGACGCGGGCTTCGCCGGGAAACGTCTCGACGGCTTGGCGTATGGCCTGACCGAGCTCGTAGCATCGCCGCGGTCGCGGCTGGTTCGGCGGGAAATAGGTGTTGAGGAACACCGGGACGATGGCGATCGGCTTGGTCTCGTCCATCAGCCGGCGATGCACATAGGCCATGCCGTGGCCTTCGCCTTCGCCCTCGCGCATGCGTTTCGACGAGGCCGGGTCGAAGCCGTGCTCCATCAGCCAATCGATCAGATGCAGTGCGAGCTTCGCGTCGACCGGATAGGAGCGCGGCTTGTTGTCTTCGAAGAAGCCTTGCCGGTTCTTGACGTACCATTCCGGAAACCGCTGCCGGTACTGCTCATGCTGCTCGTTGCTGTTGAGAATGGTGTCGCCGTAATAGATCGCGAAGGTCGGCCGGGCATCTTCCAGGTAGGCTTCGTCCTGATCGTCGCTCAGCACGATCAGCGTATCGAGCGCGGCACCGTTGAGGGTGCCGCGCAAATGCGCCATCGCCGCGCGGACCTTGTTTTGCCGCGCCACAAGCTCGGCGGGGGCGACCATTGCCGCCATCTTGGGGTCGGCTTTCTCCAGCAGCTCGGCATAGGTTACCGGCCGCCCTTCCTTGTCGCGGTGCTTGATGTTGCGGTCGGTCTCCTCGAAACGCGGCAGCGTTTCGTCGGACGCGAGCAGCATCGGCGTATGCGAACTGCCGAGCCCGAGCGCGATCTTGGCCATCCGTATCTCCAGCGATGCGGGCACCCCCCTAATTTACCGGATGCTAGCACAGTTGCGGGAGAGCGCCGCAGTAACGCTTTGTGCGCGGAACGGTGACACTGCGGAACTGGACAAGAACGAGCCGGAATGTTGGTATGCGGCCCGAACAACGGGCTACCGGGAGAACCCCATGAAGAGCGTATACTTTCTGGCTGCGGCCTGCGCCGCAGCGGCGCTGGCGACCGCCGGCGGCGCCAGCGCGCAGGACGTCAAGATCGGCTTCATCCTGCCGATGACCGGCCAGCAGCAATCGACCGGCAAGCAGGAGGCGGCCGCCGCCAAGCTCTGGATGGCGCAGCACGGCGACACGGTCGCCGGCAAGAAAATCGATCTCATCATCAGGGACGACGGCGCGGTTCCCGACAACACCAAGCGCATCGCCCAGGATCTTCTGGTCAACGAGAAGGTGAACTTCCTCGTCGGCTTCGGCATCACGCCGTCGGCGCTGGCGGTCGCGCCGCTCGCCACCGAAGCCAAGAGTGCCGGAGGTCGTCACCGCGGCCGGCACCTCGATCATCACCGCGAAGTCGCCCTATATCGTGCGCACCAGCTTCACGCTGGCGCAATCGTCGGTTCCGATGGCCGATTGGGCGGCCCAGAACGGCATCAAGAAAGTCGTGACCATGGTTTCCGACTACGCGCCGGGCCATGACGCCGAAGATTCCTTCATCAAGGAATTCACCGCCAAGGGCGGTCAAGTCGCCGACAACATCACCTTCCCGCTCGCCAATCCCGATTTCGCGCCGTTCCTGCAGCGCGCCGCCGACGATAAGCCCGACGCGATCTTCGTGTTCGTTCCCTCGGGCCAAGGCGGCACCTTCGTCAAGCAGTTCGCCGAAAAGGGTCTCGACAAGGCCGGCATCAAGATCATCGGCCCCGGCGACGTCACCGACGACGATCTTCTCAACAATATGGGCGACCCGATCATCGGCACCATCACCGCCCATATTTACTCGGCCGATCACAATTCGCAGGCCAACAAGGACTTCGTCGCCGCTTTCAAGAAGGCCAACAACGGCATGCGGCCGAACTTCATGGCGGTCGGCGGCTATGACGGCATGCACCTGATCTATGCGGCGCTGGAGAAGACCGGCGGCAAGACCGACGGCGATGCGCTGATCGCCGCCATGAAGGGCATGGCGTGGGAAAGTCCGCGCGGTCCGATCTCGATCGATCCGGAGACGCGCGACATCGTCCAGAACGTCTATATCCGCAAGGTCGAGAAGAAGAACGGCGAGCTTTACAACGTCGAATTCGCCACCTTCCCGAACGTCAAGGACCCGATCAAGGCCGGGACGAACAAGTGACGGCTGCGGCGCGTCATTCCAGGCTCGCGTCATGCCGCAGCCTGGATCTATAACTGCGGCCGTGCAATGCCGGCGGCGGTGATTGTTGGTTCCGGGCGGCCGCGACGCGGCCGTCCGGAATGACGCTGGAGTGTTGGGCCTGAGCATGCTGACGATCCTGTTCGACGGTGTCGCCTACGGCATGCTGCTGTTCGTGCTGGCATGCGGGCTGTCGGTCACGCTCGGCCTGATGAATTTCATCAATCTGGCCCACGGCGCCTTCGCCATGGCCGGCGGCTATTGCACCGTCATCCTGGTCAACCGGCTCGGCGTGCCGTTCGTGCTCGGCGTGCCGATCGCGTTTCTGGTCACGGCGCTGCTCGGCGGGCTGTTCGAGCGCACGCTCTACGTTCATGTCTATGCGCGCAGCCATCTCGACCAGGTGCTGTTCACCATCGGGCTCGTCTTCATGTCGGTCGCCGCGGTCGACTACACGATGGGCTCGTCGCAGCGCTTCGTGCAGATCCCCGACGCGCTGCAAGGCCAGTTCGACGTCTTCGGCATCGGCATGGGCAAATACCGGCTGCTCATCATCGTCGGTCTGCGGTCTGCTCACGATCGCGCTGCAGCTCATTCTCGCCAAGACCCGGTTCGGCAGCCGGTTGCGCGCCGCGGTCGACGATCAGCGCGTGGCGCGCGGGCTCGGCATCAATGTCGGCGCGGTGTTCGCCGTCACCTTCGCCGTGGGCTCCGGCCTCGCCGGGCTTGGCGGCGCGCTCGGCGCGGAAATCCTCGGCCTCGATCCGACCTTTCCGCTGCGCTACATGATCTATTTTTTGATCGTGGTCACGGTCGGCGGCACGTCCAGCATCATCGGGCCGTTCGTTGCCTCGATCCTGCTCGGCATCGGCGACGTCGCCGGCAAATATTACGTGCCGACGCTCGGCGCTTTCGTCATCTACGCCATCATGATCGTCGTCTTGATCTGGCGGCCGCAGGGCCTGTTCGCCCGCTCCAGCGGCGCGGTGACAGCCCATGCCCGCACCCGTGTCACGCGCCAATGCCCGCGCTTGCCGACGACGTTTCGACCTATCTCAAGCGCCGCGCCCGCTGGTCGCCGTTCGAGATCGCGTTCTGGATCTTCGCCTTTGCCAGCATCTGGCTGTTCCCGGACAAATATCTGATCCTGAAAGACACCGCGATCCTGGCGTTGTTCGCGCTGTCGCTCGATCTCATCCTCGGCTATGCCGGCATCATCTCGCTCGGCCAGGCGGCGTTTTTCGGCGTCGCCGGATATTTTTCCGGCCTGGTCGCCAAATATGGCCTCATCAACGAGCCGGTCATCGCGCTGATATGCTCGGGCATCGTGGCGGCGGCGCTCGGCTTCGTCACCAGCTTTCTGGTGCTGCGCGGCTCGGATCTGACCCGGCTGATGGTGACGCTCGGCGTCTCGCTGATGCTCGGCGAAGTCGCCAACCGCTACTCCAACATCACCGGCGGCGCCGACGGCTTGCAGGGCGTCGACATCGCGCCGGTCCTCGGCCGTTGGCATTTCGATCTCTACGGCCACAACGGCTACGTCTATTGCCTGATCGTGCTGTTCGTCTGCTTCGTCATCGCCCGGCGCATCGTTTATTCGCCGTTCGGATCTGTCGCTGCGTTCGATCAAGGGCAATGCGTTGCGCGCCGCGGCGATCGGCATTCCGGTGAATTGGCGGCTGGTTGCGATCTACACGGTGGCGGCCGGTTTCGCCGGCATTGCCGGCGCATTGTTGACGCAGACCACGGCGTTCTGTTCGCTCGACGTGTTTTCGCTGGAGCGCTCGGCCGACCTTCTCCTCGTGCTCATCATCGGCGGCACCGGCTATCTCTATGGCGGCCTGATCGGCGCGGTGATCTACCGGTTTCTGCAGGATTGGATCGCGACGCTGACGCCGCAATATTGGCAGTTCTGGATCGGGCTGGTGCTCGTCGTCATCGTGCTGATCGGCCGCGACCGCATGGCCGCCTGGATTGCGGCGCCACGCGGCGTGCTGGAGCGATTGGGCGAGCGCCTGTGGTCGCGGTTGCGGCCGCGTTCCGCCGCGCTCGGCCGCGCGCCGGACGGGCAGTAAGCCATGCCGATCCTGGAGACCATCGGGTTGGAGAAGCGCTTCGGCGGCATCCTTGCCGCGCAGAACGTCAATCTCTCGGTAGAAAAGGGCGCGCGCCACGCTCTGATCGGGCCGAACGGCGCCGGCAAGACCACCGTGATCAATCTGTTGACCGGAGTGCTGCGGCCGACCGCCGGCCGCATCATGCTCGAAGGCCGCGATATCACCGATGCGGTGCCGCACCGGCGGGTGCGGCTCGGCATGGCGCGCACGTTCCAGATCAATCAATTGTTCCTCGACCTGACGCCCTTGGAATCCATCGGGCTCGTCATCTCCGAACGGCTCGGCACCGGCGCCGATTGGTGGCGGCTTGTCGGCACCAAATCCGCAGTGACCGAGGAGATCGTCGAAATCGTCGAGCGCTTCCGCCTCACCGACGTCATGCACGATCGCGCCGCCATTCTGCCTTACGGCAAGCAGCGGCATGCTGGAAATCGCGCTCGCTTTCGCCTGCCGGCCGCGCGTGCTGCTGCTCGACGAGCCGGCCGCCGGCGTGCCGGAGGCCGAGCGCCACGAGCTGCTGGCGACCATCGAGGCGTTGCCGGCCGAGGTCACGGTGCTGCTGATCGAGCACGACATGGACCTCGTGTTCTCCTTCGCCGACCGCATCTCGGTGCTGGTCAACGGCGCCTTGTTCGTCGACGGCGCGCCGGAGGACGTGGCGCGCGATCCCCGCGTCAAGGCGGTCTATCTCGGCGAGGAGCTCGATGCCTGATCTTCTGACCATCGAGCGATTGTCCGCCGGCTACGGCGAAGCCGTGGTGCTGGCCGACGTCTCGCTGTCGCTGCAGCGAAGGCCAGGCGCTGGCGCTGCTCGGCCGGAACGGCATGGGCAAGACCACGCTGATCAATTCGATCGTCGGCGTCACCCGTTATTTTTCCGGAACCATCGCGCTCGACGGCGCCGACATCACCAGGCTGCGGCCGGAGCAGCGCGCCCATCGCGGCATCGGCTGGGTGCCGCAGGAGCGCAATATATTCAAATCGCTCACCGTGCACGAAAATCTCACCGCCGTGGCGCAGCCGGGCCGCTGGACCACGGACAAGGTCTATGGGCTGTTCCCGCGGCTGAAGGAACGCCAGCAGAACCTCGGCAATCAACTGTCCGGCGGCGAGCAGCAGATGCTGGCGGTCGCTCGCGCGCTGGTGCTCAATCCGCGCGTCATGCTGCTCGACGAGCCGCTCGAGGGCCTGGCGCCGATCATCGTCGAGGAATTGCTCGCGGCGCTGCGCCGCATCATCCGCGACGAGGGCATGTCGGCGATTTTGGTCGAGCAGAACGCCAAGAAGATCCTGGGCGTCACCGATCGCGCCATCATCATCGAGCGCGGTTCGGTGGTCCATGCGGCCGACAGCGCCACGCTCGCCGCCGACCGCGCGGCGCTGGAGACCCATCTCGGGGTGACCGATCACGGGCCGCGGCGGAACGCGCGCGCCAGACAGCCCAACTAAGCCGGCTTGTTTCCTTCCGCAGCGAAATAAAGCGCGTAAACGATGAGCGCCACGCCGGCGAGCAGCACCGGAACGGACAAGACCATGCCCATGGTCAATCCCTGGGAAAGCCGTTCGAGCTGCGGGTCCGGTTCGCGAAAAAATTCCGAGATAATCCGGGTCACGGCGTAGCCGATGCAAAATACGCCGGCGACGACGCCGGGGCGTTTGAGCGCGCCGCTGCGGACGACAAGACCGAGCACCAGCAACAGCAGCAATCCTTCGAGCCCCGCTTCGTAAAGCTGGCTCGGATGCCGGGGCTGGCCGTCGACGTCGGGAAAAATCATCGCCCATGGCACGTCGCTCGGGCGTCCCCACTGCTCCTCGTTGATGAAGTTGGCGATCCGCACCAGAAAAATGCCGATCGGCGCCGTCGCGGCGCAGAGGTCGGCGATCGTCAACACCGGAACTTTGGTTTCGCGGGCGAAATACCAGATCGCCAACGCCGCGCCGATCAGGCCACCGTGGAACGACATGCCGCCGAGCCATGGCTCGATGATTTCCAGCGGATGAGCCAAGAAATAAGCCGGCTGATAGAAAATCACTTGGCCCAGACGTCCGCCGATGACGACGCCGAGCGCAAGATAGAGCACCAGATCGGCGATGGTCTCGGGCTGCGGCCGCGGCGTGGCGCCCCACAGCCGGTCGTTTTTGATCAGCGCCCGGGCATAGAGCCAGCCCATGACAAGGCCGCCGATATAAGCGAGCGCATACCAGCGAATTGGGAACGGCCCGATGTGAAACGCCACCGGATCGATGACCGGATAGGGGATGACGGCGATCGGCATTGATGGCGCCTGCGATAGCAAAATGCGTGGGGTGCGGTCACGACCTTCCGGACTTATGATGACATTTTTGCGAACACGACTTGTTCGCGAAGACGGCCTGTTGGCGAAGAACAGTTGGCCCGGCGACGCTGCCACGACCCGCGAGACACCGAGATCGTTTATAATCTCGACCAGCCGGCTCGCGGAGCCTCATGATGTATAACGCAACGATCGGTACGCGCCGCTATGCGTTCGCCGATCTCAAGACCTTGTTGGCCAAGGCCTCGCCGCGGCGCAGCGGCGATCGCCTCGCGGGCCTCGCGGCGGAGACCGACGAGGAACGGGTTGCCGCGCAATATGCGCTCGCCGACCTGCCGCTCGCCGCGTTTCTCAACGAAACCGTCGTTGCCTACGAGAGCGATGAGGTCACGCGTCTCATCGTCGACGGCCACGATCGCGCCGCCTTCGCGCCGATCGGCCATCTGACCGTCGGCGGCTTTCGCGATTGGCTCCTCGCCGATCGGACGACGACGCCAAATCTCGCCGCGCTGGCGCCCGGGGTTACGCCCGAGATGGCGGCAGCCGTGAGCAAACTCTGCCGGTTGCAGGACCTCATTGCGATCGCGGCAAAGTGCACGGTCACGACGGCGTTCCGCAACACATTGGGGTTGCCCGGCCGCCTGTCGGTGCGGCTGCAGCCCAATCATCCGGCCGACGACCCGCGCGGCATCGCCGCGAGCATTTTCGACGGGCTTTTGCTCGGTGCCGGCGATGCCGTCATCGGCATCAACCCTGCGACCGACAGCCCGCAGTCCGCTTATGCGCTGCTCGCGATGCTCGATGAGCTGCGCGAAAAACTCGACGTTCCGACGCAAAGCTGCGTGCTGGCGCATGTCACGACGACGCTCGACCTGATCGGCAAGGGCGCGCCGGTCGATCTCGTGTTTCAGTCGGTCGCCGGCACCGCGGCAGCCAACAAGAGCTTCGGCATCGACCTGGCGCTGCTTAAGGAGGCGCGCGCCGCGGCGTTGTCGCTTCACCGCGGCACGGTCGGCGACAACGTGATGTATTTCGAGACCGGACAGGGCAGCGCGCTCTCGGCCAATGCGCATCACGGCGTCGACCAGCAAACGCTCGAGGCCCGCGCCTACGCGGTGGCCCGGGTGTTCAAGCCGCTCCTTGTCAACAGCGTGGTCGGGTTTATCGGCCCGGAATATTTGTTCGACGGCAAACAAATCACGCGCGCCGGCCTGGAAGATCATTTCTGCGGCAAGCTTATGGGCGTGCCGATGGGCGTCGATGTCTGCTACACCAATCATGCCGAGGCCGATGGGGACGATATGGACGCGCTGTTGGCGCTTCTGGTCGCCGCCGGAGTCAATTTCGTGATGGGCGTGCCTGGCGCCGACGACATCATGCTCGGCTACCAGTCGACTTCTTTTCATGACGTGCTCGCCATGCGCGATCTGTTCGGCCGCCGCCCGGCGCCGGAATTCGAAGCATGGCTCGCCCGGCAAGGCCTGATCGATGCGGCCGATCGCATTCGCCCGCTGCGGCTGCCAAACCGCTTTAGCGCGTTGTTGCCGTAATGGACGAGGACCGCATCTGGAGCACGCTGCGCGCGCATACCACGGCGCGCATCGGGCTCGAGCGCGCCGGCGCAGCGCTGGCGACGGCGCCCCTTCTCGATCTCCGTCTCGCCCAGGCCCGCGCCCGTGACGCCGTCCATGCCTCGCTCGACAACGTGCAACTAACGGCGGAGCTCGCCGCACTCGGCTACCCGGTGCTTGCGGTCGCCAGCGCGGCGGGGGATCGGCAGACTTATCTGCTGCGTCCCGATCTCGGTCGCCGCCTTGCTACGAGCGCCGATGCCGCCTTGGCCGCGCATGGTGGCCGCTATGACGTCGTATTCGTGATTGCCGACGGATTGTCGGCGCACGCCGTACAACGGCATGCGCTCCCGGTTCTCTCGCAGGCCATGGCATCGCTTCGTCCCGAAGGCTGGACCATCGCTCCGCTGGTCGTCGTCCGTCACGGCCGGGTCGCGGTCGGCGATGCCGTTGCCGCCGCGCTCGGCGCCACGAGCGTTGTGGTTCTGATCGGCGAACGGCCGGGACTCTCCGCGTCCGACAGCATGGGCGCCTATCTGACTTTTCAGCCGCGTGCTCATACGAGCGACGCGGAACGCAACTGCGTCTCCAATATTCGGCCGCAAGGCATCGACTATGCCGCCGCCGGCTTTAAGATCGTTTACCTACTACGCGCCATGCGCGCCGCCCGCCTGTCCGGGGTAAAGCTTAAGGATGAGTTGGACCGGCTGCTAATTGCCCAGTGACACAAGCCGCTTACGGCAGTTCGCCACGCCGAAGTGCGGGCAACGCGCGTCACCGCGAAGCCTTTGGTCACGCGGGCTCCGACGTGTCATCATATGATTGCATTCCCGCCATAAATAAAGCTTTAGGTAGAGTTGGCTTTTGGAGGGCTGTCCCATGACCCGCAGGCCGCAACGCCGCAAGCCGAAACCGACCCCGCAAACCGAGCCGATCGACAATACCGGCGCCACCCTTGTCGACAGTCCGGCCTTTGCCCAGCCGCAGCCGACACCCGACCCAAAGAAATTCGAGATCAAGCATCCGTCCGATAACCCGGCCTACAAGCAAATCGATGAATTGAATCGCGAGCACAAGCTCGCACCGCTGCCTTTCCCGGCGCCGCGAGGCCTGCCGGAGCCCACGCTCAGTCTTGCCACCGTGCTTAACGTCAGCGAAGCGGATTTAAAAAAACAAGTTGCCAAGAACGGCCAGATCGTCTTTCACGCCGCCGGCGATACCGGCAGCACGCGCGGCCCGGAAAGCCAAAATCTGGTCGCCGACAAAATGGTCGCCGACTTTACCGACGACGAGGCGGACCGGCCGCTGTTTTTCTTTCATCTCGGCGACGTGATCTACAGCTTCGGCGAAGGCCAATATTATTACGATCAGTTCTACGAGCCGTACCGCGACTATCCGGCGCCGATTATCGCCATCGCCGGCAACCACGACGGCATGGTCGCGCCGGGCACCAATGCCACGAGCTTGGCCGCATTCCTGGAGAATTTCTGCGCCGAGAAATTCGAAGTGGCGGCAGAGGCCGGAGGGCTCGCTCGCACCGCGCAAATCCAGCCCGGCGTGTTCTACACCCTCGAAGCGCCGATGGTGCGGATTCTAACACTCTACAGCAATACGCTGGAAGATCCCGGTGTCATCGCCAACGCCGACATCGGCAACTCGCAGCTCGACTATTTGCAGACGGCCCTGGCCCGGGTGAAGTCCGAGGCGTTCAAAGGCGCGCTCATTATCGCGCATCACCATCCCGCTTACACCGCCGGCAGCAAGCACGGTTGGAGCGAGCAGATGCTTTCGCAGATCGACGATGCGTGCAACAAAGCGGGCGTTTGGCCGCACGCCGTGCTTTCAGGACATGCCCATAATTATCAGCGCTTCACGCGGCTGCATGGGCAGACCCAAATCCCCTATATCATTTCCGGCAATGGCGGCCACGGACTCGCCAAGCTGACCCGCAAGGCGTCCGGGCCGCTACGGACGCCGCAGGCGCTCCAGGTGACGGGCCACGCCGATAAGGTGACGCTCGAGAACTACGACGACCAGGATTACGGCTATCTCCGCGTCGTCGTCACCGCGACGCAGTTGCGGATCGAATATCAACCGCCGAGCGACGGCTCGGGCGCCAAAACGCCGGATGATTTCGTCACCGTCGACCTGGCGACGCGCAAACTGGTGCACTTCACCGGCACATAGGCTAGATCTTCGCCACGATCGCGCGCTTGACCTTGGCGATCTGGACGTTGTCGCCATGCAGCTTGAATTCATCACGGTCGACGTTTTCACCGCGCGGGCTTTCGGCGGTAATCCGCTTGCCGTCATCCTCGACGGCCGCGGCTTGACGACCGCGCAGATGCAGGTCATCGCCGCCGAGTTCAATCTTGCGGAGACGACTTTCGTGCTGCCGCCGCAAGATCCAAAGCACACGGCGCAGGTTCGGATTTTCACGCCGCGCGCCGAGATGCCGTTCGCCGGCCACCCCAATGTCGGCACGGCCTTCGTTCTGGCGCGTGAGGGTGGAAGCCAGGGTCGGCCCGTCGGCGAGCCGCTCCTCTTCGAGGAGAAGGCCGGACTGGTCCGGCTCGATTTGATCAAGGACGCTACCGCCGTCGTCGGCGCGCGGCTCGAGCCGCCGCAGCCGCTCACGCGCGGCGACGACATCGCACCCGACATCGTGGCGGCGGCGTGCTCGCTCAAGCTCGGCGACGTCGAGACGGCAAACCATGCACCCTGCATCGCTTCCTGCGGCCTGCCGCTCGTCTTCGCGGAGCTCAAGACGCGCGCGGCGCTGGCTGCGGCGCAGCCGCGTAGCGACGTCTTCGCCGAACGTCTGCCGATGGCGCGCGCCACCGGCATTCTCGTTTACGTCAAAGATCAGAGCGGCGGCTTCGACTTGCAAGTGCGCATGTTTGCGCCGCTTTACGGCGTGCCCGAGGACCCGGCGACCGGCAGCGCCAATGTCGCCCTCGTTGGACTGCTGGCCAGTCTCCGCCCGGAACGCGATCTGAAGCTGCAATTGCGCATCGCCCAAGGCGTCGACATGGGCCGGGCTAGCCTGCTCGAAGCCGCGGCCGAAAAGCGCGGCGGCAAGCTCACGGCACTCTCGATCGGCGGCCGCTGCGTGGCGATGATGCGGGGGACGCTGGAGCTGTAACGGCCCCGTCCTTTGCCGGACAGGCGCTTTATTGCGATGCCGCCGCTTGCTTGGCCTTGGCGATGATGTCAGGCGGCGTGGCATAGACCTCCGCGACGAGCTTCTGAACGTCTTCGCCGGAGACCGGATTGATCTCGAGCTGCAGCTTGTCGGCTTCGGCGCGAAAATCCTTGTCCGCCATCGTATCCATGAAGGCCTTGCGTAAGAGCGCCACGCGGTCCGCCGGCACGTTGGGCGGCGCCACGTAAGGCCGGCCCATGACATTGCGCGCCAGGATCATTTTCAGGATCTGCCGCTGTTGGTCGGTCTTGGCGAAATCCATCGCCAGCGGCACGTCGGGCAGGTCGGGATGCTTGGTCAGCGACAATTGCAACAGCACGATCATGCGCCCGTCGGTGATCCAGGATTTGTGCGTCGACAGCACGCTCGACCACGACCAACCGCAACGACCCTGCACCTCGCCGCGCTCCATCGCCAGCACCACGTCATTGCCGCCGGGATAGCCTTGCACGATCTTGAAATGCGTGCCGAGCACGGCATTGAGCACGCGCGGAAACTGATCGGTGTCGGCGCTGGCGCCGGTGCCGCCGACCGTGAGCTCCTTGGTGAACAGGTCCTGGAACCGGGTGATGCCGGAACTCTTCAGCGCCACGCAGACGCTGACCTCGTTATTGGCGCTGCCGAGCCAGTTCATCTTCTGCGCGTCGAACGCGTCGCCTTGGCCGAGCAACAGCGGATCGAAGGCGATGCCGCGGCCGAAGGTCGCGATCGCGGTGCCGTCCTGCGGCGCCACGCGATACATGTAATTGGCGAGCCGCAGGCTGCCGGCGCCCTCCATGTTCTGCGGCACCAAGGTCGGGTTGCCGGCAATATGCGCGCCCATGTGGCGGGCGATCACGCGGGCGTAGAGGTCATAGGCGCCGCCGGGCGAATAGCCGATATACATGGCGATGCTGCGGCCCTGGTAAAAATCGCTCGCGCTGAGCGCGAAAGAGCCAAGTCCAGACGCCAAGACCAAAATCAACGCCGCCACGAGCGCGCGCACCAAGCCAATCTTCCGCACTCTCATTGTCATCCCCGGCACAGCAACAGCCGCCATCCTCCGGCGGCCGGCCTACTCTAGCATGGGCTTGACGGGATTGCAGGTTTCGGGCGCGATGCGCGTCGGAACCAGGATGTGTCGATGCAGCCGGATATGATCGCCAGCGCCGTCCACGCGCTGCACCTTCTGCTTGAGCCGACGCGGCTTTTGTTCCTGTTCCTCGGCGTTCTGATCGGGCTCGCGATCGGCGTATTGCCCGGTCTTAGCGGCATCGTCGGCATGGCGATGCTGATCCCGTTCACCTACAACCTCGACGAATTCACCGCCTTTGCGCTCTTACTCGGCATGGCGGCGGTGATTACCTCGTCGGATTTCATCACCGCGGTCTTGTTCGGCGTGCCCGGCCATGTCGGCGCCGCCGCCACCGTCATCGACGGTCACGCCATGGCGAAGAAGGGCGAAGCCGGCCGCGCCTTCGGCGCCGGCTTCGCTTCTTCGCTCGCCGGCGGCATCGTCGGCGCCATCGTGCTGGCCGTGAGCATTCCGGTCCTGCGTCCGATCATGCTGTCGATCGGCTCGCCGGAGCTTCTCGCTTTCACGCTGTTCGGCCTGTCCATGGTGGCGACGCTGTCCGGCCGCGCCCCGCTCAAGGGGCTGACCGCCGCCGGCCTCGGCCTGATGATCGCCATGGTCGGCTCGCGCTCGCAAAGCGGCACGCTGCGCTGGACCTTCGACTGGCTTTATCTATGGGACGGCGTGCCGCTCATTCCGGCGACGCTGGGCCTTTTCGCGCTGCCGGAGCTTGCGGAACTGGCGATCACGCGCAAGCGCATCGCCGGCGACAATGCGCCCAACATCAATCTCTCCAGCCAATGGGAGGGCGTGCGCGACGTGGGGCGGCACTGGTGGCTGGTGCTGCGCTGCGGCGTGCTCGGCGTGGGCTTAGGCGCCATACCGGGCATCGGCTCCTCCGTCATCGACTGGATCGCCTACGGCTACGCCCAGCGCACCGAAAAGAACGCCGAGAGTTTCGGCACCGGCGACGTGCGCGGCGTCATCGCGCCGGAGAGCTCCAACAATTCCAAGGAGGGCGGCCATCTGGTGCCGACCATCGCCTTCGGCGTGCCGTCCGGGGCCTCGATGGCGATCCTGCTCGGCGCCTTCCTGATGCACGGGCTGACGCCGGGCCCCGATATGCTGACCAAGCATCTCGACCTGACCTACCTGATCGTATGGAGTCTCACGCTCGCTCATGTCATCGGCGCGATCATTTGCCTGGCGTGCAGCCGCTGGCTCGCGCAAATCTCGCGCATCCGGCCGGAGATCCTGCTGCCGGTGATCATTGCGCTGGTTTTTGTCGCCGCCTTCGAGGGCGAGCACGATTGGGGCGATCTTTATTTGCTGGTGGTCTTCGGCATCCTCGGCTGGATCATGAAACGGCTCGGCTGGCCGCGGCCGCCAATGGTGCTCGGCATCGTGGTCGGCGCCATTTTCGAGCGTTATCTGTTCATCTCGACCCAGCTTTACGGCTGGGGCTGGCTCGTTCGCTGGCCGGTCATGGCGATCCTCGCATGCGTCGCCTGGGCGCTGTATCGGCCGCTGTCGCAGATCGTCGGAACTTTGATCGAGCAGTTCAGTCAGGTCAAAAGCCCGCGGCCGCGGTTCGGCGCCGCGCCGGCGTTTTCGGTCGCCGTCATCGTCCTGATCGTCGCCGCGATTTTATCCTCGACCACTTGGCCGCACGACGCCAAGATCGTGCCGCTGACCGCTTGCGGCATGGCGCTCACCGCCGCCGTTCTCAATCTGATCAACGAACTGTTCGGCAGGCAGGAAACGGCGCCGGCGCATGCCGATGCGACCGTCAAGATCAGCGCTCATGTCGACGATCTCGGCCTCGCCGACGACGTGGTGCGCGCCCGCGCCGTGATGTTCTTTGCCTGGATGGCGGGTTTTATCGCTGTTGTCTGGTTGATCGGCTTCATTCCCGCCATCGCGCTATTCGTGTTCGCCTATATGTGCTTCGGCTTCGGCGAGCCGGCGCCGGCGGCGCTCGGCTACGCCGCGGCGACGACTGCGGTCTGCTATGTGGTGTTTCAATGGGCGCTGCAGGTGGCGTGGCCGCCCTCGCTCCTGGGCGACCTGTTCCCGGCGCTGCGGGCGGCGACGCGATTGATTTGAGCTACTGCCCCAAAATCGCGGCGGCTTTCTTGGTTACCGCAGACGGCGTCTGGTAGATCTCCTGCACCAGAGCTTGAATCTGCTCGCCGTCGACCGGGTTGATTTCGAATTTGCGCTTCTCGGCATCGGCCAGGAACGCCTTGTCCTTCATCGTTTCCGAAAAAGCGCTGCGCAGCACCGCCAGCCGGTCCGCCGGCACTGCCGGCGGCGCCACGAACGGCCGCCCCATGACTTGCCGGGCAAAGATCAGCTTGAAGATCTGCCGCTCTTCGTCGGTCTTGGCCAGGTCCATGATCAGCGGCACGTCGGGCAGATCGGGATGCTTGGACAGCGACATCTGCACCAGCACGACGATCTTCTTGCTGGTGATCCAGTCCATCCGCGTCTCTACGACGCTCGACCACGACCAGCCACAGCGGCCCTGCACCTCGCCGCGCTCCATGGCAAGCGTGATGTCGTTGCCGCCCGGGTAGCCGGTCACGATCTTGAACTTCGTGCCCAGCACCGCATTCATCAGCGCCGGAAACTGATAGGTGTCGTCGCCGACGCCAGTCGCACCGATCGTCAAGGGCTTGGTCAGCACGTCGTTGAAGCTTTCGACGCCGGACGATTGCAGTGCGACGCAAACGCTCACTTCGTTGTTGGCGCTGCCGATCCAGGAGAACTTCGAAGCGTCGAACTGCGCGCCGTTCTCATTGAGCAGCGGGTCGAACGCCGCGCCGCGGCTGATGGCGCCGATCACCGAGCCGTCGCGCGGCGCGGCGCCGTAAAGGTAATTGGCTAATCTGAGGCTCGCCGCGCCCTCCATGTTTCTCGGTATGATCGTCGGATTGCCGGGGATATGGTCACCCAAGTGCTGGGCCACCAGCCGCGCATAAAGGTCATAGCCGCCGCCGACGCTGTAGCCGATCGCCAGATCGATCGATCTGCCCCGATAAAACTGCGCGGCGTCCTGCGCGCCGGCCCTCGACGTCGGCCATGCCACCAGCGGCGCCACCGCCAACAGGACGGCGAGCCAGCCGATCGTCACTGCAGTGTTGCACCTCATTGCGTTCCCCCGATCGCGTTTGTGCATGACCTTAGCGCATCGGCCGCGCGCGACCAAAGGGCCAGCGAGCCGCCGCGACATTGCGCCACCGGCGAAAATCCCTTAAACGACAGCGCGCAGGAGCGCCACATGACCGGAATGCTGGAACACGAAATGCCCGGGCTCGGCCACAACAAGCCGTCGCCGGAGGACGCCGACGAGATCAAGCACGGCAAATGGGACCGCTGGGCCAAGAAGCGCACCTTCGTGCGGGCGCTCGAAGGCACCTACAGCCACCTCTACAAGAAGCTTCTGGAGGAGCCGCGGGTCTACTCCTCCAAGGACCATCCCTGGAAGGGCGGGCCGGCGATGTACGGCAAGCACGTCATTTCGCCGAGCGCGGTCAATGTCGTGCAGTCGATCGAGTCGCACATCGAATGCTACGCGCCGCTCAATGCCGGGCAAAAGCATGGCCACCTCAACAGCGCGGTGTTCTACGTGCTCAAGGGCCACGGCCACGACGTTCACGACGGCCGCTATATGAAGTGGGAAGCGGGCGACGTGATGCTGGTGGAAAACGCCAGCGTGCACCAGCATTTCAACGACGACGACAAGGAATCCTGCATCCTCTTGGTGTTCAAGGCCAAGCCACTGTTCCTGTTCATGCACTTGTTGTTTCAGAAGATGGTCGAATGGCCGACCGACAAGCTGCCGCCCGGCGTGACGGAATTTCATCCGCCGACGGAAATTTGAGCACGGAGGCCACCATGGCGTTGTTCGAAGACAAAGCCGCCGCGCTGTCCGGTGACAATTCCGCGGCTTTCCTCGCCGAGGCGATGGTCGAGTTGGAAAAATTCCGCGAGCACTACGCGACGCTGCCCAACGTCATCAAGGCCAAGGACATGCCGTGGGAGCGCTCGCCCGACGGCCTGATCAAGCATCTGGTCAACCAGAAAATGCAGACGCGCGAGTGCTGCATCGAAGCCTATATGCAATTCCTCAAGGACGGCGAACGCTCCGGCAAGCATCGCCACATGTGGGAGGAATTGTTCTTCGTGGTCGAGGGCTCGGGCTACGACCTGCACTGGGATCTGAAGTGGGACTGCCTCGAAGCCTTCGAATGGGCGTGGTCCGACGAGCCGAAGAAATTCGAATGGACGGTCGGCGACTATGTCTATATTCCGCCGTTCACCATGCATCAGCACTTCGCCAAGCCGGGGCAGGAGTGCCGCATCATCGTGATGTCGAACCGCATCGTCAAAGACATGGGGTTCGACTGGTACGACCAGGTCGAGCGGGCGCCGGGATTTTGACGGGGGCTAAATATTTCGTTTAAAATCAACAAGATGTAGAAGAGCTGTCGCCGCATAACGTGGCGCGTCGCCAAGTCGCCTGGCAGCGTCTAGAGTGCCGACCGCGCGGAACTTACAGTCCGATCGGCGGCGCGGCAGCCGGCAGGATGCCGGCCAGAGCGAACGGTGGAAGAGACATGTCAACGTCCCTGATGGCGACGCGTCGTTTCGCACCGTTGTTCTGGTGCCAGTTCTTTGCGGCTTTCGGCGATAATTTTCTCAAGACCGCGTTGGTCTTCGTTATCTTGTTCGAGGTCTCCGGGGCCAATTCGGCCGTATTGATCACGCTCGCCGGCGCGACATTGATTGCGCCGTTTTTCTTCCTCTCCGGGCTCGGCGGCGAATTGGCCGATCGCTACGACAAGGCCCGGGTGGCGCAGCGCATCAAGCTGGTCGAGATCGGCGCCGCGGCGGTCGCGGTCGGCGGCTTCGCTCTTCATTCGCTGCCCTTGCTGTTTCTCGCCGTCTTTATGTTCGGCACGCTTGCGACTTTGTTCGGTCCGATCAAATACGGCATCCTGCCCGACTTGCTCGAACGCGAAGAGCTGCCGTCCGGCAACGCGCTGATCGAGGCCGGCACTTTCCTCGCCATTCTGCTCGGCACCATCGTTGCCGGCATCGCCGCCAACGGCAACACCAGTCCGATCCATTTCGCCTGGCTGATGCTGCTGACCGCGCTGGCGAGCTTTTGCTCGAGCCTGTTCATCCGGAAAACCCGCGGAGGCTTCGCCCAACCTTGCCGTCAACCCAACATCCTCGTTTCGACCGCGTCGTTGATCGGGCAGGTGCGGGCCGATCCGCGGCTGTGGTGGGGCGCCATCGTCGCCAGCTGGTTCTGGCTGGTCGGCGCGCTGGTGCTGTCGCTGTTGCCGCCGCTCGTCTCCTTCACTATCGGCGGCAGCGAACAGGTCGTGACGCTGTTTCTGACGATCTTCTCGGTGGCGGTCGGCGTCGGCTCGGGGCTTGCCGCCTGGCTCGCCGCCGGCCGCATCGTGCTGTTGCCGACGCTCGTCGCCACCGTGCTGCTCGGCCTGTTTTCGCTCGATCTCGGCTGGACCGCGTCGGCGGTCGTGGCGTCGTCCGCGCCGCTGACCATCGCCGGCTATTTCGCTTCGCCGCACAGCCTGCATATCGCCGTCGACCTCGCCGGCTTGGCGATTGCCGGCGGCTTGTTCATCGTGCCGGTCTTCACCGCCATTCAAGTGTGGGCCGGCGACGACCGCCGCGCCCGCGCGGTGGCGGCGGTCAACGTGCTCAACGCCGCCTTCATGGTGGCCGGCGCGCTCCTGCTCGCGCTGTTGCAAAAATTCGGGCTCGGCACGCCGGCCCTGTTCGTCCTGATCGGCGTCGCCAATCTTTTGGTCGCCGTCGCCATCGGCCGGACCATGCCGGCCGGCTGGCTGAACGACTTTCTGTCGATTGTGTTCCGCGCCTTTTTCCGGCTCGAGGTCAAAGGCCTGGAGAACATCGACAAGGCCGGCCGCAACGCCATCATCGCGCTCAACCACGTCAGCTTCCTCGATGCGCCTCTGGCGGTGTCGCTCTTGCCGAAACGTCCCGTGTTCGCGATCGATGTGGCGATGTCGAAGCACTGGTGGATCCAGCCGTTCCTCAAATTCGTGCGCACCATGGCGCTCGATCCGCTGCGGCCGTTCTCGGTGCGCGATCTCATCAATGCGGTGCGCGACGGCAATGTGCTGGTGATCTTTCCGGAAGGCCGCATCACCGTTACCGGCAGCCTGATGAAGATCTACGACGGCGCGGCGATGATCGCCGACAAGTCGGACGCCATGGTCGTGCCGGTCCGCATCGAGGGGCCGGAGGCGACGATCTTCAGCCGCTTGAAGAGTAGCCAGGTGCGCCGCCGGCTGTTTCCGAAAATCACGGTCACGGTGCTCGAACCGGTGAAGTTCCAGGTCGACCCCGCGCTCAAAGGCCGCAAGCGCCGCCAGGCCGCCGGCGCCGCGCTTTATACCATCATGTCCGACTTGATTTATCGGACCACGCCGACCGATTGCACCGTGGTCGAAGAGCTGATCGCGGCGGCCAAGCTGCACGGCCCGAATTGGCTCGCCATCGAAGATCCGGTGAGTGGCCAGCTCACCTACAAGCGGCTGTTGATGGCGATGTCGATCCTCGGCCGCAAGCTGATACCGCTGGCGGGCGAAGGCCGCCCGCTCGGCGTGATGCTGCCGACCTCCAATGGCGGCGTGGTCACCATGCTGGCGGTGGCGTCGGCCGGGCGGGTGCCGGCGATGATCAATTTTTCCGCCGGTGCCGCCAATATTCTCGGCGCCTGCCGCGCCGCGCAAATCGACACCATTCTTACGTCGCGGACCTTCGTCGAGAAGGGCCGCTTTGAGCATCTGCTGACGCAACTCGAAAAGCAGCTGCGCATCGTCTATCTGGAGGACGTCCGCAAGACCATCGGCCGGCTCGATAAGCTGCGCGGCCTGTTCGGCTGGAAGAAACCGCTTGTTGCCCGCAAGCCCGACGACTGGGCGGTGATCCTGTTCACCTCCGGCACCGAAGGGCTGCCCAAGGGTGTCGTGCTGTCGCACCGCAACCTGTTGACCAACGTCGCGCAATGCGCCGCCCGCATCGATTTCGGCCGCGAGGACAAGTTATTCAACGCGCTGCCGATCTTCCACTCGTTCGGTTTTACCGGCGGCGTGGTGCTGCCGCTGATTTCCGGCGTGCCGATCTATCTTTATCCGTCGCCGCTGCATTATCGCACCGTGCCGGAACTGGTTTACGGCACCTGCGCAACCGTGATGTTCGGCACCGACACCTTTCTCAACGGCTATGCGCGCATGGCCAACCCTTACGACTTCCGCTCGCTCCGCTACGTGCTCGCCGGCGCCGAGCCGGTGAAGGAATCGACGCGCCGGGTCTATCTGGAAAAATTCGGCTTGCGCATCCTCGAAGGCTACGGCGTCACCGAATGCTCGCCGGTCATGGCGCTCAACACGCCGATGTTCAACAGGTTCGGCAGCGTCGGCCGGCTCTTACCCGGCTTGACGGCGAAGCTGGAAAAAGTCGAGGGCGTCGAGGACGGCGGCCGCCTTTACGTCAAAGGTCCCAACGTGATGCTCGGCTATCTGCGCGCCGACCGGCCGGGTGTGCTCGAACCGCCGCCGGAAGGCTGGCACGACACCGGCGACATCGTCGCCATCGACGATCAGGGATTTGTCGCCATCAAGGGGCGCGCCAAGCGCTTCGCCAAGGTCGGCGGCGAGATGGTATCGCTCGCCGCCGTGGAAATGCTGGCCGCGGAGCTATGGCCGCATTACATCAGCGCGGTCTCGGCGGTACCCGACGCCCGCAAGGGCGAGCGCCTCATCCTGGTCACCGATAAGCACGGCGCGACACGCGCCGAGTTTATCGCCTATGCCCGTAGCCAGCACGCTTCCGAGCTGATGTTTCCGGCCGAAATCGTCATCCTCGACAAGTTGCCGATGCTCGGTTCCGGCAAGGTCGATCAATTGGCGATCGACAAATTCGTGCGCGAGCAGGCCGCCGCCAAGGCCGCGGCGGCGGAATAGCGTCTTTGACGGAAAAGCGTTGGCGCCGTACGAATTGGAACATGCCTTAAGTTCCATGGCGGAATGCGCGGCTTGTCATCGGCCACGACGATATGATGAATTGGCACCCTTGATCGGTGCCATGCCCGGCCACGATCTTTCTTTCTCCATGGCCGGTTCCCTGCACGATGTTCAGCAACTTCACAGCCGTGCGCCAAGACATTACGGCCGGGGCGATCACGACGATCATCGCGCTGCCGTCGGCGATCGCCGCGAGTCTTCTGACCTTCGCTCCATTGGGCCCGGATTACATAGGCACCGCGGCTGCGGCGGGCCTCTTGAGCTGCATCGCCGGCGGCGGCCTCGCCGCCATTCTGGCGACGTCGTCGTTCGTCGGCAGCGCGCCCCGCGCCAGCGAAACATTGATCCTGGCGACACTGGTGACGGCACTTCTCAACCGTCCGGAAATCGCAGCCGACAAGGGCTTGATCGTCACGTCGGTCTATGTCTGCGTCCTGCTCGGCGGCCTGTGGCAATGCCTGTTCGGCCTCGCCGGCGTCGCCAAGATCATCAAGTTCACGCCGCATCCGGTCCTGGTCGGCTTCCTCAACGGCGTGGCCGTGCTGATCGTGCTGTCTCAGGTCAAACCGTATTTTCGCTTCGCCGACGACACCGGCCGGTTGTTGATCGCCGACCGCCCGGCGATGTTCGCGCTGATGATCGCCACCGCCGCGGCGATGCTGTTGTGGCCGGCGATCGCGCGCCGGCTGGCGGGGTTCCCCGTGCTCACCAAGGTGCCGCCCGTGGTCGTCGGGTTTTTCGGCGGCATTGCCGCCTATTATGCGATCAAGGCGCTGGCGCCGACAGCCGATATCGGCGCCACCTTCGGCAGAATCCACATCTCCCTCGTTCCGCCGCTCGCCCGTCTCGATACGCTGCAAGGTTTTTTGCATCTCGCCAAAGTCGAATGGGACATTCTTCCGGTGTCCGCCATCGTCGCCATCGTGGCGACCATCGACTCGCTTTTGACGTTTCGCACCGCGCAGAATGTCAGCGAGCTGCAGATATCGCCGGTTCGCGACGTGCTGGCGCAGGGGCTCGGCAATTGCGCCGCGGCGGTCGCCGGTGGTGTGACGATCGCGGCTTCGCCCAGTCAGAGCCTGGCATCGTTTCGCGCCGGCGGCCGGACTCGCGTGTCGCCGCTCACCGCAGCCGTGCTCTTGGCAATTCTGACGTTCGGTTTTCCCGGCCTGCTTTCTGCTATTCCGACCGTAATCCTGTCCGGCGTCCTCCTTGCGCTCGGCGTGCAATTATTCGACCGCTGGTCCTTCGAAATCCTGGGCGAGATCCGCCGGGCGACGACGCCGACCAACCGGCAGCGCGCGGTCTACGACCTCGCCGTCGTCTTTATCGTGATGGGTTTCACCATCTTCTACTCGGTTCTCGCCGGGGTCATCGCCGGCTGTCTCCTCGCCGGCACGATTTTCGTGGTCAATATGAGCCGGCCGGTGGTGCGGCGGACCTTCAGCGGCGAACAAATGCTCTCCAAGCGGATCCGGCCCGCGCGCGACGTCGCCATCCTGCGCGAGACGGGTTCGCGGCGCGCCGTTCTGCAATTGGAAGGCGTCCTGTTCTTCGGCAATGCCGACGACCTCTCGGCGCGGATCAAGGAACTCTTCGCCGATGCCGACATGATCGCGCTCGACCTGCGCGGTATCAGCGATATCGACGTCTCCGGCGCCACCATCCTGGAAAACGTCCTTGCCAAGAGCAGCGGCTGGAAAAAAGAACTGCTGCTGTGCGAGGTGCCCGCCGCGCACCATGGCGTCATTCGCACACTGGTTCGCAAAGCCGCCAAAAGCGAAGAGCCGATCAAATCCGACCTCGACGCCGCGCTGGAATGGATGGAGGAGAAAAGCCTGCATCTGCACGCCGACAAGCGCGTTCAGGCCGACGTGCTTGACCTGCGCGACATCGACTTTCTGGCCGGCATCGATGATGCCGACCTCGAGCGGCTCGGTGCGTTCCTCACCCGGTGCGACTTCGCGCAAGGCGAGACGATCTGCAGCGAGGGCGAAGAAGGCGACCGCATGTGGCTCCTCGCCAAAGGCAGCGTCAGCGTGCGGCTTATGCTTGGCGACGGCAAAGGCTACCGCCGCATCACCTCGCTGGCGCGCGGCACCACGCTCGGCGAAATGGCCTTGGTGGAGGCGGCGCGCCGCTCCGCCACCGTCGTCGCCGACGAGCCGGCGATCTGTTACGAATTGCGCCGCGAGGATTTCGACCGGCTGTTGGCGGAGCATCCGCAATTGGCGACCAAGCTCCTGACCAATCTGTCGCGCGAACTGGCCCGCCGCCTGCGCAAGACCTCCGACGATCTGCGCAATCTGAGCTGATCGTTCAGCCGACCTGTCCCGCTGGGGGTGCGATTAGGTCCGCTGCTCGCGCATCGCCAGAACGCGATCGACCATGGCGCCGGCTTCGCCGAGATAATTCGCCGGATCGCAAAGTTTTGCCAAAGCGGTCGCGGTCGAGATGCTTGGTGATCTCTTCGTTCTCGGCCAACAGATCGACCAGCGGCCGGCCGGTGGCGACCACTTTGCGGCAGATGTCGTAGACCAGATCGTGGGCATATTGGCGGCCGAGATAGGGCCCGAGCCCCATCATCACCGCCTCCGAGACGATCAAGCCTTTGGTCATGTCGAGATTGGACCGCATCTTCTTCTCGTCGACCTGCAGGCCGGTGAGTACGAATTCGGTCTGGCTGAGCGCGCCGGCAGAGAGGCAGAAAATTTCCGGCAGCACGATCCATTCGATCTCCCAGGGTCCGGTGGCGCGCTCATGGTCCTCGACCATGGCGTCGAGCAGCGCGGCAACTTGCTGGCGCACCACCGCGGTCTGCGCGGTGATATAGACCGAGGAAATCGGATTGCGCTTTTGCGGCATGGTCGACGACGAGCCGCGGCCTTCGTGGAACGGCTCGTACACCTCCTCGACTTCGGTCTGCATCAGAAGCTTGACGTCGAAGGCGATCTTGCCGCAACTGCCGGTGACGAGGCCGAGAAAGCAGCCGACTTCGGCGATGGTGTCGCGCACCGTATGCCAGGCGATCGCCGGCTGGCCGAGCTTCAGCTCTTTCATCAATTCGGCCTGCGTTTCGAGACCGCGCCCGCCGAGCGACGACAGCGTGCCGGCGGCGCCGCCGAATTCGCCGACCAACACCCGGCCGCGCAGTTCCTTCAGCCGTTGCTTGTGCCGTTCGAACGCCGCCAACAGCGTCGCCATCTTGTAGCCGAAGGTGATCGGCACCGCCTGCTGCAGATTGCTGCGCCCGGCCATCGGCGTGTCGCGATATTTGCGGGCGAGCGCGGCGAGCGCATCGGCGATGCGGTCGAGGTCGGCGCCGACCAAGGTCAGCGCCTCGCGCATCTGCAGCACCGTTGCCGTGTCGGTGATGTCCTGCGTCGTTGCGCCCCAATGGCACCATTCGCCCAAGCCGTCGCGGCAGAGCGCCACGAGCTGCTGCACCACCGGCAGCACCGGATAGCCGATGCGCTCGGTCTGGGCTTTCAGTTTGGCGAAATCGATCTCGGCGGCGTTGCAATGCCGGCAGATTTCCTCGGCCGCCTCCTTGGGGATGATGCCGAGCCGCGCCTGCGCCCGCGCCAGCGCCGCCTCGAAATCGAGGTATTTCTGCACCCGGTTCTCGTCGGAAAACACCCGCCGCATCGCCTCGGTGGAGAAGATGTCGCGGAACACGGCGGAGTCGATCAGTGAGGTGGGCATGGGCGCAAAGTCTCCTCGCAGACGTTTCCCGGACGCGGTGCAGCACGCAGTGGTGCACCGCTGATCCGGACCTTTGCAAACTCAGTGTTCGAGACGATCCCGGTCGGCAGCGCACCACTTCGCTGTGCTCGTGTTGCGCCGCGCCCGGGAAACGAAATCCTGTGTGAAGTGACTTAACAAAATGGATTTGCCAAGCCCACCCCCTTAAGGTGCGGCCATGAGCGAGCGTTCAGGCCCCGCCGGTTTCAAGCTGCCGCCGCATCTGCGTGCCATCCATGAGGCCGAATATCCGCGCTTTACCGATGCGGAGATGGCGCGCCGGCGCGCGACCGATCGAGGCCCTGCTCGACGAGACCGGGCTCGATCATCTGGTCTATTGCGGCGCCAATCGCTTCGGCTCCGCGGTGCAGTGGCTCACCGGCTGGCCGGTGACCGCCGAGGCGGTCGGCGTGTTCAGCCCCGGCAAAGCCGACGCCATGTTCATCCAGCACGTCAATCACGTGCCGCTGGCGCGGCGCATCGCGGCGCCGGCCGAAGTGGCCTGGGGCGGCGGATCGTCGATCGGCGCGGCGATCGACGTGCTGGAGCGGCGCGGCGCGCGTCCGGCCGCGTCGGCGTCATCGGTCCGATGACCTTCGAGCAGCACGAGAAGCTGGCGGCGCGGTTCGGCCGCCACGCCAATCTCAATCGCCCCTACATGCGGCTGCGCCAGATCAAGTCGGCCGAGGAGCTCGACTGGATGCGCATCGGCGCCGCACTGACCGATCGCGGCATGCTGGCGCTGCGCGACGGCTTTGCGCCCGGGCTTGAGCGAGCGCGAACTCGCCGATGTCGTCGAGCGCGCTTATATGCGCGCTCGGCGGCGCCAACGTCATCCATTTTTCGGCGTGACGCCGATGGCGGCGCCGCAGCTCGGCGTGCCGGCGCAATTTGCCGGCAACCGCCAAAGTCGCGCGCGGCGATGTCGTGTTGGCCGAGATCAGCGCCGCGTTCTGGGAACATCCCGGCCAAGTGCTGCGCAGCTTTACGGTCGGCGCCGAACCGACGTCGCTCTACCGCGATCTGCATGCGGTGGCCGACGCCGCCTTCGACGCCGTCGCCGCGGTGCTCAAGGACGGCGCCATGCCGCGCGAGGTGATCGACGGCGGCAGGCGTGATCGAGCAGGCGGGCTTCACCATCATCGACGATCTGTTGCACGGCTACGGCGGCGGCTATCTGCCGCCGATCCTCGGCTCGAGGAGCCGGCCGAGCGCGCATGTTCCCGACGAGCCGTTTCGCGCCGGCATGGTCGTCGTCATCCAGCCCAATGTGGTGACGCGCGACGGCAAAGCCGGCGTGCAGACCGGCGAAATGGTGCTTATCACCGAAACCGGCATCGAGCCGTTCCACGCCGTGCCGCGCGGCTTCACCCGCGTCTAACCGCGCCGCGCGCTGCTTGCGGCGTTCGCGGCCGGTATTCGTCGCTTAATGGCTCCCTACCGGAAATCGTAAAATCCGACTGCGTGCCGCGTGACGTCGTCACCAAATCGTTGCGCGCGCAAAACGCCGGACAGGACGCGGTTTCCGCTGTTCGCGCCGCGCGAGGAATGCCGCGGCTCAAATTTCGTAAAGCATATCCCTTCACTTCGAACGATGCGCGATACGCACCGTAAAGAATACCGTTTCAACCAATCTTCAGCATAGGCGGAAAACCGTAAGTAGCTTCACCAATTGCATACGAGCCGGCGGCCAATACTCGCCGCGAACAACGAACAAATCGGTTTTGAATTTCCGTGCAACGGAAATTCCAGGCGTCATCAGGGGACGGACTTGCGTACCAGCACCTCGTCATGATCGGCTTCGCGGTCCTGTTCGGGTTGCTCGCGGTCTTTCTGGCGCAGACCTGGCTCAATAATCAGGAAGCCGCGCGCATGCGAAGCATCGAAGCCAGCGCAAAGCGCCGGCCGCCGGAGCCACGATCGTGGTGGCAGCCGGCCGCTGCGTTTCGGCGAACAGCTCACCGCTGTCGGCCTTGCGCGAAATGCCGTGGCCGGCCGGACGCGCTGCCGGCCGGCGCATTCGCCAAGATCGCGGACCTCACCGCGACAAAGCGCGTCGTACTGATGCCGATCGAGACGAACGAAGCGGTGCTGGCGTCGAAGATCACCGGCCCGGGCGAGCGCGCCACGCTGTCTGCGGTGCTCGATCCCGGCATGACGGCGGTGGCCGTGCGCGTCAACGACGTGCAGGGCGTCGCCGGCTTCGTACTGCCGGGCGATCGCGTCGACGTGATGCTGACGCGCCAGGGCGAGAAAAACACGGTCGCGAACAACGTCGTCATCGAGGACGCGCAGGTGCTGGCGATCGATCAGGTCGCCGACGACAAGACCGACAAGCCGTCCGTGGTCAAAGCGGTCACGCTCGAGGTCAAGGCCAGCGACGGCGAGAAAATCGCGCTGGCATCGACGGTCGGCACGCTGTCGCTGTTGCTGCGCAAGGCCGGCGACGTCGCCGACCGACGATTCGCGCCTGGTGACGCCGGTCGATCTCGTCAAGGCCGCGCGCGAAATCGGATTTCGTCGACGGTGGCGGTGTCGCGGCTGTCGAAGAACGAGCGCGTCGAATAATCGGTGCCGGTCGAGCACGACAATGCGCGGTCGGCGACGCTGTCGCGTCGCGGCGCCGAATGATTCGGGGCCGGCGCAGAGCGAATGAAGACTAGTTTGGGGAACAATGAGCGGCGGGGAGGCCGACGTGAATAACCAGTACAAAAGCCAACACTCTCGGACAGGAGCGGGATTCGGATCGGCGCACTGATGCGGCGCGGTTGCGGCGTCGAAGCGCTGCTGCGGCGCCGCGTTGACGGCGCTGGCGCTGGCGCCGCTGGTGCACGCGCAGCAGCATGTCATGCTGGCCGGCCCGGTCCATACCGCGACCATCAGGGTGACGGTCGGCAAGACCGAGGACGTCCGTACCGACCAGAACTTCAGCGACATCACGGTCGGCGATCCGGATATCGCCGACGTCAGTCCGCTGACCGATCATTCGCTGTCGATCCTCGGCAAGAAGATCGGCACCACCCGCGTCACCGTCTACGACCCCGACCACAAACCGGTCGGCATTTTCGACATCGAGGTGTCCTACGACATTTCCCGGCTGGCCGCGGAGATTTCGCGCTTCACCGGCGGCGGCATCCAAGTGTCGTCGATCAATGGCCGCATCATGCTCTGCGGCACCTCGCCGGACGCCGCCACGCTCGACAAGGCGGTGCAGATCGCGGCCCAGTTCGGCCCCGATCTGATCAACACCGTGCAGGTACTGCAGCCGCAGCAGATCGAGCTCGAGGTGCGATTCATCGAGGTCGACCGCAACGCCGGCCGCGATCTCGGCGTGCAGTGGAACGCGTTCGGCAACTCGGCGCTGGCCAATGTCGGCTCCGGGCTGCCGGCGCAGCAGCTTCCCATCACGGCGCCCGGCGGCTCGTTCCAGCAGCCGGCCGCCGCCGGCAGCGGCATCGGCGGCCCGAACATGCTGCCCGAGCATGTTACCGGCACGCCGCTGTCGCCGGTGGTCGCCGCCGGCGTGCTGTCCGGCGCCGCGCCGTTCGGCTTCCTGGTCGGGCAGCTGTCGAACAAGCTGCAGATCGAGGTCAACGCGCTGGAGTCAGAAGGGCGCCGCGCGCAGCTTCTCGCCGAGCCGAACCTGGTGACGCTGTCGGGCGAGACCGCAAGCTTCCTCGCCGGCGGGCAGATCCCGATCCCGGAAGTCGGCGCCACCGGCACGCCGTCGTTCGGCTTCCAGCCCTATGGCGTCGGTCTGTCGTTCACGCCGACCGTGCTGCGCAACGGCGTCATCAACCTCATCGTCAAGCCGGAGGTCAGCGAGATCGACCGCGCCAACGCCGTCACCGTCGCGGGCACCACGGTGCCGGCACTGACCACGCGCAAAGCCTCGACCACGCTGGAATTGCGCGACGGCCAGAGCTTCATGCTCGGCGGCCTGCTGCAAAGCGACGGCACCAATAACATCAACCAGCTGCCGTGGCTCGGCGACATGCCGGTGCTCGGCGCCCTGTTCCGCAGCACCGATTATCAGAAGCAAGAAACCGACCTCGTCATCCTGGTGACGCCGCACATCGTGCGGCCGCTGACTCCGACCGATCGGTGCACACGCCGTTCGACAGCTCACTGCCGCCGAACGATGTCGACCTGTTCCTGATGGGCGATACCGAGGTGTCGCCGGAGCTGGCGCGGCTCGCCTTCGGCGCGCTCAACCGCCCTTATGTCGGGCACATCCTCGATCTGCCGAAAAACGGAGGCGTCTATGTGTCGGTCAAGGACTGAACGCGCCCGCCTCGCGCGCGTAATCGCCGTCGCCGCATTCGGTATCTTCCTCGCCGGCTGCTCCGACTTCTTCGTGGTTCGCTACGACGATTACAACAGCTACGTCGATCGCCGCGACACCATCGCGCTCCCGGGCGGCGACGCGGTGGCCGGCAATACCATCACCCAGATGGTCGATCCGTGGCCGGCCTATAGCGGCGACAAGAACATTGCCTTCAACGGCCAGAAAATGCAGGGGCCGGTCGACCGCTATCGCACCGGTAAGGTGATCGAGCCGGCCGACCCGGAGAACTTCATGTCGACGAACCAGCAAGGCCAGACCATCAGCACGACCGTCAATGCCGGCAGCGGGGCGCCGGCGGCGTCGACGACGACGCCCAGCCAGTGACCGCAGCCGCGGCGCGGAGTTGAACCGATGCGCATCAGCCGAACTCCATCGCCGGCGATGAAGACCAAAGTGGTGGTCATCACCGCCGACGCCGCGTTCGAGGAGCCGGTGCGCGCCACCTTCTCGACGAGCCCGCAGATCGGCCTCGATGTCGTCAAAAGCCGGCTGGCCGACTGCGCGGCCGATGTCGACGTCGGCGGCGCGACCATCGTCGTCGCCGACCTCGACGCGGCCGACCCGGCCGAGCTCGCGGCGCTGGAACGGCTGATGCTGCGGATCGACGGCTGGCCGCCGGTCGTCGTCGTCACGCGAGAGTTTCGACGGCGCGGTGGCGCGCGGCGCTGATGCAGATGCATGTCGCCGATTTTTGTCAAAGCCGGTATCGCCGGTCGAGCTGGTGCGCACCTGCGCGCGCGTCGCCAAGCCGCCGGCCGCGGCGGAGGGCGACCGAAGCGCAGATTTTCACCTTTTTGCCCGCCGTCGGCGGCGCCGGCGTGACCACGCTCGCGGTGCAGACCGCGATGCTGCTTCTCAACAGCGGCGCGCGCGGCAAAGCCGCGACCTGCCTGGTCGATCTCGACTTCCAGCACGGCGCTTGCGCCGATTATCTCGACATCGAGCCGCGGCTCAATCTTGAGCGAGATCGAGCCGCGCCCGGAACGGCTCGACCGCCAGCTGCTGGAAGTGATGATCTCGCAGCATCCGTCCGGACTCGCCGTGGTCGCGGCGCCGAACCGGCCGGCGGAGATGCGTTTGTTCGATCCCGACATGGTGACGCGGCTTCTCGATCTCGTGTCGTCGCATTTCGATTATGTCGTGTTCGACATGCCGCGCACCTGGTTCTCCTGGACCGACAGCGTGCTGCTTGGCTCCGACAGACTGTTCATCGTCAGCGAGACCACGGTGCCGGGGCTGCGCCAGGCCAAGCAGCTCGTCGACGCCATCCGCGAGCGGCTCGGCGACGGTCCGCAGCCGCAAGTCATCATCAATCGCTTCGTGCAGAAAATGTTCTCGGCCGGATTGCGCAAGAACGACATCCGCCAGGCGATCGGCGACGCCTTCGTGGCCTGCGTGCCCAACGATTACGGCCTGGTGCGCGAGGCGATCGATCGCGGCGTGCCGCTCGAGGAGGTCAAGAAGGGCAACAAGATCACGGCACAGCTCGGAAGATCGTCCTGCCGCAGGCGGCGGCCAAGCCGGCCAAGGACGCTGCAGCCGGCGGCAAGAAACTCAAGCTGTCATGGGCGCGATAATGGGCGCGATCGTAAGGGCGGCGGAATAAAGCCAACGGAATAAAACAATGGCCGGACGTTTCTCCATGCGCCGCGTCGTCAGCCCGGACCTCGTCCCGGCGGTCGAACAGCATGCGGCGGAGCGCGTGGCGGTGGCGGCGCTGCCGGAAGCTGCCAGCGAGCCGGCCGTCCCCGTCAAGTCCGCCCCGCCGGATGCCGCCAATCCGCTCCTTACCGAGAAGCTCCTCGACGCCAAGGTGCGGCTGCATCGCCGCCTGATCGAAGAGATCAATCTCTCGGCGCTGGAAAATTGCCGGAAGAGGAAATCCGCGGCCACGTCCAAGAGCTGGTGTCGCAATACGTGCTGACCGAGCGGCTGGCGCTCAACACCCAGGAGCTCAACGACTTCGTCTCCGAAATTCTCGACGAGATGACGGGGCTCGGCCCGCTCGAGCCGCTGCTCAAGGACCCGGCCGTCAACGACATTCTGATCAACGGCCACGAATGCGTCTATGTCGAGCGCATGGGCATGCTCGAGCCGACCGCCGTGCGCTTCAAGGACGAGGCGCATCTTCTGCGCATCATCAACAAGATCGTCTCCGCGGTCGGCCGCCGCGTCGATGAATCGCATCCGATGTGCGACGCGCGCCTGCTCGACGGCTCGCGCGTCAACGTCGCGGTGCGGCCGGTCGCCATCGACGGCCCGCTGATGTCGATCCGCAAATTCTCCAAGAAGCCGTTCAACCTGAACAAGCTCATCGAGGTCGGCGCGCTGCGGCCGCAAATGGGCGAATTGCTCGCCGCCGCGGTCAAGGCGCGGGTGACGCTGATCATTTCCGGCGGCACCGGCTCGGGCAAGACCACGATGCTCAATGCGCTCTCCGCCTTCATCTCCGAGAAGGAGCGGCTCCTGACCATCGAGGACGCCGCCGAATTGCAATTGCAGCAGCCCCATGTCGGCCGCATGGAGACGCGGCCGCCGTCGATCGAGGGCAAGGGTGAAATCCGCCAGCGCGACCTGGTCAAGAACGCGCTGCGCATGCGGCCCGACCGCGTCATCCTCGGCGAGTGCCGCGGCGAGGAAGCCTTCGACATGCTGCAGGCCATGAATACCGGCCACGAAGGCTCGATGGCGACCATCCACGCCAATACGCCGCGCGACGCCATCTCGCGCCTCGAGCAGATGATCGGCATGGCCGGCCTGCCGATGACGGTGGCCTCGATCCGCGGCCAGATCGCCTCCGCCATCCGGGTCATCGTGCAATTGTCGCGGCTGTCCGACGGCAAGCGCCGGGTGATGAGCATCGCCGAGATCACCGGGCTCGAAGGCGACATCATCCAGATGCAGGAGATCTACAAATTCGTGCGCACCGGCACCGCGCCGGACGGCGCCGTGCTGGGCCATTTCCAGGCCACCGGCGTGCGCCCGCGCTTCCTCACCGATCTGATCGCCATGGGCATCAAGATTCCCGGCTCCCATTTCGATCCGTCGCAGCCGCTGTAGAGCGAACGATGATTATGAGTGCGTCATTGCGAGCGGAGCGAAGCAATCCAGCGGGCCGTGCCGCTGCTGGATTGCTTCGTCGCTTCGCTCCTCGCAATGACGGGGACAGCGGAAACTAACCGCCATGTTCGATTTTCTGCAGTTCGACTTCAATCCGATCTATCTGGTCTGGCTGTTCGTCGCGCTGGCGGCCGGGCTGACGGTCGAGGCCGTCTATCTGACCTGCTTTTCGGTGGCGTCCTATCGCAGCCGCATCAACCGCCGGCTCATGCTCGCCAAGGACCGCACCGACCGCGAGAGCGTGCTGGTCGAGTTGCGGCGCGAGCGCGGGCTCACCGCCGGCGGCGATTACCGCATCGGCGCTGGTCGCGCTGAACCGGCTCGATTCTGCAATCGGGTCTCACGCTCGGCCTGTCGCGGCTGTTTCATCATCATCGGCGTCGTCGCGCGTACTCGCCTTCGGCGCCACCTGGCTGTTCCGCCATAGCCTCGTCGAAGCGGCCGTCGCGGCGCTGTTCTGCGCACCACCGTGCTGCCCTATCTGGCCCTGAAATTCCTGCGCAGCCGGCGGCAGAAGAAATTCGGCGCCCAATTTCCCGACGCGCTCGACATCATCGTGCGCAGCCTGCGCGCCGGCCACCCGGTGCCGATCGCGATTGCCATGGTGGGCCGCGAAATGACCGACCCGATCGGCACCGAGTTCGGCGTCGTGTCGGACGAGATCACCTACGGCGCCGATCTCGAAACCGCGATGCGCAATCTCTACGGCCGTCTCGGCTCCGACGATCTGCCGCTGTTCGTCACCGCGGTCGCCATCCAGGGCTCGACCGGCGGCAATCTCGGCGAAATTCTGGAAAACCTGTCCGGCGTCATCCGCCAGCGCTTCAAGATGCGGCGCAAAATTCGCGCGCTGGCAGCCGAAGGCCGCGCTTCGGCGATGATCCTCTCGGCGCTGCCGATCGGCATGTTCGTCGTCATTCAGTTCATCGCGCCGGATTTCTACGCCTCGGTGTGGAACCAGCACTTGACCCACGTTCTGTTGTTCGGCGCCGCCGGCTGGATGGCGGTCGGCAATCTCATCATGTTCAAGATGGTCAACTTCAAGATTTGAGGACGGGCGCGAGTTTCATGTTCGCCGACAGCACCATAGCCTTGCTCAACGTCCTGATCTTCCTCACCGCGAGCACGCTCGCCTTTTCGGTGCTCAACAGCGTGTTCGCGCGCGAAGCGGTGCGCCGCCGCGCCGCCCGCGTCGGCGCCGAAGACGGCGGTCCGGACAATCGGCGTTCGCTGCGCTATTCGGGATTGCGCGCCGCGCAGCAAGCTCGTCGATTACACTACCAAGCATTATTCGGAAGCCGACGCGACGGACGTCAAGGCGCTGCGGCAACGGCTCGATTCTCGCCGGCATCTACGATCCGCATGCCGCGGCCTATTATTTTCTGGCGCGCGGCGCCTGCGCCGTCCTGTTCGCCGTCGCCGTCTATTTCGGCCTGTCGATGCTCGGGCTTGGCGCCAAGACTTCGTTCTGGCTGTTCGTGTGCGGCGGCGGCGGGCTGGGCTATCTGGCGCCGAGCCTTTATCTCGACCGCCGCATCGCGGCGCGCCGCCTCGAGCACCAGGCCGGGTTCCCCGATTTCATGGACCTTTTGGTGGTCTGCGCCGATGCCGGCTTGAGCATGGAGGCGTCCCTCGACCGCGTCGGCCGCGAGCTCGGCATGTCCTATCCGTCGCTCGCCGCCAATATTCACATGGCCAATCTCGAGATCCGCGCCGGCCGCACCATGACCGAGGCGCTCGAGCATCTCGGCGACCGGCTCGGGCTGGAAGAAGCGCGCTCCTTCGCCACGCTGATCGCGCAGTCCGACGAACTCGGCTCCTCGATCAGCGACGCGCTGCGCGTCTATTCCGACGACATGCGGCACAAGCGTTTGTCGCGCGCCGAGGAAAAGGCCTACAGCCTGCCGGCCAAGCTCGCGGTGCCGATGATGGTGTGCATCTTTCCGGTGCTGTTCGTCGTCATCCTCTGCCCGGTCATCGTCCGCGTGGCGATCGGCCTGTGGTGACGGCCGTAGGGGCGGGTTTCAAACCCGCCCTTTTTCAAAACAAACCCGTTCCGACGCGACAGCCGATCGGCCGTAGGGGCGGGTTTTAAACCCACCCCTACGAACCCACCCCTACGTCCTCGGCCAGAGTTCCTTAACCCTCGTCGCCTAGCTTGCCTCGGCCGGTACCGTTCGCCGCCTGGGGCATGGGCGGGCGGTCCATCCGCCTTCGGGCGGAGCCGAGCGGACACTGCGGGTCCGGAGCGTAGTCATGAGTATCCGAGCGGCGCGGGTCCTGATCCTACTGACGGCCGGCCTGATGGGACTGGCCGCCTGCTCGACCGCGCCGAAGCTTGGCGACAGCGCCGCGGCGCCGGACCAGACCGCGACCGATGCCACCGCCAGTCCGGACACCACCGGCTCGATCGTCGTGCCGCCGGCCGAGCCAGGCCCGAGCGGCGAGCCGGTCGCGCCGCTGTCAAAGCCCGGCCTGCTCGGCGACGATCCCAACGACGACGTCTCGCTCGGCAAGAAATATTTCCGCAGCAACAATTTCGCGCTCGCCGAACAGCGCTTTCGGAGCGCCGCCGAAAAGCATCCGAACGACGCCGAGGCCTGGATCGGGCTCGCCGCCTCCTACGACCGGCTGCGCCGCTTCGACCTCGCCGACCGCGCCTATACGCAGGTCGAGCGGCTGATCGGCCGGACCGTCGAGGTGCTCAACGACGAGGGCTTCTCCTACATGTTGCGCGGCGATTATCAGCGCGCCCACAAGCTCCTCACCGCGGCGCAGGCCAAGGACCCGGCCAACCCCTATGTCGAGGCCAATCTGCATCTCCTCGACGACGCCTATCGCGACCGCAAGGCGGTGCAGTAGGGCTAGCGCGGCGGCAGCCTTTCGAATGTCGGCAGCCCTTCGGCAATGACGTGGAATGGCTGCTTGCCGGCGACGTAGATCGCCATCTGCGGGCCGCCGAACAGCCGCGGATCGTCGAGCGTTCCGACCTTTAGGATCACCATGCGCAGGCCCGGCCGCCGCGTCGTCAGATGGGTGCCGCAGTTCTCGCAGAACTCTCGCGTCACCGGCTGTTCCAGGTCGTCGCGTGCGAATGTTTTCGGCGCGCCGCTCACGTAGCGAAATCCCACGGGTGGCATCAGCATGAACATGTTGGGCGCGCCGCCGCTGATGTACTGGCATTCGCGGCAATGGCACTGCGCCTTCAGGCGCGGTTCGCCCTCGGCGACGTATCGGACTTTCCGGCAATAGCAGCCACCTTCGAACTTCATGGATCGTCCTCCATTACCACCGCGACCTTAGCAGGCGCGGAACGCGCCGTACCCACGCGACCTCAGCGGAGTCAACCGACGTGGGCGTCGCGCGCCTCGAAGCCAGTTACCTCATCCTGAGGCGCGAGCGCAGCGAGCCTCGAAGGATGAAGGCCGAGGCGCCGGGGCCTGCATCCTTCGAGGGCCGCTTCGCGGCCACCTCAGGATAAGGCGTCACATCTCTATTGACAATGGTCCCCGATATAGATACATAATGCGACGAATCTCGTCCCACGAAGGACACCGTCCGGGTGATGCCGGAGGGCCGGGGGGCGAGTGCGGAGCCCGCGGGCTGGCCTCATCAGCCGGCTCCCGGGCGGTCCGGGCATCATGCCTGCCGGCACTATGACCGGCGTGCGGGGTGCGCCGCTGGAAGTGGGAGCCGAGCCGGCGGTCATATTCGCCGCGTTGGCAAAGCCCCCACGAAGCCTGGCCCGGATCGCACCAAGGGACCACACACCCCTTGGGCAGAACCGTAGTGGAACGCCGGCAGGCGAGCGCGCCCGAAGCGGAAGGGCGGCGCAAGCCGCCTTCTCCGTGGCGCGCCTTGTGCGCCGCTTGCGTACAAGTCCTTGACTGCAGTCCGATTGACTGCAGTGCGCCTGCCGGCGGTCCATGTCCTTCATTTTTATTTCTTCGTAGCCCGGGTGAAGCGAAGCGAAACCCGGGAGCGGCATAAAAGCCCGACGATCGTAGCCGGATTACGCTCCGCTCCATCCGGGCTACAGGTCCAAGGGCCGGTGCAAAATTTGGACGGCTGAAGTCGCTGCACTTCAGCATGGATCGCCGGATCAAGAGTCCGGCGGTGACGAGGAGGCTATGTGCGTCGCTCGACCTCTCCCCGGGTGCGGGGAGAGGTCGAGCGAAGCGAGTGAGGGGGCCTCTCCGCGATTCTGAGCGCCGCAATGCTGCGCCCAGCGGAGAGGCCCCCTCCTCCCAACCTTCTCCCCGCACGCGGGGAGAAGGAGGAGTGTGCGTCGCTGTTCGACATTGCGGCTCGAGTGCACAAGCGGGGGCGGAGATGTCGCAGTGGCGCCGCTGCGTGGCGTTGATTAGCATGCGCCGCGAACCGGCAACCATTGCCGGGCCAAAGATAACATCCGGGGGGAATCTCTCATGACCACTTCTGTCAATGCCGGCGGGCGGCTCGACCGGCTCCCGGTCTCGTCGTTTCATTACCGCATCTTCTGGCTGGTCGGCGCCGGCATGTTCTTCGACGGCTACGATCTCTATGTCGCCGGCGGCGTGCTGGCGGCGACGATCCAGACCAAGTTTTCGACGCTGCCGCAAAACCTGCAATTCCTGTCGCTCACTTTCGTCGGCATGACGATCGGCTCGCTCGTCACCGGCTTCGTCGGCGACCGGTTCGGCCGGCGCTTCACCTATCAGATCAATCTGTTGATCTTCGGCCTTGCCTCTCTGGCCGCTGCGTTTGCGCAGGATATGCCGCAGCTCATCGTCTGCCGCTTCGTGCAGGGTCTGGGGCTCGGCGCGGAAATTGTCGTCGGCTATTCGACCCTGACCGAATTCGTGCCGCCGGCGAGCCGCGGTCGTTGGCTGTCGTTCATGGCCTTTCTGACGGTGTGCGGTTTCCCGGTGACCGCGATCCTGAGCTATCTGATCATCCCAACCTGGGGCTGGCGGCCGATGTTCGTGATCGCCGGTATCGGCTCGCTCATCGTCTGGTATTTGCGCAAGAACCTGCCGGAATCGCCGCGCTGGCTCGAAGCGCAAGGCCGCGCCGCCGAAGCCGAAGCCTTGCTGCAGGCAATCGAGAAGGATGTCGCGGCGACCGCGGGCGCGTTGCCGGCGCCGGCCATCGCAGCCCCGGTGCCGCAATTGTCAGCTGCGGACATGTTCAAGCCGCCGATTCTGCAACGTCTGTTGGTCGGCTGCTGGGTGCTGATCACGATCAATACGCTGATCTTCGGCTTCGTGATTTTCCTGCCGCAGTTTTTCCTGCGACAGGGCCTCACCATCACCAACTCGCTCGGCTATACGGTTGTGCTCGCCGTGGCCTCGCTGGTCGGCTGCGCCGCCGGCGCGGTCCTGTCCGACAGCATCGGCCGGCGCTGGAGCATCATCCTGGGCTCGGTCGCCACCATCGTGTTCGGCTGGATCTACGCGCATTTCAACGCCGCGTCGGATCCGGCCCTGGTGTTGAGCGTCGGCGCCGTCCTGATCATCGCCATCTATATCCAAACCGCGCTCTTGTTCGGCGTCTATACGCCCGAACTGTTCCCGACCGAGATCAGGCTGCGGGCCAACGGCATCTGCAACACGCTCGGCCGCGGCGCCACCGTCGTGTCGCCATTCCTGGTCGGCTACCTGATGGTCAATTACGGCTTGCCCGGCGTGATCTGGCTGATGATCGCTCTTTTGATCGTGCAGATCGCTGCCGTACTGTTCTGGGGGGTCGAGCCGGCCCGGCGCTCGCTGGAGGGTCTCGATCCGAAGATTGGCCCCGCGGCGTAACGGCCGCTTGACCGGCGCGGCTGGCGTCGCGATATGAGCCTGGGCTTTTCATTCGGCCCCCCGGGAAAGTTTTATGTTCGACGCCTTCAAAAGCTTCATTTCCGACTTTGTCGACGGCGGCAAGCATCCGGACCAGTTCGGCGAGGACGATTACCGGCTCGCCGCCGCGGCGCTTTTGGTGCATGCCGCCACCATCGACGGCGCCATGACCGACAGTGAGAGGGCCAAGCTCCATGGCGTGCTCAAGCAAAGCTTCGAACTCGACGACGCCGCGACCGACACCTTGATCGCCAAAGCGACGGCGGCCGAGCAGGAATCGGTCGATCTTTATCATTTCACCCATTCGCTCAACCGCGCGCTCAACGAGGGCGGCCGTGCCCGCGTCGTCGAGATGATGTGGCAGATCGTCTATGCCGACGGCCGCCGCGACGAGCTCGAGGACAATCTGTTGTGGCGGGCGTCCGACCTGCTCGGCATTTCGCCGCAGGAGCGGATCGCGTTGCGCCGCCGCGTCGGCGGCGACGATGCCGAACCGGGCGCCGCGGGGGAAAAGGCCGGCGGCGCATGAAAGCCGTCGCGCTCGTCACTGGCGCATCGGCCGGCATCGGCGCCGACTTGGCGCGTGTTTTCGCCGGCCATAATCACGAGCTCGCTTTGGTCGCGCGGCGCGAAGATCGGCTCAACGCGTTGGCCGATGAGATCGCGGCTTCCGGGCGGCCGCGGCCGGCCGTGCTGGGAATCGACCTCGAACGGCGCGACGCCGCAGCGAGCCTGGCCGCCGAGCTTGCGGCGCGCGAACTCGAGCCGGCTTACGTCGTCAACAATGCCGGCTTCGGCTTGAGCGGCCGTGCTGCCGAGCTCGATCGCGACGAGCAGCTCGCCATGATCGATCTCAATATCCGCGCGCTCACCGACCTGTCGCTGCGTTTTGTCGACAGCCTGACGCGCCATCGCGGCGGCATTCTCAACGTCGCTTCGGTTGCCGCCTTTCTGCCCGGTCCGGGCATGGCGGTGTATTACGCCAGCAAGGCGTATGTGCTGTCGTTCAGCGAGGCACTGCATCGCGAGCTCGCCGGCCGCGGCATCCGGGTCACCGCGCTCTGTCCCGGGCCGGTTGAGACCGAATTCCAGGCGCGCTCGGGCATGCGCTTGCCGACCGCCGCCAAACTCATCGAATTGCCGGCGCTGCAGGTGGCGCAGATCGGTTATGACGCGCTGATGCGCGGTCAACGCGTCGTCATCGCCGGTGGCGGCAACAAAATCGCCGTGGCGCTGATGCGCTTTATGCCCAAGGCGCTGTTGATGGGCGCCGTCGACCGGCGCAACGGCGATTAAAGCCGAGGTTGGCGCGCGCCTTGCTTGGCGGGTTGCTAGAGCATGATCCGGAAAAGTGGACACCGGTTTTCCGAAAAGATCATGCTCCAACAATAAGTCTTGTATCGAGCGAGAGTCTAAGAATCTAAAAAAGCGAGCGAATCGCCGGCCTCATGCAACAGCCGATTCTAATCGTCCTGCACCAGGAGCACTCTACGGCCGGTCGTATCGGCAATGCGCTGCGCGACCTCGGTTACCGCCTCGACGTGCGCCGGCCGCGCTTCGACGATCCGCTGCCGCCGACGCTCGCCGAGCATGCCGCCGCCATCATCTTCGGCGGCCCGATGAGCGCCAACGACCCGGACGACTTCATCCGCCGCGAGACCGACTGGATCGGCGTGCCGCTCAAGGAGAACAAGCCGTTCCTCGGCATCTGCCTCGGCGCGCAGATGTTCGCCAATCATCTCGGCGGCAAAGTTTTTCGCCATCCGCAAGGTCACGCCGAGATCGGCTACTACCCGATCCGGCCGACCGCCGCCGGCCTCGCCATGGTCGAGGCCTGGCCGGAATGCGTCTATCAATGGCATCGCGAGGGCTTCGAGCTGCCGGCGGGCGCCGAACTTCTGGCCGAGGGCGACACTTTCGAAGTGCAGGCCATCCGCTGCGGCCGCGCCTTTGCCCTGCAATTTCATCCCGACGTCACCCACGCGATGATGCACAAATGGACCACCCGCGGTCACGACCGCATGGAACTGCCGGGCGCCAAGCCCCGCCACCAACATTTCACCGACCGCGCCGTCTACGATTACAGCGCGCGAGCATGGCTGAGCGTCTTCCTTGAGCGCTGGCTCGGGGGGCGCAGCTATTGAACCGTGCCGGGCAAGGCCATAAGGTTTCCTCAGGGGGCGTTATCGATGCTGTCACCTAATTTTGCCGGCGGTCTTGCGCCGCAACGGGCGCTGTCGCCGCTGCGCCGCTTTCTGATCCGGTGCCACGCGGAGTTCAAAAACGATCATAGCGGTGCGGTGGCCGACTACATTCCGCAACTGAAGAAGGCCAATCCGGCGCATTTCGGCGTCAGCCTCGCCACCATCGACGGCCACGTCTACGAAGTCGGCGACAGCGCCGTGCCGTTCACCATTCAGTCGATTTCCAAGGCCTTCGTCTTTGCCTTGGCGCTGGAAATGCTGGGCGCTGACAAAGTCGAGGCGGTGATCGGCGTCGAGCCGAGCGGCGATGCCTTCAATTCGATCAGGCTTCGCCCCGATAACCGGCCTTACAATCCGATGGTCAATTCCGGCGCGATCGCCTGCTCCGCGCTCATTCACAAGGCGCGCGGCCGCCAGGCGTTCGATTGCATCCTTGCCGCACTCGGCCGCTTCGCCGGCCGCACGCTCGACGTCGACGAAGCGGTATTCCAGTCCGAGCGCGAAACCGGCGACCGCAACCGCGCCATCGCTTATCTGTTGCGCAATTACGCCGTGGTCGAGGGCGACGTCAACGCCGTGCTCGACGTCTATTTCCGGCAGTGTTCGGTGCTGGTGACCGCGCGCGATCTCGCGGTGATGGCGGCGACGCTTGCCAATAACGGCTTCAATCCGGTGACCGGCGAGCAGGTGATGAAGTCCTACGCGGTGGCCCGCACGCTGTCGATCATGACCAGTTCCGGCATGTACGATTATGCCGGCGAATGGGTCTATCGCGTCGGCATGCCGGCCAAGAGCGGCGTCGGCGGCGGCATCGTCGCGGCACTGCCGGCGCAACTCCGGCTCGGCACGTTCTCGCCGCCGCTCGACGAACACGGCAACAGCGTGCGCGGGCTTAAAGTCTGCGAGATGCTGTCGACGCATTTCGGCCTGCATATGCTCAACCGCTCCGGCGACGTGCGGACCTCGATCATGGCCGATTACGATATCGGCGGCATCACCTCGCGGCGCAGCCGCCTGCCGCGCGAACAGCAGATCCTCGAAGAGCACCACGCCGACGTTCGGATCATCGAATTGGTCGGCGCGCATTCCTTCGCCACCATCGATTATGTGTCGCGGCGATTGGTCGAAGAACCGTCGCCGCTTCTCGTCATCGATTTCCGCCGCGTCGCGTCGATCACCAATGCGGGAAGCCTGTTGCTCTCTGACGTGCTGCGTGGGCTCACGGCAGGCGGGGCGGCCGTTGTTCTCACCGGCATCGAAACCGGCTCGCCGGTCTGGACGATGAGTTCATCCGCTCATCGGCGACATTGCCGGCGTGCGCTTGTTCAGCCTGCTCGATCAGGGCATCGAATGGGCGGAAGATCAGGTCATCTATCGCGACGGCGGCTATTCGTCGAGCAAGGACACGTCGCACCTCAAAGAACAGGCGCTGCTGGCCGGATTAACCGACGAGGAACTCGACAAGCTGGCAACGCTCGGCACCCAGCGCACCTATCGCGCCGGGCAACGCATCGTCGCCGCCGAAGAGCCGGCGACTTCGCTGTTCTTCCTGCAAAGCGGCATGGTCAGCGTCAAGCTGTCGAGCGGCGTGCGGTTGGCGACGCTCGATCAGGGCATGGAATTCGGCGAAATGTCGCTGCTCGACGAGCGGCGCAGCGCCGACGTCTGGGCCGATACCGACGTCTGCTGCCTCGAATTGCCGATCCAGGAGTTCGACCGCTTTCGCCGCGAGCATCCCCATGTCGGCGAGCGCATCGCGCGCAATCTCGCCGCCATCCTTGCCAAGCGGCTGATATTCGCCAATGCCAAGATCGACGTGCTGACCGCTTATTAGATGGAAGCGGCAGTCGACTTTACCGTTGACCCTGTTCGAGCAGCTGCCCGAAATAGGCGACCGTCTTGGTGTAGACTTCCGACGCGTTCCACTGCAGCAGCACCTGGAAATTGGCGGTGCCTTCGCTCCACGGCTGGCCGCGTTGCCAACCGTAGCCCTTCAGATAATTGGCGGTCGAGGCAAGCACATCCGGCACATCGTGGATGAGATCGCGGCGGCCGTTGCCGTCATAATCGACGGCATATTTCAGATAAGACGACGGCAGGAACTGGGTCTGGCCGATCTCGCCGGCCCAGGCGCCGCGCATCGCCGACGGCGTCATGTCGCCGCGATCGACGATGTGCAGAGCGGCGAGGAGCTCGCCGCGGAACTTGTCCGGCCGCCGGCAATCGAAAGCCAGCGTCGCCAGCGAGCGGATGGTCGGGTAATGCCCGGTATCGGCGCCAAAATCGGTTTCCAAGCCCCAGATGGCGACGATGACCCCGCCGGGAACCCCGTATTGCTGCTCGATGCGGCTCAACAGCGAGGCGTAGATCAGCATCTTCTGTCGGGCGCGGGCGAGCCGCGGCGGTACCATGCGGCCGGAGAACTGCTCGAAGCTTTGCTTGAAAACGCCCTGGGCGTGATCGCGGGCGATGATGGTCGGATCGTAGGTCACGCCGGCCAGCGCCGATTGGATGGTCCGTTGCGAGATGCCGTCGGCGGCGGCCTCCTGTTTGAAGTTTTGCAGCCAGGTGCCGAAATCGCCGCCGCAAGGCGCGGTGGCCCGCGCCGGCATGGCCGCTGCGGCCAGCGCCGCGGCGAGGCAAGTGATCGTGAGCAGTCGCATGCGCAGTCCTTTTGACCTGAAGCGGAACCCGGCTCCGCTATGATGCCGCAGCGGCGAGCATGCCGAAAGGGCCGCGTGCCGCAGAATCATAGTTGCCGGTCCTGATAGCGGTCGGCGTCATACAACTCACGAAAAATCTTGGTCGAAATCAGGACGATGGCGATGGTGCTCAGGCCGCCGATCAGCACCGAAGGTACGGTGCCGAACGCAGCGGCCGCCGTGCCGGCACGGAATATGCCGAGCTGGTTCGAGGTATTAGTCACCATCGAATTGACCGCGTAGACGCGCCCGCGCATGTGGTCGGGCGTGCGCAGCTGCACCATGGTCTGGCGGATGACGACGCTGACCGTGTCGGCGGCGCCGACCACGGCAAGCGCAGCCAAAGCGAGGACGAAGTCCGGCGCCAAGGCAAACAGGATCGTGGCAACGCCGTACACCGTCACGGTTGCGAACATGATGCGGCCGATGCGGTCGGAGATCGGCCAGCGCGCCAGAACGAGCGCCGTGGCGATGGCGCCCGCCGCCGGCGCCGCCCGCAAGACGCCGAAAGCGAGCGGTCCGGCGAGGTAAATATCGCGCGCGAAGATCGGCAGCACCGCGGTCGGATTGCCGAGCACCACGGCGAACAGATCGAGCAGAATGGCGCCGAGCACGGCCTTGCGATGCATGATAAAAGTGAGTCCACCGAACAAGGTCCCCAGATCGCGCGGCGCGCGTTCGCGGGGTCTTGCTTCGGCGGGCTCGGTTTTCATGACGATACCGAGCATCACCACAGCGGCGGATAGCCACAGCAGCGCACAGACGGTAAACACCAGCGTCGGACTGATCTCGACCAGCATGCCGCCGAGCGCCGGTCCGGCGATGACGGCGGTTTGCGAGGCCGAGCTCGATCCGGCAATGGCGCGTGCCAAAAGCTCGCCCGGCACGATATTCGGCAACACCGACTGCAGGCTCGGCTGCTCGAAGGCGCGCCCGGTGCCGACGACGAAGGCCATGGCGAGAAGGAGCCCAGGCGTGAGAGCATTCGTGCCATTGGCGAAGGCGAGCCCGGCGACCGCAGCCGCTTCGATGGCTTGCGCCATGGCGGCGACCCAGCGCCGGTCGTAGTGGTCGGCAACATGGCCGGTAAAGACGAACAGGCCGACCGCGGGAATGAACTGCACCAGCCCGATCAGGCCCAGGTGGAACGGGCTGTTGGTCAGCTCGTACATCTGCCAGCCGACCGCGACCACCTGGGCCTGCTGGGCGACCGATGCGGCAATCCGCACATAGAGGAAGCGGACATAAGCGGGATGACGGAGGAGCGAGACCGGCCGGGAGGAATCGCGCGTCATGGGTCTGATTTTGGGCTTAATTTTGAGCTTAATATTGCACGGCCTGCCGCGCCGAAACTGGCGCAGCGCAGCCAGCGTAGGCTGGTGGAGCCGAGGGGAGTTGAACCCCTGACCTCCTCATTGCGAACGAGGCGCTCTCCCAACTGAGCTACGGCCCCGCCTGAGCGTCGTCCGGCCAAAATGGGTGCCGGCTGTGGCGAGTGGCGGCCATTTAGGGCTGCCGTGAAGAGCTGTCAACATGGGCCGTCAACCGCACTGTCGGGGATCGCCGCCCAAGCGGCGGGCTGGGACAAGCTTCACTTGTGAGCACGGTCGCAGTTCGCTAGTTTCTGCCACCCTTAACGCGAATCCGGTCCATGCTCGCACTTTTTGAAGTCATCCTTATAGCGCTCCAGCTCTATCTCTGGATCGTGATCGCGATGGCGATCTTCTCCTGGCTCGTCGCGTTCAATGTGGTGAATACGCGCAACCACGTTGTCGCCATGGTCGGCGATTTTCTTTACCGCATCACCGATCCGGCGCTGCGTCCCATTCGCAACGTGCTGCCAAACCTCGGCGGCATCGACATTTCGCCGGTGATACTTTTTCTGATCATAATCTTCATCGAGAAGATCATTGAGATTTACATCCTGCCGAATGTCTTCTGACCGCCCGTGACAGCCCGCATCATTGACGGCAAGGCCATCGCCGCCGAATTACGCGCCGCGGTCAAAACCGAGACGCAGCATTTGACCGACGCCCATGGCATCGTGCCCGGCCTCGCGGTGGTGCTGGTCGGCGAAAATGCGGCCAGCAAGACCTACGTGACCAGCAAATCGCGCGCGCTGCACGAGGTCGGCATGCGGCCGCTCGACTATCATCTGCCGGCCGCGACCGGCGAGGCCGAATTGTTGGCGCTGGTTCAGGCGCTCAACGCCGATCCATCCGTCAGCGGCATTCTGGTGCAGCTGCCGCTGCCGCCGCAGATCAATACCGCGCGTATCCTCAACAGCATCGATCCGGACAAGGACGTCGACGGTTTCCATCCGCTCAATGCCGGACGGCTGATGACCGGGCTGCCGGCTTTAGTGCCCTGCACGCCGGTGGCTTGCCTCAAGCTCATCAAGACGGTGCGCTCGTCGCTCGTTGGGCTCGATACATTGATGATCGGCCGTTCGCATATCGTCGGCAATCCGCTGTCGCAAGTGCTGCTCAATGAGAACGCCACGGTCACGGTGGCGCATACCCACACTCGCAATCTGCCCGACTACTGCCGACGCGCCGAGCTGTTATGCGTCGCGATCGGATGCGCCGAATTCATCCGCGGCGACTGGATCAAGCCGGGCGCGACCGTGATCGACGTCGGCATCAACCGGGTAGCCGATGCCGGCGGCAAGTCGCACATCGTCGGCGACGTCAATTTCGCCGAAGCCCGCGAAGTCGCGGGCGCGATCACGCCGGTGCCGGGCGGCGTCGGACCGATGACGATCGTCTGTCTGTTGGTCAACACGCTACGCGCGGCCTGCGCCCAAGCCGGACTGCCGCCGCCGGCGGTTTGAACTGCGCGGTTTCCGGAATGACGCGCAAGAGCGCGTCAGCTATTCCAGCCGAACGCGACCTTATCGAGCACGCGGCTGCCGAACTTCTCGGATGAGCGCGCCACCGCCTTGCCGCCGAGCGCGCGGTAGAACTCGACCGCGTTTTCGTTTTCCGACAGCGCCCATATGATCAGCGATTTCAGGGCGCTCTGCGCCAGATCGCGGCGGGCGGCGGTGAACAGCCGGCGGCCGAAGCCCAGCCCCTGGAATTCCGGGCGCAGATAGAGCTCGTAGATCTCGCCGTCGTAATAAAGGCTGCGCGCCCGATTGCGCCCGTAATTGGCGTAGCCGGCGATCTTGTCGCCGAACTGTAGGAGCGCGATGCGGCTGCCTTTGCGGATCGCCGATTCCCACCAGGCCGGACCGCGGCGATTGATCAGCTTCTCCAGCTCGCCGCCCGGGATGATGCCCTGGTAGGCCGCCCGCCACGCCTCATCGTGAGCATCCGCAACGGCGCCGGCATCGCATGCCCGGGCGCGACGGATTTCGATGAGGACGGTGCTCATGATGCGATGCTCGATCCTGCGACGCTCAATCCTGCGATGCCCGATCCTGCTGCCCTGCGACGCTTGCTGGCGCTCGTCACGCGATTCACGATGCGATCAAAGCAAGCGATCCCGCGGCCTTCAAGACTTTCGATTCACCTTCCCTTAACGATGTGGATTATTAGCCAAAAGGCAACAGCCTTGCCACAGCGGCGGGGGCGAAAATGCCCGGCGGACGCGCAATCCCGACGCGCTGTTGCAATCGCGTCACGGTTCCCATTTTTCGCGCCGGGACCGCACGCAGGTGTCGCAAAATGTGACAGGATCGGTTGGATCGAGCGCGCCGGCCGTTTCACCGGCCGCCTGAGCGCGGACGCGTTTACACGCGCTCGGCTTCCTTGCGCCGCTCGTCGCGCTTGCGGTCGTTCGGATCGAGCAGCTTCTTGCGCAAGCGAATCGATTTCGGCGTGACCTCGACCAGTTCGTCGTCCTCGATATAGGCGAGCGCCTTTTCCAGCGTCATGCGAATCGGCGGCGTCAGCCGGATCGCCTCGTCCTTGGAATGGGTTCGGATATTGGTGAGCTTCTTGCCCTTGAGCACGTTGACTTCGAGATCGTTGCCGCGAGTGTGCTCGCCGACGATCATGCCGCGATAGACCTTCCATCCCGGCTCGATCATCATCGGGCCGCGATCCTCCAGGTTCCACATCGCGTAGGCGACGGCGTCGCCCTGATCGGTCGAGATCAGGACGCCGTTGCGCCGTCCGGTGATGTCGCCGCGATGCGGCCCATAGGCATGGAACAGCCGGTTCATCACCGCGGTGCCGCGCGTGTCGGTGAGGAGTTCGCCCTGATAGCCGATCAGTCCGCGCGTCGGCGCGTAGAAGATCAGCCGCACACGGCCGCCGCCCGACGGACGCATCTCGACCATCTCGCCTTTGCGCTCGGCGAGCTTCTGCACCACGACGCCGGAATGCTCTTCGTCGACGTCGATGACGACTTCTTCGATCGGTTCGAGGAGTTCGCCGGAAGGGCCGTGCTGATAAAGCACCTTGGGCCGCGACACCGAAAGCTCGAACCCCTCGCGCCGCATGGTCTCGATCAGGATGCCGAGCTGCAATTCGCCGCGGCCGGCGACCTCCATGGAATCCTTCTCGTTCAATTCGGAAATCCGCAGCGTGACGTTGCCTTCCGCTTCGCGCAGCAGGCGGTCGCGAATGACGCGGCTCTGCACCTTGTCGCCCTCGGTGCCGGCGAGCGGCGAATCGTTGATGTGAAAAGTCATGGTCAGCGTCGGCGGATCGATCGGCTGCGCCGGCAGCGGCTCGGTCACTTCCGGCGCGCACAGCGTATGCGACACGAAGGCCTCGGGCAGGCCGGCAATAGCGACAATATCGCCGGCGAAACCTTCATCGATCGGGGTGCGTTCGAGGCCGCGGAAGGCGAGCACCTTGGTCACGCGGCCTTCCTCGACCGGTTCGCCGTTGCGATCGATGACCTTGACCGTCTGATTGGGCTTCACGGAGCCCGAAAAGATGCGGCCGGTGACGATGCGGCCGAGATAAGGATTGGCCTCCAGGATCGTGCCCAGCATGCGGAACGGGCCTTCCTCCACCTTGGGGGGCGCGACATGGCGGATCACGAGATCGAACAGCGGCGCCATGCCCTGGTCCTTGGGCCCCTCGGCGGACGCGGCCATCCAGCCTTGCTTGGCGGAGCCGTAAAGAATCGGAAAATCAAGCTGCTCCTCGGTCGCATCGAGCGCCGCGAACAGGTCGAACACCGCGTTCGCCACCTCGGTCGCCCGGGCGTCGCCGCGGTCGACCTTGTTGATGATGACGATGGGTTTGAGCCCCATCTTGAGGGCCTTCGACACCACGAATTTGGTCTGCGGCAGCGGCCCCTCGGCGGCGTCGACCAGAACCAGCGCGCCGTCGACCATATTGAGGATGCGCTCGACCTCGCCGCCGAAATCGGCATGGCCCGGCGTATCGACGATGTTGATCCGGGTATCCTGCCAAACCAGCGAGGTCGCCTTGGCGAGGATGGTGATGCCGCGCTCGCGCTCGAGATCGTTGGAATCCAGCGCCCGCTCGGCCACCCGCTGATTCTCGCGGAACGAGCCCGATTGCTGCAGGAGCCGGTCGACCAGCGTGGTTTTGCCATGGTCGACATGGGCGATAATCGCGACATTGCGCAGGTTGACGTTACGGAGGTTCATGGGGCTCATCGTTAAATCGTTGCGGGCCCCGAGGGGCCCGCGATTTGCATGCGGTATATAGTCAGAAACGGCGCCGAAGCAATCGCTTACGCGGCGGCGGCCATTTACGCTGCGGCGATCCTGGAGCCCGCGGCCGCCCCGGCGGTGCCGTGTTCGATAGCGGCACGGCGGGCCGCCAAAGCAAAGCGCAACTGGTCGAGCGCGAAGGAAAACGACATCCGCACCGTTTCGTCGAATTCCTCGTGTTCGCCCTGGTGGACGATGGCGATGACGAGGTTGTCGGCGTCGATTTGAATCTGGTCGATAGCCTCCAGCGTCTGTGCGCTATGGGCCTTGCGCACCAGATCGAGCACGCGCTGCAACAGCCGCAGCCGCCGGGTGCGGCCGTCGCGGCGCAGATAGCTGGCGAGGCCGGCAATGGCCGATCCGAACACCGGAAAAATCAGCATGCCGTAGAAAATATCGTCGCCGTATCTGTCGAAAAACGATTGCTGGCTGTCGGAAAGATAGGCCAGCGCCCCGGGATGAACGGCCACGTCGGCGTCTTTGTCGGTCGAAGGCGCCGCGATCTTGACGTCGCCGGGGGCGGCCGCAGCGAGCGTCTGTCGCGACAAGTAGATGACTTTTGCCAGGCCGGCGACGGCGGCGTCGCTGAAGGATTTTCGCGCCACCAAATATTCGGCGAAACTTAAGGTCTTGAGACTGTCGTCGGGCGACGGCGGGTTGCCGCCGAACGTGCCGGCGTCGATATCGACCGAATCAAAAGCCGGATGGCGCTTGGCGATGCCGTCGGCCTGATCGATCGCGACGAAAGACGGCGCCTTACCGTTCACGGTCGCCGCCGCCACCGCGTCGGAAATGGCCCGGCCGGTCGCCGCGCCGGCCACCAATAGCGCATCGACCTGATTGTTTTTGACCGCGTCGGCGATCTTATCCGGAGCGATATCCGATATCGTCACCGTGCCGAGCGCCACGCCATAATGGCTCAGCACCAGTTCGAGCAGGCCTCTGGTCGCCTCATTGCCGCCGACGATGCCGATGCGCTTTCCGGAAAGTTGGGTCACCTTGCCGAACTTGCCGCTGTCGCTGTCGTCATCGCTGTCACTGGCGGCTCTCTTGGCGTTCTTCTTGCCGGCTTTGCCGCTCTTGTTGCTTTTGCCGGTTTTGGCGGACGAGGCGGTCTTGGTCTTGCCGGCGGCGCCTCCACTCGTGCCTGCGTCGCTCTGGCCGGCTTTGGCGGTCCCGGCGCCGCCCGGCACGATGAACGCCATCACGTTCTGTCGCAGGATAGCGACCACCGGCCAGTTCAACGCGTCGTCGAGATTGCTCGGCAGAACGGCAAGGTCGGCTTGGCCTTTGCTCATCGCCTGCGCCAATTCGCTGGCGCTCTTTGTAGCGACGATCTGCAAGGAAAGATTATAATGGCCTTTGGCGATCTGATCGGACAGCGCCTGGACGAATTTGCCGTCCCGCGGACCGGCGGCGATGCGCATGCGGTCCGCTTCGGTCGTGTAATAGAAGCCGGCCGCCACCGCGGCTACCATCACGACGGTGCCGAGAACCGCCACCAGCCAAGTGTGGCGCAGGAGCATGCGCAATCGACTGCGCATGATGTGTTCGAGCGATTCGATGCTCATGGCACGCGCCGCGGCCGACCGCGTTCTCCCGGCTTCGCTGGAACGTCGAAACAGCCAAAATCTCATGGCGAGAGGAGGACGGGGCGGCATGGTTAATTCTAACAGGCTCCGCGCCATTGACGCCATGGCGCAGCCCGGCGCGCGCGACCGAACGAACGCTTTGGTTAATGGCGCAAATGGAGCGATCCGTCCGGGCCGCAGCCTCCGCCCTAGGCTCTAGGCGCCGGCGGAACGGCTCCACGGGCCGAAGCGGAAGCCCGAGGGCATGGCCCGATGCAGCATCAGCATTTCTCCGATGGTCGCCGACGTCACCAGCCCGACCAGGCGTTCGGAAGCATCGACGATGGCCACGGCCGGCGCCTGGATTTTCCTGCAACAGGCGGAACGCCTCGTCGAGGCAGTGGCGGTGGCCGAGCGTCGGTATTTGCGCCGTCATCGCTTCGGCCACGGCGGGCATCGGGGCCGCGCTCTTTCAGCGCGCGTATAAGATCGGTGCGCGCCAGCACGCCGATCGGCCGGCCGGCGCCGTCAACGACCGGAAACTCGCCCTGGCTAGTGCGCAGCAGCGTCTCGACCGCAGCATCGACATGCTCGTCGGGCGTCAGCGTGGCGAATTGCGTCATCATCGCCGCGGTTACCGGCACGCCGCGCGATATGGCGCGGATCGCCACCAGATGCGCTTCCGACGACGGCGGCGAGATAGACGAAGATGGCGATGAAGATCAAAAGCGGATTGCCGAACAGTCCAAGGAAGCCGAGCAGGAACGCCACCCCCTGGCCGATCGCCGCAGCGATCTCGGTGGCGCGCACATAGCCGAGACGGCTGGCCAACAGCGCGCGCAGCACGCGGCCGCCGTCCATCGGAAACGCCGGAATCAGATTGAAGACGGCAAGGAAGACATTCACCGCGGCAAGCCGGTCGACCAGGCTACGGATTTGCTTTCGAGCGCGGCAAGGCGACTGAAATCGAGCTTGGCGCCGGCGACCGAGCACGAGCAGTCCGGCAATCGCGACGTTGACGGGCGGTCCGGCGATGGCGATCGAGAAATTCCTCGCTCGGTTTTTCCGGGATGCGCTCAGCCGCGACACGCCGCCGATCGGCAGCAGGATCACGTCGGGCGTGGTGACGCCGAAAGCGCGCGCGGTGAAAATATGTCCGAACTCGTGCAGCAGCACGCACAGGAACAGCAGCAGCAGGAATAGCAGCCCGCTCCAGGCTGCCTGCGGGCCGCCGGCGATGTAGCTGACGCCGAAGATCCAGGCGAGAAACAGCAGAAAAGTCACATGGATGCGGACCGCCGTGCCGGCGACCGATCCGATATTCAAAGACCAGCCCATGCCGACCTCCTACGGAAAACCCGCAGTCTCGCTTAGGAACCCGCGGGATTCCACGCGTTGAGGGCTTGATCGTTAAGTAGATAGTCTTGCTGGCTGTTTGCGAGGGCTGGCCGGCCCGCGCGCCACGCGAAAGAGGAGAATGCGATGAGTGAAAAACTTGCCGGCGAAGCGCGCAAGACGGCGCTCGCCCGGCTCAAAGGCTGGAGCGAAGTGTCCGGACGCGACGCCATCACCAAGAAATTCGTCTTTGCCGATTTCAACGAGGCCTTCGGCTTCATGACGCGCGCCGCGCTGGTGGCGGAAAAGCTCGATCACCATCCGGAATGGTTCAACGTCTACAAGACGGTGGAGGTGACATTGTCGACCCACGATGCCGGCGGCTTGACCGAGCGCGATATCAAGCTCGCCGAGGCGATGGACAGGTTCGCGGGCTAAGCCGCTGCCTTGCGGCTGCCGCCTTTTGCGCGGCCATTGCGGTTGGTCGCCTTCGCGCCGCCATTTGATGGCGAGCGGCCGAGCGAGGGCCGCAAGTCGGGTTCGTGTAGGCGGCAAACTGTGCGTTCCGGCGCAAGCTGCATCTTGGCAGGATTTTGCCGCGCTGGGCCGCCGGATGGTCGCCGACGAAGCCGAGCTGCGGCAAAAATTCTGGCGCAGGGTCAAGCGCGAGGCGGCCAACATTCCGTTCCTTGAGGACGCGCTGACCGCCTATTATTGCGCCTTCGACCGCACCACGCCGCTCTATGTGAAGGCGGTTCTGGTCGGCGCGATCGTCTATTTCATCGTGCCGGACGATCTCATTCCCGATTACATTCGCTGCTCGGCTCTCGCCGATGATGCTGTCCTTCGGGGTGGCGTTCAAGCTGATGTCCTCGCACATCAAGCCCGAGCATCGGCAAGCGGCGCAAGAGGCGATAGCGCGGCTGCGCGCCTGACGCGCCTTTAGGGCCGCAACACGACCTTTCCCATCACCTTGCGCTCGGCGATGGCCTTGAGCGCGGCCGCGATGTCGGCGAGCGGATAGACCGCGTGGACATGGGCGCTGAGCTTGCCTTGCGCGCACCACTGCACAATGTCGGTCATCAGCGCGCGTTGCGCCTCCGGCTCGCGCTTGACCCAGGCGCCCCATAAGACGCCGCGGATATCGCAGCTTTTCAGCAGCACCAGATTGAGCGGCAGTTTCGGAATTTCGCCGGCGGCAAAGCCGACCACCAGATAACGGCCTTCCCAGGCCAGCGAGCGCACCGCCGGCTCCGCATAAGGGCCGCCGACCGGATCGTAGACCACGTCGATGCCGTGCTCGCCGCCGAGCTTTTTCAGCGCCTCGCGCAAATCCTCGCCGGCATAATTCACGGTCGCGTCGGCGCCGTGGCTGCGGGCAAAGGCGAGCTTGTCGTCCGACGAGGCGCAGGCGATGACGCGCGCGCCCATGATCTTGCCGATTTCGATCGCCGCGAGACCGGTGCCGCCGGAGGCGCCGAGCACCACGAGCGTTTCGCTAGGCTTGAGCGCGGCGCGCTCGCGCAACGCATAAAGCGTCGTCCCGTAGGTGACCGTCAGCCCGGCGGCGCGATCCAAATCGAGGCCGTCGGGAATCTTCACCAGGCTTCGCCGGCACGGCGACGGCCTCGCGCGCCGCGCCCCAGCCGATATTGCCCATCACCCGGTCGCCCGGAGCGAAGCCGGTGACGCCGGGGCCGATGCTCTCGACCACGCCGGCAAACTCGGCCGCCGGCGAGAAGGGAAACGGCGGCTTGTGCTGATATTTGCCGGCGATGATGAGCGTGTCGAAGAAATTCAGCGCTGCGGCCTGCACGCGCACCACGGCTTCTCCGGGCCCGGCTTGCGGCTCGGCAATGTCGGCGAGTTCGAGCTCGATCGGGGGCGCAGAAATGCGTGCACAGAACGGCTTTCATGTGCACGCTCATATCAGGCTTCGGTCACCCCGGCATCCTGGAGCGAACGGCGCAGCCGCGCGAAAGCGAGCCGCAGCCGCGACTTGACCGTGCCGAGCGGCAGGTTGGTTTGCTGGGCAATGGCCGCATGCGACAGGCCGTCGAAAAAGGCCAGCTTGATCAGCGTGAATTGCTCGCGCGGCAAGGCGCCGAGAGCGGCACGAATGCAGCCTTCACGCTCCGCCGCGTCGATGCGGTCGTCGTGCGGTTGCCCGGGATCCGGAATGGCGCAGAAGTCCTCCATCGCACAAGGCAATTCGCGGCTGCGCCGCCGCACGTCGATGCGCCGGTTGCGGGCGATGTGGAAGATCCAGGTCGCGGCCGCGGATTTACGCCGGTCGAAAAGATGAGCCTTCGACCAAATCGCCTCCATCACGTCCTGCGCGATGTCGGCGGCGGCCACGGGCGCAAGCCCAAGCTGCATCATCTGAGCCCGCACGCGAGGCCCGAAATGGTCGAACAGTGTCGTGAAGGCGGCGCCGTCGCGATTGACGCCGACTGCGGTGAGGAGGTCCTCCAGGGTCGGAATCGATGCCTGAGGCTTGGCGGTGGGGGCCGGAAGTGGGCCGCTGCGACACGCGGCAAAACCGATGGTGAGCTGGCTCATGGCAGACAGCGGTGTTCCGAACCGGGGGGCGAACTCGCCTCCCGTCGCCGCAGACTATGCGTTCGCGGCTGCCACCCGCTGTGTCGAAGGTCACAATTCCGTCGGATGCCCGCTCGCCTCGCCGGTCGCCGGCGCGCAAATGACCCCGTTAGAGGCCGTCAGGGTCCGTCTATCTCGTTTCACATGCGGGCGAATTGGATTAAAATGACAAAATTGCTAATCAGTTCCCGGGGCGCTCTCCGCGAGGGGCATATGCGCATAGATCGACGCTGGCAGCTTGGCTTTGTGCTGTTCTTGGCGGCGGCTTTCGCCGTTCCGGCGCTGGCGCAGCAGCCGGCTGCGCCGACCTCCGCCGCCCCCGCTGCCGCTCTACCCGCGGCCAAGCCGAAACCGAAACCAAAGCCGGCGCCCAAACCGGCGCCTAAGCCTGCAGCGGCAAAACCCGCTGCCGAGGCGGCGAAACCGCCGGCCGTCGCCGGCGGCGCCCAGCCGAAGCTGCTTGGCCAATATGCCAATTGGGGCGCCTATACCGCCTCTCCCGGCGGCAAGAAGGTCTGTTTCGCCATCTCCAAGCCGACCGCGTCGCAGACCGATCCGCCCAATCGGCCGCGCAATCCGATCTACATGTTCATCTCGACGCGTCCGGCCGACAAGGTGACCAACGAGGTGTCGATCATCATCGGCTATCCGTTCAAGCCGGGCTCCGAAGCGAGCGCGCAAATCGGCTCGACCACTTTCGCGCTCTATACCCAGCAGGACGGGGCCTGGATCAAGAACGCCGCCGAAGAGGCGCAGATGGTCGACGCCATGCGGGCCGGCGACGCGGTGATCGTCAAGGGCGAATCCGCCAAGGGAACAAAGACCACCGACAAATTCGATTTGAAGGGCGTCTCCGAGGCTCTCGATAAAATCGGGCAGGAATGCAAATAGGTTAATGCAGACGGATTGCGGTTTGTGCGCAAGCCCGATAGCAAGCCACGCGGGCTGACGCGCTCCCTGTTGGAAGGCGGGTCGCCACACCATTTATCGCTGAGCCTTCGCCGTGCCGCCGGGACCATGAGTGCTCCGTTGACCGCATCGTTTGCCGCAATCGAGGCCGCCGCGCCGCTCGTCGAAAAGCGGCCGCTGCAGGACTATGCGGCGCCGGCGCAGCCTTCCCTGATCGGAATGACACGCGAGGCGCTTGCCGCCGCGCTGGGCAAGGTCGGCGTGCCGGAGCGGCAGCGCCGCATGCGGGTGCAGCAGGTTTGGCACTGGCTCTACGTGCGCGGCGCGAAAGATTTCGACGCGATGACCACGCTGTCGAAGGACTTACGCGCCGGGCTGGCCGATGCCTTTACCTTGGCGCGGCCACAGATCGCCGCCGAGCAGATTTCCGTCGACGGCACGCGCAAGTGGCTTATCCGGTTGCCGGGCGAGCTTGACGGGGTGCCGCACGAGGTCGAGTGCGTTTACATCCCGGAGACCGACCGCGGCACCTTGTGCATTTCGAGTCAGGTCGGCTGCACGCTCAATTGCACGTTCTGTCACACCGGCACGCAGCGCCTGGTGCGCAATCTGACCGCGGGCGAGATCGTCGCTCAGGTCGTGCTGGCCCGCGACCGGCTCGGCGATTGGACGCTGGCGAACGAGGCCGGCGGCGCGGACGGCGAGCGCAAGCGGCTCGTCTCCAACATCGTCATGATGGGCATGGGCGAGCCGTTGTACAATTTCGAGGCGGTGCGCGACGGCCTCAACGTCATCGCCGACGGCGACGGCTTGAGCCTGTCGAAGCGGCGGATCACGCTTTCCACCTCCGGCGTCGTCCCCAATATCGCCCGCGCCGGCGCCGAGATCGGCTGCATGCTGGCGGTGTCGCTGCACGCGGTGACCGACGAGCTGCGCGACCGATTGGTGCCGCTCAATCGCAAATATCCGTTGCGCGAATTGCTCGATGCCTGCCGCAATTATCCCGGCCTCTCCAATGCGCGGCGCATCACCTTCGAATACGTCATGCTCAAGGGCGTCAACGATTCGCTGGCCGATGCCAAGGCGCTGGTGCGGCTGCTGAAGGGCATTCCGGCCAAGATCAATCTGATCCCGTTCAATCCGTGGCCGGGCACCGCCTACGAGTGCTCCGACTGGGAGCAGATCGAGAAATTCTCCGAAGTGGTTTTCGAGGCCGGCTACGCCTCGCCGGTGCGCACGCCGCGCGGCCGCGACATTCTTGCCGCCTGCGGCCAGCTCAAGAGTGCGAGCGAAAAGCTCGGCGCCCGCGAGCGCCTGACGCTGCGCGCCATGGCTGTGACCGATTGAGCGTCGGGCAGAAGCGCGCATGACCGCTCTGTTCCGCGTCCTGTTGATGTTCGTCGGCTATATCTGGGCCTGTATTGCCGCTTCGCTGGTGCTGGCGCTCGGCACGCTCGCGCCGGAATGGGATTATTTCTTCAACGCGATCGGCGCTGCAGTCGCCGCAGGCGCAGTCGACGGCGATGTGGATGGTGGTCGGTTTCGGCGCCGCTCATCATCTTCGTCGTCGGCTTTTTGCCGACGCTGCTCGTCATCATCATCGCCGAAGGCTTGGCGCTGCGCTCGGTGGTCGTCTATGGCGTGATCGGCGGCGCGTTGGCGCTGGCCCTTGCCTTCGGCTTGGATTTCGCCGGCTATAGCGCGCCGGCCGGCATCGACATCGCCCGCGAGCGCGAGGTCTTCGCCGCGGCGGGCATCGCCGGCGGTCTGGTTTATTGGCTGTTCGCCGGGCGCAATGCCGGCGTCTGGAGGTCGTCGCAACGCGGACAAGGATTGCGATGAATCGGACCGGGCTGACGATCGCGCTCTGCATCGGATTTGCGGCCGGCCTGATCTGCGCGGTCGACCCGCAGCTCGATGTCGATATTACCGCGATTTGGTTCAATACGTCGCATCGGCTGTTCGACGTCAATGCGCAGATGTGGGTGCAGCATACCCGCGAAGCCGCCCGCATCGTCATCACGCTTTTGGTGCTGCCGGCTTTCCTCGCCATTCTCGGCAAGCTGATCTGGCCGCGGCGGCGCATGTTGATCGAGGCGCGGGCCGCGATCTTTTTGATCGCGACGCTCGCGCTCGGTCCAGGCATTCTCACCAATGTCATTCTGAAGGACCATTGGGGCCGTCCGCGGCCGATCGACGTCGAGCAATTCCACGGCGGTTACCGTTTCGTGCCGTGGTGGGATCCGCGCGGCGGCTGCCCGGACAATTGCTCCTTCGTCGCCGGCGAGCCGTCCGGCGCCTTCTGGACGCTGGCGCCCGCCGCGCTGGTGGGACCGGAATTGCAGCCCATTGCCTATGCCGCGGCGCTCGCTTTCGGCGCCGGGATCGGCACGCTGCGTATCGCCGCCGGCGCCCATTTTTTCTCCGACGTCGTATTCGCCGGCGTCTTCATGTATCTCGTGATTTGGCTCATGCACGGCCTGATCTATCGCTGGCCGGCGACGCGCATCGACGAGGCGGCGGTCGAACGCCGGTTGGCCGATGCCGGGGAGACACTCGCGGCCTTGGTTCGGCGGCTCAAAGACCGGATCGGCAAATCGGCTTAGTTTACCGGCCGCTTGCGTCGGGCGCCTCCACCCTTATAGTCCGCGCGCATTCGGGGACGGGACCGCCCCCAGCTTAGGATGTTTCGCCATGCCCGCGGGCGGCAAAAAAGACGTCAAGAAAGTGGTGCTGGCCTATTCCGGCGGGCTCGACACCTCGATCATCCTTAAATGGCTGCAGACCACCTATGGCTGTGAGGTCGTCACCTTCACCGCCGATCTCGGCCAGGGCGAGGAGCTCGAGCCGGCCCGCGCCAAGGCGCGCACCCTCGGCATCAAGCCGCAAAACATCTTCATCGAGGATTTGCGCGAGGAATTCGTCCGCGATTACGTGTTTCCGATGTTCCGCGCCAATGCGCTCTATGAGGGCCAATATCTGCTCGGCACCTCGATCGCGCGGCCGCTCATCGCCAAAAGGCAGATCGAGATTGCCGAGCAAGTCGGCGCCGATGCGGTCGCCCATGGCGCCACCGGCAAGGGCAACGATCAGGTCCGCTTCGAGCTGTCTTATTACGCGCTCAAGCCCGACGTGAAAGTGATCGCGCCGTGGCGCGAATGGGATTTCAAATCGCGCGAGGCGCTGCTCGCGTTCGCCGAAAAGAATCAAATCCCGATCGCCAAGGACAAGCGCGGCGAGGCGCCGTTTTCGACCGACGCCAATCTGTTGCACACTTCGTCGGAAGGCAAAGTGCTGGAGGACCCCTCCGGCGAAGTGCCGGATTACGTCTATTCGCGCACCGACGATCCGGAACGCGCGCCGGACAAGGCGGCGTATGTCGAGATCGATTTCGAGCGCGGCGATCCGGTGGCGATCGACGGCAAGGCGGCCTCGCCGGCGGCGTTGCTGACCGCGCTCAACGCGCTCGGCAAACAGCACGGCATCGGCCGGCTGGACTTGGTGGAGAACCGTTTCGTCGGCATGAAGTCGCGCGGCATGTATGAGACGCCGGGCGGTACCATCCTGCTCGCCGCGCATCGCGGCATCGAATCGATCACGCTCGACCGTGGCGCCGCGCATCTTAAAGACGAGCTGATGCCGAAATACGCGGAGCTGATCTATTACGGCTTCTGGTTCTCGCCGGAGCGCGAGATGCTGCAGGCCGCGATCGACAAGAGCCAGGAGTTCGTCAGCGGTCGGGTGCGGCTCAAGCTCTATAAGGGCAATGTCGGCGTTGTCGGGCGATCGAGCAAATATTCGCTCTACGATCAGGATTTGGTGACGTTCGAAGAGGGCGCGGTCGCCTACGACCAGCGCGACGCTGAAGGTTTCATCCGGCTCAACGCATTGCGGCTCCGCACGCTCGGCCAGCGCAAACGCAATCTGAAACTATGACTGTCATTCCGGATAGCGCCGCCGCGGCTTCCGGAATGACGACTACATCTTCGGCAGGCCGCCATCGGCGGGCTTGCCGGGAAAATAATCCGGCTCGGACCCGGGCCCGTGTGGATCGACCGGCTCGTCGACCGGATAGGGCGTCCGCGGACCGGCCGGTTCCGGATCGGGGCCCGACTTCGGCCGTTCGCCTGGCTCTTCGATCTTCGGTCCGGTCTTCGGCGCGGTCATCGCATGCCTACCTTGCGGTTCTCGCCCATATCGGGACGGTGACCGGTCATTGCCGCGGCCGCCATCTTGATCGAGGCCATTGTCTTGCCCGGCGCGTCCCAATATTCGGCCTCGATCGGCGTCACTTTGAGAACGCGAATATTGGGGTCGTCCGGCGAATCCCACCACGCCTTGGCCGGCGTGCCCCACAATTCGCGAATCTTGGCGCGGTCGGTCGAAACCTCGGCGTGTCCGGACAGCGACACATAGTTCTGGCGGCCGGTGTCGGCGAAGGCGAGGCAGACCTTGGAATATTGCCTGATCTCGTCGTCCTTATGCCGGCGCGCGTCCGACAGGAAAAAGATCGCATCGTCTTCGCGCCGCACATACGCGCCCATCGGCCGCGCATGCAGTTCCCGTCCGTCCCAACTGGCGAACATGCAAACATTGATTTTCTTCATCAGGTCCCAGACCCGATCGATATCGGCATTTGCCATGGCGTTATCCTCGAAATGATCCGGAGGACAACGTGTTCGAGGGCACGCTCGTTCCGCGCCGAACGCTCACATCTCCACGGTGGTCTTGCGGTTTTCGCCGAGGTTCGGCTTTCCGCCGATAAGCGCCTTGACGAATTCGAAGGCGGCCACGGCCTTGCTCGCCGGTCCGTCCCACCACAGCCTGTCGGTGGATTTCCAGATGTCCGCGGCCTTGGCATGGTCGCGCCGCACCGCGGCGCGTGCGGTGATCGAGAGATAGGCCTTGGCGCTTGCGTCGATGAACGTCAGGCCGACGTCGTGCTCGACCTCGATCTCGTGTTCCTTGGCGCTGTGCAGGTCGGTGACGAACCAGATCAGTCCCGCGGCGCGATCCGGCCGAGCCTCCAGCGGCCGCGCCCGCAAGCCCCGATCAAAGCGCGTCGTCAGCATGCACACGCCGACCCGCTCGATAATGTCCCAGACGCGGGAAAGATTGTCGTTCTCCGCCATGGGATTTTAACCCATGGCGCGTCGCAACGGTTCCCCGATGCTTAGACTTGCCGTTCGACCAGCGCGCGCTTGATCTCGGCGATGGCCTTGGCCGGATTGAGGTGCTTGGGGCAGGCCTTGGCGCAATTCATGATGGTGTGGCAGCGATAGAGGCGGAACGGGTCTTCCAGATTGTCGAGCCGCTCGCCGGTCGCCTCGTCGCGGGAATCCACGATCCAGCGCTGCGCCTGCAGCAGCGCCGCCGGCCCGAGATAACGATCGGAATTCCACCAATAGCTCGGGCACGAGGTCGAGCAGCAGGCGCACAAAATGCACTCGTAAAGCCCGTCGAGCTTTTGCCGGTCCTCGTGGCTCTGCTTCCATTCGGTGCGCGGCGTCGGCGATTGCGTCTTCAGCCAAGGCTCGATCGCGGCGTGCTGGGCGTAAAAATTGGTCAGGTCCGGCACCAGGTCCTTCACCACCGGCTGATGCGGCAACGGGTAAAGCCGCACCGCGCCCGACACCTCGCTCATGGCCTTGGTGCAAGCGAGCGTGTTGGTGCCGTCGATATTCATGGCGCAGGAGCCGCAGATGCCTTCGCGGCAGGAGCGGCGGAAGGTCAGCGTGGCGTCGACGTTGTTCTTCAGCCAGATCAGCCCATCGAGCACCATCGGTCCGCAGTCCTTGGTGTCGACGTAATAGGTGTCGACCCGCGGGTTGCGGCCGTCGTCCGGATTCCAGCGATAGATACGGTATTCGCGCTCCGCTTCGGTCCGCAACGGATGCGGCCAAGCTTTGCCTTGCTCGACCTTGGAATTCTTCGGCAGCGTGAATTGGACCATTCGGAACCTCGATAAACCTGCTCAGTACACCCGTTTAGTAGACGCGCTTTTTGGGCTCGATATAGGAGACGTCATTGGTCAGCGTGTAAGTGTGCACCGGTCGGTAATCGACGGTGACCTTGCCGGATTCGGGGTCAAGCCACGCCAGTGTGTGCTTCATCCAGTTCTGATCGTCGCGCTCGGGAAAATCCTCCCGGGCATGCGCGCCGCGGCTTTCGGTGCGGTTGACTGCGCAGTCCATAGTGACGACCGCCTGCTCGATCAGGTTGACGAATTCCAGCGTCTCGATCAGGTCGGAATTCCAGATCAGCGAGCGGTCGGTCACGCGCACGTCGCCGATGCCGGCGTGAACCTCATGAATGAGCTTGGAGCCTTCCTCAAGCACCTCGCCGGTGCGGAACACGGCGCAATTGTTCTGCATCACCTGCTGCATTTTGGCGCGCAATTGCGCGGTCGGCGTGCGGCCGGCGGCGTTGCGGAATTTATCGAGCCGCGCCAGCGCCCGCTCGGCCGAATCTTTCGCCAGCTCCGGCTGCTTGTCGTTCGCCGTCAACAGGTCGGCGCAGCGGTGTGCCGCGGCGCGGCCGAACACGACAAGGTCGATCAGCGAATTCGAGCCCAGCCGGTTGGCGCCGTGCACCGAGACGCAGGCCGCCTCGCCGAGCGCCATCAGGCCGGGCACCACGTGATCGGGATTGCCGTCTTTTTTGGTCAAAGCTTCGCCGTGATAGTTCGTGGCGACGCCGCCCATGTTGTAATGCACCGTCGGCACGATCGGCACCGGCTCTCGGGTCAGATCGACGCCGGCGAAAATGCGCGCGGATTCGGTAATGCCGGGCAGGCGCTCGGCGAGGATTTTCGGGTCGAGGTGGTCGAGATGCAGGAAGATATGATCCTTCTTCGGACCGACGCCGCGGCCTTCGCGGATTTCGATGGTCATGGCGCGCGACACCACGTCGCGCGAGGCAAGGTCCTTGGCCGACGGCGCATAGCGCTCCATGAAGCGCTCGCCGGCTGAATTGACGAGATAGGCGCCTTCGCCGCGCGCTCCTTCGGTGATCAGCACGCCGGCGCCGTAGACGCCGGTCGGATGGAATTGCACGAATTCCATGTCCTGCAGCGGCAGGCCGGCGCGCAGCACCATGGCGTTGCCGTCGCCGGTCTGGGTATGGGCGCCGGTGCACGACGCATAAGCGCGGCCATAACCGCCGGTGGCGATGATGGTCGTCTGCGCCGCGAAACGGTGGATCGTGCCGTCGTCGAGATTAATCGCGATGACGCCGCGGCAGCGGCCGTCATCGTCCATCATCAGGTCGATGGCGAAATATTCGATGAAGAACTCGGTCTGGTGGCGCAGCGCCTGGCCGTACATGGTGTGCAGCATGGCGTGGCCGGTGCGGTCGGCCGCCGCGCAGGTGCGTTGCGCCGTGCCCTTGCCGTAATGGGTGGTCATGCCGCCGAACGGGCGCTGATAAATCTTGCCGTCCTCGCGCCGCGAGAACGGCAACCCCCAATGCTCCAGCTCATAGACCGCTTCGGGCGCGCTGCGGCACATATATTCGATGGCATCCTGGTCGCCGAGCCAGTCCGAACCCTTCACGGTGTCGTACATGTGCCAGCGCCAATCGTCCTCGCCCATATTGCCGAGCGCTGCGGCAATGCCGCCCTGCGCCGCCACCGTATGCGAGCGGGTCGGAAACACCTTGGTGATGCAGGCGGTGCGCAGGCCGGATTCGCTGCACCCGACCACCGCACGCAAGCCCGCGCCGCCGGCGCCGATCACGACGACGTCGTAGATGTGGTCTTCGATCGGGTAGGCGCGGCCGTTGACGGCGGGAGCGGCGCTGCCGTTGTTGCCGCCGTTTGCTCCATTCTCTGCCATGGTCAAAGTCCGAACGACAGCTTGAGGATGCCGTAGACCGAGGCAAGCCCGACGGCGAAGGTGAAGAAGGTGTTGGCCATCAGCAAGGTCAGCTTGGCCAACTCGTCTTGAACGTAATCCTCGATGATGACAGCCATGCCGAGCCGCATATGCACGGTGATCGAGATGACGAACAACAGCATGATGATGGCGATCGCCGGCGAGCCCAGGATCTGCGCCACCGCGGCCTGATTGCGGCCAAGCAGCGTAATGAGGATGACGATCGCGGCGATCGTCAGCGGGATATTGGCGACCGCGGTCAGCCGCTGATGCCAAAAATGCTCGGTGCCGGATTTTGCCGCGCCGCGGCCAAGCACGCGCGCCAGCGGGGTACGGATGTGTTGCGGCGCGCTCACTGCGATCCCCCCATCATCAGCAAGACGAAAATCCACAGGATCACCGTGATCGCGATCGAGCCGATCAGGTTGGCGGCGGCAAGCCATTCGCGCTTGCCCGGCCCGAGGCCCCGGCCGGTATCCCAGATCAGGTGGCGAATGCCGCCGAGCATGTGGTGGATCACCGACCAGGTGTAGCCGAACAGAATAAGCCGGCCGATCCACGATCCGGCGAACCATTGGAAGCGGGCATAGCCGTTGGGGCTTGCGGCGGCGATCAGCCACCACGCCAACAACAGCGTGCCGAAATAATTGGCAAAGCCGGTGATGCGATGCGCGATCGACATCATCATCGTCAGCATCGGACGGTAGATCTGCAGGTGCGGCGAGAGCGGCCGCTCGGCGCGGGGACGTGCTTCGAGCGGGCGGGTGTCGGCCATGGGCATCATCCGAATTCGCCTCAGGCGATACCTTGCCCCGGCGTGGGCTTCGTTCCTATCCAATCCCGGCGTCTGCTGCAATGCGATAGCGCACGAATCGCCCAGCCGCGAGATCAGCACAGTTTCGTATTCAACGAAATGATAGGCTTGAGAAATCGTCACGCAATGGGCAATATCTTGAGCCTCACTTCATCAAATACGAAGGCAGCGTTCTGTTATGCGGTTCGATCTCATCGATCTTTCGCTGTTTCGCCATGTCGTCGAGGCCGGCAGTATCACTCATGGCGCCGAGCGGGCACATCTGGCGCTTGCAGCGGCCTCGACTCGCATCCGGGCGATGGAGGACGTGCTCGGCGCGCCGCTCTTGACGCGGACCCGGCAGGGCGTGACGCCGACGCAAGCCGGCCGCACGCTCCTGCAGCATGCGCGCGTCATTTTGCGCCAGGCCGAGCGGCTGCATGAGGACCTCGGCGCCTATAGCGGCGGGCTGGCGGGTCAAATCCGGGTGCTGTCGAATACCAATGCCTTGACCGAATTCCTGCCCGAGGCGCTGTCGTCCTTTCTCGCCGCGCATCCCAACGTCAGCGTCGATCTGGAGGAGCGCTTGAGCGACGAGATCGTCGGCCTGATCGCCGAAGGTGTCGCCGACCTCGGCGTCGTCGCCGGCACGGTCGACGCCGGCGGGCTCGAAACCTATCCGTTCCGCAGCGACCGTTTCGTGCTCGTGGTGGCGCAGGACGATCCGCTGGCCAAGCGCGCCAAGATCGCTTTCGAGGACGTGCTCGATCAGGATTTCGTCGGGCTGGATCGCGCCAGCGCCATTCAACGCTTTCTCGCCGCCAAAGCCTTGCGCGTCGGCCGGCCGTTGCGGCTGCGCGTGCAATTGCGGTCGTTCGATGCCGTGTGCCGGCTGGTCGAATGCAAGGTCGGCATCGGCATCGTGCCGGAAACCACCGCGCGGCGGGTGGCGAAGACCATGGCGATCAAGGCAATCGCGCTGTCCGACCCTTGGGCGGTGCGCGATCTGACGATCTGCGTGCGCGCCATCAAAGAGCTGCCGCTTTACGCGCGGCAACTGGTGGAGCATTTGCGAGCCAGGAGTCAGTAGTCGGTAATCAGAATTTCTGATTACCGACTACGATCACCGACTCCTGCTAACGCGGCATTAGTACCCAATAATCGAGATCGAGCAGCACTGCGGGATCGTAGTCGTCGCCGCTCTTGTAGGGAAAGTCGCCGCCACTCTTGTCGCAGGTGGCGACGGTGCGCAGCCGCAACGCCGCAACATCGGCCCGGCCGGGCAGTTCAGCCTTGGCCAAGACTTCCGACCAGGCATAGACGGTGCCGCCGGCAAACAGCGGCGCCACATGACGGCCGCCGTTGATGGCCGCGACATGAAAGGCATTGGCGAGGCCGTTGAAAGACAACGCCCGCGCCAGCGAAATGACATGGCCGCCATAGATCAGGCGGCGGCCGAAGCGACCCTGCTTGGCGGCGAACAGATCGAAATGAATGCGCGCGGTGTTCTGATAAAGCCGGGTCGCCGTCATATGCTCGGCTTCCTCGACGGTGATGCCGTCGACATGATCGATCTTCTCGCCGACGGCGTAGTCGCCGAACGTGTACGGACTGCCGGCGAGTTCCAGGTCGTAGGCCGGTCGCTCGATCGTGGGACAGGCTTCGCCCAACACCTTCGGATCGAGCGCGGTCGGCAGCCGCGGCACGTGATCGCCCGGCGCTGGAGCCGCTTCATCGCGTTTTCGCACCATCACCCAGCGCACATATTCCAGCACCGGCTTTTGCTCCTGGTTGTAGCCGGTGGTGCGGACATAGACGATGCCGGTCTTGCGGCTCGAATTTTCCTTCAACCCGATGACCTCGGATTGCGCCGACAGCGTATCGCCGGGATAGACCGGGCCGCGGAAGCAGCAATTGGCATAACCGAGATTGGCCACGGCGTTCAGCGAAACGTCGGGCACCGACTTGCCGAATACGATGTGGAAGACCAGAAGATCGTCGATCGGGGAGCGCGGATAGCCGACCGCCTTGGCGAAGGCATCCGACGACTGCAGGGCAAAACGCGCGCCGAACAGGCCGGTATAGAGCGCGACGTCGCCCACGGTGATCGTGCGTGGGGTGGCGTGGCGGCTGATTTGTCCGACGCGGAAGTCCTCGAAAAAATTGCCGGGACTGTTTTTCGACATTGCAACACCTTTAAAGCGAATTGAGAGCTCAAATCCCGGTCTGGCGGGCGCGGTAGTTAGCGCAGTTCACGCAGCCGTGACAATGCGGCTGAAACCCGATCCGAAACGCTCCGTAGCTTCTTACGACGACGCGATCGAAGCCATCGTCATCGAAGCCATCGTCGCCGGCGGTTCGCCGCCGCAAACCCAGTGAAAATGGAGACCTTTATGTCCAAGCGTTTCGCCTTGCTTGCCGCCGCCGCCGTGCTTGCGGTTGCCGCCGCCGCGCCTGCGCCGGTTCTCGCGCAGATGTCGGACAAGACCGTTACCGTCGGCGGCGCGCCGATGTATCCGTCGAAAAATATCATCCAGAACGCGGTCAATTCCAAGGACCACACCACGCTGGTCGCGGCAGTAAAGGCCGCCGGCTTGGTGCAAACGCTGGAAGGCCCGGGCCCGTTCACGGTGTTCGCGCCGACCAACGAAGCCTTTGCCGCGCTGCCGGCCGGCACCGTGGACAGTCTGCTCAAGCCCGAGAACAAGGCGACGCTGGTGAAAATCCTGACCTATCACGTCGTCCCCGGCCGCATGACCGCGGTCAAGCTGATGAAAGCGGTCAAGGAGGGCGAGGGCGAGGCGCATCTCAAGACCGTCGAAGGCGAGGATCTGACCGTGAAGGAGCCGGCGCCCGGTAAATTGACGGTCACCGATGCCAAGGGCGATGTGGCCGACGTTACGATCGCGGACGTTATGCAGTCCAACGGCGTGATCCACGTCGTCGACAAGGTGCTGATGCCGTAGCCTATGGCTGTTTGCCGCCAACTAGCCTCTCCCCGCGTCGCGGGGAGAGGTTAACGGCGGCGGCGCATTTGCTGACGAGGGTGTGCGTGCTGACAGGAATGTGAGGCGCATGTGCGCCGGTGCTTTGCTAAAAGCCTTGTCCATGACCGCTGAAATCGCCACCCATTCGCCCGCGCTCCCCGACGCCGCCGCCGCGCCGCTCATTCACCCGACGTGGGTGCGCGTGACGCATTGGCTCAATGCACTGGCGATGTTCATGATGATCGGATCGGGCTGGCAGATCTACGACGCCTCCCCGCTGTTTTCTTTCCTCTATTTCCCGCGGCATATTGCGCTCGGCGAATGGCTGGCGGGCGCGCTGTTGTGGCATTTCGCCGCGATGTGGCTCCTGATGCTTAACGGCGTCGTTTATGTCGCGCTTGGCATCGCGACCGGCCGTTTCCGCCGCAAGCTGTTGCCGATCCGGCCGCATGACGTCGTGACGGATTTCATCGCCGCGCTGCGCGGCAAGCTCGGGCATGACGATCTTGCGGTCTACAACGCGGTGCAGCGGCTGCTCTATCTCGGCGTGATCCTTGCCGGCATCGTCATCGTGCCGTCGGGCCTGTCGATCTGGAAGCCGGTGCAGCTCAAATATCTGACCGCTTTTTTCGGCGGCTACGATACCGCGCGTTACGTGCACTTTTTTGCGATGGCCTCGATCGTGGCATTTTTGACCATACATATTGCATTGGCGTTCATCGTGCCGAAGAGCCTGCGCGCCATGATCTTCGGCCGTTGAAACGGAGGACGCGATGTCGCGACAGCGCAAGCAGGTGCCCGGCGTCGATCCAAGGCTTCTGATCAAGGACGCGGCGAAACTGATGCCGCAATCATCGCGGCGGCTGTTCCTGCGCGGCGCCGCAAGCCTCGGCGCGCTGGCGACGCTGACCGGCTGCGACATCATCGACGGTCCGACTTCGGAGAGCGCGCTGCGGGTCATCTCCAATTTCAACGACTGGGTCCAGGCGCGGCTGTTCAGCGAGACCACGCTGGCGCCGGAATATCCGGAAAGCGCCATCACCCGGCCGTTTCCGTTCAACGCTTACTACGCGCTTGACGAAGCGCCGCAGGTCGACGGCGACACCTGGAAGCTCGAGATCGGCGGTCTCGTCGACAACAAGAAGCCGTGGACGCTTGCCGAATTGAACACGCTGCCGGAAGTCTCGCAGATCACGCGCCAGGTCTGCGTCGAAGGCTGGAGCGCAATCGGCTCCTGGCAGGGCGTCAAGCTCTCGCATTTCCTGAAACTGATCGGCGCCGACACCACGGCCAAATATGTCTGGTTCCAGTGCGCCGAAGGCTATTCGAACACCATCGACATGCCGACCGCGCTGCATCCGCAGACGCAACTGACGCTGAAATTCGATCATCAGACGCTGCCGGTCGCCTATGGCTTTCCGGTCAAGATCCGCATTCCCACCAAGCTCGGCTTTAAGAATCCGAAATATGTCACCGCCATGTGGGTGCAGAACAACGACGCCGGCGGCTATTGGGAAAACCAGGGCTACAACTGGTTCTCCGGCCAGTAAGCCGAGCATCGCTGCGCGGGCGGCTTGCCAATCGCGCGAGCGCCCTTTAGCAATCGGCGCCTTATTTCGCGAGGCGCCCAGCAATGCCCACATTCAATCTTCTTCTGCTCGCCGGCGACGGCATCGGCCCCGAGGTCATGGCCGAGGTCAAGCGGCTGCTTGATTTCTACGCCAGGACAGGTGTTGCCGATTTCCGCACCGAAGAGGGGCTGGTCGGCGGCGCCTGCTACGACGCGCACAAGATCGCAATTACCGACGCGACCATGGCCAAGGCGCACGCCGCCGACGCGGTGATCTTCGGCGCGGTCGGCGGTCCGAAATGGGACAAGGTGCCGTTCGAAGCGCGGCCGGAGGCTGGGCTGTTGCGGCTGCGCAAGGAACTCGGCCTGTTCGGCAATATCCGGCCGGCCATCGTCTATCCGGCACTGGCCGACGCGTCGAGCCTCAAGCGCGAGGCGGTCGAGGGCCTCGACATCGTCATCGTGCGCGAGCTGACCGGCGGCGTCTATTTCGGCGAGCCGAAAACCATCACCGATCTCGGCAACGGCCAGAAGCGCGCCATCGATACCCAGGTCTACGACACCTACGAGATCGAGCGCATCGCGCGCGTGGCCTTCGACCTGGCGCGCGGCCCGGCGCAACAAAGTCACCTCGATGGAAAAGCGCAATGTGATGAAGACCGGCATCCTGTGGCACGACGTGGTCGAGGCCGTCCATGCGCGCGAGTACAAGGACGTGCAGCTCGAACACATGCTGGCCGACTCCGGCGGCATGCAGCTCGTGCGCTGGCCGAAACAGTTCGACGTCATCGTCACCGACAACCTGTTCGGCGACATGCTGTCGGACATCGCCGCCATGCTGACCGGCTCGCTCGGCATGCTGCCGTCGGCTTCGCTGGGCGAGGCCGATGCCAAGACCAAGCGGCGCAAAGCGATGTATGAGCCGGTGCACGGCTCGGCGCCGGACATTGCCGGCAAGGGCATGGCGAATCCGATCGCCATGCTGGCCTCGTTCGCCATGGCGCTGCGCTATTCCTTCGCCATGGGCAAGGAGGCCGACCGGCTGGATGCGGCGATCGCGGCGGTTCTCGCTAAGGGCCTGCGCACCGCCGACATCAAGTCCGAAGGCGACAAAATCGTCTCGACTGCGGAGATGGGCGAGGCGGTGGTCGGCGAGCTCGACAAGCTCGCCGGATAGGCGCATCTAAAATTGCGCAACGGAGCTGACTCAAACGGCGGCCCGCCGAAACACCAGGTCGTCAACGATATGATCGGACTGTTGCCAGCCGTATCGAGCCATGAAGTCGATAACCGCGTCGGCGCGATGCTGCTCAAAGGACTCGATCTGCGCATAGCCGAAATTTCGTGCTAGCAAACGTTTTGCTCCTTCCAAAACCTCAAGCTCATAGCCTTCAACGTCGACCTTTAGGATCAGCTGCTTGCCGGTAAAGGAAACCGTGTCGTCCAGCGAAACGACGTCGATCTCATAACCGTCCAGATGCGATGACACGACCGCAGACAACGCGCTAAAGCCCGGTTTGCCCGGTAATAGTGATGCTTTGTGACGGAACGCGCCGACAGCGCTCTCATAGATGGCAACGTCTTTCAGTCCATTGAGCGCGATGTGCTCGCGCAGGGGTTCTAGTACCCAGCGGTTGGGTTCGAAGGCGATCAACTGGGTCGCCGGCTGTTGCCGGCCGATGATGCAGGTGTAGAGGCCGAAATTGGCCCCGACGTCGATGAATGCGGCCGGATTGAGTTGGCGGCAGGCCTTCAGCATCGCTGTAATCTGCAGCCATTCGAATCGCTTCAAGACCATTTCACGGCCGATCAGATCTTCCGACGAGATCCGGAACGCGGTCCCGAAATAAGATACTTCCTCGATGTCGCGATCTGAGCGCCATAGGCGGCGCAGCCGGTGCCAGCGCTTGCGGACGGAGACGGCGAGTTTCCAATGATGGGGCGGCCGCGTACGGCGGGCTATCGCCGAGGGCTGAATCATCGTTCGCTCCATTGGGATGCCGACAGGTCGAGAGGCGTCACTATAGTCTGGCGAGTGCGACGCGCAATTGTGCGCTGCCGATCACGCGAACGCCGGTTTCGAAGCGATCGGTGATCCCGTCTAGTCTAGATTTTTTGGAACGCGAGGTTGGGCGGAACCTCGTACACCAAGGCGTAGCCAAATTCCGCCAGCATGGCGACGGTTTCGGCGCGTGCTTCCAATACTTCGATCTGCACGAAGCCGCGATTGTCGCGCAGCGTACGCGCCATGCCGGCGAGCGCCTTGCGTTCATAACGCTCGATGTCGATCTTGATTGCGAGCGTTAGGCCGGAGAGAGCTACCAGATCGTCGAGCCGCACGATCTCCACGTCATAACCGTCGCCGTCGGCCGCGCTCTCGACGATCTGGGACAGACCGATGTCGCGCTCCGGGCCCGGTAGCAGCCGGAAATTCCCGGGCGCCGCGCCGAGTGCGACCTCGTTGATCTCGACATCGGCGTCGAGCAGATCGTTGATGAGGAGATTGGCGCGCAGGTGGACGCGGTTGCGGCGGTCGGGTTCGAACAGGATCGCGCGCGGCGCGAGACCGTTCTTCATCACGATGCAGGTGTAGAGGCCGAGATTGGCGCCGATGTCGATGAAGACATCCGGCCTGATCTCGCGGCAGACGCGAATGAAGTTCGTCAGTTCCCGGTGCTCGCCGATATGGGCGGAAATTTCCAGACCGCCGACATTCTCCGAGTTCACCAGGAAATCGGCGCCGAAATAACGGCAGACGAAATAGCGACCGCGATGAACAAGCCTATTGAACGGCTTGTAAAAGCGGCGCCGCCACTTGTAACGCCACCAGGTCGAAAGATTCATGCTGCCCCATTCGGCCCCGAGCGTTTCGGTGGCATAACCATGGAGCCGCGCTTAGAACGGATTGTTCGGATTGATGCCCGGAATATAGAACGGCTGCCCGATCGGATAGCCGCCGTCGCCCTGGACATCGGGACCCATGTACCAGTTCGGCCGGCCGGGATCGCCGCCAGGAGGCAGCATGTAATCGCGGAAGTCGCGGTCGCCGACCGAGACCTCGGTCCCGGTATCGAGATAGGAGCGGTGCCGCGGAATAATGATGACGGTGCGATGGCCGTTGCCGTCCGGAATAATGGTGGTGGTCGGCTGAATCACCGTCCCCGCCGCGGAGCGTTCGACAACCGGTTGCTGCGGCAGCGGCTTGGTGGTCGCCGCATGGCCCGGCACGCTCCCCACTAACACGAGCGCGATTGCCGCAACGGCAATGGCGGCAAACGAATGTCCTTCGCGCATCGGCTCCTCGCTTCGCTTTGTGGCAATGTAACCTGCTTTTGCCGCCGATAACAGCGATCCGGTAACGTCAGGCGCGGTCGGCAGGTTCCGGCAAGGGCTGGCGGGGCGTCGCCGGTACAAGATCTGCCCTGATTTGTGCTGGTTTTGTCACCCGACGGCTCGATATCGCCGCGACGGGGGCGTTGGGCGAGCGCTCAATAAGGCGCCGGACACGCAGCCAAAGTCGCCCTGCCGCAGCGATCGTCAACGCGTCTCGTCGCGCACCCTAGCGCCGCCCATGTATCGTATGCGGTGCGGGATCGGGACCGGGACATTGCGTTCCGGCGTCGCCGCCAGGATCGGATTGCGCTCGCCGCAGAACGTCCGCTTAAGCTCCGCGCGCGCAAACAGGCCCGCGACCTTGGCGTCGCCGCCTGCGGACAGGATCGTCAATCGGTCGAGCGCGCAAGCAAGCGTAGCGCGATCGACCGGTTGTTCGCCGGCGCCGCAATACCAGCCGGAAATCTGCAGCGAAGGATCGTCGAACGGACGGGCAAAGCCGAGGCAGCGGCGCTGCAGGCCGTTATGCGTGCCCGGCACGGCGATGGCGAAATCGACAAGCGGCATCGGTCCGAACTTGCTGGCGATGTCGCCGGCCGGCTTGACGTCGTCGGTGACGGTGAAATCGACGATGCGTGCGGCGATCTCGCTCGGTGCATCGATGAAGCGTTCGCCGGCGCTGCCCGGCCGGTAGATTTCCACCATGACGTAGGGCCCGGCGGCGCTGGGCTCGCCCCAGCTCAATACATCCTTGCGTGCTCCATCGCTGTCGCGCCGTAGGATCGTGTAATTGAAACCGTCGGCCGCCAGTTCCGGCATTTGCATCTCGAAGGCCGGGTGCGGCCGTTCGACATTGATCCATTCCCGCCGGGGCGCCGGCTGGATCGCCGCCACGACCGAGGGAGCGCGGAAAAAGCTCGCCGCGGCGATGGCAAGGACGGCCAAACCGCCCATATAGGCGAGGATGCGCACGAGGGTGGCGCGAAAATCGTCCGGGACGGCGCGCGGGACGTGATGCAGGCCCTGGGGCACGGCCGCTCCGATCTGCGTTGTGTTGGCGGCAGTTCTCGCCTAGAAGCGCTTCCGCTCCGGTTCCTGCGCCGCGGGCTGGAAGGCGAAGTTTCGGTGGAGAGTTAACGATGGGTTACAACGTCGCCGTCGTCGGCGCGACCGGCAATGTCGGCCGGGAAATGCTCAATATCCTTGCCGAGCGGTCGTTCCCGGCCGACGAGGTGGTGGCGCTCGCCTCGCGGCGCAGCATGGGCACGGAAGTGTCGTACGGCGACCGCACCCTGAAGGTCAAAGCGCTCGATCATTTTGACTTTTCGGGCGTCGATATCTGCCTGATGTCGGCGGGTGGCGCGGTGTCCAAGGAGTGGTCGCCGAAAATCGTCGCGGCCGGCGCAGTGGTGATCGATAACTCTTCGGCCTGGCGCTATGACAGCGACGTTCCGCTGATCGTGCCGGAGGTCAATGCAGACGCCGTCGCGGGCTTCCGCAAGCGCGGCATTATCGCCAATCCCAATTGCTCGACGGCGCAGCTCGTCGTCGCGCTCAAGCCGCTGCACGACAAAGCCAAGATCAAGCGCGTCGTAGTTGCCACCTATCAGTCGGTGTCGGGCGCCGGCAAGGAGGCGATGGACGAATTGTTTTCACAAACCAAGGCGGTGTTCCAGCTCAACGAGGTCGAAGCAAAGAAGTTTCCCAAGCGCATCGCGTTTAATCTCATTCCGCAGATCGATACCTTCATGGAGGACGGCTACACCCGCGAAGAATGGAAGATGGTGGTCGAGACCAAGAAGATCCTCGACCCCAAGATCAAGCTCACCGCGACCTGCGTGCGGGTGCCGGTCTTCATCAGCCATTCCGAAGCGGTCAATGTCGAGTTTGAAAACCCGATCACGCCGGATGAGGCGCGCGATATTTTGCGCAATGCGCCGGGCTGTCTGGTCATCGATTCGCACGAGCCGGGCGGCTACGTGACGCCTTACGAAGCGACCGGCGAGGACGCCACCTATATCAGCCGCATCCGCGAGGACGCCACGGTCGAGAACGGCCTGTCGATGTGGGTAGTGTCGGACAACCTGCGCAAGGGCGCCGCGCTCAACGCCATCCAGATCGCCGAATGTCTGATCAACAGGAAGCTGATCACCGCGAAGCGCAAGGCGGCGTAACCCCGCCACACCGAGAAGCGAACGCTTCTAACCCGCACGCTCGCGGATTGGCATGAACCCTGCAAAGCCGCTAGCTTAAGGCCCGCCGGGGAATTGGGGACTTTAAGCGATGACCGTCCGTCCACGCCGCAGCGTGCTCTATATGCCCGGATCGAATCTCGCGCGCACTGGAGAAGGCGCGCGAATTGCCGGCCGACGGGCTGATCCTCGACCTCGAAGACGCGGTGGCGCCGGAGGCCAAGGCGGCGGCGCGCGACAATATCGTCAAGGCGCTCAAGACCGGCTTCGGCGACCGCGAAGTGCTGGTGCGCATCAATGGCCTCGATACGCGCTGGTGGGTCGACGACATCGACGCGGCCGCCTCCGCCGAACCCGACGCCATCCTGGTGCCGAAAGTCTCGTCGCCGAAGCAGTTGCAGGATCTGGCGGCGCGCCTCGTCGACATGGGCACCCATCCGCAGCGTTCGCGTCTGGGCGATGATGGAGACGCCGCTCGCCATGCTCAATGTCGGCGAAATCGCCCATGCCGCGCTCGATTCCGAGACCCGGCTTGCCGGCTTCGTCATGGGCACCAACGATCTCGCCAAGGACACCCGCGCCAGGCTGGTGCCCGGCCGGGCGCCGATGCTGCCATGGCTGATGACCTGCCTCGCCGCCGCGCGCGCTTACGGGCTTGCTATCCTCGACGGCGTCTACAACGATCTCGGCAACGCCGAGGGTTTTGTCGAGGAATGCGAGCAGGCGCGCGATTTCGGCTTTGACGGCAAGACGCTGATCCATCCGCGGCAGATCGAGCCGTGCAACGAGGCGTTCTCGCCGACCACGGACGAGGTAGCGGTGGCGCGCAAGATGATCGCCGCCTTCGACCTGCCCGAGAACAAGGACAAGGGCGTCGTGCAGGTCGACGGCCGCATGGTCGAGCGGCTGCATGCCGAAATGGCGCGGCAGACGGTGGCGATCGCCGAGGCGATCGACAAACGCAAGGCGGCCCAGCCGGTCCAGGAGACGCTTGCCGCCTCCTAGTGGAGCGGATTTGACATTAGCTTTCACGAGTTTGCTGCTAGGCGGGTAGCGAATGTCAAATCCAAAGGACCACTGGCCGCTCAGGCGGTCCGAAATTTTCGATTTCAAAACGGGCTTAAGTTTCGCTAGGCTTGGCCTCCCGCCATTCTTACCAGCGAGCCATCAGCAATGCCCGTTTCCATGTATACCGTTTCCATCCCCGTCTTCATTCAGCACCTCAACGGTCTTTCCACCGTGCTCGACAAGGCCGCCGCCTGGGCGACGGCCCGCAAGGTCAACGAGGCCGATCTGTTGAACATGCGGCTGTCGCCGGACATGTTCACGCTGGCGCGCCAGGTGCGCGCGGCCACCGATCACGCCGCCAATGCGGCGGGGCGTCTTGCCGGCAAGGAGCTGTTGAAGTTCGCCAATGACGAGACGACGATCGCTCAGTTGAAGGACCGCATCGCCAAGACCATCGACTATCTCAAGAGCGTCAAACCGGCGGAGATCGACGGTACCGAGGGCAAGGACATCAGCATCACGTTTCCCAGCGGCCAAACGCGGCAATTCACCGGTCAAAGCCTTTTGCTCGGCAACAGCCTGCCGAATTTCTGGTTTCACACTACCACCGCCTACGACATCGTTCGGCAGTGCGGGGTGGAAATCGGCAAGCGCGATTTCATGGGCACGCCGGCTTAGCGGACGACCAGCGACGGCGGCGCCTTCACCGCTAGTTCTTCAGCCGGTAGCCGGTCTTGAAGAACCACCAGACGATGGCGAGGCAGACGGCGAGGAAAAACAGCGTCATCGCCACGCTGACCTCGATGTTGACGTCGGCGACGTCGAAGAAGCTCCAGCGGAAGCCGGAGATCAGATAGACCAGCGGATTGAACAGCGTGACCTTGCGCCAGAACGGCGGCAGCACGCGGGTCGAATAGAACGTGCCGCCGAGAAAGGTCAGCGGCGTGATGATCAAAAGCGGCACGATCTGCAATTTCTCGAAACCCTCGGCCCAGATGCCGAGGATAAAGCCGAGCAGGCTGAAGCTGATCGCGGTCAGGAACAGGAAGCCGAGCATCCAGAACGGATGCGCGATGTGGATCGGCACGAACAGAGACGACGTCGCCAGGATGATCAGGCCGAGCACGATCGACTTGGTGGCGGCCGCGCCGACATAGCCGAGCACGATCTCGAACGCCGACACCGGCGCCGAGAGCAGCTCGTAGATGGTGCCGACGAAGCGCGGAAAATAAATGCCGAACGCGGCGTTGGTCACGCTCTGCGTCAACAGCATCAGCATGATCAGGCCGGGCACGATGAAGGAGCCGTAGCTGACACGCCGTCGATCTGGGTGATGCGCGAGCCGATCGCGGCGCCGAACACGATGAAATACAGCGACGTGGAGATCACCGGCGACACTACGCTCTGAAACAGCGTGCGTCCGGTGCGCGCCATTTCGTAGAAATAGATCGCCCGCACGCCGTAAAGGTTCATCGCGCGGCTCCGGAATTCTTGCTCACCAGGCCGACGAAGATGTCCTCCAGCGAGCTCTGCGTCGTCTGCAGATCCTTGAATGTGATGCCGGCGTGCCGAACGGCGTCGAGCAGGTCGGTGATGCCGGTACGCTCGCTGCTGGTATCGTAAGTGTAGATCAGGGCCGTGCCGCCGGCGGCGAGCGTCAGGTGATAAGGCGCCAGCACGGCCGGGATGCCGTCGAGGCGATCGCGCAGTTCGAGCGTCAATTGCTTCTTGCCGAGCTTGCGCATCAGCTCGGCCTTGTCCTCGATCAGGATGATCTCGCCTTTGTTGATGACGCCGACCCGGTCGGCCATGTCCTCGGCTTCCTCGATGTAATGCGTGGTGAGGATGATGGTGACGCCGGTCGCGCGCAGCTCTCGAACGAGCTGCCACATGTCCTTGCGCAATTCGACGTCGACGCCGGCGGTCGGCTCGTCGAGGAACAGGATTCGCGGCTCGTGCGCCAGCGCCTTGGCGATCATCAGCCGGCGCTTCATGCCGCCCGACAGCATCCTGATCTTGGCGTCGCGCTTGTCCCACAAGGAGAGCTGTTTGAGCACCTTCTCGATGTGATCGGGATTGGGCGGCTTGCCGAACAGCCCGCGCGAGAAGCGCATGGTTGCCGGCGGCGTCTCGAACGCGTCGGTGGTGAGCTCCTGCGGCACCAGCCCGATCAGCGAGCGGGCCGCGCGATAATCCGCAATGATGTCGTGGCCGTCCACGGTGACGGTTCCGCTCGACGGCTTGACGATGCCGCAGACGATGCCGATCAGCGTGGTCTTGCCGGCGCCGTTCGGCCCGAGCAGGGCGAAAATCTCGCCGTGGCTGATGTCGAGATTGATATCGTCGAGCGCCCGGAAACCGGACGCATAGGTCTTGTCGAGATGGGTGACGGAGATTGCGGATGTCATGACTTCTCGGGCGTCATCACCGGGCTTGACCCGGTGATCCATCTTGTTGCGTCAAGTCAGCATGGATTGCCGGATCAAGTCCGGCAATGACGAGATTCACACCCAGGGCCGCGACTGCTTGGCCTGGGCCTCGAAGCTTTCGATCTTGTTCTGCTTCTGCATCGTCACGCCGACCTCGTCGAGACCGTTGAGCAACGCGTGCTTACGGTGCGGATCGATGTCGAATTTGACCACGCCGCCGTCCGGCCCGCGGATTTCCTGCTTTTCCAGATCGACGGTCAGCGTCGCATTGGCGCCGCGATCGGCGTCGTCGAACAGTTTCTCGAGATCTTGTGGCGACACCTGGATCGGCAGCACGCCGTTCTTGAAGCAGTTGTTGTAGAAAATATCGCCGAACGAGGTCGAGATCACGCAGGTGATGCCGAAATCGAGCAGCGCCCACGGCGCGTGCTCGCGCGAGGAGCCGCAGCCGAAATTGTCGCCGGCGACGAGAATCCTGGCCTTGCGATAGGCCGGCTTGTTGAGCACGAAATCGGGATTCTCGCTGCCGTCGTCGCGAAAGCGCTTCTCGGAGAATAGACCTGCGCCAAGGCCGGTGCGCTTGATGGTTTTCAGATATTGCTTGGGGATGATCATATCGGTGTCGATATTGATCATTTTCAACGGCGCGGCGACGCCTTCCAGAACGGTGAACTTTTGCATGATCCGAACCTGATCCGATCCTGCGTGGGACTGATGCTTCTGTGTACGGGGAGTTAATGGGGTCTCGGCGGACGCAGGTCAAGCCTGCGCCGGCGCGGCGAATGTCAGCTCTGCTTCTCGACCGTTGGAACCGACGCCAGCGTGGTGACCCAGGGCCGATGCGAGCGCCACCAGGTCTGCCGCTTCGGCGGCAACCGGTCGCGCTGGCGCAGCATGCCGACGCGCACCGTATAGGACGGCTGCACGCCGTCGCCCGGTGTCGTCGAATAGATCGGCGTGCCGCAGCGCGGACAAAAGGCCTGCAGCCGCGGCTTGCCGCTGTCGGCGGTGGTCTTCAGATAGGTGGTCGGCTGGCCGGTCATCTTGAAGCTTGCGCCGGGGATCGGGACCGAAATGCGGAATGCAGTGCCGGTTGAGGTCTGGCAATCGGTGCAATGACAGATGTTGACCTTTTCCGGGTCGGCTTCGCCTTCGATGGCGATAAAGCCGCAATGGCACGCGCCGTCGACTTTCATGGACATGTCTCCCTCCTCATCCAGCGGCCTGTTCAATTGCATGCATGTCGTCATCCGACAGACCGAAATGATGGCCAATTTCATGTACCAACACATGCTTGACGATGTCTCCGAGAGTTTCGTCATGCCCGGCCCAGTAATCGAGGATCGGCCGGCGGTAGAGCCAGATCATGTTCGGCATCTGGCCGGTGAAGCTCTCCCCGCGAAGCGGCAGGCCGATGCCGTGAAACAGCCCGAGCAGATCGAATTCGCTGCGTGCCCTCATGCGGGCGAGCACTTCTTTGCTCGGGAAATCGTCGACCTGGATGACGACATCGGCACACAGATCGCGGAATTTCTTCGGCAAATGGAGAAACACCGCGCCGGCCAGCACTTCGAAAGCGGCGAGCGAGGGCGCCGTTACCGGCCGCCACGCCAGGGGATCGGAATTTACATCGGCCATAATCGCAGTTTAGCCTGAATTAGAAGCCGAGCTAAGCCGGTGGACCATGCGAATGAAAACGCCGATCCTCGTCGCGATTATCGTGCCGGCGCTCCTTGCGGCAACGCCACCGGCATTGGCGCAGAACCACACCTCGCCGATCGCGCAGCCCGGATTCGCCTCGCCGCCGCCGCGCCACGTCCGCGGCCGCATCACCATTCATCCGGGGCGCTTGCTCTATCGGCGCTGCGTCGACTGGTACGAATTGCAGCACCGGCCGAGCGGCACGGTGCTATTCCCCGAAATGCGGTGCTGGTGGGTGAGGGGCTAACGTTTCGTCATTGCGAGCGGAGCGAAGCAATCCAGTCCGGCGGTCCCGTCTGGATTGCTTCGTCGCTTCGCTCCTCGCAATGACGACGGCCTAACGCCACTCCCGGATATCGACGAAGTGCCCGGCGATGCCGGCGGCCGCAGCCATCGTCGGCGACACCAGATGGGTGCGGCCCTTGTAGCCTTGGCGACCCTCGAAGTTGCGGTTCGAGGTCGAGGCGCAGCGCTCGCCCGGCGCGAGCTTGTCGGGATTCATCGCAAGGCACATCGAGCATCCCGGCTCGCGCCATTCGAAGCCGGCTTTGACGAAGATCTTGTCGAGCCCTTCGGATTCGGCCTGTTCTTTGACGAGACCTGAGCCCGGCACGATCATGGCTTTGACGTTAGCATTGACGGTCTTGCCGTCGACGACGCGGGCCACTTCGCGCAAATCTTCGATCCGCGCATTGGTGCATGAGCCGATGAAAACGCGATCGATGGCGATGTCGGAAATCTTCTCGCCGCCTTTGAGGCCCATGTAATTGAGGGCGCGCCCGATCGCTTCGCGCTTCTTCTCGTCGGCGACGCCGTCGAGGCTCGGCACCCGGCCGGTCACCGAAATCACCTGCTCGGGGCTGGTGCCCCAGGTGACGAGCGGCGGCAGCTTTGCGGCGTCGAGCTTGATCTCGCGGTCGAAATGCGCGCCCTCGTCGGAGTGCAGGCGTCTCCCAATAGCGCACCGCCGCGTCCCAATCTTTTTCCTTGGGCGCTTTCGGCCGGCCTTTCAGATAGGCGTAGGTCTTTTCGTCCGGCGCGATGAAGCCGGCTTTGGCGCCGGCCTCGACCGACATGTTGCAGACCGTCATGCGGCCTTCCATCGACAGCGCGCGGATCGCCTCGCCGGCATATTCGAGCGCATAGCCGGTGCCGCCGGCGGTGCCGATCTCGCCGATGATGGCGAGGATGATGTCTTTGGCGGTCACGCCGGGCGGCAATTTGCCGTCGACCACCGCGCGCATATTCATCGACTTTGTTCTGGATCAAGGTCTGCGTCGCCAAGACGTGCTCGACCTCGGAGGTGCCGATGCCGTAGGCGAGCGCGCCGAATGCGCCATTGGTCGCGGTATGGCTGTCGCCGCAGACCAGCGTCACGCCGGGCAGCGTAAAACCCTGCTCCGGCCCGATGATATGGACGATGCCCTGGCGCTTATCGAACTCGTCGTAATATTCGAGCCCGAAGAATTTGGCGTTCTCGGCGAGATAGGCGATCTGCGCCGCGCTCTCCGGATCGGGATTGGGCAAATTGCGGTCGGTCGTCGGCACGTTGTGATCGACGACAAGGAGGGTCTTGTCCGGGGCATGCACTTTGCGGCCGGACAGCCGCAAACCTTCGAAGGCCTGCGGGCTCGTCACTTCGTGGACGATGTGGCGGTCGATATAGATCAGGCTGGCGCCATCGGGCGCAGTCTCGATCAGATGATCGTCCCAGATTTTATCGTAGAGGGTGCGGGGCTTGGCCATTTGCGCAACTCACAAGGTCACGACGCCATGATGCTCCATCGCCGGCGCGAGACGCAATTGCGATGGGTGAAGATTATTCGGCGGCTTTCTTCTCGGCGCCGCCGTGCTCGGTGTCCTGGCGCTCGAAAATGCGGGCTGACTTGCCGCGCCGGCCGCGCAGGTAATAGAGCTTGGCCCGGCGAACCTTGCCGCGGCGCACCACCTCGATCGAGTCGATCATCGGCGAATAAAGCGGAAAGACGCGCTCGACGCCTTCGCCGTAGGAAATCTTGCGCACGGTGAAATTCTCGTTCAGCCCACCGCCGGCGCGGCCGATGCAGACGCCTTCATAGGCCTGCACGCGGGCGCGCTCGCCTTCGACGATCTTGACGTTAACGATGACCGTATCGCCCGGCTGGAAATCGGGAATTTCCCTGCGGGCGGTCAGTTTCGCCACCTGTTCGTTTTCGATTTCTTTGAGCAAATTCATGGCGAATTCTCCATCGGCTGCGCTGTCCTTCGCGCCGGTTACAAGCCGGTTATCCACGGGTTCGGCGTGCTTCTACGCCACCGCGCGGGTTTTGTCACCCTTTCGTCACCCCGTCCGCGCGTCCTTTCGGAAGCCCCGCAAAAAGGCCGCCCAGAGGTCGGGCCGGCGCTCCTGGGTCAGCCGCTCGGCCTCGGTACGCCGCCAAGCGGCGATCTTGGCGTGATCGCCGGACAGCAAAACCTCCGGTATGGCTTGGCCTTCCCAGAGCTGCGGTCGCGTATAATGCGGGTATTCCAACAAGCCCTCGGCAAAGCTCTCTTCGGCGCCGGAAGCGGCTGTGCCCATGACACCGGGCAAAAGCCGCACGCAGGCATCGAGCAGCGCCATCGCCGCTATCTCGCCGCCGGACAGGACATAATCGCCGATCGAAACCTCTTCCAGGGCGCGGCCAGCGATAATGCGCTCGTCGACCCCCTCGAAGCGCCCGCAGACCAAGACCACGCCCGCGCCGCCGCTTAAGGCTTCGATCCGGCGTTGGATCAGCGGCGTTCCGCGCGGCGACAGCAACAGTCGCGGGCGGCCGTCCGTGGCAGCGGCGTCGATGGCGCGACCGAGCACGTCGGGTTTCATCACCATGCCCGGGCCGCCGCCGGCCGGCGTATCGTCGACGGTGCGGTGCTTGTCGGTCGCAAAGGCCCGGATATCGACGACGTCGAGCGCCCAGGCGCCGGACGCGAGCGCTTTACCGGCCAAGCTTGCACCCAACGGGCCGGGGAACATGTCCGGGAAGATCGTCAATATGCTGGCGCGCCACGCCATTACCCTCTCCGCCTATGGGAGACGGTGAACCGCTGGCGGCTTGGCTTCGCCTCGCCACCCTCTCCCGCAAGGGGAAAGGGTGTCACGACGATCTTTCCCGCAGCGAGATCGACCGTTGGTACGTTGATCGCATCGAACGGGATCAATTCCGTCTTGCCGCCGGCGTCAGGCTTCACCTCGATCAGATCGCCGGCGCCGAAATTGTGCACGCCGACAACGGCGCCGAGGCGGGCTCCGGCGCGATCGATCGCCACGAGCCCGATCAGATCGGCGTGGTAAAATTCGTCCGGCTGGTCCGGCTCCGGCAACCGCTGGCGCGGCACATAGAGCCTGGTATTGGCCAGCCGCTCGGCGGCCTCGCGGTCGGCAATGCCGGATAGCCGCGCCACGAAATGGTCTTTGGCCGGCCGCAAGCTTTCGATTTCAAAGACGCGGCCGTCCTCGGCTTCGAGCGGCCCGTAGCGCGTGATCGCCGCCGGGTCGGCGGTGAACGAGCGCAGCCGCACCTCGCCGCGCACGCCGTGAGCGGCGCCGATCTGGCCGAGGCAGACGCGCGCGCCGCCGGCCATCGATCGTTAGCTCGCCGGCGCAGCAGCCGGAGCCGCGCCCTTTGCGGGCGCTGCAGCCGCGGCCGCTTTGGCGGCTTCTTCCTTGGCCTTGCGCTCTTTGCGCGGCACGGCCTTTTCCGGATTATTGCGCGCCTTGCGCTTTAACACCCCGGCGGCGTCGAGAAAGCGCATGACGCGGTCGGACGGCTGCGCGCCCTTGGCGATCCAGGCCTTGGCTTTTTCGACGTCCCACTTCAGCCGGTCGGTCTTGTCCTTCGGCAAGAGCGGATTGAAATAGCCGAGCCGCTCGATGAAGCGGCCGTCGCGGGGACTGCGGCTGTCGGCGACCACGATGTGATAGACCGGCCGCTTCTTGGTGCCGGCGCGGGCCATGCGGATGACGAGAGACATTCAGTTTTTCCTTTCGTTAGTTTATGATCGGATTTCGTTTTTTACTCGTGACCATTCTTCCTTGAGAATATCATCTGTTAGTTCACACAATCTGGATGTCGCTTTCCTGTATTCATCCATCGCCAGACTTGCGTCCCGTTCCGCAATCTCGTCTTTCATGACCAGATTAAGGTGACTGATCGTTTCGTCCATTGCGGCAAGCAGGTCACTATGTTTCTTTTCTTTCTTATTAAGTTTGAGCCGCACGTAACTCCGTAAAAATTGAATTCTGAGCGCATCTTGTGTTTTTTCCTGCCGAGCCAATACGACCGCCTTAAATGTCTCGTTGCAAAATTCCGCCAGTTTCTCCCGTAGGTCTTCTATCCATAACTGACGAAATTCAGCTATTTTCTGAGAGCTAAGTTTCCTCGATAATGATCGATTAGTAACTGCCGAAATTATTGCTGCCGCTACCGCCGCGCCAGCCGAAATGATTGCGGCTGTTACCGCGATAATTGAATCAGACATCGGTCATTTCTTTTTTCCCAACCCGGGAAAACCGCCGGTAAATTTCGGACCGAGACCGGGCAGCCCTGGGAAATTCGGCGGCAGACCTTTGGGCAGATTGGGCAGTCCCGGCATGTTCGGCGGCAGGCCGCCGGCGCCCGGAAATCCCGCCGGCATTCCGCCCGGCATTTTCTCGGCAAGCTTTGCCATCTCTTCGGGGCTTGGCGCGCCGCCGCCGCCGAAGCCCAGCATATTGGCGAGCCCCGCCATCGGGCCGCGCTTGGCGCCGCCCATGGCCTTCATCACGTCGGACATGGTGCGGTGCATTTTCAGAAGTTTGTTGATGTCCTCCGGACTGGTGCCAGAGCCGCCGGCGATGCGGCGCTTGCGGCTCGCTTTGAGCACATCGGGATTGCGGCGCTCCCCCGGCGTCATCGAATCGATGATGGCCATCTGCCGCTTGAGCACTTTTTCGTCGAGATTGCGTTCGGCCAGCTGATTCTTGAGCTTGGCGACGCCGGGCAGCATCGCCATCAGCCCGCTCATGCCGCCCATGTTCTGCATCTGCGCGAGCTGCTCCCGGAGATCCGCAAGATCGAACGTCCCCTTGCGCATTTTCGCGGCGACGTGCGCCGCCTTCTCGGCATCGATGGTGGTCGCGGCCTTCTCGACCAGCGAAACGATGTCGCCCATGCCGAGGATGCGGTCGGCGATGCGCTGCGGATAAAAGTCCTCGATGGCGTCGAGCTTCTCGCCGGTGCCGATGAGCTTGATCGGCTTGCCGGTGACCGCGCGCATCGACAGCGCGGCGCCGCCGCGGCCGTCGCCATCGATGCGGGTCAGCACGATGCCGGTGAGATCGAGCCTCTCGTTGAAGGCCTTCGCCAGATTGACGGCGTCCTGGCCGGTCAGCGCATCGGCGACCAGCAGCACTTCGTGGGGCTTTGCGGTGCGGCGCACGTCGGCTGCTTCGCGCATCAGTTCTTCGTCAAGCGTGAGCCGGCCGGCGGTGTCGAGCAGCACCACGTCGTAGCCGCCGAGCCGCGCCGCTTGCTCGGCCCGGCCCGCGATCTGCACCGGCGCCTGGCCTTCGACGATGGGCAGTGTCTCGACGCCGATCTGCTTGCCGAGGATGGCGAGCTGTTCCATCGCCGCCGGCCGCCTGGTGTCGAGCGAGGCCATCAGCACCTTGCGCTTTTGCACCTCGGTCAGACGCTTGGCGATCTTGGCGGTGGTCGTGGTTTTGCCGGAGCCTTGCAGGCCGACCATCATGATCACCACCGGTGCCGGCGCGTTGAGGTCGATCGGCTGCGCGCTCGCGCCCAAGGTCTCGATCAACTGGTCGTGCACGATTTTCACGACCATTTGGCCGGGCGTGACCGACTTGATCACTTCGACGCCGACGGCGCGCACTTTGACCTGATCGGTGAAGGTGCGCGCCACGTCGAGCGCGACGTCGGCTTCAAGGAGCGCGCGGCGCACTTCGCGCAGCGCGGTCTCGACATCGGCTTCCGACAGCGCGCCGCGCCGCGTCAGCCGGTCGAGAATGCCGTTCAGCCGTTCCGACAGAGTGTCGAACATCGTTTCCTTTATTTCACCTCTCCCCGCGCGCGGGGAGAGGTCGAGTGAGCGGAGCGAACGAGGGTGAGGGGGCCTATCCGCGATTCTGAGCCTAGCGGCCACGCCCCCTCATCCCAACCTTCTCCCCGCACGCGGGAAGAAGGAGCCGCGAGCGGGACGCCCGAGAAAACACTGTGACGCCCGAGGGCGCATCGCGCTGTCGGGCGGTAGCCTCCGGTCTCACAGGGCCGGTCGGCGGTTCAAATTCGGTCTCTTAACGAGAGTGGGCGGAAAATAGGGGGCGGGCTCGCCGCCGTCAACCGTTCTGCGGGCCCCGCCGGGCTTAAGCCCTATATGTAAGGGACGATGTCGCGCTATTACCACGGTCCCGTTTCCGATCATTCGACGGCGAGCGGTTTTTCGATGTCAAAAGCGCGCCGCCGCGCAGCCGAGGGGCCCTGCTGCGGTGGATGTTCGACCGCAAATGGCGCGGCAGTCGCGCCAAATGGCCGGCATGGGCGCCGTCGCCCTTTGCCGACCGTCCGCCGGCCCGCGTCGAGGGCGAAGCCTGGCGCATCAGCTATGTCGGCCATGCGAGCTTTCTTGTTCAAACCGCCGGCCGCAATATTCTGCTCGACCCGGTCTGGTCGGAACGCGCCTCGCCGTTTCGATTCATTGGGCCAAAGCGTGTCAACGATCCGGGCATCGCCTTTGCCGATCTGCCGCCGATCGACGCTGTGCTGGTGTCGCACGGCCACTACGATCACCTCGACCTCACGACGCTGTCGCGGCTCGCCGCCGCGCATCGTCCCCGCGTCATCGCCCCGCTCGGCAACGACACCATCATGCGCAACTACGATCCGGCGATCGCGGCCGAGGCCTATGACTGGGAACAGCGCGTCGATCTCGGCGCCGGCGTCGGTGTGACGCTGGTGCCGACGCGGCATTGGTCGGCGCGCAATCTGTCCGACCGCAACATGTCGCTATGGGCCTCGTTCGTCATCGACGCGCCCGGCGGCCGCATCTATTTCGTCGCCGATTCCGGCTACGGCGAGGGCCGCCATTTCCGCGACGCCCGCCAGCGCCACGGGCCGTTCCGGCTCGCCATCTTGCCGATCGGCGCTTACGAGCCGCGCTGGTTCATGCGCGAACAGCATATGAATCCGGCCGAATCGGTGCAGGCTTTCATCGATTGCGGCGCCGCGCTCGCGCTCGGCCATCATTACGGCACGTTCCAGCTCACCGATGAGGCTATCGACGCGCCGGTTGCGGCGCTGGCGACGGCTTTGCAGGACGCCGGCATTCCACCGGAACGTTTCCGGACGCTGCGCCCCGGGCAGGTGTGGGAGCTGTAATTTTCTTGGAGCATGATCCTTTCGGAAACCCGGTTTCCACTTTTCCGGATCATGCTCTAGCCCGGCGAGGTCTGCGGCGGCTCGATCAAGACGTACACATTGACGACCAGTTTGTTGACGTCGGCGGCGAGCGGGTCGGTGACGTATTCTTCGATGAACATGTCCTTGGCGACGAGCCGCTTGTCGTCGAGGTAATTGGTGATCGCCTCGTAGGTGTTGTCGAGATCGTCATACGAGCCGCGGTGGACGAATTTGAGCGCTTGGCCTGCCGGAGTCTGGCCCAGCGCGATGTCGCCGTGCGGAACGTCTTTGGGCGGCGCCGCGATCGGCACCGCGGCTTCGTAGTCGAAGCCGTTATCGTCGGTCGCCGTGAAGATCGTCATCGGCAGGCCGTCGGGCTTGATGCCTTCCTTGTCGAGATAGGCTTTGATCTTCTTGAACGAGGCGGTCAGCGTGGCGAAGGCCTTGTCCCAGGTGCCCGAGCCTTTGACGTAGATCATCGGCTTTGCGGTCAGCGTCGTGTCGGCGCCGAACACGTCGCCGGGCTGGGCCGGCGTCGAGGGCGGAGCGATCTGCTCGGGGGCCGCGGGGGCGGGAGCAGTCACCGGCGGTGCCGGCGCGGGCGCAGGGGCCGGCACGGCACTTGACGCCGGCGGCGGCGCCGTTTGCGCCAAAGTCGGCTGCGGCGGCACCAGCACAGCAAGCACGGCCAGGGCGGCGCCCGCGATTACGGCACGCAGCACGAAGCGGAACGGCATCGTCGTCTCCTCGAATTGAGCGGCCGGCGCCCGCGGCTGCGCCGTCGCTCATGCTGAATCGATTGGCGAATTTAGCACTTTCCCCGTTGATCCGCCGCGCCCAAATTGCCGTCCGCGGCTTGTTTTCTCGGCGCGATACTGGCGCAGGCGCAGCGAATTCTCATATAAACCGGCTGCATTTGGGCTTTATCATGAGCGCGCTCGCCGACCGCGATTTCGTCAAGATGAACGGCCTCGGCAACGAGATCGTCGTCGTCGATTTGCGCACGCGCCCCGGCGCCATCGATGCCGCGGCAGCGCAGGCGGCCGCCCGGCAGGAGCCTTACGATCAGCTGATGGCGCTCTATCCGCCGCGCGCTGACGGCGACGATGCCGCGATCCGTATCTACAACAATGACGGCTCGGAAGCGGGCGCTTGCGGCAACGGCATGCGCTGCGTCGCCGCGCTGGTCGGCGAGGAAACCGGCAAAGCGCGCTTGCGATTCTCCACCGCAGCCGGAACGATTTTGTGCTGGCGTGCCGACAACGGCCTGTTCACCGTCGACATGGGCGTGCCGCGATTTCGCTGGGACGAGATTCCGCTCAGCGAGGAATTCGCCGACACGCGGCAGATCGAGCTCGAAATCGGCCCGCGTGGCGCGCCGGCCTTGCATTCGCCCTCGGTCGTCAGCATGGGCAATCCACATGCGATTTTTTGGGTCGAGGATCCGGCCGCCTACGATCTCGCCAAGATCGGTCCGTTACTCGAACATCATCCGCTGTTTCCCGAGCGCGCCAATATCACGCTTGCCGCCACCCCGTCGCGCGAGCGCATCGTGATCCGCACCTGGGAGCGCGGCGCCGGACTGACCAAGGCTTGCGGTTCGGCCGCTTGCGCCGCGGCGGTCGCCGCGGCGCGGCTCAATCGCACTGGCCGCAAGGTCAAGGTCACGCTGCCCGGCGGCGATCTCGAGATCGAATGGCGCACGGGCGACGATCATGTGCTGATGACCGGGCCGGTGGAATTCGAGCGCAAAGGCCGCTTCGATGCCGCGCTTTTTGCCGCCGGCGCCGGCACGGGAGCGGCGCAATGAGCGTCCGATCATGAGCGTCGAGGTCGTCACTTTCGGCTGCCGCCTCAACGCCGCCGAAGCGGAAGTGATCCGCCGCGAGGCCGAGCGCGCCGGCTTTACCGATACGATCGTGGTCAATACCTGCGCGGTGACGGCGGAAGCGGTGCGCCAGGCGCGGCAGACGATCCGGGCGCTGCGCCGCGACCGTCCGGGGTCGAAGATCGTCGTGACCGGCTGCGCGGCGCAAACCGAGCCGCAGACCTTTGTAGGGATGACCGAGGCCGATGCCGTCCTCGGCAATACCGAAAAGCTGTCCGCCACCGGCTGGGCGCAAGCGCACGCGGCTTTCGCCCTCGATGGCGCGCCGAAAGCCATCGTCAACGACATCATGGCGGTCAAGGAAACAGCGCCGCATCTGGTCGACGCCTTTGCCGGCCGCAGTCGCGCGTTCGTGCAAGTGCAAAACGGCTGCGACCACCGCTGCACCTTCTGCATCATTCCGTTCGGCCGCGGCAATTCGCGCTCGGTGCCGATGGGGGCGGTGGTCGACGACGTGCGCCGCTTGGTTGCCAACGATTACCGGGAGATCGTGCTCACCGGCGTCGACATCACGAGTTACGGCGCCGATCTGCCCGGCGCGCCGAAGCTCGGCGCGCTGGTGAAGCAGATTCTCAAACATGTGCCGGAGCTCGAGCGGCTGCGCCTGTCGTCGATCGATTCGGTGGAGGCCGACCGCGATCTGCTTGATGCGGTGGCGGGCGAGCCGCGGTTGATGCCGCATCTGCACCTGTCGCTGCAATCCGGCGACGATCTCATTCTCAAGCGCATGAAGCGCCGGCATTCGCGCGCCGATGCCATCGCCTTCTGCGCGCAACTGCGGCGGCTGCGCCCGGATATCGTGTTCGGCGCCGACCTGATTGCCGGTTTTCCGACCGAGACCGAGGACATGTTCGCCGGCACGCTGGCTCTGGTCGAGGATTGCGGGCTCACGCATCTCCACGTCTTTCCGTTCTCGCCGCGTCCGGGTACGCCGGCCGCGCGCATGCCGCAAGTTGCCAAGCCTGCGATCAAGGAGCGTGCCCGGCGGCTGCGCGAGCGCGGTGCGCTGGCGCTTTCCCGGCATCTCGACGGCGAGGTCGGCGCGATCCGCCGTGTTCTGGTGGAAGATGGCGAGGCCGGCCATACCGAACATTTCGCCAAGGTCGCGCTGGCGACGCCGGCCGCGCCGGGCCGCCTGATCGATTTGCGGATGGCCGGGCACGACGGCAAGCAATTACGGGCGGCTTGAGCTAACATCGCCGGAGAGCGGAGGCGGCGCCATGGGAAACAACGTGGACAGCAGCGCGGACGGCAAGGATGGAGACTACACCATCGCGACCGCCGAACAGCTCGAGGCTTTGTACGCGGAGGCGCCCTATGGCCCCGCTGTTTTCAAGGAAACCGATCGCATCACGCCGCAATACCGCAAGCTGATCGAAGCCGCGCCGTTTGCGGTGCTGGCGACCTGCGGCCCCGAAGGCCTCGACTGCTCGCCGCGCGGCGATCCGCCCGGTTTCGTCCGCGTCGTCGACGAGCATACGCTCGTCATTCCCGACCGCCGCGGCAACAACCGCATCGACAGTTTGCGCAATCTGGTGCGCGATCCGCGCGTCGCTTTGCTCTTTCTCATTCCCGGCGTCGGCGAGACCATGCGCATCATCGGCCGCGCCAAAATTTCCGCCGATCCGAAGCTGACGGAAAGCTTCGCGCTGAACGGCAAAGTGCCGAAATGCGTGCTGATAGTGACCGTGGAAAAGGCCTATTTCCAGTGCACCAAGGCGATCATCCGCTCGAAACTGTGGGATCCGGCGAGCATCGTCGATCGCAAGACTTTGCCGACACCCGGCTCGATTCTGGCTGAATTGACCGACGGCAAGATGGGCGGCGCGGAGCATGATCGCCTGGCGCCCGAGCGGATCAAAGAGACGATCTACTGATCGGCTTGTGCTCGGGCTTCTCGGGGACGGATGATTTCGTCTTCGCCGTCCCACCCGCACAGGATGAGCATTTCGCGAATATGCGCCGGCACCGGCGCGGTAACGCGGATCGGATCGCGGTTTTTGTACAGCGGCACCGCGATTTCGCGGGCGTGCAGTTGAAGGGGCGGGCCGCCGTGCCGCGGCGCGTGGCCGTAGATGGCGTCGCCCACCACCGGCCAGCCCATCTCGGCGCAGTGCACCCGGATCTGATGCGTGCGCCCGGTCAAAAGATCGAGCGAAAGCCACGTCAATTTGCCGGAGTTCACATCGCCGGAAGACCGTCCAAGGACTTTCCACTTCGTCAAGGCCGGCTGCCCGGCCGGATCGTGCTTCATCCACCAGCCGATCTTGTCGTCGAGGCGGCCGAGCGGCAGGTCGATCGCGCCTTCGTCGGCGTCCGGTCCGCCTTCGACGACGGCCCAGTAGGTCTTGTCGATTAAGCCGTTGCGAAACAGCTTGCCGAGCTCGGCCAGCGCCTTGCGGTGACGGCCGAGGACTAGGCAGCCGGAGGTGTCGCGGTCGAGCCGGTGCGCCAGCGCCGGCGGCCGCGGCAAGCCGAAGCGGAGCGCGTCGAAATGATCCTCGATCAACTCGCGATTGCGGTCCTTGCTGTTCGGCGAGCCGCGATGCACGGCCATGCCGGCCGGCTTGTCGATCACCAGCATCAGTGCGTCGCGATAGAGGAGCCGCGACATCGTCTCTTCCGGGGTCATATTTGCGTCCCTTGGCGAAACCGCTATCACGGGCGCCGCATGCAGGAAACTCCGCAAGACCGACCGACCGAAGGCGCCATCGAAACGGCCGAAAAGCGCGAAAACTGGTGGCGGCGGCTGTCCGGCGGTCTCAAACGCTCGTCGTCGACGATCGGCGAGGCCATCGCGCATGTGGTGGCCAAGCGCCAGCTCGATGCCGCGACGGTCGACGACATCGAGGATGCGCTCATCCGCGCCGATCTCGGCGCCGACACCGCCGCGCGCATCGCCACCGAGCTCCGCTATGGCCGCTTTCGCACGTCGATCACGCCGGATGAGATCAAGGACGTGGTCGCGACCGAGGTCGAGAAGGCGCTGGCCGATGTCGCGCAGCCGCTCGTGATCGATCCGGCGAAGAAGCCCTTCGTCATACTCGTTGCCGGCGTCAACGGCTCCGGCAAGACCACGACCATCGGCAAATTGGCGGCGAAATTCCGCGCCGAAGGACGCTCGGTCATGCTGGCGGCGGGCGACACGTTTCGCGCCGCCGCGATCGAACAGCTCAAAATCTGGGCGACGCGCAGCGGCACCGATTTCCTCGCGCGCGAAACCGGCGCCGATGCCGCAGGGCTTGCCTTCGACGCGGTCAGCGCGGCGAAAGCGCGCGGCACCGACATTCTTCTCATCGATACCGCCGGCCGCCTGCAGAACCGTACCGAACTGATGGGGGAACTGGAAAAGATCGTCCGCGTCATCAAGAAAGTCGACGCCTCGGCGCCGCACGCCGTGCTGCTGGTGCTCGACGCTACCGTCGGCCAGAACGCGCTGTCGCAAGTCGAGATTTTTCGCAAAACCGTCGGCGTCACTGGCCTGGTCATGACCAAGCTCGACGGCACCGCGCGCGGCGGCATCCTGGTGGCGCTGGCGGCGAAGTTCGGTCTCCCGGTGAATTATGTCGGCGTCGGCGAAGGCATCGAGGATCTCGCGCCGTTTTCGGCGCGCGAATTCGCCCGCGCCATTGCCGGACTCGAGGCGTGATTGTCTCCGCCGGCCGATCCCCCTACATAGCTCTCATGCAAACGACGACCAAACCGCAACTCAATCCGCTTCTCAAGCTCGTGCTCGATCTCGGGCCGCTCGTCCTTTTTTTCTTCGCCAATACGCGTTACGGCATCTTCGTCGCCACCGCGACCTTCATGATCGCGGTGCTGGCGGCGCTGGCAGTATCTTATGCGTTGACGCGCCACTTGCCGATCATGCCGGTGGTCACCGCGATCATCGTCGTCATCTTCGGCGGGCTGACGCTGATCCTGCACGACGCGACCTTCATCAAGGTTAAGCCGACCATCATCTACGCGCTGTTCGGTGCGGTGCTGCTCGGCGGGCTCTTCTTCAACAAGCCGCTCCTCGGAGTCGTTTTCGACTCGCTGTTCAATTTGACCGAGGAAGGCTGGCGCAAGCTGACGCTGCGCTGGGCGCTGTTCTTCTTGCTGCTCGCGGTGCTCAACGAGATCGTCTGGCGCAATACCTCGACGAATGTCTGGGTCGATTTCAAGGTGTTCGGCGTGGTGCCGCTGACGTTTTTGTTCGGCGCGCTGCAAGTCCCGCTGCTCAAGAAATACGCGGTCGAGCCGGCGGAGTAGGGGCGGGTTTCAAACCCAACCTACGACTTCGCCGCCAGCGCTTTATCGATCTGCGGCTTGAGCAGCGATTGGTAATTCTCCGGCGTGATCGGGCCGACGAGCTTATAGGCGATACGGCCGTCGCGGCCGACCACGAAAGTTTCCGGCACGCCGTAAACGCCCCAGTCGATCGCGGCGCGGCCCGGGCGGTCGGTTCCGACGGCGACGAACGGATCGCCATAGCGGCCGAGGAAGCGCCGCGCATTGTCGGGGTCGTCCTTGTAATTGATGCCGACCAGGCGGAAGCGGGTGTCCTTCGCCATCTCGTCCAGCAGCGGCGCTTCGTCGTGGCACGGCACGCACCACGACGCCCACACATTCACCACCGTCACCGCGCCCTTGAAATCGGAAGCCGCGACGCCGGGCACCGGCGCGCCGTTACGCTCGAGGCCGGCGATCGGCGGCAGCGTCGTCTGCGGCGCCGGATGGCCGATCAGCGCCGAGGGAACGAGCGACGGATCGCCGGCATTGAGCTGGATCAGGAACAGCAAGGCGAGCCCGAGGAACACGGCGAGCGGCACCAGCACCACGATCCGGTGCCAGCGTACGCCGCGGCTGTCGTGCTCGGCGACGCTCATGCCTGTTCCTTCGCCGCTTCCGCGGCGGCGGTTCTCGGCTGCTGCGGCCGCGCCGCGGCGGACCTTCGCGTCATGCCTTGCATTTCAAGCTCGGCGATTCTGCGCTGTTGCGTGCGGTGATCGACCGTCACCCAGAGCAGCAAGGCGCCGATAACGATCGCGGCGGCAGCGTAGGCCGCGGCGATGAAATCGATATGCGCCGTCGTTCCCATCGTCAGCTCGCGGCGTTGGCCTGCATCACTTGCAGGGTGCGCACCCGCCGGCGCAGGATTTCGTTGCGCATCGCCGCCAGAAGGAGCGTGACGAACAACAGCGTAAAGGCTCCGGCCATGAAGAACAGCGGCCACAATATCGTCGGATAGATGGTCGAGCCGCCGACGCGGAACACCGATGCACCTTGATGCAGCGTGTTCCACCAGTCGACCGAGAATTTGATGATCGGCAGATCGATGGCGCCGACCAGCGTGAGCACCGCCACCGCCCGCGCCGCGCGCGAGGGGTCCTCGACGGTACGCCACAAGGCGATGACCGCGAGATAAAGCAGAAACAGCACCAGTTCCGAGGTCAGCCGGGCATCCCACACCCAATAAGTACCCCATTCCGGCCGACCCCACAGCGAGCCGGTGACGAGACATAACAGCGTGAAGGCCGCGCCGATCGGCGCCGCTGCCTTGGCCGTCACGTCGGCGAGCGGATGCCGCCACACCAAAGTGCCCAGCGCGGCGACCGACATCAGTCCCCAGCACAGCATGCCGAGCCAGGCCGACGGCACGTGCAGATACATGATCTTCACCGTGGCGCCCTGCTGATAGTCATCCGGTGCGGCCATGGCCTGCGCAATGGCGAATGCAGCGACGAGAACGGTCACGCCGGCGAGCCAGGGAATGGCGCGGTCGGCGAGCTTGAGGAACCGCGATGGATTGGCGAGATCGAGGAGCGCCATCGGGACCTTTCCGGCAATCCGCGTTCTTAGGATAAAGGCCGCCGGCAACACAATGCGGCCGGGCTTAAGGCTTCGTCACTTTCGCATGAGCGCGATTGCACCGGCATTCTACCGTCAGAATTCTATTCCATCTCTTGCCGTAATGCCGCGGCGGCGGCGAATGGTCCGACCACTAGGCTTGCCAGCGTCAGCGCGCACAGGATCGTAAAAGGCGCGCCGAACGGTGTCGGTCCGATGACGGCGGCATTGGCGGCGGCGACGCCGAAGATCAGAATCGGCACGGTCAATGGCAGCACGATGACGGCCAGCAGCAATCCACCGCGGCGCAAGGTGACGGCGATGGCGGCGCCGATCAGGCCGACAAAAGTCAGTGCGGGAGTGCCGACCAAGAGCGTCAGCATCAGCGCGCCTTCGGCCGGCGGATCGAGATTGAGCAGCAATCCGATCAGCGGTGCGCAAATCACCAACGGTAAGCCGGTGGTGAGCCAATGCGCCAAGCCCTTGACGGCGACCACCAGTTCCAGCGGCGCGCGTCCCATCAGAATGAGATCGAGCGAGCCGTCGTCTTGGTCGCCGGCGAACAGCCGGTCGAGCGCCAACAGGCTGGCGAGTAACGCCGCGAGCCAGAGAATCGCCGGTCCGATGCGCTTGAGGAGCACGAGATCGGGGCCGATGGCAAACGGCGTGAGCGTGACCACGACCAGGAAAAACAGCACACCGATCAGCGCGCCGCCGCCGACCCGCACTGCGATCCGCATGTCGCGAACGAGAAGGGCTGTGAGCGGGTTCATTGTCCCTCTCCACGATCCGCCGACCGGTCGCCAACCGCGTTGGGGATAATCGGATCGAGCCGCAACTCCTGCGCGCCCGGGAGCGGCAGCGGTCCATGGGTGGCGGCGAGGACGATGCCGCCCTCGGCCAAATGCGCGCGCATCAATGCGGCGAGACGGTCCTGGGCGGCGGCGTCGAGCGTGCTGGTCGGTTCGTCCAGAAGCCAGATCGGACGCCGAGCGGCGACGAGCCGGGCAATGGACAGCCGCCGGCGTTGCCCGGCCGACAGATAGGCCGCCGGCAGTGCGGCGACGCTGCCGAGGCCGACGACCTCAAGCGGTCCGGCGACGTCGGTCGATCCGCCGAGGAAACCCGCCCAGAAGCGCAAATTCTCGGCGACCGAAAGCGAGCCCTTCAGCGCATCCTGGTGGCCGAGATAATGCGCCTGTTCGGCAATGCTCAGCTCGGCATCGCCGCCTTCCAGCGCGAGCCGGCCCCCGGCGAGGCGGACGAGGCCTACGACCATTCGTAACAGCGACGATTTGCCGGCGCCGTTGCGGCCGCTGACGATCAAAGCCTCGCCGGATGCCACCGCGAAGCTGACCCCGGCAAAGACATCGCGTCCGCCGCGGTGGCAGGCGAGGTCGACGGCCGATAGACGCATCACCGCCGATCCAGCCGCGGTTTTTGCCACGATTTCCCAGGTCGCTCAGTCATGCACGGCATGTTAGCGGATCATTTCTTGCTGAACTGGCACAACCGTCGAAAAGACCTTATAAGCCGCCTGTCGGATTGCGGCGTGCCGGTGACGCTGGACAGTCCGGCTGCCAGTGCTCCGTCGGAGCCGTTTCGGCACTCCATTGCCTCCGAATTACCCCGGCTACGCTGCCGGCGGCATAGGAAAAGAAGTCATGGAATCGCTCGATAGCTTCAAGTGTCTGCGGCCGCTCAAGGTCGGCTCCAAAACCTACGCCTATTTCAGCCTGCCGGTGGCGGAAAAGAACGGCTTGAAAGGCATTTCCCGGCTGCCTTTTTCGCTCAAGGTGCTGCTGGAGAATCTGCTGCGCAACGAGGACGGCCGCTCCGTCAGCAAAGCGGACATCCAGGCCGTCGCGCAATGGCTCAAGACCAAGACCTCGGATCGCGAAATCGCATTCCGTCCGGCGCGCGTTCTGATGCAGGATTTCACCGGCGTCCCGGCGGTGGTCGACCTCGCCGCCATGCGCGACGCTATGCAGCATCTCGGCGGCGAAGCCAAGAAGATCAATCCGCTGGTGCCGGTCGATCTCGTCATCGACCATTCCGTCGCCGTCAATCATTTCGGCAACGCGCTTGCCTTCAAGCAGAACGTCGAGGACGAGTATAAGCAGAACCAGGAGCGTTATCGCTTCCTGAAATGGGCGCAGCGCTCGTTCGAGGATTTCCGCGTCGTGCCGCCCGGCACCGGCATCTGTCACCAGGTCAACCTCGAATATCTGTCGCAGACGGTGTGGTCGGCGAAGACCAAGATCCAATTCCCGGACAAGAAGACCGTCGCCACCGAGCTTGCTTATCCGGACACCCTGGTCGGCACCAATTCGCACACCACGATGGTCAACGGCTTGTCGGTGCTCGGCTGGGGCGTCGGCGGCATCGAGGCGGAAGCCGCCATGCTCGGCCAGCCCTATTCGATGCTGCTGCCGGAAGTGATCGGCGTGCGGTTGAACGGCAAGCTCAAGGAAGGCATGACCGCGACCGACCTCGTGCTTACCGTGACGCAGATGCTGCGCAAGCGCGGCGTGGTCGGAAAATTTGTCGAATTCTTCGGCCCCGGTCTCGCCAATCTGTCGATCGCCGACCGCGCCACCATCGGCAACATGTCGCCGGAATACGGTGCGACCTGCGGCTTCTTCCCGATCGACGACGACACCATCCGTTATCTGCGCGATACCGCCCGTTCGGCCGAACGCATCGCGCTCGTCATCGCCTATGCCAAGGCGCAGGGCATGTACCGCACCAAGAACACGCCGGACCCGATGTTCACCGAGGTGCTCAAGCTGGAGCTGGGCTCGATCGAGCCGTCGCTCGCCGGACCGAAGCGCCCGCAAGACCGCATCGCGCTCAAAGACGTCAAGAACGGCTTTGCCTGGTCGATGGATAAGGAGTTCAACAAGGCCGCCGAGATGGATAAGCGCGTGCCGGTCGAAGGCCGCAAGCATACGCTCGGTCACGGCGACGTGGTGATCGCGGCGATCACCTCCTGCACCAATACGTCCAACCCCAGCGTGATGGTCGCGGCCGGGCTCCTCGCCCGCAAGGCGGCGGCCAAGGGGCTGACCGTCAAGCCGTGGGTCAAGACCTCGCTGGCGCCGGGGTCGCAGGTCGTCGCCGAATATCTGGCGAAATCCGGCTTGCAAAAGGACCTCGACACGCTCGGTTTCAATCTGGTCGGTTTCGGCTGCACCACCTGCATCGGCAATTCGGGCCCGCTGCCGGAGGAGATTTCGGAAGCGATCAACAAGAACGATCTGGTGGCGGCCGCGGTGCTGTCGGGCAATCGCAACTTCGAAGGCCGCGTCAATGCCGACGTCCGCGCCAATTACCTGGCGTCGCCGCCGCTCGTGGTCGCCTACGCCATCGCCGGATCGATGCAGATCGACGTCGCCAAGCAACCGCTCGGCACCGACCAGAAGGGCCGCAAGGTCTATTTGCGCGACATCTGGCCGTCCAACCGCGAGATCGCCGACGTCGTGCGCAAGTGCATCAACAAGGGGATGTTCGCCAAGAAATACGGCGACGTGTTCAAGGGCGACGCCAATTGGCGCAAGATCAGCGTCGCCGGCGGACTGACCTTCAAATGGGACGACCGCTCGACTTACGTGCAGAACCCGCCCTATTTTGAGCACATGCCGAAGCGCAGCCAGCCGATCGAGGACATCGTCGACGCGCGCATTCTTGGGCTGTTCCTCGATTCGATCACCACCGATCACATCTCGCCGGCGGGATCGATCAAGGAGGACAGCCCGGCCGGCGAATATTTGCGCGATCATCAGGTCAGGCCGCGGGATTTCAATCAATACGGCACCCGGCGCGGCAATCATCAGGTGATGATGCGCGGCACCTTCGCCAACATCCGCATCAAGAACCAGATGCTGCCCGGCGTCGAAGGCGGCTACACCATCCATTACCCCTCGAAGCAGAAGATGACGATCTACGACGCGGCGATGCGCTATAAGTCCGAGAACGTGCCGCTCGTTGTGTTCGCCGGCAAGGAATACGGCACCGGCTCGTCGCGCGACTGGGCGGCCAAGGGCGCCGTTCTGCTCGGCGTGCGCGCGGTGATCGCGCAAAGCTTCGAGCGCATTCACCGCTCCAACCTGGTCGGCATGGGCGTCGTGCCGCTGGTGTTCGAGGAAGGCACTTCCTGGCAAACGCTCGGCTTGAAAGGCGACGAGCAGGTCACCATTCGCGGCCTGCATGGCGATCTCAAGCCGCACCAGCGCCTGATGGCGGAGATCATCGCATCCGACGGCGGCCTCAAGCGGGTGCCGCTGATCTGCCGGATCGATACTGCCGACGAGCTCGATTACTACCGCAACGGCGGCATTCTGCAGTTCGTGCTGCGGCGCCTGGCGGCCTGATCGGCCGGGCATTGCCGGCGCCGAAATTCCCTCACCGCGAAGTGAGTGGCGGGTGACTGACGCCGGCTGTAGAAGTCGCAGCGTCACGAAACCGTCGCGCAAGAAATCGCCAAAAGAAATTGCCAAAAAAGTTGCCAAGAAAGCCGTCGCCAAAAACCGTCGCGAAGCGTGAATGGCCGAGCGTGGACTGGCCACTGCGGGTCCGGGGGTGGAGATTCGGAATGCTGCGTCGCCGCCTCGCCTTGGTATCTCTCATCGCCGGCTTTCTAGTCGCCACATTCGTTTTTGCGCGCGCCGCCGAGCCGCGGGCCGTGCTTGAACTGTTCACCAGCCAAGGCTGCTCGTCTTGTCCGCCTGCCGACAAGCTGCTCGGCGAATTGACGGCCGACCCGTCGGTCATCGCGCTCAGCCTGCCGATCGATTACTGGGATTATCTCGGCTGGAAGGATACTTTGGCGAGCCCCGTGCATTCGGCGCTGCAGCGCGCTTACGCGCGGATGCGCGGCGATCGCCAAGTCTACACGCCGCAGATCGTGGTCAACGGCGCCATGCATGTGCTCGGCAGCGATCGGACCGCGATCGAACACACGATCGCTTTGACCGATCAAAAATCTGGCGTGATGTCGGTGCCGGTATCGCTGACGGTCGGCGACAACGGCATCAACGTCAAAGTCGAATCGGCGGAGAGCGTGCATACTGCCGGCGAAGTCTGGCTGTGCCCGGTGACGAAAGCGATCGCGGTCGAGATCGGACGCGGCGAGAACCGCGGGCATACCATCACCTACCACAATGTGGTGCGCGGCTGGCTCAAGCTCGGCGAATGGACCGGTGCGGCCTCGTCCTGGACCGTGCCGCTGGCCGAGTTCAAGACCGACGGTGCCGATGCGGCGGCCGTCATGGTGCAAGAGGGCACCCGCGACAAACCGGGCATCATCCTCGGCGCCGCTTACACGCCGCTGCAGTAATCCAAATACTTTAGCCGCTCCCCGAAATAAAAAAGGCCGGCAAAGCGCCGGCCTGAAGGATTGGGGAATGAACCACACAGTAAACTCTGTTGCCCTCCGGCCCGATCCGTTCGCACCCCGGGGGGCTGGGGGGCTGAGGAATCCGGAACGCGATCCGGATCGGGCCTTGAGGCAACAAGCCTCTGTCTCGCAGGCCAGCTTGGCGCGTGATTGGCCGAAATAGGGCCGCATTATGATTCGCTTAACGAACGCGTGATTCGGCCGGTCAATTCTGTCGCAGGCGGCGTTGCACCGGGGGATTGGCAACGCATTTGCCGCGCCGCGAGCCCCTTGCCGGCTGTGCGTTCTGGCGCGATCATGAAGGCCGGATGACAAGGGTGGCAAGGGCAGTCAGAGTGTAAGGAGGCGCCGATGGATTTCGGCGAAACGGATCCAAGCGCGTGGCGCGGGGGCGAGCCTCGTCCGCACGCCCCCGCAACTGAGGTCAGATTTAGCCGGCGTGAGCTTGACCGCATCCTGCGGCTTTACGGCCGCAAAGTCGCCGACGGCGAATGGCGCGATTACGCAATCGATTTCCTCAAAGACCGTGCCGTGTTTTCGGTTTTCCGCCGCGCCTCGGAAGTTCCGCTCTATCGGATCGAGAAAAACCCGAAATTGGGCCGCCGCCAGGGGGCCTACAGCGTAATTTCGGCCACCGGGCATATCGTTCGGCGCGGCCACGAGCTCGACCGCGTGCTGGGCGTGCTCGACCGCTCGCTGCGGCTTGTCGCGGACTATGGCGACTAGAAGTCTTAGCTTGAGCATGATCGTTTCGGAAAACCGGTATCCACTTTTCCGGATCATGCTCTAAGGCGGTGAGGCGTCGCCGTCGCCCAGCGCAAGCTGCAGGAGCGGCGTATCGAGCCATTGGCCGTGCTTGTAGCCGACCGCGCGCAGCGTGCCGACGAAGGCGAAGCCAGCGGCCTTATGCAGCGCGATCGAGGGGGCTTGCGCCGAATCGCCGATCACTGCGATCATCTGGCGATAGCCGCGCGCCGTCGTCTCCTCGATCAGGCGGGTCAGCAACAGCATGCCGATGCCGCGGCGATGAAATTGCGGATCGACATAGATCGAATTTTCCACGCACCATCGATAGGCCGGCCGGGCCCGGTACGGTCCCGCATAGGCATAACCCGCCACGCTGCCGCCGATCTCGGCGACCAGATAAGGGTAATTGCCGGACACCAGCGCTTGCATGCGCCGCGCCATTTCCGCCTCGTCGGGGGCATCGATCTCGAATGTCGCCGTGCCGCGCAGCACGGCATCGGCATAGATGCGGGTGATGGCGGGGATATCGCCCGGATCGGCCGGCCGAAGGCTGACATTGCTCATCGGCGCAAAACTGGCAGAAAAACCCGGCGCAGAAAAGAAAACGCCCCGGGCTGAGCCCGGGGCGTTGGTACTTGCTGCCACCGTCCGCTTAGCGGCGGTCGCCGAACAGCCGCAACAGCATCAGGAACAGGTTGATGAAGTCGAGATACAACCGCAGCGCGCCCATCACCGCCTTGCGGCCGGCGACAGTGCCGTCGTCCATCGGCGAATACATCTCCTTGATCGACTGCGTGTCGTAGGCGGTCAGCCCGACAAAAACCAGAACGCCGATCACCGAGATCGCCCAAGCGAGCCCGCTCGACTGCAGGAACATGTTGACCAGCATCGCGATCACGATGCCGATCAGGCCCATGAACATGAACGAGCCGAGGCCGGTCAGGTCGCGCTGCGTGGTGTAGCCGTACAGGCTCATCGCGCCGAACGTGGCCGCGGAGATGAAGAACACCCGCGTAATCGATTCACCGGTGTAAACCAGGAAGATCGACGCCAGCGACAGGCCGAGCAGGCCGGCATAGACGAAGAACATCGTCAACGCCGCCGAAACCGACAGCCGGTTGATGCGGTAGCTCATGAAGAAGACCATTCCGAGCGGCGCCAGGACCAGCACCCACATCAGCGGGCTCTGGAAGATGAGATGGCCGAACTGCGTAAGCTGCAGCGCGCCGCCCACATCCGTCACCGCGGCCGAGAAGGTCAGCCAGGCGACAACGCCGGTCAGCGCCACGCCGGCGGCCATGTAGTTGTAGACGCGGATCATATACGCGCGCAGGCCCGCGTCGATCGTCACCTGGTCGGTGCGATAGCCTGTCCTCGTCGCCGCGTAATTCCGATCAAAGTCGGACATGGAAGATACCCCTGGGTTTGTCCCGGGCTTGCCGGGTCTGGCGTCCGGCGAGAGCCGGCCGCCACGTGGCAGGAATTTAATGCGAAAGGCCTTGTCGCGCCAGATGGGTGCGATGCCATATTTCCGCACTGTTACAAACTGTTCATGGTGTTTAACGGCGCCTTGGCGCGGGCAAAGCTCAGAGATTTCGCAACACCTCCGCGGGCTTGCGGCTCAGGGCCGAAACCGTGCCGGCAAGCCCTAACGCCACCGTGACAAAAAGCGCCAGGAGGGCGGTGCCTGCCGCGACGCCCGGAACGAAGACAAAAGGAAATTCCATCAGCCGCGTCACCACGAGGTCGGCGGCCGCGGCACCGGCGGCGACGCCAAAGAGGGCGCTGAAAAGACCGATCAAGAGATACTCCAGCGCGTAAGCCGCCATAAGGCGGCCGCGCGTAGCGCCGAGCGTTTTGAGCACCACGGCGTCATAGATGCGGAATTGCTGGCTCGCCGCCAAGGCGCCGCCGAGAACGAGCGCCGCAGCGACGAGCGTGATCAGGCTCGCCCCGCGTATCGCCAGGATGAGCTTGCCCACCATGTCCTCGACGGCATTGAGCGCGTTCTTGACGCGCAGCGCCGTCACCGTGGGGAAGGCTTGCGCCAGCGCCTTGATCAGGGAGGCGTCTTCACCGGCACTGCCGCCGTCGGCAAAGGTCAGCGTGGCGATGTCGGTGTGCGGCGCGCCGGCAAAGGCGCCGGGCGAAAACACCAGGACGAAATTGATGCCGAGGTTTTCCCAATCGACGGCGCGAAGATTGGCGATCCGCGCGGTGACGTTGCGGCCGAGTACGTTGACCGTGACGGTATCGCCGATCTTGAGGTTCAGATTCTGCGCGGTGCGGCTTTCGAGCGACACCAATGGCGCTCCGGAATAGTCGGCGCTCCACCATTGTCCGGCGACGATGCGCGAACCGGCGGGGACGGCGGCCGCATAGGTGATGCCGCGGTCGCCGCGCAGCACCCAGCGCGAGCCTGCGGCGGGTTTGAGCTCGTCCGCCGGGATGCCGTTGGCCGCGACGATGCGGCCGCGCAACATCGGAACACGATCGAGCGTCGCGCCCGGCGCTTGGCGATGCACGAAGCCATCGAAATGGTCCGCGTCGGCCGCCGGGATATCGAGGAAGAAGAAGGACGGCGCCTGCGCGGGCAGTGCCTCGGCCAATTCGCGATGCAAATTGGCATCGAGCTCGACCACCGTCACCAGCAATGCCAGGCCTAGGCCGAGCGCGAGCATCACGCTCGGCGTCAACGCACCCGGCCGGTGTATATTGGCGATTGCCAGGCGCAATGTCGTCGAACGCGGGCGCGGCAAATGCCGCCCGGTCCACATGACGGCAAGCGCGAACAGCCGCAGCGCCAGGAACACGACGGCGGCAGCGACCACAAAGAACACGGCGACGCGGCGGTCATAGGTCGTCACGATCGAGAGCGCCGCGACGAGCGCGACGATGATCGCGGCGGCGACGATGTAGCGCATAGCCGGCCGCTTGCGCTCGGCGGAGACCTGGTCGCGAAACAGCATCGACACCGGAATGTCGCGGGCGCTGCCCAGCGGCCACAGCGCGAAGGCAAGCGCCGTGAGCAGGCCGTAACCCACTGCGAGTGCCAATATAGCCGGGTGCAGCGCCGGCTCGACGGGCAGCGGAAGCATCGCGCCGAAGGCGCGGGCCAAGACAAATGGCAATGCCGCGCCGGCCGCGGCGCCGATCGCGGCGGCAAACAGCGCGACCAGCAGGACTTCGCCGCAATAGACGATGAAAACGCCGCCGCCGGTCAAGCCAAGCGCTTTCATGGTGGCGATGGCGTCGCGCTTGCGGGCCAGGTAATTCGCCACCGCATTGGCGACGCCGACGCCGCCCACCAGAAGCGTGGTCAGGCCGACCAGCGTGAGGAATTGACTGAAGCGCTCGACGCTGCGCTCGAGCGCCGGCGAGGCATTGCGGCGGGACCGAATCTCCCAGCCGGCCTGCGGGAATTCGGTCTGCGCCTGCTTTTCAAGCCGATCTATGGCGGCGTCGCTTGCATGCCGCTGCGGCAGGCGCAGACGATATTGCCAGCGTATGAGGCTGCCGGGCTGCACCAACCCGCTCGCTTGTAGCGCGGCATCGCCGATCAGAACGCGGGGACCGAATCCGATGCCGCTCGCGAGCTTGTCCGGTTCGCTCGATAGCGCCGCGCGCAGCTCGATGGTGGCGCCGCCGATGCTGATGCGATCGCCGGTCTTCAGATCGAGCCGTGTCAGCAGCGCCGGATCGACCGCCGCGCCGAAGGCGCCGTTCTTTTCCGCAAACAGCGCGTCGAGCGGCATGGCCGGATCGGTGACGGCGGCGCCGAACAGGGGATAATCGCCATCGACCGCCTTGAGCTCGACGAGCGTCGATCGGCCGTCGGCGGTGCGCGCCATGGCGCGCAGCGTGGCGACGGCGGAGACATCGCCGTGAGCGTCGAAGAAGGCGCGCTCGGCGGCATTCGCTTGCCGCTGAATGAGCGTAAAGGCGAGGTCGCCGCCGAGGATCGTCTGGCCGGCGCCGGCGATGCCGTCATTGAGGCTCGCGGCCACCGAGCCGACGCCGGCGATCGCCAGGACGCCGAGCGCGATGCAGCCGATGAACACGCCGAAACCGCGGAAACCGCCGCGCAAATCGCGCCAGATGAAACGCACGGCAAAGCGCCAGCGATGGAGCGGACCGGGTTGCAAAGTGGGGGCCAGCATCGGCACGCGTCCTTAATCCCGCTGCCTTGGTGCGGCGGGCATGAGTGCGGCCAGGAGAAAGTGCGTCGGCGTAAAGACGAAGACCGGAATGCCGAGCAACAAGCCGGCGAACCAGATGTTAGGCGGCAGTATGGTCTGCGCGGCGGTATCGCGAAGGCCCCAGACATAATTGATATTGACCGGGGTCAGGCCGGGATGCGGCGTCGGCGGCGGCATCAGATAGAAGCAGACCAGCATATCCACCACAAACAATCCGCTCCACGCTGGCAGGGCACGCCGGTCGTAACCGAGCCTCCACACCAGATAGATGAGGAGGAACGGCAGCCAGCCATGGAACAGCGACAATAATCGTAAGAACAGCGAATGGGTCGAGTCGAACATGTAGTCGGTCATGCCGGTGAGCGAATGGCCCGACAGATTGACCAGAAAGTCGAACAGCCAAAACGCCTGCGGCGCCAGAATGCCAACGCAGCCCATCGATACCAACAGCGCGTTTTCCGTCCAGATCGCGACCGTCAGCAGGATCAGCGTGATGTCGCAGAAGTACAGGAAATTGGTCGGCCCGTAATAATGCCAATAGACCGGGATCAGCACCGCCATGAAGGCGCTATAGACGAGCTTGAGCCAAAGCGGCAGGCGTGCCGTCTGTGTCATGACGCTGCCGCGACCGTGCGGGTGTCGATTGTTCCGGAATGCAGATGCACCACCCGATCGCAACGCGCGGCAAGCTCGCTGTCGTGGGTCACCAGTACGAGCGTCGTGCCGCGCTCCTTGTGGCCGCGGAACAAGAGCTCGATGACGTCGCGTCCGGTGGTCTCGTCGAGATTGCCGGTGGGTTCGTCGGCAACGACGATGGCGGGGTTGGGCGCCAGCGCTCGCGCCAGCGCAACCCGCTGCTGCTCGCCGCCCGACAGCTCGGCCGGATAGTGGTGCAGGCGCGCGGCCAAGCCGACTGCGTTAAGCTCGCGTTCGGCACGTGGCAGCGCGTCGGCGATGCCGGCAAGTTCGAGCGGCACGGCGACATTCTCCAGCGCCGTCATGGTCGGGATCAGATGAAAGGCTTGAAAGACGATGCCGATGGTTCGCCCGCGAAAGCGCGCCAGCGCGTCTTCGTCGAGCCGGCTCAAGTCCTCGCCGGCGACCGTGACAAGACCGAAGTCGGGCCGCTCCAATCCGGTCATCACCATAAGGAGCGTCGATTTGCCGGAGCCGGACGGGCCGAGCAGCGCAACCGCCTCGCCCCAGCCTATATTGAGGGCGATATCGCGCAGGATGTGGATGCGGGCGGCGCCACGTCCGAGCGACAGATTGACGCCGGAAAGCGCAATGGCAGCTGCCGCGATAGAATGCCGGGAAATGTCGTTCATGCCTGCAACGAACCTCGATGCCGCCCGGCTGCGCATCCGCTCACGCGGGGGCCGACGTATAGTCAGTCAAATCTTGGCGGTTTGTAGCGTGGCGTTCCTTGCCGCAACAGCGATGCGCGCCGGTGCCGCAACGCCTATCCATATCGTGGCGCTCGGCAATTCGCTCACGGCAGGTTACGGCCTGGCCGACAAAGACGGTTTCGTGCCGGCCCTGCAAGCCGCATTGGCGAAGGCCGGGATTGCGGCGGTGGTGGCTAATGCCGGCGTCTCCGGCGATACCGCCGCCGACGGGCTTGCCCGGCTCGATTGGTCGGTGCCGCAGGGAACCGACGCGGTCATCGTCGAGCTTGGCGCCAACGACATGCTGCGCGGCTTTGCGCCGGACGTGACGCGTGCGGCGCTCGATTCCATTCTGCAGCGGCTGACGCGGCGTCACATTTCTGTCTTGCTGTGCGGCATGCGCGCGGCGCCGAATCTGGGCGCCGACTATGCGCAAGCCTTCGAGCGCATTTATCCGGAACTGGCGGCAAAATATCACGTGGCGCTCTATCCGTTTTTTCTGGACGGCGTTGCCGGAAACCTCAGTCTCGAGCAGGGCGACGGCATGCACCCGAACGCCGCCGGCGTCGGTGCGATCGTCGCGCGCATCTTGCCGGCGGTGGAGGACCTGGTCGGTCGGGCGCAGAACCGCAAGCAAAACCCCTCGTAAGGGTTGCGAACGCGCCGCGATGACCCCATTGTGAGGCCATCGTGATTCGCGATTCGAGCCCGGGAGGTTGTCATGCCCCGCTTGTTCACCGGTCTCGAAATCCCGCCGCCGGTCGCCCAGTCGCTGGCGATGATGCGCGGCGGGCTGCCCGGCGCGCGCTGGATCGATCCGGAAAATTATCACCTGACTCTGCGCTTCATCGGCGACATCGACGACGCGCTGGCGCGCGAGATTGCCGGCGTGCTTGGCCGCGTGCATCGCCGGCCGTTCGAATTGCGCCTCGACGGATTGTCGTCGTTCGGCGGCAGGAAGCCGCGCGCCGTGGTCGCCGCGGCGACGCCGGTGGCGCCATTGATGGAGCTGCAGGCCGAGCACGAGCGTCTGCTGCAGCGGCTCGGGCTCGAGCCCGAAGGCCGCAAATATACGCCGCATGTCACGCTGGCGCGGTTGCGCGATTCGTCGAGCCATCAGGTTGCCGATTATCTCGCCGCGCGCGGCCACTATCGCTCGGTTTCGTTCGCGGTTTCGCGCTTCGTGTTGTTCTCTTCGCGCGCTTCGGTCGGCGGCGGGCCTTATATCGTCGAGGAAGCCTATCCGCTTACCCGGCAGAGCGACGACCGGCGCGAAGTGAGGATCACGCTGTAAGAGGATCACGCTGTAAGCCCTGTGCCGGGCTCACGCCCGCAGCATGCGCGATTGCAGGTCGAGCATCGCGGTGGCGAAGCCGTGGCCGTCCGACATCAATTCGCGCATCATCGACAGCGGCGTCGGCCGCGACGCTTCGACCTCGCCGATCACGCTTTCGAAATCGAAGGTCAGCTCGGCGTCGAATTTGCGCGCCAGCTGCTGCATGCGCCGGTTGTCGGCGAGGCAAGCCATGTGCAGATGCCGATAGCCGCGATTGCGCGCCGCGAGCAGCGTATGGCGCAAGCAGCGCCGAACCGACGCCGTGGCTTTGCCAAGGCTTTTCGACGCTGAACGCGGCTTCCGCCTGGTGCGGGAAACGCAGGCCAAGCGGCCGCAACTCGGCGGCGCCGCGCATCGTGCCGTGAATGAAAAATCCGTGCACGACGGCGTCGAGGCCGCTTGTCAGGTCGGCATAGTTTGCGGATGAACTCGTCGGACACGCCGCCGGCGAACCGGTTGCGCCGGCTATCGGCATCGAGCCGCAGCACATGGTCGCGGTATTTCTGCGTCTCGCCGATCCACAATTTGCGGATGACGCCGCCTTCGGGAAGGACTTCGCGCAATTGGGTCTCCTGACCTTGTCGTCGATGAGAGCCCCCCTTTATCGCTTCCTCCCGAAAGCAACGCGAGCGTCGCCATTGGCAAGCCCGACGAATCGAAACCATCATGTTGTGTGCCGAAAAAATTTGGCAAGGCAAAGGATTGAGCAACATGCCCATATTCCGTATACGCATGGCTTGCGCAGCGTTTACGACGAATTCGCGACGGCAATCCACCAAATCCTTGGCAAGCAAATATTTGGCGGGCAAAAACTTGGCGGGCAAAAAATTCGGCGGGATCGTTTGCATGATGTTTGTGCATCTGGAGGAAGGGTCGCGGAGCGGCGGCCACCGTCGCCGCGTCAGCCATAAAGGTTAATCCGCATCCGTTAGTCTCACAGCAATCATTATGACGAATTCCGTCACAGCGCAATATGCCGCCGGCGTCGCCGCGGGCCGCGTCGAGAGCGACGAGGCGCAACTCGCCGTGCTCGAGCTGATGGCGCGGCTCGAAGCGCGCATCGCCGAACATCGGCTGGCGCGCAAATCCTCGGCGCTCGGCTGGCTGTTCGCGAGCCGCGAGCGCGCGCTGCCGCCGATCAAGGGCCTCTACATCTACGGCGCGGTCGGCCGCGGCAAGACCATGCTGATGGACTTCTTCTTCGAACCTCGCCGGTCGAGCGCAAGCGCCGCGCGCATTTCCACGAATTCATGCTCGACGTGCATGAGCGCATCTTCGCCATTCGGCAGGACATGAAACGCGGCGAGCATCAAGGACGAGGATCCGATCCGGCTCGTCGCCGACGCGCTTGCCGACGAAGCGTGGCTGCTGTGCTTCGACGAGTTTCACGTCACCGACATCGCCGATGCGATGATCCTCGGCCGGCTGTTCGCGCAATTGTTCGCCCGCGGCATCGTCCTGGTCGCGACCTCGAACGTCGCGCCGGAAGATCTCTACAAGGACGGCTTGAACCGCGCGCTGTTCGTGCCGTTCATCCACATGCTGCACGAGCACATGGACGTCGTGCGGCTCGACGCCCGCACCGATTTCCGGCTGGAGAAGCTCGCCGGCCTGCCGGTGTGGTACGTGCCGGCCGATGCCGCGGCCGACGCCAAGCTCGACGACGCCTGGCGGCGGCTCGCCGGCGGCCATGCGGGCGCGCCTGCGGAACTTGCCGTGCGCGGCCGCAGCGTGCATGTGCCGCGCGCCTTCATGGGCGTGGCGCGATTTTCCTTTCACGATTTGTGCGAGCAGCCGCTCGCCGCCGCCGACTATCTGCGCATCGCGCGTGAATATCACACCATCATCCTCGACCATGTGCCGGCGATGACCTATGACAACCGCAACGCCGCCAAGCGCTTCATCATTCTGATCGACACGCTGTACGATCAGAACGTGAAGCTGATCGCCTCCGCCGCTGCCGAGCCCGACGCGCTCTATCGCGCCGACGAGGGCTTCGAGGCGGCCGAATTCAAGCGCGACCGCCTCGCGGCTGATCGAAATGCGCTCGCAAGCCTATCTGGCGCGGCCGCACGGCGCCGCGCATGCGCGCAACGACCGGCGCGTCGACCGGCATCGTCGAAACCTAACCTCCAAAGCTTGTGATCAGCATCGCGGCGACGACGACGGCCATCAGCGCGGTCGCGCCCCAGCCGCCGACCATCAAGGCGCGCGAGGCGGCGAACTTGCCCATGATCTTGTGGCTGGCGACGACGATCATCATCGCCACCATCAGCGGCACGGCGACGACGCCGTTGACCACCGCGCTCCAGAACAGCATGCGGATCGGATCGAGCGGGGTGAGCGCGGCGCCCAGTCCGGCGAGCGTCGCCGCGGCGACGGTCAGGTAGAAACCCGGCGCGCGGCGCGCCGGCAATTCGAGGCTGCCTTCCCAGCCGAAGCATTCCGCCACCGCATAGCCGGCCGAACCGGCGAGCACCGGCACCGCAAGCAGCCCGGTGCCGACGATGCCGAGCGAAAATAGAAAAAACGCGAGCGGGCCGGCGAGCGGCCGCAACGCCTGGGCCGCCTGCTGGGCCGTGTCGATATGCGTGATGCCGTGCGCGTGCAGGGTGGCGCCGGTGGTGACGATGATGAAAAAGGCGATGAGGTTCGACAGCACCATGCCCGCGGTGGTGTCGATTCCGATGCGAAAGGAATCCTTGCCGGCGAGACGGTTGGGGAGAGCGGCCGCGGCCGCAGCGGTCACCGCCTTGCTGCGCAGCTTACGTCCCTCCGCTTCAAGCGAAGCCTGCCAGAAGAACATATAGGGGCTGATCGTGGTGCCGAAGATCGCCACCAGCATCAACATGTAATCGCGGTCCCACGTCAGGTGCGGGACGAACGTCGCGGCCAGCACCTGGCCCCATGGAATCCGGACGGTGAATGCCGTGGCGACATAAGCGAACAGCACCAGCGTCAGCGCTTTCAGGTATCGCGAATAGGTGTGATACGGGATCAGGATCTCGGCGGCGAGGCAGCCCGCTCCGAACAGCGCGATATAGACCAGCACCGGGCCGCCGACGACGAGCCGCAGCGCGTCGCCCATGGCCGCGATGTCGGCGGCGATGTTGAGCGTATTGGCGATCAAGAGCAGTCCGACGATGCCGTACAGCAGGCTGCGCGGCATCGCCTTGTCCAGATTGGCCGCGAGACCCTGGCCGGTGACGGCGCCGATGCGGGCGCTGACCATCTGGATGGCGATCATGAACGGCGTGGTGAGAAACATCGTCCAGCCGAGCGCATAGCCGAACTGGGCGCCGCCCTGCGAATAGGTGGCGATGCCGCTCGGATCGTCGTCGGCGGCGCCGGTGACAAGTCCGGGTCCGAGCATCCGCAGCCATTTCTTGGCCGGTTGCGCGCGGGGTTCTTTGCCGGTGGTCGCGGTTTTTTCCGCCTTCATTCCGCTCGCCGCCCTCCTGCAGCCCATCCCTCAATGGGGATCGCCGGGATTTCGTTCCCTGCTCGGTCCGCTCGCGAGCTCGTCCCGACTTGAACGCGTCACGCGAAAGGGCTAATGACCCCGATAGCCGGGCCTTTTTTACCAATCAAGGAAATTTGTCTGATGGCGCGAAGCAAAATTGCATTGATAGGCTCGGGTCAGATCGGCGGCACGCTGGCGCTTCTGATCGGTCTGAAAGAGCTTGGCGATGTCGTCATGTTCGACGTTGCCGAAGGCGTTCCCCAGGGCAAGGCGCTCGATCTCGTCCAAGCCTCCCCGGTCGAGGGCTTCGACGCCCGGATGACCGGCACCAATTCCTACGAGGCGATCGAGGGCGCCGCGGTCTGCATCGTCACCGCCGGCGTGCCGCGCAAGCCCGGCATGAGCCGCGACGATCTGCTCGGCATCAATCTCAAGGTGATGGAGCAGGTCGGCGCCGGCATCAAAAAATACGCCCCGAACGCCTTCGTCATCTGCATCACCAATCCGCTCGACGCCATGGTCTGGGCGCTGCAGAAGTGCTGCGGCTTGCCGAAGACTATGGTGGTCGGCATGGCCGGCGTGCTCGATTCGGCGCGCTTTCGCTATTTCCTCGCCGACGAGTTCAATGTCTCGGTGGAGGACGTCACCGCCTTCGTGCTCGGCGGCCACGGCGACAGCATGGTGCCGCTGGTCCGCTATTCGGCGGTCGCCGGCATTCCGCTGCCCGATCTGGTCAAGATGGGCTGGACCTCGCAGGCGCGCATCGACGAGATCGTCGATCGCACCCGCAATGGCGGCGGCGAGATCGTCAGCCTGCTCAAGACCGGCTCGGCGTTCTATGCGCCGGCGGCCTCCGCGATCGCCATGGCGGAAAGCTATCTGCGCGACAAGAAGCGGGTGTTGCCGGCCGCGGCCTGGCTCAACGGCGAATACGACGTCAAGGACCTTTATGTCGGCGTGCCGGTGGTGATCGGCGCCAAGGGTGTCGAGCGCATCGTCGAGATCGAGCTCAACGGCGCCGAGCGCGGGATGTTCGAGAAATCGGCGGAAGCGGTGAAGGGCCTGGTCGACGCCTGCAAGAAGATCGCGCCCGATCTAGGGAAGTGACGTGATGTCATGCCTCGCGAAGGCGGCGGCATCCGGTACTCACCGCAGATCGAAATGGCGAACTGGTGAGAGGTTATCTAGGTTTGTGCATACTGCGATTGTCCGCTACGCTCGCGGCCAATGACAACAAGTTGGACCTCACCATGAACATCCACGAATATCAGGCCAAAGCCGTGTTGCGCGACTACGGCGTGCCGGTGCCGCGCGGCATCCCGGCGTTTTCCGTCGACGAGGCGGAAAAGGCCGCCGCCGCGATGGGCGGCCCGGTCTGGGTGGTGAAGGCGCAAATTCATGCCGGCGGCCGCGGCAAGGCCGGCGGCGTCAAAGTCGTCAAATCGATCGAGGACGTGAAGAAGGAAGCGACGCGGCTTCTCGGCTCGACGCTGGTGACGCACCAGACCGGGCCGCACGGCAAAGAAGTGCATCGGCTCTACATCGAGGAAGGCTCGGCGATCGACAAGGAATTCTATCTGTCGATGCTGATCGACCGCGCAACCTCGCGCGTCGCCGTCGTCGTGTCGACCGAAGGCGGCATGGACATCGAGGAGGTGGCGCACACGACGCCGGACAAGATCGTGACCATTTCGATCGATCCGGTGGCCGGCATCTGCCCGCACCATGTGCGCCGGGTGGCGCAGGCGCTGAAGCTTGACGCCGATCTGGCGAAGCAGCTCGGCCCGCTCTTGAGCAATCTCTATAAGGCGTTCGTCGACACCGACATGAGCCTTCTCGAGATCAATCCGCTGGTCGTCACCAAGGACAAGAAACTCATCTGCCTCGACGCCAAGACCGACTTCGACAATAACGCGCTGTTCCTGCATCCGAAGATCGCCGCGTTGCGCGACGAGACCGAAGAAGACCCCAAGGAGATCGAAGCCTCCAAATTCGATCTCAATTATATCGCGCTCGACGGCTCGATCGGCTGCATGGTCAACGGCGCCGGCCTCGCCATGGCGACCATGGACATCATCAAGCTCTACGGCATGGCGCCGGCGAACTTCCTCGACGTCGGCGGCAGCGCCACCAAGGATCGCGTCTCGGCGGCGTTCAAGATCATCACCTCGGATCCGAGCGTGAAGGGCATCCTGGTGAACATCTTCGGCGGCATCATGAAATGCGACGTGATCGCCGAAGGCGTCGTCGCCGCGGTGAAGGAAGTCGGGCTGAAAGTGCCGCTGGTGGTGCGGCTGGAAGGCACCAATGTCGAGCTCGGCAAGAAGATCATCGCCGAATCGAAGCTCAACGTCACCTCCGCCGACGATCTCGACGACGCCGCGCAAAAGATCGTCAAAGCGGTGAAAGAAGCGGCGCGATGAGCATCCTGATCGACAAGGACACCAAGGTCATCTGCCAGGGCTTCACCGGCAAGAACGGCACCTTCCATTCCGAGCAGGCCATCGCCTACGGCACCAAGATGGTCGGCGGCGTCTCGCCCGGCAAAGGCGGCTCGACCCATCTCGGCCTGCCGGTGTTCGACACCGTGGCCGAAGCGCAAAGAGAAAACCGGCGCCGACGCCAGCGTGATCTATGTGCCGCCGGCCGGCGCCGCCGACGCCATCGCCGAAGCGATCGACGCCGAGATAGCGCTCATCGTCTGCATCACCGAGGGCATTCCGGTGAGCCACATGGTGAAGGTGAAGCGCTCGCTGTGCGGCTCGAAGTCGCGCCTGATCGGGCCGAATTGCCCCGGCGTGATGACCGCCGGCGCCTGTAAGATCGGCATCATGCCCGGCAATATTTTCAAGCCCGGCAAGGTCGGCATCGTATCGCGCTCCGGCACGCTCACTTACGAGGCGGTGTTTCAGACCACGCGCGAAGGCCTCGGCCAGACGACCGCCGTCGGCATCGGCGGCGATCCGGTCAAGGGCACCGATTTCATCGAAGTGCTGGAAATGTTTCTCGCCGATAAGGCGACCGAAGCGCTGGTGATGATTGGCGAAATCGGCGGCGCCTCGGAAGAGGACGCCGCGCAATTCATCAAGGACGAAGCCAAACGCGGCCGCAAAAAGCCGATGGTCGGCTTCATTGCCGGGCGCACTGCCCCGCCCGGGCGGCGGATGGGTCACGCCGGGGCGATCATCGCCGGCGGCAAGGGCGGCGCCGACTCCAAGATCGCGGCGATGGAAGCGGCCGGGATCAAGGTCTCGCCGTCGCCGGCGCGATTGGGCCATACGCTCGCTGAAATATTGAAATCTTGATTCACTTCTAACGTCTTTTACCTGCCGCATCCTGCCACTAAATAGGGTAAACAGAGGTCCCGAGCGCCGGGCCGGGCCGATTCGCTTGCCGTTCACGCATGTGTTCGGTTTCTACGTATTGCGCCGGGTTTGCCATTCCCCGTTCGGGATTTGCCCAAGGACTGCCTCCATGTCTCGCCAGGACGCGAATGCTGCTTTCGCCCTCACCTCATTTCTCTACGGCGGCAATGCCGCCTACATCGAAGACCTCTATGCGCAATACGAGACAGACCCCAAAGCGGTCGACGCCGAATGGCAGGCATTTTTTGCGAGCTTGAAGGACGACGCCGGCGACGTTGCCAAAAACGCCGAAGGCCCATCGTGGCGGCGGCCGGACTGGCCGCCACGGCCGCGCGGCGATCTCGTTGCCGCGCTCGACGGTGACTGGGCGGAGGCCGGCAACGCCATCGGCGCCAAGGTCAAGGCGCAAGCCCAAACCCGCGGCGTCGACCTGTCCTTGGCCGACGTCGAGCGCTCGACCCGCGACTCGATCCGGGCGCTGATGCTGATCCGCGCCTACCGCGCGCGCGGCCATTTCCACGCCAATCTCGATCCGCTTGGGCTGGAGCCGCAAAAAAACGAAGAAGAGCTCGATCCGCGCACCTATGGCTTCTTGGACACCGATCTCGACCGCCCGATTTTTCTCGACAAGGTACTCGGTCTCGAATTCGGCACGGTACGGCAGATCGTCGGCATCCTGCGCCGCACCTATTGCCAGACGCTCGGCGTCGAATTCCTGCACATCTCCAACGGCGCGCAGAAGGGCTGGATCCAGGAACGCATCGAGGGTCCGGACAAGGAGATCACCTTCACCCGCGAAGGCAAGCGCGCCATCCTCAACAAGCTCGTCGAGGCTGAAGGTTTCGAGAAATTCTGCGATCTGAAATTCACCGGCACCAAGCGGTTCGGCCTCGACGGCGGCGAATCGATGATCCCGGCGCTGGAGCAGATCATCAAGCGCGGCGGCGCGCTGGGCGTGCGCGAGATCGTGATCGGCATGCCGCATCGCGGCCGGCTCAACGTGCTGGCGCAGGTCATGGGCAAACCGCACCGCGCCATCTTCCACGAATTCAAGGGCGGCTCGTCGACGCCCGACGCGGTCGAGGGCTCCGGCGACGTCAAATATCATCTCGGCGCCTCGTCCGATCGCGAATTCGATCAGAACAACGTGCACCTGTCGCTGACCGCCAATCCCTCGCATCTGGAGATCGTCGATCCGGTGGTGCTGGGCAAGGTGCGCGCCAAGCAGGATCAGCGCGGCGCCTCGGCGCAGGATCGCGGCATGGTGATGCCGCTCCTGATCCACGGCGACGCGTCGTTTGCCGGCCAGGGGGTGGTCGCGGAATCGTTCGGATTGTCCGGATTGCGCGGCCACCGCACCGGGGGCTCGCTGCATTTTATCCTCAACAATCAGATCGGCTTCACCACCGATCCGCGCTATTCGCGATCCTCGCCTTACCCGTCCGACGTCGCCAAGATGATCGAGGCGCCGATTTTCCACGTCAACGGCGACGATCCCGAGGCCGTCGTCTTCGCCGCCAAGATCGCCACCGAGTTCCGGCAGAAATTCCAGAAGCCGGTGGTCATCGACATGTTCTGCTATCGCCGCCACGGCCACAACGAAGGCGACGAGCCGTCGTTCACCCAGCCCTTGATGTACAAGGCGATCGCCAAGCATCCCTCCACGCTGGAAATCTACGGCAACAAGCTGGTCGGCGAGGGCGTCGTCACTGCCGGCGACGTCGACAAGATGAAGGCCGATTGGCGCAGCCGCCTCGACACCGAGCTCGATGCGGCGTTGAGCTATCGCGCCAACAAGGCCGATTGGCTCGACGGCCGCTGGGCCGGCTTCAAGACCGCCGGCGACACTGACGATCCGCGCCGCGGCAAGACCGGCGTCGACCTCGCGACCTTAAAGAACATCGGCGAAAAGATCACGACGCTGCCGCCGGACTTTCATCTGCACCGGACGCTGACGCGGTTCCTCGACAACCGCCGCAAGGCGATCGAGACCGGCACCGGGCTCGATTGGTCGACCGGTGAGGCGCTGGCGTTCTGCTCGTTGCTCCTCGACGGCCATCCGGTCCGGCTGTCGGGCCAGGATTCCGAGCGCGGCACGTTCTCGCAACGGCACTCGGTGCTGCTCGATCAGGAGACCGAGAATCGCTACACGCCATTCAATCATGTCGGCGGCGACGGCACCCCACGCTTCGAAGTCATTAACTCGATGCTGTCGGAAGAGGCCGTGCTCGGCTTCGAATACGGCTATTCGCTCGCCGAGCCCAATGCGCTGACGCTGTGGGAAGCGCAGTTCGGCGACTTCGCCAACGGCGCGCAGGTCATATTCGACCAGTTCATCTCATCGGGCGAGCGCAAATGGCTGCGCATGTCGGGTCTCGTCTGCCTGTTGCCGCACGGCTATGAAGGGCAGGGCCCGGAGCATTCCTCGGCGCGGCTCGAGCGTTTCCTGTCGATGTGCGCCGAGGACAATATGCAGGTGGCGAACTGCACCACGCCGGCGAATTATTTCCACATTCTGCGCCGCCAGCTCAAGCGCGAGTTTCGCAAGCCGCTGATCCTGATGACGCCGAAGTCGCTGTTGCGCCACAAGCGCGCGGTGTCGCGGCTCGAAGAAATGGGCCCGGGCACCTCGTTCCACCGCGTCCTGTGGGATGACGCGCAACTGCATGCCGACGAGAAGATCAAGCTCGTCGCCGACGCCAAGATTCGCCGCGTCGTCGTCTGCTCGGGCAAGGTCTATTACGACCTTTACGACGAGCGCGAAAAGCGCGGCATCGATGATATTTATCTTCTGCGCATCGAGCAGCTTTATCCGTTTCCGACCAAGGCGCTGATAACCGAGCTGTCGCGTTTCAAGGAAGCGGAGATCGTCTGGTGCCAGGAGGAGCCGCGCAATATGGGCGGTTGGGTATTCGTCGACATCTTCCTGGAATGGGTGCTCAACCAGATCGGCGCCAAGCACCGCCGCGCCCGCTATGCCGGCCGGCCGGCGTCGGCGTCGACCGCTGTCGGGCAGATGTCGCTGCATCTCGCCCAGCTCAAGCACTTCCTCGACGAAGCCTTGAGTTGATTCCCCCCGGAGAGAACGCCATGACTGAAATTCGCGTGCCGACGCTCGGGGAATCGGTAACCGAGGCGACCATCGGCAAATGGTTCAAGAAAGCCGGCGACGCCGTCGCGGTCGACGAACCGCTGGTCGAGCTCGAGACCGACAAAGTCACGATCGAAGTCCCGGCGCCCGCCGCCGGAGTTTTGAGCGATATCGCGGCGAAAGACGGCGAAACCGTCGCCGTCGGCGCGGTGCTCGGGCAGATCAAGGACGGGGCCGGCGCGGTGCCGGCCGGCCGACCGGATCAGAAGACCGAACGCGCCAAGCCGATCGACGCCGGGCCGGAGCAGCCGAAGCCGCGGCCCGCTGCCGAGGCGCCGGCATCCGCCGCCAAGCCGGCGGCTGCGCCGCTTGCTCCTTCGGTACGCCGGCTCTCGGCCGAATCCGGCGATGGACGCCGGAAAAGTACCCGGCACCGGCAAGGACGGCCGCGTCAGCAAAGGCGACATGCTCGCGGCCATCGAGCGTGCCGCGGCGGCGCCGACGCCGGTGGCCGCGACCGCCGCGACGGTGCAGGTCCGCGCGCCCTCGCCGGCGGACGATGCGGCGCGCGAGGAGCGCGTGCGCATGACGCGGCTCCGTCAGACCATCGCCCGCCGTTTGAAGGACGCGCAGAACACCGCCGCCATGCTGACGACCTTCAACGAGGTCGACATGAGCCATGTGATGGCATTGCGCGCGCAGTACCGCGACCTGTTCGAGAAGAAGCACGGCGTCAAGCTCGGCTTCATGGGCTTCTTCGTGCGCGCCTGCGTGCAGGCGCTCAAGGAAATCCCGGCCGTGAACGCCGAGATCGACGGCACCGATATCGTCTACAAGAACTATTATCACATCGGCATCGCGGTCGGCACCGAGCGCGGCCTGGTCGTGCCGGTGGTGCGCGATTGCGAGCAGAAGTCGCTCGCCGAAATCGAGAAGGCCATCACCGATTTCGGCCGCCGCGCCCGCGACGGTTCGCTCAAGATCGATGAGCTGCAGGGCGGCACGTTCTCGATCACCAATGGCGGCATCTACGGCTCGCTGATGTCGACGCCGATCCTCAACGCGCCGCAGTCCGGCATTCTCGGCATGCACAAAATTCAGGACCGGCCGATGGTCGTCGCCGGCAAGGTCGAAGTGCGGCCGATGATGTATCTGGCTTTGTCCTACGACCATCGCCTGGTCGACGGCCGCGAGGCCGTGACGTTTCTGGTGCGCGTGAAGGAAAGCCTGGAGGAACCGGCGCGGCTGGTGCTGGATTTGTGAGATGCCCACAGTGGCAATCGTCGAAGGGGTTCGAATAAGATTCTATCCTGATGAACACCCGCCGCCGCATTTCCACGCAGTCTTCGCCGAATATCAGGCTCAAATCGGCATTGAGCCATTGCGAGTGCTCAAGGAAATTTACCTCCGGCCAAGCTATCTGTCGTTCTAAGTTGGGCTGAAACCAGGACGGCAGTGCTTATGGATACGTGGTATATAGTGGTGGCGAAAAAGAAGCCCGAAAAGATTTCATGAGCGACACACTACGCATAACCGGCGCGGAAGCCGTGCTGCCCGGCGTTCTCAAACTCGCTTGGAGCGACGGTTACGAGGGCATCGTGGATTTACGCGGCAAGATCGCCGAAGGGCAAATCTTCGAGCCGATCCGCGATCCTGAAACCTTCAAAAATGTCCAAGTTGAGCAATATGGTCATCAATCTACTGGGGCGATCAGGATGACGGCGTCGACTTCGGTTGCGATCGGTTGCGTGAAATCGCCGAGGAGCAAGCCGAACTGTTGGCTCGGGCGAGCTAGCCATTAATTGAGTTCACTCATGTCCTACGACCTCATCGTCATCGGCACCGGCCCCGGCGGTTATGTCTGCGCCATTCGCGCCGCGCAACTCGGCCTGAAGACGGCCGTCATCGAGAAGAACGCGACCTTCGGCGGCACCTGTCTCAATATCGGCTGCATTCCGTCCAAGGCGATGCTGCACGCCTCGGAGCTTTACGAGGAGGCCGGCGAAAGCTTCGCGCAGATGGGCATCAAGGTCGGCAAGCCGGCCATGGACTTGCCGGCACTGCACAAATACCGGCTGGGCAACGTCGACAGCAACGTCAAGGGCGTCGCCTTTCTGTTCAAGAAGAACAAGATCGATACGTTCCAGGGCCTGGGCCGCATCGCCGCGCCGGGCCAGGTCGAAGTAAAAGCGGCCGACGGCAAGGCGCAGCTCCTCGAAACCAAAAACATCGTCATCGCCACCGGCTCCGACGTGGCGCGGTTGAACGGCATCGACATCGACGAGAAGCGGATCGTGTCGTCGACCGGCGCGCTGGAATTGGCGGGCGTGCCGAAGAAGCTCCTCATCGTCGGCGCCGGCATTATCGGTCTCGAGCTCGGTTCGGTGTGGCGCCGGCTTGGCGCCGAGGTGACGATCGTCGAATTCCTCGATCACATCCTGCCCGGCATCGATCGCGAAATCGCCAACCAGTTTCACCGCATGCTGGCGAAGCAGGGCTTGGTCTTCAAATTGTCGTCGAAGGTCGCGGCGGTCGATAACTCCGGCAAGGCGCTCAAGGTCAGGGTCGAGCCGGCTGCCGGCGGGGCGGCGGAGACGCTGGAAGCCGACGTCGTGCTGGTGGCGATCGGCCGCGTGCCTTACACCGAAGGCCTCGGCCTCGAAGCGCTCGGCGTGAAAAAAGACAATCGCGGCCGGGTCATCGTCGATCCGCATTACAAGACGTCGGTCGACGGCATCTACGCCATCGGCGACGTCATCGCCGGGCCGATGCTGGCCCACAAAGGCGAGGAGGAGGGCGTCGCCGCAGCCGAGATCATCGCCGGCCATGCCGGTCACGTGAATTACGACGTCATTCCCAACGTGGTTTACACCACCCCGGAAATCGCCTCCGTCGGCAAAACCGAGGAGGAGCTGAAGGCCGCCGGCATCGCCTATAGCGTCGGCAAGTTTCCCTTCAGCGCCAATGCCCGCGCCCGCGCCAATCTTGCCACCGAGGGCTTCGTCAAAATTCTCGCCGATGCCACGACCGACCGCGTGCTCGGCGTGCATATTCTCGGCCCCGATGCCGAGACGATGATCGCGGAGGCCGCCATCGCCATGGAATTCGGCGCTTCGGCGGAGGACATCGCGCGCACCTGCCACGCTCACCCGACGCTGAGCGAAGCGATGAAGGAAGCAGCGCTCGCGGTCGACAAGCGCGCCATCAATATGTGACTCCGGTCATTGCGAGGCGCGGTTGCGACGAAGCAATCCAGTTCGGCGTCGACGTCTGGATTGCTTCGCTTCGCTCGCAATGACGTAACTACAGCGTTGCGATCAGCGGCACCGCGTGCGGCGCGAACAGGCCGAGCGCCAATAAGCCAAGCCCGACGACACCGAGCGCGCCGGCGAGCCAGGCGAGCAGGACCATCCCGGTAATCACCGCCGCCGAAGCCAGCACGATGCCGATCTGGAACGCCGCCGACGCCAACTCGTAGTGATGATATTTCGCGGTCGACAAATCGCGCTCTTCCTCCGCGCCCTTGGCCTTCTCCTCCAGTTGCTTGCGGCCATTGCCCGCCTTGGGATCCGATTCGTATCGCTCGGCGGTTTGGCGCCACGTCTCGATCTGCTTGTCGAGAGCGGCTTTGGCGACCGGATCGGCAACGCTCGCCGCAAGCAAATTGGTTTGATCGGCTGCGACGCTCACTATGGTGCGGCGGATATCTTTGGCCTGGAAGAAGGCCCACAGGTCCGAGGCCTCGATGTTCTTGGTCACGACCTCCGTCTGCGCGCCTTTGCCGAGCGTCTCGGAGAATGACAGGAACAGCGCCAAAATCGCGATCACCAGCGCGATCCTTCGATTGAAGCCCGCGCCGTGTTCGCCTTCTTCGGCCTTTTCGATGGCTTCGTGGATTTCCGACATGATTTTCGCCCCTTGTCATCCGGGGTCGCCGCTGCGCGGCGCCCCGGAATGACGATTAGCATGAAATTCAGGCTCTCGGGTGGGCGGCGCGATAGGCTTCGATCAGGCGATCGGCGTCGACCGCGGTATAGATCTGCGTCGTCGACAGCGAAGCGTGGCCGAGCAATTCCTGAATCGAGCGCAAGTCGCCGCCGCGGGCGAGCAGATGGGTGGCGAAGGAATGCCGCAGCGCGTGCGGCGTGGCGCTCTCCGGCAGGCCCAGAGCGCCGCGCAGCCGCGCCATGGCGAGCTGAACGAGCCGCGGCGACAGCGGGCCGCCTTTGGCGCCGACGAACAGCGGGCCTTGTTCGGGCAGATCGTAGGGGCACAGCGCGATGTAATCGGCGATCAGCTTTTGCCACCGCTGGGAGCAGCGGCACCATGCGTTGTTTGCGGCCCTTGCCCATCACGGTCAGCGCATCGCCACCGCCGATATCGCCGCGCTTGAGCCCCAACGCTTCGGAAATGCGCAGGCCGCAGCCATAGAGCAGGCCGAGCGCCGCGGCGTCGCGGGCATGAATCCACGGCTCGCGGCCGTCGCCCGCGGCGATATCCGGACCGGCAATCCGCTTGGCGGCGTCGACCGGAAGCGGCCGCGGCAAGGTCTTGCCGATTTTCGGCGCGCGCACCGCGGCGAGCGCGCCGACTTTGCCTTTGCCGCTCTTCTCCAGAAAGCGAGCCGAAGGCGCGCAGCCCGGCGAGGCTGCGCATCAGCGAGCGGCTGCCGATGGCGTCGGCCCGCCGCGCCGCCAGAAAAGCGCGCACATCCGCCGGCGTCAGCGCCGCCAGCTCCTTGAGCGACGGCGCGCCGCCGAGATGCCCGGCGAGAAAGCCAAGAAACTGCAGCACGTCGCGGCGATAGGCTTCGAGCGTCTTTGGCGACAGGCGGCGTTCGGTGCCGAGATGCGGCCAGCCAAGCCTCGATCTCGGCCGCTACTTTCGGGGCGACGAAATCGGGGAGTTTATGGATTCGAGCCATTCCCGCTCGTCCCCGCGCAAGCGGGGACCCAGTCCTTTTGCGCCGCGCTTTCGGCACTAGATTCCCGCTTTCGCGGGAATGAGCGGATAGTAGGTCACAGCCCTTTCCCCTTCCTAAACCGCCCGGAATCGGCAGAGAATCGGTGCATGGCCAAACGCGTCGTCGATGTTCTGGTCCCGGTCGCGCTCGATCACCCGTATTCCTACCGGGTGCCGGACGAGCTTGCGCTTGCGCCCGGCGACATCGTTTCGGTGCCGCTCGGCGCCCGCGGCGAGACCACGGCGGTGGTCTGGGCGGAGAATCCGCGGCCCAATCCGCGGCTCGACAACCGGCTCAAGGACATCGAGGAAAAGCTCGATGTGCCGCCGCTTCGCCCCGAGCTGCGCAGCTTCGTCGACTGGGTGGCGAATTACACGGTGGCGTCGCGCGGCATGGTGCTGCGCATGTGCCTGCGCATGGGCGAGCATCTCGGTCCGGCCCGCGAGCGCACCGGCGTGAAACTTGCCGGCGCGCCGCCGGCTCGCATGACGACGGCGCGGCGCCGCGTGCTGGAACTGCTCGCCGACGGCTTGTTGCGCGGCAAGAGCGAGGCGGCGCGCGAAGCCGGCGTCTCCTTGGGCGTGATCGACGGACTGATCGACGAGGGCGCGCTGGAAACCGTCGTGCTGCCGCCCGAGCCGGTCGCCGAGAAGCCCGATCCGGATTTCGCCCACAGCGAATTTTCCGCCGCGCAAGCCGCCGGCGCCGCGGCGCTCAAAGCGAGCGTCGCCAAGGGCGGCTATAGCGTTACGCTCATCGACGGCGTCACCGGCTCCGGCAAGACCGAAGTCTATTTCGAAGCGGTCGCCGACACGATCCGCGCCGGGCGGCAAAGCCTCATTCTGATGCCGGAGATCGCGCTCACCGCAGCCTTCCTCGATCGCTTTGCCGCGCGCTTCGGCACCCGTCCGGCGGAATGGCACTCAGAGCTCACGCCGCGCAGGCGCGCCCGGACCTGGTCCGCGGTGGCGAGCAACGAAGTGTCGGTCGTGGTCGGCGCGCGCTCGGCGCTGTTCCTGCCCTATGCCGATCTCGGGCTGATCGTGGTCGATGAAGAGCACGACCCCGCCTACAAGCAGGAGGACGGCGTGCACTATCACGCCCGCGACATGGCGGTGGTGCGCGGCCATATCGCCAAAATCCCGGTGGTGCTGTCGTCGGCGACGCCCTCGGTCGAAACCGAAGTCAACGCGCGGCGCGGCCGCTATGCGCGGCTCGCTTTGCCGGAGCGGTTCGGCGGCGCGCGGCTGCCGTCGGTCGAGGCCATCGATCTGCGCATGGCGCCGCCGCCGCGCGGCCGCTTCATCTCGCCGGTGCTTGCCGAGGCGATCAAGACGGCGCTGGAGCGCAAGGAGCAGGCGCTGCTTTTCCTCAACCGCCGCGGCTATGCGCCGCTGACGCTGTGCCGCGCCTGTGGCTTTCGCTTCTCCTGTCCGAACTGCGACGCCTGGCTGGTCGATCACCGCTTCCGCCGCCAGCTCGTCTGCCATCATTGCGGCTTCGCCACGCCGCATCCGGCCCATTGCCCGAAATGTCAGGCGGCCAATTCCTTTGTTGCGATCGGTCCCGGCGTCGAACGCCTGGAAGAGGAGGTGCGCGACGTGTTTCCGGCGGCGCGCCTCTTGGTGCTGTCGTCCGATCTGGTCGCCACCGTCGAGCGCATGCGCGAGGAGTTTGCCGACATCGCCGCGGGAAAATTCGACATTGTCATTGGGACGCAGCTTGTAGCGAAAGGCCATCACTTCCCGATGCTCAATCTGGTCGGCGTGATCGACGCCGATCTCGGCCTTGCCAACGGCGATCCGCGCGCCGCGGAACGCACCTTTCAGCTTCTGCATCAGGTGATTGGGCGCGCCGGCCGCGACGCCGGCGTCGGCCACGGTTTTCTGCAGACCCATCAGCCCGACCATCCGGTGATGCGGGCGCTGATCGCGCAGGACCGCGCGGCGTTCTATGACGCCGAGATCGCCGCGCGCGAGGCCGCGCATTATCCGCCGTTCGGCCGGCTTGCCTCCATCGTCGTCTCCGGCCCGGACAAAAACGACACGGCGGGCTATGCGCGCTCGCTCGCCCGCGCCGCGCCGGCGCTCGATCTCCTGCACGGCGAGGTGCGCGTGCTCGGGCCAGCCGAGGCGCCGTTGTCTTTGGTGCGCGGTCGCCATCGTTTCCGCCTTCTGATCAAGGCGCCGCGCGGTTTCGACGTCTCCGGCTATCTGCGGCAATGGCTATCCGCCGCGCCGAAGAAGCACGGCTCGATCAAGCTCGACATCGACGTCGATCCGCAGAGCTTTTTGTAAGCTCCGTCATTCCCGATTGCCGCACGGCGGCAAGTTCGGAATCCATAATCGCTGACTTCGCGGAATAATTTGGGCGCGCTATCTCGTTGCCTGTGGTTATGGATTCCGGGGTTCGCGGTTCCCCCACGCCCCGGAATGACGAGAAGCGCCACGCTTTCGCCAACATGCGCATAAAAGAGAAACCCCCATCAACGCCAAATTGCAGATGGAACTTTGCGCCACTTCGCGATCGTCTACAGAGGGGACCTATTTCAATGTCATTCCGCGTCGCCTTGATCATTTGTTTCCTTGCGACACTGAGCGCCGGGGCTCTGGCGCAGTCCGCCACGCCTAAAGACCAATCGTCGCCGCCTTCGCCCGCCGCACCCGCGCCGGATGTCGCACCTGCGCCAAATGCAGCGTCGGCAGCGGATTCGGGCAAATCCATGGACCCGCCGATGATCGGCGATCATTGGACCTATGAGCTGCGCGACGAAATCAGTGGCGAGCTGAAAAATACCCTGATCAGCACCATCACCGATTTGACGCCGACGGATATCGCCCTTCGTGTTCAGGCCCAAGCTTATTCGCAGGGTTCTGCCATCTTCATCTATGATCGGTCCTGGAACATGAAAAACAATCCGACGTGGCGAAATTCACCCGATGACGGGACCGGCATAAAAATGCCGCTCACGGTCGGCGCCATGTGGCATTTCCACAGCGATCAGGTTCGCGCCGGCTACGGCACGACGTTCAAGACGGTCGGCACGTCGAAAGTCGTCGGCAGCGAAAACGTCACGACCGACGCCGGGACTTTCCAGGCCCTGAAGATCGAAACCTCGATCAATGGGCACAACTCCAACGATTCGACCAAGCATTTCGAAACTACGATGACGACCTGGTATGTTCCGTCAATCGACCATTGGGTCAAGCGGACGGTAAAATCGGCGTTCAACGGCAACGTCCAGGAAAACAATTCACTTCTACTGGTCGACTATGGCAGACGTTGAAAGCCTCTTCGCATCGGTCGCCTGTCATAATTCAAGGGCAGAGGCTTAGATGCTGCGCGGCGTATATACGGGAGCGGTAGCAATGCTCCTAGTCTCGCCGGCATTCGCGCAAGACGGCGTCGCGTCGCAGCCCCAACAGAGCGGCACGCCGGCCGCGGCGGAAACGGCTCCTGCAAATGTCCAACAGCCGGTGCCGGGCGATCACTGGACCTATGACGTGACGGACGACATCTCCGGCACACTTAAATCGACGCGCACCACGATGATCACCGACGTCTCGAAAGACGAGATTACCGTCCGGTTCAGTGTCGCCGGCAACGGTAATTCCGGTAACATTATTTACGACCGCTTATGGGATGTCGTGCGCGACGGCCCGTTCAAATGCACGCCAAACGACGGCACCGGAATTAGGCTGCCGTTGACGGTTGGTGCACAGTGGAAATTCGCCGCCGACGTCGCGAACGAGCGCAACGGACTGACATTCAAACGAACCGGCAGTTCGAAGGTGGTTGGCCGTGAAACCGTCACCACCAAGGCGGGCACTTTCGACGCCTTCGTCATCGAAACTGAATTTACCGGCAGGAACGTTCAGGATCCGACCTTGATCAACCAGACTTCGTGGCGCACCTGGTTCTCGTCCGAGGTCGATCATTGGGTCAAACGCAACATTTTGTATCGTCAACGCGGGCATGTGGTGTCGAAGGAAACCGTCGAGCTGACGCAGTACGGCCGCGGCAAGGCGCAATAGCGCCGTTCGCAGAGCTTCTGTGAGCCGTCATTCCGGATTGCCGCGCAGCGGCAAGTCCGGAATCCATAACCGCCGACTTCGCGGGATAATTTCAGCAAGCATTCTGGTTGACCTGTGATTATGGATTCCGGGCTCGCGGCTTCCGCCGCGCCCCGGAATGACGGGATCGACGTCGATCCGCAGAGCTTTTCGTTAATTCTGCTGCGGCCCGCGCTGGTACGATGGTAGGCGCGCTTGCTTATCAAGAGTCTTTCAAATTATGCCGATCTATCTACAATTGTGGTCTACCTTGCGGAATTTCGGGGCCGATGGATAAATCGCAAAGCTGCTTTTGAAAGGGAAGTAGTGTGCGCTCATACACAACTCGCCGGACATTGCTGAAAAATGCGGCTCTCGCGTCGGCGACCGTAGCCGTTGCTCAGGATATGAGAGCCGCAAGCGCCGCGAATAATTATGGTAACATTCGTCCTCAGGGCAGCAACGACAACGGAATCCTTCTCGGCTGGGCGCCAGCTGGGCAGCAACATCCTCCGTGGGCCGTCGAGCTTTTGCGGCTGCCATCGAGCTACGGAAATATGCAGTGGTTCGGAAATCCTGTCCAAAATCAATACTTCTCGCTCCAGACCCGCTACACCGCGCTAGGGCAATTCTACTTGACGATGAATTCCGACAACGTCGGTCAGCCGGTCTGGATGGCCGGGTGGAATGCATCTCAAGAGTTTGCTCAACTGTGGATACCGATCCAGTGGAGCGCCAATCACTTCTCGTTCGCAACCAAGAACGGCAACATCTTGCAGGCGGTAAACGTAAATCAGGCGCCCTCGCAAGTGATTGTTGGTTCGTGGCCAGAACGGAACACCGGAGCCCCGCAACCAAAGACTTCTGGCCAGATTTGGCTGATCTCCGGGTGACGGGCACATACGGCGCCGAGGTAGCCTCGGTTAGTACCGTTTGGCCGGCCCAAAACCTACGCAACGGAGCATTGATGGCACGGTCTGACCGCCGCGCCGTCACGGGCTCTTCACAGTGATCGCCAGCGCATTCGAAGGGTTGTTAGCGTAGTTGGTTTCTGAAACCTTATGATCGTAATTGGCGACTACGATTATATAATAAGCTCCGGGCTTCGTTGTCGTCGGCACATTGATATTGGCGACTATGTTTTGGGTGCTGCCCATCGCCGGAACATATTCAAATAGATCAGCATAGACGATAAAGGTTGCCGCTGGCGAGAACGACGGTGTTTTGGAGATAAAGAAACCGACGTTTCCGGCACTGCTCTGTGGCGAGCCGAGATTGTTGACCTTATATTGAACCACTACCAATCCGCCGGGCACCGTGGTCGTCGAATGGACGCCGATACCGGAATTGGTATTTACGTCGATCAAAGTCGTTGTGAGATCGACTGTCGTCGCCGGCTGAGCATTTGCGGCGACGGGTGCCGTCGCCAAGGCGAACAAAGCCCATAGCAATGCATACTTCTTCATACGCCCCCTCTTGGTGACTGGAGTTTTCAGTTTCAGCGGCGTCAATATATCAACAAACGTACGGTGCGCAAAGCGAACCGCGTCTGCATGATCACAGCTGCAATCGCTTGTCTTGTATCGCGCCACTCTCACCACCGTGTGGCGATCACTTGGGCGCGGCACGATCCGCGCCTTAACCGCCCTTGCTATCGTTTTCTCTTCTTCTTGCTCTTCTTGCCAAAAATCGCGTTCCAGTTTTCCTTGTAGGCCGCGGTGACCGGCTTTTGGCCTTCGCCGCGGCTGTAGTTGGAAGGCGCCGCGGCGGCTGTCTCGCCGCCCTCGGCCTTCGGTGCGTCTTTGGGTGCGTCCTTTGGTAAGTCCTTGGGTGCTTCCTTAGGCGCTTCCTTGGGCGCGTTCTTAGCCGCAGGACTCTCGGCCTTGGCGGCGGCATCCTTTTTCGGTGTCGTATCGGCCTTGGTTTTTTGGTTGTCGGTGGCCATTGTCTTTCCTGGTGCTGCTCTTCCTGGCGTTAAGCCGGGTAGGGCGAATGAGCGAAGCGTAATCCGCCGGTTCGGTGGCCTCAATACGGTAGGTTACGGCGGGACCTGTCCCTCCGTGACAATGTTTCCCCGGCGCAGCGCAGCACGAAGTGGTGCGCTGCAGACCCGGGATCGTACCGAGCCCAAAGTTTGCGAGCGTGCGGCCTATGCAAACCGCTCCCGTGCCCTGGCGCGGGCTTTCTCGGCTTCCGCTTCGCGGTTCTTGGCGGGGCTTGTCGTTTCGAGTGCGCCAAGAAGCCGCCGCGCGGCGGCGGAGACGTCGGCGACGGCGCGATCGAACGCCGCCTCGTTGGCGCGCGACGGATGCGCAAACCCCGAGAGCTTGCGGACGAATTGCAGGGCAGAGGCATGGATTTCTTCTTCGCTCGCCGGCGGCTCGAAATTGAACAGCGTGCGGATGTTGCGGCACATTGGTCGCTCCTTGCGTACGGCATTGTCGGCAACGTTCTGTCATAATTCAGCGCCCGAGGAGTATGCGGGTCAAGTCGGACCCTCGAACCCACGCAGGAGCCGTCGGATGCCGCCGGTATTGGCCAAGCCAATTACCATCGAAGGTGAGGACGGCATCGCCGGCTCCGGGCTCCTGCAAACGCCGCCCGGTGCGCGGCCCGTCATCGTGCTGGCGCACGGCGCCGGCGCCGGGATGCAACATCCCTTTATGGCTGCGGTCGCCGCAGGCTTGGCCGAGCGCGGCATTTCAAGCTTGCGCTATCAGTTTCCTTACATGGAGCGCGGTTCCAAACGGCCCGATCCGCCGCGCCTCGCGCAAGCAACCGTCCGCGCCGCCGTCGCCGCGGCGGCACGGGCGTTACCCGACTTGCCGTTGATCGCCGGCGGCAAATCGTTCGGCGGCCGCATGACCTCACAGGCCCAGGCCGCCGCGCCGTTGCCGCGTGTCCGCGGCCTGGTGTTTTTCGGCTTTCCGCTGCATCCGCCGGATCGTCCTTCGGCGGACCGCGCCGCGCATCTGTCGGACGTGAAAATCCCGATGCTGTTCCTGCAGGGGACGCGGGATGCGTTTGCCGCACTCGACCGATTGCGCCCGGTTTGTGCCGCGCTCGGTCCGCTCGCCACGCTCACGCTATTTCAAGACGCCGATCATTCGTTCCACATGCCGGCGCGCACCGGCCGCAAGGACGCGGACATCCTCGATGATGCGCTCGACGCGCTCGCGGCCTGGCTTGACGGCGTGCTCGGCGGTGCGGCCTGACGCCGTTCTCACGTCATCGTCAGCGGAATATTTCCGAGAAAATCCCGCTTGCCGATCTCCACGCCGAGATGGCGGAGGATCGCGTAGGCCGCGGTGCAGTGGAAATAAAAATTCGGCAGCACGAAGTGGTTGAGATAATCGTCGCCCTTCATGTGGCCCTTTTTCTCCGGCCCCAGCGGGAAGACGATTTCCTTGTCCGCTGCGGCGTCGATCGCCTTCTTATCGAGTGTCTTGAGATAGGCGACGGTCTTGGCCACGCGCTCTTTCAGTTGGGCGAGCGTCGTCTCGTTGTCCTCGACTTTCGGCGCTTCGGTGCCGGCCAGACGCGCGGCGCCGCGTCTGGCCTGATCGGTTGCGACCTGGACCTGGCGCGTGAAATCGAACATGTCGGGCGCGAGCTTGGCGTGCAGCAGCGTCGCGGCGTCGGTTTTCTTGGCGGCGACGAAGGCTTCCGCCTTGTCGAGGACGCCGGCGAGCGCATTGAGCGTGATTTCGAGGGCGGGCAGCGAGGCTTGCGACATCGATTCCGGCATGAAAGGCTCCTCTTTGGCGGATTTGGCTTTAAGGGAAACGGGCCGCAGCAAAGCGGAAAACACCGCACCGCGCAATCATGACCGAGACCATCCAGATCATATTGCTCCTGCTCGCCGTCATGGTCGTCGTCGCCGTCGTGGCGCGGCGGCTCAACAGCGCGCCGTCGATCCTGCTGGTGGTCGCCGGCATTGCGCTGGCGCTCATTCCCGGCCTGCCGCGGCTGCAACTCGCGCCGGAGCTCGTTCTGCTCGGCATCCTGCCGCCGCTGATCTATTCCGCCGGCGTTGCCATGAGCTGGCGCGAATTCCGTTTCAATCTGCGCCCGATCGCGCTGCTGGCCTTCGGCTGTGTCCTCGTCACCGCCGCCGTCGTGGCGCTGGTGATGCATTGGCTCATTGGCATGCCGCTGGCGGTCGGCTTCGTGCTCGGCGCCATCGTGTCGCCGCCCGACGCGGTGGCGCCGCTCGCGCTGCTGCGCCGCATCGGCCTGCCGCGCCGGCTGTCCGTAGTGCTCGAAGGCGAAGGTCTTGCCAATGACGCCACCGCGCTGATCCTCTACCGCTTCGCCATTGCCGCGGTGGCGACGGGGATGTTCTCGTTCCGCGATGCAGCCGGCGAATTCGCCGTCATCGTGCTCGGCGAAATCGCCTACGGCATCGGCGTCGGTTGGTTCAGCTTGCGGCTGCGCCGCTGGGCGCACGATCCGCGCGTCGAAATCGCGCTGTCGCTGCTCACGCCTTATGCCGCCTTTCTCGTCCCGCAACAACTCGGCGGCTCGGGCGTGCTGGCGACCGTGGCGGCCGGGCTTTATGTGAGCTGGAACGGCCCGCTCCTCATCCCGGCGGCGACGCGGCTGCAAGGTATCTTCTTCTGGGACCTCGTGATCTATCTGCTGGAAGGCTTCGTTTTTCTCGTCACCGGCATGCAGACGCGAACCATCCTCGACAGCATGCATGCCGCGGTCCTCAGCCAGCTTCTTATCGCCATCGCCGCCACCGTCGCCGTCATCGTCGGCGTGCGCTTTGCCTGGATTTTTCCGGCAGCCTGGATTCCGCGCTGGATCGTTCCGGGGCTGCGGCGGCGCGATCCGTTGCCATCCTGGCGATGGCTTTTTCTGCTTGCCTTTGTCGGCGTGCGCGGCGTCGTCTCCTTGGCCGCGGCGTTGGCGATCCCGCTGACGGTGGAGTCCGGCGCGCCGTTCCCCGATCGCGATGTCATTCTGTTCGTCACCTTCGGCGTCATCGTCGTCACGCTGATCGGGCAGGGCCTGTCGCTGCCCGCGGTGGTGCGGTGGCTCAAGCTCGATCGCGACGCGGCAAAGGAGCAGCGCGGCGAAAGGCAGGCCGAGGCCGCCGCGCGCGCCGGCGCGCTCGACGTCGCCCATTCAAGGCTCAAGCAATTCGTCGCCGACGGCCGGGCGTCGTCATCGGCGCATGCGCTGTTGCGGGCGCGCCACGAATATCGCGCCGGCCGGCTGGCGCAGCCGGCGCCGGAAGCCGACAACGACGGCACCGCGAGCGCCTATGCGCTCCGCCTCGAACTGATCGCGGCCGAGCGCGAATACATCTACCGGCAGCTCCAAGAGGGCAAGATCACCGACGAATCCCGCCGCCGCATCGAACGCGAGCTCGACCTCGAAGAGGCCAGCGCCGCCTGCAAGGCCGAAGGCGGCGAGGAGCCGCCGCTGTAACGGCGTTCACGAAATTGTGTCACATCCTTATTGACATTCGTCCCCTCCTCAGTTACATACCCCAAAGCTCGCCCATCGAAGGGACGTCGACCGGTGACAGCCGATCGATGGGGCGAGTGCGGTTCCTGCGGGCGGGGCTTGTAACCCCGCTCCCGGGCGGTCCGGGCATCGCTTTGACCGGCATAACGACCGGTCTGCGGGGTGCTCCGCTGGACTGGGACAGCGCGCGGCGGGTAACGCCCGCACGTGGCACGTCCCAGGAAACACGGCCTGGGCTGAGCCACGGCATTAATTTGCGTGGCAAGCGCCGCGGTGGGGCGCCGAAAGGCGAGCGCGCCCGAAACGCAGGCGAGTGGCAACATTCGTTTGCGTGGCGCGCGCCGCATCCGTCGATGCGGCTGTTGACTACGCGCCTTTCGGCGCTCTGCCTCCCTTCTTTTTTGAAGGGAGTTGTTGGAAGGTTTTCTTACCCTGGCGTGGCAAAGCTCGGATGCGAAAGGGCATCGCGAGAAGGGGATTTTATTGCTCTTGCCCGCGCTTTTGCACGGCGCGGAAAGGAAAATGCGCCGCAGTCCGACAGTGTAGCGCCGCGGATAACTCCGGGGCTAAACTCTGAACGGGGAGGAAGCCGCGATGCGTATCCGCACCATCGTTCTTGGCGCGCTCGTCGTGGTCGTCGCCTTTATCGGTGCGACGCTGATCATGGACGTGCTGTGGCCGCCGTCGGCGCCGCAGGCCAATCGTCCGGCGTTGGTCGCAGTGCCGCCGCTGCCGCCGCTGACCGGCACCTCGACGGTGCTGGCGCCGACCGCGATTGCGCTGTCAGCCATCGCGCAAGCGCTCGACGCGCAGGCGCCGCGGCAACTCTCCGGCAAGCCGCAAAATCCGGTGTCGAAGCTTCTTTCCAACGCGCAACTGAACTTCACCATGAATCGGGGGCCGATCCAGGTCACCGGCCAGCCCGGCGTTCTCGTCGTCACCACGCCGCTGCAGGGCCAGTTCGAGGCGCTCGGCACCCTCACCGGCGCGGTCGGTACCGGCGTGAGCAGCGTCGGCAACACGCTCGGCAGCCTGATCGGCGGCAGCGTCGGCCAGCAGGTCGAAAACTTCGCCGGCAAGGCGTTCGATCAGCATACCGACATCCAGGGCACCGTGACGACGGCATCGCGGCCGAGCATCGCGCCGAACTGGCGGCTCGCGCCCAATCTCGCCGCGCAAGTCAATGTCGTCGACGTCGTTCTGCCGATCGCCGGGCTCAAGCTCAGCGTCGGCAACGCGGTGCGCCCGGTGCTCGATAAACTGGTGCACGACCAGACCAACACGCTGGAAGCCTATCTGCGCAACGATCCGTTCATCGAGAACGCGGCGCGCAACGAATGGACCAAGCTGTGCAATTCCATTCCGCTCGGCGCCGCCGGACAGGGCATGCCTAATCTGTGGCTCGAAATCCGCCCGGTCCGCGCCATCGCGGCGCAGCCGCAGATCGACGGCCAGCGCGGTGACGCTGTTGGTCGGCATCCAGGCACAAACCCGCATCGTGCCGGCGCCGACGCACCCGCAATGTCCGTTCCCGCAAGCGCTGGATCTGGTGCCGCAATCGAATCCGGGCGGCGTCGACATCGCCGTGCCGATCGATATTCCCTTTCCCGAGCTGAGCCGGCTCCTGGAAACGCAATTCGCCGGCAAGACTTTTCCGGAAGACGGTTCCGGCGCTTTCGCCGTCACCGTCAAACAAGCCAGCATCGCGGCGTCCGGCGACCGGCTCCTGATCTCCTTGCTCGTGCACGTCAAGAAGAGCGGTTTCTTCGGCATCGGCGCCGACGCCACGGTCTATGTCTGGGGCAAGCCGGTGCTCGACAGCGCGCAGCAGATCCTGCGCTTCACCGACGTCACGCTTGACGTGCAGTCGCAGGCTGCGTTCGGGTTGTTGGGCGCGGCGGCGCAAGCCGCGGTGCCTTATTTGCAAAAGACCTTGGCCGAGAAAGCGGTGATCGATCTCAAGCCGTTCGCCGCCGACGCCAAGACGCGGCTCGCCGCCGCGGTCGGGCAATTGGCGCAGCAGGCGCCGGGCCTGTCGGCGACGGCGAGCGTCAATGACCTTCGCCTCACCGGCATCGCCTACGATGCCAAAACGCTGCGCGTCATCGCCGACGCCGACGGCACGGTGAATGTGGCGATCTCGTCGCTTGCCGGACAATAGCAAAGTTAAAGCCGCTGCAGCGTCGCGCCGTCCATCTCGCCGCCGTAGAATTTGTCGAGCGCGTCGATGAAGTCCTTGTTGTCCGGTGCTGCGCTGGCAAACAGCGTCATCGACGAGCGGAATTTCAGATCATCCGGAGAGCCGAGGATCGCGTCGATGGAGCGATCCGGTATGGCGGTGACTAGCCGCGTGCATTCGTGAAGCCGTGGGCCGAGGACCGGATGGCTCAGATAGGCCGCGGCCTCGGCGCGCGAGGCAATCGCATATTTCTGCGCCATGGGACTCGAACCAAGACCCCCGATCTGCGGGAAGACGAACCACATCCAGTGGCTTTGTTTTTGCCCGCCGCGCAGCTCGGCGACCACCCGCGCATAAACGGGCGCCTGGGCGTCGACGAAACGCTGCAGATGATAGGGATCGTCCACCGTGTCGCGGCCCTTCAGTCGGCTTCGCTCTCCGGCACCGGAACGTTGAAGCCGTTGAGCGTCACCGAGACCAGACAATACAGCCCGACCAGATAGATCAGTTCGGCCGCGCCGTGCACGCCGAACATCTGCACCGCGGCGCGATAGCTCAATTCCGGCAGGGTGCCATGATGCAGGAGCGCGGAGGCGACGTCATAAGCAACACCCTCTTCGTGCGTCAGGTCGGCCGGGCGCTGGCCGGACACGATGGTGGCAAGCTTGTCGTCGGACAGTCCGCGCTTTTCGCCGGCGATGACATGGGCGTAAAGCTCGTAAGCGGAATGGAACACCGCGCCGGTGACCAGGATCGCCACTTCGCGCACCGGCCGCGGCAGCGACGGCGACACCGAGAGCGCCAGCGTCAGATCCCAGATCGGCTTGCCGAATTTCGGCTCGTGCAGCCAGGGATTCCATGGCCCCAAAAGCGTGCCGTCTTCGGCGATGGCCTTGAAGCCGGAAAAGTTCTTCTCGATGCCCGCTTTCATGTCGTCATAAAGCGGACGCTGTTCGGCGGAAAGTTTGTCGGGCGGAATAAGAGGCAGGCGCATGAGAATTCTCCTCGCATGCTTGCTTGCGGCAATGCCCGCCCGGCGTACTCCCCTAGTATGACATTTTTGCGCGACTATGCCCGTCGGCGTCGCTCAGAAAAACGCCTGGATGCCGGTCTGCGCGCGGCCGAGAATCAGCGCGTGGATGTCGTGGGTGCCTTCGTAGGTGTTCACGGTTTCGAGATTGCACAAAACGCGCATGACGTGGAATTCCTCGGTGATGCCGTTGCCGCCATGCATGTCGCGGGCGAGCCGCGCAATATCGAGCGCCTTGCCGCAATTGTTGCGCTTGAGCATCGAGATCGCCGGCGGCGACGCCTTGCCCGCATCGATCAGGCGCGACAGCCGCAGCGCCGCATGCAGGCCGAGCGCGATTTCGGTCTGCATGTCGGCGAATTTCTTCTGCACCAGCTGATTGGCGGCGAGCGGCCGGCCGAATTGCTTGCGGTTGAGCGCATAGTCGCGGGCGCGGTGCCAGCAGAACTCGGCGGCGCCGATCGCGCCCCAGGCGATGCCGGCGCGCGCGACATTGAGGCAGCCGAACGGCCCGGCAAGTCCCGATACGTTCGGCAACAAATTCTCTTCCGGCACCACCGCGCCCTCCAGGACGATCTCGCCGGTGATCGACGCGCGGAGCGACAGCTTGCCCTCGATCTTCGGCGTCGAGAATCCTTTGGTGCCGCGCTCCACCAGAAAGCCGCGGATCTTACCGTCCAGTTTGGCCCACACCACCGCGACGTCGGCGACCGGCGCATTGGTGATCCAGGTCTTGGCGCCGGTCAGGCTGTAGCCGCCGGCTGTCTTCTCGGCGCGCGTCACCATCGAGCCGGGATCGGAGCCGTGATCGGGCTCGGTGAGGCCAAAGCAGCCGAGGAGTTCGCCGGTCGCCATCTTCGGCAGAAATTTGTGGCGCTGCGCCTCCGAGCCGTAAGCATAGATCGCCTGCATCGCCAGCGAGGATTGCACCGACATTGCCGAGCGGAAGCCGGAATCGACCCGTTCGAGCTCGCGCGCGATGAGCCCGTAGCAGACATAGCCGAGACCGGCGCCGCCGTACTCTTGCGGGATGGTCGAGCCGAGCAGGCCGAGTTCGCCCATTTCGCGGAAAATCGCCGGATCGGACTTGCCGTCGCGATTGGCGGCGATGACGCGCGGAAACAGCTTCTCCTGCGCATAGTCGCGCGCGGTGTCGCGCACCATGCGCTCTTCTTCGGTCAGCTCGCCCTCGAGATCGAGCGGATCGTCCCATTTGAACGCGGCGTCTTTGATCAGCGCGCTCTTCGGAACGTGCTTTTCGGTCTTTTCCGCAAGTTGTGACATCGGACTGGCTCCCTGCTCGGGGCAATTGGTAGTTTGGGCAAGACTAGGGGCCGATCGGGCGAGCGGCAAGCCGCCGTTGCCGCGCCGCCCCGTTTCGCTATTGACGGCAGCGAACGCGCCCGTAGCTCAGCTGGATAGAGCGTTGCCCTCCGAAGGCAGAGGTCAGGGGTTCGAATCCCTTCGGGCGCGCCACCTTCTTCATCAATCGAAGCCGCTTGTCGGTGCGCGTGCAACCTTATCCCCGACGGACTTGGTTCTGCCGCGTGATCGAAGCTTGCCCTCGCGCCGGGTTGCGAGACCTGTTAAGCTTCCGTTGGTCGTCGGGGATGGGGCATGAGTCGGCTAGGATTTTTAAGCGGCACGACGGGGACGATTCTGCTGTTCGCGGGATTTATCTGCGCCGCCGCGATTTTGCCGGCAACGCTGCGAGATCATTGTCGGACTCAAGCATCATTCAAGCGAACCCGTTTCGGCGCGGCGACAGGGAATCGCTGGCGGCCATCGATGCGGCGATCGCCACGCTGCGGCAAGCGCTGGCAAGGTCAAGCGCCAGCGACGTGTCGACTTCTGTTCCTCAGCTATCGGCCCCGCCGGCTAGCACGGAAAAGGATCTCAGCTATCTCGCCGATTACGCTTATTCCGAAGTGCCGCCGAACAAGAACCCGGCGGACATGGTGCTGCGAATCGCTGCAGGATATTCCGGTCGGCACGCCGATCGATGAGATCAAGCTGGCATCCGACGCCTTCGGCCTCGATTTCACCTTCATGAAAGCCGTGGCCAGGATCGAATCCGATTTCGATCCGAAGCAGCGCACCGGATCGTATATCGGCCTTTTCCAGCTCAGCAATTACGAGTTTGCCAGGTACGGTTCCGGCGACATCACCAGTCCGCGCGACAACGCCATCGCGGCGGCTTACAAATTCGCCAGTCGCGGCCGCGCTGTTCGAAATCGATACCCACATCAAACCGACTTTGTTCGACCTTTATTTGATCCATCAGCAAGGATGGCAGGGCGCCGCCGAGCACGTCAGCCATCCGGAACGTATCGCTTGGCAATCGATGTGCGCGACCGACGAAGGCCATGACAAGGGCGAGAAGTGGTGCAAGCGCGCCATTTGGCAAAATACGCTGCCGGACATCAAGCGCGTCTACAAATCGGTCGACAATCTCACCTCCGCCGCGTTCATCGACATGTGGCGCCAGCGGCTGGCGATGTTCTACTGCGCGATACTCGGAGACGGTTTCGGCAAAATGACGTGTCGGGGGGGTGGCGTGCCCGCAGAGTGACGTGTCCGGCAGAGTGACGTCCGGCAGGTGACGTCCAGCAGACCTGGCGGTGCGCGTGCCGTAGCGCAGACAAAGCGTTAGTGCGCTGGCGCAACTTCGCGCCATGGCCGGCATTAACTTTTGCCTTCGCTCAACCGTTCGACGATCCGTAACTCTTCATCCGATAGTGAGGTGCCGCGGGACCTCGATCGCCGCGGATCATGCAGGCGGCTGTGAGCGGAATTCCTAAAGACGACGGATCGGTCGATCGGCGCGACGGTGCGGCGCACCAAAGTGCTGCGCAACGCCAAGATCATCGTGCCGCGCCCGCTCGTCCGGTGATCCATTGTACCGTGCAGAACGTCACCTCGGGCGGCGCGTGCCTGAAGCTTGCCAACACCTACGGCGTGCCCGACATTTTCGAGCTGACCTTCGAGCACGGCCGCACGCGGCGCGCCTGCCGGGTGGTCTGGCGCACCGCCGACAAGCTTGGCGTCGCGTTCGAAGGCGGTGCCGCGACCGCCGCGAACACGCCGGCCGGTGTGTCCGCTAAAACTCCGCCACCGCGCGGATGAGCCGCTCGATATCCTCCGGCCGCGACAGCCGATGGTCGCCGTCTTTGACCAGCGTGAGCACCACGTCGTCGCAGGCGAGCCGGGCGACCAGCGCCTTGGCGTGCTGCCACGGCACGTCGGGGTCGGCGACGCCTTGCAGGATGCGAACCGGGCAGCCGCACTCGATCATGCCGCCGAGCAACAGATGATTGCGGCCTTCTTCGATCAGCTGCCGGGTCACGAGATAGGGTTCCGCCGCATATTGCGACGGCCTGCGCCCAGACGCCGTTCGCTTCCAGCTCCCGTTTGATCTCGGGCGTGAAGCGCTTCCACATCAGTTCCTCGGTGAAATCCACAGCCGGCGCGATGAGCACCAGGCCGGCGACGCTCGCCGCTGCGGCTTGGCTGCGCTGCCGCAGGGCGCGGACCAGAAGGAGCGCAATCCAGCCGCCCATGGACGAGCCGATGAGGATCTGCGGACCGCGGCAGCAGGCGTCGAACACGGCGATGCTTTCGTCGAGCCAACGGCCGATCGTGCCGTCGGTGAACGCGCCCTCCGATTCGCCATGGCCGGAATAGTCGAACCGCACGCAAGCGCGGCCTTGGCGCGCCGCCCAGTCGGCAAGCGCCTGCGCTTTGGTGCCTTTCATGTCGGACTTATAGCCGCCAAGCCAGAACAGCCCCGGCGGCGTCGCCCGTAGCGCGCGCATGGCGATGGCGCGGCGCTCCGGCCCCGTCGCCAATGTGCAGGAATTTCAGGCCGTTATCGTCGGTCACCGGAGGTCTCTCGCAATTGCCAGGGTGACGGACCATAAATCATGATGCGGACGTGGCCTATCCGGGCGACGCCATGCGTCTTTGCGCATTGTCCGTTGACTTGCGGCCAAAAACTTTCGATTCTCCGCAAACGACCTCCGCAACGACCATAGGAGAGATTACCCATTCGTCGCCCCATTAAGCTGCCGCAGCCCGCCGCCAAGGAGGGGCCGCGCGTCAACGAGGAGATCCGCGTCCGCGAGGTCCAACTCATCGATAAAGACGGCGCCAACAAAGGCGTCACCGAAATCAGACGCCGCTATCGCCATGGCGCAGGAGGCCGGGCTCGATCTGGTGGAGATCGCGCCGAATTCGGTCGCCGCCGGTCTGCAAAATCCTCGATTTCGGCAAATACAAATATCAGGCGCAGAAGAAAGCCGCCGAGGCGCGCAAGAAGCAGAAGGTCGTCGAGATCAAGGAGATCAAGCTCCGGCCGATGATCGACGATCACGATTACGACGTGAAAATGCGCTCGATGCAGCGGTTTTTCGAGGAAGGCGACAAGGTCAAGGTGACGTTGCGGTTTCGCGGCCGCGAAATGGCGCACCAGGAGCTCGGCTATAAGCTCCTCGACCGGGTCAAGGGCGACACCGTCAAGATCGCCAAGATCGAGCAGGAGCCGCGCTTCGAAGGCCGCCAAGTCGTCATGGTGCTGGCGCCGCGCTGAGGCGCCGCGGCCGCCCAGCCTTCCGGAGTTGCCATTACGGGCGGCCTCTGCCATAACCGGCCCTCCCGCCGCCCGGCTGATTAAGGGCTGCCGTGGCGGCGCGACGTGCTCCAAGCACAACACGCTCATTTATCGAGCATTTTCGGTCCGCGCGCGTTCGCGCCCGCGGCCAAAGGAGAGCCAAATGCCCAAGATCAAGACCAAATCGGGCGCTAAAAAGCGCTTCAAGGTGACCGGTAGCGGCAAAGTCCTCTATGCGCAGTCGCGGCAAACGCCACGGCATGATCAAGCGCACCAAAAAGCAGATCCGCCAGTTGCGCGGCACCAACGTGCTGTTCAAGACCGACGGCGACAACATCAAAAAGTATTTTTTGCCGAACGGCTGACGCGCGCCGCATCGCGGCGCTTTCGGTTGCAACGTTTTCGAATTTTTAGAGGAGATCATGTCATGGCACGCGTCAAACGCGGCGTCACATCCCATGCCAAGCACAAAAAAGTGCTCAAGGCCGCCAAGGGCTATTACGGCCGGCGCAAGAACACGATCCGCATCGCCAAGCAGGCGGTGGAGAAGGCGAACCAATATGCCTTCCGCGACCGCAAGCGGAGCAAGCGCACGTTCCGCGCGCTTGTGGATCCAGCGCCTCAATGCGGCGGTGCGTCCGTTCGGTCTCAATTACAGCCGCTTCATCGCCGGACTGGCCAAGGCCGGCATCATCGGTCGACCGCAAGGTGCTGTCCGATCTCGCCATCCATGAGCCCGTGGCCTTCGAGGCCATCGTCGGACAAGCAAAATCGGCGCTGCTCGCTGCGTCGAGGCCGGGCTGCCGCATGATCGATGGCGCGTCATGACGTACAGCGCATGGCGCGCTACAATCGCTGGCAGAATGAAAATCTGTACGGCGTCGCCGACCGGCTGCCGGCGGAGGAACGGCGGCGCGAACGCGGCGCGTGGTTCGGATCGATCCACAAGACGCTGAGCCACTGCTGTGGGGCGACCGGAGCTGGATGAGCCGGTTCACCGACTCTGCCGAAGCCGGACGGTCGGCATTCCGGGTTCGGTGTCGCTCTATCCCGACTGGGAGGAGCTGAAGGCGGAACGCATCGACTTCGATCGCGAGATCATCGATTGGGCGGAAGCGATCGACGATGATTGGCTCGCCGCCGACCAGACATTTTTTCCGTCGCCACCCAGCGCGAATGGACACGGCCGCGCTGGATGCTGGTGACGCATATGTTCAATCACCAGACCCATCATCGCGGCCAGGTGCATGCCATGCTGACCCAGGCCGGCGGGCGGCCGACCGATACCGATCTAACGTTCATGCCGGATTGAGGACATGACCGATACCGCGCATCTCGAACAAGAGCTCCTGGCGGCCGTCGCCGCCGCCGGCGAGGAAGCGGCGCTCGAAAGCGTGCGGGTGGCGGCGCTCGGCCGCAACGGCTCGATCACCGCGCTCCTGAAAACGCTCGGCACGCTGCCGCCCGAGGAGCGCAAGACCCAAGGGCCGGCGATCAACGGGCTGAAGGACCGCGTCAATGCCGCGCTCGCGGCGCGCCGCGACGCCTTGAAGGATGCCGCGCTCATGGCGCGGCTCAATACCGAAAGCGTCGACGTCACGCTGCCGGTGCGCGAAGCGCCGACCGAGATCGGCCGCGTGCATCCGATCACTCAAGTGACCGACGAATTGACCGCGATCTTCGCCGACATGGGCTTTGCAGTCGCCGAAGGTCCCGACATCGAGACCGACGATTATAATTTCACCAAGCTGAATTTCCCGCCGGACCATCCGGCGCGCGAGATGCACGACACTTTCTTTTTCAATCCGAAGCCGGACGGCTCGCGGCTCCTTTTGCGCACCCACACTTCGCCGGTGCAGGTGCGCACCATGCTGAGCCAAAAGCCGCCGATCCGCGTCATCATTCCCGGCCGCACCTATCGCTGCGACAGCGATCAGACCCATACGCCGATGTTTCATCAGGTCGAGGGCCTGGTGATCGACAAGCATTCGCATCTCGGCCACCTGAAATGGATCCTCGAGGAGTTCTGCAAGGCGTTCTTCGAGGTCGATCGCGTCGGCATGCGTTTCCGGCCGTCGTTCTTTCCGTTCACCGAGCCGTCGCTCGAAGTCGACATTCAGTGCCGCCGCGACAAGGGCGAAATCCGTTTCGGCGAGGGCACCGATTGGCTGGAAATTCTCGGCTGCGGCATGGTGCATCCGAACGTGTTGCGCAATTGCGGGCTCGATCCGGACGAGTATCAGGGCTTTGCCTGGGGCATGGGCATCGACCGCATCGCCATGCTCAAATACGGCATGCCGGACCTGCGCGCCTTCTTCGAGGCCGACGTGCGCTGGCTCGCCCATTACGGCTTCCGCCCGCTGGATTTCCCGACGCTGGCGGGGGGATTGAGTCCTTAAGGCCATGATGAAATTCACGCTCGCCTGGCTCAAGGAGCATCTCGACACCGACCGGCCGCTCGGAGAGCTCGCCGACAAGCTCACCATGATCGGGCTCGAGGTCGAGCGCATCGAGGACAAGGCCAAGGCGTTCGCGCCGTTCGTCATCGCCCGCGTCGTCGAGGCCAAGCAGCATCCCAATGCCGACCGGCTGCGCGTCTGCATGGTCGATACCGGCGCCGGCCAGCCGGTCCAGGTGGTCTGCGGCGCGCCGAATGCGCGCACCGGCATGAAGAGCGTGTTCGCGCCGCCCGGCGCCTTCATTCCCGGCAAGAACATCACGCTCGGCATCGGCAAGATCCGCGACGTCGAGAGCCGCGGCATGCTGGTGTCGGAATTCGAGCTCCAGCTCTCCGACAACCACGAAGGCATCATCGATCTGCCCGAGGACGCGCCGGTCGGCGAGCCTTACGCGCGCTATGCCAAACTCGACGATCCGGTGATCGAGATCAATCTGACGCCGAACCGCTCCGACGCCACCGGCGTGCACGGCATCGCCCGCGATCTCGCGGCGGCCGACATGGGCAAGTTCAACGACACGCTGATCAAGCCGATCAAAGGCGAATTTCCCTGCCCGGTCGCGGTCAAGATCGAGTTCGCCGGACTTATGCCCGGCCTTTGGGCTGCGCCTCGTGCGCGGCGTCAAGAACGGCCCATCGCCGGACTGGCTGCAAAAGCGGCTGACCGCCATCGGGCTGCGGCCGATCAATGCGCTGGTCGATATCACCAATTTCATCACTTACGACCGCGGCCGGCCGCTGCATGTGTTCGATGCGGCGAAGGTCCACGGCAATCTGACCGTCCGCCGCGCGCGAGCCGGCGAAACGCTGTTGGCGCTCGACGGCAAGACCTACACGCTCGACGATGCGATGTGCGTGATTGCCGACGATCAAGGCGTGGAATCGCTGTCAGGCATCATGGGCGGTGAGGCCAGCGGTTGCTCGGCGACCACGACCGACGTCCTCATCGAGTCCGCCTTGTGGGAGCCTTTGAATATTGCCCATACCGGCCGCAAGCTCGGCGTCAATTCCGACGCGCGTTATCGCTTCGAGCGTGGCGTCGATCCGGCGTTCATGCTGCCGGGCCTCGAACTGGCGACGCAGATGGTGCTGGATTTGTGCGGCGGCACGCCGTCGGCGGTCACGGTTGCCGGCAGCGTCGAGTCGTCCGAGCAAGTCATCGATTTTCCGCAGTCCGAGCTCGAGCGGCTCGCCGGACTCGACGTGCCGCTTACCGAGTTGCGCCGCGTGCTTGAGCGTCTCGGGTTTTTCGTCGCCGGCCAGGGCGAGCGGGTGAAGGTCGCGGTGCCGTCGTGGCGGCCCGACGTCCAAGGCAAGGCCGATGTGGTCGAGGAGGTGGTGCGCATCATCGGCGTCGACCGCGTGCCGCCGACGCCGTTTCCTCGCGGCGAGGCGCCGCGCAAGCCGGTGCTGACGCCGCTCCAGCTGCGCACCCGCAAAGCCAAGCGGGCGCTCGCCGCGCGCAATCTGATGGAAGCGGTGACGTGGTCCTTTATTGGCGTGAAGCCGGCGGAGCTGTTCGGCGGCGGCAAAGCGGAGCTTAAGCTTGCCAATCCGATCGCAGCAGATCTTTCCGACATGCGGCCGAGCCTCATTCCGGGCCTCGTCGCCGCCGCCCAAAAGAACGCCGACCGCGGCTTTCCGGACGCCGGCCTGTTCGAGGTCGGCCAGGTGTTTCGCGGCGATCAGCCCGCCGATCAGCTCACCGCGGCCGCAGGGGTCAGGCGCGCGCTGGCGAAGCCGTCGGGCATCGGCCGCCACTGGCAAAAGCGCGATCTCAACGGCGACGTCGACGCCTTCGACGCCAAAGCCGATGCGCTGACCGTGCTGACGGCAGCCGGCGCGCCGCCGTCGGCGCTGCAGGTGGTGCCGGGCGGCCCGGCGTGGCTCCACCCCGGCCGCTCGGGAACCATTCAGATCGGGCCGCAGAACGTGCTCGGTTATTTCGGCGAATTGCATCCGCGCACGCTTGAAGCGCTCGATGCGCAAGGCCCGCTGGTCGGCTTCGAAGTGATTCTGGAACGCATTCCCGAGCCGAAGGCGAAAGCCACGCGCGCCAAGCCCGCGCTCGAGCTCTCGCCATTCCAGCCGGTCGAACGCGATTTCGCTTTCGTTGTCGAGCGCGGTGTCAAAGCGGCCGACCTCGTGCGCGCCGCGCAAGCGGCGGACCGCAAGCTCATTACCGCGGTGACCGTGTTCGATCTCTACGAGGGCGCGGGCATCGAGCCGGGCAAGAAATCGATCGCGATCGCGGTGACCATCCAGCCGCGCGACAAGACCATGACCGACGCCGAGATCGAGGCGTTGGCGGCCAAGATCGTCGCCGAGGTCGGCAAACGCACCGGCGGCGTGTTGCGGGCGTAAGCCCCCCGTTTCAATCTTGAACCAAAAGATCGAGTGGCACTTTCAGCGCATCGGCGATGAGGCGGAGCGCTGCGGCTGTTCCATCACGCCGGCCGGTCTCGATATCGGAAATGTAACCCTGACTGAGCCCCGTCTTGAAGGCGATATATTCCTGCGGCTTGTCGCGCCATTCGCGCAACACCCGCACGGAATTTTCCCCATCTGCGAGACGGTCGACCACCTTTTTCGGCAGCAACGGAGCCCCAGCAGCGACCGCTTCACGCGCCAGCGCCACAAGACGCGCGGTGCCCTTGTTCTCGTCGGCTTCGGCCGCCTTCGCCAACAGGTCTTCATAATCCTTCCTGGGCAGGATCGCGACTTCACCGCGTGCTGTCTTTTGAAAGCGAACGTTCATGGCGTTTTCCTAACCGTAAATCTCCCGTCGGTGACCGACAGCGACAACGACGATCGAGTTGTTCTCCTCGTAAAATATCACTCGCCAGTCGCCTACTCGGAGCCGAAAGCCACGGCGTCCCTTGAGCCGCTTAACGTTGCCTTTTCCGCTTGCGGCGAACTCCGTCAAACGGGAATCAATGCGCTGACGAATTTGCGCAGAAAGTTTTACCCATTGGCGGGTACCTGCTGACGTAAAGACAATCGGTTTCATGGCGAATATCGCGATACGCGATTATTAAATCAAGGCAATTTACTAGAATTTCAGCGCTCCGGCGCGATGATGTTGGGCGTGCCGCCGTAATATCGCGGCTCGAGGTTTTCGCGCCGCTCGTGACGCTCGACGCGGGCGCGGGGCGCTGGCTTGCGTTTTGCCCTGGCCTCCGGTTCCGCCGGCGCCGCGGTGCGGAGCGGACCGAGTCGATGCAGCACCGCATCCGCCGCCCGTTCGCCTGAATCCCAGGCGCCGCCCACGGTGCCCCAGAGCGTTTCGTGCGCCGCCTCCCCGGCATACCAGACGTCGTCGGCGATCGGCTGCAATAATTGCCGTCGCGCGGCTTGGCTGCCGGGGGCCGCCGCCGACCAGGCGCCGAGCGCGAACGGGTTGCTGTTCCAGCGTGTGGCATGCTTGCGGCCGATCGATTTCTTCACTTCGGAGCCATAGAGCCGCGCCAGCCAATCGCTGGCGAAATCGATCATCGCCGTTTCGCCCTGCGCCGAGAGGTCGCGTCCGAAGCTGCCGGCAACGTCGACCAGGCACAGCGCGGTGCCGGAGACATTGGCAAGGATTGCAGCGGTGTGCGTATCGGCGGGTTTTTCAAAGACCAGATCGTCGCTGTCGAGACCGAGCGGATTGCCGGCAAGCTCGAGCGCGATGTGGTCGTAGCTGCCGAGCGACACTCTGCCGAACAGCTCGGTCGCCTGATGGCCGAAATCGGGGCTAAAGCGAAGACCGCCGGACGCGATGACATTGGTCGGAACGGTGACGATCGCGGTCCGCGCCGTAATCGTGCCTTTGGCGGTTTGCACCGCGATTGCGCCCCGCGTGTCGATGGCCGTCGCCGGCGTCGCCAAATGAATGTTGAGTCCTTGGCCGAGCGCGGCGAGCATCGCGCCAAAGCCCTGTTTGCAGAACGCCGCCGCATTGCGTTCGGCGGCGCGGGCGAAGTCCAACGACGATACCTGCGCCAGATCCTTGGCGCAGCTATAGGGGCCGAGCACGAATTCGACCGCGCCGCGCCAGTCGCCGAGATCGTTCGGCACCGCCCGTTCGCAAGCGATATCGGCCTTGCGCGCGCTGTCGTCGATGGCGCGCGTGGCGCGGACCTGGGCGCTGAGAAAATCCTCGAGCTCGCCCTCGCGCGCGTACCGCAAGCCGATGCGCACCTTCTGACTCTCCGGCGCCGGATAGATGTCGATGCCGCCGCCCGGGTTGAGCTTGGTGATGGGATTGGAGTCCGGCAGATAGATCCAATGGGCGCCGCGATCGAACGGAACGCCGAACGTCCTGGTGTCGGTCACGCAGCGGCCGCCGATATGGTCGGTCGCTTCGATCACGACGTAGCGCCGCCCGGCGGCCGCGAGCCGGCGCGCGGCGGCGATGCCGGCGGCGCCGGCGCCGACGATCGCGACGTCGAAGTCGCCGCTCGATGCCGGCGCGCCGAAGGCGCGCCGCGCCATCAGCGCCGCCGAGCCGGCGAGCAGCGAACGGCGGCTCAATTGCGGCGATTTGTCGGGCATGGTTTCCAGTTGCTTGCGTGCCGCGCGCAGATTGCACGAACGGCGCGGCGCCGGCACAGGTTAGGGTTTAATTTCGGTCAATGGCAAGCCTGCGGCATGAACCAAATTGCAATGGACCGCCGGTAAATTCGCGGCACAAAAAGACGCGGCATCACCGCGCGGGCCGGGAGGTCACAAGAGACCGATGAACAGGTCGCTCGATAGCCTGGGGCGCTTGATCGCCCGCTATTTGCAGAAGCCCGTCGGCGGCTACGAGCCGTTCACGCCGAGCGATCCCGACGCCTTGCGCCAATCCCTGCAGCCGGGCGACGTGCTGTTGGTCGAGGGCAATAATCATATTGCCGGCGTCATCAAATATCTCACCCAATCGACCTGGTCGCATTCGGCGCTCTATGTCGGCACGCTGCCCGGCCGCGCAACGGACGAGGGCGAGCCGCACGTCCTGATCGAGGCCAATGTCGGCGAAGGGGTGGTGTCCGCGCCGCTGTCGAAATATACGCGCTTCCACACCCGGATCTGCCGCCCGGTCGGACTGACCGAGGCCGATTGCGCCACCGTCTGCGCCTACGCCGCCGCACGCATCGGCTTTTCCTACGATCTGAAAAATATCATCGACCTGATGCGGTTTCTGCTGCCGCTGCCGGTGCCGCATCGCTGGCGCCGCCGCATGATCGCGCTCGGCTCGGGCGATCCGTCGCGGCTGATCTGCTCGGCGCTGATTGCGGATGCGTTCGCGGCGGTGCGCTATCCGATCCTGCCGAAGATAACGCTCGCCGGCAGCCGGCAGGCCGCCGAGCAAATGCTGGAAATCCGCCACTCCTCGCTGTACTGCCCGCGCGACTTCGACATCTCGCCGTATTTCAACGTCGTAAAACCGACCATCCGGCAGGGCTTCAATTATAAGACACTGCAATGGGCCGATCTGCCGCGCGTGTCGGACGGCGCGGCGGCGGCTTTGCCGGCGGCGCCGGAGAGTGCGGCTGTGGGGGCGGGCGTCATCGCCGCCTGACCGCCACTTGTGCTCGCCGATGGGCGTCGCTACCTCAGCCGTTCGGCGGAGGCTGCCATGCTCGACGACGTCATCAACGCGCTCACGCAGATGGTATCGCCGCCGCTGCGCGCGGTGTTGTGGAAATCGATCCTCCTGGCGCTGGCGCTGATCGTCGTCCTCGGCATCGCATTCGACAGGCTGATCGTGCACCTGGTGGACGTCGGCGACGCTTCCGTAGAGACCACGGTCGGACCGCATGCCCATCTGCCGGTCGGCGTCATCGCCTGGTTCTTATCGATCGCGGCCGGTCTCGGCATCATCGTCGGCGGAGTGTTTCTGATGCCGGCGGTCACCGCTATTGTCGCCAGCTTTTTCGCCGACCGCATCGGCGATGAAGTCGAGCGCTCGCATTATCCCGCCGATCCGCCGGGCAAGGCGCTGCCGCTGTGGCTGGCGATGTGGGAAGGCGGCAAGACGGCGCTGCTCGCGATTTTGATCTATCTGTGCGCTGCGCCGTTACTGCTGTTTGCCGGCTTCGGCGCGGTGATCTTCTTCCTCGCCACCGCATATATCCTCAGCCGGGAATACTTCGAGCTCGCTGCCATGCGCTTTTGGCCGCCCGCCGAAGCGAAGCTCCTGCGTAAACGCAACGCCACGACGGTCTATATCGGTGGCCTGTTCATTGCCGCCTTCGTCTCAATCCCGATCGTCAATCTGGCAACGCCGCTGTTCGCCATGGCGCTGATGGTGCATGTGCACAAGCGGCTGAGTAGGGAGAAACTAGCCGCTCGCACGGCGCTTTCCGCCGAACGATGAAGCGAGCAGCGTCGGACTAGACCAGTTCCGATGCCGCGGCGCGCGCTTCCGGAACGACATCGTGATCGTAGAGGTGCTTGCGGAATTCGGCATGCGCGGCGATCTCGGCATCCCGGATCTCGATGTCGCCGTGAAAGGTATCGTAGCGCAATCCATTGGCGCGGGCGCCGGATTGCACTTTTGCGGTTCGCTCACGACGGAGCCGTTCGTAGGCGAGAAGCGCGGCCAGCACGGTCGTGCGGTCGGTATTGGTCAGTATGGTCGCCAGAGCCATTCCGTCCTCGATCGACTGGTTGGCGCCTTGTCCGAGGTGCGGCAACATTGCGTGTGCGGCATCGCCAAGAAGCGTCAGCCGTCCGCGGGTCCATGACGGCAGCGGATCGCGATCATAGAGCGCAGATCGAAACGTCGTCTCCACCTGGCGCAACAAAGACACGATCCGCGGGTCCCAATCGGCAAACTCCCGGCGCAGCGCGTCGGGGTCGCCGGCGGCAGACCACGACTTTTTCATCTCCTTGTCGGCCGGTACGAAGCCGACGAAATTGATGAGCGTTCCGCCACGCAGCGGGTAGGTCAGGAAGTGTTTGCCTTTGCCGAGCCACATCAGCCAGCTTTCGGCCGGCCAATCCGGCACCAGCTCGGAGCGGACGGCGCCGCGGTAGGCGACGGTCCCGGAGAAAATCGCGCGGGAGGCGGGATAGACATATTGCCGAAGCACGGAGTGAATGCCGTCCGCACCGATCACGACGTCGCCTTCGGCGAAGGCGCCATTTTCGAACCGAACGCGCGCCACCTCGCCTTGCCGCTCGAAGCCGGTGCAGCGGTGTCCGGTATGCACCACGTCGGCGGGCAGCGCCTTGGCCAGCATGTCGACGAGGTCCGCCCGATGCATGCCGTAAGTCGCGTTCCAGCCCGCTGAATCGGTGACTTGCACCGGCGCAATCAGGGTTCCGTCGTGATGGAAGTAGCGCGAATTGTGGCCGACTTTGGCGCCAAACTTCTCGACCGCCGCTCCAAGGCCCACCCGCTGCAATTGGCGCACGCAGTTCGGCGTGATGTAGACGCCGGCCCCGACCTCGCCCAACGCCGGGGCTTGCTCGTAAACCGCCACAGGCAGGCCTTGCGCGACGAGGGCATTGGCCACGAACAACCCGCCTATTCCTCCGCCGACGATCACGATGCTGGGCCGCGACTGTGTCATGGGTGTGCGCTCTCAACTGCTGCCGTAGCTCGTTTTCGTTCGCCTCGCCCATCGGGCGTCGCGACCGGCCGAGAACCCGGCGAGAACCTGGCGTTTAGCCATCTGTTGCAATTGATGCGAATTCGCGACGCGCCGAATTGACCTAGGTCAATTCGGCCGAAACTTTACCTCGCATCGCCAGCCAGCCCCTGCCGGGTGCTGGCGTGCCGGCCCGTCGGCGCTGCCGGTCGAGCCAGGCTTCAGCGCCACACTTCGTTGGCGAGCTCGACGATCATGCGCAGCTTGGCCCATTGCTCTTCTTCCGCGAGCACGTTGCCCTCCTCGGTCGAGGCGAAGCCGCATTGCGGCGACAGGCAGAGCTGATCGAGCGCGGCATATTTGGTCGCCTCCTCGATGCGGCGCTTGACGTCGTCTTTCTTCTCAAGCTGGCCGGATTTGGTGGTGACCAGTCCGAGCACCACGATCTTGTTGCCCTTCGGCAAAAACCGCAGCGGCTCGAAGCCGCCGGCGCGCGTGGTGTCGTATTCCAGGAAATAGCCGTCGTAATTGAGCCCGCCGAGCATGATCTCGGCCACCGGCTCGTAGCCGCCTTCGGAAATCCAGGTCGAGCGGAAATTGCCGCGGCAGACATGGGTCGTCACGGTCATGTCGGCCGGCTTGCCCGCGAGCGCGCCATTGATGACGCGGGCATAATCCTGCTGCAGCCGCTCGGCATTCAAGCCGCGCTCGCGCGCCTTTTTCAGTTCGGCCTGCGAGCACAGATAGGCCCAGGCGGTGTCGTCGAATTGCAGATAGCGGCAACCGGCGTCGTAAAAGCCGCGGATCGCCTGCTTATAGGTGTTCGCCAGATCGTCGAAGATGGCGTCACGGTCGGCATAGATATTGGTCTTGATGGCATCGGGCTCGAGGCGGAAATGCAGCGTCGCCGGGCTCGGGATGCACATTTTCGGCGTCACCCGGGTGTGCGCCTTGAGAAATTTGAAATGCTCCAGCATCGGATGATTGGAGAAGCCGAGCTTGCCGACGATCCGGGGTGTGCGCGGCCGCGTCTGCACGCCTTGAAACTGTATGCCGTGATCGAGCTCCTGGATTTCGACGCCGTCGAGCATGTCGTAAAAATCGAAATGCCACCACGAGCGCCGGAATTCGCCGTCGGTGGCGACTTGCAGCCCGACGTCCTCCTGCTTCTTGATGATTTTTTCGATTTCGCGGTCTTCAACCGCTTTCAGTTGTGCGGCGTCGATCTCGCCCTTTTCCCGCTTGGCGCGCGCTTCCTTCAGCGGCGCGGTACGCAAAATCGAGCCGACCACGTCGGCGCGGAACGGCGGTTTGGTTCTTGGCATCGGGCGCTCCTCCGGGAAATTCTTGATATGACTATTGGCAAGAAGATCGATGACGGACAAGCCGGGCGCGCAAAAGCGGGTGACGTTAAAGGCAAGACTTCGCATCCTGTTGGGCGGGGTCCCAACGGGACACTCACACCTCGATCGTCACCTTGCCGTCGACAACCGTTGCCGGGTAGGTCTTAACCGGCACCATGCAGGGCGGCGACACCACCTCGCCGGTGCGGATATTGAACTGGCCGTTGTGGAAATTGCATTCGACGACGTCGTCTTCGATATAGCCTTCCGACAACTGACCGGGACCATGAGTGCATTGGTCGTCGGTGACATAGAATTCGCCGTTGATATTGAACACCGCCAGCGCCAGGTCGTCGATTTCGACCCGGAGCGCGGTACCCGGCGCGACGTCGTCGGCGCTGCAGAGTTCGAGGCGTTTGGCGGTGACTGACATGACTTTCCCGGCTGACAATCGAAGTAGCGGAGCGCCGTTATACTAAAGACGACGCATAATGAAATATCCTATTCGATGGGTTAGAATGGCCGGGTAGGAGAAGAGGCGATGCAGAGTGAATCGGCACGAATGAGTTCCGCGGCGGAGGCGAAATTCCGCATCGACCGGCCCAATTCGCAGGCCCGCGCCGTCAAGGTGATCGCGCTCGACGCGCCGAGCGAGCGCATCGTCAAGGATCTGGCCTCTGCACCATGGCAGCGCGCCAGTTTCCTGACCGCGTCGGCGTTTTCCGGCGCCCCCCAGAGGAGCGGCCGTTTTTCGATGGGCGGCTGGCTCAACGATCTGGCCGGGCGTGCCAAGAACCTGGTCGACGAGGTGGAGACGGCGGATCTGGTCGTCATGGTGGCGACTGCCGGCGAGAATGCCGCCGCCGCCGGTCTCATCGGCGAAGCCTGCCAGGCCAAGCATGTGATGACGACCGCGCTCATTCTCGGCGGCGCGGCGTCGAGCGACGAGACGCTGTCGAAGATGCTCAGCGCTTTGCGGCCGCACGCCATGATGCTGGTGATTTCGAGCGCCGACGAATATATCAGGGACATGCTCACGGCGTTGCGCGCATAACGAGTTGCACCGGCAATGAAATTTTCCGGAGAACTGACGGTCAACGCGCCGCGCGCGGAAGTGTACAGGAAAGTGCGCGACGCGCGCTTTTTTGCTTCTTGCGTCGACGGCGTCAGCGAGCTTGCCGAGACCGCGCCGGATACTTATACGGCGCTGTTCGAGACCAAAGTCGCCTATATGAAGTTCAAGTTCAAGGTGACCGTCCAAGTGACGCGCGCCGAGGAGCCGAGCGAGATCGAGGCCAAGGTTGAAGGCACCCCGCTCGGCATTGTCGGCCGGCTCACCGCAACGTCGTTGACGACGCCTCACCGAAGCGGGTGGCCAGACCGAGATCGACTATGAGGTGGAGGCTGCTTTGACCGGCAAGCTTGGCAGTCTCGGCCGGCCGGTGCTGCGCTCCAAGTCAAGGAGATGGAGCGGCAATTCGCTGCCCGGCTCGCCGCGGCATTTGCGTCACCCTCAGCGGCGTGACGGCGCGCAAAGTTTCCGCTAGGCTTTCAAAATAATAAAAGACGGGAGGACGACATGACTGACATTGCCGGCGCCGCAGGCGGCGCGACGCCTTGGTATCGCTCGCTCACGCGGCCGCAGTGGCGCATGCTGGTCGCCGCCAATCTCGGCTGGCTGTTCGACGGCTACGAGACCTATGCGCTGATCCTGACGGTCGGCGCCGCCATGCACAGTCTGCTCGAGCCCTCGCAATATTCCGCAGATCCCCGGCTATGCCGGCACCGTCATTTCCATCACGCTGCTCGGCTGGGGCATCGGCGGCGTCTGCGGCGGCGTGATCGCCGACTATATCGGCCGCAAGCGGACGATGATCTATGCCATCCTCGCCTATTCGCTGCTGACCGGGCTCACCGCGCTGTCGTTCAATTGGATTTCCTTTGCGCTGCTGCGGTTCGCCGTCGGCATCGCCATCGGTTCGGAATGGGCCACCGGCTCGTCGATGATGGCCGAGCTGTGGCCCAATCATGCGCGCGGCAAAGGCGCCGGCCTTGATGCAATGCGGGCTCGGCATCGGCTTCTTCCTCGCCTCGTTCGTCTGGCTGTTCATGTCGGGATTCGGGCCGGAGGCGTGGCGCTACATGTTCGTCATCGGCATTTTGCCGGCGCTGTTGACGCTCTGGATCAGGACCTCGATCGACGAATCCGAAGTCTGGCTCGATGTCGATGCCAAGCGGCGCGCGGCCCGCGCGCGCAAGGATAGCGGCGCCACGCTCACAGCGACCGAGCAAGCGCTGACCCGCTTCACCGTCGCCGATCTGTTCGCCGAGCCGGAAACGCGCAAGCGCACCATCATCGTTTTCCTGATGTCGCTGACGACGACGCTGGCCTGGTGGGGCATCTCGTCCTGGGTGCCGCCTTACGTCGCCTCGGTTGCCGCCAAGAACGGCTTGCCGGGCCCGCAATGGGCGAGCTATGCCGGCATGGCGTATAATTTCGGCGCCATTCTCGGTTACGTCAGCCTCGGCTTCCTGTCCGATTATTTCGGCCGCAAGCCGGTCGCCATGGTCTATTTCGCGCTCGCCTTCCTGATGACGCCGGTGCTTGTTTCTGTGGACGTCGGATCCGACCATGCTGCTGGTCGCCGCCGCGGTGAATGCGTTCTTCACGCTCGGGCAATATTCCTGGATGCCGGTATGGCTGCCGGAATTGTTTCCGACCCGCTCGCGGGCCACGGGCCTGGCCTTCACCTTCAACGCGCCGCGCTTCATCGCCTTCCTCGGGCCGCTGTTCGCCGGCGTCTTGATCGTGCAATTCGGCGGCTTCAGCCGGGCCGCAATGACAATCGCCTGCATCTACATCCTCGGCTTTGTCGTTACGCCGTTCTTGCCGGAGACCAAGGGCAAGCCGTTGCCGGAATAGGGGATTATCCGCTCATGTGCGCGTCGCGGCGACGTACGCCGTCATGCCGGGGCTCGCCGCTTTCGCTGGCGATGCAGCGGCATTCTATTTTGCAGTCATGACTCCTGAACCCGTCACCGTCGAAACCGACGTGCTGGTCATCGGCTCCGGCGCCGCCGGCATGTACGCGGCGATCGAGGCGGCGCGCCGCGGCGCGCGAGTGTTACTCGCCGATCGAAGCTTGATCGGCCGCGGCGGCGCCACGGTGATGGCGCAGATGACGGTCTGCCGCCGCGCTCGGCGAGGAGGTTCCGGACGACCCGCAGGCGCATTATGCCGACACGCTCGCCGCCGGCCGCGGCCTGTGCGACGAGGAACTGGCGCGGCTGCTTTGCGAGGAGGCGCCGGATTGCATTCGCGAGCTCGACGCCTGGGGCGTCGGCTGGGCGCGCAAGGACGGCCACATCACCGCGACGCAGGCGCCGGGCCACGATCGGCCGCGCTGCGTCTATGTCGATTTCATCAATACCGGGCCGGCGGTGTCGAAGACGCTGCGCACGCAGATCGCCCGCAATCCCGCGATCCGCAAGATCGGCGACCTTTGCATCGTCGATCTGGTGGTGAGCGACGGCGAGGCCAGTGGCGCGGTCGGTTATCATATCGGCAGCGGCGCACCCGTCGTGATCGCGGCCAAGGCCGTGGTGCTGGCGACCGGCGGCCTTACCCGGCTTTATCGGCGCAACAGCGCTTCGGCGAATATGGGCGGCGACGGCTATGCGCTGGCACTGCGCGCCGGCGCGCCGCTGATCGACATGGAATTCGTCCAGTTCTTCCCGATCGGGCACTTGGCGCCGCGGCTCGTCGGCATGGACCCGATCATGTGGGATCCGTTCCGCTACAAGCTCGGCGGCCGGCTTCTCAACGGCGCGATGGAGGAATTCACCTCGAAATACGGCTCCGACGAGGACGGCAAATACGTGCTCGCCCGCGATCTCGCGACCTATGCCATCGTCAAGGAAGTCGAGGCCGGCCGCGGCTCGCCGCATGGCGGCGCTTATCTGTCGTTTGCGCATTGCAGCGCGGCCGCGCTGCGCGATGCCTTCGGGCCGGTGATCGACCGGCTCGCCGCCAATGCCATCGATCTTACGAAAATGCCGGTCGAGGTGGCGCCCATCGCGCATTACCACATGGGTGGCGTCAAGGCCGACGCGACCATGGCAACGCAAGTGCCAGGTCTGTTCGTGGCCGGCGAAGTGGTCGGCGGCGCCAATGGCGCGAACAGGCTGTCGGGGAATGCGCTGACGGAAGCCTTCGTGTTCGGCCGCCGCGCCGGCGCAAGCGCGGCGGCCCTTGCCGGCAGCCGGCAACGGTTGCGCCGCAAGGATACGCTGGCCGCGCTCGATCTTGTTCGCGCCGATGCCGGGGACGACAAGTCGCCCAACACCGCCGCCATGATCGCGCGGCTGCAGGCCATCATGGCCGACGATGTCGGTCCGTTCCGTACCGACGACAAGCTCATGCACGCCCTTTCAAACATTGCGGAGCTCTCGGTGGAGCTCGGCGAGAAACCGCCCGGCGTGGCTGACGGCTTCGATTTACGCCGGCTGGAATGGTTTGACTTGCGCAACATGGTCCCGGTGGCGCGCATGGTGGCCCAGTCCGCGCTCAATCGCGAGGAAAGCCGCGGCGCCCATCAGCGCGAGGATTTCCCGCACACGCTGCCGGACTGGCAGACGTTCCAGACCACACATCTTGCGCATGGCGAGTTTCGAACGTCGCGTAACGGCAAGACCCAAGACCTTCCAGTTCTCTCTCCGTTGAGGACCGACAGGAGAGACGGGGCCGCTACCACATGAGTGCGTGGGCCATCCTGAAAATCTGGCGCGGCAGCGAGGGCGAGGCCGGCCGCTGGCAAAGCTTCGAAGTGCCGTTCGAGGAAGGCCAGTCGGTGCTCGACGGGCTGCGCTGGCTGCGCATCAACAAGGATGCTTCGCTCGCGGTGCGCTTCTCTTGCATCAACGCCAACGCCTGCAAGGAATGCATGATGCAGCTCGACGGCGAAACGGTCTATGCCTGCACCGCCCGGCTCGAACCGCGCGAAATGACGTTGACACCATTGCCTAACAAAAAGCTCATCCGCGATCTCGTCACCGAGATCGCGCCGCCGTCGGAGCGGTTCAGGTAAACCGCCGCGAAGCCGCGGCGCCAATCAATCGTTCGCCGCATAGCGCGGATAATCGCCGCGATCTGGCACCACGACGAGCCGGCTGACCTCGCCGTTTTCAAACGCTTTGAGAAAGCGCGGATAGTCCTTGAACGACACGCAGCCGAACGATTGGCCGGACGGCCCGAGCATGTAGGGATGGGCGAGGATGCCGGCGCGACCGAACATCTTGTCGTCGTTCTCCGGTTTGAGCCGGATCGCCTGCACGCCGTGGAATGACCCTTCGCGCAACACCAGGTCGTAAACATTGGGCGGCGTCGGACCGCGGTCCTTCCTGCTGACGTAGTGCGGATCGTCCATCATCGCGCCGAGCCCCGAATGCGCCTCGAGCCTCTCGCCATCGGGCAGATACACCACGCCCGCTTCAATGTCGTAGATCGCGGTATGGCCGCCCCCAAGCGCCGGTGTGACGTCCGGATTGGCGCTGGCCTCCTGCCGGCCGAACAGTTTGCGCAAGAAGCCGGTCAGGCTCGAATGCGGCGCAGGAGCGGCGTCGGATATGGGCGGCAAGGTCGGATTTGCCTCTGCGTCGGCCAGCATGAGCGGCGCCGCGGCGTGCGCGCTACCGGCCTCCCGTGCCGGCGATACGGCGTCACTTGCGGCAACGCGTGCCGGCGGCGTCTGGGCTGCGGCGACTGGTGCCGGCGCCGCAGCCAGCGGCGCGAGCGCTGCCGCTGCGAGCGTCGGCTCGGGATCGAACAGATCGAATGTCGGCGGCCACGTAACCGGAGGGCGGTGTGGTGCCGGCTTGCGGCAGGGCGCTGCGCACGTCGAGCGCCGCAGCTTCCCGTTCGCCTTCATCTGCGGGCGCAAAGGCGAAGCGCTCGCGCGGGAAGCGCACGCGATGGACGGCGTCGAGCCGCGGCCCCGTATCGCGCGAGGGCGAGAAGACCCATCGATCGGCAAAACGCGAGGTCGCCGGCGCCGAGCGGGTGACCGTGGTCCCGGCAAAGTCGTTGTCGAATCGATTGAGGGCCACCCGGGTCGGCGTGTCGCCAAGACCGGGCAGGTGCGGGGATCCGCTCATTGCGGCGGCGATCATCCACACCGCGGTCAGCGTAACCGCGCTGGCAGTGCCGCCTGCCACGGTCAAGGTGCCCAAACTGATGCCGGCGCCGCGACGGATGGCGCGGCGATAATCGCCCGGCGCCATGCGGCCACGGTCAAAGGCAGTGACGCCGGAATACGTCGCGGCTGTCATACGAAATTGCGTGCTGAGAGCTTACAGAGACGCGGCGGTGCGCCGCACGGACTGCGGCTTCGCAAGCGGCGCCGATGGCGCCAAAACTCTGGAACTCGACTGGCTCGTTTTCATTGTCCCACCCTCACCCGTGACCCCCCGTGCAAACAATGCAATGCATGAGGTTAAGCTGCTGTAAACGCTACAATCATGGCTAAAAATCGGCCGTCCGTCCGTAAGGTTAACGACTCAGGGTTAACGCGGCAACGAGCGGCGCCGTTCTGCAGCGGGGCATGCAGGCGGCAAAGTTCCATTTTCTTGACAGGGCGCGCGCGGACAGCGCACAACGGCCGCCTCAGCTTCACCGGGAATTGCAATGATTACGGAACGAAAGCCGGTTGCCTTCGGCGATTTGCGCGGCTGGATCAAGGCGCTCGACCAAGCGGGCGAAGTGCACCATGTCGAGGCTGAGGTCGATTGGAATATCGAGCTCGGCACCGTGGCCCGGCTGGCCCAAGGCGCCGGCACCGGACCGGCGGTGCTGTTTGAGAATATCCGCGACTACGGCGCCAATGCACGCTGCCGCCAGGTCTTTACCGGCGGCCTGTCCAGCGCCCGCCGCGTCGCCATGATGCTCGGGCTGCCGCCCGACACGCATGCGCGAGAATTGGTGAAACTCGGCCGTACGCTCCTCTCCGCCAGCGTGCCGCCGAAAGTGGTCAAGACCGGCCCGGTCAAGGAGAACATCGTCAAGGGCGACGACATCGATCTTCTGGAATTCCCGGTGCCGCAGTGGAACCGAGCCGACGGCGGCCGCTACATTCTCACTTACGGCGGCGTCGTCACCAAGGATCCCGACACCAACGTCACGAATGTCGGCATTTACCGCGGCATGGTCGGCGGCAAGAATCTGATCCCGATCTTGATGTGGCGCGCCCAGCATATCGGCCATCATGTCACCGCTTGGCAGCAGAAGGGCCACAAGGAAATGCCGATCGCGGTGGCCATCGGCTGGGAGCCCTCGCTCGGCTTTGTCGCCGGCTCCCCGGTGCCGAAGGGCTTGTGCGAATACGACGTCATCGGTGCGGTGCGCGGCGCGCCGGTCGATCTCGTGCAATGCGAGACCGTCGACCTTCAGGTGCCGGCCAGCGCCGAGATCGTGATCGAAGGCTATCTTCAGCTCGATCCGTCGAGTTACGTGATGGAGGGCCCGTTCGCCGAGGTCACCGGCTATATCGCCGGCGACCGTTCGCCAAAGCCGGCGATCCGCGTCACCTGCATTACCCATCGCAAAGACCCGATTTTCCGCGGCACTATCGAAGGCTCGATGCCCGGCTGCTACTCCGAAAACGGCATGTGCTCGTCGATCATGCGGGCGGCGACCGCGTGGAACGTGCTCGACCGCGCCGGCGTGCCGGGCATTACCGACGTGTGGTGCCCCCCGGTGCAGGCCGGCGTGAATATCCTGGTGCAGATCAAGCAAAGCTATCGCGGCCAGGCCAAGCAGGTTGCCAACGCGTTGTGGGGTTCCTCCGCCGGGCATGTGCGCTACAAGCACGTCACCGTGGTGGACGACGATATCGACATCCACGATTATGCCGCCGTCGATTGGGCGATCGCCTACCGCGTCAATGCCGGCGAAGACGATATCGTCATCATGCCGGCGACGTTCGGTCTGGGGCTCGATCCGTCGACCAGGAAGCGCGACCGCAACACCACTTTGTTCGGCACCGGCAAATGGAACCGCATGCTGATCGATGCCACGATGAATTTCGACTACGACCCCGATCCGGAATTCGACGGCGCCCGCTTTCCGCCGATGGTCACGCCGGCGCCCGAAGACATTGCCGCCGTCAAAGCGCGCTGGAGCGAACTGGGGTTTGATAAGGGGAACAAATGACGGCGTTTCCCGGCCGCGGCGCAGCGCGAAGCGATACACCGCCCGGGAAACACCAACCTTAATCCACCGGCAAGAGCGGCTTGCCCTCCGGCACTTGCATGTCCATGGCCGCGAGCAGGATCGCGGTGCCGGCATAATTACCCATCAGCAAGACGAGATCGACCAGCTGAGCTGGCGCGAACAGCGCTTTGAGGCGCGCAAAGGCTTCCGACGTGACCTTGTGCTTGCCGACCGCCTGGCGTCCGAATTCGATGATGGCGGCATCGAGCTCGCTTAAGCCTGCCGGGCTTTTGCGGTGCTTGATCACATCAACGACCTCCGGTGCAACGCCGACCGTCAAGGCTTCCGGTTCGTGCGCCGCCCATTCGAAACGGCTGTCCATCTCGCGCGCCACCGTGAGGATCGCGACCTCGCGGACTTTCGGGTCGAACCCGGCCTCGTGGCGCAGATAGCGATTGATGGTGTTATGCGCTTCGACGGTCTTGGTGCTGTAGAGATGGATGCCCGCGGGACCGCGCAAGCCGACAATGGTCTTGCCCGGCGTGTTGGCGCGGTCGTAGGCCCGCCGGCCCACATCGTCCAGCTCCTCGCGCCTTAACAGCGGCAGGCGAAAGCCGGATTGCGGATCGATGTCTGACGGCATTTCCTTCCCCTTTTTCATTCCGGTACGCGGGTCAAGCCCGCGGGTCCGGAATCCATAACCCGTGTCGGTGAGGCTTTCCAAGATAGTCGCTAATCTATTCCGATTGTGGTTTGGATTGCGGACTCGCGCTGGGCGCGCCCCGGAATGGCAGGGAGGTAGAATGTTTGAAAACTTCACCCGTCGCGAGATCGCGACCTCCGGGGCGCGTATCGTCACCGTTTACGGCGGCAAGGGTCCGCCGCTCTTGCTGCTGCACGGCAACCCGTTCAGCCATCTGTCCTGGCAGAAATTTGCGCCGCGCTTGGCCGAACAATTCACCGTGGTCGCCACCGATCTGCGCGGTTACGGCGATTTCGAAAAGCCGCCGGGCGGCGACAATCATTGCAACTATTCGTTTCGCGCCATGGCGCAGGATCAGATCGAGGTGATGTCGGCGCTCGGCCATGAGCGCTTCTATGCCGCCGGGCACGACCGTGGCGGGCGCGTCCTGCACCGCATGTGTCTCGATCATCCGGACAAAGTGGTCCGCGCCGCCATTCTCGACATCATTCCGCAGCATCATTTGTTCAACAACATGACCAAGGCCTGGGCGACGTTCTCCTGGCACTGGTTTTTCATGATCCAGCCCGCCGATTTTCCCGAGCACCTGATGAGCGCCGATCCCGATTTCTTCATCGAGAAGAAGCTTGCCAAGACCAAACAAGGTTTGAGCTTCTTCGATCCGCGGGCGATCGCCGAATACAAGCGCTATATGCGCAATCCGGCGACCGTCCACGCCATGTGTGAGGATTACCGTGCCACCGCGACGATCGACTTCGACATGGACACGCAAGACTTCGATGACGGGCGCAAAATCGCCTGCCCGCTGCTGCTGTTGTGGGGGGCGACCGGCGGGGTTGGCCGCAACCACAAGCCGGGGCCGGGCGACATCTGGCGCCGCTATGCGACAGATATGCGCGGTGCCAAAGCACTGCCTTGCGGCCACTATCTCTCCGAAGAAGCGCCGGAGGAAACCTATCGGGAACTCCGCGATTTTTTCGCAGCCGGAGAGCTTGCCGCGTAGGAAATCGCGTCGTCCCGGGTGAGACAGTGCGGTACTCGCCTCGGCCCATTACATCTGCTAGTGGGGCCGAACCGCGCTGGCGGAACGGGATTGATAATGGACGCGCAAGCAACCGATCCGGAGCGGGGCCTGCTGAAGAAATTGCGCGGCAGCGCGCATTTCTTCGACCGCAAGGTCGGCCTGCACCGCATCGGCGTTGCGCTCAGCCTGACCATCATCGCCGTCGCGGCGGTGGTGCTTTATCACAGCCTGCGCGGCCTCGATGTCGACGAGCTTTTCCGGGCACTGCGTGCGACCGATCGGCGTACTCTTGTCGTCGCGGGACTATTCGTCGCCGCCGGCTATCTGACGCTGACCTTTTACGATCTGTTCGCGCTGCGCACGGTCGGGCGTCCCGAAGTGCCGTACCGCATTGCCGCGCTGGGCGGCTTCACCAGCTATGCGATCGGGCACAATGTCGGCGCCAGCGTCTTCTCCGGCGGCGCGGTGCGCTATCGCGTCTATTCCGCGTCCGGCCTTTCGGTCATCGAAGTCACCAAAATCTGCTTCATCGCCGGGCTGACGTTCTGGCTCGGCAACGCCACCGTACTGGGTCTCGGCGTGCTCGATGCGCCGCAGGCCGCGCGCGCGCTCGATCAATTGCCGCTGTGGGCCAATCGCGTTATTGCGCTGGTGCTGCTGGGCTTGCTCGCGGCCTATGTCGCGTGGGTCTGGGTCAAGCCGCGCCTTATCGGCCGCGACGGTTGGCAGGTGCAACTGCCCGGCGGCCCACTGACGCTTATCCAGATCGCGATCGGCATCGTCGACCTCGCCTGCTGCGCCGCCGCCATGTACATGCTGGTGCCGGACGATCCTCACGTCGGCTTCGTCACGGTCGCCGTCATATTCGTCGCGGCGACCCTTCTTGGCTTTGCCAGCCACGCACCGGGCGGGCTCGGCGTGTTCGACGCCGCCATGCTGGTGGCGTTGTGGCAGTTCGACAAAGAAGATCTGCTCGCCGGACTGCTGCTGTTCCGGCTGTTATATTACATTATTCCGTTCGTGCTCGCGCTTGGGGTCTTGGCGACCCGCGAATTCCTGCTCAGCCGCGCCGCGCGGCGTCCGCCGGTAGCCAAATAGTAGAGCGAGCGCTGATCTGCACCGCGATGCGCGCGGTGATGGCCGCGAGCCCGGAACGCGCGCAAAAAAATGGAGGCCGGATTTTCATCCGGCCTCCGGTCGAAAATTAAAGCTGGTCGGTGCTAAGATTGGAGACGCATGATCTTTTCGGAAAACCGGTATCCACTTTTCCGGATCATGCTTTAGTTCGATGCGGTCTTCCAGGCGTCGGGGATTTCCTTGGCCCAATGCGCCTCGATCAGCTTGACCACGGCTTCAGGCAGCGGGACGTAGTCGAGCGCCTTGGCTTGGTCCTGGCCGTTCTTCAAGGCCCAGTCGAGGAACTTGAGCGCCAGATGATTCTGATCGGGCGGGCTGTCTTTGCGCAGCAGCATGTAGGTCGCCGCGGTGATCGGCCAGCTCTTGTCGCCGGGCTGGTCGGTGAGGATCAGATAGAAGTCCTGCACCTTGGTGAAGTCGGCATTGGCGGCGGCCGCCTGGAACGCCTCCATGGTCGGCGTGATGGCCTTGCCGGCCTGGTTGATCATGTCGGTGTAGACCATGTGGTTTTCGATGACGTAGGCGTATTCCACATAGCCGATCGCGCCGTCCACTTGCTGGACATACGAGGCGACGCCGGGGTTGCCTTTGCCGCCGACGCCGTTCGGCCAATTGACCGCAGTGCCTTCACCGACCTTGCTCTTCCAGTCGGGGCTGACTTTCGACAGATAGTCGGTGAAGTTGAAGGTGGTGCCGGAGCCGTCGGAACGATGCACGGTGGTGATCGCCTGATGCGGCAAGTTGACGTTGGGGTTAAGCTTCTTGATCGCCGGATCGTCCCATTCCTTGATGTTGCCGAGATAGACTTGCGCGAGAGTGGGGCCGTCGAATACGAGCTCGCCAGGCTTGATGCCGGCAAGGTGCACGACCGGGGTGATCGAGATGATCACTTGCGGAAACTGCACCAGACCGTTTTTGGCGACATCGTCGGGCTGTAACGGCATGTCGGTGTTGGCGAACAACACCGTCTTCGATTCGATCTGTTTGATGCCGCCGCCGGAGCCGATGGCCTGATAGTTGACCGTATCACCGGTTTCTTTGGCGTATGTATCGGCCCACTTGGACAGGACCGGGTAAATTGCGGTTCCGCCCGCGCCGGTCAGGCTTGCGGCGTGAGCGCTGACGACAAAAGATACCGTTGCAGCCGCAACGGCCGCAGCTAGGTGTTTTCGCATGCTTTTCCCTCCTGCTGAATTGCTGTGAGATCGGGCATTCGCGAAGGGCGTCCGTCGCCCCCATACCCGATGGGAGGGCCATTACTAGGGTTCGGATTATTTCAGTTTGATGACAAACGAACGGCAAATTGATCGTCGTGCCGCCCGCCCGCTGCAGCAGCCGGGAATTGTCATGAAGAAAGAAACACATGCAGGTTCGGGCCGGTGCGACACAATATCTTTCTCCACCGCATTTGTTCGACGATGAAGGGGTTCGGCGGCGAGGCTTGCCCGATCGTGCCCTGCAGCGCATATCTTTGGCGATGGTGAGCCAAGGACTCTCGATTGATGTGACGCCGTTCACGGCCCCCGCGGGGCCGGGCTTGCTATGAGCTTGGTCGAAGATCGAACGTTGCTGACCGCAAAACGCGGCGGCCGCTTGGTCATCCTTGCAGCGGCCGTCGTCTTTGCCGCCTTGGCGATCGGCGGCGCCTTGCCGATCGCCTATGCGCTCGGCGGTTTCGCGATTGTAGCCGCGGCGGCCGGGCTCACCATTCGCAGCGCCAAAGAAGAGGACCGGCTCAGCCAGCCGGTGGCGATTTCCGAGCGCGGCGACGGTTTTCTGCGCGCCGTCGTCGCCGGATTGCCGGACCCCGTCGTCGCGGTCGACCGCGACGGCCGCGTGCTGGCGCTGAACGAACGCGCGCGCACGCTCGCGCCCGCCTTGCGCCAGGGCGAGCCGGTGGCCTTTGCTTTGCGGACGCCCGAATTGATCGAGGCCATCGGCCGGGCCGCAACGGAAGGCGAAGAGCAGCGCGTGGTCTATTCCGAGCGCGTGCCGGTCGACCGCTGGTTCGAGACCATCGTGATGCCGGTCAAGCGTGAACCGGACGCCGCCAAGCCGGATTTCGTTCTGATGACCTTCCACGATCTCACGCCGCTGCGGCGGGTCGAGGAAATGCGCGCCGACTTCGTGGCCAATGCCAGCCATGAATTGCGCACGCCGCTGGCCGCGCTGTTAGGCTTCATCGAGACGCTGCAAGGCTCCGCCCGCGAGGACGCCAAGGCGCGCGAACGCTTCCTCGCCATCATGCAGGAACAGGCGCGGCGCATGGCGCGCCTGATCGACGACCTCTTATCGTTGTCGCGCATCGAACTGAACGCGCATCGTCGTCCCGATACGCCGGTCGACCTGGTGCCGATCGTTCGCCAAGTTGTCGACGGGCTGGAAACCTTGGCGCGCGATCGCGGCGTCGCCGTCAACATCGCTGCGGCCAACGCGCTGCCGGTGCTTGGCGATCACGACGAACTCGTCCGCATTTTCGAGAATCTGGTCGAGAACGCGCTCAAATACGGTGCCGCGGGCCGGCGCGTGGATATCAAGATCGAGCCGGGCTCGTCGGCCGAGGGCGAGGCCGAAGCCCAGGTGAGCGTGCGCGATTACGGGCCCGGCATCGCGCCCGAGCATTTGCCGCGGTTGACCGAACGCTTCTATCGCGTCGATGTCACGGAAAGCCGTGCCCAAGGCGGGACCGGCCTGGGCTTGGCGCTGGTCAAGCACATTCTCAACCGGCATCGCGGACGGCTGACAATCGACAGCGCGCCCGGCGCAGGGGCCACCTTCACGGTTCATCTTCCGACGACCGCCCAGCCGCGCCAACGGTAAAAGACAAACAATCACAGTTGGTTAGCTTGTCATCCTATTGTCATATGAGCCGCCTAAAGATTTAGCCAGCGAACCTAGGCAATCTGCACACTGCGCAGGACCGGCGGAAAATCACTACGGTCGAATGATCCCGCTCAGAACCTTCACAGGGCGTAAGTGGCGGACGTCAATAGAGTTTTTCCGTCCAACCAACCGATGTGGATCGGCTCTCCATGTCGTGCGACCGCTCTTTCTGCCGCGGCAGGCCTGCCGAACCTCGTGCGGCATCGGCGCATCGTTTGAGTTGGCGGTCCAAATCTGTCGGAGGGCGCCGCTGGGGCCCTGAATTCGGAGGTATTTCGTGGTGGACGTAGCGCTGGGGCAGAGGACGGTTCTTTCGGACGAGAGCGCGTCGCGCGCCAGGGCGCTGGCCCGGATGCGCTTTAGCGACGTTACCTTTCGCCAATTGACCCGCGCTGCGGCGATCGGGGTGTTGCTCCTTCTCAGCGGCGTCATCTTTTCACTGGTTGTCGGCTCGATGCCGGCAATCAGGAAGTTCGGCTTCCACTTCCTCACCTCCGAGGAATGGAACCCGGTGACCGACGACTACGGCGGCTTGGCGTCGATTTACGGAACGCTGATCACCTCGTTCATCGCCATGCTGATCGCCGTTCCGGTCGGGCTCTTGATCGCCTTCTTCCTCACCGAGCTGTGCCCGTTATGGCTGCGCCGGCCGATCGGCATCGCGATCGAACTGCTCGCCGGCATACCCAGCATCATCTACGGCATTTGGGGCCTGTTCATTTTTGCGCCGGTCCTGCAGCAAACCTTGCAGCCGTTCCTGATCGACACCTTCGGCAACGTTCCCATCATTGGCATTCTGTTCGCCGGCCCGCCTTTCGGCATCGGCATGCTGACGGCAGGTTTAATTCTTGCCATCATGGTGCTGCCATTCGTCACCTCGATTTCACGCGACGTGTTCGAGGCGGTCCCTTTGGTTTTGAAGGAGGCGGCCTACGGCTTGGGCTGCACGACCTGGGAGGTCGTGCGCAACGTGGTGCTGCCTTATACGCGGGTCGGCGTGATCGGCGGCGTGATGCTCGCGCTCGGGCGCGCGCTCGGCGAAACCATGGCGGTCACTTTCGTCATCGGCAACGCGCATCGGATTTCGGCCTCTATTCTGGCGCCGGGCACTACGATCTCCGCCACCATCGCCAATGAGTTCACCGAGGCCGTAGGCGATCTATACACCTCCGCGCTGATCGAGCTCGGCCTGATCCTGTTCGTCATCACTTTCATCGTCCTTGCCATAGCGCGCTATCTGCTGATGCGGATCGAGCGGCGGATCGGATAGCGTCATGCCGGACCAGGTTTCCACCCTCCGCTATTCCGTCCGCCGGCACCGCAATATTGCGGCTTCGGTGCTCGCGCTCCTCGCGACGGCCTTCGGTGTTGGCTGGCTCGTTCTCATCCTGGGCTCGCTGCTTTGGCACGGCTTCAGCGGCCTGTCGCTGTCGGTGTTCACCCAGATGACGCCGCCGCCGGCCGCGGCCGGCGGCCTTCTCAATCCGATCGTCGGCAGCCTTATCGTCACCGGGCTGGCCGTCGTCATCGGCACGCCGATCGGCATTCTCGCCGGCACATACATGGCGGAATACGGCCGCTACGACCGCCTCTCCAGCGTCGTTCGTTTCATCAACGACATCTTGCTGAGCGCGCCGTCGATCGTCATCGGGTTATTTATCTATCAGGTGATGGTGGCGCCGATGGGCCACTTCTCCGGCTGGGCCGGTGGCGTCGCGCTCGCCGTTCTGGTGATCCCCGTCGTCGTTCGCACCACCGAGGACATGCTGACGCTGGTGCCCAACGCATTGCGCGAAGCGGCAACCTCGATCGGTCTGCCGCGCTCCATGTCGATCACCCGCATCTGCTACCGGGCGGCACGCGCCGGCATGGTGACCGGGGTGCTGCTGGCGGTCGCCCGCATCAGCGGCGAAACCGCTCCTCTTCTCTTCACGTCGCTCAATAACCAATTCTGGAGCCTGAACCTCAACGCGCCGATGGCCAGCCTGCCGGTCGTCATCTTTCAGTTCGCGCTCAGCCCCTATAAGGAATGGCAGGAGCTGGCGTGGACCGGCGCGCTCATCATTACTCTCGCCGTTCTCGCTCTGAGTATCAGCGCACGAGCCCTCGTTGCCACGGGAAAACAGTCATGAGCATGGGCGTAGCCTCCGTTTCCGTTCCCCCCGTCAGCCATCTGCCGGCCGACCGGTCGGCGATGACGGAGAAGATCAGCATCCGCGATCTCAACTTTTTTTACGGCGAAGCGCGGGCGCTGAAATCGATCAGCCTTCCGCTCTACCAGAACAAGGTCACAGCGTTTATCGGCCCGTCGGGCTGCGGCAAATCAACCTTGCTGCGCGTCCTCAATCGCATGTACGACCTTTATCCGCATCAGCGCGCCACCGGCCAGGTCATGTTCGACGGCGAGAATATTCTGTCGTCGAAGCAGGACCTCAACCTGCTGCGTGCCCGCATCGGCATGGTGTTCCAGAAGCCGACGCCGTTTCCGATGTCGATCTACGAGAACATCGCTTTCGGCATCCGGCTATACGAAAAGCTGCCGAAATCCGAGCTCGACGGCCGGGTCGAAACCTCGCTGCGCCGTGCCGCCCTATGGGAAGAGGTCAAGGACAAGCTCAACGCCAACGGTCAAAGCCTGTCCGGCGGTCAGCAGCAGCGCCTGTGCATCGCCCGCACCGTCGCCGTGCGCCCGGAAGTGATCCTGTTCGATGAGCCCTGCTCGGCGCTGGATCCGATCTCCACCGCCAAGATCGAGGAATTGATCGACGAATTGACGGACGACTACACCATCGCCATCGTCACCCACAATATGCAGCAGGCCGCGCGTGTTTCCGAGCTTACCGCGTTCATGTATCTCGGCGAATTGATCGAATTCGACTCCACCAGCAAAATGTTCACCGCGCCTCACGATCAGCGCACGCAAGATTACATCACCGGCCGGTTCGGGTAATCGCCGCCAAATACCCAGGTAAAAACAATGACCGACATCACCACGACGCGAGTCGACCACACCGCCAAGGCGTTCGACACCGACTTGCAGGAAATCACCCGCAAGGTCGCCGAGATGGGCGGCCTGGCCGAACGCCAAATCGCCGATTTCGTGCAGGCTCTGGTCGACCGCGACGTCGAACTGGGCGAGCGCGTGATCTCGATGGACCCGGCGATCGACGCGCTGCAGCGCGAAATCGAGGAAAAGGCCATTCTCACCATTGCGCGCCGGCAGCCGATGGCGGTCGACCTGCGCGAATGCATAGGCGCGCTGCGCGTCTGCAACGATCTCGAACGCATCGGCGACCATGCCAAGCATATCGGCAAGCGCGTGGTGGCGTTGGATGGCGACTTTTACCCGCAAAAGCTGATCCGCGGCGTGGAGCATATGTCGGCGCTCGTGCTTGGCCAGCTCAAGAACGTGCTCGACGCCTATGCCAGCCGCGACCTGCAAGTGGCGCTGGCGGTGTGGAACGGCGACGAAGAAATCGACTCGATGTGCACGTCGCTGTTTCGCGAGCTCCTCACTTACATGATGGAGGATCCGCGCAATATCACCTTCTGCATGCACTTGATGTTCTGCGCCAAGGACATCGAGCGCATCGGCGATCACGCCACCAACATCGCCGAGACGGTTTATTACATGATCGAAGGCCGACCGATTACCGACCAGCGTCCCAAGGGTGACACCACGAGTTTTCCGGCAGGTTTGCTGAAAAAATAGGAGCCCCGTGTGGGAGCCAACATCCTGATCGTGGAAGACGAGGAGCCGCTGACCACGCTGCTACGCTACAACCTCGAAGCCGAGGGCTACGAGGTTGACGCGGTGACCCGTGGCGACGACGCCGATACGCGGCTCAAGGAGACCGCGCCCGACCTCGTCGTGCTCGACTGGATGCTGCCGGGCCTGTCCGGCATCGAACTATGCCGGCGGTTGCGGGCGCGGCCGCAGACGCAATCGCTGCCGATCATCATGCTGACCGCGCGCGGCGAGGAAAGCGAGCGCGTCCGCGGCCTCGCCACCGGCGCCGACGACTACATCGTCAAGCCGTTCTCGGTGCCGGAGCTGTTGGCGCGGGTTCGCGCGCTGTTGCGCCGCGCCAGTCCGGAGCGCGTCGCCATGGTGCTGACGATCGGCGACCTCGAGCTCGATCGCGAGAAGAAACGCGTCTCCCGCGCAAGCCGGCCGGTCGATCTCGGCCCGACCGAATTTCGCCTGCTGGAGTTTCTGATGGAACGTCCAGGCCGCGTTTTCTCGCGCGAGCAATTGCTCGACGGCGTCTGGGGCAGCGACGTCTATATCGACGAGCGCACCGTCGACGTGCATGTCGGCCGCCTGCGTAAGGCGCTCAATCGCGGCCATTCGACCGATCCGATCCGCACCGTCCGCGGCGCCGGCTATTCGCTCGACGACCGGTTCGGCAAGGACGAGCAGCTCGTCAAAGACGCCCAGCCGCTCGGCAAAGCGAGCTGACTGTTACGAGCCTTCAGCGCTGCGGCCGCCTGTCGCGCCGAGCGTTGGCCGGCTGATACGCCATCCGCGAGTGATAGGCGCAATAGGGCAGCCCGGCGAGGGTGTTGCCGCCGCAGAAAAAGAATTCGCTCGATCCCGGATCGCCGACCGGCCAACGGCAGGTCTGTTCGTTCAGCTCCAACAGCGTACGGCGCTGGCCGATCGGAATGATATTGTCGATGAGTTCCGGCTCCGCCTCCGTCTCCATCTCATAGGCATGGGCGAGCGCGGTGTTGCCGCGGATGGCGCCGCGTCCGATGCGCAACATATGCGACGGCGCGCGAGCTTTGCGCGGACGCGGCGAGGCGCTCGACGTGCTCTTGGCGCGGCCAGACAGACCGAGGCGATGCACTTTGCCGATCACGGCATTGCGCGTGATGCCGCCAAGCTCGGCGGCGATCTGACTCGCCGAAAGGCCATCCGACCACAGCTTTTTGAGCAGTTCGACCCGCTCGTCCGTCCACGACATGCTCAATCCTCCTTGCATGTCCTTCCGATCCTTTTTTGAGAATCCCTCACCGGGTCAGGCAGCGCGTAGCCGCCCAACACGCACTCAAGCACCAACGCTTTAGATGACTGTCCGCCGCACGAGATGTCGTACTTGACGATGAAAAGGCTACAATATGGCGTGAACTCTCACGCAAGACTTCGTCTGAAATGAGTCCACACATTCGTGCGCGTGTGTGGATGAACTGGGTACAAACCGGGCTCGCGGTGGGCAATTATCTAATGTTGACAGTGGGGCTCACGGAAATACAATGTTGTGCCGTGCCGCCCGGAGAGGCGGCACATTTCGTTTGAACTGCGTGGATAGTTGCGGCGCAGCGTCAGCGGGCAAAGCCATGACACCGAATATGACATCGCATTTGATGCCGACCTTCGCGCGTGTCCACCTCGCCTTCGAGCGAGGCGAGGGCGTTTGGCTGATTGCGACCAATGGCGAGCGCTACCTCGATTTCACGTCCGGAGTGGCCGTCAACGCGCTCGGCCACGCCCATCCGCATCTCGTCGCGGCGCTGACTGCCCAGGCGCAAAAGCTCTGGCACGTCTCCAATCTCTTTGAGATTCCGGAGTCCGAGCTTGCCGCGCGACGGCTGTGCGCGGCAAGCTTCGCCGACGTGGTCTTCTTCTGTAATTCCGGGGCCGAAGCGGCCGAGGGCGCGATTAAATGCGCCCGCAAATACCAGTCCGTGAGCGGCCGGCCCGAACGCTACCGCATCGTCACCTTCGAGGGCGCTTTCCACGGCCGTACGTTGGCGACGCTCGCCGCCGGCGGCCAAAAGAAATATCTCGAAGGCTTCGGCCCGGTGGTCGAGGGCTTCGACCAGGTGCCGTTCGGCGACTTCGAGGCGGTCAAGCGCGCCGTCGGCGGCGAAACCGCGGCGATCATGATCGAGCCGCTGATGGGCGAGGGCGGCGTGCGCATCGTGCCGCCGTCGTTCCTCAAGGCGTTGCGCGACCTGTGCGACGAGCACGGCCTCATGCTCATTTTCGACGAGGTGCAGAGCGGCATGGGACGAACCGGCGTGCTATTCGCTCACCAGCGTAGCGGCGTGACCCCGGATATCATGTCGCTTGCCAAGGCGCTCGGCGGCGGCTTTCCGGTCGGCGCCGTTCTGGCGACCGACGAGGCCGCCAAGGGCATGACGGCGGGAACTCACGGCTCGACCTTCGGCGGCAATCCCCTGGCCATGAGCGCGGTCAATGCGACGCTCGACGTGATGCTGGAGCCCGGCTTTCTTCGACCACGTCAACCGGATCGGCATCCTGTTCAAGCAGCGGCTGGCGGAGATCAAGGACCGCTATCCCGCGCTGGTCGCGGAGGTGCGCGGCGAAGGCCTTTTGGTCGGCTTGCGGATGCTGGTTCCGGCTTCCGAGCTGGTCGATGCGACCCGTGCCGAGAACATGCTCACGGTCGGCGCCGGCGACAATGTCGTGCGCCTCTTGCCGCCGCTGATCATCAGCGAGCAGGACATGGCCGAAGGCGTAGCGCGGCTTGACCGCGCGCTTGTCGCGGCTCGACCGCGCCCACGCGCACAAGCGCAAACAGGAACCGCCGGATGACCGGCGTCCGTCACTTTCTCGATCTGATCGACGTTCCGGCCGCCGATCTGAGGGCGATGATTGCCGCTGCGCGCGCCATGAAGGCCAAGTTCAAATCCTCGCCGCGCGGAGCCGCGCCGATCGGCCGCTCGCCGGCAAAACGCTGGCGATGATCTTCGAGCGGCCGTCGACGCGGACCCGGGTTTCCTTCGAGGTCGCGATGCGCCAGCTCGGCGGCGACGCCATTCTGTTGACCGCCGAAGAGATGCAGCTCGGCCGCGGCGAGACGCTCGGCGATACCGCACGGGTCTTGTCGCGCTATATCGACGTCATCATGATCCGCACGCTGGATCCGGCCGCGGTTGCCGAATTGGCGCGCCACGCCGCGGTGCCGGTCATCAACGGCCTGACCCGGCGCTCGCATCCCTGCCAGGTCCTGGCCGACGTCATGACTTTCGAGGAGCATCGCGGCTCGATCCGCGGCCGCACCGTCGCCTGGAGCGGCGACGCCAACAACGTGCTGACCTCCTGGATGCACGCGGCCGAACGCTTCGAATTCCAGCTCCGTATCGCCAGTCCGCCGGAACTGGCGCCGAAAAAGCCGCTGCTCGATTGGATCAAATCCTCCGGCGCCGCCATCACGCGTCGGCACCGATCCCGACGAGGCGGTCAAGGGCGCCGACTGCGTCGTCACCGACACCTGGGTGTCGATGGGCGATCGCAACGGCGCGCGCCGCCACAATCTGCTCAAGGGCTATCAGGTCAATGCGCGGCTGATGAGCCGCGCCAAGCCCGACGCCATCTTCATGCATTGCCTGCCGGCGCATCGGGGCGAAGAGGTCACCGACGAGGTGATGGACGGGCCGCAATCGGTGGTGTTCGACGAGGCCGAAAACCGGCTGCATGCGCAAAAGGGCATTCTGACCTGGTGCTTGGAGGCGAACGGCTAAGGCTGGCGCCGGAGCCTCACAAACGTCCGCGGCAGCCCCTATATTCGGTGCGATGAACGATCCCGATTTCGCCATTCCCGTTCGCGCCCCGGCCCAGGTCGGGCTCGACGACACGATCCTGCCATTCGCGGTCAAGGCGCTTGATGTGCGCGGCCGTATCGTGCGGCTCGGTCCCGCGGTCGACAAGATCCTCGGGCAGCCACGATTATCCGACGCCGGTGGCGAAATTGCTCGGCGAGGCCATCGTCCTGACGGTCATGCTCGGCTCGGCGCTCAAATTCGAGGGCCGCTTCATCCTGCAGACCCAAAGCGACGGACCTGTGCGCATGCTGGTGGTCGATTTCACCTCGCCCAGCAATGTACGCGCCTGCGCCCGCTTCGATGCCGAACGCGTCGCGGCGGCGATCGCCGATGACGCCGCGTCGCCCGGACAATTGCTCGGCCACGGCCATCTCGCCATGACCATCGATCAGGGTCCGGAGATGAGCCGCTATCAGGGGCTCGTCGCGCTCGACGGCGGAGACCTCGAACGGGCGGCGCACGAATATTTCATGCGTTCGGAGCAAATACCGACCCGGGTCCGTCTCAGCGTCGCCGAAGAATTCCGCAGCGGCGCAAACGGCACGCGCCGGCATTGGCGGGCCGGCGGCATATTGCTGCAATTCCTGCCGGCTTCGCCCGAGCGCGCGCGCGTGGCCGATTTGCATCCCGGCGATGCGCCGCCCGGCACCGTGCCGCATGTGCTGCCGGAAGACGATGCCTGGGTCGAGGGCCGGTCGCTGATCGATACCGTCGACGATCTCGAGCTCCTCGATCCGGACCTGTCGAGCGAGCGGCTGGCCTATCGATTGTTCCACGAACGCGGGGTGCGGGTATTTCGCGCTGCGCCGGTCAATGCCCAGTGCTCGTGCTCGCGCGACAATGTCGAGGCCATGCTGCGAAGCTTTCCGCAGGAAGACCGCGACGACATGGTCGAGAACGGCCGCATCACGGTGACCTGCGAGTTTTGCAGTTCGACCTATGTGTTCGCGCCGCAGGACATCGCGGTGCCGCCGTCCGCGGCGCTGTAACGGAGCCGTTCCGCTATCCGTCCGGCGCCGCTTTCGTTTAACTTTTTGAATTGCAACGTTTTTCGGGCCGCAGGCGGCGGCCCCGGAGGCGGCTGCCCGTCATTTCCCGGCGGCAACGACCTCCTCACGGCTTCGGTCGGGAACCAAACCGGGTGCGACGAAATTGACAGCGCAGACGCAGCGGAGGCCAAAACAATGGGTAAATTCCTGATTGGCGTTGCGACGGCCGCTCTGTGGTTCGTACTCGCCCACGCGGCGAATGCAGAGCAGGGGGGCCCGCAGGTTTGCGACGCCGGGGTGCACGTGCCGGGCGTCGGCGTCGACATCGGCCGCTGAGATCACTGCAAGCTTTCATCGACCAAGCGCGGACCGTGGCTACGATCCGCGCTTTCATTCTGCCGATTTCCTAGTTTCATCAGTTGATGGTGCGCCGGGTTTCCACGCTGTCAAGCGAGAAGGCGGGCACCTCGATATCGAAATGCTCGCCCGACGCGCTGACCATGCCGTAGCTGCCGACCATGAATCCGGACGGGGTCTGCAGCGGCACGCCGCTGGTATATTCGAACGACTCGCCGGATTTGAGCACGGGCTCCTCGCCGACCACGCCCGCGCCGCGCACTTCCTGACGACGGCCGCTGGCGTCGGTGATGCGCCAATGACGGGTCTTGAGCTGCACGGTTTCGGCGCCATTATTGGTGATCGAGATCGTGTAGGCCCAGAAGAAATAATTGTTCTCCGGCGACGATCGCTCGGCAACGAAGCGCGGCGTTACCACGACTTCGATGTTGCGGGTCACCGCGCGATACATGGCGCCGTCCTGTTGCCCCATTCGCGGCGCTCAGATCCGCACTTGCCGTCTGCCGCGCTCACCCGAATGACCTGAATTCTGCCTTGCGGATCGGTGAACGATACGCGGCAAAGAGCGAATAATGTCATCCCGGTATTGTAATAGGCAAGCGGATGCGCTTTCTCAATCCATATCGGCGCGATCAAATTGACCGGACCGGTCGCTGCGCCGCGGAACGGGGCCGTCGTTTTGCAGGGAATCGAAGCGATCGTGAAACCCCTTCTCGGCACGCAGATGATTGCACGGTCGGCGCCGATGGCGGCGGTGCTGCCGGCCTCGACCGAGCGCGATCTGCGCCTCGACCTGTTCCGCGGCGTGGCGCTGTGGTTGATCTTTCTCGATCATATTCCGCAGAACATCGTGAATTGGTTCACCATCCGCAATTACGGCTTTTCCGACGCCACCGAGATTTTCATTTTCATTTCCGGCTATACCGCGGCGTTCGTCTACGGCCGCGCCATGCGCGAGCGCGGCATCATTATCGCCAGCGCGCGGGTGCTGCGCCGCGCCTGGCAAATCTACGTGGCGCATATCTTTCTGTTCACGATCTTCATGGCCGAGATCGCCTATGTGGCGGCGACATTCGACAATCCGCTCTACGCCGAGGAAATGAATATCCTCAATTTCCTCAAACAACCCGACGTCACGATCTTTCAGGCGCTGTTGCTGAAGTTCAAGCCCGTCAACATGGACGTGCTGCCGCTTTACATCGTGCTGCTGCTGTTCTTTCCGCCGATGCTGTGGCTGCTGTTGCGCCAGCCGGCCTTCGCGCTCGCCGGCTCGGCGCTGGTCTATGTGCTGGCCTGGAATTTCGATTGGAATTTGCCGGCCTATCCGAACGGCGTGTGGTTCTTCAATCCGTTCGCCTGGCAATTGCTGTTTGTTTTCGGCGCCTGGTGTGCGCTCGGCGGCGCACAGCGCCTGTCCGGCGTGCTGCGCTCGCGCATCGTGATCGGCATAGCGGTCGCCTATCTGCTGTTCGCCTTCGCCATTACGCTGACGTGGTACGTGGAGCCGCTTGCCCGCTTCGTGCCCGGCTGGCTCAGCGCCTGGATGTACCCGATCGACAAGACCAATCTCGACGTGCTGCGCTTTGCCCATTTCCTGGCGCTGGCGGCGGTCACCGTCCGCTTCGTGCCGCGCGACTGGCCGGCGTTGCGGTCGCCCTATCTGTTGCCGGCCATCCGCTGCGGGCAGCACTCCCTGGAAATCTTCTGCCTGGGCGTTTTCTTGGCATTTGCCGGACAATTCATCATCAGCGAGTGGTCGGGCGGTCCCTTGATCCAAATCATCATTAGCTTAGTCGGCATCCTTATCATGATTGCGACGGCAAATCTGATATCGTGGTACAAGCACATGGAAGGACGAGGTCCTACAACGCGGGCCAAACCGCCGGATGCCGACCTCGCGGGGGGAGACGCATGAAGCTTGCCGCCGTCCTAGCGACGCTCGCGCCGCTTGCGGTCTGCCTGGCCGGCGTCGCCGCGGCCGCGCCACCGGAGCAATGCGAGGTTCCGCAGTCGCTGATCGGCGCCGATGCCGCCCTCAGCCACGTCCTCGCTAGCTTCAAGACCGCGCATCGCGTCAGCATTTCGGTGATCGGTTCGGGATCCTCGGGCCTTTCCGGCCCCGACGGCACCCGCTCGGCCTATCCGGCGCGCCTGGAAGACGTGCTCAAGCAGTCATCTGGCCGGCGCCGACATCAAGGTCACCGCACACGTTCAATCGAAAGAAACCACGGCCGCCATGGTCTCGGCGTTGGACAAGATCCTGGCCGATGACAAACCGGTGCTGGTGATATGGCAGGCCGGCACGGTCGACGCGCTGGACGGCGTCGAGCCGGACGAATTTCGCGACAGCCTCGATGCGGGCGTCGACAAGATTCAAGCGGCCGGCGCCGATGTCATTTTGATGAACATGCAATACAGCCCGCGCACGGAATCGATGTTCAACGTATCGGCCTATGCCGACGTGATGCGGGCCGTCGCCGAGCAGCACGGCGCACTGTTGTTCGACCGTCTCGCGGTCATGCATTACTGGAACGATGCGGGCGCGTTCGATCTCTATGCCGCAACAAAAAAGTATGATATGGCGCGGCGTGTACATAACTGCATTGGCTGGGCCTTGGCGTCGCAAATCATCAATGCGGCACGTCTCGACGCCACGAGAATACAAACGACGGAATGAGTGCCAAGAAACAAATAGCGGGAGCCCGCGGCGCTGCGGCAACGGTCGCGGCGCTTTTTGCACTGCACATTGTTGCGGTGCACACTCCTGCGCAGGCGCAAGTTGCCGGCGAAATGCCGGGCGCGGAGCTTGTTCTGGTTCCTGAAATCACTCCGGTCGCCGCGTCGGCGGCGACGCCGACGCTAATGCCGGCGATCGCGACGCCGGGCGTGCGGTCGAGCCAGTCGGATTTGGCGAAGCCGGCGCCGTCCGCCGCTGCAACGCCGGCGCCGCGGCAAGTCCCTTGCGCCGCGCCTGCCGATCTGGCGCATTTCGACCGTCCGCTGCTCCATACCATGCGGCGGCTGGCAAGCGGCATGCCGCTCGTCATCGTTGCCATCGGATCGTCGTCGACGGCCGGTGCTCTGGCCAGTTCGCCCGCTGCGACCTATCCGGCCCGGCTCGCGGTCGAGCTTAGAGCGCGGTTTTCGGGTAACGACATCACGGTGTTCAATCGCGGCGTCAACGGCGAGGTGACCGACGAAATGATGGCGCGGTTTGCGACCGATGTCATCGCCGCGCATCCGCAACTCGTGCTTTGGCAGGTCGGCACCAATTCGGTATTGCGCGACAATCCGCTGCAAGCAGCATTTATCCCAGCTTCGTCAGGGTCTCGAGGAACTCAAGGCCGCCGGCGTGGACGTCGTTCTTATCGATCCGCAATATGCGCCCAAGGTTCTCGCCAAGTCCGCGACGCCGGCCATGGTCGAACAGATCGCGCTCGCGGCCAAGGAAGAGAACGTCGATCTGTTCCGCCGCTTCGCGGTGATGCGCGATTGGCATGAAAGCCAGCATCTCGGCTATGACGTTTTCGTGTCGCCGGACGAATTGCATATGAACGACTGGGGCTACGCCTGCTGGGCCAAGCTGATCGGCGCGGCCATCGCGGAGGCCGCGACGCGTCCCATCGCGGCGGCCGCCGCCCATCCGGTCCATCCGGCCAATCAGCCGTAAACTTACGCCACCTCGAGCGCCGCGATCACATCTTCCACGATGTCGTCGGGATGTTCGAGACCCGACCGAGACGCGCACCAGACCGTCGCTGATGCCGAGCTCGGCGCGTTGCGCCGGCGTCAGCCGCTGGTGCGTCGTCGTCGCCGGATGGGTGACCAGGCTCTTGGCGTCGCCGAGATTGTTGCTGATGCGCACGAGCTTGAGCGCGTCCTGAAAGCGGAATGCGCCGGCCTTGCCGCCGGCGACCTCGAACGCCACCAGCGTCGAGCCGCCGCGCATCTGCTTTTGCACCACCGCCGCCTGCGGATGATCGGGCCGGCCGGGATAAATCAGCCGCTTCACTTTCGGATGCTCGGCGAGCGCCACCGCGAGCGCCGCCGCGCTATCGGTCTGCCGCCGCACCCGCACCGCGAGCGTCTCCAGGCTCTTGAGCAGCACCCAGGCGTTGAACGGCGACATCGACGGCCCGGTCTGGCGCAGCAGCACATGGATCTTGTCCATGATGAATTTTTGCGAGCCGAGGATGACGCCGCCGAGGCAGCGACCCTGACCGTCGATATGCTTGGTCGCCGAATACACGACGCAATCGGCGCCGAGCGCGAGCGGACTTTGAAACAACGGCGTGGCGAACACATTGTCGACGGTCAGCGTCGCGCCGGCGGCGTGCGCAATTGTCGCCACCTCGGCGATGTCGATCACGTCGAGCGCCGGATTGGTCGGGCTTTCGAGGAAGAAGGCCTTGGTGTTCGGCCGCACGGCGTCGCGCCAGGCGTCGAGATTGCAGCCGTCGACCAGCGTCGAGGCGACGCCGAAGCGCGGCAGATAATCCTCGACGATGTAGCGGCAGGAACCGAACATCGCCTTCGACGCCACGACGTGGTCGCCGGCCTTGAGCTGGCCGACCAGCGCCAAAGTGACGGCGGCCATGCCGGTCGCCGTGGCGCGCGCGGCTTCCGCACCTTCGAAGGCGGCCATGCGCCGCTCGAACATGTCGACAGTCGGATTGGCGAAGCGGGAATATTGGTAGCCGGGGTCCTCGCCCTTGAAGCGCGCTTCCGCCTGGGCCGCAGTGTCGTAGACATAGCCCTGGGTGAGGAACAGCGCTTCCGAGGTTTCGCCGAACGGCGTACGCAGCGTGCCGGATTGAACGAGGCGGGTTTCGGGACGGTAGCCTTTTGCTGACGCGGACATGTGGCCCTCCTTGGCCAAACAAAAACCCGGCCGGGAGGAAAATCCTCAGGCCGGGCTCACGCGTCCCCGGCCTTTTAGCGACTTATTTTACGTGGCTGCAAGCCGGCCGGCTCAAATGACCACGGGATAAACGGCTTATACGCCGCAGCCGTCTTTGCGTCAAACCGGGCATCGGGTTAGATCGCCGGGCAAACGCGGTGACTTCAAGTGACGCTGTCTTTCGCACCTTCCGACCGGGGCATCCTGCCCGACCGCATGATCGCGGCGCTGGCCGATGCCGGCGGCATCAAGGCGCACTATCCGTTTGCGTCCGGGCAGATCCAGCCAGCGAGCCTCGATTTGCGTCTCGGCGCCATCGCCTACCGGGTGCGCGCCAGTTTTCTGCCGGGTCCGGGCACGACCGTGGCAGAGCGGCTTATCGAGCTCAAGCTGCACGAGTTCTCGCTGACCGGCGGCGCGGTGCTGGAGACCAATTGCGTCTATATCGTGCCGTTGATCGAGCGGCTTGCTTTGCCCGCCGATATTGCCGGCGCCACCAATCCGAAGAGCTCGACCGGCCGGCTCGACGTTTTCACCCGCGTGATCGCCGACGAGACTCGCGGCTTCGATCGCGTGGTGCCCGGCTATAGCGGCCCGCTCTATGCCGAGATCAGCCCGAAGACATTCCCCATTCTGGTGCGCGAAGGCTCGCGGCTGTCGCAATTGCGCTTGCGTCGCGGCGACGCCGCGCTCGGGGCCGAGGAATTGCGCGCGCTGCATGCGCACGAACGCCTGGTCGACCGCGCCGAAGCGGTGATGGGCGACGGCGTTGCCATCAGTATCGATCTCGCCGGTAAGAACCTCGCCGGTAAGAACAATGGACAGGTGCCGGCGAACGCCGAGGGCGTCGTCGGCTACCGCGCCAAACGGCATACCGCCGTTATCGAGGTCGAGCGGCGGGCCGCCTACGAGGTTGCCGACTTCTGGGAGCCGATCGCGGCGCGCGGCGATAACAGCCTGATCCTCGATCCCGACGAATTTTACATTTTGGCTTCGAACGAAGCGGTGCAGGTGCCGCCCGATTACGCCGCCGAAATGGTGCCGTTCGATCCCTTGGTCGGCGAATTTCGTGTGCACTATGCCGGTTTCTTCGATCCGGGTTTCGGCTATGCCGGGGCCGGCGGCCTGGGCTCGCGCGCGGTGCTGGAAGTGCGCTCGCGCGAAGTGCCGTTCATCCTCGAGCACGGTCAGATCGTTGGCCGGCTGGTCTACGAAAAGATGCTGGCCCGGCCGGACCAGCTCTACGGCACCGGCATCGGTTCGAATTATCAGGCGCAGGGCCTCAAGCTGTCGAAGCATTTTCGTTGCTGAGCGCCGGCGTGCCGGCGCGGCCGTGGCGGTCGTTAAGTCGGCTCGGCGACGCACGATCGAGGAAGTCACAGCCAAAATATTTGTGGCATTTTGGCCGGAACGGCGTTCTTGTGGGGAGCGGGGGGACGCTGCGGCACGGCCGGGAAGGCGAGGTTGACGCAATGAGGCGGGCATTCCTGGCGGGCTTGGCCGTGCTGGTTTGTGCGGTGGCAGGCTCCGTCGCGCCCGGCAGCCGATCGGCCCTGGCCCAGTCCGGATATGACCGGCCGGGGGGCGATTACGCCAGCGCCCCGGTGCCAAGCGGCGATCCGGCGGTCTGCGCCAGTCGCTGCGAGCATGAAAAAAATTGCCGGGCCTGGAGCTTCTCCTATCCGACCGCCTCGGGCGCTCCGGCGATGTGCTTTCTCAAGCGCGAGGTGGTGCCGCGGACGCAATCGAGCTGTTGCGTATCGGGCGTGCGCGGCGCCGGCGTGATCGAGCCGCAGGTCGGAGCGATCGAATATTCGATCGACCGCTACGGCGGCGATTACCGGGCGTTCGAGACGCCGCCGAACCCCAGCGGTCAAGCGTGCGCGGAGGCCTGTCAGGGCGAAAAGCGCTGCCGGGCGTGGACCTATCGTCGACCCGGCTACGGTTCGCCGGCCGCGCACTGCTATCTGAAAGAGATCGATCAAGCCGCCGCGCCACCGGCCGTGCTGCATCTCCGGCGTGGTGCGGTAGAGCATGATCCGGAAAATGCCAGCCCTCGGACTTGACCCAGGGTGGAGGCCGGACTTCCGAAAAGATCCTGCTCCCCCCTAAAATGGGGGAGCGGGAAACGCTCCAGCGCCCTACTTCACGGCGGTGAAGAACCGCGACAGCCGCAAGTCGGACGGCCAATCCCAGACCGGGCTGCCTTTGGCGGCGGCGATGTCCCATGAGCCGACCAGGGCGTCGACCCGGCCGACGAGGTCCGATACCGGCAGCAGCCCGACGCCGCCGGCGTCGATCGGAACCCGGCTGTCCGCCGAATTGTCGCGATTGTCGCCCATGACAAACAGATGGTCCGGCGGCACCGTGATCTCCGGCATATTGTCGAGCATGCCGAATGTTTGTTCCTTGAGGATGGTGTGCTGGCGTCCGCCCGGCAGCGTCTCGATGAAACGCGACGCCGGTTGCCGGGCGCCGTTCTCGTCTTCCGACCAGCCCATGCCGTCCGCTTCAAGTCCGACCGGCGCGCCGTTGATCCATAGCCGGCCGTTCTTCATTGCGATCCGATCGCCGGGCAGGCCGACGACGCGCTTCACCCAAATCTGCGACAGGTTGCCCGGCCAGCGGAACACGACGACATCGCCGCGCTGCGGCAGCGCGCCGAGAATGCGCTCGGTCGTGGGCAGGGTGATGAAGATCGGCAGCGACGCCGAGCTGTAACCGTACGGATATTTCGTCGCCAGGAGCTCGTCGCCGATCTGCAGCGTCGGCTCCATTGAGCCCGACGGCACGTAATAAGGTTCGGCGATGGCGGTCTTTCCCGCGATCACGATCAGCACAATGACCGCGATGTCGAAGGCGCTCCTGAGCCAGCCTTTCATTATTTAATTCTCCTGCGCCGCGCCGCCCCGAAGGACAGCATGTCCTGCAAAATGCCCGTCCCGGATTCGATCCGGGGTGGAAACCGATTTTGCGAAGACGGACATGCTAAAGCGATCAACTAGCCGGTGCCGCCCACCGTGATGCGGTCGATGCGCAGCGTCGGCTGACCGACGCCGACCGGGACGCCCTGGCCGTTCTTGCCGCAGGTGCCGATACCGTGATCGAGCGCCAGATCGTTGCCGACCATCGAGACGCGGTGCAGATCGGTCGGGCCGTTGCCGATCAGCATGGCGCCCTTGATCGGCGCGCCGACCTTGCCGTTTTCGATGCGGTAGGCCTCGGTGCACTGGAACACATATTTGCCGGACGTGATGTCGACTTGGCCGCCGCCGAAATAGGTCGCGTAGACGCCATTCTTCACCGAGGCAACGATCTCATTCGGATCGCGGGTGCCGGCGAGCATATAGGTGTTGGTCATGCGCGGCATCGGCACATGGGCGAAGCTCTCCCGCCGGCCGTTGCCGGTGGGTTTCATGCCCATCAACCGGGCGTTCTGCCGATCCTGCATATAGCCGACCAGAATACCGTCCTCGATCAGCACGGTGCGGTTGGTCGGGGTGCCTTCGTCGTCGATCGACAGCGAGCCGCGGCGCAGCGCCATGGTGCCGTCGTCGACCACGGTGACGCCTTTGGCCGCGACCTGCTGGCCCATCAATCCCGCGAAAGCCGAGGTCTTCTTGCGGTTGAAATCGCCTTCCAGGCCGTGCCCGACCGCCTCGTGCAGCATGACCCCGGGCCATCCCGGACCGAGCACCACGTCCATCTCGCCGGCCGGCGCCGGCACCGCTTCGAGATTGACCAAAGCTTGGCGGATGGCGTTGTCGACCGCGCCTTGCCAAGCATTGGTGGCGAGGAACCGTTCGTAGCCTTCGCGGCCGCCGTAACCGTCGCTGCCGGTCTCCTGACGGCTGCCGTCGCCCACCACGACGGAGACGGACACGCGCACCAGCGGCCGCACGTCGCGATAGGTTTCGCCGTCGGCCCGCAATATCTCGACCGCCTGCCATGTCGCGGCAATGCTCGCCGTCACCTGGCGCACCCGCGGGTCCTTGGCGCGGGCATAGGCGTCGATGGTTTGGAGAAGCTGCGCTTTGGCTTCGAAGGACGGCGCGGCGAGTGGGCTGTCGTCGCCGTAAAGCTTCACATTGCTGCGCGCCGGCGGCTCGGCATAATGGCCGGAATAGCCGCCCTTGACCGCACGCACCGCATCCGCCGCCCGCTCGATCGCCGCCTCCGAGACGTCGGAGGCGTGCGCATAGCCGACCGCCTCGTCCTTGACCGCGCGCAGGCCGAACCCCTGGGACGTGTCGTAGGTTGCCTGCTTCAGCCGCCCATTGTCGAAGGCCAACGCCTCCGATTGGCGGTATTCGAGGAACAATTCGCCGTCATCGGCGCCGTCGAGGCCGCGCGAGACGATCTTGGACAGGCGCGTCCGGTCCAAGCCGGCGCGGTCGACGAGGGAAATGGGGGTATCGGGCATTGCGGGTTACCTGGCGAGTAATGAGTGATCGCACCCTACATAGGCGCTTCGCTATCGCCGGACGAGAGGCGTTTAGTCTCGCTTGGCGATCCCGGCTTTCTCGATGACCGCCCCCCATTTGGCGATATCGGCCTTCATGCGCGCGGTCATGTCCTGCGGCGTGCTCGCGCGCATTTCCATGCCGACGGCCTGCGCCTTGGCTTGGATGTCCGGCTCCGGAATGACCGCCTTCATGGCGGCGTTGAGGGTGGCGATGACGGATTTCGGCGTCTTGGCGGGAACGGACAGGCCGTTCCAACTCGCCACGTCATAGTCTTTGATGCCGCTTTCGATAACGGTCGGGATGTTCGGCAAATAGGCCGTGCGTTTGGGGCCGGTCGATGCCAGCGCCACCATTTTCCCGCTATCGAGGAAGCCGTGGACCGCCGCATAGAACTCAAAAGAGACGTCGACGTCGCCGCGCATCACGGCATTGGCCATGTCGGATGAGGTGCGAAACGTCACGATCGTGGCCTTGATGCCGGCCGTGCTGTCGAACAGCAGCGCCGCAAGATTTTGCGTGCTGCCCGGGGTTATGGTGCCGATATTGAGCGTGCCGGGATTGGCCTGCGCCGCCCTGACCAGATCCGCCACCGAATGCAGCGGCGATCCTGCACGCGTCACGATCAATAGATCGAAAAAGGCGGCCGTCGAGACGGAGGCGAAATCGGTCAAAACGTTAAACGGCAGCTTGTCGAACAGCGCGGTGGCGATCGCGGTATTGTTGCCGGTCATCAACAACGTATAGCCATCCGGCGCGGCGGTGGCGCCGGCTTGCGCGGCGATAATGCCGCCGGCGCCGGGGCGGTTTTCGATGACGAATTGCTGATGGAGGCGGTTGGAGAGCTTATCGCCGAGAAGCCGCATGCCGACATCGGCGACTCCGCCCGGACCGTAGGGGACGATCAACGCCACGGGATGATCGGGATAGGCGCTTTGCGCCACACCGGGACCGGCGCCGAGCACCGCGATGACCGCGATAATCGCGGCGCCGGCGGTCGCCGGCCGACGATAATTTCCGCGCATAAATCCCCCCTGGCGTTTCTTGCCGACGAGGGTACGCGTCCAATCGGTACCGTCAATGTGTCGGGTTAGGGCAGGGCGTCGTAGCCTTCGCCAAAGCCCTTCAGGCTCATGGGAAAGCCGATGCCTTCCTCGGGCGTCTGGAAGATGATGAAGGTCGAGGTTTTGCCATTACGCAATTTATTGATCAGGTTGTCGTCCATGACGACTTCGGCGACGCAGCCATTGGGCAGGCAGCGCACGAAGCCGGCGCGGCCGACATCCTCGTTGTCGATTTTGAGGCCGAGGCCCGACGGCAGCAGCACGCCGAGCGGCGCGACGACGCGCATGAGGCGGCTCTTCTGGTCGGAAGTCTTGAGCACAATGACGGTCAGCCCGACATTGGGCCGGTCCTCCGCCGTTACGCTCTGCATCAGCGCGCATTGCTCGCTCTGCGCGCCCGGCGGGGTGTCGCAGCGGATTTGCCAGTCGCCGTGGACCGATTTGACCGCACCCTGAGCGAAGGCCGCTCCGCCGCCGGCGGCCAAAAGGGCCGCGCTAACGGCGACAAGAAGGGCCATGCCGGCGGCGGTGATCCGCCATCCGCCGTCGAAATTGGCCATGATCATGTTCCCCTGGCCAGCCGAAAGTCGCCCCTCATAGGCTCACCGCGTCACCGCATGCCGAATCACTTGCATTGGCCGGCTATTATGCGAGGCCTGCCTACATGGTGATCCCGCGGTGTCAAGCCGATCCAGATCAACGCATTGTGGCTGCCGCAAGGTGGCCGAGGGGTGTTTGCGGCACCGGCGCCAGCGTCGGAATGCCGCTATCCCCGCTACGGGGAAGCGCTGCTGAAGAGTGCATTGCAGCAGACCCGGATTTGTGGTTTGGAGAAACCGGGATTCCCCTATCCCGCCGAGCCTGCCAAGGACTTGAGAGTTGTGGCGCAAGTCCCGCCGAAGCAGGCGGCGTCATACCGTTACGATCTGCGCCGAAGTATCCCTTTGCGCTCCTCGTTGGCGGTCGTGGCCGAGACCTGAAACAGGGAGCTGAACGAGACATGAAAGTGTTCTCACGCCTGACCGGCATCGCGGTGGTCGCCGGGGCCTTGCTGGCAAGCGCCGGCGCGACTTTCGCCGGCACCGGCCAACCGTCGCCGTGGGAGATGGATCTGCAGGGCGCCGCCACGCCGGTGATGCAGCAGATTTCCGAATTCCACTTCTTCCTGCTCTGGGTCATTGGCGCGATTTCGGCCTTTGTGCTGGCTTTGCTCCTGATCGTCATCGTGCGCTTCAATGCGCGGGCCAATCCGACGCCGTCGCGTACTACCCACAACACCCCGATCGAGATCGCCTGGACCATCGTCCCCGTCATCATCCTCGCGGTGATCGCGGTGCCGTCGTTCCGACTGCTTTTCGTCGAGCTCGACGTGCCGCATCCGGACCTCACGGTGAAGGCGACCGGCAAGCAATGGTTCTGGAGCTACAGCTATCCCGATAATGGGAATTTCGAATTCGATTCGATCATGATCCCCGACAAGGAGCTCAAGCCCGGTCAGCCGCGCCTGCTCGCGGTCGACAATGAAATGGTGGTGCCGGTCAACAAGGTCGTCCATGTGTTGGTGACCGGGGCCGACGTCATTCATTCGTTCGCCGTGCCGTCGTTCGGCATTCGCATCGATGCCATCCCCGGCCGCATGAACGAGACTTGGTTCAAGGCGCTCACGACCGGGATGTTCTACGGCGAGTGTTCCGAACTGTGCGGCAAGGATCACTCCTTCATGCCGATCGCCGTCCGCGTGGTGAGCGAGAGCGATTTCAATGCCTGGGCCGCACAAGCCAAGCAGAAATTCTCCGCGGAAAATGGCGTGCCGCCGAATACGTTTGCGGCGGCCGGCGAGCCGTCGTCACAGTGACGTGCGGAGCGCCTAACACCAAGCAGACGACGAGCAGTCGCTAACGAAGGAACCGGCAATGGATACGATGACACACGCGGCTCACAGCCACGAAGGCGGGCACGAAATTCCGCATGGCTGGCGCCGCTTCGTCTATTCGACGAACCACAAGGACATCGGCACGATGTACTTGGTGTTCGCGCTGATTGCCGGGCTCATCGGCGCCAGTCTGTCGATCGCGATCCGGGCCGAGCTGATGTATCCCGGCCTTCAGATCTTCCCCGACAGCCACGTCTATAACGTGTTCATCACCGCGCACGGGCTGATCATGATCTTCTTCATGATCATGCCGGCCATGATCGGCGGCTTCGGCAATTGGATGGTGCCGCTGATGATCGGAGCGCCCGACATGGCGTTCCCGCGCATGAACAACATTTCGTTCTGGTTGTTGCCGGCGTCCTTCGCGCTCCTGTTGACCTCGATGTTCATGCCCGGCGAGCCGGGCGCCAACGGCGTCGGCGTCGGCTGGACGCTGTATGCGCCGCTGTCGACCTATGGCAGCCCGGGGCCGGCGATGGATTTCGGCATTCTGGCGATCCATCTCGCCGGCGCCTCGTCGATCCTCGGCGCCATCAACTTCATCACTACGATCTTCAACATGCGCGCGCCCGGCATGACCATGCATAAAATGCCGCTGTTCGTATGGTCGATCCTGGTGACGGTGTTCCTGCTGCTGTTAGCGCTGCCGGTACTGGCCGGCGCGATCACCATGCTGCTCACCGATCGCAATTTCGGCACCACCTTCTTCAATCCGGAAGGCGGCGGCGATCCGCTGCTGTTCCAGCATTTGTTCTGGTTCTTCGGCCACCCGGAGGTCTACATCCTCATCCTGCCGGCCTTCGGCATGGTCAGCCAGATCGTGGCGACGTTCTCGAAAAAGCCGGTGTTCGGCTATCTCGGCATGGCTTATGCGATGGTGGCGATCGGCGGCATCGGCTTCGTGGTGTGGGCGCACCACATGTATAACGTCGGCATGTCGGCGAGCGTGCAGGCCTATTTCATCGCCGCCACCATGGTGATCGCGGTGCCCACCGGCGTCAAGATTTTCTCTTGGATCGCCACGATGTGGGGCGGCTCGGTCGAGTTCAAGACGCCGATGCTGTGGGCAATGGGCTTCATCTTCTTGTTCACCATCGGCGGCGTCACCGGCGTGGTGCTGGCCAATGCCGGCGTCGACCGGGCGCTGCACGGCACTTATTACGTCGTCGCGCATTTCCACTACGTGCTGTCGCTCGGCGCCGTGTTCGGAATTTTCGGCGGCTGGTACTACTGGTTCCCGAAGATGACCGGCTACATGTACAACGAGACGATCGGCAAGATTCATTTCTGGATGACGTTCATCGGCGTCAACATCGTGTTCTTCCCGCAACACTTCCTCGGCCTTGCCGGCATGCCGCGGCGCTACGTCGATTACCCCGATGCTTTTGCCGGATGGAATTTCGTCTCTTCGATCGGCTCCTACATTTCCGGTTTCGCGGTGCTCGTCTTCCTCTACGGCATGGTGCTGGCGTTCGTGAAAAAGGAACGCGCGGCCGACAATCCGTGGGGACCGGGCGCCACGACGCTGGAATGGACGCTGTCGTCGCCGCCCCCGTTCCATCAATATGAAACGCTGCCGCTGATCCGATGAGCCTGACTGTCGCCCGCGTCGAGCCCTCTATCGCGGGCGTCGGCGATTACATCGAGCTGATGAAACCGCGGGTGATGTCGCTCGTGGTGTTCACGGCGCTGGTCGGGCTCGTGGTGGCGCCCGGCCATGTACATCCGGTGATCGCGATGACCGCATTGCTGTGCATCGCGGTCGGCGCCGGCGCCGCCGGTGCGCTCAATATGGCGTATGACGCCGACATCGATGCGCTGATGACGCGCACCGTCGGCCGGCCTATTCCGCGCGGCCGCATCACGGCCGGCGAGGCGGCCGGTTTCGGCATAACGCTCGCCGCCTTTTCCGTGGTGGCGCTCGGACTATTGGTCAATTGGGTGGCGGCGGTGATGCTCGGTTGCACCATCCTGTTCTACGTCGTCGTCTATACGATGTGGCTGAAGCGGTCGACGCCGCAGAATATCGTCATCGGCGGCGCCGCCGGCGCCTTGCCGCCGATGATCGGCTGGGCGGCCGCGACCGGCGGCATCGCGATCGAGCCCGTCCTCTTATTCCTCATCATTTTCTTCTGGACGCCGCCGCATTTCTGGGCGCTGTCGCTCTATCGCACCGAGGATTATGCGCGCGCCGGCGTGCCGATGCTGCCGGTGGTCGCCGGCGACCGCGAAACGCGACGCCACATCCTGATCTACACATTGCTGCTGGCGCCGCTCGGCGTGACGCCGTGGCTCTTGGGCTATGCCGGACCGACCTATGGAATTGCCGCGGTGGCGGTCGGCGCGATCATGATCGCGCTGGCGTTGCGGGTCCGCGCCGAGCGCGGCGGTTATGCCGCCTGCAAGCAACTGTTCGCTTTCTCGATCCTCTATCTGTTCCTGCTGTTCGCCATGTTGTTGGTCGACCATACTTCCGGACTGCTCTTCGGCCATAGCGCGCTATGACAATGGTGACTGATCCGGTGGATGACTTCACGAAGCGACTCATGGGCGATCCCGTGGGCGATCCCATGGGCGGCCCCGCGGGCGATCCTCTGCCGCATCCCGGCGTGAGGCTGACCGAGCAGCAGTTGCGCGCGCGCCGTGCCCGTTCGATTGCGATCGCGTTGGCGCTCGGCGCTTTTGTCATCGTGATCTTTCTGGTGACGATCGTGCGGCTCGGCGGCAACGTCCTGACCCGGCCCATGTAGCGGCTCATGTGAATTCCGCCCATGCACGCACCGCTCAATCTTCCGAAACGACCTCGCGGCAGCCGGCGCGATATCGCGGTGGCGGCTGCCTGCGGCGTCTTTGTCGCGGCCATGGTCGGCGTGTCCTATGCGGCGGTGCCGCTGTATTCCTGGTTCTGCCGCACCACCGGTTTCGGCGGCACCACGCAAGTCGCCCACGCGCTGCCGACGCGCGAATCGAGCCGGGTCATCACCGTGCGCTTCGATTCCAACGTCGCGCCCGGCCTGCCATGGAGCTTCGAGCCGGAGCGGCGCACCATCGACGTGCATCTCGGCGAGGTGGTGACGGTCTATTACACGGTGACCAACCAGGCGGCCCGCACGACCACCGCGCAGGCCGGCTACAATGTGACGCCGCCGACGGTCGGCATCTACTTCGACAAGATCAACTGTTTTTGCTTTACCCAGCAGACCATGAAGCCGGGCGAGACCCGCAATATGGCGGTGGTATTCTATGTCGATCCCAAGCTCGCCCAGGACTCCGAGCAAGATACACTCGACAATATTACGCTATCCTACACCTTCTATCCGGTGAACGCGCCGGCGCCGCCGCTGGCGGCGAGCGAAAATCTGCAAAAGCCGGGACCGATCTGACGAACAGGAACTGAAACGATGCGCACGGAGGTCTCCGGCGCGTCAAGTGGAGAAGACGACGATGGCCGATGCCGCACATGCCAAACCGCACCACGAATACCACCTGGTCAATCCCAGCCCGTGGCCGGCGATCGGCGCGACCTCCGCTTTCGTTCTGGCCGTCGGCCTCATCCTGTGGATGCATAAAATGGCGGTTTATGCGCCGCTGATCTTCGGCATCGGCGCCATCGGCATCGCCTACACCATGATCGGCTGGTGGCGCGACGTCATCCACGAAGCCGAGTACGAGCACGATCACACCCGCGTGGTGCAGATCTCGCACCGCTACGGCATGATTCTGTTCATCGCCTCCGAGGTGATGTTCTTCGTCGCCTGGTTCTGGGCCTATTTCAACACCGCGCTGTTCCCCGGCCAGTTTGAGGATTACGCGCGCATCGCCTATACCGGCGGCGTCTGGCCGCCCAAGGGCGTCATCACTTTCGATCCCTGGCATTTTCCGCTGCTCAACACGCTGATCCTGCTCACCTCGGGCACCACCGTGACCTGGGCGCATCACGCGCTCCTGGAGAACGACCGCAAAGGCCTGGTCTGGGGTCTCGTGCTGACCATCGCGCTGGGCTTGAGCTTCACGTGCGTGCAGGCGTGGGAATATGCCCATGCGGCGTTCCACTATTCCGGCAATCTCTACGGCGCGACCTTCTTCATGGCGACCGGCTTCCACGGCGCCCACGTCATCATCGGGTCGATCTTCCTGATCGTCTGCCTGTTCCGCGCGCTCGCCGGTCAGTTCAAGCCGACACAGCATCTCGGCTTCGAATTTGCCGCTTGGTACTGGCATTTCGTCGACGTGGTGTGGCTGTTCTTGTTCAGCTGCATCTATGTATGGGGCCAGGGACCGCCGGTCGCCGGCTAGGCCGCGACGGTTGTCCGCTCATTGCCGCGGAAGCGGCAATTGTGGATGCGCAACGCCTTGGATGCGCAACGCCATGCTCCCCGCTTCCGCGGGGACCAGCGGACGCATACATTGGAGACGTCGCCGAAAACAAATGGCCCAAAACCAAATCACTACGCTGTCAGGCTCGATCCTTGCCGGATTGTCGTGTTCCTGTCCGCGCTGCGGGAAAGGCAAGCTGTTCCAGGGATTTCTGACGATACGGCCGCGCTGCGAGGTGTGCGGGCTCGATTACGGCTTTGCCGATTCCGGCGATGGGCCGGCGGTGTTCATCATGTTCTTCGCCGGCGCCATCGTGGTCGGCGCCGCGCTGATCACTGAGGCGCTTTATCATCCGCCTTACTGGGTCCACGCCGTGTTGTGGCTGCCGCTGATCCTTGTTTTAACGCTTGGACCGTTGCCGCCACTGAAAGGCCTGATGATCGCGCTGCAATTCCATCACAAGGCCGCGGAAAGCCGCTTCGGCGGCGATTGGACATGAGGGCGCCGAGTGAATTTGACGGGCGTCGCGCGGGCGCGCCGCGCCGCCGTTCGTGGCTCACTCTTTTGGTGCCGGCCTTCCTTGCGTTTTGCTTGCTGATTGGGCTCGGCGTGTGGCAGCTCCAGCGCAAGGCCTGGAAGGAGGGTCTGATCGCCGAACTGACCGAGCGGCTCGCCGCGCCGCCGGAGGCGCTGCCGTCGCCGCAAAGCTGGTCGCGGCTCGATCCGGCGGACAACGAATATCGCCGCGTCGCATTCAATGCCGCATTCGAGCCCAACCGCGAAGCTCTCGTCTACGCCTCGGCGGCGGCTTTCCGTCCCGACGTGAACGGTCCGGGCTATTGGGTGTTCGCCCCGGCGCGGCTTGCCGATGGCGGGGTGGTGATGGTCAATCGCGGCTTCGTGCCGGAGGGCCGTCAGGATCCGAAATCGCGGCCGGCCGGAGCGCTTTCGGGGCCCGTCGATATTGTCGGCGCAATGCGCTGGCCCGACACCCGCCATTGGTTCACGCCCAGTGACGACCCGGCGCATAATCTCTGGTTCGTGCGCGATCCGGCCGCCATAGCGGGGGCCGAGAACATCGGACCCGTCGCACCGTTCTACGTCGAGCAGGAAAGCCCGGTGCCGCCGGGCGGCTTGCCGCAACCGGGCAAGCTTGTCGTGAGCCTGCCCGACAATCATCTGCAATATGCGATCACTTGGTTTGGATTGGCGCTCGTTCTCGTCGTCATCTACGGCGCCTTCATCCTGCGCGAGCGCCAAGCAGCGTAGAAATTTTTTACAAATTGATCATGTGGGTTTGCCGCAAGCCTTTGCCCGTTTAACGCGGATTATCCATTGTCGGGGTGCCATTTCCCCTACGCCGGCGCATCTCGCCCGGCTCAGAAGGCCGCCGGAAGCGACCATTTCGCCCCCTTTGCGTTCCCTATGAAGCCCTCTAGTGTGACCCAAGTTCGGGCGTTATTCGGCAGGTAGCCGCTATGGCGCTCCTTTAAAATGACGTTTTGAGTCAATAGCTTATAAACGATGCCGGGTGGAACCGGCCGAGAAAGAACGCTGCTGTGCAATACGTCTCTACCAGGGGGGCGGCCCCGCCGCTTGGCTTCGCCGAAGCCATGCTCGCAGGCCTTGCCCGCGACGGCGGTCTCTATGTGCCGGAGGCTTGGCCGCGCCTGAAGCCTGAGACGATTGCCGCTTTCGCCGGCCGCTCCTATGCCGAAGTTGCCGTCGAGGTGATCCGGCCGTTTGTCGGCGATTCCGTCTCCGACGCCGACCTCGGCCGAATGGCGCGGGAGGCTTACGGCGCCTTTCGCCACCCGGCGGTCGCGCCGCTGACGCAGCTCGGCGTGAACAGCTTCATGCTCGAACTGTTCCACGGCCCCACGCTCGCCTTCAAAGACCTGGCGATGCAGCTTTTGGCGCGGCTGATGGATCATGCGCTGGCGGCGCGCGGCGAGCGCCGCACCATCGTCGCGGCGACCTCGGGCGATACCGGCGGCGCGGCGGTCGAGGCGTTCCGCGAGCGCAGCCAGGTCGACGTCGTCGTGCTGTTCCCGCACGGCCGCATTTCCGAGGTGCAGCGCCGCATGATGACGACCGCAGACGCGGTCAACGTCAATGCCGTCGCCATCGAGGGTACGTTCGACGATTGCCAGGCCATCGTGAAGGGCCTGTTCAACCATCACGCTTTTCGCGACCGGGTCCGGCTGTCCGGCGTCAATTCGATCAACTGGGCGCGCATCGTGGCGCAGGCGGTTTATTATTTTACCGCGGCGGTTTCGCTCGGCGCGCCGGCGCGCAAGGTTGCCTTCACCGTGCCGACCGGCAATTTCGGCGACGTCTATGCCGGCTATGTGGCGCAGCACATGGGCTTGCCGATCGACCGGCTGGTGATCGCCACCAACGTCAACGACATTCTCGCCCGTACTTTGGCGACCGGCAATTACGACCTGCGCGATGTGGTGGCGACGACTTCGCCGTCGATGGACATCCAGGTATCCTCCAATTTCGAGCGTCTGTTGTTCGAGGCCTACGATCGCGACACCGCGGCCATCAGGGCGCTGATGGGTTCGCTCCAGCAGTCGCGGCGGTTCACCTTGTCGGCCCGCGCTTTGTCGCTCACGCGCGCGCTGTTCTCGGCCGACCGCGCCGACGACGACGAAGTCGCGGCGACGATCCGCACGGTCAAGCGCGAAACCGGCCATTTCGTCGATCCGCATACCGCCGTCGGCATTGCCGTGGCGGAGAAGGAAACGCGCGATCCCGCGGTGCCGATGGTGGTGCTGTCGACCGCGCATGCCGCGAAGTTTCCCGACGCGGTCGAAGCGGCCTGCGGCGCGCGGCCGTCGCTGCCGGAATGGCTATCGGGTCTTTGTCAACGGCCGGAGCGCGTCACCGTGCTGCCGGCCGATCAGTCCGCGGTCGAGCGGTTCGTCCTGTCGACGAGCCGAGCCGCGCAGGAAGGAGCGGCAGCATGAGTGTTGAGGTGACGACCTTGAAATCCGGCATCGCTGTGGTGACCGACGCGATGCCGCATCTCGAGACCGCCTCGCTCGGCGTCTGGGTCCATTCCGGCAGCCGCGACGAACGCCGCGACGAGCACGGCATTTCGCATTTCCTCGAACACATGGCGTTCAAGGGCACGCGGCGCCGCAGCGCGCGCCAGATCGCCGAAGAAATCGAAGCGGTCGGCGGCGACCTCAATGCGGCGACCGGCGCCGAAAGCACCGCCTATTACGCGCGGGTGCTGCGAGCCGACGTGCCGCTGGCGCTCGATGTTTTGTCCGACATCCTCTCCGAGCCGGCGTTCGACCGCGAGGAGCTTCTGCGCGAGCAGAACGTCATCGTTCAGGAAATCGGCGCCGTCGCCGATACGCCGGACGATCTGATATTCGAGCACTTGCAGGTTATCGCCTTCCCGGATCAGTCGCTCGGTCGCTCCATTCTCGGCACGGCGAAAACGGTGCGCTCGTTCGACGGCGGCAAATTGCGCGATTATCTCGGCAGGAATTATCGCGCTCCCGACATCGTGGTCGCCGCCGCCGGCGCCGTCGATCACCAGGCCGTGCTCGCCGAAGTTGAAAAGCGGTTCGCCACGTTCAACGGTCCGGCCGGTCCGTCGCCGGAGCCGGCGCGATTCGGCGGCGGCACCCATGTCGAGAAGCGCGAACTGGAACAGGTTCACATCGCGCTCGCTTTGCCCGGCGTTTCGATCGTCGATCCGCAGCTGTACTGTCTGCAGGTGTTCACTAACATCCTCGGCGGCGGCATGTCTTCGCGGCTGTTTCAGGAAGCGCGCGAGCGGCGCGGCCTATGCTACTCGATCTATTCCTTCCATATGCCGTATTCCGATATCGGCATGTTCGGGCTGTATGCCGGCACCGACGCCGCCGATACCTCGGAATTGATGCGGCTCATTGTCGACGAGATCGCCTCCACCGCCGAGACCCTGTCCGAGCAGGAGGTGGCGCGCGCCAAGGCGCAGATGAAGGCCGGCTTGCTGATGGCGCTCGAAAGCTCGGGTGCGCGTATCGAGCAACTGGCCCGGCAGATGCTGAGCCGCGGCCGGCCGATCCCGCTCGCCGAACTCGTGCAAAAAGTCGAAGCCGTCACGGTGGACGGGGCGCGGGCGGCAGGCCGGGCGCTGCTCGATCGCGGCAAGCTCGCGACCGCGGTGCTAGGACTGGGCTCCGGGCTTGAAAGTGCGGCGGCAATTGCCGAAAGTCTGACACGCCGGGCGGCGTAAGAGCGAAGCGAGAGAAAAGTCGTTGCCCACGCCGGGCTCCCGCTCAGGTCGGGAGCAGGCTACGGTGACGGAAGCGGCATTACCGCTGCTGCGGAAATGAGCGGATAACATCTCGATCGATCATGGCGTTCTTCCGCACCATCAATTTTACCGAGCCGCTGCCGAGCATTGAGGGCGACGGCGTCGTGCTGCGCATGCCGCAAATGACGGACTTCGAGGAATGGGCGGCGCTGCGCGAAGCGAGCCGGGATTTTCTCACGCCCTGGGAGCCGATCTGGCCGGATGACGATCTGACCCGCGGCGCCTTTCGCCGCCGGCTCAAGCGTTACGCCGAGGATCTGCGCAGCGACCAGGGCTACGCCTTTCTGGTCGCGCGTTACTCCGACGGTGCGCTGGTGGGAGGCTTGACGCTGGCCAATATCCGCCGCGGGGTCGCCCAGGCCGGCAGCCTGGGCTACTGGATGGGGCAGCCTTATGTGCGGCACGGCTACATGACCGCGGCGGTTCGCGCCATCATTGCGTTCGCTTTCGCGAGCTTGAGGCTGCATCGCCTCGAAGCGGCATGCATCCCGACCAATATCGCCTCGAACGGGTTGTTGGAGAAGACCGGCTTCGTCCGGGAAGGCTACGCCCGGGAATATTTGTGCATCAACGGCAGTTGGCAGGACCATCTGCTGTATGCGCGCCTCAAGGACGTTGCCGGCTCATAGGCGTCAAAACTCGGGGCGCCGATTTTAACCATACTGCCGCGGTATTTGTCTTTTGTTGGCGAGGCACGATACGGTAATGCGCCTTGGGATGGCCACGGTTGGCTTGTTATAAGGATCGGGGCGTCGCATTCATTGACGTGCGGTCCTTGGCGATGCTTGGGGATCGTGCGTGAGCGACGAACGGGGAATGGTGCGGTCCGGGTTGAAATCGCTGTTTGATCGCGCGCCGCATGCGGCAGTGCTGGCGCTGGCTTTTGCCGTCGCCGGCTGTAGCGGCGGCAGTAGCAGCATCTTCGGCGGCCCTGCCGCCACGACGCCCGCCGCCACGACAACGTCCGAGGCCTCGCCGCCGCCACTATCGACCCCGCCGCCCTCCACACCACCCTTGACCGCGGCCGCTTCGCCCAGCTCGTCCTCGCTCAAAGACAAGATCGAAAGCTTTTTCGCAACTGCAGGCGCGGCGAGCGACCCGCGACCGGTCGTCAACACGCAACAGGCCAACGTCGATTGTCCTTTGATCGACATCCGCGAGGGCGCGGGCACGCTGACCATACCGCCGCCGCCGCCGGACGGCAGCAACGACGCCATGTCGCTGAAATACCAGGGCACCTTCGTGCGCGCCGCGCGCGACTGCAAAGTCGTCAACGGTCAATTGGTCATGAAGATCGGAGTTCAGGGCCGCGTCATCGTCGGACCGGCGGGCGGACCCGGCGAGATCGAAGTGCCGCTGCGGCTTGCCGTCGTGGATCAGGCAGCCGCCGGGTCCAAGACGATCATGACCAAGCTTATTCGCCTTCCGGTCGCGGTCACATCCGATGACGCCGGTGCATTGTTTACGCATATCGAGGACAATTTCGCCTTCCCCCTGCCGTCATCGGCCGAGCTGGACAATTACATCGTGTATATCGGTTTCGATCCGATCGGTGCTGCGGCAGAAGACAGTGCGCGGCCGCATGCCGCGCCCAAAATCAAACCCAAGCCAAAGCCGAAGCCCAACCCCAGCGCTCCCACGGGTTAGATTTTAGTCCTCTGCTTGGCGTTCGCGCGATCCGAGCCCGCTGCCTTCATCACGACGAGCGGAACGATAGCTCCACTCACCAGCCGCGCAGATCGGTGACGGCGCTTTTCAAGCTCCTCATGTCGGCGACGATGCTGCAGGCGCCGATCGCGAGCAGCTCGGAAGCGAGCTTGCCCGGTGCGAGACTGCCGCCGACGAAGCCGATCGGCTTCATGCCGGCCGCTACGGCCGCCGCGACGCCGGGCGCGGAGTCTTCGACAACGATGCACGCGCTCGCAGCGACCTGGCTGCGGGCGGCGGCGAGCAGGAACAGATCGGGTGCCGGCTTTCCATGGCGGACCGCGCTCGCCGAAAACAACCGCGGCTCGAAGAAGTGAATGAGCCCGGTGACTTCGAGGCTTGCGCGGATACGCTCGGGCGGCGACGAGGACGCCACCGCCTTCGGTCCTCGAATCCAGGTCAGCGCGCGAGCGGCGTGGGCGATGGGCCGCAGCTCGGCACGCAGGCGCCGCAATGTCTCGGCGGCGACAAATGCGGAAAAGTCCAACGGCAACCGCCGGCCGATCGCCGTTTCGATGGCGGCAAAAACGTCGGAGGGGCGGCGGCCATGAAAGCGGCGCATGACGCCGGCCGCCGACGCCTTCACGCCGATAAGGCCGAGCGCCTCGGCAAGCACCGCGGCAGCGATCGGCTCGCTGTCAACAAGCACGCCATTACAATCGAAGATGACCAAAGGTCCCTCCGATGGCTTCACCACGAAGCGTGGCAGCGGTCCGGCTTTCCAGGGAAGTGCGTAGGTGAGAATAGCGGTCGGCACGATTCTGCAAAGAGTTGCAAGGCCGACACTGTGCAATTATGCACAGAAAACCGCTCCTATTCACACCGCGAAATGAAGCGCGACCGGCGGCGGGCCGGGGCCCGGCTCTTGCGGGCCATGCACTAATTGAATTTTTGTTTGATATCCTCGATGCCGCGCGCCAGCAGGTCCTCGGCAACCTTACCCTTGGCGGCGGCAGACAGGATTTTCTCGGCGGCCGCCACCGCAGCTTCCGCCGCAGCGGAGCGCACGTCGGCCAGTGCCTGAGACTCGGCCTGGGCTATTTTGGCTTCCGCCATTTTGGTCCGGCGCGTGACGAAATCCTCGGCCTTGGCTTTGGCTTCGCCGGCAAGGCGTTCGGCCTCGGCCCTGGCGCTGGCGACAATCGCTGCCGCCTCGGTTTCCGCCTCTCGGCCCTTGCGCTCGAATTCGACCAACAGCGCCTGGGCTTCCTCGCGCAGCCGGCGCGCCTCGTCGAGTTCGGATCTGATCCGACCCTGGCGCGCGTCGATAGTCTCGACCAGCTTGCGGTGGGCGCCGAGATAAGCCAGCAGGCCGAGAAAGCAGAGAAAGCCCAGCGCCACCCAATTTTCGGTTTCCATCAGCGATTGAAGCATCGGCGTCTCAGCTCTTTGCCGACGCGGCGAGCGCGGCGGCGACCTCGTCTGCGGCGGGCGTCTTGCCGATCAGGCGCTCGACGATCGCCGAAGCGGTGTCCGTGGCGATCGACTGCACGTGGCCCATCGCGGCAGTCCGCGTCTGCGCGATCGATTGCTCGGCCGCGGTCAGCCGCTCGTGCAATTGCGCTTCCAGGCGCTTGTGCATTTCTTCGGCCTCGCGCGCTTGCTGCGCGCGCGTCGAACTGGCGATGCCTTGCGCCCGCGACCGCGCGTCGGCCAGCGCCTTCTCATAGGCGGCATGCGCCGCGTTCGACTGCTCTTTGAGGCGCTCCGCCGCGGCCAAATCGTCGCCGATCAGCCGGTTGCGCTCCGAGAAAATAGCGCCGATCCGCGGCAGCGCGATCTTCGCCATCAGCACGTAAAGCAGCACGAAGCTGATCGTCAGCCAGAACAGCTGCGAAGGAAAATGCTCCGCTTGAAACGGCGGGAATGCGGTGTGACCCGCCGGCTGTTCGGTATGGGCGCTGGTCTCGGCCATCTGTGCTGGCGGCGGCGACTAAGCTTACAGCCCGAACAGCAACAGCAGCGCGATCAGCAGCGAGAAAATGCCCAGCGCTTCGGTAATGGCGAAGCCGAAGATCAGATTGCCGAACTGCCCCTGCGCGGCGGAAGGATTGCGCAGTGCAGCGGCCAGATAGTTGCCGAAAATGATGCCCACGCCGATGCCGGCGCCGCCCATGCCGATACAGGCGATACCGGCACCGATATATTTTGCGGCGGTCGGATCCATGTGAAAACTCCTTCTTCTTAAGGTTGCAACAAGCGGCCGTCAGTGGCCCGGGTGAATCGCATCGTTAAGATAGATGCAGGTGAGAATGGCGAAAACATAGGCCTGCAGGAAGGCCACCAGAAGCTCGAGCGCGGTCAACAGAACGACCATGATGAACGGCAACGTCGCGCCGAAGATGCCGAGGATCCCCGCGCTGCCCAGCATGATGATGAAGCCGGCGAACACCTGGAGCGTGATATGGCCGGCCAGCATGTTGGCGAACAGACGCACCGAGTGCGACACCGGCCGCGATAGGAACGACAGAATTTCGATGACGACGATCGCCGGCAGGATCAGTTTCGGCACGCCCTTGGGCACGAACAGATTGAGAAAATGCAGGCCGTTCTTCCAGAAGCCGTAGCCGACGACGATGAAAAACACGAGCAGCGCCAAAGTGGCGGTCACGATCAGCTGGCTCGTCACCGTGAAGGAATAGGGGATCAGCCCGATCAGATTGGCGAACAGCACGAACATGAACAGGGTGAAGACGAAGGGAAAGAATTTCATGCCTTCGTTACCGGCGGAGGCGCGCACGGTATTGGCGACGAATTCGTAGGACATTTCCGCGGCCGATTGCAGCCGCCCGGGCACCACGGCGCGGCGCCGCGTCGCGCCGATCAAGAGCGCCGAGACAAGCCCGACGATGATGAACATGAACAGCGCGGAGTTGGTGAACCAGAGCGGATGGCCGCCGACGCTCAACATCGGCAGCGGCACCATGTCGTGGATTTGAAACTGATGGATCGGATCGACTTGCATGCAGGTTCGGTCGCGTCTGCGGTTTGGGTGGCGTCTTGGCGGCAGTGCCGGACTTATCTGTCCCGCTGTCTCGGATTGGTCTCGTCTAGCCCGGTGCCCGCAACGAGCCCCGCGGAACGCATTACAGTGAGCACGCCCGCGGCAAAGCCGAGCAACAGAAATACAATGAGCCCCCAAGGCGAGATGCCGAGCCAGCGGTCGAGCAACCAGCCGATGCCGGCACCGACCACGACGCCCGCAACGAGTTCGCTCGAGAGCCGGAAGCCCTTGGCGTAGCCGGAAGCAGTCGTCGCCGGATCCGCACCGTCGCCATCTGAAGGTGGACGCGCACCGGGGCGCGCGTGACCGAGACCTTCGTTGAGCCGCCGGAGTCTCGCGGAGAGAGCGGCCTCGTCGGTTTGCAGCCTGTCGTGCTCGCCGTTATCGCGCGCGTCGCTCATGATTTCGACACTCGCGGCTCGCAGCGATCGCGACACGCCCGCCCCTAAAAGCCGCGCGGACCATACTGGCGTGGGTCGGCCAAGTCAAGAACAGGGGACCCGATCTAATACCTTGAAATATCGACGGTTATTGACCGATAGCGAGGCCGGGGCGGGGGGCCCTCTTGTGCACTGCGAAACCGCGCGCAACCGGCTAAGATAAAATACATCGAGAAAGGCCCGATGGCTGCTCGTGCCGTTGCCGGGCAACGCCGATATCGAGCGCATGGTTGCGATGGTCGGCCAAGTCTGGCACCGCTTCAACGCAGCGGTCCAACAGGCGTAAAACCAGATTTCCAAACAGAAGCTGATTGCGGCACGCAAGAGATTCGGAACGCAAGACGTCGCTCGTCATGAACCCTTTATCAGCCAGCCGATTATCCGCGGTTCGGACCGCCCGTGTTGAAACCACGGCGACTGCGGTCTTGACCGTGCCGACCTCGGGCGAAGGATTTTTCGAGATCACCGGCGATGTCGCGCACTTCGTCGCGGAGGTCAAAGCGCGCGACGGTGCCGTGCTCGTTTATCTCCGGCATACCTCGGCGTCGCTGGTGATTTCGGAAAATGCCGACGCCGACGTCCGCACCGACCTCGTCACCGCGCTTGGGCGCCTGGCGCCGGCGAATGTCGGCTGGGTCCACGAGGTCGAAGGACCGGACGATATGCCGGCCCATATAAAGTCCATGCTCAACGGCGTGTCGCTGCAAATTCCGGTCACCGACGGCAAACTGGCGCTGGGAACCTGGCAGGGCATCTATGTCGCCGAGCATCGCGCACTGCCGCACCGGCGCGACGTCGTCCTGCAATTTATCGGCAGCTGCCAGGGCGGCAGTTAAATCGAAGGTCATCGCCGGTTTGCTGGCCGTCGCGCCTCGGCGCGCTCGACATTCAGCAAAATGAAGGCGCTGATTCCGGAGCCTGCCGCCAGCAGCGAGGCGACGGTCAACGTCAACGCCACGGGGATGGCCGGATCGCGTATCGACTCAAGGAGTCCGGTCCCACCGGTTGCGCCGGACAGCGCGAGACTGGATGCGGCAAGTCCAAGCAAGCCGGCAAAGCCCGCGTGACCGAGAGTCAAAACGGCAATTGAAGGATTTCGTCGCGAGCGCCTCGGGTCCATGCCGGCATAACGCCGGGCGATATCGCCCCGTTCCGGCGGTCGGTGGGTCGCGCCATGGGACACGGCCGGCCTCGACGGTCCGGCCGTGTCGCCGTTTCGGCGCGAAGACGGCTAGGCCATCAGTTCGGCCAGCACTTCTTGCCTTCCGGGCCGAGATGATATCCGGGCGGGCAGGCGCGATGGACCGCGAACGGACGGCAGTGGCCGTGGGGCCCGCGCCAAAATCCCGGCCCGCAGCCTTCCGCGACTTTGATGACGAGAGAATTGCCGGTGGCGACCGCAATAGGGGTGAATCCGGCGGCGCTTGCGCCGGTCGCCAGAGCAAAGCTCAATGCTCCGCTCATCAGGATCGATCGAACCATCGTTTTTTCCTTTCCGCTGGCTGCGCCACGAGGCATGGCCGAGTGATGGATTAAAGCGGCTGAGGCTATGAACTGCGCCTGAACGAGGCTTTAACGCAGGCGACAGCATGGCGTCCGGATTGCGGCGGAAAAATCCGCCGCGCCGCGGCGCAACGGATCGGTGGACCGGGCCCGGCCAACGGCGCTAACATCGTCGATCAGGCTTGCACGAAGCCGGGGCGAGGCATTGAGCGAGGCCGCAATTCATCGTCTGTTGATCGCCGACGACCATCCGCTGTTTCGCGGCGCGCTGCGCCAAGCGGTCAACGGCTTGTTCGATAGCGTCGACGTGGCGGAAGCCGGCACCTTCGAGGAAATCGCCGCGTTTCTGGAACGCGGCGATGACGTCGATCTCATCCTGCTCGATCTGCGCATGCCGGGCGTGCGCGGTTTTTCCGGCCTGATGTATTTGCGTGCGCAATATCCGCAGCTGCCGATCGTCGTGGTCTCGGCCAACGACGATCCGGCCGTGATCCGTCGCTGCATCGAATTCGGCGCCTCCGGATTCATTCCCAAGACGCTCGGCATCGAGGCGATGCGCCAGGCCGTCGCGCGGGTGCTCGACGGCGGCGTGTGGACGCCTCCCGACATCGATCTGCGCGGCAGCCCGGATGCCGAGGCCGGCGCCATGATCGCGCGCCTTTCGACGCTGACGCCGCAGCAGGTTCGCGTGTTGATGATGCTGTCGGGCGGCCTGCTCAACAAACAGATCGCTCACGAGCTCGATGTCTCCGAGGCGACCGTGAAGGCCCATGTCTCGGCGATATTGCAAAAGCTCGGCGTCGAAAGCCGCACCCAAGCCGTGATCGCCGCCGGCAAGATCGAAGCCGGGCAATGGCCGGTTCATCCGCCCCCGCGCTAACCGGGGCGATTGTCACTCCGCGGCGACGCGCTGCACCCGCCATTGCGCGATCAACGCTCGCAGCGATGCGGGCTTGATCGGCTTGTTGAGGAGGTGAGCGCCTTCGGCGCGGACGTCTTCGCGCACCTGCAGCGACCGGTCGGCGGTGATGACGATCGCCGGCACGTGGCGACCCAGCCGCCGGCGCAACTCCGCGATCGCCGCGACGCCGTTGGCGCCGTCGAGGTGATAGTCGACCAGGAACCCGTCGGGTTCGAGCCCGGTCTGTTCGATCGCGTCGAGCGCTCCGGCGAGGTCCGGTGCCGTCAAAGTGCGGCTGCCCCAGCCGCCGAGCAGCCTCTCCATGCCGTCGAGAATGGCGCTATCGTTGTCGATGCAGAGCACGACCATATCGTCGAGCTGACCGAGATCGAGACGCGGCAGGGTCGGCCGTTGCGACATTGCGGCGGCGGCGCTGCCGCGCGGCACCGCGATGGCGAAACGCGAGCCGCGGCCGACATTCGATTGCAGCGTCACTTCGCAGCCGAGCACGCGCGCGATGCGCTCGACGATCGAGAGGCCCAGACCCACGCCGCGCGCCACCCGCGCGCCCTGGTCGAGCCGGCGGAATTCCTTGAACACCGCGCGGCGCTTGGCCTGCGGAATGCCGATGCCGGTGTCGTAGACTTCGATGGCGAGCCGCTCGCCGCGCCGCCGGCAGCCGACCAGCACGCGGCCCTCGGGCGTATATTTGATGGCGTTGGAAATGAGGTTCTGTAACAGCCGGCGTAAGAGCCGGCGATCCGAGCGCACGTTCTGGGCGCAAGGCACGACCGTCAGATCGAGCCCTTTTTCGCGCGCCAGCGGCGCAAATTCCACGTCGAGCCGGTGCAGCAATTCGTCGATGCGGAATTCGGCGATCTCCGGCTTCATCGCGCCGGTGTCGAGCCGCGACAGGTCGAGCAACGCCGTGAAAATCTCCTCGACCGCTTCGAGCGAGGCATCGATATTCGCCACCAGATCGGCATCTTCGCCGTCGCCGTGGCGCTGCCGCTCGATCAGGCTGGTGACGTAGAGCCGCGCCGCATTGAGCGGCTGCAAAATGTCGTGGCTCGCCGCGGCGACGAAGCGCGTCTTCGACACGTTGGCGTCGTCGGCCTGCGCCTTGGCGCGCGCCAGTTCGGCGTTGAGCCGGGTCAGCTCGCCGGTGCGTTCGCGCACGCGGCGCTCCAACGTGGCATTGGCGCGCTCCAGCGCCTCGGCGGCTTTCACGCTTTCGGTGATGTCGGTGAAGGTCGTCACCAGGCCGCCGTCGGGCATGCGGTTGCCGCGCACTTCGATGACCAGCCCGCGGTCGGCAAAGCGTTCCAGAAAAGGTTCGGCTTCGGAAGCGTATCTGGCGACGCGTTCGGCGACGAATTCGTCGACGCTCTTGGCGTTGCGGTCACCGTGCTTCGCGATATGCCGCAGCATGTCCTCGAGGGCGATGCCGACACGGGTCAGTTCGTGCGGCAGATCGAAGATCTCGCCGAACTGCCGGTTCCAGCAGACCAACGCCAAGTCCTTGTCGAATACCGCGATGCCTTGGCGGACGTGATCGAGCGCGGTCTGCAGCACTTCGCGGTTATAGTGGATCGCGGCATTGGCGTCGTCGAGGAGCTTCAATGCCGCCTTGGTCGAAACGGTGCGCTTGCGCAAAACGAGCGACAGCACGAGCCGCGACGACGCCGCGCCGATCGCGGATGCGAGCAGATATTCGGCATATTGCAGGAGCTGGAAATCCGCTTCCGCCTGCGGGGCGAGATCGATGCGCCGGGTCATGGCGAAGCTTGCGAAGGATTTGCGGGTGCGCTCGTCGCCGAGATAGCGCGCCACCGTCGCAATCAGCTCCTCGACCGTCGCCGAGGCGCGGCGCAGCCGAAAACTCGGCGCGATCGGCGTGAGCGTCGACGGCACGAACAGGTCCGCCTGCACCCGCTCGATCGGCGCCGGACGGCGCAGGAGCGAGCCGCCGATATAGCAGACGACGTTCAGCAACAGGCTGAGCAGCACGCCGTGAACGAGCGGCGGCAAATCGATCCCGAACAACGCCTGCGGCTTGAGAAAGCCGATGCCCCACGGGCCCTCGGCGAGAATGCGGGCGCCAACGATGCCGGCGTCGGAAATGCTCGGCAACAGCAGCGTGTAAAACCAGATCAGAATGCCGGCGCTCACCCCGGCAATGGCGCCCAATGCGGTGCCCCGCCGCCAGAGAAGGCCGCCGAAAAACGCCGGCGCCAATTGCGCCACCGCGGCGAACGACAACAGCCCGATCGCGGCGAGCTGCGCCTCGCCGGCGGAGCGGTAATAGATGTAGGCGAGGAACAAAATAACGAAGATCGCGATGCGGCGGGTGATCAAGAGCTGCGCGGCGGGATCGCGCGGTTGCCCGATCCTGGCGTGGCGCTTGAGCACCAGCGGCATCACGATGTCGTTCGACACCATGATGGCGAGCGCGACCAATTCGACGATCACCATCGCGGTGGCGGCGGACAGGCCGCCGACGAAGGCGATGAGCGTGATCAGCTTGGAGTGCGCGGCGAGCGGCAGCGCCAGAACGAACATGTCGCCGTCAAAGCGGCCGGCCGGGAACGTCATCAATCCGGCCAGCGCGATCGGCAGCACGAACAGATTGATCAGCACCAGATAGAGCGGAAACAGCCAGGCGGCGCGGCGTACCTCAGCCTCGCTGTGGTTCTCGACCACCATGACGTGGAACTGCCGCGGCAACAGCACGATGGCGAACAGCGACAATGCCGTCATGGCGCCGAACGGCGCGAACAGCGGCACGCCGGTCAGCGCCGCCGCGGCCCGCGGCTCCTCGAGCGCGCGCGCGAACAGCGCCAGCGGGCCGTGGAACATGACGAAGGTGACGAAGACGCCGACGGCGAGAAACGCCATCAGCTTGACGATGGATTCCGCCGCAATCGCCAGCATCAACCCATCCTGATGCTCGGTCGCATCGGTGTGGCGCGTGCCGAACAGCACCGCGAACGTCGCCATCGCCAGCGCGACAAACAGCGCGACGTCGCCGACCAAAGGCTGCGCGGCGCCGGCCGGCGCGGTTTCCGTCAGGATGGTGGAAACCGAGGCCGACACCGCTTTGAGCTGCAGCGCGATATAGGGGATCATGCCGACGATCGCGACCAGCGCCACGGTGGCGGCCACCGCCTGGCTCTTGCCGTAGCGCGCCGCGATGAAGTCGGCGATCGAGGTGATGTTCTGGCTCTTGGCAAGCCGCACGATGCGCAGGATGAACGGAAAGCCGAGCCCGACCATCGCCAAGGGTCCGATATAGATGGCGAGGAAATCGAACCCCGAACGCGAGGCCAGCCCGACCGAGCCGAAGAACGTCCACGAGGTGCAATAGATGGCGAGCGACAGCGGATAGATTAAGAGCCGCGAGGTCGTGCCACGGGCGATACGCACCCGGTCGCCATAGCTCGCCACGCCGAACAACAGGCCGAGATAGGCGAGCGCGATGATGACAACGACCCAGCCCTGCAACATGGCCCTGCCTCGGCGTGCTCCCTTAGGGCATGATCCGGAAAATGCCTGCCCCGGACTTGATCCGGGGTGGATACCGGTTTTCCGAAAAGATCATGCACCAGCAAACAATCCTAGCCCATGATCCGATCCAACCTGATCGGATCATGGGCTAAGGCATCGGCGCTCGCTATCGCCCGGCGGCCGATATTAGGAGAGGGGACCATTTTTCCGGTGGTCTGTCCACTCGCGACATAACCCCCGGCTTGTCAGCCGAGACGAAGAAGGCGGCGCGCGTTGCGTGAAAAGAACTTGTCGGCGGCGTCCTTCGACAACGGAAATTCGCGGCACTGCTGCACGGTTTGGCCAAGCGGCCGTAGAGGATAGGCAGTGGCAAAGAAAAATTGATCCTGTAATGCCCCACCAATGGCATCAATATATGCGGCGCCTCCGGGCGCAAATAAATAAATATCCGGCGAAACAAAAACATTTGGATGTTTGAATGCCACACCAAGCGTTTGTTCGATCCACGGCCACGCTCCGTGGCCCAAGACGATTTTCAAGCTGGGGATAACGTGTCGCCAACTGGTCGATGTGAGCGGGATGGCTGGCACCAATATCGGCGCCTGCATAAGGTCCACTCATCACCACAACCGGCAAGTCTAAGTTCGATACATGCCTCATAGAGCTGGAACAGCCGCTGTCGCTGGCGTGGCTGAGCAATTGACGGCCTGGCTCGATGAAAATTCCCTTTAGGCCGAGCTTTTCCACACAACGAATTGTTTCCTCAACAGCATTATGCCTCGTGTTCGAGGCGTCGATGCCGCCAAAGCCCACAAGCCGCTTCGGGTATTTTCCTGCAGTTCGGCAATATGCTCATTCGGGATATAGGCTTCCTTAAACGGCTTGCCCATGAACACAGCTGGGACTGTTGCGTCCAAGCACGACGCCAATTTCGATCCCGGCTTCGTCCATCTCCTCCCAAAACAGCTCAAGCGAGCCTTGCAGAAACGCCGGAGAGAATTCCGGCGCTCCTAACCTTGCCGCCATCCAGCCAACCCGGCGCGGCATCGAAATATTGCAAAAAATATTCTGGTTGGCGGCCGGCAGCGAAAATCAATGATCATTGCATCAGCCTTCCATCCGCATGACTCGCAACGCGTTCTTGCCTAACACCTTTTCCTTCACCCCCGGCTCGAAAATTCCATTTTCGAAAGCCTGTACGCTTTCGACCAAGGGACGGCTAGGATAGGCGGTTCCAAAGAGCATGCCGATCGGAAAGAAACGAATTGGCGGCGCGAATATATTCGGCGGCGCCGGGCATGTTGACGCCAACCATATAGAGATCTGGCGAAACGTAAATATTGTGACAGGCGAAAGCGAGCCCGATGGTCTCTAAATCCAAGGCCATGCGGCATGCGACACGACGATGTCGAGCTTAGGGAAGTCCCGTGCAACGTCGTAGAGTGGAAATGGCATGCTGAATTCGACAGGAGCGCCAACCATGACGCAGAGAAGGTTGCTAAGCGAGATGGAGATCGGAACGTTCCGCGCCTGACAGGCCTCGTAAATCGGATAAAGTTTCCGATCGTTGGATTTCAACGGCGGGTCGGACGCGCCCTGGCTCGATCGAAACTCCGACAAATCCCTGCCAGGTCAGACAGCGATTCGATTTCCGCAAGCATGTCGTCAGCGAGAATGTCGCACGTCAATGCCAACAAAGAAACAAAGCGATTCGGGTATTGCCTCGATAACCTCGCGAATTTCGTCTTTGGGAATTGCGCCGAGCGGTTCCGCGGAGTGTCGTCCCATGGCGACGCCCCATTTGATTCCGGCTTTGTCCATCTCCTCCAACATGAGGCTCATCGAACCGCTGCTCGGCTGACGGCGGGCGGGGAAATCCGACACGACTCGGATAGAACGGAACGCCCTTCTTGAACTGCGGCTTGTTCAATCCAACTCTTAGTCGGCGGCCGCAACCGCATATCGACGATCATACTTCCTCCACGCTATAACGCTTCGCGGATCACTTTCTTGGGGCCTGTTGATTTTCTGGCGCCCGCTGCCGCGATGCACTCGCCGACGCGTATTCGGCTGCACGCTCGATGTGCTCAACGCCGGCCAGACAGGCGGCTTCTTCGTCCCGGCCTCCACCGCTTTAATGATCTTCTCGATCTCCGCGAGAGCTGCCTTCGTACGGCCGGCGAGAGTTTCTGCTCGCAGCAAACTGATACGATTATGTAGTTGGCTTAGGACGCGCTGGATCACGCGATTTCCGCATCCATTCAGACAGTACCTCGTAAAACTTATTTTTTCAAATCGAGCAAAGGCCGGAAGAGCTGGCCGTTTTCGGCTCTCTTAAGGTCGCGGACCATTGCGAAGGTTTTGCACCTCTTCGGGACGCCGCCCTGCGAGTGAAAAGGCGAGCCGCTAGCCCTCCATGGTAGCGCGCATTTCGTAGATCTCCGCCGCTTCTTCCATCGTGATTTCTGCAACCACTGGGCCGCGGTTCGGTCGGAAGGTGACAAGTTGCTCGGCCTCCAGCTGACGCAAGGCCTCGCGCAGCGACGGCCGGCTGACGCCCAGCGTTTCGCATAATTCGCGCTCAATCAGCCGCTCGCCGGTCGTGAAATCGGCCTTGTGTGATGGCCGACCGCAGTCTGGATTCGATTTCGCGCCGCAGCGGCGCGGCTAGCGGCAGAATTTCAAGGTCGTCTGCCATGTGCGCAGGGATTGTCAGATTGTCATATTGTCAGTCAATCCTCGATTGCGGCCTGGGGAAGACCTGGGATGCCCGTCAAAGCGACCGCTCGTTTAGGCTCGGCGGCACAAAGGAGCCAAGAGGCGAAGGGAAGGAAAACAAATGAAGCTGCGTTTGCAGTGGCCATTGCTATTTGTGCTGTCGCGTCTGCGGCTTTGGCGCAACCGACGGCGTCAGAATTATCCGGACCACCGGTGCGGATGATCGTGCCTTGGCCTCCGGGAGGCGGCACGGATATTTTCGCGCGCGCGATCAGCCAGAAATTGCAGCAATCCTTCGGCCAGCCATTCGTTGTTGAAAATCGTGCCGGGGCGTGGCAGGAAATATCGGGGCCTCAATGGTCGCGAGGGCGGATCCGGACGGTTATACGATTATCCTCGCCACCATCACGTTGGCGACCAATCCGTCGCTTTACAAATCGCTCGATTTCGATGCGACCAAGGATCTGGCGCCCATTACCCTAATTGCCGGCGTTCCGCATATGCTGGTGGTCAATCCCGCGCTACCGGTCCAGAGCGTGAGAGCAACTCATTGCGCTGGCAAAGCAAAAGCCAGGGAAATTGAGCTATGCCTCGGCGGGCGTCGGGAGCCCGTTCCAAATCGCCGCCGAACTTTTCAAGCAGTCCGCAGGAGTTGACATCCTTCATGTTCCTTACCGGGGAGGCGCACCGGCTATCGCCGACGTGATCGGCGATCATGTCGACATGACGTTCGCCAATCTGGTGGCGGTGCTCCCGCTGGCGAAATCTGGACAGGTCCGCGCCCTCGCCGTCACCAGCGCAAATCGATCAAGTGCGGCGCCCGATATTCCGACAATGGCCGAGGCTGGATTGCCCGGCTACGATTTTACCTCATGGTTCGGAGCTCTGGCTCCCGCTCATACGCCCCCTGAAATTATCAAAAAATTGAACAGCGAGATCCTGAAAGCGCTCCACTCGCCGGATATTGCAGCAAGCTTATCCGCGCAGGGTGCCGACCTGATCGCGAGCACGCCGCAAGAATTTCAATTTTTTCTCAAGAGCGAGACCGCCAAATGGGCCCGCGTCATCCGCGCGGCAGGCATTAAGCCCATCGAGTGATCCGGCGGCCGACTGCAGTCGCTACTGCGCCGCCAACGCGCGTTCCTTGAACGACAAGTTCAGCCGAAGATTGTGGCGTGGAAAGTTACTTCGCCGCAGCCGTATCGTCGTCTTTGTGGTTGTGCAGAAACCGGGCGATTTCGGCCGCGCAACTCGGCTGTGCCCAACAGCTCTCCTATCGAGCCGGCCGCGTCAAAGAGCTCGCGTTGGAGTTTCGCGGGAATGGTGTTCCAGTGCATGATGACGGCCGCACCGAGGCAGCGAAGGACATGCTCATCGTCCGCGGCCACCGCGACGGCGACGCGGTCGGCTGGCTTTTCATCCGACACTTGCAGCGTCTCATCCGACACTTGGAGCGTCTTGTCGCCGTTGTCCGCCAACCACTTTTCGTTATCGGCGAGCGAGCCGAAACTGTCGCTCGAATCCTGATATTTGCGAATTTGGCTTGGATCGGTCGATTCCTTGCTGAGCTTGCCCAATTCGCCCGATTTGGCGCGATATTGCTCCGCGGTAGACATGTGAGGCTCCGTTGCCGTGAACACTGAATGGTTCAGCGATACGAGTGATGACGGTGACCGTAATTGTCGTAATAGACGTGCCGGTGGTGATGGAGACCCATCCGTAGCATCGTGGGGCCGCTGAGACGATCAACGGCTGCGCGCTGAAATCGCATGCGGACCGGCCCATTCCGCACGAGCGTGCAGTCCTGTTGCGATCAGCGCCCAGCCTCCGAAGATCATGTTGATTCCCACCAGCAGGCCCAACGTCCAGGCGGAGGTGCCCGGCAGCGCGAAAATGATGATGCTGGCCAGCAGGATGTCGACGACCCCGCTCGCCAGCATGAAAGCCCAGCGACTGGTGAACCGCCGCCGATGTTCGATCGCGTACAGGATCGACGCGCCACCTTCGACGAGGAAGAACAGAACCAAAATCAGCCGCAGCGGGCCGTCGTCATGAAACGGCCATCCCAGCAGGCCGCCATACAGATCCTGCGATTTATTCTCGATCAGGACCACGCCGACCAATACTGCCAGCGCCGCCGACACCAACGACCACAAAGATCCCGGCGCCTGTCGCGCCCAATAGGTTGTCACCAGCCCGGTCGCACCGCTGGCAACAAACACCCAGCCCAGCAGGCCGGTGACGTTTTCACTGGCAATCGATGGAATCGCGATGGCGAGAAGCCCCAATAAAATGAGGACCGTTCCTTCGACGACAAAAAGAAACCAGTGATCGGGCGTCGATTTTGCGATCGAGCCCGGATCGCGGGTCGCGTAGCGGTTCATATCCATTTCAAATCCGCCCCACCAGCATAAGAACGACAATGATAATCAAGACTAGGCCGATGATGCCGACACCGCCGTGTCCATAACCGTAACCGTAGCCGCCGAAGCGGCCGCTGAACCCGCCCAATAGGAAAATGACGAGGATGATAACGAGAATGAGTCCTATCGACATCGGCTTATCTCCACTGCAGGGCGTGCGCCCATGGCTGTTGAGCGGTGTGAACGATCGCGACCGTCATTCCTGGCGATCGGCTGGTTATCTCGACCCGGGCTTTGAGCTGATGTGCAAGCGCTTCGACGATGGTGGTGCCTAGGCCGGCATGGCTGCGGCGACCTCCGTCCTGCCGCAAGCCGCCGCCGTTGTCGGACACCGATAAACGCCAGTTCGCTTCGTCGACTTCGTATTCGACGAGTATTTCACCGCTCCCGCTGCTGCCCGGGAAAGCGTGCTTGAGCGCATTGATCACGAGTTCAGTCGTGATCAGGCCGATGCTTACCGCTTCGGCGGATGTTGCCATTCCCGGCCCGGCCTTCACAGTTACGGTGATCGCCCTGCTGTCCCCGATCATGGAGGCCGCCAGGGTCTCGCACAGCCGGCACAGATAAGGGCCAAGCTCAATCGACTTGCCATGGCCCGAGCCTTGAAGTTGCTGTTGGACGGTTGCCACCGACATGACTCGATCGTGGGCGTCCTGCAGATGCAGACGGATCTCCTCCGATTGCACGGTCCGAGCCTTGAGAAGAAGAATGCTCGCGATGATTTGCAGGCTGTTGGCGACACGATGCTGCATCTCCTGGAGCAGCGTCTCCTTCTGTTGCAGCAGTTCCGCCGTCGTCCGCTCCGCAGCGCGCCGGTCGGTGACATCCTCGATCGCCAGAAGAATGAGCTTTTGAGCATCTCTTTGATTGAACACCTCACGCGCGTCCAACAGCATCGTGCGGCGTCCGATCATGGGAAAGTCCCATTCGACTTCGTAAGGTTCCATCGCGGCGTGCAAGGGCCCGACGTCCTCCAGCAGCAGCCGGAGCTCGGGGATATCCCACTGGCCGTTGCTAAGCCCGTAAATCGGCTCGCCATGAATATCCTGACGGTTCAACTTGAACGTCTGGTAGAAAGCGCGGTTGGCGGCGACGACGCACAGATTCTGATCGAGGACAAGCAGCGGATCGCGGATCGTGTCGACAATCGCTTGCGCGAGCGCGCTCGCGTCATCGGCGTCTCTGATCGACTGGCTGTTGGGGAACGACCAGACGGCTGCCAATGGTGGACGTTCTCGATGGTTCGACGTTGCCATAATCTACCCTCATAAAATCAACCGCCTCGAGCGGCCGCCGGCTAATCAATCCTCCCATCGCCGCTATTCGCCTCCACTGCGACTTCGCCTGAAGCTCGGCAAGCCCCGCAGGTGGAAGACAATAATGAAAGCCCCATGCAACACCCTCAACTGTGCACAAACGGCTGCGCGAAGATGTCCAATATTGCTCACATTCCGAAAGCGCGTGGCCACGACCCGGCTGCGAGCCCGAAAAACGACGAGCAGGCGGTTCATGGCAACCGATTGAATGTCTTTTTGCTTAATACTTGAATTAATCCGAGTTAATTCCCGTTAATACAGTATTGATGCAAACACTTCTAGTCTAGTACTTGTATTGAAGCGATCGATAACTATCTGTCTCCCAGCGGTGCATGGGACCAAAAGGAGTTTGCCATGAAGAATCTCTTGTCTTGCTTTCTGAAAGACGAAACGGCGGCGACCGCGATCGAATACGGACTTATCGCCGCCGGCATTTCGGTTGCGATCATCGCGGTCGTACAGGGTCTCGGAACGAAGCTGAATACGACCTTCTCATCGGTTTCGTCCGCGCTCAAGTAATCGAACCGAAAACGACAAAAGGGACTTCGCCTGTCGGTCGAAGTCCCGGTTCCTCGGTTTCAGCCGCCATCAAACAGGAGACGCACCATGCCCGAAGCGCGTGTGAACGCTACAACGGCAGACGCGATTCGCGATCGCTACGGGGCGTTCTTCGCCCATGCTTTCGTGCCGCAATTGCGCTACGAGCAAATGCCGGGCGCCGAAGAACGCACCGCCTATGCGGCGGAGTTTGTCGCGTATCGGCTGGGGCAGATCGACGAGAAACTGGGGCGCCTCATCGACGTCATGGAGCGGGCAACCGCTCAACCTGTGTCGGCAGGAAAGTAGGCCGTCGTGGCAGTGTTTGGAAAAGTTGTTGCCAAGGCCGACACCTGCGTGAGCTGTCCGATTTGTTCTTGCGAAATTATCATGCTGAACACGTTGGGTTTGCCACGAGAGTTTTCGGTGCGATGTCCGAACTGCGGGACGCGGAGAGTTTACCAAGCGGATCAGGTCCACGATCGCAACGACGAGGCTGAAACCACTCAGAGTCCCGAAAAGATACAATTTGGCATCAGGCGCGGGAACGATCGCAATGCAACACCCGCGACGCCGCTACAGCCAAAATCCCGGTTCAATACAATGGCGACCTGGCTGCTGCAGTAGGCACGCGACGACGCCCGCTGCGGTTTCAAGCACACGCGAACGTGTCCTCACGCCCCGCAACCATTCGTGGCAGCGCGGCATTGTCAGTATCCTCACAACAAAATTTTTTGTTTGAGCTATATTTGGAGGCTCACGTGCTTCATAAAACGCTCGTCGCTTTCGCCGCCGTGGCCGCGCTCACTTACCTGCCCATGACGACAACGGCACTCGCTGCGCACGGTCATGCTGGCCGCGGCGGACATGTGGCGGCTGCGCGCGTCGGCGGCGGACATGTTGCCCGCTACGGCGGCGGTCATGGCGCCGGATACGGTCACGTTGCCCGCTATGGCGGCGGCTACGTCAATGGGCCGATCTACGATAGCTGCAACGGCTACGGCTACGGCTACGGCTACGGCTACGGCTATGGGTACGGCTACGGCTACGGCTACGGCCCCGGCTACGGTTACGGCGGATGCCCTGGCTATGGCGTCCCCCTCGTCGGCGGCCTGATCAATGGCGTGTTGGGTGGTTACGGTCGCTATTGAGAACGGCCGGCTTAACGCATGAACCGGAAAATGCCCACCCTCGGACTTAGTCCGAGGGTGCATACCGGCTTTCCGTGCTTTCGCTCGATAAAACGCGGCGTATCCGAGATATGCAACGCTAAGCCTTAATTTGCGGCTGGTCGTGCAGAACGACGTTCAACAACGAACTATGGACTTCAATACCGCCGTTGTAGTCGATAAAGCCCATTTTTCTAAATCGGTTCATAAAGAAACTGACCCGCGATCGCGTCGTGCCAATCATCTCCGCAAGGGTCTCCTGGCTGATCTTCGGGATCACCGGCTCGGGTGTTCCTTCCTTGCCGAAATTCGCCAACAGCAGGAGCAGGCGGGCAAGCCGCTTCTCGCTCGAATTGAACAGCTGATCGACCAGGTCCGCTTCGACGCGGATGCTGCGGCCCAGAAGGTGCGCGATAAATTTTTCGGAGAATGCCGGTTCCCGATGGATCACTTGAATAATCGCCGCTTTTTCCAGCCGTGCGATGACGGAGTCCGTCAATGTCGTGACGGTCGCGATACGCAGCGCCTGCCCGGCTAGACATCCCTCGCCGAAGAATTCGTCCGTTCCGAGGATCGCAATAACCGCTTCCTTGCCTTGCTCGGAGACGACCGTAATCTTCACTTTGCCCTTCTGAACGTAAAAAACCGCATCCGCAGGATCGCCCTGTGAAAAAACGATATGGTCCTTGCGGTATTTAGCAATGTCGCGACCGTCGCCGATCTTGCCAAGAAACAATTTCGGATCGAATGAGGATTGGTGCTTTGTCGCCATGAAGTGCCCTTCCACGCCAATCCTACGCCAATTTTGGACCGAAGGAAACCGCCTGCTCGATTTCGCGGACACTTGGACGCCGTCTTATGCTTATGCATGGGATCCCACGATCGGTTGGCGAGGTCGCCCGGGGATGGGATCACTCAAAGCACAAGAGAGTGTGCGGCCGGGTGAGCAATATTGCTCAGAAATGTATTGGATCGAAAGTCATTATGCACTTAAGGCGAAGTTCATCGATCAATCATTCAATTTCGATTGCAGATGTCCGGATCGAGAGATTGATCTGCGTCAATGCAACTTGGTTTATCCGCCATCAGTATGATGGTTTGGGCATTTATGAAAGCCGACCGACGGGAGTTAAATCCATGCCGACTATTAAATTAGCAATTGCCGTCGTTGTTGTTGCGGCCGCCCTGTCGACTGCGGCCTACGCGGCTAAAAGCAATGGCCACGGCGGCGGCGGACATGCTGGCGGCGGCGGACATGCTGGCGGCGGCGGACATGCTGGCGGCGGCGGACATGCGGGCGGCGGTGGCAGCCACGCGCGCGCTGTCGGCGGTGGCGGCCATGCGCACGCTGCCGGCGGCGGGCGTCACATCAGCGCCAGACCGGCGATATCCCGTTCGTCGGCGGTGCGTCCACGCGCCACACGCGCCACAAGCTCGCGCACCAATCGTTCTACCGCTGTTAAGGCTCCCGCGAACAATGCCGTCGGCCGAACGACGCGGCTCAATTCAACCGGAAACACCACACGCAATACAAACGTGAACCCGAACCTCAGGTCTAACGCCGTACGTAACACGTTGAAGGGTTCGTCGGTTGCCGGCGCATTGCGCAGGACGAGCGCATTACGCGATCCGAGAAGCCGCTTCCACATCACCGCGAGCGCGGCGACGGCGGGATGGCACGGCGGGCGCGACGGCGGCAACGGTTGGTGGCGGCACGGTAATGGCGGCTACGGCTGGGTCGGCCCGCTGTACTGGCCGTTCGCCTATTACGACATGTACGACTACGCGATGTGGGGTTACGGCTACGACAATTCGTTCTGGGGCTACGGCTACGACGACATTTATGCCGGTATATTCGCGCCCTACGGCTACGACGACCTCGCCGGCTACATGCCGCAATACGCCGGCGGCCATCCGAGCGAAACGGCGCCCGCTCCCGGCGCGGCGGCCGCGGCGCCCGATGAACTGACGCAAATGTGCGGCGCCGACAGCCGCGACATCGCCGGCCTGCCAATCGATCAGATTCAGCAAGCCATCCAGCCGACGGCCGAACAAAGCGCAGCGCTCGACGATCTCGCCAACGCCTCGCTCCAAGCGGCGCAGGCTCTCAAGGCCGCATGTCCCACCGATATCGCGCTGACCGCCCCGAGCCGGCTCGCGGCCATGCAGCAGCGCATCGAGGCGATGATCGCCGCGGTGCAGACGGTTCAGCCGCCGCTGGAGAAATTCTACGGCCTCCTGAACGACGAGCAGAAAGCGCGGCTGACCGCACTCGGCAACGATCAGCGGCAGAGCAAGGCTTTGGACGATACCACCGGCTCACTTGGCCAAACGTGCAGTGCCGCGCCACCCGGCGCAATGGATTGGCCGACCGCGCAGATCGACCAAACGGTGCGCCCGACCGATGCGCAACGCGCGAGCCTGGTCGCGCTGCAGAACGCCACCGCGCAGGCGGCGGATTTGCTCAAAACCTCGTGCCTGAGCAGTGATCCGCTGACGCCGCCGGCGCGGCTCGCCGCGGTCGGCAAACGACTGGGTACCATGCTGCAAGCGGTCCAGCTGGTGAGTTCGGCACTCAACAATTTCTATCGAACGCTATCCGACGAACAGAAGGCGAGGTTCGAAGCGATCGGTCCGCAACGGACGGCGCAGGCCGAATCCCTGGAGGTCGCGCCCACTGAGACCCGCCGATACCGGCGCGGCCCGCCCAACCCCGAGCAAATCATCCGACGTTTGCTGGGACCGTTGTAAAGCACCCACTGCCTCGGAAATCCTGCGCAACGCAACCGAACGGCGATGCGTTCCTGTGAGCAATATTGCTCAGATGCGCAGAGAGCCGAAGATTACTATCTCTTGGAGGGGCGCCCGTTCGACTAGGGAGCCTAGACAATGAATCCTATCACCGTATTTCTCACCATCGCCTGCCTCGCCATAGGCGTGGCATTGGGCGCAATAGGTTACATTTATGCCGGCGTCGCCGTCGTGGTCGTTGCGGTCGTCGTCGCCGCCGCGCTGAAGATGGCCAACACCTGGCAAAAATTCGTCATCCTTCGCGCCGGAAAATTGCGCGGCGTCAAAGGACCGGGACTCTTCCTCATCATTCCGGTCATCGACCACGTCGTGGCCGTCATCGACGAGCGCATTCAGACCACGGCGTTCAGCGCCGAGGCGGCGCTGACCAAAGATACCGTCCCCGTGAACGTGGACGCGATCATCTTCTGGTTCGTCCATGACGCGCAGAAGGCGGCTTTGAACATCACGAATTATCGCGAAGCGATCGATCGGGTCGCGCAGACCTCACTTCGGGAAATGATCGGGTCCTCGATGCTGGCGGCGCTTCTGTCGGAGCGCACCGCCGCCGACGAACTCCTGCGCGTCGAAATCGCCCGCAAGACCGCCGACTGGGGCATTTCGGTCAAGTCCGTCGAGATCCGCGACGTCGCCATTCCGGTCGCCTTGCAGGACGCCATGTCCCGGCAAGCGCAGGCGGAACGCGAAAAACAGGCGCGCGTCATTCTCGGATCGGCCGAAGCGGCGATCGCCGGCAAGTTCGTCGAGGCGGCCATGACCTATGCCGATCACCCGATGGCGCTCCAACTGCGCGCCATGAACATCATCTACGAGACCACCAAGGAGCGCGGCGCCACCATCCTGATGCCGACGTCGATGGTCGACAGCATGAACCCGGTCGTGGCGTTGGCGTTGGCAGGCCAGCAACCCCCGGCACAAACGGCGTCTGGACCCTGGTCCGCATCGCCGAAGACGAACGGACCGGCGTCATTGCCGCCGGATAAACGCCCGCAATAATCCGCGGTCAAAGGGTGTCCGGCGAAAGGATTGAGAGCATGTTGGATAAATCGTCGGCTACCCCTGCAGATCTCTCGCTGCTGAGCGTCCCGGCATTCTGGCCGATGGCGATGGCGGCGGCGATGTTCGAACAAGGAACCGCGCTTTACGCGAAGAACCTCAAATTCGTCGACGAAGAGATCAAAATTCATGAGGAGCTGAGGCCCACTCTTGCGACGCCGAACCGGGTGCGGCTCGATCTTCGGACCATGGTGCTGCGCGATTATGGAAAACCGGGCGGAATTCCGACTCTCATCGATGCGCCTCACGCCGGTCATACCGCGATGATCGCCGACTACCATAAAGGCCAAAGCCTGGTTGAAACTCTGCTGGCCAATGGCATTGGCCATGTTGCCTTGACCGACTGGAAGTCAGCGACCGCAGATATGAAAGACCTGGAGATCGACAATTACCTCGCCGAGGTCGTTGTTGCGATTGACGATCTCGGTGGCCGCGTGAATCTCGTCGGGCTTTGTCAGGGCGGCTGGGTATCGGCGATGGTTGCGGCGCGATTTCCCGACAAGGTGAACGCGCTGGTGCTCGCCGGCGCGCCCATCGATACCGATGCCGGCAACGGGCCGATCAAACGCATGGCGCACCAGTCGCCGATGTCGTTCTATCAAGAGCTGGTCGAACTCGGCGGCGGCCTCATGCTGGGCAAATATATGCTTGCGGGCTGGAAGAACATGCATCCGCAGCAGCATTACGTCCAAGATCAAATCGATCTCTACGAGCACATCGACGACCCGGCCTTTCTCGCCAAGGAAGAGACGTTTAACAGCTGGTATGAAAATCCGATCGATCTGCCGGGGCGTTGGTATCTCCAGGTGATGACCCAGATCTTCAAGGAGAACCGGCTTGCCAAAGGCGAATTCGTCGGTCTCGGCCGCAAGCTCAATCTGCGCAACATCACCTGTCCGGCGTACCTGCTGGCGGGCGCCGCCGACGATATCACGACGACCGAACAGGTTCTCGACGCCGCGAAATATCTCGGCACGCCGAAGGATCGCATCGTTTCTGAAACCGTGCCCGGCGGTCATATCGGGCTATTCATGGGAGCGCGCACCCTCAAGGAGCGTTGGCCGGCGATCGCGCGCTGGATTACAGCGCAATAATGCTGGATCGCAGCGGGAGCCGCTCAATCAGGCCGCGCCGGTAGGGCATATTCGCAGCCATGCATACCGTCGCCAACAAGACATTCAAAGAGATCGCTGTCGGCGACAGCGCGACGGTCCAGCGCACCTTGCAGGCCGGCGACGTGCGGGCCTGGGCTGCAGCGTTCGGCGAAGTGGAGATGCTCGCCGGTCCCGGCGCGAGCCAAGGGGCTGCCGGCATCGTTACGGCCATCCTGACCGCGCTCGTCGGGTCGGCGCTCCCGGGACCCGGGACCTCCATCCGCACCACCTCAGTGCAGATCAAGGGTGTGCTGCCGATCGGCGTAGCGATGACGGCGCAACTCGTCGTTCGGGAGAAGCGGTCGGATCAGGGGATCGTCGTGCTTGACGGCCAGTGCACCGACCCTGCGGGTCGGATTTTCGCCACCGCCATGCTGGAAGTTCTGGCGCCGACGACGCGGCAACAATACCAGGTGGCGGAGCATCGGCTCGAAGGGCTCGTCGAACGCTGCAAGGGGCTCAAGCCGATGCTGACCGGCGTCGTGCATCCCTGCAGCGCCGATGCTTTGGCGGGCGCGGTGGAGGCCGCCACTGACGGCCTGATGCTGCCTGTTCTGTTCGGCCCCGAGGCCGAAATCCGACAGATCGCGGATCAGGCGCGCCTCGACATCGCCAAGTGCCGGATCGTGGCCACGGACGGTGCCGAGGACTCGGCGCTGAAGGCCGCTATCGCCGCCGGCAATGGTGAGGTCGCGGCGCTGATGAAGGGCAGCCTGCACACCGACGTGCTCTTGCACGCAGTCATGCACAAGGACGCGAAACTGCACACCGGGCGATTGATCAGCCACTGCGTGATGGTGTCGGTGCCGACCTATGCGCGCCGCTTCATCATCAGCGACGTTGCTTTGAACATAGCGCCCGACACCGATCAGAAGCGCGACATCTGCCAGAATGCGATCGGTTTTGCACGCGCGCTCGGTATCGCCGTGCCGAAAGTCGCCGTGTTGGCCGCGGTCGAGATGGTGCAGACCAAAATGCCGGCCACGCTCGACGGCGCAATTCTCGCCAAGATGGCCGATCGCGGGCAGATCGTCGGCGGCATTGTCGACGGGCCGCTCGATCTCGATGCCGCGGTGGACGCGGAAGCGGCTCGGATCAAACATATCTCATCGCCGATCGCTGGCCTCGCCGATGTGTTGATCGTGCCGAACATCGAGGCCGGCAACATGGTCTACAAGAACCTCGCTTTCATGGCCGATGCGCAGATCGCCGGCCTTGTGGTCGGTGCGCGCGTGCCGGTGATTCTGACCAGCCGCGCCGACACCGCCGCGGCGCGCCGCTTCTCGGCCGCCGCCGCCGTGCTGTACGCCGATGCGCTGACGCGCGATCCCGCCATCCTGTCGCCTGAAATCGCGGAGTGATGAGCCAATGAGTGCGGCCAGCGTCAGCGAGGCCATCGTCGTGGTCAATGCGGGTTCCACCAGCTTGAAGTTCGCCGCCTATGCGGTGGACACGACCCGGTCGCTGCCGCTGCTCTGCCGCGGCGAGATCGAGAGCATGGAAAGCGATCCGCATTTTGTCGTCAAGAACGCGGCCGGCAAGCAATTGGGCGTGCATGAATGGGGCAAAGGCCGCGCGATCGACCACAAAGCAGCGCTGCATTTCGTCGTCACCTGGCTCGAAGCCAGTCTTGGCGACACCAAGGTGATAGCCGCCGGCCACCGTATCGTGCTCGGCGGCACTCTCTTCGAGGCGCCGGCGCGGATCGAGGGCGACGTGCTGGCGTATCTCGAGTCGCTTGTGGTCATGGAACCGTCGCATCAGCCCTACAACGTGCTCGGAGCCCGTGCGCTCGCCGCGGCGTTTCCCGGCCTGCCGCAGGTAGCCTGCTTCGACAGCTCGTTTCATCGGACGATGCCCGAGGTGGCGCAGATCTATGCGTTGCCAAAGGACGTGCGCGATGCCGGGGTGCGGCACTGGGGTTACCACGGCATTTCTTACGACTACATCAGCCGGCAGGTGCCAAAGTTCGCACCACAGGCGCGGCGCGTCATCGCCGCACATCTTGGCGGCGGCGCGAGCATGTGCGCCATGCTGGATGGACGCAGCGTCGACACCACGATGGGTTTCGGCGCCCTGTCCGGGCTGCCCATGGCAACCCGTTCGGGCGACGTGTCGCTGGGTGCGCTGTTCTATCTGCTGCGCCGTAAGCTGTTCGACGACGCGTCGCTGGAGACGATGCTGTACGAACGTTCCGGCCTCTTCGGCCTGTCCGGCATCAGCGACGACATGCGGGTGTTGCAAGAGAGCGCTGACCCGCGTGCGGCCGCGGCGGTGGAGTATTTCATCTACGCGATGACCAAATATGCCGGCGCTTACTCGACCGTACTCGGCGGGCTGGACGCATTCGTATTCACCGCGGGCATTGGCGAGCATTCCGCTCCCGTCCGCGCGGCGCTATGCGCCAAGCTTTCGTGGCTCGGCGTGAAGCTCGACGAGCACGCGAACGGGTCCGGCGGACCGTGTATTTCCGCGCCCGACAGCGGCGTGTCGGTCTGGGTCATCCCCACCAACGAGGAACTGATGATCGCGCAGCACACACTGGCGCTTATTCGCCCGTCGCTGAGCTGACAGAAGGACACTCGCCATGAAACCCAATGCCGCTCAGTCGAAGGCTCCCGCAACCAAGCCGGGATCGAAACCCACTGCGAAGGATGATTTGAAATCCCTGTCGCTTGGGGAGGTGGAGAAAAAGCTGGCGTCGTCGCCGAACGGCCTCACGCAGGCCGAGGCGCAGAAGCGTCTGATCCAATATGGGCCGAACGAGATTGAAGAAAAGAAGACCAATGAGCTGCTGAAATTCCTCAGCTATTTTTGGGGCCCGATCCCGTGGATGATCGAAGCGGCGGTGATCCTGTCGGCGGTGGCACGGCATTGGCCGGACTTTGGCATCATCCTCCTTCTGCTCGTCGCCAACGCTGTGGTCGGATTCTGGGAAGAACACCAGGCGGGTAACGCCATCGCCGCCTTGAAGGCAACGCTGGCGATCAAGGCCAGGGTGAAACGCGACGGCAAGTGGATCAATCCGGCGGCGCGTGAGTTGGTGCCGGGCGACGTCATCCGCGTCCGCATGGGCGACATCGTGCCGGCGGATGCGCGCTTGCTCGAAGGTGACCCGATCGAAGTGGACCAGTCCGCGCTGACGGGCGAATCGCTGCCGGCCACGCGCAAATCCGGCGAAGCCGTGTTTTCCGGTTCGATCGTTCGTCAGGGCGAAATCGGCGCACTGGTCTATGCCACGGGTACGAACACCTACTTCGGCAAGACGGCGGAACTGGTGCAGGGGGCGCAAACCGTCAGCCACTTTCAACGCGCAGTGCTTAAGATCGGCAACTATCTGATCATTCTCGCGGTGGTTTTGGTGGCGACGATCATTGCCTTTGCGATCTTCCGCGGCGACCCGATCCTCACCACGTTGCAATTCGCCTTGGTGCTGACTGTAGCCGCGATTCCCGTAGCCATGCCCACGGTGCTGTCGGTGACGATGGCGGTCGGTGCGCGACTGCTGGCAAAGAAAAAGGCGATTGTCACCCGATTGGTCGCGATCGAGGAATTGGCCGGCGTGGACGTGCTGTGCGCCGACAAGACCGGCACCCTGACCCAGAACAAGCTGACATTGGGCGATCCGTTCAGCGTGAATAATGTCACCGCCGAGCAAGTCATCCTCAACGCCGCGCTGGCGTCGCGCGCGGACAATAACGACACCATCGATCTGGCCGTTCTGGGTGGTTTGAAAAGCGATCAGGCCTTGAAAGGCTATGAGGTCACTCATTTCCAGCCGTTCGACCCGGTCCATAAACGCACCGAGGCCACTGTCGCGGGCACGGATGGAAAGGTATTCAAGGTCACGAAGGGCGCGCCGCAGGTGATCTTGGCCCTGTCGGCGAATGCTGAAGAGGTGAAGCCCGCCGTCGACAAGGCGGTCAACGAATTTGCGGCACGCGGCTTTCGTTCGTTGGGCGTCGCTCGGGCGGACGGAGACAACAAATGGCAGTTTTTCGGCGTGCTGCCCCTGTTCGATCCGCCACGGGAAGATGCCAAGGCAACCATCGCGACCGCGCGAGGAATGGGCGTGAAGGTCAAGATGGTCACCGGCGATGCACTGGCCATCGCTCAGGAAACCGCCAAGAAATTAGGGATGGGCACCAACATCCTCGATGCCAGCGGGTTCGGGGATACCAAGCATCAAGAGACGGCGCAGTTGGCTCAATCCATCGAGAATGCCGACGGTTTCGCCCAGGTATTTCCCGAACATAAGTTCCACATCGTGGATGTACTACAAAAGCGCGGCCACATCGTCGGTATGACCGGCGACGGGGTGAATGACGCCCCCGCGCTGAAGAAAGCCGACTGCGGCATCGCGGTTTCGAGCGCGACAGATGCCGCGCGCGCGGCGGCGGCCATCGTGCTGATGACGCCCGGCCTGTCTGTGATCATCGACGGGATCAAGGAGAGCCGCCGTATCTTTCAGCGCATGAACAGCTATGCGATTTACCGCATCGCCGAGACGCTCCGCGTGCTGTTGTTCATGACGCTGGCGATCCTGGTCTTCAACTTTTATCCATTGACCGCGGTGATGATCGTGATGCTGGCGTTGCTCAACGATGGCGCCATTCTGTCAATTGCCTATGACAATGTTCATTACAAGGATCAGCCCGAGGCTTGGAACATGCCCGTGGTGCTTGGGATCGCCACGGTGTTAGGCATCATCGGAGTCGTCTCCGCATTTGGCCTGTTTTATCTCGGCGAGCGCGTTTTTCACCTTGACCGCGCGCACATCCAGACGCTGATGTACCTGAAGCTTTCCGTTGCCGGTCATCTGACGATTTTCCTGACGCGCACCCGCGGTCCGTTCTGGTCCATACGCCCGGCGCGGATTTTATGGATAGCGGTGCTCGGCACGCAGACAGTGGCAACCCTGATTGCGGTCTATGGCGTGTTCATGACGCCGCTTGGATGGGGCTGGGCGCTATTTGTGTGGGGCTATGCTCTGGCTTGGTTCCTCGTCAATGACCGCGTGAAGTTGCTGGCGTATCGAATTGTTGATCCAGCCAAAACCAGAACGCTGTCCGATTTGGCGCCGGCGGCGCTCTGAGCGAGCGTAGTTTAGACCATGGTCACGATTGCCCCGCCATCCGATGCAAGGACTCCGCTCGCCGGATCGCCAGTGTCGACAAACGACGATCTGCCGACCGGCCTGACAAGCGACGAAGCGCGCCGCCGGTTGCAGAGGTTCGGGCCGAACGCGATGCCCGATACGGCGCTGCATCCGTTGCGCATGGCAATGATCGCCGGCAATTTCCTGGCGATGTCGTTGACGACCGACAACGTACGACCGTCCCCGATGCCGAATTCTTGGCGCATTGGAAGATTGACGATGGCCGGGATCGTCATGGCCGCCTGCCTGCTGGCCTTCTGCAGCGCGGTCTTGTTGGTCGGCAGGTTTGAGCTAAAGCTTGGGATCGACGTCCTGCAAACTCTCGCGTTTATCGCCCTGGTGTTCGGCAACCAAGCAATCATCTACGCCATTCGTCAACGCCGGCACCTGTGGGGTTCTCGGCCAAGTCTCTGGCTTGCCGTGTCGTCGGCGGCCGATATTCTGATCGCCGCGATATTGTCTATCCAACGCATTGCGATGGCGCCTTTGGCGGGCTGGCTCGTCGCCAACACGCTGGCCGTGGCGGCTGGCTTCGCCGTCATCGCGGACCTCGTAAAGGTGCCGACGTTTCGACTTTTGGGGATAACCTAGAATGGCGGCTCGCCGCCGGAGGGATGAAAATGAAAATTAATTCAAACGAATTTCGCGTGCGGGAAGGGCACGCGGTCGATCTTAAAAAGTGGCCGACCAAGGTCGATCCCGTCTACAAGTCGAAAGAGCAATACAAAAAGCTTTTGGACGAACACGTCGCGCAACTGAGCGCGCAACAGCAGCTGCTCTACGCGTCCGATCGCTATGCCGTCCTGCTGATTTTTCAGGCCATGGATGCGGCCGGAAAAGACGGCGCCATCAGCCACGTCATGTCGGGCGTCAATCCCCAGGGCTGCCAGGTGTTCAGCTTCAAGCATCCAAGCGCTACGGAGCTGCAACACGACTTTCTATGGCGCACCACGCGCGATCTGCCGGAACGCGGGCGGATCGGCATTTTCAACCGGTCCTATTACGAGGAGGTTCTGATAGTCCGCGTGCACCCTGAGATTCTGCGGAGCGAGGCGATCCCGGACACCCCGCATCGTGACAAGAAGTTCTGGCACGACCGGTATCGTTCAATTGTGAATTTGGAGAAGCACCTTCATGACAACGGCACCCGCATCATCAAGTTCTTCCTTCACCTCTCGAAGGAGGAGCAGCGCAAGCGCTTCCTGGCGCGTATCGATGAGCCGGAGAAGAACTGGAAATTCAGCGCCGCCGACATTGCCGAGAGGAAATTCTGGAAGCAGTATATGAAGGCCTATGAGCAATGCCTCACTGCGACCAGCACCGGTCGCGCCCCGTGGTATGTCGTTCCCGCTGACGACAAAGAGAATGCTCGGCTGATTGTATCGCGGATCGTCCTCGATACGTTCGATGGACTCAAAATGTCGTACCCCAAAACCAGCGCAAAGCGCCGCCGCGAATTGCTGTCGATCCGTAAGCAGCTGGCGAAATAAGGTTTCGAGTGGCCGGCCTTAAAGAGCCGTGAACAAGGCGAACCGACTTATCGCCACGCGGGTTATTTTTTACGGCGTTTTTTGCCGAAGGCCGCAACCACTTCTTTCTTTTTTATTCGCGCCTTGGGGTTGCCGCGTTCACCGAGGCTTTGCTCCTCGGTGCCGTCGCCCATCATGCCGGGATGAGCAATCTTCGGTCGCCGCTTGGACTTCTTGGCCATGCCAAATGCTCCGTGCAAGATGTTCGAGGTGATGCTCTGGCGCGACGCGCCAGGCACCCTAGCTACTCCGCCGCCATCGCGCGGTCCTTGAACGGCAGGCCCAGCCGCTGCCAGACGTCGACCAGGGCTTCGGCGAGCGCATCGATCAGGCGTTCGTCATGGTAAGGGCTCGGCGTGATGCGTAGCCGCTCGGTGCCTTTGGGAACGGTGGGGTAGTTGATCGGCTGAATGTAGATGCCGTGCTCGGCAAGCAAGAGATCGCTCGCGGCTTTGCAAAGTTCCGGATCGCCGACGGTGACCGGCACGATATGTGTCGGGCTGGTCATCACCGGCAGCGCCGCGGCGGCAAGCACCGCCTTGGTGCGCGCGGCGCGATCCTGATGCCGCTCGCGTTCCCAGGTCGACGTCTTGAGATGCCGGATTGCGGCAGTCGCCGCCGCGCAGACCGACGGCGGCAGCGCGGTGGTGAAAATAAAGCCCGGCGCATAGGAGCGCACCGCGTCGATCAGCGCCGCCGAGCCGGCGATATAGCCGCCGAGGCAGCCGAACGCCTTGGCGAGCGTGCCTTCGATCACGTCGAGGCGGGCGGTGACGCCGTCGCGCTCGCTGATACCGCCGCCGTGCGCGCCATACATGCCGACGGCATGCACCTCGTCGACATAGGTCATCGCGCCATAGCGCGCGGCGAGATCGCAGATGGTAGCGATCGGCGCGACGTCGCCGTCCATCGAATAGAGGCTCTCGAACACAATGAGCTTCGGCCGTTCCGGCGCCGCCGCGGCCAACAGTTCTTGCAGATGCGCCATGTCGTTGTGGCGGAAGATCTGCTTCTCGCAATGCGCCTGGCGCACGCCTTCGATCATCGAATTGTGGTTCCAGGCGTCCGACAGGATCAGGCAATTCGGCATCAGCCGCGCCAGCGTTGCGATGCCGGTCTCATTGGAGACGTAGCCGGAGGTGAAGACCAGCGCCGCTTCCTTGCGGTGCAGGTCGGCGAGTTCGCGCTCGAGCTCGACCAGCGGGTGATTGTTGCCGGCAATGTTGCGGGTGCCGCCGGCACCGGTGCCCATGCGGGTTGCGGTCTCTACCATGGCGCCGATCACCTTGGGGTGCTGACCCATGCCGAGATAATCGTTCGAGCACCAGATCACGACGGGCTTCGGCCCGTCGGGGGAATGCCATAGTGCGTGCGGGAAGCGCCCGGCGATGCGCTCGAGGTCGGCAAACACGCGATAGCGGCGCTCGCCGTGCAGCCGATCGAGCGCGCCGGTAAAATAGCCGGAATAGTCGATGGTCGGGCGATTGCTGGGATAGTTCATCGGCAGGCGTCCCCGGCGATCGCCGGCATTCCTCGATACTGGGCTGGACCGCCCCATTTCTAGAAGCGTTCCAGGGTCTTTGTCGAGGTCATATAGTCGCGGTGAGTTACCGCGCTATTGATCCGGGTCAAAATTTCCGAAAATTGCCGTTTTCGTCCAAGGCGTTCAGCCGGCAGCCCTGTGCTTGCTCGCCGCCGTGCCTGCGGACTTGAGCCATGGGCTCCACGGTTCCGGCGGCACCAGGCCCTCGGTCACCGATACCGGCAGGATGCGGCCGTCGGCGGCGATGCGGCCGATCATCACCGGCTTATAGAGATGGTGTGTCTCGGCATCCATCAGCACCGAAAACCCCGACGGCGCCGTAATCCGCCGCCCGCCGAGCGCGTCGCGCACCTTTTCGACTTCGGTCGTACCGGCGGCTTCGACGGCGGCGGTCCATAGGTGGAATCCGATCCAGGTCGCTTCCATCGGGTCGTTGGTCACCGCGTCCTCTCTGCCGGTGAAGCGCCGCCATTCGGCGATGAACGCGCGGTTTTCGGGCGTCTCAAAGGCATGCAGATAATTCCAGGCCACGAAATGTCCGGTGACGTCGATCTGCTTGAGCGCACCGAGCTCGGCCTCGTTGATCGACAGCGACATCACCGGAATCGCGGCCGCCACGATTTCCTGCTTCGCCAGCTCGCGGAAGAAATGCACATTGGCGTCGCCGGAAATCGTCGCCACGATCGCGGTCCGGCCGCCGCGGGCGAAGCGGCGGATGTCTTCGACGACGGCGCGCCAATCGGATTGGTCGAGTGCGGTGTAACATTCGGCAAGTTCGCCGATGCCCTTGCTCGCCAGGTAGCCCTTGAGCACGGCATTGGTGGTGCGCGGATAAATGTAATCGGTGCCGACCAGAAAAAATCGGCGAATGCCCTGGTCGAGCAGGAAGTTCACCGCCGGGATCGCCTGCTGCGGCGGCGTCGCGCCGGTATAAAAGATGTTGGGCGAGGCTTCTTCGCCTTCGTACTGGCTCGGATAGAACAGCAGCGCGTCGTCGCGCTCGACGATCGGCAGCACTTCCTTGCGCGACGCCGAGCTCCAGCAGCCGAAAATGGCGGCGACCTTGTCGTTGTGGATGAGCTGGTGCGCCAAATGCGCGTAAGCCTGCGGATCGGAATGCGGATTGACGATCACGGGCTCGAGCGGGCGGCCGAGCAGCCCTCCTTGCGCATTCTGCCGCTCGATCAGCATGACCAAGAGCTCCTGCAGCGGCCGCTCGCTCGCCGTCATGGTGCCGGACAGCGAATGCAGGATGCCGACCTTGATCGAGCCGAATTCGAGATCGGCGAAATAGCGCGATACGACTTCGACCAGCCATTGCGAGCGGCCGAGCAGATCCTCGGCCGTCGCCACCACCCCGTTGCCGGCTTCGGCGACGCTGGAGGCAATGGTGGAAATCTCCGGCAGCACGGCGGCAACCGCGCCGGCGACCTGCTCGGCACGCTCACCGATGTGATTGATCTCGGTGGCCTGGTGATCGAGGATGCCGGTCAATTGCCGGTTGGCGTCGTTCATCGTCGTGACGCTCGACGATACGCCGGAAATAGCCTCGACGGTCTCGTTGACCGCATGCTGGATATCGTGAATTTGCGTGCCGATTTCGGCGGTGGCCTTGGCGGTCTGCTGCGCCAGCGTCTTGACCTCGGCGGCGACCACCGCGAAGCCGCGGCCGGCGGCGCCGGCGCGCGCCGCTTCGATCGTGGCGTTGAGCGCCAAGAGCGAGGTCTGCGAAGCGATCGCCTCGATCAATTTGACCACGGTGCCGATGCGCTCGGCGGCCGCGGCGAGGCTGCGCACCGTGAAATCGGTGTGGCGCAGATCGGCGATGGTGCGGTCGGTCGCCTCCTTGGCGGCGTCGGCCTCGGCGGTGCATTCGATGATCGACGACAATAGTCCGCGCGCGGCGTCGGCGACCGTCGCAACGTCGCGGCTGGCGCGGGCGGCGGCGTCGACGGCTCCGGTGGCGCGCTGCGCCGTGTCCTTGTTGCGGGTTTCGAGGTTGGCGGTGGTGATGCGAATTTCCTCGCCGGCGGATTGGAAGGTGACGGTGAGCTCCTCGATGGTGGAGCGAAAGCGATGGGTGAAAAATCCGTGGCTGGCCTGCCGCAATCGCGTCTCGGCTTCGCGGCTGCGCAGATCCACGGCGACCGCGTCGGCGTCGATCAAGGCCTGCCGCATGGTCTCCGCGGCGACCGCGCTGTCGGCGAGCGCCCCGCCCTGGATTTGTGCCGGCAGCGCGGCGTAGCGGTCGCCGCGCGCGATCTGGCCCATCGCCGAGACGAAGCTGCGCAACGTGCGTTCGCAATACCAGGCGACCGCGATGGCGCCGGTCAGTGCGACGGCAAGTCCGAGCCAAAGATTGCCCGTGCCCCACGTCGTGACGGCCGTGACGCTGCCGACAAAAATCAACGGCAGGACCACCCACGCCGGCAGCGGACTTTTAAATTTGGCGACCATTTCGGGTCAATTTCAGCGTGGCCGGCAGGAATTCCCTGGAGGACATGCGTGAAATTGCGCATATTCCATTACCAAAACCTTTCGGAATGCTGCGATGCAGCGCACGAATAATCGGCAGTGCCGCTCAAAATCTATGCGACCGGCGATTGCCGCGCGAATACGGACCTAAAATCAATCTGGATGTGACCCAACCATGACCGACCGAACGATCGGCCTCGACCACGGACTCACCGATTACGGCGATCGCGACTTCTCGCGCTATTTACGCCGCTCCTTCGCGCAATCGATGGGCTATTCGCGCGCAATGCTGGACAAGCCGGTGGTCGGCATCGCCTACACCGCCTCCGACTTCAATAATTGCCATCGGCATTTCCCCGAGCTGCTGGCGGCGGTCAAGCGCGGCGTGCTCGCCGCAGGCGCGCTGCCGCTCGAGTTTCCGACCATCTCGCTCGGCGAAGTCTTTCTCACCCCGACCAGCTTGAAATACCGCAATCTGATGGCGATGGACACCGAGGAGATGATCCGGGCGCAGCCGATGGACGCGGTGGTCTTGATGGGTGGCTGCGACAAGACCGTGCCGGCGCAACTGATGGGCGCGGTCTCCGCCGACCGTCCGGCCATTGCGCTCGTCGCCGGACCGATGATGACCGGCCGGCATCGCGGCGAGCGGCTCGGCGCTTGCACCGACTGCCGCCGCTTCTGGGCGCGCTATCGCTCAGGCGACGTCGACGCCGAGGAAATCTCCGAGGTCGAAGGCCGGCTCGCCGTGACGGCGGGGACCTGTGCGGTGATGGGCACCGCTTCGACCATGGCCTGTCTCGCCGAGGCGCTCGGGCTTTGCTTGCCCGGCACCGCGGCGATCCCCGCGGTGCATGCCGACCGCCTGCGCGCGGCGGAAGCAACCGGCGCCGCCGCGGTCAAACTGATCGGCTCGACACTGACACCCTCGCAGCTCATCAACAAGAATTCGGTCGAGAACGCGCTGCGGGTTTTGCTGGCGCTCGGCGGCTCGACCAATGCCGTCATTCATCTCACCGCGATCGCCGGCCGCGCCGGCGTCAAGATCTCGCTCGATCATCTCAACAGGCTGTCGGATACGACGCCGGTTCTGGTCAATCTCAAGCCGGTCGGCAACGGCTATATGGAGGACTTTTGCTCAGCCGGCGGCATGGGCGCGCTGCTGCGGGAATTGAAGCCGCTGCTGCATCTTGGCTGCATGACGGTGACCGGCGAGACCTTGGGCGAGCGGCTCGCCGGCGACGCCCAAGAGGAGATCAATGACTATGTCGATCGTTCGATCATCGCCGCAGCCGACAAGCCGCTTGAGCCGGCAGGCGGTCTCGTCGCTTTGTTCGGCAATCTCGCGCCCAACGGCGCCATCCTCAAGCGCTCGGCGGCCGATGCCCGATTGTTCGAGCACGAGGCCAAGGCGGTGGTGTTCTCGTCCCTGAAAGATCTCGCCGCGCGCATCGACGATCCGCAGCTCGACGTCGCGCCCGACGACATTCTGGTGCTGCAGAATGCCGGACCGCATGCGGACGCCTGCATGCCGGAAGCCGGCTATCTGCCGATTCCGAAGAAGCTCGCGCAAAAAGGCGTCAAGGACATGGTGCGCATTTCCGACGCGCGCATGAGCGGCACCGCTTTCGGCACCATCGTGCTGCACGTCACGCCGGACGCGGCGTCCGGCGGTCCGCTTGGCCTGGTTCGCAACGGCGACCGCATCCGGCTGTCGGTGAAGAACCGCCGCATCGAGCTTCTGGTCGACGACGCCGAGCTGAAAAAACGCGCCGCCGCGGCGCCGGCGCATGTCAAAATCCCCGAGCGCGGTTACGCCAAGCTCTTTGCCGAGCAGATCACCGGCGCCGACGAGGGCTGCGATTTCAAGTTCTTGCGGCCGCGCCACTAGCGCGCTGCATCGTGTCTCATCAACCGGAGAGGCGGTGGCCATGACTTCCGCGCAAGAAACTCCCGCTCAAGAAACTCCCGCTCAAAAATTGCGCGATCTCCTTGCCGAGCCGACCGTGCAGATCATGCCGGGCTGCTTCGACGCGCTGTCGGCCAAGCTCGTCGCCGCCGCCGGATTCAAGGTGGCATTCATGAGCGGTTTTGCGGTCTCGGCCGCCCGGCTCGGCCTGCCGGATGCCGGCCTGATTTCGTTTGCCGAAATGCTGGACAGCCTGCGCAATTGCTGCAGCGGCGCCGGGGCCATTTCCGTCATCGGCGACGGCGATACCGGCTACGGCAATGCCTTGAACGTCCAGCGCACGGTGATCGAATATGCCCGTGCCGGCGCCGCGGCGGTGATGATCGAGGATCAGGTCAGTCCGAAAAAATGCGGCCACACCCGCGGCAAGGACGTGATTTCCCGCGAGGAGGCGCGGATGAAAATCCGCGCCGCCGTGGACGCCAGAGCCAGTGCCGATATTCTGATCATGGCGCGCACCGACGCGCGCGCGGTTCATGGCTTCGATGCGGCGCTCGAGCGCTGCCGCGATTTCGAGGCCGAGGGCGCCGACATCGTCTTTCTGGAGGCGCCGGAGAGCGAAGACGAAATGCGGCAGTTCTGCCGAACCGTCCAAAAACCGTGCCTGGCGAATATGGTGCCGGGCGGCAAGACGCCGATCCTGCCGCCGGAGCAATTGCAGGCGATCGGCTACAAGCTCGCGCTGTATCCCGTCACCTTGCTGTCCGCGGCGATTGCGGCCATGCAGGCGACGCTCGCCGCGCTGCGCCCTGACGCCAATGCGGCGCTGCCGCCGGGCATTCCATTCGCCGAATTGCAGCGCGTCGTCGGCTTCCCCGATTACTGGGAGCGCGAAGCGCGCTATCAGGCTCGCGCTTGAACGCGGCGCCTGGGCTTGAACGCGCCAGACTTTTGGCGCCGTCAGCCCCCGGCCACCGCGATCTGCAGCGGGAAATCGTCGACCACCTCGTGGCCGCTTTCGGTCACGATGAAAGTGTGGCCGAGGAAAATGCCGAACAGCCCGTCGGCGGTGATCGGATTGGGCTCGGCCATGATCACCATGCCGGGCTTCAAAACCTCCTCGAATTTTTCGGCGCTGACATGTTCGGCGACGACATGCGGCTTGTCGGTGACGAGGTCGATGCCGTGGCATTGCGTCGGCCGCGACTGGTAGCCGTTGTCGCGGAAGAATTTGCTGGCCTGGCGCATGGCTTCGGCCGGCTTGCCCGGGACGATCTCGGCGACGATCTTGTTGTATCCGGGGAGCGTAATCTCGTCCCAGAATTTGCGCACCATATCGGTCGGCTCGCCGAGGCAGATCGGCGAGCCGATCTGCGCGGTGTAGCCGCGGTAGCCGGCGGCGAGCTCCATATTGATGATGTCGCCTTTCTGCAGGACGCGCGACGACGGTCGCGGATTGCCGAAAATCTGCGCCGGGTTCGCCATCGGCGTCGAGCCGATGATCAGAAAATCGATGTCGCCGCCGCCGTCGAGGATCGCGGCGCCGGCCGCGGCACGCAGCTCGTATTCCTTCACGCCGGGTTTCGCCCGCGCCACCATCGCTTCCATGGCGCGCTGGCATAAGACGCCCGCCTGGCGCACGCAGTCGAGCTCCTCGGCGGAGTGGATCGAGAGCAGCTCGTGGAGAAAGCCTTGCGTGAAGATAAGCTCCGCGCCGGGCAGGTTGTCGCGCAACACATTGTATTGGTTGACCGGCAGATAATCGCCGTGGCGCGGATCGATCTCCATTAATCCGATACGTCCGCGTTCGAGCTTCAATTCGCGTAAGCGCTCGACCATGATGTCGGCGTAACGGCCGCCGCGGCTATGGCGCACGTCCTTGACCGCGACTTCGACATGCCGGCGCACGGCTTCCGCATGCGTTCCGCCCATCGAGTAGATCAGCGTCGGCTCGCCGTGAAGCGGCACCAGCACGTAGCTCGACAGCGCATGCCACTCCCAATGGCCGGTCAGCCACAGCATGCCGCCGCCGAAGCTCCAATGGCTCGGCCCGCCGGGCACAATGACGGCGTCGAGCTTGTGCTCGCGCATCTTTGCCCGCAGCGCGGCATAGCGGCGCGCATATTCGGCCGCGGAAAACTGCTCCCAGACGCAGTCGCGATAATACGGCGTGTCGCGCATATTGGCGAACGGCAGCGACTGATCGAGCTTGCCGCGGACGACGTCCCAGGGCTGCGGGCCGAGGCGGGCGGGGCGGATTTGCGTGTTCATTGCAAAACTCATAATTCAGTTGCGGGATCGATGGGGCGGCGAGACGTATGTCGTATGTGAAGGATGAAGAGGTCCGCATCCGCTATACGGTAGAAAACGACATAGGGATAGCGCAGGACCGGTACGCGACGGTGATCGGCATTGTCAACGACACGGCCGATCTGCGGAAAGAAATCCAAAGTATCTACCGAGGATTTGATCGCGCCTAAAACTCTCGCGGCGGCATCAGGACTGCGTTCGTTCAGGTAAGCGGCTATGTCGTGGAGATCGCGCAACGCACGCGGTGCGTAAACGACATTCATAGACCGTGCGAACGCCAGAAGGCCTGGATCGTTTCCGCAGGAACACGGTCGCCGCGTGCGATTTCCGCTTCCGCCTCGGCAATGGCCGCTGCCTCATCCTCTGTCAGAGGCGTCGGCGGGCTTTCGGCAAGTGCCAGCATCAGGCGAGCAATGTCATCCTGAGTTTCCGGCGGCAATTGACTGATGGCGGCTACCGCCTGCTGAATGAGCTTGGTCACGATATTTCTCCTCAGTTGCAAAATATCGCTTTTCGCTCTTTTGCGCCATCGCTTGCTGACCAGGCCCGTATCGGTGCCTCATTTCTTCTCCCGCACCCCGGTGCGCTCTAGCCGCGGCAACACCTCGTCGCAGAAATACGGCGCCTCGTTCAGGTAATTGACGAAGGAGATGCCGATGCCGCGCACGCCGGCCTCGCTGATGGCGGCGAGCTCGCCTGCGACCTTGTCGGGCGTGCCGACGAAGGCATAGCCACCGACCGCATTGGCGGCGAAGTAGCGGCGCTTGGCGTAATATTCCTCCGCCGGCATGTTCTGCGGCGTCATGCTCTTGTTGGCCAGCATGCAGTCGAGCGCGCCCCAGTCGGCATTGTCGATATTGACGTGCTGGTAATAGTCCTCGGCTTCCTTCTGCGTCGGCCGGCAGATCACCTGGCCGACCGTGAACACCTCGATGTCGCGGCCGAGCGCGGCCGCCTGCGTCTTGATCTCGGCGACTTTCGCCTGGTTGGCGGCAAGCGACGTCCGCGACCCCGCTGTGGCGACGAAAAACGCGTCGCAATTCTTCAGCGCAAAGGCTTGGCCGGCGCCCGACGAGCCGGCATTCATCATCATCGGCCGGGTGTCGCCGAACGGCTTCGGATAGGCGCGCACTTTCTCCAGTTGCAGGAATTGGCCGCGATAATCGAAGGTGCCGTCGCGCTCCCAGGCCTGCTTGACCACCTCGACCCATTCCTGGGCGTAGTCGTAGCGGGCGTCGTGCTCGCGCAAATCGACGCCGAACATGTCGAATTCGCCTTCGTTCCAGCCGCACACGATGTTCATGCCCATGCGGCCCTCGCCGATATGGTCGGCGGTGACGAATTCCTTGGCGGCGATCAGAGGATGAAACAGCGGCGCATGCACGGTGCCGAACACGGTCAGCCGCTTGGTGGCGCACAGCAAGCCTACCGCCCAGGTGATGGTTTCGAGGGAACGGCCATGCAAATCGGTTTCGCCGCCGTAGCCCTTCCAGCGCGCGATCGGCAGCATGAAGTCGAAGCCGGCTTCGTCGGCGAGCTTGGCGAGCGCCAGACAGTCCGGCCAGCTCGCCGACCAGCGCTCCGGCACCGTGGTGGCGGTGCGCCCCGACGAGCAATTGGCGCCGAACAGGCCGATCTTGAGCGCATTGCCGTTATACATGGCGATGCGGTTCTTCATCGATGCTTGGGGCGCGAGCACGCTGTCCTCCACTTTTCTTGCTTCCTACCCGGACGAACCGGGCGAAAGTCTATCATCATTAAACCGCTGCCCACAGGTTTTTGGAGCGAACCTCGCCTTGTCGCCACGCTGCCGGACGAATGGCTGTCGAGATTACTTTGACATCGTGGGCTGCGAATGGGCGGCTGCGGTCATCGGTTTTGATCACGCCGGCGAGGACGACTCGTCCATGTTGGCCTCACGGAAGAATGGCGTGGGCGCGACTTGGTGCCAAAGGAATGGAAGCCGTGATTGCCTGCGCCAGCTGACGTTGCGCTGATCCTGACCGCCGGGGGGCTTGGAAAATATTGAATTGGCGACACTTCGACGAGTATAATGCGCGGCGAGATCATCGGGGCGCCGGAAGTAATCGTTTCGCCTCGACACAATGAACCGATAGGGAGTGAACGCGATGGCGCAACTGTCTCCAGCCGTCGAAATGAAGTCGTCATCGCCTGCCTTGCAAACAAGACCGTTGTCTCCGGCCTTGGGCGCCGAAATCATCGGCGTCGATTTACGCCAGGAGATGGATGAGGGGGTCACCGCACAAGTACGGGAGATTTGGCACGAGAATCTCGTCATTCTCTTGCGCGATCAGCACCTGTCGGAGGAGGACGAAGTCCGCTTCGCGGAACGCTTCGGCCCGCCCGCGGTAATTCACACCAAACAGTTCATGCAAAAGCATCCCGCGGTCATGCTGATCTCCAACATCCGCGAGGACGGCAAGCCGATTGGCGCCTTGCCCGACGGCGAAATGCACTTTCATTCCGATCAATGCCATCAGGAACGGCCCGCCATGGCCTCGATGCTTTACGCCATCGAAGTGCCGAGCAAGGGCGGAAACACGCTCTTTGCCAATGCCTACGCGGCGTATGAGACCTTGCCGGCAGACATCAAGCGTCGCATCGAGGGCCGCCGCGCGCTCAATGCCTATGACTACGACACCGCTGCGACCAAGCGCGGCACCAAAATCGCCGATGGCGTGCCGACCTACGTGCATCCGGTGGTGCGAACGCATCCGGCGACCGGTCGCAAGGCCCTCTATGTCAACCGGCTGATGACCGTGCGGATCGAGGACATGCCGGAGGAAGAGAGCACCGAGCTTCTCGACTTCTTGTTCGATCACCAGGAGCAGCGCCAATTCGTTTACGAACACGTCTGGCGCGTGGGCGACATCCTGATGTGGGACAACCGCTGCACGCTTCACGCCCGCACCGATTTCAGCGCGGGCGAGCGGCGCTTGATGCGGCGTGTGACGATCCTCGGCGAAAAGCCGATGTGATCGCTGCTGCCGATGATGACAAATCAACGCCGATCTCGCCTGCCGCGTCCTGATCGGTTCCGGCGACCACCGGGGCACTGGCAGGACGGATTGCGAACAATTCGCCCGTGGCGCTGCGCTACTCGCCGCTGCAACAGAACCGCAGCGCGGACCGCGGTAACTGTCGAACCATGAGCGCGCAGCCCACATTCATCGAAAAACACGGCTTGTGGAGCGATGAACAAAGGCGGCAAGTCGACGAAATCAAGCGTCGGCTGGAGGCGGATAAGATCCGGTATGTGAGGCTTGCTTGGGGGGACACCCACGGTTATTCGCGGGCAAAAAGCCTGACCGTCCCGGCTTTCGTCTCGGCGTTGCAGAGCGGCTACAACATCGGCGTCGCCACCACGACGCTCGATTCCGCGGGAGCGCGCGTGTTCGCGTCATTTACGCCGGGCGGCGGGATGGGTCTCGATGAAATGACGGGATCGCCTAATCTCACCGTCGTTGCCGACCCCTCGACTTTCCGGACGTTGCCGTGGGCGCCCGGCGTTGCCTGGATACTTTGCGACGAGTATTTCAATGACGGCAGGCCATTCCATTTCGCTTCGCGCCAGCTTCTGCGCAAGGCACTGCAGAGACTCGCCGCTCGCGGCAGCGCCAGCATCGTCGGCACCGAGATCGAGTGGTACCTGCTGCGCGTCGCGGACGACCATCTGAGCGAGGACAATATCGGCGCGCCCGGCATCCGCGGCCGTCCGATCGGAACCTGGCCGGCAGAGCCCGGTTATCACTACCATTCCGAATCCAATATGGATCTCATGCAACCAGTGCTGGACGCGCTGGGCGACGCATTCGAGACGCTGGGACTGGGCTTGCGCTCGATCGAGAACGAATGGGGCCCCGGACAGGTCGAGTGCACCTTCGCGCCGCGCGCGGCGATGGAGGCGGCGGACAACGTGCTGCTGTTCCGCACCGCGACGCGACAGATTTGCCGGCGTCTCGGCTACTTCGCGACCTTCATGGCCCGGCCGGCCCTCAAGGGCTACTACTCCAGCGGTTGGCACTTGCATCAATCGCTGATCGACGCGTCGAGCGGCGCCAATCTGTTCATGCCGGAAAAACCCGGCGAGGCGCTGTCTCCGCCCGGCCTTGCCTACCTCGCCGGGCTTCTCAAATACGCGGTGCCCGGCACGGTCTTTGCCACGCCGACCGTCAATGGCTATCGGCGCTTGCGGCCAAACTCGCTGGCTCCGGATCGGGCCACTTGGGCTTGCGATCATCGCGGCGCCATGATCCGCGTTCTGGGCGGTGTGGGCGATGCCGCCACACGCCTCGAAAACCGCACCGGCGAGCCAGCGGCCAATCCCTATCTCTACATTCTGTCCCAAGTCGTTGCTGGGCGCGCCGGTATCGAGGCCGGACTGCCGGCGCCGGCGCCGGACGACGCGCCCTACGCCGCCGAGCGGCCCATGCTGCCAAAAAGCCTGCCGGAGGCGCTGGACGCACTTGAGAAGGAGCCGTTGTTTCGTCGTGAGCTCGGCGATACCTTCATCGATTACTTCGTTAAGCTCAAGCGAACGGAAGCCGAAAGGTATTTGAGCTCGCTCGAGGAGACCGGGAATTCGCCCCAAAGTGACGAGCCAAGCACCTGGGAGCAAAACGAGTATTTCGATTTCTTCTGATCGTCGCGGATCCAGCCAATTCGATCGTTTGAGGGAAGGAGCACGCCATGACGGCGTTGGAAAAGATTGGATTGCCGCCGACACAACTCGACAGCACTGCATTGTACGATTGGGATTATCTCGTCCAGGAGGAGCGGGCCCATCGCCTGATCTACACCGATCCGGCCATTTTCGAAGCTGAAATGACCAACATCTTCGGCGGCACCTGGACCTATCTCGCCCACGAAAGCGAAATTCCGCACGACAACGACTTCATCACCCGGCGCATGGGCTTGCGCCCGCTCATTATCGTGCGCGACGGAAGCGGAAAAATCCGCGCGCTGTACAACCGGTGCACCCATCGCGGCACGACGCTGTGTCGTTGGGACAAAGGCAATACAAAGTCGTTTCAATGCCCCTATCACGGCTGGAATTTTCTCAACACCGGTCGGCTGCGCGGCGTACCGTGGCCGGAAGGCTACGCTGACGACATGCGCGATCCGAAATACAACATCGCCCAGGTGCCGCGCGTGGAATCTTATCGCGGTTTCATCTTCGGTACACTCAATCTCGACGCACTGCCGCTGACCGAGCATCTCGGATCGATCGCGCGCATAATTGATGAGTGGCTCGACCGCAATCCCGGTGGCAAGGTCGTGGTTTGCGAGGCAAACAGGTTTAGATTCAAGGGCAATTGGAAGCTTGCCTACGATAATTCATGTGACGGCTATCACGTCGCCTATTCGCACCGTTCGCTGCTGGAAACCGAGAACCGCTTCGCCGGCGAGAACGCCAAGGGCATGGCCTATTATCGCAACTCGCCCGACGCCCAGCCGATGTACATGCGCTACACCGGCCGCGGTAATCACTTCAAAGACAAGCGGCCAAATCTCGAAAAACGACCGGGTGGCTTATGGGCGCTGGAAAGCGCGCATCCCGGCATGGAGCACTACGAAGCCGAGTTCATCCGGCGCTACGGCGACCGCGCCTTCGAACTTCTTGACCTCGCCGGGTCCGAACCTGTCAACATCAATGTATTTCCGAATTTCTCGCTGCTCGGCAATCATATCCAGGTTTTCGAGCCGATTAGTGTCGGCGAGACAAACGCCATCTGGTACGGAACCATGATTGTCGATGACGGCCGCCTTGACGATGCTGTCGGCGATATCAACGCGCTGCGCATGCGCACCCAGGAGGGCTTTCCGAATTTCGGTGAGGTCGACGACATCGCGAATTTCGAGCAGATCCAGCGCGGACTGATGGCGCTGGAAGACGAGTGGGTCTACATGCACCGCGGTCTCCGAATTCCAGATCGGATCAAGCGGCACGAGGACGGCAGTATCACCGCGCCCGCGACCGACGAGGCGTTCATGCGCGAGCATTTCAAAGAATGGAAAAAACTCATGAAGGCGCGCCCAAACCTCGCGATCCAGCGGGAGCCATGACATGAACGCACCGGCGTCGCTCGATCCATCGCGCAGCTCGTATTACGTCGATGATGCGCTCTATCGCGAGCTGATCGAGAATTTCTCCGACTGGCAGGATGACGCGCAAGCCATCATGGACGGCGCCGTCCGCGATGAGTTCCGCGGACTCTTGGAGCGAGAGGCGCGGCTGCTTGACCAACATCGTTATGAGGACTGGCTCGCCATGTACGCGCGCGAGTGCATCTACTGGGTGCCGTCAACGCCGAACGCCGGCGATCCACGGCGCGAGATTTCGGTCATGTTTGATGACCGCCGCAGGCTCGAGGACCGCGTCTACCGCCTGCGCACCGGCTTCGCCTGGTCCCAGGCTCCCGCGTCACGTACGGTACGCCTCATCGCCAACGTCGAAGTGTTCGGCACCGCCCGGGGCGATGCGCGCATGCTACGGTCGAATTTTCTCATCAGCGAGTTCTGGGGCGACGAAACAAGAATTCTCACAGGCTGGGCGGGATATCGTGTCCTGCGGGATGACACCGACTGGAAAATCCAGGCGAAGCAAGTGAACCTGATCGATTGCGATCAGTGCATCCGCAATCCAAGCATCATCCTGTAGGCCATGATCCAGGCGACACCTTTCCCATGAGCAAACTCAAACTCACACTGGCCTGCGGACGCTACGACCGCACCCAACCACTCATCGACGGGCGGGTCGAGCCCGAGGGCGTCGATTTGACTTTCCTGCCGTTGCGCCCAGGCGAGACGTTTTGGCGCATGCTCAACCACGGCGAGTTCGATGTCTCCGAAATGTCGCTCTCGTCCTACACCATCCTGCGCTCGGAGGGCGACACGCGTTTCATCGCCATTCCCATCTTTCCTTCCCGCGTGTTTCGGCACTCGGCAATCTACTTGCGGGCCAATTCAAAAATTGAACAGCCGCAAGAGCTGAAGGGTAAGCGCATCGGGGTTGGCGACTACCAGATGACCGCGGCTGTCTGGGTGCGCGGTATGCTCACGCACGAATACGGCGTCCAGCCGAGCGACGTCACCTGGGTGATCGGTAGACCGATCCGCACCATCAAACCGCCCGAAGGCATTCGGATGGAATTTATGCCGCCCGAGACGACGCTCGAAGCCATGCTTGATCGCGGCGAGATCGACGCTCTAGCGTCGGTGATGATCCCCAGGGCACTTGGGACAACCGTGCGGCGGCTGTTTCGCGATCCGCGCAAGGTCGAGAGTGACTATTTTCAGAAAACGCGGATTTTCCCGATCATGCACACGTTAGTGCTGAAAACGCGTTTATATGAGGAGAACCCTTGGCTAGCAGTAAGCTTCTATCGAGCATTCTCCCGCGCGCGCGACGTCGCGTATCAGGCGATGTATGATACCGACGCACTGACCGTGAGTTTGCCTTGGGTGATCGACGAGGTGGAAGCAACGCGCAGGATTTTCGGGCCGCAAATCTGGGATTATTCGATTGAAGGCAGCCGCCCGACGCTGGAGGCGCTCGTAACCTATCTCGATGAGCAAAAACTCACGCGGCGCCGCATGAGCGTCGAGGAGCTTTTTGTCCCCAATATCGGTCCTGGTCTCACGGAATACTTGCGGGCGACCGGAGAGGATTGAGTGCGATGGCCGTGAATAAGCGATTTGACCTTTCCGGACGGAGCGTCGTTATCACCGGCGGCGGCAAGGGCATCGGGAAGGTCTATGCTGAGGAATTCGCCAAGGCAGGGGCCCGAGTTGTTGCTGCCGATATCGACGCCGATGCCGCCAAATCCGTCGCGGAGACGCTGCGCGGAGCGGGTTTTGACGCGCTCGGGCTCGGCGTCGACATTGCGAGCGAGGAAGCGACCGAGGCGCTGGCGCAAGCCGTCCTCGACCGCTTCGGTACGATCGACGTGCTCATCAACAATGCGTCGCTCATGAGCGTGCTGCCGCGCCGCTCCTGGCTCGAAATCCCAGTCGAGGAATGGGATCAGGTCATGGCGGTAAACCTGCGCGGCATGTTCCTCACCTGCCGCGCGGCCTTTCCAGCAATGAAAGCGCAGAAACGCGGCAAGATCGTCAATATATCCTCCTCGCGCGTGTGGGAGGGGACACCGAACCGCCTGCACTACACGACGTCGAAGGCGGGCGTCATCGGCTTCACCCGCGCGCTCGCCCGCGAGGTCGCCGCGTTCGGCATCACCGTCAACGCCGTAACTCCGGGCATGACGCAAAGCGACACGCAGGTTGCCTCGTCGTCCGGCAATTACCTCGCCGCCAGCATCGCCGGCCGTGCCATCGAGCGCGTGCAGATTCCCGCCGACCTCGTGGGCGCGGTGATGTTCCTGTCGTCGCCCGCAAGCGATTTCATGACCGGCCAGACCATCAATGTCGATGGCGGCAAGGCGATGCACTGATTTGACTCGACATGACCCAGACTTCCGGATTGGGCAATAAGGGTCGAAGCCCGATAGCGACGGATTGGCCGGTCAGGCATTGGACGGCACTCCGCCAGAAAAACTGCGACTGCCGCCACATCCGCTCCTGTCGTGAATTCGGCCGCCCCGGGCATTCTATTCTGGTCGGAATGTTGTTGCTGGTGGCGGCGTTTCAGATGATGCTCGGTCATTCACGGCTGAAGTTTCCAAAATAGATGGGCTCTCGCGGGAGCATTCAGTCCAAGGTTGAGCAGGCAATCTCCGTCGTACAACCCGGACCTGCCGAAATCCTAAGATGGAAGCCATGCAACTTTACAATCGCGGCGACCATACTTAAACCAAGGCCCAGGCCTTTGGTGTTTCGACTATTGTCTGAGCGATAGAAACGCTGGGTCACCGCGCCTCGTTCGAGCTCCGGGATGCCAGGGCCGGTGTCGCTTACCCGGATGACGGTTTTGCCTTCGTGCCGCAGCAATGCGAGTTCCGCGCGTCCGCCTTCCGGCGTGAATTTCACCGCGTTGTCGACCAGATTGATAACGGCTTCGAAAAGAAGATCGCGGTCGCCGTGCACGGTTGCTCCATCGGGTGCTTCGACCTGGAGGGCGACACCCTTATCTTCGGCAATCGGATCGTACAGATCGCCCACTTCGCGAAGCAGAGGGGCGAGTTTGACTTCGCTAAACCCTTCGCGCCGGCGCGTATGCTCGATTTCCGTAATGCGCAGCAGCGCTGTGATTGTGGTCAATGATTGGTCGAGGCCGGCGATCGCCTGATCGGCAACGGCGCGCAATTCCTCCAGCGTTGAGGCGTACTCGCGGCCCCGCTCAAGGCGTAGCCGCACGCGCGTGAGTGGCGTGCGCAGATCATGCGCGATATTGTCGCCTACTACCTTTGCCTCCTCTAGGGCCTCCTCCACCTGCGCCGCGCGCACCGCCGCGGTTACGTGGCTGGCCACGCCTCGGTAACCGAGAAAATTTCCTTTTGAATCGAATATGGGTTTGCCGCTTGCGGAAATATAGACTTCGGAACCATCCCTGCTAGCGGCTCTGTACCTGAAGTCGCGAAATGGCTTGTGCGCATTGAGATCCGCGAGGTGTTGGCGCCACTTTTCTGGCTCTTCCTCCAGGTCGCGAGCGAAATCCCATCGCAATGTCCCTATCCGGTTGGTCGAAAAGACGCCGATGGTGTTGAGTTTTTGCTCAGACACAAGGTGGGTGATGAAACGGTGATCCGGTCCGGTCTCCCAGTACCAATTGCAAGCTTGACTCGGCGAAGTCGCGGAATCGTTGCTCGCTCTCTCGAAGCGCGTCTTCGGCTCGCTTTCGCGTCAGCGTCTGGGCCATCACTTCCCCGAACACTTTCAATCGCGCAATGAGGTCGTCCGGCCATTTCCGCGTCGAGCGGAACGCCGCAAAGGTGATGATGCCCACGATGCGGCCACCGACACGGAGCGGGAGTCCGAGACTGGAGCGGATTCCGACCTGCCGATGGTATGCGATTTGTTCGGTCGCTTCCGGGGGAAGATCCTCGATCGACTGTACCCGCATAACTTTTCCTGCGCGAACCTGGCCGAGATACCAATTCAAGAAGGCAGGCGCCGGGCCAAGCGGGTGTCGTCCCACCCCGGCTCTGCCAACCGATCCTAAGATGGTGGCGCTGCCGTCAGCGGTGAATTCGAAGAAGTTGCTACGATCGAAGCCGAGAAACTCTTAAATCTGCATTAGCGCACCGTCAATTTCCGTCTCGACTTGGACGATGGGAACGTCGGCAAAACGGGCGGAGAGATCGAAAAGGAGACGTTCAAATGTCAAAAACTCTTCGAGCGACGCCTCAGCCGTGCGGCCAGTTACCGAGGTTTTTTTGATGTAATGCTCGTCGGGCATCAAACGCCAATATATTTTGTACGGGTTCTCTTCGCCGAGTGCACTAGCCTTGATGGCGCCGATTGGGCCGAACTCGGGCGTTGAGGACCGCATCCCACTCATAAAGCCAACCGTTCAGACGTTTGTGTTTCAATTGGAAAGATCAGAACCGCAGTTGTCCCTTGCGATCCGAAGGTCTGGTCGATCGTGCCGCCGAGAACTCCTGGCGAGCGCTTCGACAATTTTTAAGTCCGCGCCCCGGACAGGCATTTTCTTCGCCCTTGCCATTGTCTGCGATCCGGCATTCGACGAACGACGTAGACGTCAGTATTTCGACGCAAATCAATCCTCCGGCGCTACGAAATGCGTGACGTTCCGTATTCGTGATGAGTTCCGACACGATCAAACCTAGTCGCCAGCAGCGCTCGGAATTCATCCGGAAGGGATGTTCAACGAGCCGCAGTTCTATCCCCTTGCTGTCGAGTTTTGAGCGACTGATCGCCAGGCATAGCTGTCGCAGATATACGGCCGCGTCGATGCAACTACTATGGTCCGGTGGCTGCAAGGCGTGGTGCACTTGTGCGTAATTGTGCAGCTGATCTTGAACAGCAGCGAGCGCGGCCTTTGTCTCAGTATTGGCGGTGCGCGCCGCCGCAATGGAGATCGCGCCGATGGCCGAAGCAAACTCGTTATTGATCCGATGCGCGAGCTCGCGCAACAGAAGAGTCTCGGAAGAAGGTCGCTCGCCTGACTGGGTCTCAGAGTACGAGGGGCGTTCATGGCATACGTCTCTCGATGCTTGAGATGGCTCAGTAACCGCTGCCTCGTGCACAGAAGCGGATGCGAGATCAATTGGACTTTCATACATGGTCGTCCCTTCTCTGCGCCCAAGTAGTTATGTCCCAGCGTGTCTTCGAGGCTATGCGTCTAGTCTCCGATGTTTTTTGTCCATCCCATAATGCATTCCCGGCCGTCCCACTGACGAGTTAATGCTTGTTATTCTTCGCTAGGAGGACCGCTTAGCAAGACGCTGCAAAATTCGACGAGCGATGGGGTTCATCAATTCCGACTTGATCCGCTTAGCGCGCTAATTTCGATTGCAGAGGCCGTCGCCAGCTCAGGCGCACCCTTGGCAAGGATTGATTTTGCCCGGAGCCGCCCAGCTCTGCAGGCGGGCTTAGTGACGTAGACAGGGGCCGCTCGCCACCTTAAAATTCGTCAAGTTAATTGTTGTTAAGTGAGATTAAAGTGGCTGATCGGGGCGTTACATCAAGCGCCTACTCGTTTGGGCCGTTTCGCCTCCTTCCATCGCGTCAGCTTCTGCTCGAAGGCGACAGGCCGCTTCGCATCGGCAACCGGGCGCTCGATATCCTGACCACCTTGGTCGAGCGCGCAGGTGAGATTGTCACCAAGGAAGAGCTTATTGCCCGCGTCTGGCCCAATACGTTTGTCGAGGAAGGCAATCTGAGGGTCCACCTCGCTGCCATCCGCAAAATTCTGGGCGACGGTACAGCTGGCAATCGGTATGTGGTCAATATTCCCGGACGGGGCTATCGCTTTGTTGCCCCGATTTCAATCTCGGCAGCTTCCGCGCGCGCACCAGGGCAGGTTGGCACGGTCACGCCGATGCACAATCTGCCAGTGCCCCTTACGCGAATGGTCGGGCGCACCGATATCGTCAACGCGGTCGTGGCAGAATTGCCGCGACAACGCTTCATCACGCTCGTTGGCGCAGGCGGTATCGGCAAGACTACGGTCGCGCTTGCGGTGGCTGAGAGGCTTATAGCCTCCTACAAGGATACAGTTCGGTTCGTTGATCTCGCGCCCCTGAGCGATCCTAATCTTGTGTCTGGCGCACTCGCTTCCGTCCTTGTAGTGGCAATTCTCTCCGACAATCCCATCCCGGGGTTGATCGCTTTCCTTCGAGGCAAACAAATGCTGCTCGTACTCGACAATTGCGAGCACGTCGTTGAGGCAGTGGCCGAACTGGTTTTGGAATTGCTTAGAGGCGTTGAGGGCCTGCATATTCTTGCAACCAGTCGGGAGCCCCTGCGTGCGGAAGGCGAGCACGTACATCGCCTTTCTCCTTTGGAGTGTCCTCCCGTATCGGCAGCACTTTCCGCTGCCGAGGCGTTTACTTTCTCTGCCGTCCAGCTTTTCGTCGAGCGCGCAACCGCGAGCTCGGACGTGTTCGAGCTAAACGATGAGAACGCGCCCGTTGTTGCCGAAATTTGCCGCCGATTGGATGGGATTGCGCTTGCTGTCGAATTGGCGGCCAGCCGCGTCGATGCTTTCGGAGTACGAGATTTGGCGGCGCGCTTGGACGATCGTTTGCGATTGCTGACGCGGGGCCGCCGGACGTCGTTGCCTCGCCACCAGACGCTCAGTGCTACCTTAGACTGGAGCTATGAATTCCTCCCCGAATTGGAGCGTGTAATCCTGTGTCGACTTGGTGTCTTTGCGGATTCGTTCACGTTGGAGGCAGCGTGCGCGGTGGCGGCAGATGCGAAGATCGCCACGTCGAAGGTCGTTGACTGCGTCGCCAATCTGGTTGCGAAATCACTTGTTGTGGCGGATGTCGGTGGTGCAACGGTGCGCTATCGCCTGTTTGACACGACGCGAGCTTACGTACTCGCCAAACTGATCGAGAGTGGCGAGCTTAACGAGATCGCCCGACGACATGCAAAATACTTCCAGGAGCTCTTTGAGACTCGCCCCACAGCCGACTGGCTTGAGGACTATGCCCGCAACATCAACAATGTGCGCGCGGCGCTCGATTGGGCCTTTTCGCCGGGTGGCGACGCCTCGATTGGCGTAGCACTGACTGCCGACGCTGTTCCCTTGTGGATGCATTTGTCCCTAATGGACGAGTGTAGCGGTCGGGTCGAGCGCGCTCTGGCCGCTTTCGGGGCGGGGATGGGACGTGACGCGCGCCGCGAGATGCAGCTCCACGCCGCGCTCACGGCCTCGCTGATGTATACCAAAGGTGCGGTTTCCGAGGTCGGCGCTGCCGGCACCAAGGCCCTCGAGATTGCGGAAAATCTTGACGATGCCGAGTACCAGTTGCGCTCGCTCTGGGGTCTGTGGTCCTTTCGCATCAACGACGGCGAGCAACCCGACGCTCTAAAGCTGGCTCAAAGGTTCTATGTGCTGGCGGCGAAGCGGTCCGAGACGAACGATTTCCTGACCGGCGAGCGAATGATCGGTACGTCGCATTATTACCTGGGCGATTTTCTCAGCGCGCGGCGCCATCTCGAGCGCGTGCTGGCCCACTCTGCTGCTCTTGCCGACAAGCGGCAAATCGTTCGCTTTGAGGTGGACCAGCTGGTGGCCGCGCGGTCCTACCTCGCCCGGACAATGTGGCTGCAGGGATTGCCGGATCAGGCGATGCGGACCGCGGAAAGCGGTGTCGCGGACGCTCAGGCGATCGATCACGCGATCTCGCTGGGTCTCGCCCTCGCCATGGCGGCATGCCCGATCGCGCTGCGTGCGGGCGATCTGGCCGTGGCGGAGCATTATGTGGAAATGCTTCTCGACCATTCGACAAAGCATAACCTGCCGCGCTGGCGTGCCTTTGGCCGTAGCTATCAAGGAGTGCTCTTCATCCAGCGCGGCGATCTCGGCATTGGATTACGGCTGCTGCGCGCCGGTTTCGACGAACTAGGTGCCGCTGGGGCCGTCCCGCGGTTCTTTACTCTCCGCATGGCAGAGGCCTTGGGCCGTGCCGGGCAGGTCGTCGACGGGCTTGCCGCGATCGAGGAGGCGATCGTCCGCTCCGAGCGGAGCGAAGAACGCTGGGCAACTGCCGAGTTGCTGCGCATCAAGGGCGAGCTTTTTCTGCTGCAGAACGCACCTGGAGCGGCACCGGCGGCCGAAGGTCACTTCCGCCTGGCGCTCGACTGGGCGCGCCGACAAGGCGCGCTCTCATGGGAGCTGCGATGCGCCATGAGCCTTGCCCGACTGTTGCGCAACTTGGCTCGGAGCAACGAAGCGCGTGAACTTCTAGCGCCGGTTTATGATCGGTTCACCGAGGGCTTCGAAACCGCCGATCTCAAAGCGGCAAAGGCGCTGCTCAGCGATCTGTCGTAATTCGCTTGCTCTTCAAGTTCTTCGACGGAACGGCCGACGGTTTCCGGGGCAAAAATGACGACCACAAGCAACGTGGCCAGGCCTATGACCGCGATCAGCGTCATCGTGGTGCCGATGCCGAGCGACTCGACCAGCACCGGAAAGACCGCTGTCCACACGACGCCGCCAAAAAGCTTGCCGCCTACCGCTTCGCAAGTCGACTGGCCGACGGCTCGGATCGGCGTCGGGTACTGCTCCGCGTACCACATCTTGTAGGACGGGGCAGAACCGGACGCGGCGAAGAAGAATACGCAACCCCATCCCATCATCACGATCGGGTCCGACGACTGGCCGAAGCAGTAGGCACCGACCAACGCAATCAAGGCGAACAACGCGTAGGTCGGCTTGCGCCCGAGAAAATCTGACACTACGCCGTTGATGAGTTTGCCCGGAATCTGTGAACTGATGACCATTAGCGACAGGATCAAGGCATTCGAGAGGCCGATGGATTTGGCCGTAAATAGCGAGGGGATGTAGTTCACAGCCACGTAGAACAAAGAGAAGGTGCCGAAGGCACCTATGGTCATCGCCAGCGTGCGCACGAGGTAGGGCGGCTGCCAGACTTCAAGCGCGGCGCGCAAGCCGGCCCGCTGGCGCTCGCCGTCGAGCGACATTTCCAACTCAAGTGTGACGACCGGTTCCGGCAGTGGCGCGCTGGTCAGCCGTTCGACCCGCCTTTCGATTGCCGCGACGATGCGCTCCGCTTCATCCGATCGGCCGGTGCGGCTCAGCCAACGTGGCGATTCTGGAAGGTATTTCCACAACACCCAGACATAGGCGATCGGCAAACCGGCGATCAGCAGGAACACGCGCCAAGCGACGTCCGGTGCAAAGTTCGGCAGCACGATAAGGCCGAGGATAGGCACCGCGACGTAGCCGATCCCGAGTGACGCTTCCAAGACGCCCGCGAAGCCGGCGCGGGTACGGGGCGATACCAGCTCCACAAGGAGTGCATACGGCATGATGAAGGTCGCTCCCATGCCCAGGCCTGAGAGGCAGCGCAACATCAGCAAGGTTCGGAAATCGGGCGCCAGTGCCGAGATCAGCGTCATACCGGAGAACCACAGCATCCCACCAATCAGCACACGCTTGCGTCCGAAGCGATCGGCCAGAAGGCCGGCGGGGATCATGCCGATGGTGATGCCAACCGTGGACGAGGCGGCGAGCATGCCGACCTGCCCCGCGCTAAGATGCATCAGCGGCTTCAGGATCGGCAGGATGACCGACAGGCTGCCGATGTCGAAAGCCTCGACGATAAACGCGCCCGCGAGCAGCGCCACGAAGGCAAAAGTGTAGCGGGTTGTCGGAAGGCGCTGCAGCCGCGCCGACAGAAGCAGCGACTCGCGAATGGTCGCAGGCATCCATTCACCTCCATAGAACACCATTTCAGGGCGTTCGATGTGCCAGCGGCGACGAGCGCTACGCGGCGGCAGGCGAAGCGCAAGATCGTATAGCGCTCCGAGGCAATTGTACAGGCGGCGGGAGTTTCGGCTTCGATCTTTGGCAGCGCATAGATTCCACTGTCAAATCCCAGGTTTTTTGCAGTTCATGATTCCGCTGTGGCCCAAGAACGAACGTGCTGGTCGGCGACAGCCGCAGCAGCTAACGACCACATAGCGGACATGCCGGGTCGGCGGGGCTCACGAGAAGCGGCTGCTGCACCTGCTATTGGGCAGTTAGAGGCCATTAGCGGATATGACGCGGCTGTTTGCAAAGTAATCAGGAAGCCGCCAGCGATTATCGTAACTTGGCAACTTATCAACGCTTCATAAAATCGAATTTAGTTTCCTAAACACCAATTTAATGGCGCCTTCTGGCACGCGCCGTCATCTGATGACCAAGCCCACGGTGGTCCGTGGACTGAAGCTGCGGCCTTGGGAGATGCGGATGGGACGCAGTCTGCGCGTTCGGCGTTGCCTTAGTGATTATCGCGCCCGGTCGCAGGGACCCACTCAATCGCGGCCTTCCAATCTTGGCACGGCAGCCGCCGGGGTTATGACTGCGGCGAGCGCAAACCACCGACATCCCATAGCCAGAATATCCTGGCACAAGCATTGGCCTGCACGACGTTATTCGGAACCGGGAAAATCCCGACGCTCCTGTTCCCCCGGCGACGGGCAATGGGACGCTGCCGAATCTGAAATTCTCCTTTGCAGATGCTCCATAAATCTTCGCTCTGACGCGGCCAAGCGCTGCCACGTCAGCGCGCGGCATCAAACAACAGGAGGCTTTTTGTGGCAACGCTGAAAATCAACGGTGAGGACAGAACTTACGACGCTCCCGATGACACGCCGCTGCTGTGGGTGATCCGGGAAGAACTTAAACTCACCGGCACCAAGTTCGGCTGTGGTGTGGGTCTTTGCGGCGCCTGCGTGGTGCATATCGACGGCAAGCGCGCATTCTCGTGCCAGATGCAGGTGTCGAATGTTGCCGGCAAGGAAGTGACGACGATCGAAGGGCTTTCGCCGGACTCCTCGCATCCCGTGCAGAAAGCTTGGCTGGCTGAGAGGGTGCCGCAGTGCGGCTATTGTCAGTCCGGCCAGATCATGAGCGCGGCCGATCTGTTGAAGCGGAATCCGCACCCGACTCGCGCTGAGATCCTCGCGCAGATGAGCGGGCATATCTGCCGCTGCGGTACCTATCCACGCATTCTGCGGGCCATCGAACGCGCGGCGAGCGAGGCCTAAGCATGAACCAAATGTCTTGCCCGAAGACCGAGTTTTCGCGGCGTGGTTTCATGATTGGGATCGCGGGTTTGACATTCGCCGTCACGGTTGGACGCGAAAGATTTGCGCATGCCGCGACCGAGGCGGCTTCCGTCTCTGGAACGCCGTTCAATCCATGGGTCAGTATCGACGCGAGTGGCGAGATATCGATCATGGCACCGGCGACCGAAATGGGCAACGGATCGCTGACTTCATTGCCGCTGATTCTGGCCGAGGAATTGGACGCCGACTGGTCCAAGGTGGTGATCGTGCCGGCCCCGCTTGTCGACAAAATCTACGGCAATCCCGCCTTGTTTGGCACCATGCTCACGGCCCACAGCCGCGCCGTGACCGGCTACTTCACGGAGTTGCGCATCTTTGGCGCGCAGGTGCGCGCCGTGCTCCTCGATAGCGTCGCCAGGCAATGGAACGTGCCGTTGGCCGAGCTGAGTACGGAGCCGAGCGTCGTCGTTCACGCCAAATCGGGCCGGCGCATCGGCTACGGCGACATCGTCGCGTTTGCCGAAATTCCCGCCGTCGCCCCCGAGATCAAGCCGGAGTCGCTGAAGAAAACTTCCGACTTCAGGTTGATCGGCCACGACGTGATGCGCGTCGAGCTGCCGACTAAGGTCAACGGCAGCGCCATATATGCGATCGACGTTCAGGTGCCCGGAATGATTTACGGCGCGATTTTGCGCAGCCCGGTCTACGGCGGCGCGCCGGACAAGGTCGACGATGCCGCGGCCAAATCTGTTGCTGGCGTCATCGACGTCGTGCGTCTGCCCTATGGCGTCGGCGTCCTCGCAAAAACTCCGTGGGCAGCGTTTGACGCCAAGTCCGCGCTTGAATCCGGGGTGACCTGGCAGCGCAGCGGAAAGGCTTGGGAATTCGACAGCGACAAAGGTCTGGACGCGTTCGCTGCCGATGCCCGCGATCTCAGCAAACCGATGACTGTTGACTGGTACAAGAAGGGTGATGCGGAAGCCGCGCTGGCGCAGGCCGCAATCAGGATCGAAGCGGAATATCGCTGTCACTATGCCTATCATGCGCAGATGGAGCCGTTGAACGCGGTCGCAACGGTGTCGGCCGCCGGCGATGCCGCCGAGGTTTGGTGCGGGACGCAATATCCGACGGCGGCTCAGGCTGCGGCGGCGAGAGCGCTCGATATCCCGGCTGAGAAGGTAAAGCTCAACTATACGCTGCTTGGCGGCGGATTCGGACGGCGCGGCGATTACACTGAGGAATTTGTTGTCGATGCCGTGCTCATGGCGAAGAGCGCGCAACGGCCGGTGCCGGTGAAGGTGATGTGGACGCGCGAGGACGACGTCCATAACGGCCATTTCCGCCCGATCTCGGCACATTATTTGCGCGCCGGCCTCGACGCATCCGGCAAGTTGATCGCCTATCATCAACGTCTGGTGGGTGACCGCGTATTGCCGTTTGAAAATCCCGATTTCTTTCACGCCAGCCACGATCGGGACTATCAACTGATGGGTGGGATCGAGTTGACGTGCTACGATATTCCCAACCAGTACGGCGGTCAGATCCCGCGCGACACCGGGGTGCGGACCGCTCCGCTGCGCGGCATCGGCGACATCGCAACCAAGTTTGTGGCGGAAGCATTTCTCGACGAGGTGGCGCTCAAGCGCGGCGTCGATCCCATACAGTTCCGGTTGGAGCTGCTGAACATTACGCCGCGCGGACAAAAAGTATTGCAACGCGTCGCGGAAATGGCGGACTGGAGCCGCAAACGCGACAACACGGCCTTGGGCTGCGCCTTCATCGTCTACAACGATACTTTGATCAGCGGCGTCGCGGAGGTTTCGGTCGACCATTCGACCGGTCAGATAAAGGTGCACAATTTCTGGTGTGTCGTGGACTGCGGCATCGCGGTGCAACCCGACAACATCGTCGCGCAATTCGAGGGCGGCATCGTCTACGGCCTCGGCTTGGCTTTGACCGAGGAAATCAGCATCCGCGACGGCGCCGTCCAACAGAACAATTTCTATGACTACCGGGTCATGCGCATGAACGATGTGCCGGAGATCCATGTCGAAGTGATCCCGACCAACAACCATCCGACCGGCGTGGGCCAGATGCCGGTGCCGATCGTCGCCCCGGCCGTCGCCAATGCCGTGGCGCGGCTCACCGGCGCACGGCTGCGCGAACCGCCGATGACTCCGGAACGGGTCAAGAAGGCTCTAGGTTAGATGGGCTCGTCATGACGCCTATACGCAGAGCCGTTTCGATTGTCGCAGTCATCATCGTGGCCGGCATAGTCGCCAGCGCGTTGTATGTCTTCTACGACGTTTCGATGCATGGTGAGGACACGGGCGCACCGGCTGGGCCGATCACTGCGACGCTGCTCGCACGAGGTGAATATCTGACCCGCGCTGCCGATTGTGCCGCCTGCCATAACACACCGAATGGCGAGCCATTCGCTGGCGGCCTGCCGTTCAAGCTGCCCTTCGGAACGATCTATTCGACCAACATCACGGCGGATCGCGAAACCGGCATCGGCAGTTGGAGTGACGACGACTTCGTACGCGCGCTGCATCGCGGCATCGCGCCGGGCGGGCGCTATCTTTATCCGGCCTTCCCGTACACGTCGTTTACGGCCATGAGCCGCGACGACGCGCTGGCGATCAAGGCTTATCTGTTCAGTCTGCCGCCGCAGCATGTGGTGAATAAGGTGGACAACCTCAGCTTCCCGTTCAACCAGCGCTGGGGCATGGCGTTCTGGAATCTGGCGTTCCTGAGAGACCGGCGCTTCGCGCCCGATCCTGCACAATCGGCTGCGGTCAACCGCGGCGCTTATCTGGCAACCGCGCTCGGCCATTGTGGAGAATGTCATACGCCGCGCAATCTGGCCTTTGGGCTGGAAAGCGGTCACGCGTTCGCTGGCGAGGTCCTGCAAGGCTGGGATGCTTATAACATCACTTCCGACAAACGCTCTGGCGTCGGCGCCTGGTCGGACGCGCAGCTTGCGAGCTTTCTCTCCTCGGCCCACGCGCAGGACCGCGGCGCCGCCGCCGGACCGATGGCAGAAGCAGTCGAGAATAGTCTGCAATATCTGACGGCGGAGGATATCGGCGCTCTCGTTGCCTACCTGCGCACGGTTGCGGCGCAAACAGGTAATTACGCAGTCAACCCCGCGCCCACATCGGCCGCGCAGCAGCCGAAGGACGAACTCGGCCGCCACGTGTTCGAAGGCGGTTGCGTAAACTGCCATGAATATAACGGCGACGGCCGGCAGACCGTCTATGCCTCGCTGGCGGGCAGCCGGGCGGTGGCTGATCCCGACGGCGCAAATGTGACGCAGATCATATTGAGCGGTGCGAAGTATCGCATCAAAGACCAAAACATCTTTATGCCGCCATTCGGTCCGGCCTATTCGGATGCCGAGCTTGCGGCGGTCGCCAACTATGTAATCGCGAGCTTTGGCGGGAAGACTGGCCGCGTCACGCCCGAGGACGTCACTAAGCGGAGACGGGAATAGCGCAACGGGAACGCATCAATTATTGGCGCTCGCTTCCGTGCCGCTGCAGAACTCGCTCGGAGACAGCGCTCGACGGACCCTTTCTTGCCCTTCTCGTCGGTTTTGTTTTTGGGCCGTTCGGGACGCTGTGGACGGCTCCTCCACCGGCACGAGAGTGGCCAAAGATGTGGGCGCTGCCAAGGCTCCCACGATTTGGAGGAGCTACCATGCAAACGATTACGACAATTGGTCTGGACATCGCGAGTCGGTTTTTCAATTTATCGTCCCACTCACAAGAGCGATGGCGGCGATCGTATTGCGTAGGGAGAACTCACTGTGGAGAAGGCATAGATGGCGCTTCCAGAGCCAACCCTCTAACGCCGTCGATGGCGAGAAGCTCGGCAAGACGGATGCGGGCGCGGCTAACGCGACTTTTAACGGTGCCGGCCGGGCAGCCGCAGATCGCCGCGGCCTCGTCATAGGAGAAGTCTGAAGCGCCGACGAGGATCAGCGCTTCACGCTGCTCCGCCGGGAGCTTAGCCAGCGCGGCGCGGAGCTCCTCGAATTCAATCCGCCCGGTCTGCTCGGGGCGCGATGTGAGCGTCTCAGCATGGCGCCCGTCGGCATCCTCCACTTCGCGTTGCCGCTTGCGGTTCTCGTCGCGAAAGTGATTGCGCAAAATGGTGAACAGCCATGCCGCCAGATTGGTGCCGGGTTCGAACGAGCCGATATGCGTGAGGGCGCGCAGCAGCGTCTCCTGCACCAGATCGTTGCCGCGGTCCAAGTTGCCGGATAACGAAGTGGCGAACGCACGTAGGCTCGGCACGATGGCAAGTACTTGATCGCATATCGCCGAATTTAAGTTCGCTTCCTCACCACTGCGTCCCTCGACGCCATACGTGGTTGCGACCGGGATCTGCTTCGTTAGACGGCTTCTCTGACGCTGTGCTGACGGAAACATGGCATCACCCCCTCTATGGTCTGGTACGGCTTTCCATCGCCGCGCTGGAGCGAGCCCTGGCGCGGACGAAAGCTGGTTTCGGCTGCAGGTTCTCGGTTGGCGGCAGCAACGGCCACCGGAAGTAGCTCGTAGCAACCCATTCTTGTTGTGACTGCTTCGGTCGTTCGGCTACAAAGGCGTCGCGGCATTGCTTAGAACAGTAGTACCGTTTGTCGAACCAGCCGCGCCGGTAAGCGACGAGACCAAGGTCGCGATTGCACTCTGGATTTGAGCATTTCATGACACATGCCTCGCGCGGTTCTGCATGGCGATTGCGTGTCCCGCGAAGCATTGCGTGTCGCAATAAAGCAGGCGTGTCTGCGATTCGCGGACGTAGCCTTTTGCGATTTTGCAGCCGCAAAGCGCACAGTCTGGGTCCGCGCGCGGGAAACGATCGTTGACGAGAACGAAGCTGACACGGTGTGCAAATCCGCGCTTTCTTGCGACCATCGGGAAGGCGTTCATCTCAACCTCCATCAGTTCGTGATTGTCCGCAGCGCGTTCTTTAAACTCTCTGCGCTTTTTTCAAGTCGGCTCTGCTCGTCGGGCGACAGGTCCGGCCGCAAAACCTCGACCACGCCGTCGCGGCCGACGACACTCGGCAGCGAGAGCGTGACGCCCAATGCGTGCTGGTAACTGCCGATTGGAATCGCCGCGTGCTCGTCGCGCAATACCATTTCCGCGATCCGCGCCGAGATAATGCCGATGCCATACTGGCTGGCGTCGTGTCCCTCGATGATGGTGATGTTGGCGTAGCGCACCTCGTTTTCGAGTTGCGTACGCACGTCATCAAGCTTCTCATTGCGCTCCTTCAGGAGGTCCGTCACTGGCACGCCCGCAATGCGCGCGGAGGACCATAGGAAAACCTGCGACGTGCCGTGGTCTCCGATCACCTGCGCCTCTACGTGCGCAGGATCCACGGCAAAATGTTTTCCGAGATGGACGCGAAAGCGCATGCTGTCGAGGAATGTGCCTGTGCTTAGCACGCGATCGTGACCGGCCGCCTCACGTGCGACATCGGCGAGCGGATCGGGCGGGTCGGTGACCGCGACTAGGATCGCCTTCGGAGCGGTTCGCACGATATGCGGGACAATGTCTCGATAGATCGAAGCATTCTTTTCGAGGAGCCTAAGTTGTCCTTGCTGGTCGTTGCGGTCGGTGGCACCACCAGTTTTCTCGTTGACTCCCGAAGTGATAAGCACCACGCCGGCGCCAGCGAGAGAGTCGTAATCACCGTGCCTGATATCGACCTTAGGGCAAAGCGGCGTGCCATAGCGGATATCGGTCGCGACCGCTTCCGCCGTCTTGGTGGTGCGATTCACGAGCACGATTTCACGTGCGCTGCCCCGCGTCACGGCAGCGAGCGCGATCGCGCAGCCGACATTTCCGGTACCGATGATGCCGAGTTTCATGGGTTTTTCCCCCGCCCAGACCGACATTGCCGGAGATTACCAACCGTCCGGCGTGCATCTGATGGGCGATTGTGGGTTGTGGGGGTCGCATTGTATGTACGCACCCCCAGGTGCGTTCGCCCAAGCGGCCTTTGCCGTGGCCGTTGTCGCAGCGGCGAGAAGCGCCAATGCCAGGATGATTTTCTTTGTCGTCGTCACAGAGCTAAACATTTTCGTATTCCCTATGGCTGAAGGCGTCTGAAAGTATCGCCCTCGGCCACAGGCCTGCCCGGAGGGCGATAAAGTCGGTTCGCCGTTAATTGCCACTTATCGGAGCGTAGAAGTCGCCTTCCCGCGCTTTCTTCAATTCGTGCGTGGTCGGCTGCTGCACGATCGTCGGGACGGGGGCGTAGAAGTCGCCTTCCTCGGCTTGTTGCGTTTGCGCAGCGGTCGGTTGCTGCACAACCGTGTTGGTGGGCGCATAATAGTCCCCGTCAGTTGCCGGCAGCTGAGCCGACACAGCAGGCGTTGCGATCAACAGAGCAAGCACGGAGACCATGGGCAACTTGCTGGCGATGGTCATCTTAGACATCCTTTATTTGATACGGTGGATCCACGGGCCATCCGTGACCTACACCGATCAAGTAATGGTCGAACTGGCCCGCACTATTAAATTGCCGTTCAGAAAACTAAATTCGATTTTATGTAAGAGGTTGGACACAGGCGTGGCGCGATAGTGCTCGACCTCGTCGCCGACAGAAAATCTTGAGCAGCTGAAGGACGGTGTTTTAGTCCGATCGCCAGTCAGCAGCCGGCCAACTCCAAAAACACATGAGTGTCCCTTGGTATTCCCGATTGAACCTGAAGCGGCGACCAAGCGTCCCTATCGTTCAGACACGGGGCGACCCCACCAATCTCGCTAGTGGCAAATTGCACGTCGGAGCGACATTTAGAAACTCGGCCGGTGCGGTCCCATAAAACGGAATTTACTTTTGTAAACGGCAATTTAATGGTGCCGCCAAGTCAGCGGTTTATCTTCGGCTTTGAGAGCTTCCATATGATGGAGGAACACATGTTTGGCGAGGCGTCCCAGGGCGGCATGACAGAGACATTGCTTTTCATGGCAATCGTTGGCCTCGCCTTGGTATCCACGATTGACTTGTTCATGGTGGCCATCAAACAAGAGAAAAATACCGATCAAGAACATTGAGTGTTTGACGGCGGTAGGGGACGCGGCCGCCCATAATCAAGTCGATGAAGCCGTTGGAGCTCAAGTGCCAAAATCACGCGGCGCGGACGGGCAGGCGGCGCCTCGTACACTAAAATTAGATCCTGAACGCTTAATCAAGCGGCGGCCGCACAGCGAAGGGCGCGAATTTCTCCGATGGCTGAGCAGACAGTCAGATCGATCGCGGTTCCCCGAACGATTCCCGTCGTTTTGAGCTTCGTCGCCGGCTACGTCGACAGCTGTACCTATCTCGGCTTGTTCGGCATTTTCGTTGCGCAGGTGACTGGAAGCTTCGTTCTTGCCGGTGCGCAGTTTGTCACAAGCGAGCCGGGCGCACTGGCGAAATTTTTGGCTATACCGTTTTTCTTCTTCGCCGGCATGGCTGTGACGATTCTTGCTCATTCTATGAGAGAGCGTCCACGTGCCGCTTTAGCTTGGAGCTTAATGATCGAATGCATGTTGCTGATGGGATTTTTGGCCGTTTGTCTGGTTGGCATGCCCTTCCATGGCCCGGACGGGCCAGGCGCGATGATCGCACTGTTGTTCGAAATGACAGCGATGGGCGCGCAAAGCGCCATGGTACGACTATTGATGCGAGGCATGCCTTCGACCAACGTCATGACGACAAATACAACTATGCTCGCTATAAATGTAGCTGAAATACTGCTCGGATACCTAGAGCGTCGCAAACTTGGCCCAATTGGGGGAGTGAACCCAGACTACATGGCAGCGCGTCGCGAGTTCGGCGTGCTATTCCCAATCGAGCTCAGCTTTCTCGGGGGGACTGCGCTTGGCGCCATTGCCTACATGACAGTCGGGTTGCTGGGCGTTTTAACGGCGGTTCTGCCGGTCGGGGGCATGGCGGTGTGGTACATGCGCCGCGTATAAAAGGGATTCTTGCGGCATTTTCGACCGCCCCTTCAAGACTTCGCGTTTATCCACCTCTTGCTAAGGTGATCGATGGTCAGCTTCGGTACGATAAGACCGAAGCTCATCGCTAAAGTGATAGTGGCGGCGGTCAGGCCGTCGGCTATTGTGGCGTTTAAGAGCGCCAACGTCGTATGCGAGCCGTTGGCAAGTTGCAGAAGGCCGCTCGCCGCTCGAAAAAGGTAAACGCCTGGCATCATCGACACCACGGACGCGAAGCCGATGGCCGCAAAAGGCATTTGCCAGCGGCGAGCGACCGGTGTGAGGATCAGGCCGACGATGAGACAAGCAAGAAGAGCGCCCGCTGCGACGCTGAGACCGAAGATGGTGAGTGCCACCCACCGCAGCGTGTGGGCCAGCATGCCAACAGCTACCGGCCAAGGCAGCATACTCAACGGCATGGAAAAGAAGATGCCGTAAGAAGCGACGGCGACGCCGGCGGCGATCGCATCTTGCCACAAAGGGACGGCTTTGCCGGCTTGGTCAACCGGTAAGGAGACGCCGAGTAGAGCTAGCCCAATCAGCAATCCGATTGAGATCGCCAGAATGACCAGCCCGGCATAGATCAGGCGTGCGGCGCCGAGATGGATGCGGCCGTTGATAAGATCCAACGCGCCATTGAGCACATGCGGTCCAGGCACGAGAACCATGCATGGGCAGACCGCGACAAGCCGCAGTGACGAGCTCAACTGGTACCGCACCGCCAGCGCACCGATAACGCCGGCGAGCAAGGCAGCACAGAATGGCTGCAGAAATATATTTGCACTGTACTGGGCTATGAAACGGCGCAGGATTGCACCGGCGGCCCCGCTCACGAATATGAGAAAGACCGCGGGGAGATGTTGGACCCCGAAGATCACCGCTAAGGCCGCGGCGCCCGCCGCCGCCGCGAGTGTGAACAGCCAGGTTGGCGCTGGCGGCACGTCTGAAATTGCGCTGATCGCCTTCATCGCAGCAGTCGGGGCGAGCCGGCCGGCGCTGAGGTCATCCGTTGCCCGCATTGCGGAGGCCACGCGATCCATGTCGACGCCGGTGGGATCGGCAGCTACGGCAGAGATCAGCTTTGTGTCACCATCCTCGGCCTGAAGCTGCAACTCGCCCCAGCGCGGCATGACCCGCGTACGCAGACCGAGGCTGTCGCCGAGCTGCTGGGCTGCGGCCAAGGTCTGAGCCGTCGATTGGCCGTTGATGAACAGAGTTCGAGCCAGAGCAAGGACGAGATTAGAACGCTCCTCGAACGTCATATGAGTGTCCCGCTGTCCATGCATTCGGAAGTGCCAGCCGCATTCCCTGGAAGATGGCGCTGAGCCAAATCCACTTCAGCCGCACCCAAACTCGGAAACGGCGATGCGCGGATCGTCTAGGCGCCGGCCGCTACATAGGGTTTCACCATTTTACTTGGATCGACCACACGATCGAATTCGGCGTCCGTGACAAAGCCTAATTTCAGCGCGGCAGTCTTGAGCGTGAGATCGTTGTCCATGGCGTAATGGGCGATCTTCGACGCCTTGTCATAGCCGATGACTGGAGAAAGTGCCGTCACCAACATTAGCGAACGGTCGAGGTATTCGTTGATCCTCTTCAGGTTTGGCTTGGTACCCTCGATCAGAAACTTGCGGAAGTTCACGCAGCCGTCCGTCATGATCGTTATGGAATGCGTGATATTGAAGATCATCAGCGGTTTGTAGACATTCATTTCGAGGTAGCCGCCGGCGCCGCCAAAGCCGACCGCGACGTCGTTCGCCATCACCTGGACGGCAATCATCGTCAGCGCTTCGCACTGGGTAGGGTTGACCTTGCCCGGCATGATGGACGAGCCCGGCTCGTTCTCCGGAATTTCCAATTCCGCAAATCCCGCGCGCGGGCCGCATGACATGAGCCGAATGTCATTCGCGATCTTGTAGAGCGACACCGCAAGCGTTCGCAACGCTCCGGAGAGATGGACCAGCGCGTCGTGAGCGCCCTGCACGGCGAACTTATTGGGCGCGGTGACGAAGGGCAGGCCGGTGAGCTTGGCAATCTGAGCGGCAGCCGCCTCGGCAAAGCCGGGCGCCGAGTTGATGCCGGTGCCGACGGCGGTACCGCCGAGCGCCAATCGGTACACGCCCGACAAAGCGACTTCGATCCGTTCCAGATCGTCAGATAGCATGCCGGCATAACCAGACCATTCCTGCCCCAATGTCAGGGGGGTGGCATCCTGCATGTGGGTACGCCCAATCTTGATGATATCGTCCCACTCCCGCGATTTCGCGGCTATCGCGTCGCGTAGAGCGGTCACCGCGGGAATCAGGCGCTCTTTCACGTTAACGGCAGCGGCGATGCACATGGCCGAGGGGAAAGAATTGTTCGACGATTGCGCCATGTTGACGTGATCATTGGGATGAACCGGCGCGTGGCTGCCAAGGGGAGTGCCAGCGTGCTTGCAGCACCGGTTTGAGATCACTTCATTGACGTTCATGTTGAATTGGGTGCCGCTGCCCGTCATCCACACATGTAGCGGAAACATGTCGCTATGCTGACCGGCGAGAATTTCGTCACATGTTTGAACAATCAACTTGTAAGGTTGATCGTCCAGCCGCTTGCCGTCATGGTTTGCAATGGCCGCGGCTTTCTTCAAGGTGGCGTAGGCCGTGATCATTTCACGGGGAATCAAATCCTTCCCAATACTGAAATGCTCGAGCGAACGTTGCGTTTGTGCGCCCCACAGCCTATCCGCAGGCACTTCGACCACACCCAGGCTGTCAGTCTCTTTTCTCATGGTGGCCATGTGAATTCTCCTAGGTGCCGAGGCCGTCATAGTTTGATCCGATCCCAACGGTTGTTGCTTGGATAATTCTCTCACGGTCATTTCTGCCTCCGTCGATCTGCCTGGTTAAATGCCGTCAGCCGGCTTTCCTCAATGACGGCGTACTGGACGAACCAATGTTGTCGGCCTTCAGGACTGCTGCGGTGTCTGCCCGAATACGCCGTAAGAAATCGACGTCGTCTATCAGCGATATGCCATATGAGGGGATGATCTCTTTCAGCTTGGGTAGCCAACTGTCAGCGGTCAATTCGTTCGGAAAGCATTTTTCCAAAACGCCGATCGCGATGAAGGCCGCCGTCGATGCGCCGGGCGAGGCGCCCAGCAGCGCAACGAGCGAGTGATCTTCCGCGCCGACGAGCTCCGTTCCCAACTCCAACGCGCCTCCGCGTTTGACGTCAGGCTTGATGATCTCGACGCGCTGCCCCGCGACCTGCAGCTTCCAGTCATCGGGCTTCGCGTTGGGATAGTACTGGTCCAGTGCCGCCAGGCGATGGCTCTCGGACTGCAGGACCTGGCCGATCAGATATTCCACAAGATCGACGTTGTCGCGTGCAACGGAAAGTTCCGGCTTGATGTTGCTTGGCCTGACTGACTCGAATAAATCGAGCAGCGAGCCGTGTTTCAAGAATTTGCTGGAGAAGCCGGCATACGGGCCAAAAAGCAACGAATGCTGCCCGCCTATCACCCGGGTATCGAGGTGCGGCACCGACATGGGCGGCGATCCATGCGGGGCTTTTCCGTATACTTTCGCATGATGGCGCCCATTGATGGCGGGGTCGTCGCAGCGCAGCCAAATGCCGCTGACCGGGAAACCGCCATATCCTTTGCCCTCTGGGATGCCGGATTTCTGCAACAGCGGTAGAGCGCCGCCGCCCGCTCCAATAAAGACGAACTTGGTCGTCACCGACCGCCGATCGCCGCTCTTGACGTCTCTAATTTCGACGCGCCAGCGGCCATCTTTCTCACGGGTTATATCCGTGACGCGGCTTAGATAATGGACGGCAAAGCCGGGAAGGGCGCTGAGATGATCAACAAAATGATTGGTCAACGATCCGTAGTCGACGTCCGTGCCGGTGATAATGCGCGTCGCTGCCACCGGTTGGTCATTTGGGCGCCCTTCCATCACCAAAGGCGCCCAGTCGGCAATCTCCCTCCTATCCTCACTATATTCCATGCCGTGATAGCAAGGGTGGGCCGACATGGCCTTAAATCTCTTCCTGAGGAACGATGCATTTTCGGCGCCCCAGACGAAGCTCATATGGGGAACCGGGTGAATGAAAGTCCGTGGATTCTCGATCGAGCCTTTCTTGACGATGTAGGACCAGAGTTGGCGCGACAGGTCGAATTCGACATTGATCTGCAGTGCCTTGGATATGTCGATGCTGCCGTCGGCACGCTCGGGCGTGTAGTTCATCTCACAATTGGCGGCATGCCCAGTGCCGGCGTTGTTCCAGGAATCCGAGCTCTCAAGTCCGGCCCCTTCCAGCGTTTCGAACATTTCGATGTTGAGCGATGGCTCGAGCTCCTTGAGGAACACGCCAAGCGTTGCGCTCATGATGCCGGCGCCGATGAAAACGGCATCTGGCTCGCTGACGAATGTATCGGGCATCGCAGTTCTCCTTGCAGTGCGGGTTCGGAATGTTCGCTTGCCTTATCGGGAGCGCATTAATCAGGCTGAGACACGTTGGCGATTGCTCGCACGAAACGGCACCGTGGTCCCCGGTTGAAGGATTACGTACGCGCGTCGCCATGGCTGATTGTCGGTCAGCCTCCAGCTGTGCCCGCCGCCGGCCGTATCCTCGGCGAAAAGGATGTCGCCTGGGCGAATCAGGAAGTGCTCGCCTTCGCGCGTCTGAAAATCAAGTGTTCCACTGAGCGTAATGACCAATTGTCTGGCGGGCGCGGTGTGCCAGGCGAACGCGCCGCCGGACGCCGTCTCCTCAAAGGAAATCGTCGTCGTCGCCGTTCTGTCGCTCAGCACGTCGCCGCGACGGCCGGGTTCGAGATCAATAACGCCTTCCTCGAAATGCGAGTTGCTGTCGCCCGTCCAAATTCGTACACACCGGATCATGTTCTCGCTCCTGTCATAATTGCTGCTTTTGCGTGCGTGTTTCTAGGTCGACAGTGGCTGAACGCGGCTCGTTCGGCCGAAACGGGACAACGGTTGCTTGGTCAAGGATGGTATAGACGCGCCTCCAGGGCTGGTCGCCGAGTAGCGTCCAATCGTGGCCGGCGACCGTGTCCTCGGTGAACAATATGTCGCCGGCACGAAGCGAGAAGCGGCCGTCGTGCGTCGTGAATTCCAGCGTACCGCTAAGCGTGATGACGAGCTGCCGCGCCGGGTCCGGATGCCATCCAAGCTTTGGGTCCGCGTCCGTCTCCTGGAATGACACCGAAGCGATGGGAAATTTGCCGCTCAACGTGTCGTCGCGCGGGCCGGGCTCGAGGTCGATGACGCCCTCTTCGAAATGCGAATGGCCGTCCGAGCCGCTCCATAATCTGATGCATCGAATCATCGTTGTGTTCTCCTCTACGCGCGCCGCGGCTAATAATGCTGCGCTGCTGGCCTGACCTTGCCGCGAAAGACGTGGTAGCTGACGGCGGTGTAGATCAGCATCAGCGGGAAGACGAAAAGACCTTCCCCCCAAAACATGAAGGCGAGACTGGAATGCGGCGCTGCCGCTTCATCGACGGTGATGACGAAGGGGATCATGTAGGGCCAGAACGATATTGCCAGGGTTCCAAAGGCCGACATGAAGATCAGGAGGACCATATAGAATGGCCAGCCGTCCCGGCGATGACGAACGCTGACGGCCGACACGACCGCTGCGGCGGCAGAGATCGCCGGGAAGACGAACAAATACGGACGCTCGAGCCATCGGTTAATGATCTGAAGGTTTTCGGCGAGCGCATAGGCAAAGACGACGACCAGGAAGGCGAGCACGCCGGCGGCGAGATAGGGTATCTGACGATAGGCGGCCTCGCGGACTTCTCCTTCGCTTTTTTTGACCAGCCAACAGGCGCCGAGTAGCGCGTAGCCTAGGCAAAGGCCGATGCCGCAAAGCGCAGCAAAGGGACTGAACCAGCCGAAGTCGCCGCCGGTGTATTGGCCGTCTTTGATCGGAAGCCCTTCAACGAGGGCACCGACGGTCATTCCCTGGATGAACGACGCGGCGAAAGATCCGCCGGCAAAGCTCCAATCCCAAATCCATCGCGCGCGTTGCGTTTTGTTACGAAACTCGAACGCCACCCCGCGAAGGATCAGACCCGCCAGCATGACAAGCAGCGGGAGATAAAAAGCGGAGAAGAGTGTCGCGTAGACGACCGGAAAGGCGCCCCACAGGATCACGCCGGTCACTACGAGCCAAGTCTCGTTGCCGTCCCAGATGGGTGCAACAGCACTCAACATGGCGCGGCGCCGTGCCTCGTTACGCGTCAATCCGAACAGCATGCCGACGCCGAGATCGAACCCGTCGAGCACCACGTAAAGAAGGATGCTGATGGCCAGGAGGGATGCCCAGAACATGATCATGGCTACCCTCCCGTGACCAAGTGACCAACGCTCAGCGCCGGCGGCTCATCGACAACAGACATCGGTCGATTTGGGACAGCAGCGGTCGGCGAGCGAACCAGATCGCCCACCGGACCCACCCGCAGCAGCCGGTAAATGTAAAAGGTGCCGAACGAAAATATGAAGAGGTAGACGGCGCAAAAGACGACGAGCGATATCGTTGCGGCTCTAGTCGTCAGGAACGGCGTAACCCCATCGGCCGTTCTCATGATGCCATAGACGACCCAAGGCTGACGGCCCACTTCTGCGGTGAACCAGCCCGTCCACGTCGCGATGAAAGGCAGAGGAAAGCTGAGGAAGATCAGCCAAAGCAGAAAGCGGCGTTGGCCGATATGTCCTTTGAGATTCGAATATGTGCCGACCCAGGCAAGTGCCAACATGACCAATCCGCAACCGACCATGATGCGGAAAGCAAAGAATGGGATGAGGACCGGCGGCCTATTCTGCGGCGGGATGCTGTCGAGCCCGACCTCCCCGGCCGTGAGGTTGTCGGAATCGATCAGGCTGCCGAACGGCGCGGGAAGCGTAATCGCGAAGAGATTTCGCCCATTCTTCTCATCTGGCCATGCGAGCAATACTTCAGAGGCAGGCTTCTGGTCATGCCAGCGCGCCTCGATCGCGGCCATCTTGGATGGCTGATGGTGAACGACATATTCGCCGTTCAGGTGCCCGAACAAAATCTGGACCGGCATGAGCACTGCCGCCAGACCCAACCCCATACTCAGCATTATATGTGCTTCGGCATGATAGTCGCGCCGCAGCAGGTACCAGGCTCCGGTGGCGGCGACGCAAAAGGCGCCCGTCACGTAAGCGGCAAGCAGCATGTGTGGAAATCGCACCCAGAGCACCGGACTGAAGAGGATGCTGCTCCAGTCGGTGGGAACGGCGACGCCATTCTCCATCGTGTAACCGACAGGAACCTGCATCCAACTATTATTGGCCATGATCCAGAAGGCCGAGAGCGTCGTACCGAGGGCCACCATTCCAGTCGAAAACAAATAGAACCACGGTGCGACGCGAGTGCGGCCGAAAAGAAGAATCCCGAAGAAGCTGGCTTCCAGGAAAAAGGCGGTAAAGGTCTCGTAGGAAAGCAGCACCCCCTGAATGGATCCCGCCATCTTGGCAAACTCGCTCCAGTTCGTACCGAACTCGAATGCCATCACGATCCCGGATACGACGCCGAGACCAAAAGCCACACCGAAGATTTTGAGCCAGAATTCAAAGACCACGCGATAAGCCGGGCGCCCCGTCGCGAGATGCATGGCCTCAAGGACCGTAAGCCAGGCGGCCAGACCGATCGTGAAGGCCGGAAAGATGATGTGGAACGAAACCGTGAAGGCGAACTGAAGCCGCGACAAGATAAGCGTTGTTACATCCATTGGAGCCCCCTATCCCGCTTAGGCCCACAGATTTGTACGGGCGAGGTCGACGAGATCTTCAGCACGGCTATTGAAGACGGCCTTCAGCATGTAGAGCGTGAAGCCCTTGGCCATCTCGATCGTGATGCCGGGTGGGATCGGGAGCACCATACGGCTCACCACCGCATCAACAAGCACCGGACCGTCATGCGCGAGCGCGGCTGCGATGCCCTGATCCACGTCGTCGGGATCCTCGATCCGGATGCCGCGCACGCCAGCCGCTTCGGCCATGGCGGCAAAATTCGGATTCTTGAAGCTGGTACCGAAATCGACGAACCCAGAAGACTTCTGCTCTATCTCGATGAAACCCAGTGCGCTGTTGTTGAACACCACGACCTTCACCGGCAGGCCGAGCTGCGCGAGGCTCAGAAAATCGCCCATCAGCATGGTAAATCCGCCGTCACCCGACAGCGAAATCACCTGTCGGCCGGGAAACGCCGCCTGGGCCCCGATCGACTGCGCCATCGCATTGGCCATCGAGCCGTGCCAGAACGATCCGACCAATCGCCGTTTGCCGTTCATCGCCAGATAACGCGCGGCCCACACTACCGGCAGACCGACATCGGCGGTGAAAATGGCGTCCGCGGCAGCGTGGTCGCTGATCGCTTTGGCGATCTGTTGCGGGTGGATCAGCCGCTTGCTTGAGGAGCCGACCGCGAGCTTATCGAGACCTTTTCGCGCCTTGCCGTAGTGCTCGGTCGCCTGGTCGAGATGGCTGCGGTCGCGTTTCTCTTTGATGAGCGGCATCAGTGACTTCGATCGTCGCGCGAACGTCGCCGACCACGCCGATATCGACCGGCGTACGGCGTCCGATCTGTTCGGGCCGTATATCCACTTGCGCGATGCGTACTCCTGCGCCACGCGGATAGAACTGGCGGTACGGGAAGTCTGTGCCCAGCATCAAGAGCACATCGCAGTCGAGCATCGCGTAATAGCCCGACGAAAAGCCGATGAGCCCGGTCATGCCGACGTCGAACGGGTTGTCCCATTCGATATATTCCTTGCCCCGGAACGCATGCACGATGGGCGCCTTCAGGCGATCGGCCAAAGCGACGACCTCATCGTGTGCGCCTTGAACTCCTGAACCGCACAGCATGGTCACGCGGCCATCGCCGTTGAGAAGCGCGGCGAGGCGATCGATATCGGCGCGAGGCGGGGTCATAATCGGATGGCGCGGGAGCAGGCTTTCGGGTTTCGGCACTGGCGCATCCGCTGCGGGCTGAAGCGCTACGTCGCCTGGGATGACCACCACGGAAACGCCGCGATTGCCGACTGCCTGCCGGATGGCAATCTCCAGGATGCGTGGCATCTGGTTGGCGCCGGAGATCAGCTCGCAATAATGGCTGCACTCCTTGAATAGGTTCTCCGGATGGGTTTCCTGGAAATATCCGGCGCCGATTTCGGCCGAGGGGACCTGCGCAGCAATCGCAAGCACGGGAACGCGCGAGCGCTGGCAGTCGAACAGGCCATTGATGAGGTGCAAATTGCCGGGCCCGCAGCTCCCAGCACAAACGGCGAGCTCACCTGTCAGGTGCGCTTCGGCGCCGGCCGCGAAAGCCGCCACCTCCTCGTGCCGGACATGGACCCATTCGATCTTACCCTGTCGCCGCAGAGCGTCGGTGAGGCCGTTGAGGCTATCGCCGACGATGCCATAGATTCTCTTGACACCGGCAGCAGATAACGTTTCTGCGAATTGGTCGGCTACTGTCTTCGCCATCGGTCTTCCCCACTCGACGACCTAAATCTCGGTCGCTTCTGAAGATAAAACGATGGCGCGCCGGCACCATTAAATTGCAGTTGAGAAACCTAAATTCGATTTTATGTTATCGGATCAGGCCGCTTCTCACCGCGGCGCAGTCCGAACGCGAACTGATTGGCAATAAAGCGTCCGGAATTCATCAATACATCTGTGACAATTCGGATTCACGCCGTGACGCGCTCGGGATGACTGAAAATCTCAAAATCATGACCGCGCGCAATTGCGATCAGCGTCATCCCGCATGCTTCGGCGATGCGAACGGCGAGCGCCGTTGGTGCAGACACGGCAACGAGAATGGAAGCCCCAAGAATGGCCGTCTTCTGCACCATCTCGACTGAAATCCGGCTGGTGAGAAGCACAATTCCGCTAGCGCCGTCGACATTGCGCCTGGCGAGCGAGCCGACAAGCTTGTCGAGCGAATTGTGACGTCCGACATCCTCACGAGCCACGACGATTCCCTTGCCCGGCCGCCAGAAGGCGGCGGCGTGGGTGGCCCGCGTCTCTCGATTGAGTATTTGCGCCGGCGGTAGCGCCGCCATCGCGGTAGAGATTGCCTTCGGCGCCACTTTAATCCCGGTTCCGACCTGCCGGCCAGGGCGTGAAGCCTCACTCAAACTTTCGATACCGCACAGACCGCATCCGGTTGGTCCGGCAAGATGACGGCGCCGAGTTCAATACGGCTCCATGCGCGTTTCGGGTATCCACATCCGCAGTTCAATGCCGAACTCACTGCTCACGACCTCTAAATCGGAAATGTCATCGGCCGCCTGGACAATACCCTCGGTCAAACTTAGCCCAACCGCGAAATCCTCGAGATCCGCTGGCGTCGCCATCATGACTGCGTGCGAACTGCCGTTATAAGTGAATGCGATCGCCGTCTCCTCGGGGATGAGACGCTCGCCGGGTATCAAGTTGCCGGCACGAGACGCGGTACGCGGCAGACGCGCGATTGAATTCGGCATGGCCGGAGTTGGCGTCATTAACGCTGCGCTCATTGCGGTCTGACCAGAACCGGAATCGATTTTGCGGCGGGCGTTTTGCTTTTCACATCGTGGTGGGCCAAGGGGAGCAAGGGATTAGTCTCCGGATAGTAGGCGCCAACCGAACCCTGTGGGATGTTGTAGGGCAGCACCTTGAAGCCACGCACCACACGTCTCCGATTGTCGTCAGCCAGCGATTCGATCTCGACCAGAGCTCCAGATGCGATTCCTCGCGCTTCCATGTCGTTTTCATTCATGAAAACGACCATTCGGCCTCCAAATACGCCGCGATACCTGTCGTCCAGTCCATAGATCGTCGTGTTGTACTGGTTGTGGCTTCTCAGCGTCGTCAGCTGCAATGCAGACGCTCGATCGACGCGAGTATCCTCGGCAACACCTTCGAGGATCAGAAAATTGGCGCGGCCAGTGGGGGTATTCCACACCAGATTGCGTGGCGGGGTCGTGAGGTGGAAGCCGCCGGGATGACGAATTCGTTGATTGAAGTCCTTAAACAACGCGGGAAACACTTGCTCGACCTTCTCGCGGATCGCATCATAGTTTTCTTCGAATCCAGACCAGTCGATTATTCCATCGTCCAGCAGCGTCGCTCTGGCGATACCACAAACGATTGCGACCTCGGATTTGAGATCCTTACTCGGCGGCCGCACCAGACCCGCCGACGCGTGCACCATCGACATGCTGTCTTCCACGGTGATCGACTGTCGCCCGGTCGCCTGTATGTCGATGTCGCTTCTTGCAAGACATGGAAGAATCAGCGCCAGCTCGCCATGGACCAGGTGACCTCGATTGAGCTTGGTTGAGATCGCGACCGTGAGCCGCAGCCGGCGCATCGCAGCCTCGGCAATCGGTTTGTCCGGAACGGCGGTGACAAAGTTTCCACCCAGCCCGATGAATATTTTCGCGCGCCCGTCGATCATCGCCTGCAGCGCATCGACGACTGCGTGCCCATGCTGGCGAGGAGGTTTGAACCCGAACACTTTCTCGATCTGATCGAGCAGTTCCGGTTTTGGCTTCTCGTCGATCCCCATCGTTCGATCGCCTTGCACGTTCGAATGCCCGCGTACCGGACATATACCCGCACCGGGCCTGCCGAAATTTCCGCGGAGCAGCAGGAGATTGGCGATTTGTTGGATGTTTTCGGAGCCGTGCCGATGCTGCGTGATCCCCATTCCGTAGCAGACGATGACCGCTTTTGCCTTCATATAGATTGTTGCCACGCGTTCGATCTGCTCACGCGACAAGCCGGATACGCGCAAAATGTCATTCCAGTTGGTGCGCCGCAGGTCCTCGGCGAATGCGCTGAAGCCGTGTGTTTGCCGCTCGATAAATTTGAGGTCGAGGACAGGTTCAGCATTCGTCGAAACCGCGCGGTCGTGCGCCTCGAGCACGATCTTCATGATCCCCTTGAGTGCGGCGACGTCGCCGCCGACGCTGACTTGGCAATACTCGCTGGCAATTGGAGTCGAACCGAAGGTAAGCATTTCGACAGGTGATTGTGGTGCCGCGAAACGCTCCAATGCGCGCTCACGAAGCGGGTTGAGCACGATGATCGGCGCCCCGCGCCGCGACGCATTGCGCAGCTCGGTCATCATTCGCGGACTGTTCGTCCCCGGATTCTGACCGATCACGAAGATTGCGTCGGCATGCGCAAAGTCCTCTAGAAGGACGGTTCCCTTGCCAATGCCGATGCTCTCGGGAAGACCGACGCTTGTCGGCTCGTGGCACATATTCGAGCAGTCGGGGAAGTTGTTGGTTCCGAAGCGGCGCACGAAGAGCTGGTACAGGAAAGCCGCCTCATTCGACGTGCGCCCGGAGGTATAGAATTCGGCCTGATCTGCACTTTCCAGCATTCGAAGCTCGCGTCCGATGAGCGCGAAAGCTTCGTCCCACGTGATCGGCACGTAGTGATCGGAAGTGGCGTCGTAGCACATGGGTTCAGTGAGACGCCCTTGCTCCTCGAGCCAATAGTCGCTGTGTTGCTCGAGATCGCGAACGGTGTGAGCGGCGAAGAAATCCCGGGTGACGCGGCGGTTAGTCGCCTCGAATGCAAGGGCCTTGGCGCCATTCTCGCAGAACTCGAAAGAGCTTGTGTGCTTCGGGTCGGGCCACGCGCATCCAGGGCAATCAAAGCCGTCCGGCTGGTTCATTGAGTGCAACAATTCACCGCCCTTGAGGACAACGCTTTGTTCTCTCAGCGCCTTCGCCGTGGCTTGCAGCGCACCCCAGCCGCCAGCCGGCAACTCGTAAGGCTCGAAGCTGGGCAGTTCGCCGGCTACCGCGGGCGGACTCTCGTCGGAGGCCTTGGCTGTCCGGTCATCAAATTGTGAGTGGCTCATCTGATCCACCTTCCAATAGTCAAAGCTATGGCGGAGCTCGTCACGTGGCTGGCCGGCTGCGCTCGCTCCTGCAAGATGATATTGATGAGGTGATCGAGATCGCTATTAAATTGACTTTTAGGAACCTAAATTCGAATTTACTCAGTGCATTCGCGATAATGGTGCCGAGCCCGAAGCTGATCCAGAGGCTAGCCAGATCATGGCGAGGTACGGATTCGCTGGCGCGGCGATTATTCGGCCGGCTGCATCGCGGCCAATTGGGGATGGCTTCGTTCGCCGCGCCGGAACCGGCTGAAAAGATCACCCAATTTATCGAGATAGATATAGATCACCGGCGTGGTGTAGAGCGTCAGAATCTGGCTAACCGCAAGGCCGCCGACAATGGCGTAGCCGAGCGGCTGGCGGATCGCCGAGCCGACACCGGTACCTAACATCATCGGCACGCCGCCAAGCAGTGCGGCCATCGTTGTCATCAGGATCGGCCGAAACCGCATCACGCAGGCTTTGTGGATCGCGTCCTCTGCCGTCAAACCTTCGTTTTGCTCCGCATGCATGGCAAAATCGACCAACATGATGCCATTCTTCTTGACGATACCTATCAAAAGGATGATGCCGACGATCGCGATCACTGTCAGGCTGAAATGAGCCGCCATCAACAGCAACAATGCACCAAGGCCGGCTGATGGCAATGTCGAAATAATCGTGATGGGGTGGATCAAGCTTTCGTAGAGCACGCCGAGGATCAGATAGATGACGAAGAGCGCCGCGGCTATGAGGATGGGCGTGCTCGACAGCGACGCGCCGAAAGCCTGGGCGTTGCCTTGAAAGCTCGTCTGGAGCGAGAGTGGCGGGCTCAACTCCTTTTCAACCTTCTGGATGGCGCTTACCGCCTGACCGATCGAAGTGCCCGGCGCAAGGTTGAACGAGATTGTCACCGAAGGGAACTGGCCCTGATGGTTGACGACAAGCGGCGTCACCTTCACGACGCTATCGACCAGGGTGGACAGCGGCACCTGCTGGCCGGCGGATGACCTCACATAAATGTCGTTGAGCGCCTGGGGCCCATATTGGAATCTTCGGGTCGACTTCGAGAATGACGTGGTACTGTTGTAGGCTTGTATAAATGGTCGAGACAATTCGTTGTCCGAAGGCGTCATCGAGCGTGTTGTCAATAGTGGAAGGCAGGATGCCATAGGTTGAAGCGACTTCGCGTTTGATCGTTATATCCAGCATTGGCCCGGCATTGAGCTGATCGGTGGCGACGTCGGTCAGGCCCGGAATGGCCTTGAATTTGTCGAGAAATATGTCCGCCCAATGTCTGAGCTCGCCAGGATCGGCATCGTTCATCGTGTATTGATACTGAGTCTTCGTTCAGCCGCGCGCCGATCGTGATGTCTTGCGCGGCCTGCATGTACAGGGTGATGCCTTGAATTTTCGCCAGGCTGGTGCGCAGCCGAGCGATCACCTGGTCTATTGGCGGACGCTGGTTCTGGGGCTTAAGCGCAATAAAGACGCGGCCGTCGTTTACAGTGAAGGTACCACCGCCGGCGCCGACCGCCGAGCCGACCGAAGCAACCGCCGGATCTCGAAGCACGGCGTCGAGCAAAGCTTGCTGACGTTCCGCCATGGCCTGGAAAGAAATGTCCTGTGCAGCCTCGGATTGGCCGAGGATCAATCCGGTGTCCTGCTGGGGAAAGAAGCCCTTTGGAATCACCACGTAAAGGTATCCGGTCAACGCAACGGTGCCGAGCATCACCATAAGCGTGATAAAGCGGTGCCGCAGCACGACCTTGAGCCCCGCCTCGTACATGTGGAGTAGCCCGTCGAAGCCGCTTTCGAATAGCCGGTAGAGTTTGCCATGCTTCCTGGTTTCGGGCTTGAGCAGGCGTGCGCACATCATCGGCGTGAGCGTGAGCGAAATCAGCAGCGAGAGAACGAGCGCGACGCTTACTGTGACGGCAAACTCGCGGAACAGCAGTCCCACATAGCCACTCATCAAGAACAGCGGAATGAATACGGCAATGAGCGAGAGGGTAATGGATACGATGGTGAAGCCGATCTCGCCCGCGCCCTTAAGCGCGGCTTGAAGCGGCGAGGCGCCACCCTCCATGTGACGCACGATGTTCTCGATTACGACCACCGCGTCGTCGACGACGAAGCCGACCGCGATCGACAAGGCCATCAGCGAGAGGTTGTCGAGGCTGTAGCCGAACTCGTAGAGCACAGCGAATGTGCCGATGAGCGACAAAGGCACTGTGACGGCCGGAATAATGGTGGCCCAGAAATTCCGCAGGAATATGAAAATCACCATCACGACCAGCGCAACTGTCAGCATCAATGTGAACTGCACGTCGGCGACCGACGCGCGGATGGTGGCGGTGCGGTCGGAAATGACATTGACCTTGATGGCGGGCGGAATCGACGCCTGAAGTACCGGCAGCATCGCCTTAATCCGATTAACGGTTGCGATGACGTTGGCGCCGGGCTGGCGCTGGATCGAGAGGATGATCGCCCGCTGCTGGTTGTACCAACCGGCAATCATCTCGTTCTCTCCCGCGCTGATGGCGCGGCCGATGTCGCGAATGCGGACCGGTGCTCCATTGCGATAAGCGATAATCAAGTTGGCGTAGGCGTCTGGCTTGAATAGTTGATCGTTGGTGTTGAGCGTGTAGGTCTGGCGCGGGCTATTAAGTGTGCCCTTAGGCAAATCGACATTCGCTTCGCCGAGCACGGTGCGAACATCTTCAAGGTTGATGCCGCGCGCCGCCAGTGCCTCCGGGTCGACCTGTACGCGGACGGCCGGCTGTTGCTCTCCTCCGATGCCGACGAGGCCGACGCCGGATATTTGCGACATCTTCTCAAGCAATATATTTTGGGCGTAAGCGTCCACCGTGGTCAGCGGCAGGGTGTCCGAAGTGATGCCGAGGACCAGGATTGGAGTGTCCGCCGGATTGACCTTCCGGATCAGCGGCGGATAAGGCATGTTCAATGGCAAATATGCGGACGCGGCATTGATTGCGGATAGCGTATCGCTGACCGCGCCATCGATTCGACGGCTCAATTCGAACTGTAGAGTGATTTGAACATAGCCGAGCGCGCTTGCCGAAGTCATCTGGGTGAGGCCGGGAATCTGGCCGAACTGCTGCTCGAGCGGCGATGCCACCGAGGATGCCATGGTCTGCGGGTCGGCGCCGGGCAACTGTGCTGTGACCGTAAGGGTCGGATAGTTGACGTTCGGCAGTGCCGCCACCGGCAATAGCGGATAGCAGATCAAGCCCGCCACCAATAACCCGACCATCAGCAGAGCGGTGGCGATCGGCCGCTGGATGAACGGCGCGGAAATGTTCATGGGATTGGCGCCTGCTGTGCGCTCTGTGCGGCAGCTTCTTCTGCGGCCTGACCGTGCAGAATCGTTACATGGGTGCCGGGCTGCAGCTTGTACTGTCCGTCCACCACGACCTGTTCGTTCGCCTGGAGCCCCGAGTTCGACGAGAGCCTGCCCGTCTCTGATCTGCGCGACCGTTATTGGCCGGATCTCAACGGTCTCGTCGGGCTTAACGACATACGCGTAGGCTCCGTTCGAGCCTTGCTGCACCACCGATGCGGGAACGGTCAGGCCGTTATGCCGGGTATCAAGAAGCAGCCGCGCGTTGACGAGTTCGCCCGGCCAGAGCCGATGCGCCGGGTTGGGGAACTCCGCTTTAAGCTGAATCGAACCGGTGGTCTGCAGGATTTCGTTGTTGACGAGGCCGAGCGTGCCTTGATCAAGCTTGATCGTATTGTCCTGACTATAGGCGAGCACTGTCAGCGGCGCCTTGGTCTTCTCTTGCTGCTGCTGAATTTTCGGAAGATCTGTCTCCGGCAGCGTGAATATCAGCGAAATCGGTTGGACCTGCGTGTCGACCACGAGACCGTTGGCGTCGGTTGGATGGATGACATTGCCGACGTCGATCTGACGGATGCCGACGATGCCGTCGATCGGCGACGTCAGCCGGGTGTAGCTGAGCTCGACATTGGCTGCGTCGATAAGCGCCTGATCGGATTTGACGGCGTTCTGCAACTGCGCCACTTGGGCCTTCTGCGTATCCATCAGTTGCGGCGTGGCATAGCCTTCCACACCCAGTTTGTTGTAGCGGTCGAGATTGGCGAGGGCATTCGTGAGCTGGGCCTGATCGCGATCGCGATTCGCGGTCAACTGCTCGATCTGAGCTTGATAAGGACGTGGATCGATTTCGGCGAGCAGATCGCCGGTGTGTACGGTCTGACCCTCTGTGAAGTTGATGCTGATGATCTGTCCCTGGATCTGACTGCGCACAACAACAGTATTATAGGCAATGACGGTGCCAACGCCGACCAGATAAATCGGCACGTCGTGCTCGACCACCGTTCCCGCGACGATCGGCACTTGCGGTACCGGCGGCGGTGCAGTCTTTTTCGATGCTAATCGATGCGCCAAAGGGAAGGCACCGCCGCCGACCAAAACGACGATGAGCAGAACAACGGAGACGATAATTTTTCGGCGCATGGACGTTCTCCCCTTGGCATGAAGTTGCCCTTCAGCACCCGGCCGAAGACATCGACGGCGAAGGCAGGGACGACCCCGTCATCGAACACGGCGCGCCGCTTCCGGTCGGCGAGTAATTTCCCATCGTTGATGGATATGAGCTTGGTGCCGGCACCGTCACGAGCGGGCTAAGCCCCGCATTGCCGATCTCGACGGAATCTAATGGGATTCCTGCTCTGGAGGCACCGCCAGGGGAAGGGGTTGAAGTTGCCGATGGAGGACTGCCACCAGAGGCAGCAGCACACATTCCCGACATTGACGTGCTGCCGGTCAAAGGCGACCCGCCCGCCACGGCCATTCCACCGCCGTCGTAGGTCGCGCTCGATGTCGACATTTCCGACGACGACCCTCCCGACGGGGAGCATGCCGCCCCGCTGCTCGGCATTCCTGATGTGCCGATGAGCGCCGGACTAATTCCGGGAGATGCGAGCTCTGTCGCGCCAAAAGGAATTCCGGTGGGGGACTCACTCGAATTGGGTGTCATGCCCAGCGGCGAAGTCAGCCCCATGCCGGGAGTAGGGGCTCCCATCGCGCCAACCTGCGCGAGTGCCGGAGGGGCGCTCAAGAGTGCTGCCAACAACGTTACGATCAACTCACCGCGCATCGTGATCTCCCCGTCTTAAGACAGCAACGTGGTCGCCGATGTCGTGCGTCCATCACTGTGCGCCATGAAATAAGCTGACGACTTGTGTGAGAGCCAGTAAATTGCCGTTTAGAAAACTAAATTCGATTTTACCGACGGCTGAAGTTGTGATCGCTCTTTCAAACGGCACAAGCGAGGTCCAGCAACACATGATCTCCCATGATTCTCGCCGGTCCGCGACCGATGAGAATTACGAAAGTGCATTAACGGCTTGCGGGCGCGCGCTTCCGGGTTTGGATCTCACTGCGGATCAAACATCATCTTGGCGTCACTTAAGGCATGCATGCAGGCGGTATGTTTGCCTCGTGCATCGAGTGCCTTGGCGTTCGCCAGCAGAGTCGCAAAACGCGATTGTGCTCGCGTTGCCGCGGCCTTGACCGAGGCAGGCGTCGGCTGGTGACCGAGGTCCGCGCCAATTGTCTCCCGCGCGGTCGGTCCGGCGTCGGGAGGCATGGAAGGTTGCTGAATGGCCCGCTCAAACTGATCGACCTTTTTCGTGCAAACTCCGGCCTGAGCCTCCTCGAAGCTCAGGCCGGAACCAATGCACAGGACCAGCGCCAACATTGCTATTTTCATCTGTTGAGCCCATTTGATCCATTGTCTTCCGATGCCGCGTATCGCACTTCCTAATCGCTTCGCGGATTGATGCCGAGTGTGGCTACTCGCCAGTCGCGCAAGACCGCTATTTACTGTTTGTCAGGGACGACCACGAATGGGTGATACGACGCCACGCCATGTGACTTCGTTATGTATTCACGGCCGAGGTCGCGCAAGGCACGGCGCACATGCGAATGTCGCGATCGGTTGGCCTGCCGGAAGTAGCTCGCCGCGAGCATCAGATAAAGGAAGGATGCTTCCGTTACGTTGTCCCTTGGTAATTCGCAAAACATGTGATCCTCCACCATTGGCGGGATGTAACGTCTCCAAAATAATGGGCTGGTTCTACAAGCCAATTAAATTGCCGTTCAGGAAATTAAATTCCGCTTCATTCAAGTAATTCGCGAGCGCGACGCAGGGTAAGCATATTGTTTCATCCCGCGGACAATTGAATAGCGCCGAAGCGGTCCGGTACCTCCATGCTTCGAAGTAACACCGGCCGTTTCGCTTAAAATCGAATTTAGTTTTCTAAACTGCGATTTAATGGCGTTGGGAAGACATCGGCCTACTTTGCTCAAGTAACCAATGCGACAGATGAGATCATATCAGGAGTGCTCCTATGACCAGGAACAAGTCCCGATCCGGCATCGACCGTTCGGCAGCAGCGGCGACTGTAGTCCGTAAGCCGCCAAGCGGCTCCGAACCGAACGGCTCTGAATTGAACGGAACTCAGTCGGTGCATGGTGGAATTGGCTTTATCGGCCTTGGTCGTATGGGCGCGGCAATGGCCGCAAACCTTGCTGCCGCCGGAATCGACGTCGTCGCCTATGTCCGCCGGCCGGAACAGAAAGGCAGGCTCGCTGCGTTTGGGCTGAAGCCCACAACGAACTTCGCCGATCTCTTTGATTGCGATGTCGTTATCACGATGTTGCCGGATGACGACGCGGTTCGAGAGGTAGTATTCGGGCGTAAAGAGATGGGGGTGAACGGTCTTGCGAATGACCTGAAATCCGGCGCCATTCATCTATCGATGAGTACGATCAGCACGTCCGCCGCTTCTCAGCTTGCAAGCGAGCATGCAAGCCGGGGCCAGGGTTACGTTGCAGCGCCGGTCTTCGGAAACCCCGATGCGGCCAAGGCGCGGCAGCTCTTTATCGTTGCCGCCGGCAGCCCCGGCGATGTCGAGCGGTGCCGGCCGCTTCTCGATAGGCTCGGACAAAGGACCTTCGTGATCGGCGCCGATCCGGGTCAGGCAAATCTCGTCAAATTGCTAGGCAACATGATGACGGCGACGACGCTTGAGATGCTGGGCGAAGCCGTCGCTGTCGCGCGCAAACGCGGCCTCGATCCCAAATCGTTCCTCGATATTTTAACGAGCACGATGTTCGGCGGTCGCGCGCATAAAATTTATGGTGACAAGATCGTTCGCCAGGCCTACGCGCCCGGCTTCCTCATGCCTTTGGCATTCAAGGATGTGCGCTTGGCGCTGGCCGAGGCCGAAAGCGCGGGTGCACCGATGCCTTCGGTGGGCGTAGTCCACGATCGGATGATCGCCGGAATGGCGCGTGGCCATGCCGATCTCGATTGGTCCGCGCTCGGCCTAATCGCTGCAGAAGAAGCGGGCCTTCGCGTCGCGCCTCCGGTCGCTGCGATTTAGTTGCCTCCGTGGCATTGGATGAAGTGAAGAAGGTGAGATATCATGCTGGAAACCGAAACTCTCGAAACCGATATGGAGTTTTCCACCATACCGGGAACGCCGTTGAATGTATCGCGCGTCGCGATCGGCACGTGGGCCATCGGCGGTTGGATGTGGGGTGGCACCGACGAATCGCAATCGATTTCCACCATAAGGTCGGCGCTCGACCACGGCATCAACGTCATCGATACAGCGCCGGCCTATGGATTCGGCCGCTCCGAGGAAATCGTCGGCAAAGCCATTGCAGAGGGTCGGTTGCGCGATAAAGTCATTATTGCCAGCAAGGTTGGGCTCGAGTGGGCGGACGGGAAGGTATCCCGCAATGCCAGCCGCACCCGCATCATGCGGGAGATCGAGGATTCGCTGCGCCGGCTTCGAACCGATTACATCGATATCTATCAAGTCCATTGGCCCGATCCGCTTGTGGCGATGGAAGAAACAGCGCAGGCGATGCAGGCGCTTTTCGAGCAGGGAAAGATCCGGGCCATCGGTGTCAGTAATTTCTCGGTCGAACAAATAGAGCGCTTTCGCAGCGTGGCGCCGCTCCACGTGCTTCAGTCTCCGTTTAATTTGTTCGAACGCGACATTGAAGCCGATCTACTTCCCTATTGTCGCAGAAATAAGATAGCGACCTTCGGCTATGGTGCGCTGTGCCGCGAACTCTGTCCGGACGGATGCAAGCGGACACGAAGTTCGAAGGCGACGATCTGCGACGCAGCGATCCGAAGTTCCTTGCGCCGCGGTTTGCGCAATATCTATCGGCAGTGCACAAGCTAGATCGGCTTGCTCATGAACGGTTTGGCAAGCGCATTATTCAATTGGCGGTCCGCTGGATGCTCGACCAGGGGATCACCACGGCGCTCTGGGGCGCGCGGCGTCCAGACCAGCTGCAACCGGTCGATGAGGTGATGGGGTGGCGATTAGATGCCCCGATGCTCGCCGAGATCGATCGGATCTTAAGCGAAACAATTCATGATCCGGTCGGCCCCGAATTCATGGCGCCGCCTCTGCGCAGCCTTGGGGCGTGACGCGGTAATTGTTATTTCAACGGTTTTGCTTTGCCAGGCCGCAAACAATTCGGCGTGCTAGGTCAGGGCAACGTCGATGCAAACGAATATAAATACGCTGATCGTCCACGGTAATGGAAAGAAACGGTTTTTGTCGCTCTCGACATTGCTTCTGAATCGGTGCGCCGTTCAGCCATTTCCAAATACCGATCCTGGGCTTGCCGGTGAGACGGGAGTCTCGGGAGATTCAGGCAAGGTGTTTGGGTAGGAAGGGTTGAAGGTCGGCGGCGGCATTTCCGGAATGTAAGTCGGCAATGGACCGCCGAAGCCACGTCCCATGCGGCCACTGTAGACTCCGCTGCCTTCATGACCGGCACCACCGTCACCGTGACTGGCGGCAAGGGCGCCCGTCACGGCCGCCGTGCTCAGCGCAACCGTGGCGAGGACAGTAAGTGCTCCGTGTGCGATAGATTTCCGCTTGGTGTTTGCAAAGAGATGCATGACTGGCTCCATTTATTCACGATGCAGTGCCAAGCCGCTCGCTCGCGCTAGCAATGCAATGATTAAGATAGGCGGTGGATTCGCCGGGACCGCTAAATTGGCATTCAGAAAACTAAATTCAATTTTATAAGGAAGAGAGCGAATTGAGGACGGCAGGTCGTGCCATCTTTGGTTTCAGTTCGTTCGCGGGCAGGCAATCTTCGCCGTGCAGCCCGGACCGGGCACAATTGTCAAGCTGAAGCCATGCAACTTGACGATCGCGGCGACCATGCTCAAGCCTAGACCTAGGCCATTGGGGTTTCGATTTTTGTCTGAGCGATAGAAGCGCCGGGTCACCACTTCTTGCTCGATCGCCGAGATACCGGGACCAGTGTCGCTCACCCGGATGACTGTCTCGCCTTCCTGTTGGAGCAATGCGAGCTCCACGCGTCCACGTTCGGGCGTGAATTTCACGGCGTTGTCGACCAGATTGGTAACGGCTTCGAACAGAAGATCGCGATCACCGTTCACAGTTGCCTCGACGGCGGCTTCGACCCGCAGGATGACGCGCTTATCCTCGGCGATCGGCTCATAGAGATCGCCCACCTCGCGAAGCAGAGGAGCAAGTTGGACTTCAGCAAACGCTTCGTGCCGGCGGCTATGCTCGATTTCGGTAATGCGCAACAGCGCCGTGATTGTGGCCAGCGATTGGTCAAGGCCGGCGATCGCCTGATCGGAAACTTTGCGCATTTCCTCCAGCGTTGCAGCGTGCTCGCGGCCCCGCTCGAGGCGTAGCCGGACGCGGGTGAGCGGCGTGCGCAGGTCATGCGCAATGTTGTCGCCAACCACCTTCGCCTCCTGCAGCGCTTCCTCTAGCAGCGCCGCCCGCACCGCCGCGCTTATGTGGCTGGCCACGCCTCGATAACCGAGGAAATTTCCTTCCGGATCAAATATGGGCTTGCCGCTCGCGGAAATATAGACTTCGGAACCGTCGCTACTGGCGGCTCTGTACCTAAAATCGCGAAATGGCTTGTGCGCATCGAGGTCTGCGATGTGCTGGCGCCACTTTTCCGGCTCCTCCTCGAAGTCGCGCGCGAAATCCCATCGCACTTTCCCTATCCGGCTGGTGGTCAAGACGCCGAAGGTCTTGAGTTGCAGCTCGGACACAAGGTGAGTGATGAAACGGTGGTCCGGCCCGGTTTCCCAGTACCAATCGGAAGCCGAACTCGGTGAAATCGCGAAATCGCTGTTCGCTCTCTCGAAGCGCGTCTTCGGCGCGCCTTCGCGTGAGTGTTTGGGCCATTACTTCCCCGAAGACTTTTAGCCGCGCAATGAGGTCGTCTGGCCACTTACGCGTTGAACGGAACGCGGCAAAGGTTACGACGCCCACAATACGGCCGCCGACACGGAGCGGGAGCCCGAGACTGGAGCGGATGCCGACCCGGCGATGGTATGCGATTTGTTCGGTCGCTTCCGGAGGAAGATCCTCGATCGACTGGACGCGCATAACTTTTCCCGCTCGAACCTGGCCGAGATACCAACTCAGGAAAGCCGGTGCGGGGCCGAGCGGGTGTCGTTGCACCCCGGCTCGGGCAGCCGAACCTAAGATAGTGGCCCAGCCGTCGGCAGTGAATTCGAAGAAGTTGCTGCGATCGAAACCCAGAAACTCTTGGAGCTGCGTTAGCGCGTTATCGATTTCCGTCTCGACTTGGACGATGGAAGCGTCGGCAAAGCGGGCAGAGAGATCGGCAAGAAGACGTTCAAATGTCAGAAATCTCTTCTAGCGACGCCTCAGCCTTCTTGCGCTCGGTGATGTCCCGGAGATGCATCACGGCGGCCTGCACACTGGGTTCCGAAAGCAAGTTGACGACCACATTCTCGACCCAGCGCGACGATCCGTCTTTGTGAACCAGCAGACGCTCTCCCCTGACGACGGCGCCAGCTTGCTCCATGGATTGAGCAAGTCGGTCGATCAATTCCTGACGATAATCCGGATGGACAAGATCGAACGCGCTGCGGCCAATGAGCTCCTCTGGAGCATATCCCAGCATCCCTTGGACGGAGGGACTGGCGTAAAGTATCGTTCCCTCGGCGCTAGTCAGGAGCACGACATCGTATGCGTGCTCGATTAGGGCACGGAAGCGTCTTTCGTTCGCATGTACCGCACGTTCCGCCCGCTGGCGCGCCTCTTCGGCCTTTCTCCGTTCGGCGCGTTCTCCAGCTTCCCGCAGCGCGCGCCGCACCGACGGCACCAGCCTCGATATCCCGGTCTTTAGAACATAATCCGTAGCGCCGATTTTGAGTGCTTCGATCGCTGATTCTTCCCCGAGCGCACCGGAAACAAAGATGAAAGGCAGATCGGGGCGAGTCCTCGATGTCAGCTTCAACGCGGAAAGGCCGTCGAACGAAGGAAGCTGATAATCCGAAAGGATCAGGTCAATTTCATCTTTTTCAAGAGCGGTCACAAACTCGGCCCGAGTTTGCACACGTTTGACATCACAGACGAAATGATCCGCTTCAAGGAGCTCTTGAACGAGCTCCGCGTCACTGGAGTCGTCCTCCAGCAAAAGGATTTTGATCGGAGACGTCACAACACCTTTTTCACGCTACCCGGCGGGGGTTCGTTGATGACCGCCCAGAACGCACCCAGTTCCTTGACGGCATTGACAAACTCGTGGAAATCAACCGGCTTGACTACATAGGCGTTGACTCCGAGTTTGTAGCTTCTCAGCATGTCTTTTTCTTCGTGGGAAGACGTCAACACTACGACAGGTACCATCTTCAGGCCCTCGTCGGACTTGATTTTCTGCAAGACCTCCAAGCCATCGACTTTCGGCAGCTTCAGATCGAGCAGTATGACCGCCGGATTCTCGTGGACGCGAGTGCTGAATTGCTCCCGGCAGAAGAGGTAATCCAGAGCTTCCTGTCCATCACGGGTCACCACGACCTCATTGGCCAGATTATATTCCTCCAGCGCAGTCAGGGTCAGTTCCACGTCTTTCGGGTCGTCCTCAACCATTAAAATGCGTCCCAGCGTGCTCATTGTGTGTCCTCGCTCTGTTCTTAGCCCTTAGGAAGGGAGAAATAGAAGGTCGCACCCCGACCGACCGCTCCCTCGGCCCGCACCTCCCCGCCATGCCGGTGGATGATGCGCTGGACGGTAGCCAGTCCTATTCCGGTGCCTTCAAACTCTTCCGGCCGGTGCAGACGCTGAAACACACCGAAGAGCTTATTGACATACTGGATATCAAAGCCCGCGCCATTGTCCCGCACGAACACTTCTACTTGATTTGCCCTTTCGGCCGCACAGCCGATCTCGATTTCGGCTTTCGATCGTATCCGCGTGAATTTGACCGCATTGGAGAGCAGGTTCACAAGGACGACTTTGAGCATGGAACGGTCACCATGACAGATCGGGAGCGGATCAATTTTCCAGGTGATGTCGCGCCCGGTTGTCTGTTGCCCAAGTTCGGCAACGACTTGGGTCACCAGCTGCTCGAGGTTTACAACAGCTTTCTTGGTCTCGGCACGTCCGATCCTGGAAAAGCTCAAAAGATCGTCAATCAGATCACCCATTCTTTTGGCAGATTCCAGAATTGTTTTCAGGTAGCGGCGGCTCTTGTCATCGAGCAAAGAAAATGCCTGCTTCTGAAGCAGTTCGGCGTAGCCGGCGACATGGCGAAGCGGCGCTCGCAGGTCATGGGAGACCGAGTAGGCGAATGCCTCTAATTCCTTGTTCGCGGCTTCGAGTTCCACCGCGCGTGTTGCAAGCTCCCCCTGTGCGTGGCGAAGACTGTCTTCAATACGGCGCCGAACGGCGCTGAATACGGCAATAATCAATCCCCATAGGGCGAAAATGAAAAAGTAGGGCAGGTCTCTTTCGGAAATTTCGAGGGAGTAGAATGGCTCAGTAAAGAAGTAGTCAAAACACACCGCGGAGAGCAGGACGGCGACCACGGCAGGGCCATTTCCCGCATACCAGGTGGTGATGGCGATAGCGAAAGTAAGCAGCGGCACTTCTACTTCGCGGAACTGGTAATATTGGAGCGCAAGCGCCAGTCCCACAGCGATTGCAACGCAAACGAATGCAAAAGCGTAGCCTATGATCGCTGAACGCGCCCCTTGCAATTCTAGATTCCAACGCACCGGGTCTGGCTCCCCCTGACACGTATGGGTTCTTCCGAAGGGTCAATCGTTATAGCACTTCTGTTTGCATCGTTTGCCGCAGCGAGCCAATGTTCAATATCCATGGTTTTGGATGACCCGATGCGGGTGCCGTCTTTGAACTTCCTCAGTTCAATGCACTCCGAGCGGCAATCTCCACTGCGCTAGCGGGACCGGGTGCAATGGTAAAACGGAAGCCATGAAGTTTAACGATCACAGCGACCAGGCTCAAGCCCAGGCCAACACCCTCGGCGGACCGGCTTTTATCCGAACGATAGAAACGCTTGGTCACCGCCTGACGCTCGCTCTCAGGGATGCCGGGACCGGTATCGCTTACCCGGATAACCCTCTCGCTTCCTCGATGCAGCAAAGCAAGTTCAACCCGTCCGCCGTCGGGTGTGAATTTTACGGCATTGTCGACCAGATTGGCGATGGCTTCGAATAGAAGATCCCGATCGCCCTTCACGATCGCCTCATCCGCAGCTTCGACCTGAAGGGTGATACGCTTGTCCTCGGCTATCGGCTCATAGAGCTCGCCCACCTCGCGCACCAGCGGAGCGAGCTGAACCTCGCTAAATCCATCGAGTCGGCGGCTATGCTCGATCTCAGTAATGCGTAACAGAGCAGTGATTAGGCCCAACGATTGGTCGAGACCGGTGATCGACTGATCGACGACCTTCCGTAATTCGTCGAGCGATCCGGCTCGCGCGCGTCCACGCTCAAGACGCACGCGCACGCGTGTGAGCGGGGTTCGCAGGTCGTGCGCGATGTCGTTTCCTGTGCTGGAAATCTCTCGGATGAGCGCTTCGATCTCGCCCAGCATCTGGTTGACACTGGCAGTAAGCTGATCGAACGGATCATTGCCACCGCTGGTCGGCAAGCGCTCACGCAAATCGCCGGCTACGATGCGTTGAATTCTTTGGTTGACCTCCAAGAGCCGATTGCGAGCACGAAGACTCAATACAATTCCGATAACGACAGCCAGCACAATCGCCGGCAAAAGGCCCAATACGAGCGCCCGCAAAACTATTCTCGCGAATCCGCGGATCTCGTTCACGGCCTGGCCGATCACCAGCGTTTCGCCGTCGGGCAGCGAATGCGCAGCGACGCGTACCTTTTGAAACTCGCGACCGTGCTCGCCGACGCGCTCGACCACTGCATTAGTCGGAACGTCGAGCGGAAGTCCGCTGGGGAGACTTTCGATGTTGCCGGCGATGCGATGGCCATCGTGGTCGAACAGGCCCGCGACCTTTACGTTTTCAGGATCTTTGCGTAGTCGATCATCGATCTCCTGCAGCCGTTGCTCCGGGGTATTGGTAACGAAGACATGAAGTTGCTGGGAGATCAAAGCATCGTTTTCGTCCATCAGGTAGACTGCGGCCTGCCAATAGACGAAGCCAAACAGCAGCACGGTGCATAGAACAAATGCGCTCGTAATAACGAGCGTCCAGCGAAATGTAGTCATGTGCTTGAATCAGCTAGGAGCACGAAGGATGAACCCAGCGCCACGCACATTGTTAATCATCGGCGGCTCGTTCCTCTCATCAATCTTGCGCCGCAGCCGGCCCATGTGAACGTCAACAAGATTGGTCTGAGGAACAAACTTGTAGTTCCAAACCTCCTCCAAGAGCATAGCGCGTGTCAGCATCTGGTCTTTACGGCGCATCATATATTCGAGCAGGCGGAATTCGCGCGGCAGAAGATCTATCGTACGTTCACCTCGTTTGGCAGTACGTTTGATAAGATCGAGCTCGAGCGGCCCCACCCGCAAAACGGTGTCGCGGTTTTCCGCGGGCCGCCGCAGGAGCGCTTCAATCCGGGCGATCAGCTCGACCGTTTCGAATGGTTTTGTAAGATAGTCATCGCCTCCTGCGCGCAAGCCGCGGACCCGCTCGTCTACCGTGCCGAGCGCGCTCAAGAAGAGAACCGGCGTTTGTATGTCGTCCTCCCGCAGGGTCTCAATGATGGTGAGACCGTCCACCCCCGGGAGCAGGCGATCGACGATAATGATTTCGGCTTCACCCGAACGAGCCTTATCCAGCCCTTCGATCCCGTTTGCAGCCCAGCTGACGTCAAATCCGCGCTCGCCCAGCTCCGCACTGATTTCGTCCGCCGTTTCCTTATCATCCTCAATAAGAAGCAATTTAGGCATCGGCTCATTCCTGGCCGTTATGGCAGCAGGCTTTTTTCCAACCGCCAGAGCCGATAAGGGCCGACCGTCAGGTTTGCTATTACGGTTGAAATTGTCCGTCCGTTTATCATAAGCCTGCAACATGGCATTTTCCGTCAGTTGACGATATTGGCAAGCAAAACGCGCGACTCATCGGATGGAGGAATGAGGACGAGGCGCACTCTGCTGCGCGCTTGTTTACGATACCAGCAACCGATGTTTTCGGCACTGCGTTCGCGATTGCCAGCGCTTCTGGCATCTCCAGCGCGGCAACCCGATGCCGTACCGCCTTCTGCAGCTTTTCGAAGGCGCGCATCTCGATCTGGCGGACGCGCTCGCGCGACACGCCGAATTCGTCGGCGAGCTCTTCCAGCGTGATCGGCTCGTCGGCCAGCCGCCGCGCCTCAAAGATGCGGCGTTCGCGGTCGTTGAGCACGGTGAGCGCTTCGCCGAGCGCCTTGTGGCGGTTCTCCGACTGCTCGCTCTCGGCGAGCCGGCTTTCCTGGCTGACCGAGTCGTCGACCAGCCAATCCATCCATTCGCCGGAATTGCCGTCCTCGCGGATCGGCGCATTCAAAGAGGCGTCGCCGCCGAGCCGGCGGTTCATGTCGACGACGTCCTGCTCGGTGACGCCGAGCCGCTTGGCGATCAGCTTGACCTGATCGGGGCGCATGTCGCCCTCTTCCAGCGCGGAGATGCGGCTCTTGGCCTTGCGCAGGTTGAAGAACAGTTTCTTCTGGTTCGCCGTGGTGCCCATCTTCACCAGCGACCACGAGCGCAGGATGTATTCCTGGATGGCGGCCTTGATCCACCACATCGCATAGGTGGCCAGCCGGAATCCCTTGTCGGGCTCGAAGCGCTTGACCGCCTGCATCAGCCCGACATTGCCCTCGGAAATGATTTCCGAGATCGGCAGGCCATAGCCGCGATAACTCATGGCGATCTTGCCGACGAGACGCAAATGACTGTTGACGAGCCTGTGCGCAGCGTCGCGGTCGCCGTGCTCGCGCCAGCGCTTGGCCAGCATAAATTCTTCCTGCGGTTGCATCATGGTGAACCGCCTGATCTCGTCGAAATACCGGGTGAGGCCCGTTTCACCCGACAAAATGGGCAAAGCTGCAGTTTGGGCCATGATAGCGCCTTCCGTCTTGCGCTTGCGCATGGGCAGCGATAGCGCTGTTGTTTGAGTTGCAAGATGAGCCCGCGGTAGGGACGGCACCATTAAATTACGTGTTAGGGTCATTAAATTGGGTTTTAGAATTCAGCTTATGGAACATGAGTGATGCTCATTTCTGGGCTCAAATGTCGTCGGTGGCCGCTTGATCAGGATGCGGCTTCCATCGCCTGTTGGCCGTCCCATGTGGTGACTGTCGAGAGGATGGCAGGCCGAACGGCCCGGACAACAGACGCCCTCCGCTTCTGACGGTGGAGATATCCTGTCCGCCTTCACATTCACTTCGTTAAAGCGCAATCATAAGTTGCAGGAATGGCCGTAACCAGGATGGCGGCGGAGCGACCGTCACCGTGGCCTCAACCGACATCCCAGGAGCTATCGACTGGAGCGTCTCGATCGGACCGTCCAGATCGATCTTGATCGGAACACGCTGCACGACCTTTACAGAATTGCCGGTGGCGTTTTCCGGCGGGAGGAGAGCGAAGTCTGAGCCGGTGCCACGCTGAAGGCTGTCGACATGTCCCTTTAGTCGCAGTTCGGGGAAGGCGTCGACCCGGAGTGTTACCGATTGACCGGGTTGCATGTGTGTCAGTTGAGTCTCTTTGAAATTCGCGATGACGTAGAGACTTCGCGAGGGACTGCTGAAAATAATGTCTGGCCCGGTTGTACGAAGTTGCCGACCTGAACGCTCCTATTGGCCACGCTCCCGGCGGTTACGGCAAAGATCTTCGTATAAGACAGGTTGAGGATAGCCTGGGCGAGGGCAGCTCGTTGGTGAGCAATGGCCGCATCCGCTTGGCGAATCTGGCTCTGCAGTACTCCTACCTGAGCTCCTCCGGCCGGAGGCTGCGGGTCCCGTTGCAATTCCCGGATACGATGAAGACCCGGTCAACATGATCGATGTTCTCGTTGTCTAACGTCAGCTCCGTCGATGCCAAAGCGACTTCGGTCACCATGACGACTGCTCGCGGCAATCGTTCATGCACCGTTCGCTGCATTCGGGCATAAAGGCGCCGAAGCTGACAAAGAATTGTGCCCGAGCCATTCGGTGAATAAGATGATGATCTATCAGGCACAATTAAATTGCTGTTTAGAAATTAAATTCCGCTTTATCTGAAACGCTGGACGGAAGGACCTTCTCCATTCCGGCTTTGGTTGCGTTCAACTGCGGAGCCTGCCTTGCGAGCGATCAATAAATATGGGCGAAAACGAACTCAGATGTCGGCGCTTCTGGTCAACGTCTGCATGTCTCCGCTGCTCGTATAAAATCGATTTTAGCTTTCTAAACGGCAATTTAATCGTGCAGGCAAGTCACCCGTGCGAAAATGTATTTGATGGTCCGGATGGGCCAGCAGCCGTCGACTGTTCCCGACACATGAATATGGGAGATTTTAAATGAACATCATCAGAATGTCTTGCCTGGCTTCAATTCTTGCGCTGTCGTTCGCGGCGCCGGTTCAAGCTCAAAACCCAAAAGAGGGTGACTACTACGCCCCCGGCCCGACGACGCCGATACATGCGACACCCGGACAAATTCTAAAAATAAAGGATGGTGATTATTACGTCGGCGATACGATGGTCCTCAACCATACGCGCGCAGCGGCCCTTAAAAAATGCACGGATCGCATCCGGTTTGCCTCTGACCATTACGTAACATGTATGTCGAAGCTGGGTGAGGCCCCATAGGTGACGCAGGTGTGTCTGACCTAATCTTTGCAAACCTAGCAAATCGGAGGCCACCTTTGTTGGTGGCCTCCTTTTGCGTGGCCCGCGCGAAGGCGATGTCCGGGACTTCCCCGCATGTGTGACGGCGAGTCTGGGCTGAGGCAGCTTCAGGTGCAAAACCCCCGGTTCGGGCCACATGCAGACGTGCCGTTACGCCAACGGGATAATCGAGTGAGTGGGCAGCCGTTATCGTGGCTGCAGCGGCGGAGTGAGTTGAACATGGGTAGTGCGTCGGAGTGGGCCTGGAGCATACCATTGATCGTGCTCACCGTGATCCTTCACGTCGTAGGGTTGGGCCTGTTCAATGTGAAAATGGTCCAAGTTCTCACTGTTGTGAAAAGCCGGCGTCATTTCATCTACGCATTTGCGCTTGGCATAGGGGCCACCACGATCTGGGCAATCTTACTGCACGCAATCGAAGCCGGCATATGGGCAGCTGCCTACCTGCTCCTTGGCGTATTGCCTGATAGTAAATCGGCGATTCTGTATTCGCTAAGCGCATTCACAACCTATGGTCAGTCGGAAATCATTCTAACGGAGCGTTGGCGGCTTATGGGCGGCCTGGAAGCTCTGAACGGGATAATACTGATTGGACTAACCACAGCCCTTATGTACGGTTTGATTCAACGAGTTTGGCCGGTTGAAAATAGAGCATTGCCCTGGAGGTCAAGGCGAGAAAATGACGCGGAATAAATCACGTCGCTAAAGCACGTCCGAGCGGGGGTCACGTCTCTTTGACTGAGGGCGTTAGACGCGTTTTTCTTCTCGGGGCGCGCGCCCCCGCCAACACCGTGTGCTCCGACCGATTCGAACCTAAAGCCACATCAATCGTGTACACCGGCGTCTTGGATAGCGTCGTGCCGTCGAAACGCCCAAGCCGGGTTCGCCGGCCAGCACTGAATGTCATCCGGTCCGTCTTGGAACACTGGGGAGCACCCAATCCTTTGGTGCAGACCGGATGACAGTATGTTGAAAAAGAGAATTGAAGCGCCATCACTCGCCAGGAATTCACTCCGGCTGGCCAGCGCTGGTCATGCATGCGGTGTAAGCGTCGTGATTAAACCTGCGCCAACTCGTGTCACCGCTGGGGCCATATTCTGCATTGGCTTGCTGCGTGCACTTTTCGATCGCGGCAGCCCGCTGTGCACTGACCACCTCGGTATCTTTTGTGGGAGCGTAGTAATCGCCCTCCTGCACTTGTTTCAGTTCTTGAGCGGTCGGCTGCTGCACGGTCGTGCTGGTGGGCGCATAATAGTCCCCATCAGTTGCCGGCAGCTGAGCCGCGGCGGCGGGCGCTGCGCTTAACAGCGCAACGACAGAGAGCATGGATAGCTTGGCGGTAATAGTCATCTTAGACATCCTTTATTTGGTGCGGTGAGCCCACGGACCATCCGTGATCTCGATCGAACAGCTAATGTCTGGACCCGGCAGCACCATTAAATTACCGTTCAGATAGCTAAATTCTGTTTTATGTTTCATCGTTCACTTAGTGAAGCTAATAAGTGCAAGCATGACTGACCTGATCGAAGGGACGTGCTGGTACTCGACAAAATCATCAATCGAGTCGCGCGCATGCGACCCTTGCCGCTCGGTGACCGTTCGGCGCTATTAAATTTTGCTTTGGCAAGCCTAAATTCGAATTTATTCGGCGTTCGTTCCAACCGCTCGTCCACGCCCGCAAGCCTGCGTGAAGGTTTCTAAATGGGAATTTAATGGCATGGCCGTTGAGACGGATTAACTTCTTTAAAATCAGACACGCAAATTGCGGGTATCATCGTGGGAAGATTTCTTCCGTTTCTCTCTTTGCTCTCGCGGCGGCGCTTTCTCGGAACTGCCAGTGCAGCACTGGCACTGGCTGCGCAGCCAGCGTCAGCAGAGATCGAAACAAGACCGGCGTCGACGCACAACGAGAACATCACGCTGACCGTCAATGGGCAGCCCCATGCTCTCGATCTCGATCCCCGCGTCACTTTGCTCGATGCCCTGCGTGAGCATCTCGGGCTCACCGGTACGAAGAAGGGCTGCGATCAAGGCCAGTGCGGCGCCTGCACGGTGATCGTCAACGGACAACGCATCAACAGCTGCCTGACGCTCGCCGTCATGCATGCGGGCGACGAGGTCACGACCATCGAGGGTTTGGAAGAAGCAGGCAATCTTCACCCGATGCAGGCCGCATTTGTGCGGCATGATGGATTGCAATGCGGTTATTGCACTCCCGGACAGATTTGCTCGTCGGTTGCGCTGTTGGCTGAACATAAGGCTGGCTGGCCAAGCTATGCAACAGCGGATGTCGCAACGGCACCAGCTCTCACCGACGCGGAGATTGCGGAGCGCATGAGCGGCAATATCTGCCGGTGTTCCGCTTATCCCAATATTGTTGCCGCCATCCGTGACGTGGCGGAGGGAGGCCGCACATGAAGCCGTTCCGCTACGAACGTGCTGGAACCCTCGCGTCTGCATGCGCAGCAGCGGCGGAGCCCGACGCCAAGTTTATCGCCGGCGGCACCAACCTGATCGATCTCATGAAGCTGCAGATCGAGACGCCGGCCCATCTCGTCGACATCGGCCCGCTGCCGCTCGCGGAAATCGAAGAGACCGCAGAAGGCGGTCTGCGCATCGGTGCGCGGGTTACCAACAGCGCACTTGCCGCCGACATGCGGGTGCGCCGCCGCTATCCGGTGTTGTCGCAGGCGATCCTGGCGGGCGCGTCGGCCCAGCTTCGCAACAAGGCCACCACGGGCGGAAATCTGCTTCAACGCACGCGGTGCCCCTATTTCTACGACACGAGCAAGCCGTGCAACAAGCGCATGCCAGGTTCAGGCTGCGCAGCTCTGAGCGGCCTCAATCGCATGAATGCGATTATCGGGGTGAGCGACGATTGTATCGCCGCCCATGGGTCCGACATGGCGGTGGCGATGGCGGCGCTGGACGCGCAAGTAGAGACAGTCGCTCCTGACGGCCATACCCGGACCATTTCGATCGACGCGCTCTATCGAGCGCCCGGCAATACGCCGAATATCGAAACTGTGCTGGCGCCAGGTGAACTGATCCGGTCCGTGGTGCTGCCGCCGCCGCCGCCAGGTCGGCAACTCTATCGCAAAGTGCGCGATCGCGCTTCCTATGCGTTCGCGCTTGTTTCAGTTGCCGTCATTGTGTCGCACGAAAGCGACCGGATGAACGCGGCGCGCGTGGCATTCGGAGGCGTTTCCTACAAGCCGTGGCGATCGGCCGAGGCCGAGTCGTCTCTCATCGGCGCCCCTGTGACGCTCGCGTCTTTCGACGCCGCTGGACGGGCCGCACTCAAGGATGCCCACGGATATGGCTACAACGATTTCAAGATCCCGCTTGCGCGCCGCACGCTGCGCGCGGTGCTGGCGGACGCGACCGGCGTCATCTGAGGAGAAGGGACGATGACCGAAGCCAAGCTCGGCGATCCGATTGGACTCCCTCTCGACCGTGTCGATGGGCGGCTGAAGGTAACCGGAAAAGCCACCTATGCCTTTGAATACGCCGGGCAAGGCGGCGCCGCTTACGGTGTCATTGTTCCCGCGACGGTCGCCAAGGGACGCGTCGTTGCCGTTGACGTGCGGGACGCCGAGCGCGCCCCCGGCGTGCTGCTCGTGCTGACCAAAGACAATGCGCCACCGCAAAGTCCGTGGGGACCGGTCGATCTACCGGATCGCTTTGCCCGTGCAACGCCGGCGCTTAATACCGACGAGGTGCCATATTTCGGCTTTCCGGTCGCGTTCGTGGTTGCCGAAACCTTCGAGCAGGCTACGGCCGCCGCCGCAATGGTTGGTGTCCGCTATCGGTCGTTGCCCGGCCAATATGACCTGCACGCTGCTGGGCCGACGGCCGAAGACCCGGGCAGGCTCGGTGACGGCACGCCTGCCGACAGTTCCATCGGCGACTTCGAGGCCGCCTTCGCTACGGCCCCGGTGAAAATCGAAGCGATGTACACCACACCCTATCAGAACCAGTGCCCAATGGAGCCGCATGCGACAATGGCGATGTGGGACGGGCCAATGCTGACGGTCCATACCTCGGCGCAGCTCACGACAAGCCCGCGGGAAGGCCTCGCCCGGACCTTCAACATTCGCGAGGCGGACGTCCGCATCATTACTCGCTACGTCGGGGGCGGCTTCGGTAACAAGCTGCCGTACTATGTCGACGCGACGCTGGCAGCAATCGGCGCCCGATCGCTTCGTCGACCCGTGAAAGTGGCGATGACCCGCCCCGAACTCTTTCACATGACCACCCATCGCACCGCATCCGAGCAGCGTCTGCGGCTCGGCGCAGATCACGACGGCCGACTGACCGCCTATGGCCAGGACGCACTGGTGCAATGCGCGCGCTTTGACAACTATGTCGAACCGGTCTGCGGCGCTGCCCGCATGCTCTATGCCGCTCCCAACCGGCTGACTCGGCACCGTCTCGCAAAACTGGATCTGCCACGGTCGGATTCGATGCGCGCCCCGGGCGACGCGATCGGTATCCTGGCTCTCGAATGCGCGATGGACGAGCTGGCCGAAGCCCTCGGATTGGATCCCGTAGAGCTGCGGCTAAGAAACAACACGGACAGAGATCCCGAGCGGCACATTCCTTTCGCCTCGCGCCATCTCGCCGAAGCATTGCGCCAGGGTGCCGCCCGTTTCGGCTGGGACAAACGCGTTGCCAAGCCGGCGAGTGTCCGCGACGGGCGCTGGCTCATCGGTCTCGGTGTCGCCTCCGCGATCCGCGGTGACGTATTGCGAAGCGCGACCGCGCGTGCGCGCCTCGAGCACGACGGCCGATTGACCGTGGAATTGGCGATGACCGATATCGGCACCGGCACTTACACGATCCTCACCCAGATTGCCGCCGAGGCGATGGAGTTGCCGGTCGACCTCGTCACAGTTCGCCTGGGCGATACACGCTATCCACCGACCGCCGGCTCGGGCGGCTCCTTTGGGGCGGCGACGTCCGGCTCCGCGGTACTTGCCGCCTGCCAGAAACTCAAAGCCAGCATCCCGCTCGGCATCACGGAAGTCGAGGGATCGGTTACCCCCGCCGATCTCGACAGCACATACGCGCACGCCGGCTTCGGCGCGCATTTCGTCGAAGCGGCCGTGCATCGGGACACCGGCGAGGTCCGTGTCCGACGCATGCTCGGCGTATTCGCGGCCGGCCGCATTCTCAATGCGAAAACGGCGCGCTCCCAGATGCTCGGAGGCATGACGTGGGGCATCGGATCGGCGCTGATTGAGGAGAACCACGTCGACCCCCGCTACGGATCATTCATCAACCAGGATCTCGCGAGCTACCATGTTGCTGTGAACGCCGATGTCGGTGCATTGGACGTCATGTTCTTGGAAGAGGCTGACCCGCACGGCAGCCCGCTGGGCAGCAAGGGCATCGGCGAGCTTGGAATCTGCGGAGCGGGCGCCGCCGTCCTCAACGCAATCCATAACGCTACGGGTGCTCGTATCCGAAACCTGCCCGCCACGCCGGACAAGCTGCTGGCCACACTCGAAACACTAGACGCTTAGCAGATGAAGGCTTCCTCATGAGCAAATTTTCCCCCATCCACGTCGTCCGACCGGCCCAATTCGACCGGGGAACGGCGCAGACGCCAGGGTCCGAGCGTCGTGCCGCCATCGCGGCAGACAATGGTATCGCTACTGAGCTTTGGGGTGGGATATTTGTCGTCGAGCCCGGAGCCAGTACCGGCATCCATCATCATGGCAAGCAGGAAACCATCGCCTACGTGCTCGAGGGCGATAGCTTGGTCCGCTGGGGCGAGAGCGGAGAGCATTCTGCGACCGCGCACGTCGGTGACTTTATTCATGTTCCGGCGTGGTTGCCGCACATGGAAGTCAATCCTTCGAAGGATCACCGCTTTGTCTGGGTGGTTGTGCGAAGCACCGCGCAGCCGATCGTGGTCAATCTTCCCGACAATTATTGGAAGTGATGCCTTGTTTCATGGAACCGCAACTTAATCCGACCGAAGGAGTAAGCCCGATGAAAGTCTCTGACCTCAAGAGTCGGCGTAAAGCGCCGCTGCAGACCCCGACAGACCTTAGTCCGACCGCGACGCGCGACGTTGCGGCGGCGCTAAATCTCCTGCTTGTTGACACCTTCGCACTGTACATCAAAACCAAGAACTTCCATTGGCACATGTCTGGTCCGCACTTTCGCGATTACCATCTGCTTTTGGATGAGCAGGGCGATCAGCTCTTTGCGATGACCGACCCGCTTGCAGAACGCGTCCGTAAGATCGGCGGCACGACGTTACGCTCGATCGGGCAAATCGGGCGGATGCAGCGGGTGCTGGACAACGACGCCGAATATGTCACGGCACCAGACATGCTGGCAGAGTTGCGGGACGACAATAAGCAATTGGTGGCCGCCATGCGCGAGGCCCACGCGGTTTGTGACGAGAACAATGACGTGGCGAGCGCAAGTCTCATCGAAGTATGGATCGACGAGACGGAGCGGCGTACCTGGTTCCTGTTCGAGGCCACCCGGGGTAATAATGAACTAGGTTGAAGCTGACACCTCGAGCCGATAGCAATACCTCGGCTCTGAGCGGAGTGCTTGCGCGAGACTGTCTACAAAGCGAGACTGTCTACCAAGCGAGACTGTCTACCAAGCGAGACTGTCTACCAAGCCAGTGGAGCCTCAATGCAGCTTCACGTGTGGCTCACTGCGCCTCGTCATGGCACGCGCGATAGTATCCAACCCGACCTTCACTGGGCCGTGCAAGGCGGCCTCGTGCATTTTGTAAAGCGAACGATACATCACACGGGCGACATATCCTTCGATCAATAAGCCTTTGCCGGCGATAAAGCCCATTAGGCTGCCAATCGTGCTGAATTCCCCAAGCGATACCAGCGACCCGAAATCACGATAGCGGAATGGCTCGATCGGCTCGCCGTTCAATTGACGTCGAATCTGTTTCAGCAGAAATGAGGCTTGTTGATGGGCGGCTTGGGCACGTGGCGGGACCGGTTGCGTCTCGCCTTGCTGGACTAAATAGGCGCAATCCCCGAGGGCGAAGATGTCATCGTCGCGGGTTGTCTGCAGCGTCGGCCGGACAACGAGCTGGTTGGCGCCGGTGGCCTCGAGACCATCGAGATCCTTCAATACGTCAGGACCACGCACCCCGGCCGACCACACCACCAGCTCCGACGGTATGAATTCGTTGTCCGCGAGCCGCACTCCATCCCGCGTCACCTCGGTTACGCGAGCGCCGGTTCGCACCTCGACGCCAAGCTCACCAAGCAGTCGCGCAGTCGAGTCAGAGAGCCGCTTGGGGAGCATTGGCACGATGCGGTCGGCCGCTTCGATCAAGGTGATCTTGATATCCTTGTTGGGATCGATCTTATCGAGCCCAAAAGCTACGACGCCCCGCACAGTACGATGTAGCTCGGCCGAAAGCTCGGTGCCGGTCGCTCCGCCGCCGATGATCACGACGTGAAGTTGGCCTGGGCGGACTGGCTCCGTCTGCGTGTGGGCACGCAAGCAGGCATTGATGAGACGGCGATTGAACCGCTGCGCCTGTTCGGGGGTGTCGAGGCAAATGGCATGTTCCGCCACACCCGGGGTGCCGAAATCATTGCTGACGCTACCGATCGCGATCACCAACGTATCGTAGCCTACCGAACGCTTAGGCGTGATGGGACGGCCCTCTTCGTCAAAGTTGGCGGCCAAATGCACCAGATGTCGCGCGCGGTCCAGACCGATCATTTCGCCGAATCTGTACCGGAAGCCATGCCAATAGGCTTGTGCGAGATAATCCAGTTCATGCCGTGAAACGTCCATGCTTCCGGCGGCGACTTCATGGAGAAGCGGCTTCCAAAGATGCGTGCGGGACTTCTCGACCAACGCAACGTCAGCACAGCCCCGACGCCCGAGCGCGTCGCCCAGGCGTGTGACGAGCTCAAGTCCTCCGGCCCCTCCGCCGACGACGACGATGCGGTGGAGATGGCGGTTGGGATCGGCGGTCGACGCCAGACTTTCCGCTTGAGAATTGGTCATAGTTCACCTTCAGACCGGCTAGTACGATGAGGCCATTGTTTAGTAACGGGCTGAACGGAGTCGTCGCCGCCAATGTCGCTTCGCCTCGTTTACTGCTCCACACGAAACACCGCTTTCCCGCCGACACGCCGGTCACGCAACTCCTCGGCGACTCGTCCAATGTCGCGCCAGTTCCGTTCCGGCCCGGTCTGCGGCGTCAGCGACTTGTCCGCGACCAGCGACAACAGTAATGCAAGATCCGGCGCAAACTGCTCCTCCGGGCCCGAACTGAACGAGAAGAAACTCTGCAAGCGCGCATTTTGCCCGCCGCCGAAATCAGCAAAGCTGATGCTTGTCTTCTCGCCCGATGAATTGCCGAATACGACCACCACCCCATTAGCATCCACCGCGTGCAACGCGGCCGCCAGCGACGCTCCACCGGCGGAATTCGAGGATCAGCCCGAAACGTCCTTGCGTTTGCTCGATGCCGACCACCACCTCGGTCGCGCCCAATTCCCGTAAGCCCGCCGCGCGTTCCGGCCGTCCCGCTACGGCGGTGACGTGCGCGCCGGAACGGGCGGCGAGTTGCACCGCGAGATGACCGACTCCGCCGGCGGCGCCGGTGATGAGCACGCGCTTGCCGAGCAACGGTGCGCCGTGCCGCAACGTGCGCAATGCGGTCAGGCCTGCGACCGGCAGTGCGGCTGCAGCAGCAAAACTGACGGTATCGGGCAGTGTGGCGATGCGCTGCGTCGGCACCGCGGCGCGTTGCGCCCAACCGAATTCGTCCATCAAGGCGACAATGCGGGCGCCGGCCGGCGGACCGCTCCCGTCCGCCGCCTGCCGCAACACGATGCCGCTGATGTCCTGGCCGGGTATCCAGCCCTCCTCGTTATTGCGGAACGACCGCAACTCGCCGCGATTGAGTGAAATCGCCTGCACCGCGATCAGCGCCTCGTGCAAATTCGGTGCTGGCTCCGGCACCTGCCGCAGTTCGACTGGCGCCTTGCCGTTAGGTGTATTGACTAGGGCAAGCATTTGCGTCTCTCCGTCTCTCAAGAAACCCAGACGACGTTGCCGCTCGTTCGACAACCGATTATTTTACATGGACACCGCGTCGGCGCGCTCTCCGAGAGTCCATCAGGCGGGAACAGGCGCGTCTTGTTCAACGAGCTTGCGCTCCTTTAGCTCCGCCCAGAATTCCGCTGGGATCTTGACCTGCATGGAGCTGTAATCAGCGACGATCTGTTGCTCGCTGGCGGCGCCGACAACCAGGGCTGAGGCGATCTCCGGCGTTGCGGAGAATTGCAGCGCTGCAGTCCTGAGATCGACGCCGTGCCGTCCCGCTACCTCGCGCAGTTTTTCGCGCTTTTCGATGATCGGCTTCGGGATCTTATAGTTCTCCTTGCCATAATTGTAACGCGGACTGCCGCTGATGAAGCCGGCGTTGAGAGACGAACCCATCACGAAGGAAACGCCCTTGGCACGAGCCGCCGGGAAAACATGTTGCAGCGCGTTCTTATGGTCGATCAGCGAATATTGCGAGGCGAGGAGGCAGACATCCGGGTCTGCAACGTCCAGCAGCCTCAGGATCGGTTCCGGCCTGTTCACGCCAAGGCCCCAGCCCTTGATGGTCCCTTCCTCGCGCATCCGCGTGAGAGCGGGGAAGGCGCCCTTGCGCGCAATCTCGAATTGCTCTTCCCAAGGCGACGGAAGATACCGATTGTCGGGCGAGAGGTCGTGTACGAAGACGATATCGAGCGCATCAACGCCAAGCCGTTGCAGACTGTCCTCTACCGACCGCATTACCCCATCCGCCGTATAGTCGAAGATCACATTGTTCGGAGACGGCGTGAAAGCGAAATACTCCTTCGCGTTATTCTGCCGCGAAGCCTTGAGCAGCTTGCCCACTTTGGACGACAGGACATAGTCGCCGCGGTTCTTGGTGTGGAGGAAATTGCCGAACCGCCGCTCGCACAGGCCGAGGCCATACCAGGGCGAGGTGTCATAATAGCGGACACCCGCGCTCCACGCCGCGTCGAGCGTGGCATAAGCGTCCTTTTCCGTAATGAAGGCGAACTCATTGCCTAGCGGAACACCGCCCAGGCCAAATCGGACCGGGGGCTTGTAGTGTTCCGACATAGTCGTTTGCATTTGGTTTGTCTCTTTTGTTGTCTGCGCGGCGACCGAAATGTCCGACTAAGTAGCCTGGGCGGCGCTGTGGCTGCTGACGACGTTGCCGGTTGCTTCTTACGAAATCCGTTATGGGGCACCCACGCCACACTCGCCGACGGCGCAGTCGCCCCGTTTTGCAAAGTCAATATTTGATGGGGCAATTTCATCTCCGTGCGGTCAGAACAACGCCGCGCTACTTTTGATAGCGATGGCGAGCCCGATCAGGAACGGAACGCCGACGGCTAGCCACGCCACAACGCCAAGGCCGCCGAAACTACCACGCGCCGCAGTCGCGGCATTGGCCGCTGCGTGATCCTCGTGCTGCAAGGCTCGTTCATGCGCCAGCTCCTCGTCAGTCATGTAGTTGTTCTCGTTCACCGGCCGCACCAGCAGATTGCAGATGAAGCCGACGAACAGAAGGCCGGCCATGATATAAAGCGTGTCGTCATAGACGAGATTTTTTGGCACACCATGGGCAAGCTGCGCGTCACGCAAACCCGCGATCAGGGCGGGCCCCGCTACACCCGCCACCGACCACGCCGTGATAAGACGGCCATGGATTGCGCCAACCATCTGTGTGCCGAAGATATCGGCGAGATACGCAGGCAACGTAGCGAATCCTCCGCCGTACATCGTGATGATGATGCAAGTCGACGCTACGAACGCGGTCGCCAGGCCCAGATGTCCCCATGTCGGGAGCAGGCAATAAAGGACGATCCCCAGGATGAAGAAGACGAAGTAGGTGTTCCTGCGTCCCAGGAAGTCCGACAGCGACGCCCAAAAGAGCCGCCCGAGGCTGTTAAACAAACTGATCAAACCGACAAGGCCGGCCGCGGCGGCTACGATTGCGGTCCTCTGCATAACGGTGAGGTCGGCGTGCGCGTCGAGTCCGAGCAGCTTGGCGCCGAACACGTCCTGCAGCATGGGACTTGCCATGGAGATCACCGCGATCCCTGCAGTGACGTTCATGCACAGCACGCCCCAGATCAGCCAGAACTGCGGCGTCCTCCATGCCCTGTTCAAATGGACATGGCGGCCCGTGACCATTGCGCTGCCGCGGACGCGTGAGGTCGCGGTCCAGCCGAATGGTTTCCAGCCGACCGGAGCCACGCGAAAGGCGAAAGCGCCGAGCGTCATCACAATGAAATAGATCGCCCCCATCGCCACCAACGTCGTGGCGACGCCCGAGGTGCCGTCCGCTGCGAAGTGGGACATCAACCAGACTGCCAGCGGCGAGCCGATCATCGCGCCGCCGCCGTAGCCCATGATGGCGAAACCCGTGGCCATGCCGCGCCGATCGGGAAACCATTTGATCAAAGTCGAGACGGGCGTGATGTAGCCCAGGCCCTGGCCGATGCCGCCGACGAAGCCGCAGCCGAGATAGACGAGCCAAAGTTGGTGGATCGTCACCCCGTAGCCACCGAGGATCAGTCCGCCGCCCCAGCATAGCGCGGCGTAAAATCCGGCTTTGCGCGGCCCGGCGCGTTCCAGCCAGCCGCCCCAGATCGCCGCGGAAATTCCGAGCATCGCGATGAAGGTCTCGAAGATGTGCGTGACGTCGGCGACCGACCAGTTGCAATTGGCCGCGGTTAGCTCTGCCAGAAAGCCGTTGGAGCAAGTCGCCGCGCCCGGCAGCATCCGGCTCATCGGCAGCCAAAATACGCTAAAGCCATAGGCCATGCCGATGCACAAATAAATCGCAAGCGCTGCCGGTGGGACAAACCAGCGATTGAAAGCAGGCCCGGCAATAGTCCGCTCGCGCGCGAGAAAATGCGACGGACCGGAATTGCCACCGGAAAATGTCGTTGCGGTCATGGTTCCCTCATATCGAACTTCTTTGGAATTTTTTATCGGGTAGGCGTGGTGTTGCGCGAAGCGTTTACACGCATGATTGTGAGTTAAGCGCGGTCCTCAGGCGCTGCCATTAAATTCTGATTTAGCGAGCTTAAATCTTCAGCCCCTTGAAAGTGAACGGTGAACGCCCTCTCGCAATGGGAGTGCTTGAGTTCGAATTCGTTAAATCAAAATTTAATGGGACTTGCCCGGATCAGTGCCCATGTTGTTCCGAAGTGAAGCGCCGTGCTGAAAGCTTTGCTGCCTCGCCTATGCGGCAATCGTTTGCTTCCGCAAAAGGTGAGGAGAATCCGCTCCACACGACACAAACGAAAGGGATAAGACTATGACAAATGCAGCAATCACGATTGAGCAAGATGAGGAAGCGTTCCTCATCGGTGAAATCTCCGACGAGGCGATCGAAGCCGCGGCCGGCAGAGTGGCGGACATAGGCGGCAGTCCGACAATTGCATTCTGCTCTGGTCTGGACACCTGTCCAGCCTGACCCGATGCGCTGATGTTGCTGGATGGCGCCCGACCCGGTTTCCGGATTTACCCTCGTTATAACGAGCGGTTGCTTTCGCTGTCCCGCTTACCGGGGCATGCTGGGGAATCCGATCTGCACAATCCTGACTTTGCCGAGCTTGTTATGCGCGGCGAAGATCAAACCGAGGCGATTCTTGCGTTCCTGAAACTTTGCGCCTCGTCCAGGATTGTTCGTTTTATTATTTCTCGAAAGGCAAACCGTCCTTGTTCTATGCGCGCTAACGCACGCATTTGGTGACATGTCGGGAACCCGACGGGAAAAATTGGGCAGCGCCGCCGGCGCGGCGGAACGGCATATGGCCGAGCGAAACCTCAGATCTGTGCCGCCGCCGCGGAATGATGCGCCGCGACCGCAGCCCGACCTGCCGGTGGTCGATTCCCCCGAAACCCAGCCTGAGGAGAAAGTCGCCCGAGAAGAAGAATCAATGGCCGCGGCGAAAATTGATTCGCTGGGGCCTGTTTGCGCTGTTGCCGATCGTGCTCTTTCGCCGGCGCCATCTGGTACGTCACCGGCGGGCAGGTGATGACGACCGACGATGCCTATGTGAATGCCAACCGCGTCGGCGTCTCGACTGATATTTCGGGTACGGTACAGACGGTTGAAGTGACCAACAACGAACGGGTGACGAAGGGCCAGGTCCTTTTCCGGCTCGACCCCCTGCAATTTCAAATCGCCGTCGACAATGCCAAGGCGAACCTGGAGCAAGTCACGCTCAACCTAGATGCCATGCAACAGGACTACACGCGCATGCTGCACGATACGCAAGCCCAGCAGGCACAAGTTCAATTAGATCGAATCAATTATCGATCGCGCCAAATTTCTCCTCAAGACCGGCACCGCTGCGGAGGCGAACTACGATCAGGCTAACTTATACACTGCAGGCGGACCAGGCCAAGCTGCAGTCGCTGCAGCAACAAGCCAAAGTTCAACTCGCCCGGCTGCATGGCAGCGCAGAGACGCCGGCCGACCAGTTGCCGGAATATTTGCAGGCGCAAGCACAGCTCGCGGAAGCGCAGCGTGAGCTTAACCATACGTTCGTCAAAGCAGCGTTTTCGGGCGTGGTCACGGAAGTGCCCGCCACCAGCCCCGGCCGTTATCTCGGCGCCTCGACCACGGCGTTCTATCTGGTCGACGACCAGCATGTCTGGGTCGATGCGCAGCCGAAGGAGACCGAAATAACCTACGTCCGTCCGGGCCAGCCAGCAACGGTGACGATCGATACCTATCCCAACGAAACCTGGCGCGGCCACGGTGGAAAGCATCAGCCCCGCCGCGTCGCAGGAGTTCTCTTTGCTGCCGGCGCAGAACACAAGCGGTAACTGGGTCAAGGTCGTGCAGCGCGTGCCGATGCGCATCCGACTCTATCCTCCCGGCAAGAACCAGCCACCGCTGCGCGCCGGCATGAGCGCCGAGGTCAGCGTGAATACCGGCCATGCGCGCGGCCTACCGCATTTCCTGACCGCGATCTTTTGAGGGAGATCGCATGGCTCAGCGGCGGCACCGCAACGGTTGAAAATCGCGCCGCGATCACCGTGTGCGTGATGCTGGCCACGCTGATGCAGGCGCTCGACACCACCATCGCCAACGTCGCCCTGCCTTACATGCAGGGCAGCGTGTCGGCGAGCCAGGAGGAAATCGCCTGGGTGCTGACATCCTATATCGTAGCCGCCGCCATCATGACGCCGCCGACGGGATTTCTCGCCTCGCGCTTTGGCTTCAAGCGGCTGTTCATGATCTCGATCGGAGGCTTCACGGTCGCTTCGATGCTGTGCGGCATGGCGCAATCGCTGACGCAGATCGTGCTGTTCCGCCTGTTGCAAGGCGCGTTCGGCGCGGCGCTGGTGCCGTTGTCGCAGACCGTGCTCCTCAACATCAATCCGCCGGAGCGCCAAGGCTCGGCCATGGCGATCTGGGGCGTGGCGGTAATGGCCGGTCCGGTGCTCGGCCCAGTGCTGGGCGGATGGCTCACCGAAAATTATAGCTGGCGCTACGTGTTCTATATCAATCTCCCGATCGGCATTATCGGCTTTCTTGGCCTCATGACATTCCTGTCCGAGACGCCGACAAGCCGGCAGGCGCGGCTCGACTGGTTCGGCTTCGGCACGTTGAGCCTGGCCATCGCAGCGTTCCAAGTCATGCTCGATCGCGGCGAAGAGCTCGATTGGTTCGGCTCGGGCGAGATCGTGATTGAGACCATTATCGCAGGCGCGGCCTTCTATCTTTTTTTGGTTCATACCTTCACGGCCGATCAGCCTTTCATCCGACCGTCGTTGTTCGGCGACCGCAATTTTTCCGCCGGCGTGCTGTTTGTCGCCATCGTCGGTCTGACCTATTATGCCTCGATGGCGCTGCAACCACCCTATCTGCAGGGGCCGATGAATTATCCGATCGTCACCGCGGGGCTTGTGATGGGACCGCGCGGCATAGGCACGATGGGAGCGATGCTGCTGGTCGGCAGGCTGATCGGGCGCGTCGATACACGCCTTCTCCTCGCCATCGGCCTTGGCCTGACTGCGGTCGGCTTCTATGCTATGACCGGATGGACGCCCGATGTGTCGCAAGCCACGGTGATTTGGGTCGGCGTCATTCAGGGCATCGGACTTGGTTTTCTGTTCACTCCTCTGAGCGTGGTGACGTTATCCACGCTGTCGGCGGCGCAGCGGGCGGAAGGTGCCGGCATTTACAGCCTCTCGCGTAATATCGGCTCGAGCGTTGGCATTTCGGTGGTAAACGCGCTTTTCACCCGGAATACGCAAGTCAACCACGCCGACATCGTGCAGCATGTTACCGCCGCGAATCCGCAGTTTGCTAATCCGAGTCATCGCAAGGGCCTGGAATCCGTTTACCGCCGCCGGACGCGCGGCGCTTGACGCGATGATCGGCCAGCAGGCGGCGATCATTTCCTATATCGACGATTACAAGCTTCTGATGATCGCTACGCTCGCCGCGCTGCCGCTCCTGATCGTGTTCAAGCGAGCTAAAGCCGGCCGCCGGGCGGAGCCATATGGTGGTGGAATGATATAGGTCAGCGCATGGCCTGCTACTGCAACATTCTCCTTTGTTACGACTCCACGCGTGAGGGACGCCTGGCGCTGATCCAAGGTGCAGAACTGGCCCAGCAGCTCGGGGCCGAGACGCATCTGCTCGCCATCGTGCCGGGCAACGACGGCAGCATGGTCGAGCCGTCGGAGGCCGGGATGCGGGAGCAAGAGCGGCAGATCAAGGAGGTGTTGCGCGAAGGCGTGGAACGCCTGCGCGCCCGCGGCCTGACCGCCACCGGTCATCTGGCGTTCGGGCACGCGGTGGAGCAAATTCCGAAGGTCGCGAGTGATCTCGGCGTCGATCTGATCGTCGTAGGCTACAGGCCAAGGAGCAGCATGGCGCGCTGGTGGGCCGGCCCGGGCAAGTCGGAACTCCTCGATCGTGTCCATTGCAGCATTTTGGCGTCGATCGATCCGGGCGATACCGACCGGTGATGATGGCGCCGGCGCCAATCTCCTGACATTACGGGCGTCGGACCAATGCCCGACCGGTATTCGCGTTAGCAACTTTGCGGGCGCAATCGATGAAGCGCTCAGCAAGCGGAGTCAGCGTGCGATCCTTGACGGTGACGAACCCGACCGGCGCGGACAAACGTCGAACGCTTGTGCCAATTTTGTGTCAACTGACACGCCGTTTCCCCGCTCTGTTCCGCCTGAATTAGTCAAGATAGTCGGTTTGCGTCGGGCCTGACGATCTGGCCAAAGCATCGCCTTGGTCAACGAAAACACCAGGTTTTCGCGATCGTCGAATGGTGCTGCCGCTCAGGATTGAACTGAGGACCTCTCCCTTACCAAGGGAGTGCTCTACCACTGAGCTACGGCAGCAGGCTTTTTCGGCGAAAAGCGCCGCGATCCTTGCCATAGCGGGCATTTCCGCGCAAGAAATTTGCCGCCAAAAGCGAATGCGGCAGACACTATGCGCAAAGGCGGCAAAGCGGACAAATGGGCGGCGCGCAGCCAAAGGCTATCGGCGGCGTTGCGCGAAAACCTCAAGCGGCGCAAGGCGCAAGCCCGGGCCCGCAAGGCCGAACCGGCAGGCGATGCCGAGCCGGAGGCGCTAAAAGCCGAGCCGCCGGTTCCCGACTTCCGCCGCAATCCGAGCGGGAAGTAGGGATGGGAGCCTCAGTCGGGCCCGGCATCCCGCTTGGCCCCGCCGCAGGCCGGGTGCATAACGTCAGGCTGTTTTTCGAGCCGATGAGCGGGTCCGGACGCCGGACCGCGCGGGGGTGATGATGGATCGCATTCGTATTGTCGGCGGCAGGCCGCTCAACGGCATCATTCCGATCTCCGGCGCCAAGAATGCCACGCTGCCGCTGATGATCGCGTCGCTGCTCACCGATGAGACGCTGATCCTCGACAACGTGCCGCGGCTCGCCGACGTGGCGCTGCTTGAGCGCATCCTCGGCAACCACGGCGTCGATATCATGACGAGCGGCAAGCGCCCCGGCGAAACCGCCGATCACGGCCAGACACTGCATATTTCGGCGGCCAATATCGTCGACACCACCGCGCCCTATGATCTTGTCTCCAAGATGCGGGCGAGCTTTTGGGTGCTGGCGCCGCTGGTCGCGCGAATGGGCGAAGCGCGCGTGTCGATGCCGGGCGGCTGCGCCATCGGCACGCGGCCGGTCGATCTCCTCATCATGGCGATGACACGGCTCGGCGCCGATATCGAAATCGACAGCGGCTATGTGGTGGCGCGCGCGCCGCACGGGCTGCGCGGCGGCGAGATCGTGTTTCCGAAAGTCACCGTCGGCGGCACGCACACCGCGATGATGGGCGCCGCGCTCGCCAACGGCACCACCGTGATCGACAATGCCGCGCAGGAGCCGGAAATCGCCGACGTCGCCGACTGCCTCAACAAGATGGGGGCGCGCATTTCCGGCGCCGGCACCAGCCGCATCGTCGTCGACGGCGTCGCCAAATTGCACGGCGCCCGTCACGCCGTGCTGCCCGACCGCATCGAGACCGGTACCTATGCGATGGCGACCGCCATGGCCGGCGGCGACGTGCTCCTGCAGAATGCGCGGCCCGAATTGCTGCAGGCCGCCTTCGACGTGCTCGCCCAGGTCGGCGCTACGATCACGCCGACCAATCAGGGCGTCCGCGTCGCCCGCAACGGTGCCGGATTGGCGCCGGTCGAGGTGTCGACCGCGCCGTTTCCCGGCTTTCCCACCGACCTGCAGGCGCAGCTCATGGCGCTGATGACGCGCGCGCGCGGCACCTCGCACATCACCGAGACGATTTTCGAAAACCGCTTCATGCATGTCGGCGAGCTGGCGCGCCTCGGCGCGCGCATCCAGCTCGACGGCGAACGCGCCACGATCGAAGGCGTCGAGCAGCTTAAAGGCGCGCCGGTGATGGCGACCGACCTGCGCGCCTCGGTATCGCTGGTCATTGCCGCGCTCGCCGCCGAGGGCGAGACCATCGTCAACCGGGTCTATCACCTCGACCGCGGCTTCGAGCGATTGGAAGACAAGCTCGGCCGCTGCGGCGCTGCGATCGAGCGGATTTCAGGTTAAAGCATGATCCGGAAAATGCCTGTCCCCGGACTTGATCCGGGGATGGACACCGGTTTTCCGAAAAGATCATGCGCAAACAAAATGCTAGAGCCGCGTTCTGATTCAATCAGAACGCATCACGCTCTAGTCAGCGAAGAATTTCAAAAGCGGCCAGGACAGGCGACGCAAGGCCCGCCGCCTCCATTTGAATCAAACGAGCGACGCTAAACCGTTACCATTGGAGCGTTATCGAGGACGTAATGCTCATCACTCCTCGCTACGGCATGGACATCACCGCTGTAGGTCTCCTCAGCGGAGAAAGGGAACTTCATGTCGTATCGAACTGTCATTTCCATGGCTGCGGCCGCGATCATCGGTATCGCCTGCGTGTCAACTGAGGCCTTGGCCTATCGCGCCGGCCGCGCCGGCGGCGTCGGCCGTGTTGGCGGTGTCGGCCGTGTTGGTGGCGTCGGCCGCGTTGGCGGTGTCGGCCGGGTCGGGGGCGTCGGCGGAGTTGGGCGCGTCGGCGCTGCCGGCGTCGTCGTAGCGCCGCGCTATTACAACAGCGTGAGATGCGGATACTACGGCCGGCTGCCCTGCTGACGGACGACGGTGGGGACGGCGACGGCGCCAGCCCCGCCGTCAAAACAAAGATATGCGGCGACAGCGGAAGCTTGAGAATCAAGCCGCCAGTTCGCGCATGATGCGATAGAGCCGCGCCTGGCCTTCGAAGCCGATGCCGGGCCGGTCGGACAGTTCCAGATAGCCGTTCTCCAGTTTGGCGTCGTCGGCGAAGCCGCCGAAATCGCCGAACACGCCGGGATAGGATTCCGCGCCGCCTAATCCGAAGCCGGCGGCGATGGCGAGCGACATTTGATTGCCGCCATGCGGAAACAAGAGCGATCGCGGCCAGCCGTGCCGCGCCAGCATGGCGAGCGTGCGGGCATATTGCACGATGCCGTAGGCCTGCGGCGGATCGACCTGGATGACGTCGCGGCGCGCCGGCGTCAGCCCGCCGAACCGCACCAGGTTTTCCACGTCCTGCGTCGAATAGAGGTTCTCGCCGGTCGATAGCGGCGCGTCGTAATGGCGGGCGATCTCGGCGAGCAGCGCATAATCGAGCGGGTCGCACGGCTCCTCGAACCAGCGCAGATCGAACGGCCGCAGACCCCGCGCATAGGCGAGCGCATCGTCGCGGAAAAATTTCGAATTGGCGTCGACCGCGAGCGTGCCACCCGGCGGCAGGATTGCCTTGACCGCCTCGACGCGCCCGAGATCGTCTTTGAGCGCCATGCCGCCGACTTTCATCTTCAACATGGTGTAGCCGGCGTCGAGATGGCGGCGCATCTCGTCGAGCAGGTTGCCCGTGGTCTTGCCCGGCGCATACCAGCCGCCGCCGACATAGCAAAACACCTTGTCGGCGAGCTTGCCGCCGTTGTAGCGCTCGGCGAGCACCGCATGCAGCGGCTTGCCGGCGATCTTCGCCACCGCGTCCCACACCGCGACCTCGATGGTGCCGATGGCGATCGAGCGCTCGCTGTGGCCGCCGGATTTCTCGTTTCGCATCATCGCGGCGAGAATCTTCTCCGGCGCGAAATTCTCACCGGCCTCGTCGAGCAGCGAATCCGGGTCGGCTTTCATGATGCGCGGGATGAACCGCGCCCGCATCTGCGCGCCGCAGGCGTAGCGGCCGGTGGAATTGAAGGCGAAGCCCGTGACCGGCCTGCCGTCGCGCGTCACGTCGGTGATCACCGCGACCACCGACGTGGTCATCTCGGAAAAATCGAATCCCGAATTGGCCAGCGTCGAATTAAGCGGCACCGCCGTTTCGCGGATGTCGACAATGCGCATGGGCTTTCCTGCTCCTTCTCCCCGCTTGCGGGAGAAGGTTGGGATGAGGGGGCGCCTCCGCCGGGCTCAGAATCGTGGTGAGGCCCCCTCACCCTCGCTTCGCTCGACCTCTCCCCGCATGCGGGGAGAGGTAAGCGTTACTGAATCTGCGGAATCTTGCCGTCGACGATCACCTTGTGCCAGCGATCCACCTGTTGCTTGATGTAAGCCGAAAACTCCTGCGGCGTATCGCCGACCACGTCAAAGCCGATCTGCTGGCACTTGGCCTGCACGTCCGGCAGCTTCAGCGCGGCGACGATCTCGCGGTTCAATAACGCGACGACCTCCGGCGGCGTCCCGGCCGGCACGAAGACGCCTTGCATGGTGTCGGATTCCTGATCCGGGATGCCGGCCTCCGTCATGGTCGGCACGTCCGGCAGTGACGCCGCGCGCTTGCTCGTGGTCACGGCCAGCGCGCGCAGCGTGCCGGCCTTAAGCTGCGGATAGGCCGGCGGCAATGTCGCGAAGCCGGTCGGCGTTTGATTGCCGACCACGGCCTGGATCACCGGTGCGCCGCCGTTATAGGGCACCGTGGTGACGTCGAGCTTGAAGGTCAGCTTGAACAGTTCGGAGGCCAGCATGGGCGTGGTGCCGAGCCCCGAATTGGCGATGGGATATTTGCCGGGGTCGGCCTTCATCAGCGCGATCAGCTCCTTCACCGTCTTGGCCGGGACGGCGGGATTGACGAACAAGGCATTCGGCGAGTCCACCGCGAGCGTCACCGGCACGAAATCCTTGAACGGATCGTAGGGCGGATTGGCATAGAGGCTCGGATTGACGACGTAACTCGAACTCGCCACCAGGATGGTGTAGCCGTCGGGCGCCGCGCGCGCGACCTGGGTCATGCCGATATTGCCGCCGGCGCCGGCGTGATCTTCGACATAGAACTGCTGCTTTAGGCTCGCCGACAGCTTGTCGGCCAGGATGCGGGCGGTAATGTCGCTCGGGCCGCCGGCGGCGAACGGCGCAATGATTTTCACCGGATGGGTGGGATAGCTGTCCGCGGCAAAGCTCGCACCGGACCATACGAGACTCAAACACAACAAACTCACGCACAACGCCAGCAACCCGACCCGACAACTCACTGCAGACATAAAGCCCTCCCTAGACGTGTTTTGGCGATGCTATCATTGTTCGATATCGGCCAACAGAGAGCAGGGCAGGAAGCAATGACAGCGCGCAAAATCACCCGTGACGATCTCCATGCGGCGGCGGAAAAGTACAAGAACTGGGGCAAGTGGGGCCCCAACGACGAGATCGGCACGCTCAATTACACCAGCGCGGACGACATCATCGCCGCGGCGCGGCTGGTCAAAAAGGGCAAGGTGATCTCGCTGGCGCTCAATTTCGACAATAACGGCCCGCAGGGCGGCAAGACCAGTTATCCGGCGCTCGGCCGCATCAATCCCCTGCACACCATGCTGCGCACCGGCACCGACGCCTATTCCGGCGTGCTCGACAAGCGCGGCATCCGCGCCGCCGACGACATGGTGGTGATGCCGCTGCAATGCGGCACGCAATGGGACGGCCTCGGCCACGTGTTCTACGAAGACACGATGTGGAACGGCTACGACTGCCGCGAAGTGTCGTCGTTCGGCGCCGCCAAATGCGGCATCGAGAAAACCAAGGACAAGATGGTCGGCCGCGGGGTGTTTCTCGACGTGGCGCGCGCGCTCGGCAAGGAGTGTCTCGACGACGGCTATGGCATCACCTGCGCCGATCTCGACATGGCGGCGAAGAAGCAGAATGTCGCATTCAAGCGCGGCGATTACATCGTCGTGCGCACCGGGCAGATGGAGCGTTGCCTGAAAGCCGGGAGCTGGGACGGCTATCCGGGCGGCGATGCGCCGGGCTTTGCCTTCGAGACGCTGGAGTTCGTCGCCAAGACCGAGCTCGCCGCGCTCGCGTCCGACACCTGGGGCTGCGAGGTGCGGCCCAATAACACCGAAGGCGGCATCAACCAGCCCTGGCACTGGATCACCATCCCGATCATGGGCATGACCATGGGCGAGATTTTTTATCTCAAAGACCTCGCCGAGGATTGCGCCAAGGACGGCGTGTACGAATTCATGTTCGTGGCGCCGGCGATTCCTATTACGGGAGCCGTGGGTTCACCGACCAACCCGCTGGCGATCAAATAATGTCACCGGACGGGCGCAGCCCGATCCTGGATCGCGCCGCTTGCTAGCGCTCTGACGCAGTTCACGCCGCGGAATAAAAGTCCGCCACCGCAATTTCGATCCCTGGCGGATCGAGGTTGATCATTCCTTCGTTTACGATTCGCGTGAGGATCGTGCCGTCGGCGTTGCGGGCGTGATGCAGCACCAGCGGCTTGTCCGGATCGATGACGAGGTAATGCATAACGCTCGGCAGGCGGAAATAGCCGGCAAGCTTGATCTGCGCATCGATGTGCCGGGTCGAGGGCGAAAGCACTTCAACAACGATAACCGGGTTGGGCACTTCGATCGCCGAGGGCGCGAGCCGGGGGCCGCAATAAACCAGCGCATCGGGCTCGTGCGCGGTCGAATCGTCGATGCGTACCGTCATTCCGTCCGGCAACACTCGACACGGAATTTTGCGGCCGCGAATGGCCTCCGCGAGAGCGGTCTGAACGGCAAGCTTTACCTCGGCATGGACAGCCCGTTCCGGAGTCATCGCATAGACCGACCCGCGAAACAGTTCGTAGCGTCCCGGCTGCGCTTCGGCCCAAGCCAAGAACTCATCAACGTTCATGGGTCTTTGCGGCACCGCAGACATAAGCGCATTATACGCTGTCTTGGGGCTGATGTGAAAGTCAGTTCACCCCTGCTCCGCCTCGATCATCCGACCCAGCACGCGCTTGTAGCGCACGCAGCCGACGTCGACGGCAAGGATCACCGGATCGAGCGGCTCGGTGGCGTTCTCGATGTTGCGTTGCTGCGCCTCGATCACCGGCGCGTCCTGTTCCTCGAAGGCAAAGCGGCGCATCTCGGCGACGCGCGTCTGTAGATCGCGGTTGAGCTTGTCGTCGGTCGTCTTCACGCCCCAGCGCACCGCGGTGAAGAAATAATGCGTCGAGCGCTCGTTCTCGGGCGTGAGCAGATGCACGGCGTGATAGCCGGTGCCGCTGTCCGGCTTGGCGCCGATCTGACAGATGCCGGTGAGGAGGCGCAGTGTCGACGGCGCCATCCAGCGCATGCTCGTGAACTTGTCGACGCGCGGCGGATGATCCGGCCAGAACGGCGCGAACATGCCGGGCGGGATCGCGTTGGTGGCATGCCGGCCGACGACCACGTCGTCGCCGTCCTGATCGGTGGTAATTTCGGATTCCACGGTGTCGGCATTGCCGAGAATGCCTTCATGCAGATACGAGGTGTGGCTGAGGTCGAGGAGATTGTCGATGATGAGCTGATAATTGGCCTTGATGACGATGCTGTCGCGCTTGGTGGTGTGCAGCTCCGGCACATTGTCGAGCACCGAGAAATCCGGGATTTTCGCGGCGTCGGCCGGCGCCGTGCCCATCCACAGCCACACCGCCTTATGCTTCTCGACCGCCACATAGCTTTTCACTTTGGCGCGCGCCGGGATGTTCTTGGCGCCGTGCGGATTGCGTACGCAGGCGCCGGTGCCGTCGAATTCGAGACCGTGATACGGACACTGAATGCGGTCGCCGCCGACGATCTTACCCAAGGAGAGCGGCGCGAAGCGATGCGCGCAGCGGTCTTCGATGGCGGCGACCCCGCCGTTTTCCTTGCGGTAGAGCACGATCGGCTCGTTCATGATGGTGCGAGGGACAAGGCGGCCATGATCGAGCTCGTCCGCCCATGCCGCCACGTACCAGTCATTGCGCAGGAACGCGCCGGAGATCATCTCCTGCTGCGGCTTCGCGCCGTTCGTCTTCGCATGAGGCTGATCCAGCATTATGTTTCCTTTCCCAGTCGAGTGCCCGGCGCTTTCGAGCGTCCTTGCCGGCCATGATAGCACACAGCCGCGTCTCTTAAAGTCGGGGCGCGCTCGCAATGAAGTGACGAGAGCTCAGGTTGCGCTTTGCTCCGCATCGATTACGTTTAACGGCGTTCAAACAGCGAGCCCCAGCCAGGATCACCGAGTCATGACCACGACCACCGAGATCAAGCATTACCCCGTGACGCATACCGATGCGGAGTGGAGGAAGATCCTCACGCCGGAACAGTTCCACATCATGCGCGAGCACGGCACCGAGCGGCCGGGGTCCTGCGCGCTCAATTACGAAAAGCGCGGCGGGACGTTCACCTGCGCCGGCTGCGGGCAGAAGCTGTTCGTGTCCAAGACAAAATTCGAGAGCGGCACCGGCTGGCCGAGCTTCAACGATCCGGAGCCGGGCGCGGTCGAGACCACGACCGACAACAGCTTCTTCATGAGCCGCACCGAGGTGCATTGCAGCCGCTGCGGCAGCCATCTCGGCCATGTGTTCGACGACGGTCCGCCGCCGACGCATCTGCGCTACTGCATCAACGGCGTGGCCATGAACTTCAAACCGGAATAATTTCCAGCCGGACTAGCCTGCCAAAGGCGCGCGACAAGCCCTGCGCGGCAGCGCCGGGAGGGGAGGGAGGGACATGACGCTGCGGCGCCGCGATGTGTTGCGTCTGGCGGCCGGCGTGACGTTTCCCGCAATCGCGACCGGCGCTTTGGCGCAAGGCTATCCGACCCGGCCGATCAAGCTGATCGTGGGCTTTCCGCCCGGCGGCCAGGTCGACATCGTCGCCCGGCTTTCGGCGCAATGGCTGTCGCGGCAATTGGCCCAATCCATCGTGGTCGAGAACCGGCCTGGCGCCGGCGGCTCGCTCGGCGCCGAAGCGGTCGTGCGGGCGCCGCCCGACGGCTACACGCTGTTCTTCGCGGCCTCGTCGAACACCGTCAATGCGTCGCTGATGAAGAACCTCAGCTACGACTTCGTGCGCGACGTCACCCCGGTAGCGCCGATCAACCGCATCAATCTCGTGCTCGACGCCAACCCGTCGTTCCCAGCGGCCGACGTCGCCGCGCTGATCGCGCAAGCCAAGGCCGCGCCCGGCAAGCTCGTCCTCGCTTCGCCGTCGCTCGGCACGCCGCCCTATATGGCGGTCGAGCTTTTGAAGATGATGGCCGGCATCGACGTCGTGCACGTGCCCTATGCCGGCGAGGGCCAGTTGGTGACGGATTTGCTCGGCGGGCAGGTCAAAGTCGGATGCGACGGCATCTCGGCGGTCATCGGGCACGTTAAGAGCGGCAAGCTGCGCGCGCTGGCGCTGACGACGGCGAGCCGCATCGACGAACTTCCCGGCGTGCCGACCGTCGCCGAGACCTTGCCGGGTTTCGAGGCGAGCGGCTTTTCCGGCATTGTCGCGCCGAAGAACACGCCGCCGGACATCGTCGACAAGCTTGCCGATGCGGTGAAGGCCATCCAGGCCGACGCCGCATTCAAGGCGCGGCTGGCCGATCTCGGCGTCAGCGAACTGGCAATGTCGCCTGCTGATTTCGGCAACTACCTTGCCGCCGAAACCGCGAAATGGGCCAAGGTCGTCGCATTCGCAGGCCTTAAGCCGCAGTGATGTCGGACAGCGGCGCGGTGGGCTAACGCGCTTGGGCCATCGTCCGATCAGTTTGGATCGTAAGCGCCGTCTTCAGGCCACGTCTTTGAGTGATTGGGCGGCGGGATAAGCCCAGGGCAGGAGTTCGTCGATGCGACTGTTGGGATGGCCGTTGACGATCTTGCTGATCACGTCGGTAAGGTAGTTTTGCGGGTCAACGCCGTTGAGTTTGCAGGTTTCAATCAACGATGCGATGACCGCCCAATGTTCGCCGCCGCCGTCGGATCCGGCGAACAGCGCATTCTTTCGGTTCAACGCGATCGGGCGGATACTGCGTTCCACGACGTTGGAGTTGATCTCGATGCAGCCGTCAGCAAGGAAGCGGCTAAGTCCGTGCCAACGGGATAGCGCATAGCGGATTGCTTCGGCGAGTTTGGTCTTTTGGCTGATCAGAGCGAGCTTGGCGCGCAGCCAGGGCTCGAGTTCTTCGACGATCGGCCGGCTCCTGTCCTGGCGCATGGCTCGCCGCTCATCGGCGTTGCGGCCACGGATGTCCTTCTCGACGGCATAGAGACCTGCGATGCGTTCGAGCGCCTCGCTGGCGATCGGTGCCGGACCGACGGCCGCGAGTTCGTAGAAGCGGCGGCGAACATGCGACCAGCAGAAGGCAAGCTGTACGTCACCGCGCTCCGCGAGCACCCGGTAACCGCCATAGCCGTCGACCTGCAGGATGCCCTTGAAGCCGGCGAGATGGCTGATCGGCCGCTCGGCCTTGCGATCGGGCGCATAGACATAGACGACCGCCGGCGGGTCGGTGCCGCCCCATGGCCGATCATCCCGTGCGTAGGCCCATAACTGGCCGAGCTTGGTGCGCCCGCGGCCGGGATCGAGCACCGGCGCCGTGGTCTCGTCGGCGAACAGCTTGGTCGAACGCTTCAGCGCCGCCATAAGGCGCTCGTGGATCGGCCGCAGCAGGAAGGCCGCTCGGCCGACCCAATCGGCCAGCGTCGAACGGTCGAGTTCGATGCCCTGGCGGGCATAGATCTGAGCCTGCCGGTAGAGCGGAAGATGATCGGCATATTTGGCGACAAGCACCTGCGCTACCGCGGCCTCGGTGGGCAAACCGCCCTCGATAAGCCGGGCCGGCGCCGGGGCCTGCACCACCACGTTCTCACAAGCTCGGCAGCCATATTTGGGTCGGCGAACCACCAGCACGCGGAACTGTGCCGGCACGATGTCGAGCCGCTCGCTCGTATCCTCGCCGATCCGATGCAGCGCCTTGCCACAGCATGGGCAGGCACGGTCGGCGATGTCGATCACCGTCTCGACGCGCGGCAGGTGTTTGGGAAGCGATCCTCGGTTCATCCAGCGCTTGGCGGTTCGGCTTGCCCGCTCGGCCGCATTGACCGCGTCGTTCTCGGCCTCGCCGCTCGCCGCAACCTGCTCGACGTCTTCAAGCCCGAGCAACATCTGATCTTCGGGCAGCGTCTCGGCGCGCCGCCCGAAGCGATGACGCTGCAGTTCCTTGATGATCTGGAGAAGCCGCTCGTTGCGGACCCGCTCGGCAATCAGCATTGCCTTGAGCGTGCCGGCATCGTCGGGAAGCGAATCCATCGCAACGGTCATGGCGGGATTAGAACATGCGTTGCGGTGCGTCGCGAGCGTTTCCAGCCGGATGATTCACTGTGCCGCAATCACCCCGGCTGCATCGGCGCCGGCATCTCCCGTGCCGCGTGAACCCGCTTCCAATCGAGCCCTTCCAACAGGGTCGATAGCTCCGCAGCCGACAGCCGCATCACGGCGTCTCGCACGCTCGGCCAGCGGAACTTGCCATCCTCCAGCCGCTTGGCGAACAGGCACACGCCGGTGCCGTCCCAGTAAATCAGCTTCACCCGGTCGGCCCGTTTCGCCCGGAACACATAAACAGCGCCGCAGAACGGATCGGCCTGCATCTGTTCGCGCACCAGCGCCGCCAAGCCCTCGGCGCCTTTGCGGAAGTCGACTGGTCTCGTCGCCACCAGAACCCGGACCGCACCCGTCGGACCAATCACGTGGCGACCTTCAAAGCGCGCAGAACCGCCGCCACGGTCTTCGCTTCAGCGCCGCGGCCGATGCGGATCGTCATGCCATCGATCTCAACCTCGATGCTTCCGGAGCTTCGGCCGGCCTGGCTGGTCCGCTTGCGCCGCTGTCCTCGCAGTACCCCTGATGGAGCCGCCGCCTCCACAATGGCCGGCACAAACTGCGGTGCCTTGCTCTCGGTATTCGCCAGCGGCTGGCGCGCCTGGCGGCGCCATGTGAAGACCTGCCGCGGCGTAAGCCCATGCCGGCGAGCCACTTCTGAGACGATGGCCCCGGTCACAAGCGTCTCTTCAACAACCCGCGCCTTGAAGTCCTCGGCGAACTGGCGTCGGCGGCCAGTGCCGGTAATCACTTCCAGCCGGTGAATCGCCGTCACCTCCGGCTTAAGCTTATGGTCAAGCGTAGACACAAGCCGATCTCCCATTCAGAGATCGTCACAATCGCCGATCACGGGTCTCAAAAAAAGGTGGGTTCAAAACAGCGCTTACTTTGGATCGGATGATGGCCTAAGATTTTTAGCCGGAGCATGATCCCTCGGGTCGAGCCCGAGGACATGCTTTTCGGAAAACCGGTACCCATCCCCGGATCAAGTCCGGGACAGGCATTTTCCGGATCATGCTCTAATGCCGGGCGCCGGAGCCCGTGCCGCCCATCATGTCCTGCTGCCGGAATTCCTCGTCGTATTGCAGAACTTCACTGGCCAGTTGATCGATCATCTTTTGCCGCGCCGCGGCGTCCTGGCCGCAGGTCATTTCGGCGACGGTCTTGGCCACGGCGGTCACCACTTCCGCCGTGTCGATCATATCGGGCTCTTCCTCCGATACCGGATAATCGGCAAAGTAACCATCGATGACGTCGATGATCAAACAATGCAGGCATGGCCGCTCTTCCTGCGACTCCAACTCGTCCGTTACCGCCATGCTCTTCACTCCTCGCAGGTCTTAGATTTTCAGGAAACGTCCGGGGACGCGACGCCCGCCATCATAGATAGGATGTATTGGCGCCAAAGTGGAGTACGCCTTTTATCTAAATCCGAGCCGGCAAATCCGAGCCGGCCTCCGCTACGCCGAAATCCGGCCTTTGGCGCCCCACAGCGCCTTGCTGGCGATGGCGGCGCCCTCGCTCAAGGCCCGCAATTTGGCCCATACGATCGAGTCGGCCACCGTCGGCTCGGCGCGGACCGCGGTGCCGAAGCCGCAATCCACGCCGGCGATCAGCCGCGCGCGGTCGATCACCGTGGCGTAACGCAGAATGCGCTGCGCCACGAGCCGCGGGTGTTCGACGAAATTGGTCGTCGAATCGATGACTCCGGGAATGAGGATCTTGTCGTCGGGAATCGTGATGGTCTTGAGATCCTCCCATTCGTGGTCGTGGCGCGGATTGGCGGCCTCGATGCTGACGGCCTGGACCCGCGCCTTGAACGCGATGTCGATGATCTTGAGAAGCGGCAGATCGTGAGTGTGCGGACCCTCGTAATTGCCCCAGCAGATGTGCAGCCGCATCCGGTCGGCCGGCAGGCCTTCGGTGGCCGCGTTGAGCGCCGCGACGTTGCGCTCGGCGATCTTGAGGCGGAACTCATCGTCGGTCAGGCGGCGGTACTGGTTGTTGCGGGCCGAGCCGAGATCGGGCGCATCGATCTGCAGGACGAAGCCGGCTTCGACGATGGCGCGGTATTCGGTCCGCATCACCGCGGCGAGCGCGGCGACATAGGCGTCCTCGCTCGGGTAATGCAGATTGATGATGAAGCGGGTCAGGATGCCGGGCGACGGCGCGGTCATGAACACGTCTTCCGGCTTCGCCTTGGCCGCGGCGGCTTTGAGGTGCGCAATATCGCGGTCGAGCGCGGCGCGATCCTTGTAGGCGAGCTCGCCGACGCAGCCCGGGAACGGCACCGCCGAAAACGAGCGGCGGTCGCGGCCGAAATCCGGATGGTCGAGGAGGTCGCGGCCGATCATGATGTCGCGGCCCTGCTCCGCCGCCCGCGGGTCGGCCGCGATGCCGGCGACGCGATGGCGGATATAGGTCGTATAGGACGGCTTCGACATCTCGCCGTCCGAGACGATGTCGACGCCGCAGGCGACCTGTTGCGCCACCACGTCCTCGACCGCCTTGGCGGTCGCGGTCTCGAACACATCGCCGGCGACGGTTTCGCCTTGCTCGCGCCGCAAGATGAGATCGATCAGCGGCTTGGGCCGCGGCAGACTGCCGGTATGAGTGGTGAGGATGCGGTCGGTCGAGGTTTTCATGGCGGATTCCCGGAACGGTCGGACGCCCCGAGCGAACGGGGCCAGGCGGTGTACGATAGCGGCCGGCTGGTTCCTCGTCGATTATTCAGGCATAATTCGCCAATGACCTTCACGCGCATTACCATCGATCCGACGATCTGCACGGGGAAACCTTGCATTCGCGGGCTACGTTTTCCGGTAGCCCGCCTGCTTGGTCTATTGGCCTCGGGCGAGACACGGGAGAGGATTCTGAAAGCCTATCCGTATCTCGAATCCGACGATATCGATGAAGCATTGCGCTACGCCGCTTCCCTGGCTGAGGATGAAACGATCGACCTTGTGCCGACGAGCTGAGCCGTGAAGTTTCTGATCGACATGCCGCTGTCACAGGATTTGGCGGCATGGCTCAGAGAACAAGGGCACGACGCAGTCCATGCCGTCGAATTGAATCTTGCCGCTGCAGCCGATGCGGTCATTTTGGCGCGCGCGAAGCAGGAGAATAGAACAATCGTCACAGCAGATTTGGACTATCCGCGGCTGCTTGCGCTGGCGCAGGAGCGAGAGTCGAGTTTGATCCTGTTTCGCGATGGCAGCTGGAGCGAAGCCGCAATTATCGCCCGCATGGCGGAAGTCATGGAGCGCATAACGCCAGCCGATCTGGCACGGAGCATCATCGTCGTCGATCGCGGCCGCATTCGTATGAGGCGGTTACCGGTCAGTCCCGGATCGGACCAGCGAAATATGATGGTTCCGCTACCGTTCAAGTCATCCTAAAGTCTGCTGCCATAACGCGTAAAGTCTAGGAGGAATCATGCGTATCGTCGATTTAAGCCGGGAGTTGTATCACCGCACGCCGGCCTATCCGGGCCAGCCGCCGATCATTCACGGCATCTGGAAGACGCATGACGAGGCGCGCGCCGAATCCGGCGGCGTCCACGGCAACAGCGTGATGTTTTTCTCCATGCCAGATCACGGCGGCACCCATATCGACGCGCCGCGGCACTTCGGCAAGAGCGGCACGCCGATCGACAAATATCCGCTGGAGAACTGCATCGTGGCGGGCATCTGCATCGACCTGCGCCATATTCCGGCGCGGGCGGAAATCACGCCCGCCGATCTGGAGGCCGCCGTCGAGAAGGCGGGCGTGGCGGTGCCGAAGAAAGGCACGGTGCTGCTTTGCACCGGCCATCACGAGCGCACGTTCCCCACCGCCGCCTATGCCACCGACAATCCGGGCGTCAACGTCGCGGCGACCGAGTGGCTCGCCAACCAGGGCGTCGTGCATTTCGGCATCGATTCGATGCGGCCGGGACCGGAAGGCAAGGTCAATACGCTCGTGCACAAGGCCTGCCTCGACCTCGACATCACGCATCTGGAAAGCCTGTGCAATCTGGAAAGCCTCATCGGGGAAGGCGAATTCCAGTTCATCTGCCTGCCGCTGAAATGGCGCGAGGGCACCGGCTCGCCGGTCCGCGCGGTCGCGGTGTTCGAGGATTGACCGGTCATTGTCACTGCGCGGCGCGCCGCGCATAATGACGGCCAAAGGCTTTTGGCATGACGAAGCTCCTTGATCGCATCAGCATTAACCCCGCGGTGTGCGGCGGCAAGCCGTGCATCAAAGGCACGCGCATCTGGGTTTCGCTCGTTCTCGACCTGCTTGCCGGCGGAATGTCCGAAATCGACTTGCTCGCGGAATATCCCGCTCTGACGCATGACGATGTTCTTGCCGCGATTGCCTACGGCGCGGAGGCGGCACGCGACCGCATCATTCCGGTCCCGGTGGAGCCGGCTGAGTGAAAATAAAAGTCGACGAAAACATCGGCGGGAGTGGGGTAGCCCTTCTCCGCGACGACGGGCATGACGTTGCGACAGTTCACGATCAAGGGCTAAGCGGCGCAACCGACGATCAGGTTTTCGATGCCTGTGTTTCGGAAAACAGGACATTGATCACTCTCGACCGAGATTTCGGACACGTACCGCGCTTTGCACCCAATCGGACGGCCGGTATCGTCGTTGTCGAGTTCGGAGGACCAGCCTCCCAACAAGCTCTACACAGCCGCCTGCGTCAATTCCTTAAAGTCGCCACATCGCGACCGGTGCACGGTGAACTTTGGATCGTCGAGCCGGGACGCATCAGGGTTCATCCGCAAGAAGATACCGAATAAGGAAACGCTACAAATGCAGATCGGCCACAACCGCAAAATGTCCGGCGCGCAGTGTCTCGCCGACATGCTCAAGGGCTACGGCGTCACCCACGTGTTTCACGTGCCGGCGGTGTTGCGCACCACCTATGCCGAGATGGAGCGCCGCACCGACATCAAGCGGCTGCATGTGCACGGCGAGAAGGCCGCCGCCTATATGGCCGACGGCTATGCCCGCGCCTCCGGCAAGCCCGGCATCTGCATGGCGCAGGTGATCGGCGCGCTCAATCTCGCCGCCGGCTTGCGCGACGCTTACCTCGCCCATTCGCCGGTCATCGCCATGACCGGCGGCCGCGAGCCGAAAAATAAATTCCGCAAAGTCTATCAGGAGGTCGACGACGTGCCGGCCTTCGAGCCGGTGACCAAATTCAACGCCACCGTCGACGACGTGGCGCGGTTTCCCGACATGGTGCGGCAGGCGTTTCGCGCCGCGGTTACCGGCTGCCCGGGACCGGTGCATCTGCAGTTTCGCGGCAATGAAGGCCAGATCGACGCCGAAGAAGCCGACATGGAGCCGCTCTGCGAGCCGCAATTCGCCCGCGTGCCGGCGTTCCGTCCGGAGCCGGACGGAGCAAGCGTCGGCGCGGCGCTGAAAATTCTGCAAGCCGCCGCGCGGCCGGTGATCGTCGCCGGCGGCGGCGTGCGCGCTTCGGGCGCGGCGGCCGAGCTGGTTGCGCTCGTGGAAGCCTTGCAAATTCCGGTCGCCACCTCGCTCAACGGCAAGGATTCGATCCCCGGCAATCATCCGCTCGCGGTCGGGGTTTGCGGCACCTATTCGCGCGAAAGCGCCAACCGCGTCGTCAACGCAGCCGATCTCGTCTGCTTCATCGGCAGCGAGACCGGCGGCATGACCACGCATTTCTGGGCGGTGCCGAAAATCGGCACGCCGGCGATCCAGATCGATATCGAGCCGCAAGCGCTCGGCCGCAACTATCCGCTGCTCGCGGCCGTCAACGGCGACGCCAAAGTGACGCTTGCCAAGATGCTGAAAGCCGCCGACCGCGCCGGCGCGGACAAACGCAAGGCCTGGATCGCCGAGGTGCAAAGCCTCTGCGGCGAGTGGCGCGGCAAATACCAGGATGCGCTCAATTCCGATGCCGTGCCGATCCGGCCCGAGCGGCTCTGTCACGAATTGACCAAGCACGTGCCGGACGACGCTATTGTCGTCGTCGACACCGGCCATGCCGGCATGTGGATGGGCGGCATGTTCGATCTGACGTCGCCGCGGCAGAGCTACCTGCGCAGCGCCGGCCATCTCGGCTGGGCGTTTCCGGCCGGCCTCGGCGCCAAATGCGCGTGTCCCGAGCGTCCGGTCGTCACCTTCACCGGCGACGCCGGGTTCTGGTACCACATCGCCGAGGTCGAGACCGCGGCGCGCTGGGGCATCAATGCGGTGACGGTCGTCAACAACAACGGCGGCGGCAATCAAAGTAAGCGCGGCTTCGACCGCGTCTATGGCGGCAAGCAGACCGACAAGGCGCGCGAATTGTGGACTTTTCGCAAGATGAATTTCGCCCGCCTCGCCGAGGACATGGGCGCGCTCGGCATCCGCGTCGAAAACGCCGCGGCGTTTCCGGCGGCATTGGCCCAGGCGCTTGCCGCCAACCGTCCGGCGGTGATCGACGTCGTCACCGATATCGAGGCGCTGGCGCCGGTTGCGGTTAGCTAGCGAGTGGAATTATGGATTTTTGAGGCCCGCTGACGGGGCAATTGCGGGCCTCGCGAATTGCGGCTGTCCCCCTTCCGCTCATGAGCCGAAGCGGAACTCCTGTAGGCATCTCATGTTGCAGTAGCCAAGCGACTTTTTGACCGCTTCCAGTACCACCAATTCTGACGTTACGATTGTTGTTTTCTGACCCTGGGGGGCGAACATGCGGCGGCGGGAATTTCTCGGTGTTGTCGGCGCTGGGGCGGCGTGGCCCGTTGCGGCGCTGGGGCAGCAGGCCGACCGAGTAAAACGCATTGGACTGCTGATGAACCTAGCCTCCGATGATCCGCTAGGAAAAGCCCGCCAAAAGGCATTCGAGCAGGAACTGCAGGAGCGGGGCTGGGAGGTCGGCCGTACCGTGCAGATTGATATTCGCTGGGCAGGCGGCGTTTCTGACCTGGATCGCAAATATGCGGCGGAGTTGGTCGCGCTCAAACCGGATATTCTGGTCGCTGTGACCGCGCCGGTGGTGAGCGCGTTGCAGAAGGCAACCAGCACCATTCCGATCGTGTTCGTGTCGGTGCTTGATCCTGTGGCTGCCGGCTTCGTCGCCAGTTTGGCGCGACCGGGCGGCAACACGACAGGCTTTTCCCTGTTTGAATATGGCCTCAGTGGCAAATGGCTCGCGCTGCTAAAGGAGATTGCGCCAAGCGTGACGCGAGCCGCAGTCCTGCGTGATCCTGGAATAGCTTCCGGGAGCGGGCAGTTGGGCGCAATTCAGTCCGTGGCACCGTCGCTCGGCATGGAATTGAGCATGGTCGCAATAAATCACTGGGATCGCCGCCCGGCATCGATTGCCTGCCGTGTACCCTTTCCGCTACTTCGTCGAAGCAGGGGGCCTAATTTCTTATGGGCCTGATGGAACGAGCGAGTTTCGACCTGCTGCTGCTTACGTCGATCGTATCCTGAAAGGCGCAAAGCCAGCCGATCTGCCGGTCCAGACGCCGACCCAATACGAGCTTTGGATCAACCTCAAAACCGCCAAAACGCTCGGCCTTACCGTGCCTCCCACCTTGCTCGCCCGCGCCGACCAGGTGATCGAATAGCGAGGCTATTTGCTGCGGCGTGAACGTCGCTGCTTGTGCGCACCACCACGACTGAGGGTGGAGCGTCCGCTTTGTGGCAAAGCGGTCCTCGACCAAATCATTTATCATCCGCCAATTGCGGCGATTTGGTGCAGTCAAGATCGCGTTACTGACGCATTAGTCACGATATTGCAATCGAATGCGGCGTTTGATCGCCTCGTTCGTGCCCAAGAAGTCTGGAAATCTTCAAGTCGACAGGTTCGGCAATATTTTGCGTCGTTGCTCGGCCGGCGTTCTCATCTGTTGGCCGCAACCGGCATATTCATGCGCACAGAACGGGAATCGGCAGTTCGTCTTTTGCAGTTTTTGATGGTCGCGTCGCTGGTGATACCGGCGGCGCTGTTCTTCTATGCCGCGCTTAACGACTACCGCGACGTTTATGCCGTCGCCGACGAACGCATCGGTCGCTCGCTCGATGTGCTCCAAGAGCAGGGACTGAAAGTCTTCGAAACCGTCGACCGCATCTTTCCGGAAGTCAACGAGGTGGTGCGCGGCATGTCGGACGACCAGATCCGCGCCGACGCGGCGACGCTCACGCCGCGGCTGCAGCGCATCGTCGGGGTCATGCCTCAGGTGCAATCGATCGTGCTGATCGGCCGCGACGGCCGGCCGCTCGCCGCCAGCGCGCCGCAAGCGACGGGGGCCGGCGCCGATTTCGCCGATCGCGATTACTTCAAGGCGCAGGCCGCCTCCGATGTCGGAACCTATGTCGGCGACGTCCGCGTCTCGAAGGTGCTGAGCCCGGGCATCGCTCTGTTCACCGTGTCGCGGCGGCTTAATTCGCCCGATGGCGCGTTCCGCGGCGTGATCGCCGTCACGGTGCGGCCGCGCTATTTCGCCGATTTCTATTCGATGATCGAGCAGGCGCCGGGAAACTTCTACGCGCTGGTGCGCGCCGACGGGATGGATCTGGCACGTTACCCGGCAGGCTCGGCGTCGACGCGACAGCTCGGCCCGACCAGCAACCTGCGTCTCGCCATCGGGGAGGGCCAGACGCACGGCCTGTATTCGACCAAGTCCGAAGTCGATGGCCGCGACCGGCAGGTCGGGTTTCGCGCGTTGCCCGGCTATCCGGTCTACGTCATCGCCGGCATCCAGACCGCCGCGATCCGCGCGGCTTGGCTCCGCCAGGTCGGCGGCCATCTGATCTTCGGCCTGCCGGTCACGCTGCTGCTGTTCTCTACGCTGTGGGTGGTGTTGCGGCGAACCAAGCGGCTCCACGACGAGGCGGACCGCCGCGAACTGGCCGAAGATGCGCTGCGCCAGGCGCAGCGGCTCGAAGCGATCGGCCAATTGACCGGCGGGGTGGCGCACGACTTCAACAATCTGTTAATGATCGTCGGCGGCACCGTGCAGCGCTTGCGCCGCTTCGTATCCGGCGAGCGGGAAACCCATCTGCTCGACACCATCGCCAGTGCCACGGCGCGCGGCGAGAGCCTGACGCGGCAATTGTTGGCGTTCTCGCGGCGCCAGACGCTGCAGCCATCCGCGATCGATCTCGCCGAGCGGCTGCCGGAGATCAAGGACATGCTGAGCCGTTCGCTGCGCGGCGACATCGACATCCGTGTCGGCGTGCCGCGGCGCTCCTGCGCGGTGAAGGTCGATCCGAACGAATTCGAGCTCGCTTTGCTCAATCTTGCTTTCAACGCCCGCGACGCCATGCCGTCGGGCGGCACGCTCACCATCAGCGCCAAGCCGGTCCTGATGCGCGGCACCCGCGCGGAGGAGGGCCTCAGCGGCGAATTCGTCGCGGTGCGGGTCGCCGATACCGGTTCGGGCATTCCGCCCGATGTTCTGCCGCGGGTGTTCGAGCCGTTCTTCACCACCAAGGAAGAAGGCAAGGGCACCGGGCTCGGCTTGAGCCAGGTCTATGGGTTCGCCCGGCAGTCCGGCGGCGCCGCCTCGATCACCACGTCGCCGCGGCGCGGCACCGCGGTGACGCTGTTCCTGCCGCGCACCTGGGAAGCCCCGGCGCGGCCGCACGCGGAAATCGCCTCGGCGGTCGTGGCGCCGTCGGCCGGCACCGTGCTCCTGGTCGAAGACAATGCCGAGGTGGCCGACGTCGGTCGCGCCTATCTCGAAGAGCTCGGCTATAGCGTGCACCATGCCCCGAGCGCGGAAGCAGGTCTCGACCTCCTTGAGGGTGAAAACCACATCGATCTGGTGTTCTCCGACATCCTGATGCCCGGCGGCATGAACGGCTTGCAGCTGGCGGAAGCCGTGCGCGGGCGTCACCCCGAGATCGCGGTGCTGCTGACCACCGGCTACAGTTCGAGCGCGCAGGACGCGGTGCGCCGCGGCTTTGCCGTGCTGCAAAAGCCCTACGATCTCGCCGGGCTGCAACGTGCCTTGCATGAGGTGCGCGGCACGCCCGAACCGGCGCCGCAGCGGGCTGTCGGTTAAACTGCGCCGCGCTTTAGCCCCACGGTATTTGCCCAACCAGCTTCGGGAAAGTGTCGACGCCGACGGTCGCCAAGGCAAAATACATCGTCATCAGCCAGCCGATCGCGCAAAAGGCGATGATCGTCCAGGCCTCGCCATCCGGACCGGATTTTCCGCTTCCGACTGTGGTCTTGGCGCGCGTGGCCGGAGTGGGAAGTTCGCCGCGATTGGGCATGTGATGCTCCTGAATTGGTGTTGTTGCGTCAACCGATGCAAATTCCGAGCCGCGGAGCATGTCTGGCAAAATGCCCATCCTCGGACTTGATCCGAGGGTTGAGCTTACCCGGCAGGTCCGATGGGAAAGTTGACGCAAAGGAGTCGTTTTCACGAAAAATGACGCCGGAACGTCCGCGGCAGTCAACTGTTGGCTTGGCATGCACAAACCAATTCAATCGTGGAATCCCTGGCTGGCCTTGGCGTCCCAGGCGGTACTGCTCGGATTTGAGGCACAGCGGGTGATGGCGCTGCGGATGATGCGGCTCGCTGGCGGCGGCGCCCGCGGCCAGGCCGAAGCGCAGCGCATGGTGACGGAAAAACTCGCCGCCGCGGCCGAGGCGCAAGCCGCGGCCGTCGCCGGCGCCGTCGAGGGCCGCAGCGCGCAGCGGACCGGCAAGAAGATGCTGAGCGCCTATCGCAAGCGCGTCCGCGCCAACCGGCGGCGGCTGTCGCGGTAGGGCTTGCGCCTGTCGCGTAGAAGTTTCGGGAACTATCCCCAGTCTGCCCGGTTCATACAGCGGCGGAAGCGCTCGCTTCCGCGGTCAATCCGTATCCGTCGGCTTCCGAGGGCGCACCATGTTTCAGTATCGTTCCAATTCATTCGGCCCCAGCGTGAACGCGATTCAAAACCATCTCGGCGCCGTCGAGAAGGAGCTGGAGAAGATCGGCCGCGTCGCCGGCCGTCGCGGCTCCGCCGCGGCTTCGGCGGCAGGCGCCCAGATCGGCGAGGCGGTGTCGGCGACGCTGAGCGACCTGATCGAGCGGCTGCGCGATCGCAGCGAGGCCGCAAGCGATCAGGCCTCGCGGTTCGGCAATCGCGCGCTCAAGCTCGGCGCCGATTACGGCAACGACGCGCTCGACCGCATGAGCAAGCAAACCCAGGCCCAGCCTTTGTTCACGCTCGGCGTCGCCCTCGGCATCGGCGTTCTGATCGGCGCCGCGGTGTTGGCAGGCACGGCCGCGCGGAAATAAATTCACCGGCAGCGTTCACCCGATCTTTTCACGTCGCAGTAATTCAAGCGACACTGACGCATTGACCTCATCCTGAGGTGCGAGCCAACGGGTCCGCGCGAAGCGCGCGCCCGATGACAGGCTCCGCGAAGTCCGGCGGTGACGAGGAGGGTGTGTGCGCCGCTTGCGTTACTACCTCTCCCCGCGTGCGGGGAGAGGTCGAGCGAGCGTAGCGAGCGAGGGTGAGGGGGCCTCTCCGCGATTCTGAGCGCCGCAATGCTGCGCCCAGCGGAGAGGCCCCCTCATCCCAACCTTCTCCCCGCACGCGGGGAGAAGGAGGAGGTGCGTGCGCTGTTTGACAAGTGGACCGGAAACGACACGCGCCGAAAAACGCGGTACGGAACCGCGCGTGTTACTCGCCGAGCTCGCGCAAAATCTCGGCGGTGTGTTCGCCGAGTTGCGGCGATGGACGCTCCGACGCCATCGGCGCGCCGTCGAGCACGATCGGCGTGCGAATGCCGGGAATCTTGCCGCCCTTGGCCGCGGCGCTGTCGAGCGCGATCTGCATGCCGCGATGGATGACCTGCGGATCGGCGAACACCTGATCGAGATCGTTGATCGGGCCGGCCGGGATGGTGGCGGCTTCGAGCTTGTCCAAGAGCTCTTCGCGCTTGAATTGCGAAGTGAGCGCGCAGAGCTTGCCAATGAGCTCGGCGCGGTGGGCGAGCCGTCCCCTGTTGTCCTTGTAGGCCGGCACGTGCGCCAGCTCCGGCGCGCCGAGGATGCCGCATAATTTGACGAATTGGGCGTCGTTGCCGGTAGCGATGATGACACGGCCGTCGGCGACCGGGAATTCCTGGTAGGGCACCAGATTGGGATGGGCGTTGCCGATGCGCTTGGGCACTTCGCCGGAGACCAGATAATTGAGCGCCTGGAACGCCAGCGTGCCGACGGTGGAATCGACCAGCGCAGTATCGACATAACCGCCAAGGCCGGTCGTTTCGCGCCGCGCCAGCGCCGCCAGAATGCCGACAGCCGAGTAGACGCCGGAGAAAATATCGGCGATCGGCACGCCGACGCGCAACGGCGGCCCATCCGGCATGCCGGTCATGCCCATGATGCCGCCGATGCCCTGCGCCATCAGGTCGTAGCCGGCGCGCGGCGCCGACGGGCCGGTCTGGCCGAACCCGGTCACCGAGCAATAGATCAGCCGCGGATTGAGCGCCGACAGGCTTTTGTAGTCGAGGCCGAATTTGGCAAGACCGCCGACCTTGAAATTCTCGATCAGCACGTCGGAGCGCGCGGCCAGTTTCTTGACGATGCGCTGGCCTTCGGCCGAGGTGAAATCGAGCTCGATCGAGCGCTTGCCCCGATTGGTGCAATGAAAATAGGCCGACGACAGGTGCCCGCCATCGGCCGCCGGCACGAACGGCGGTCCCCAGGCGCGGGTGTCGTCGCCGGCGCCGGCCCGCTCGACCTTGATGACGTCGGCGCCAAGGTCGGCGAGAGTTTGTCCGGCCCACGGCCCGGCTAGGATCCGGGCAAGTTCCAGCACGCGCAACCCGGCTAACGGCCCCGGCATAGGTCACTCCTGACGCCCGCGGCCAGCCGCCGCGCGGGCCGTCTAACTGGCAAAGCAGGGCCCATTTGTCCAGATTTGTAAACAGGTCTTTGCCGTTAGCGAACTTGTCATCGCTGCGGCGCATCATTAGCTAAGGCCCTGCCGGCCGGATGGGATGACCCGTGGACACCTCGTTCTTCAGCGAAATGCTGCAGAGCATCGCCGATCGAAGCCGCGCACTGATCAAGCGCGAACGGCGGGAGCCGGCGCATGAGCGCTCGACCGGGCTTATCGAGCAATGCGAGGAGCTGCTCTCCGGCCGCGGCGAAGCGTCGGGCGTGGCGCTGGCCCAGGAAATCCTGGTGCGCTATGCCAACCTTACGACCGGGCCGCGCATCGCCTTCTTCGAAACGCTGGCCACCACGTTCGGCCACGACCGCGCCCGGATCGATAAGGCGGTCGCCGCATGGCAAGCCTCGCCGACCGACACGACGGCTGCCGAACTCAACATCGCCAGCGAGCCGCGCCGCCTCGAACTGTTCCGCAGGCTCAATCTCGCCCCCGGCGGCACTGCGGCGCTGGTGCGCATGCGCGAGCAGTTGCTCGACGCCATGGACCATCGCCGCGACGACCTCGCCGCGATCGACAAGGACTTCGTTCATCTGTTCTCGTCCTGGTTCAATCGCGGCTTCCTGGTGCTGCGCCGCATCGACTGGTCGACGTCGGCGGCGATTCTGGAAAAGATCATCCGCTATGAAGCGGTCCACGAAATCCACGACTGGGACGACCTGCGCCGGCGCATCGATCCGCCGGACCGCCGCTGCTACGCCTTCTTTCATCCGGCGCTGGTCGACGAGCCGCTGATCTTCGTCGAAGTGGCGCTGACGCGCGAAATCGCCGGCGCCATCGGGCCGATTTTGTCCGGTAAGCGCGAGCCGTTTGAGCCGCAGCGCGCCACCACGGCGGTGTTCTATTCCATCACCAATTGCCAGCGCGGGCTGGCCGGGGTGAGCTTCGGCCATTTCCTCATCAAGCAGGTGGTCGAAGAGGTGTCGCGCGAAATGCCGCGCGTCGGCACCTTCGTGACGCTGTCGCCGGCGCCGAATTTTGCCGAGTGGCTCAAGCGCGAACGCAACAATGCCAATTCGGACGCACTCGACGAGCACGACCGCGAGGCGCTCGCCGCGCTCGACGACGACACCTGGTGGCGCTCGCCCGACATCGCCGCGCAGGTGCACGAGCCGCTCATCCGCGCCGCCGCCTGGTACTATATGCGCGCCCGCAACAAGCGCGGCCTGCCGGTCAATTCGGTGGCGCGCTTTCATCTCGGCAACGGCGCGCGGCTGGAACGGCTCGACTGGCTCGCCGACACCTCCGAGCGCGCGCTGAAGCAATCCTACGGCCTGATGGTCAATTACCTCTACGATCTCGACTACATCGAGCGCAATCACGAGGCTTACGCGCAGCAGCGCGCCATCGTCGCGTCCAGCGCCGTGACGCGGCTGGTCAGCGCGCCGGCGCGCGACATCGTTGCGGTGTCGGGATAGTCCCGAGTATGCCCTCCCTCCTCGGCGTGCTCGAAACGGTGCTTTACGTCGAGGACTTCGCCCGCGCCTGCGCGTTCTACGAGCAGGTGCTCGGTCTCAACAGCATCTACCGCGATCAGCGGCTATGCGCCTATGACGTCGCCGGTCATGGCGTCTTGTTGCTGTTCCTGCGCGGGCATTCGCTGGAGACGGTGCATCTGCCGGGCGGCACCATTCCGCCCCATGACGGTCACGGGCCGGTGCACATCGCGTTTTCGATCGCCGCGGCAGAGCGCGCCGATTGGGAAGCCCGCCTGAAGGAGGCCGCGGTCGCCATCGAAGGCCGCACCAATTGGCCGCGCGGCGGCGAGAGCCTTTACTTCCGCGATCCCGACGGCCATCTCCTCGAGCTGGCGACGCCGGGCTTGTGGCCGGGATATTAGGTCCGGTATCGCGCGATAAGCTGATCGGCAACGTCGTTGAGGTCGTTGCCCACGATTTGCGGCTGCGGACCGACGTCCAGCACGTCGTTGCCGACACGTTTGATCAGGGCGGCCTGCCAGCCTGCCGCGACGGCGCCGAGCGTGTCCCAGGTGTGGCAGGCGATCATGCAGAGGTCGGAGGGCTTAACGCCGAGCTCGCTCTCGACATAGCCATAAGCCTGCCGCGACGGCTTGTGATGCTTGATGCCGTCCGCGCTGAAGCGCCGTTCGAACAGATCGACGATGCCGCCATGCGTAAGCTGGCGGGTTTGCACCTCAAGCAGATTGTCGGTGAGGCAGAACAGCCGAAACCCCGCGCTGCGCAGCTTGCGCAGCGCCGCGGGAACTTCGGGGTAGGGCGGCATGGTGGAAAACTTGTCCGTCAGTTCTTTCTTGTCGTCGTCGTCGATCTTGATGCCCCGCGTGTTCGCCAGCATTTTCATGACGGCCGCACCGATATCGGTGAACGGCACGTAGCAGCCGGCGACCGTCAGCGCTGCCGAATACAGGATCAAGTTGGCGAACCACAGGCGCATGGCGCTATTGTCGCCAAAGATGCGCTGGAAGGTCGGTTCCATCGTTCCAAGATCGAGCAGCGTCTCGTTAACATCGAAGACGATCAACGGAAGATTGGCCATGGTGATCTCCTTTCCCCGCAGCCCTCGATATGACGTTCGTCAGTTCGCCCGCGACTGTTCTTGCCCCAGCGGGGCAGCTTTTGCGACGCCGCTCTAGGATTTGCCGTAGACCGGCACGATCGCGCCGCGGGTGACGCGGTTGTCCGGCGAGGCGAGAAACAGGATCGTGGCCGCAACCTCTTCGACCTTGGGCCACAAGGCGAAATCGGCTTTCGGCATGGCCTGCCGATTGGCCGGGGTGTCCATGGTCGAGGGCGCCACCGCGTTGACCAAAATGCCGTCCTTGGCGACTTCCTCGGCGAGCGCGACCGTGAGCGCCGCCACGGCCGCCTTGCTTGCCGTATAGGCGGCCATATTGGCGCCGCTGCGCCATTCCAGGGCCGGGCGCGCCGCGATATTGACGATGCGGCCGCCGGCGCCGGCCGCCTTCGCCGCCATCGCCTGCACGGCGGCGCGGCAGCACAGAATGCAGCTCATGAAATTCATGTCGATCTGCTGCCGGATCGTCGCCGCCTCGGCCTCGCGTAAAGGTGCGAAGGCAAAGCCGCCGGCGATATGGATCGAGGCCCATAGCGACGGGAGGTCGGCAAAGGCGCGACTGACGGAGACCGCCTCCGCGAGATTGCCGGCGACGCTGACGATAACTTGCTTATGGTCACGAAACCGAAACCGCTTCGCCTCGGCCTCGTCGAAGCACGGCACGTGGCAGACGGCGCCGTCCGCGATCAGCGCTGCGACCACCGCGGTGCCGAGCGCGCCCGCGCCGCCGGTGACGACAATGTGACGATCGCGAAAGTCCATGGGGTGCCTTTATTGTCATGCTCCGCGCCGGCGGAGCATCCAGTAATCCGCGATTATGAGGCAAGATACCGCCGTTCGTCACCTCGATTCGGGCGTTTACCGGATCGTCCGCCTTCGCGGACGATGACAATGAGCGACGGTTCGTTATCCTGCCGACAGGAGAGAAATCAGTGGCCGATTTCGATCTCGCTATTATCGGCGGCGGCATCAACGGTGCCGGCATTGCGCGCGATGCCGCCGGCCGCGGGTTTCGCGTCGTCCTCGTCGAGCAGAACGATCTCGCCTCGGGCACCTCATCGGCCTCGTCCAAGCTCATCCATGGCGGCTTGCGCTATCTCGAGCAACGCCAATTCCGCCTGGTCCACGCCGCCTTGCGCGAGCGCGAAGTTCTGCTGCGCGCGGCGCCGCATCTGATCCGGCCGCTGCGTTTCGTATTGCCCATCAACCAGGCGCGCCGCTCGGCGACGCTGTTGCGGCTCGGCCTCTTGCTCTACGACTGGATCGGCTGGCGCAAAATCTTGCCGGGCACGCGCGAGCTCGATCTCTTGTCCGACGAAGCCGGCCAGCCGCTGAAGACGCGGTTCCATCATGCCTTCGAATATTCCGATTGCTTTGCCGACGACGCGCGGCTCGTCGTGCTCAATGCCGTCGACGCCGCCGAACGCGGCGCCGCGATCCGCACCCGCACCCGCTGCGTGCGCGCCGAGCGGCGGGATGTCTGGCAGCTCGTGCTCAACGCGCGCGGCCGGCGCGAGGTGGTGACGGCCCGGATTCTGGTCAATGCCGCCGGCGCCTGGAACGAATCCTTCGCCGAGACGGCGTTGCGCGTCCCGCCGCAGCGCCGGCTGCGCCTCGACAAAGGCAGCCACATCGTGGTGCGCCGGCTGTACGATCACGACCGCGCCTATATCCTGCAAGCGCCCGACAATCGCGTCGTCTTCGCCATTCCGTTTCAGCGCGATTTCACCCTGATCGGGACCACCGACAAGAGCTTCGTCGGCGATCCGGCGATCGTGGCGGCGAGCGGCGAAGAGATCGACTATTTGTGCACCGTCGTGAACGAATATTTCCGCAGCGAGATCGGTGCCGCGGACGTGGTCTGGGCCTATGCCGGCGTGCGCTCGCTTTATGACGACGGCGCGCGCAAAGCGCAGGACGTCGGCCGCGATTATACGCTTATCCTCGACGAGCGTTTCGGCGAGGCGCCGCTGCTCACCGTCTACGGCGGCAAGATCACGACTTACCGCCGGCTCGCCGAGGAGGCGTTGGGGCGGCTGGCGCATTTCTTCCCGCGGTCGCGGCCCTGGACCGCCCAAAGCGCGTTGCCCGGCGGCGATTTCGTCTATGACGGCGTCGACACGCTGATCGAACGCACGCAGCGGACCTGGCGTTTCCTCACCGCCGACCACGCCCGCCGCCTGGTCGGCGCCTATGGCACACGAGTTGACCGTGTGCTCGGTCAGGCGGCCAAACTCGACGATCTCGGCATGCGGTTCGGCGCCGATCTGACCGCCGCCGAGGTACGCTACCTGATGACCGAAGAATGGGCGGCGACCGCCGACGACGTGCTGTGGCGCCGTTCCAAGCTCGGCTTGCGGTTCACTCCGGCTCAGACGGCGCTGCTGGAGCGCTTCATGGCGGCGCCGTCGGCCGATCCCGCGGTTCGGTAAAATTTTAACGGTTTGTCCAAGCTCAACTTCATCGGTCTGTGGTCAGATCGGGGCGGGGAATTCCTCATTACGGGGCATCATCGGAATCCCGGGCTACCCAGATCGCGCGGCAGGTCGAAAAGCTCAAAGTGCTTGTCGTCGACGACGAGCCGAGCATGCGCAAGGTCGTGCGCGCGTTGCTGCAGGCCATCGGCGTCAAGGCCATTTATGAGGCCGCCGACGGGCACGACGGCCTCGAGAAAATCCGCATGCGCGCGCCGGATATCGTCATTCTCGATTGGGAAATGCCAAGCCCCAATGGGCCGGAATTCATGCGCGCCGTCCGGTCGCCCGAGAAATTTCCGCTGCCGGACGTGCCGGTCATCATGCTCACCGGTTACAGCGAGCGGTCGCGCGTGATCGAAGCGATGCAGCTCGGCGTCAATGAATATCTGCTCAAGCCGGTGTCATCGACGGCGCTGTTGGCGCGGATCGTGTCGATCCTGGTGCATCCGCGGCCGATGGTCAGGCGCGGCGATTACTATGGACCGGAGCCGCGTGCGTCTCTGGGCGCCGCCAAGCCGGACTTCGCCGCCGATCCGAACGAGTTCCTGCTGGTCTGACATTAACCCAACGATCACCACGCGGTCGGCGCCGCCGGCGGTAATCGCAAAATCCAGAAAATTTGCACGAATTCGTTTTAAGTCCCGCAACACGGCGTGTGGTTTCATGGCCGCATGCGCGAGGAAGGGCAAGCACGAAACATCCGCGGCCGTTTTGCCGCCCGCTACGGCGCGTCCGCCAAGCACAGCAAAAAGCAGGTCGAAAGCATCATCCAGTCGCTGTGCGTTCTGGTGGTCGACGACAACCAATATATGCGCAAGATGATCCGCAATCTGTTGGTCAATTGCGGCATCAAGGATATTTGCGAGGCGTCCGACGGCATTGCCGCGCTCGAACTCGATCCGCACCATGGCGCCCGACGTCGTCGTGCTCGATTGGGAAATGCCGATGCTCAGCGGTCCCGAACTGGTGCGCATCGTGCGCTCGCCGGGCGTATTCCCGATGCCCGATATTCCGATCATCATCCTGACCGGGCATTGCGAGCGCTGGCGGGTCGTCGAAGCGGTGCGGCTCGGCGTCAACGAATTTCTGACCAAGCCGGTGTCGGCCAAGGCGATTTACGACCGCCTCGTTTCGATTACCACGCAGCCGCGGCCGGCGGTGCAATTGGGCGATTATTACGGCCCCGAGCCGCGCAAGCTGGTGACCGATGCGGTCGACGAAGCTGCGCTGGCGGCGACGCCGAGCCTGGCCATCCTCGAATAGACCGGGTCTGTTTTCACCGAACGCAAAAATGCTTTAGCGTGCGTTGAGGCGCGCCCTTTGAGCGCGCCGTCGCACGTGGAGCGTCGATGCAGACCGTCGGCTCGAGAACCGACCTGGCCAAGCGCGATTTCGCGCCGTGGTCCGACGGGACAGCGGTGCCGCTGTTGCAAATCGAAGGGGTAAGCAAGCAGTTCGGCGCCTTCACCGCGGTCGACCGGCTGTCGCTCGATATCTATCAGGGGGAATTCTTCGCGCTGCTCGGGCCATCGGGCTGCGGCAAGACAACGCTGTTGCGCCTGATTGCCGGTTTCGAGCGGGCCAATCTCGGCCGCATCCTGCTTGACGGCGTCGATCTCTCGGCCGTGCCGCCGCACCGGCGTCCAGTCAACATCATGTTTCAGAGCTACGCGCTGTTTCCGCATCTCACCGTCGAAGGCAACGTCGCCTTCGGCCTCAAGCAGGAAGGTTTGCCGCGGTCGCAGATCGCCGAACGCGTGGGCGAGATGCTCAAGCTGGTGAAGCTTGAAGATTTCGGCCGGCGCAAGCCGCACGAACTGTCGGGTGGGCAACGCCAGCGCGTGGCGCTTGCGCGTTCGCTGGTCAAGCGGCCCCAAATCTTGCTGCTCGACGAGCCGATGGCGGCGCTCGACAAGAAACTGCGCGGCGAGACGCAGTTCGAACTGATGGACCTGCAGCGCCGTCTCGGGCTGACTTTCATCATCGTGACCCACGACCAGAGCGAAGCGATGACGGTCGCCGATCGCATCGCGGTCATGGATCGCGGCCGGCTGATGCAGGTTGCGCCGCCGGCGGAGCTCTACGCGCGACCGAATTCGCGCTGGGTCGCCGATTTCGTCGGCAGCGTCAATCTGTTCGAGGGCCGCGTCGGCGACGACGGCACGAGCGTCGAGGATACGGCAGTCGGCCGCCTGCGCGTCGCGGCGAAAATCGATGCCGAGCCGGGGACCACGGTGTGGGTCGCGGTCCGGCCGGAGCGGCTTCAGGTCTTGCCGGACCGCCCCGCCGCGCCGGACAACGGCTTTGCCGCAACCCTCGTCGACATCGCTTTTCTCGGCGAGCTGTCGATCTTGCGGCTGCGGACCGATGCCGGCGTTGGGCTGCAGGCCACCATCCCTAATACCGGCCGGGATGCGCGATATGGCGAAGGCAATGGCGCAGAAAGTAGTGAACGACGCGGCGTCGCGCGGAACGGCAAACTATGGCTCGGCTTCCCGCCGGAAGCGGCGATCGTGCTGATGCAATGACGAAAGACGGCGACGCATGAAAGAAAAACTGCGGCGATCTTTGGCGGCCAGGCTCGTCGTCCAGCTTCCCTATGCCTGGCTGATCGCCTTTTTCCTCGTCCCGTTCCTGATCGTGATGAAAATCAGCCTGTCGCAGACGGCGCTCGCGTTGCCGCCCTATACGCCGGTTTTTGACCCGTCCGCCGGCTGGGACGGCATTGTGCGGTTTTTTGCCGGACTGTCGTTCGACAATTACGCCTTCCTCGGCTCCGACCCGCTTTACGTGCTGTCGTACCTGAAAAGTCTGCAGATTGCCGCTTTGTCCACGCTGCTCCTGCTCGCGATCGGCTATCCGATCGCCTACGCCATGACGCGCACGTCGCGCCAAGTGCAAGCGATTCTGGTCCTCTTGGTCATTCTGCCGTTCTGGACGTCGTTCCTCATCCGCATTTATGCGTGGATGAACATTCTCCAGCATGACGGACCTCTCAATCGGATGTTGCTGGCGCTTCATCTGGTTCGCGAGCCGCCGGTGTGGCTGTCGACCAACAGCGCCGTCTATATCGGCATCGTCTATTCCTATCTGCCTTTCATGGTGTTGCCGCTCTACGCGACGCTGGAGAAACTGGACGAGTCGCTGTTGGAAGCCGCCGCCGATCTCGGCTGCCCGCGCTGGAAGCGGTTCTGGCTGATCACTGTGCCGCTGTCGGCGCCGGGCGTGATCGCCGGCTCGCTGCTCTGCTTCATTCCGGCCGTCGGCGAGTTCGTCATTCCCGATCTGCTCGGCGGCTCGCGCACGGCGATGATCGGGCAGACCATCTGGACGGAGTTCTTCGCCAACAAGGACTGGCCGACGGCCTCCGCAGTCGCCGTCGTCCTGGTCTGCCTGCTGGTGACGCCGATCGTGATCTTTCAGCACCAGACGATGCGGCAAACGGAGGAGCCCTGACCATGCGCAAGCTCTCCGCTTTCAACGCCATCGTGCTGTGCGCCGGCTTGGCCTTTCTCTACCTGCCCATCGTGATCCTCGTCCTGTACTCGTTCAATGCGTCGCGTCTCGTCGTGGTGTGGGGCGGCTGGTCGACGCAATGGTACCGTCAGCTCGCCGACGACGCGCCGCTGTTGTCCGCGGCCTTCATCAGCCTTCGCGTCGGGCTTGTCGCGGCAACCGCGGCAACGGTCCTGGGAACGCTCGCGGCCGTGGCGCTGGTTCGCTTCGGCCGCTTCCGCGGCCGGCTTCTCTTTGCGGCCATGATCTACGCTCCATTGGTGATGCCCGAGGTCATCACCGGTCTGTCCATGCTGCTGTTGTTCGTCGCCGTATCGGCGGACCGCGGCTTCTGGACGGTCGCCATCGCCCACACCACCATGGCCATGTGCTTTGTCGCGGTCATCGTGCAGTCGCGGCTGGTCGATTTCGACATGAGTCTCGAAGAGGCTGCGATGGATCTTGGCGCCTCGCCGGCGCGCACCTTCCTGACGGTGACCTTGCCGCTGATCCTGCCCGCCATTGCCGCCGGCTGGATGCTGGCTTTCGCGCTGTCGCTCGACGATCTGGTGATCGCCAGTTTCACGACCGGCCCGGGCGCGACGACGCTGCCGATCCGCATTTATTCGGAAGTGCGGCTGGGCGTCAGCCCGGAAATGAACGCGGTCTGCAGCATCATGGTCGGCGTCGTCGGACTGGCGGTGATTGCCGCGTCGGCGTTGACCAAGCTCAGCGCGGCGAGAGGCGCGCCGGCTCGCGCGTGAGCCTGCGGCCGATCAATCGCGGCTCTCGCCGGGCGGCCGGAAGATGTAGAACAGAAACCAGACCGGCACGATAACCAGCGCGCCCAGCAGCAAATTGGGCAGCGCCCAGGCCAGGCCGGCGCGCGCCAAGTCTTCGATCCGCTCCGGCGAGAGCCCGGTCAGCTTGACCAATTGGTCGGGGCCGATGCCGAAATGCGTCAGGATCGTCCCGACGATCATCGACGCGATCAGCACCTTGACCACCGTGCGGGTGAGGCGGAGCATCGGCGAGCTTTTTGCCCCTCATCGCGGACGGATTCCGCGCTGATTCGTGCGGCGCAAATCATAGAGCAAAAAACCGGAATCTGCGCGGCCCAATGCCGCCTGTGACGCTAGCGGGACGGCGTGACGGCGGCCGGCGTCGCGGCGGTGGCCGGCGATGCAGCCGGCGTCGACGCCGCCGGCGCGGGGGGGTTGGCCAGCAGTTGATCGATCACCGAGCGCACGGCGTCGCTGGCATTGTAGCTCTTGGCCGCGTTCAACAGCGGCGCCGCCGCGCCGGAGCGACGGATCAGGCTCTGCGGGTCCGGCAGCATGATCGGATCGTCCCATGGCCCCTGCACGACAAAAGGCAGGTCGAATTCCTCCGCCGTCTCGTTCGATACCAGCGTCGCCACGCCCTTGAGATCGAGATCGCGCGTCGGCACCGAAGCCTGGCCGCCGACGGCGAGCTTCACCGAGGGGCCGTCGACATGCATGTCGGCGACGGAGACGAGGCCATTGTCGACCTTAAGACTGACGACGAGCTGGTCGAACGGCGTGCGGCCCTGCCGAAAATCGCCGCTGCCGGACAGCGGCCGCCGCTCGAGCCGGCGCAATAATTGCTCGACGTCGATGCCGGTCAAGGCGCCGGATTGGGCGTTCAGCGTCGCCGTGCCGTTGAGCGCGTGCGTCACCGCCATGACGGAATCGCCGGCGCCGGCGAGGTTGAAGGCCAGGTTGCCGCGGCCTTGCAGCCTGTGCACGCCGAATATCTGGCTCATGCAGCTTTCCAGATCGACGTCGAGGAATTGCATATTCGACGACACCGCGACGCCGTTTTGGGCGCTGGCGATGCCCAGCGTGCCTTTGGCGGTGCCGCCGAAGGCCTGCGCTTCGCCGATCGTGACATCGAGCTTGCCGCCGTGCATGGTCGCACCGATCGCGGTGCGCTCCATTTGCGCGCCTCCGATTTTGATGCTGGCCGCCGACAATCGCAAATCCAGATTGAAATCGTCGAAGCCGTTGAGCGCGATCGGCAGCCGATCCCATCTGCTGTCGTCGCGGGCCAAAAGCCGCACGCCGGAAACATAGGGTGTCAGATCGAGCGCGTCGGCTGCCAGCGTGCCCTGCACCAGGCTATGGCCGTCGACGGCGAGCGTCAGCGCGCCCTCCGCGGTGTTGCCGTCAAGCTCGACATTGACGTTCGACAACGACGCGACGCCGCCGCCGATATCGCTCTGCGCCCGCAGCGCAAAGCGGCCAAATCCGCCGAACGGAATCTTGCTCTTGCCGGTCCAGCGCAGGGCGTCCCGCAGCGACGGCGCTTCGACGTCGAGCGTGCCGTCGAGTTTCAGCGTCGGCTGGTCGGTCGCCGTGCCATCGAATGCGAGCTGAAGCGGCGCACTCGACAGCCGCAGTTTGACCCCGGAACGGTCGCCGGTCAGCGCCGCCAGGAAATCGGTCAAAGCGAGGCTCGCCTCGACCGGTTCATTGTTCCAGATGAAATGTCCGTTGGCGCCGAAGCTGCGCGAAATCGACGGCCAAGCGACCTGAAAATTGACGTCTTCGAGCCGCTCGGTGGCGTTCTTGCCGGCGTCGTGCACGACGACGGTGCCATCCTGAATGTCGATCTCGGAGAAAGATGCGGTCCGCTCCGCAACAGGCTCGAGCGCGTGCGCCAACGAGACGATGAGCCCGGCCCAGTTCGATTGTCCGCCCGCGGAGAAGGCGACGTTGATCACCGGGCGCACCAGCGTCACGTCGGCGATCTCGATGCGTCCGGTGAGCAAGGCAAAGTAACGTAGCCGCGCGGTCAATTCGTCGGCGGCGACGGCGGGCTCTCCGGTCTGGTCGTTGCCCAAGACGACGTTGCGAAAACGAACCGTGCCGGACGGAAACAACGACAGCGAAACGTCGTTGCCGAGCATGGGATCAAGCCCGGTTACGGCGTGGATCTCCGCCTTGACCGCATCGCGGACCGAAGCCGCCGGCATCAGGAAAGACAGCGCAATCAGCGTGACGAACGCGGCCGCAGCGAGGGCGGCAACGGCGATTGCAAGGCGCTTTAGGCCGATGGCCGCAGTCACGGGAAGCGTTCCAAGTATTGTGAGACCGCCCGACTATACCGGGCGATATGCAGGCTGGAAACATGGCCGTTATCTGTGTCGCTTTCGTGGCCGCAGCCGACCTAAAGCCGTGCCATCGGCGCACCATTGCAGCTGTCTGCGCCGTTTAGCGGTGGGCCGCCTGCCAGCGCGCCGGCTCTTTCCGCTGCGACACCTCGGCGATCATTTTGGCGATAATGGCCTGGCCGAACGAGTTGAAATTCTGCGCCACCATGACGAAGGCGCCCGGGCCGCCGACCACGTTGTTGCGATAGTAATTGTCGAGGCCGCCCGGCGGATTGGTGTGCTCCGGATTCCACGGCAAGGGGTTTTCGCTGAGGATGACGAGGCCGTTAATGGTCACGCCCGCGGCGACCGCCTGATCGCGCAGCTCGGTGACGGCGCGGCCGTCATTGTTGGTGCCGTCGCCGGAAACATCGATGGTACGGCGAACGCAATTGAAGGGCGCTGCGGCCAGCCGAGCCAGGGCGAATTCGATGCCGCCGCTGATCGAGGTGCGGCCGGCGAAGGAGCGCGGCGCCTCGACCAATTGGTCGCCGAACTCTTTGGCTGTTGCGGCGTCGCCGATCTCCGTCCAATCGATGACCACGTGTTGCGCGCCGGCCCCCGACCATTCGACGAAGCTCGCGCCGATGCGGCCGTTGCGCCCGGATCGGATGGTATCGAGCACGCGCGGATCGGAAATCGCGGCGGCATAGCCGTTGCGCTGCAATTGGAATTTGGTGTCATCGATGCTGCGCGAAACGTCGGCGGCAAGCACCAGCAGCAGATCGACGTCGTCGGCGGCGCGCGCCGCGACAGGCAGCAGAATGCCGCACGTCAAAATCGCCGACAAAAGAACTTTGAACAGAGCTTTGATCGCGGTCATGATCGAGCCTGCCGCAGGATCGCCGCCAATGACGGCGAAAACTCGGCGGGCCCGCCTCGAGCCGCTACCCAAGCCGGCCGGTCAACCGGCAACGATGCGGTTGGAGGGAAAGGCAATCTCGACCAGCGTGCCGGCATTCGGGGCGCTCTCGATGGCGAAATTGGCCCGGTTGGCCTCGGCCAGAGCTTTGGTCAGCGGCAGGCCGAGACCGCTGCCGCCCGAACCCCAGCTTCCCGAGATCGCCGTCTGTTGAAACGGTTGCAGCGCGATTTCGATGTCCTTTTCGGTCATCCCGGCTCCGGTATCGCGCACGCGCAGCACCACTTCCCGGCTATCGGTCAGTAACGTCGAGACGATGACCTGTCCGCCGGGGCCGGTGAACTTGATGGCGTTGGCAATGAGATTGAGGACAATCTGGCGCAGCGACCGCTCGTCGGCGACGATCGCCGGCACGCCGGACGTCAACGAGGTGCGGATGATGATGCGGGCGCGGTTTGCCTGCGGCTGCATGATGCCGACGCACTGCTGGGTCAATTCGTTGAGACTGACGTTGACGAAGTGGAGCTCGACCTGGCCGGCTTCCACCCGCGACAGATCGAGAAGGTCGTTGAGCATGGCGACGAGATGCGTGCCGGCGGCGTGGATATCCTTGACATATTCGCGATAACGCTCGTTGCCCATCGGGCCGAACCGTTCGGCCATGATCACTTCGGCGAAGCCGGTCATGGCATTGAGCGGGGTGCGGATTTCGTGGCTCACTTTGGCGAGGAATTCCGCTTTGGCCGAGGCGGCGCGCTGCGTGTCGCGTCGCGCATTGCGCAGTTCGTCCTCGCTCTGCTTGCGGTTGGTCATATCGCGAAGCACGGCGCAGATGCGATCGGCGCCGATGCGGCCGAACGCCATCGCCAGCGGGACGAGCCGCTCGCCGGCGGCGCGCGCCGCGACGTCGATGGCGTTGTCGACGCTGCCGGTACCACGCATCACGCGGTTGAAATAATCGCGCGCGGCATGTTCGCTCTCCGGCGCCAGCAAATCGCCGAACGAGCGACCGGCAAGCTCGGCGGCGGGTTTGCCGAATAGCGCGGCCGCGCGCGCATTGGCGCCGACGACGTGGCCTGCGGCATCGAGCGTGATGATGCCGTCGGTGGCGGTGTCGAGCGCCGCCTTGAGCTCGCGGTTTTCCTTTTCGGCGACGTCGCGCGCGCGCTCGGCGTCGCGTTGCGCGGCCGCCGCCTGCCCATTGGTCAGGATCAGTGCCAGGGCCGACGAGCCGTTCCATGGCACGGTGAACATGCGGCCCTGGACCGGCACATTGTCGCCGCGCTGCGTCTTGATGGAGAGCGAGGTGAGCGGCGGCGCGGCCGCCTCCGCGGCGGCCAGCGCCTCGGTGGGTTCGGCGAACAGCGTGCTCAAGCCGCCGGCCAACTCGATCGCAGCGAGACTTGCGTAGCCGCTCCATTCGAGGAAGTGACGGTTGGCGTAGAGGACCTTGTCGTGGCGGTAGACCAGGACGCCGACCGGAATGCGATCGAGCAGCACCTGCTCGATGATCGGCTCGTCGGCCGGCGCGACCGCCGCGGCTCCAAGCGCCTCGGCCGGCGCGCCTTCCATACCGGCCTCGGCTACCGGTGCCTCACGGCCGCGCAATCGTGCCGTCAGTTCCTGCGCCAATTCACGGAATGCCCGGCGCTCGACCGGACTCAACGCCGGCGGGACCTTTGTTTCGGCGGCCGGCGACTGGCGAAACGGCACGACATTGGCGGTCGCCGCCGCCACAGGTGCCGCAGGTCGCTCCGGTTGCGGGACCGCTTCCCGTGACGGAGCCGCCTCGGTTTCCGCCTTTGTTTCGGCCTCGGTTTCCTTGGGCATCGCGGCCGGCGTCCCGGCGCCTTTTTCCGCCGGCTCCGGGGCGGGCTCCGCAGCCGGCATGAACCGGCTCGGATGTTCGCGGCGAGCCTGTGCCAATTGGTTGATGCGGTCGATGTCGCGGCAGACGCCGAAGCCGCGATAACCGCAAAAGCTGCGGTCGCGATCGAACACCGGAAGTCCCGACATTTCGACCGGCAGTCCCTCGGCGGCATTGTCGACCGGCCAGGACACGATGATGCCGCTCCAGGTTTCGCGGCTCGCTATCGCGCGCGCGACCTGATTGTTGGGATCGAGCTTCAACTCGGCGGCGATCTCGTTCCACGGCCGGCCGAATGCCGCTGCAGTCCGCGGCCCGGCAAGTTCGACGAATTCATCCGAACCGACGCCGAAGCGGCCATCGGCATCCATGTGCCAGACGAAGCGCAAAGGATGTCGCCGATCGGCAATCGGTCCGGGGACAGGCGCAGCGACGGTTTCAGGGAGAGCTTCAGGGACAGTTTCCGGCTCACGCATAATTTCTCGGTCCGCATCGGCGGCAAGTTCTGGCGGGGCCGGCGCCGGAGATCCGACAAGAGGTGACTGCGCCGCCGGCGCTGCGTCGCTGCGTTGCCCGCCTGTCATGTCCGGCGACGATTTTTCTGCGCTCGGCGGCTGGTTCGCTCGCTGCGGCATCGTCAGAACAATGAGCCGCGACGGCTCTTCGCCGATCCGCGTGGCAACGACCTCCACCGCTTGATCGCCCCATTGCGCCGAGCCCTTGGCGCTGCCGGCCTGCAGCGCCGCCGCGCCAAGCGTTTCGATGTCAAGCGCCGAGAGCCGCGGTGCGCCGCCGAGCCGAGCCTGTGCCGCCGCATTGGCATGCACGAGCGTGCCGTCCGACGTGAAAACCGCGATCGGTTCGGCGCAATCGCCGAACAGCCGGCGCGCGCGTTCGCTCAGTGCCAAATGCGGTCCTGCCGGTTCGGTCGCCGCGACCAGTACCGCGGCCTTGCCGTCGTCGAGTACGATCCGCGAGCAGGCACAGGTCAGCGCGCGGCCGAAGCTCGCGCCGAAGCCGCGCAGCCGCTCGAGCCGCTCTTGGGCCGCCGACGGCAGCGTCGCGGCCAGACGGATGATTTGTGTCGCGCAAGCATCGCTCGTATCGAAGCGGCGCTGCCGATATTCCGCCGTCGTTGCGGCCCCGAAGATTGCCGCGCCGACCGCATTTGCCCACGCGATCTGCCGGCCGTCGATGCGCCACAGCCACGCCGGCCATGCGCTTGTCGCCAGCACGGCGATCCGCGGATGCCGCAACAAAGCGAGCTCGTTTTCCACGACCGCCATGCGTCGAAACTCATAGCCTAAACAAATTCTTAATAGTGATAGTGCGGGGCGTCTGCGGCGTCCATGCCGGGAGCCGGGCTTGCCGGGATAACCTTAATCGCCGCCGGCCTTGCCCGCGTCGCCCTTGCCTGCCCGATAGGGATTTGCGCTAGGATCGGATTGCCGGCGGAACAAGGAGCGTATGATGGCGAAAGATCCATTCGAGCAATTTGCTATTCCCAACGAAGTACGGGCGTTTGCCGAACAGAGCGTGACCCAAGCGCGCAAGGCGTTCGAAGGTTTCATCGAGGCGGCCAATAAAGCGGTCGGCCAGTTGCAAGGGCAGACCGTGGCGGCGCACAGCGCCGCGTCCGAAATTGCCCATAAATCGATGACTTATGCCGAGCAGAACGTGACGGCGACGTTTGAATTCGCGCAAAAGCTCATGAGTGCCAAAGATACCGCCGACCTGATGCGGTTGCAGTCCGAATATCTGAGCCGCCAGATGCAGACCCTGTCGAGTCAGGTTCAAGACCTTGGTCAAAGTGCCGCAAAAATTGTCGTCGAGGCTGCCAAACCTAAGATATGACGAAGCCTTGTTTCGTCGTCTTTTAAAATACCCAATAGTTTCAATGCGATAATTATTTTGTGCGTTGCAATATTTCCTGTTGCAATGCACCAAAAAAGTTGCTATCTATCTTAACAATTGGCCCGGCACGGATGTGGACGGCATGCCGCCGCGGGGCCTCGGAATATCAGGCAACGCGCAATGGGCGGCGAGGCCAATGAAAAACAAATTCTCCCGGTGAGACAGCCCAAGAAGCATCGAGCAAAACCAAGGACCAGTGTCATGGCGGAAGCCACCATTACTTCCACTCCCCCCAAAGCCAAGAGCAAGCCGGCAACCGGCGCGTTTGAAATGCCGAAATTCGAGATGCCGAAATTCGAAATCCCGAAGATGGAAATGCCGGCCGCCTTCCGTGAAATCGCGGAACGCGGTGTCGCGCAGTGCAAGGACACCTACGAGAAGATGAAGGCCGCCGCCGAAGAGGCGACCGACGTGCTGGAGACCACTTATTCGACCGCCAGCAAGGGCGCCTCGGACTATGGCCTCAAAATGATCGAGGCGGCCCGGATCAACACCAATGCGGCGTTCGATTATGCCGGCGAGCTGCTCGCGGCCAAGACGCTGTCGGAAGTCGTCGAGCTCTCCAGCGCCCATGCGCGTAAGAATTTCGAGACGATGACCGCGCAGACCAAGGAACTCGGCGCGCTGGCCCAGAAGGTCGCGACCGAAACGGCCGAGCCGATCAAGGCCGGTATGAACAAGGCGTTCACCAAAGTCGCCTAACGGCAACCTAATGAATGCGCGCTGCGTTTAACGCGGCGAGAGGTGAAAGCCCGGGCCTGGCCCGGGCTTTTTGCTGTTTATCGGACCGTCCGAGGCTATATTGCCAAGCCCAAGCGTTGCTCTTACACACTACGCCGCAAGCCGTGCAGCTGTAGCTCAGTTGGTTAGAGCGCCTGACTGTGGATCAGGAGGTCGGTGGTTCGAGTCCACCCAGCTGTACCAGCCGCAAAATCGCTGCTTTACAAAATCGCCTCTTGGGGACGCCTCGGCCGCATCGCCGTTTACGCGGTCTGCGTGCATTTGACACGCCATCGAGCCTCCCTACACTTGCCGGCAACAAGAAGCGGAAACGCGCATTTGTTCGCGTGGCAGGGGGGAGATAATGTCGAAAATTAGCGCCGTTTGGTGTCGCGCCGCCATGCTGGCGTTGGCTCTTGTTGCCGGCTTCGTCGCCAGTGCCCGCGCCGACGATCAATATCCCACCCGTCCGATCACCATGATCGTGCCGTTCGCGGCCGGCGGCCCGACCGACATCCTCGGCCGGCTAATCGCCCAGGCCATCAGTCCCATGCTCGGCCAGCAGGTCATCATCGAGGACGTTACCGGCGCCGGCGGGACTATCGGCGCGACCAAGGCCGCGCGTGCCGAAGCCGACGGCTACACGCTCGTCATGGGCAATCTCGGCACGCACGCGGCGGCGGTCGGCATCTACAACAAGCTGCCCTATGATCCGCGCAAGGATTTTGAGCCGATCATTCTCGTCGCCTCGACGCCGATGGTGCTGGTGACGCGCAAGACTCTGAACGTTAAAACGCTAAACGACGTTATCGCCTGGGCCAAGGCCAACAAAGGCAAGGCGACGATGGGCTCGGCCGGCGTCGGCTCGATCTCGCATCTGACGTTGCTCTTGTTCAATCATCTCACCGGCGCCGACCTGATCCACGTTCCCTATCGCGGGTTATCCGAAGCCAGCAACGACCTGCTCGGCGGCCAGATCGACACCCTGTTCGATCAGGTCGTGACCGCAACGCCGCATATTCAAGCCGATCAGGAAAACGCCATCGTCGTTACCATCCCGCAGCGCGCCCCAGCCATCCCGAATGTGCCCTCGGCCAATGAAGCCGGCTGGCCCGCTCTGCAGACCGTCGCCTGGTCAGCCTTGTTCGCGCCGAAAGGCACGCCGGCGCCGATCGTTGCGAAGCTCAATGCCGCCGTGCAGAAGGCCATGCAGGATCCTGCCATCGCCAAAAGGCTTGCCGACATCGGCGCCGATCTCCCGGCGCCGGATCAGCGGTCGCCGCAGGCGCTCGGTCACTTGGTCAGCAGCGAGATCGACAAATGGGTGCCGCTGATCAGGGCCGCGGGCGTCGTGGCGCAGTAAAGCTTTCGCCGTGCGGCTGAACGACGAAGAACGGGCGATGCAGTCGGGCGAACTCGGCCCACTGCGACAATGGGCGATCGAGCATCAGATCAAGGTCGGCGACTATCTCGGCGCGCAAGATTTCGTGCCGGTCGGCCAGGCTCACATCATGGCCGACACGGAATTGCTCGGCGTTGCCGGCGTCGAATGGCTCGAGCATTGGGCAACGCTGCCCGCCCACGAGCGAACCGTTCGTATTCCGACGATCACCGATCCGCGCGGCACCGATTTCGCGCAAGCCGTGCGGCTCAAGCAGCAGCCGTGGATGTTGGAGCTGGAGCGCCGTGCCATCGAAGCGTTCCAGGCGCTCGGCGTCCTGATGACCGATACCTGCATCAATTATCAGACCATCATGCCGCCGGTGCGTGGCGAGCACATGGCCTATGGCGACACCGGCGTGGTGATTTATTCGAACAGCGTCTGCGGGGCGCGCTCGAACTTCGAGGGCGGCCCTTCGGCGCTGAGCGCCGGCCTTACCGGCCGCACGCCGCGTTACGGCTATCATCTCGACGAGCGCCGTCAGGCGACGTTGCTGATTGAGGTGGCGTGGACGCCACGCGAACTTGCCGATTGGGGCGCGCTCGGCGGCGTGATCGGGAGATTGGCCGGCGACTATTCGCAGGTGCCGGCGCTGATCGGCATCGACCGCGCGCCGGGCGCCGACGAAATGAAGCATTTCGGCGCAGCGCTGGCGAGCTTCGGCTCGGTGGCGCTGTTTCACATGATCGGCGTGACGCCGGAGGCGATGCGGCTGGAAGACGTCGTTCCGCCGGGCGTCCCGCTCAAAACCCACGATGTCGGCGAGGCCGATATCCACGCGTTGCAGGCGGGGTATGCCAAGGACATCGGCGCCGTCGACGTGGTGGTGTTTTCGGCGCCGCAGCTCAGCCTCGTCGAAATGCAAATGCTCGCCGCGATGCTCGACGGCTGCCGTGTGCAAATTCCGCTGCTCGCCGTCACCAGCCCGCAGGTGAAGCCTGACTGCGACCGCATGGGCTTGACCGCGCGCATCGAGGCCGCCGGCGGCATCGTTCTCTCCGGCATGTGCTTCTATCAAAGCTACGCGCGCGAGATCGCGGAAGCCAATGGCTGGCAGCGGTTGGCGACAAACTCGGCCAAGCTGACCAACATTCTCGGCGGCTACGGCTATCGACCGGTGCTGCTGCCCATGGAGCGCTGCGTGGCAGCGGCCTGCGCCGGCGGCAAGCTGTCATGAGCGGGACGATTTTTTACGCGGCCGCGGGAATGGGCGGCCAAGTGCGGGGACGCGCGCTGGTCGCCAGCGACGGCTTCTCGGCGCGTTACGATCTCGACCGCATTCGCGGCGTGTTCTCGCGGCCGGAGCATAAGCTTGCCGGCGAGAGCTATCGCGGCCGCATATTGGTGCTTGATGCCGCCAAAGGCGGCGTCGCCACCGCCTGGATGCTGCACGAAATGGCCTCGCGCGGCGTCATGCCGGCGGCTCTGGTTTTGAACCGCGTCAATCCGATCATGGTGCAGGGCGCGGCGCTCGCCGACTTCACCATGATCTCGGGCTTCGACCTCGACATCACCAAGGCCATCCCGAACGATGCTGCGGTCGAAGTCGACCCGACGGGAGAGCGGCCGTTTATTCGCGTCCTCTAGTTGGCACCGCCCGGCTATTGCGCGGCCGGCCGCGAATGCAGAAAGATGCGAACCAGATTGTCTTCGCCGACGACTTCGCCCAACGTGCGGAACGCGAAAAAGGGAACCAGGATCAGCAGCATGACGAAGCTAGCCGCAACAAGCTGATCCAGTGTGCCCCCGGCAATAGCGAGAATCGATTCGTCGATGGACCGGTGATGGATCAGGCCCACCGCGATTTCCTCAAGCGCGTTGAGCGCCAAAAGCAGGGCGAAGAACACCAGGGATTTGTAGAGTGTCAGCCAGATCAGGCCTTGATTCTGGAACCTCCGACCAAGTTTCAGGACGTTTCCCACGCTGATGAACTTGGCGAGCAGCAAGGCTTTGATGGCGGCAGGACCATAAGGCGAAAAGGCCACGCCTTGGGCATGCAGGATCGCGGCCTTCATGTTTATGAGCGCGGCGAAACAGATAAAAAGATAAATCGCGATGACGGTAAATTCCCGCAGCTCATGGGCTACGCGTTGCCGCAAAGCCGGCCTTGCAGTGCCGTCACTCATTGCCGCCTCCCCATCCCTCAGATAGAGCGGTATATAGTCGCTAAATCACTTCCTTGGTCTTGTCGTCGGTCTCGCCGTAGCGGTGCAGCGTCGCCGGCCGGGTGCCGGCATAAAGCCGCTCGATGCCGGGCGCGATCTTGGCGTTCTCGCGTTCGAACAGCGAATTGCCGGCCAGATCGCTTTCGACCAGGAACGGTCCGAAATTTTCGACGTCGAGCACCCAGACCGCCTGCGCCAGGCCCAATTCCTCCAGCCAATAGACGCCGGCCACCCGTTTGATGCCGCGGCCGAGAAGCGCGCCGGTGCCGTAGCCGACCGTGGTGAGATAGACCGCATTGTTCGGCACAAAATGTTGTCGGTAAGTCTCCGACGTCATGCCGCCTTTGCCGATAATGATGTTGCAGCCGGAGATCTTGAACCAGCCGTCAAGCCACTGCGCGAAACGGAATGACGCGGTCGCTGTCACCGCGCCGACGGTATAGCTGCCGTCAGGATGGATATTGGCCGCCGGCGAACAATGAAAATTGGTGATGCCGAGGGTTTCTTTGCCCGCAGGCATTCCTGCCCCGTCGGCTATCGCCCGCTTGTAGACGCCCTCACGCGCTGTGAACACGCGGCCGGTGAGATAGGCGACCGAACCGATCTCCAGCTTGCGTAGGTCTTCGGTACGCGCCGGTAAATCGATCTGCACTGTTTTGAGGTCGGACATGTTTATTCCGCCGCCGCTGCGGCCTCCTGTCCCCACTCGACCGTTGAGCGCCGCATATAATCGGTGAACCACATCGGGTCGGTGCGGAAGGCAACCTTGCCGTCGGCTGAGATGCGGGCGCAGGCGCGGCGCGACGACAGGCAGAACATGTGCACCGACATCGGCATGCCGCCGGTGTGGCAATAGCCGACCTCGATATGGCAATCGATCACCATCGACGAGCCGACAAAGCCCATGGCGCCCATGCCGATACTGTTGCCAAGCTCCTTGAACTCCTCTTCCAGCGCCGCGATTTTCGGATCGGGATTGCGCGAGCCGACGATGCGCAGGCACGAGGCCTGCTTGCCGAGCACCACGCTGGTGTCTTTGGAGCCGCCGAGCCCGATACCGACAATGGCCGGCTGGCAGGCGAGCCCCCGTTTGCCGAAGCCGATCAGGGTGTCGAGATAAAACCGCTTGATGCCTTCGATACCGTCGCCGGGAAACAACATGCGGTAATCCGTGCCGAACAATCCGCCTTTGTGTACCGTGGTCAGCTCGATCCAGTCGGCGTCGGGATGAAACGCATATTCGATCTCCGGCGCGTTGATGCCGACATTGTTGTTGTGATCGGTGCGCCACAACGGATGCACGCGATTGGGCCGCAGCGGCACGTTCGCGGTGGCGCGTGCGGTGGCGCGGCGCAACGCCGTTTCCAGCGCCACGGGACCGCCTTCGATGCGCGCCTCGTTGCCGATCTTGACGTACCAGCGCGGCAGTCCGGTGTCGCCGCACATGGCGCGGCGGTCTTCCTTGGCGGCCTCGTAGTTTTCCAGCATCGCCTTGATGACGAAGGACGACAGGTCGCCCTTTTCGGTATCGGCGCAGCGGCGCAGGCCCGCGAGATAATCCTCCGGGATCTCGATGGCGGCCTTGGCCATCAAATCCTCGGCGGTGCGTTGAAGGGACGACAGCGGAATCATGATGGTCTCACTCGGCCGCGACGGTCTCGCGCAGCAAGGTCTCGCCCGGCTTGACGTGGCTGAAAACGACCGGCCGGTCGGTCATTTCGATCCTGCCGGATATATTGCGCGCCACGGTGAAGGTCGAGGTCGCCAAATCCCCCGGCTCGGGGAAATCGGAGCGATAGTGCGCGCCGCGCGAATTCTCGCGCTTGAGAGCCGCGAGCGCAATGACGCGGCTCACTTCGCACAGCGAGCGCAGGTTCAGCCAGTCGTGCCAGGTCAAATTGAAGCGCCGGCCGGGATCGGCAAGGCCGGTGGCAAGGAGTTCGGCCTCGATACGATCAATCCCGGCGAGGCCGCGCTCGATGCCGGCACGATCCCGCACCACGCCGACCTCGTCCCACATCGTATCCAGCAAGTTTTCGCGCAAAGCATTGAGATCGCCCGGCTTCCGGCTGAAGGGGTAAAGCGCGCGCTCAACTTCGGCGTCGAGCACGCGGCTGTCGGGCGGACGATGGCCGGGGTTTCTCGCCATCCAACCCGGCATCACGTCGCCGGCGATACCGCCGAACACGGTGGAATTGGCGACGCCGTTGCCGCCGAGGCGGTTGGCGCCGTGCATGCCGCTGGCGTCCTCGCCGGCGACGAACAGGCCGAAACATTCGGTCGTGGTGTCGACCTCGCAGATCACTCCGCCCATAAAATAATGCGCGGTCGGCACCACTTCGACCAGGCCGCCGGCCAGATCGAAGCCGCAGTCGCGGCAGCGATCCACCATGCCTTTGAATTGTTTGGCGACATTCGCCGGGCCGAGATGGCCCATCTTGATATAGACGCCGCCATTGGGCGTCGTGCGGCCGGCGCGCATCTCGGCATAAATAGCGCGGCTGACGACGTCGCGCGTGGCGCGTTCGAGCTTGGGATCGTAGTCGCCCATGAAGCGGCGCATCGCGCCGTTAAGGAGATGGCCGCCGGAGCCGCGCAGGCCTTCTTCCAGGACCGTGCCGGTCATGCGGGTGTCGGGGCCCGCCAAAAGCCCGGTCGGATGGAATTGCACCATCTCCATGTCGCGCAACGGCAGCCCAAGACGCAGCGCCATGGCGAGCCCGTCCATGGTCTTGTCGCCGGACGGCGTGTGATAGCGGTACATGGTCGGGCCGCCGCCGGTCGCCAGCAGCACGGCTTGTGCTGCGACGAAGCGGAATTCGCCCGAACGCACGTCGATCATCAGCACGCCCGACAGCGCGCCGTCGGCCGCGGGGACAAGCGCCACGGCGCGATGCTCCTCCAGGCGCCGGATCGGCCGCGCCCAGACCTGCTCCATCAGGCGGTTGATGATCTCGATGCCGGTCAAATCGCCTTTATGCACGGTGCGGTCGAAGGTCTGGCCGGCGAAGGCCTTGCCATGCAGCGTGCCGTCCGGATTGCGGTCGAAGAAACAGCCGATTTCGTTTTCCAGTTCGCGCACGCGCTCGATCGCGGTCGTCACCAGCGTCCAGGCCAGTTCCTGATGCGGCAGCCATTTGCCGCCTTCGATCGTGTCCATGAAATGCCGCTCGATCGAGTCGCCGGGATTGAGCGCGACGTTGTAGCCGCCTTGCACCATGCGAGTGCAGCCGCATTTGCCGAGGAGGCCCTTGGTCGCCACGGTGATGTCGAGATCGGGATTGGCTTTAAGCGCATGCAGCGCGGCGAACAGCCCGGCGCCGCCGGAACCGAGAATTAAAATGTCGGTCTTGAGATGCTCGACGTTCATGCGATTGCCTAGAACAGCCGCGCGAGAAAGATAACGGCGACGACCGCCGAAACTGCGGCGGCCAGCGTCGCCAGCTGTTTCTGGCCGTCGTGCCAGGGGAAATTCTCGATCACCAACACGCGCAAACCGCCAAGTAGATGCACCGTGAGCAAAAACACCAAGCCGCCTTCGGCGAATTTCACCGACGGCTGATCGCTCCAGCGCAGAAAGCTATCGAGCCCCGCGCCGCCGTGGAAGGAAAGCCCCAGCACGAAAAAATGGATCGGCAAAAAGATTGCCAGCGCCACACCGGACAACCGGTGGATCATGGCGGCGATCCACAGCGCGCTGCCGCGACGTGCCAAGTCTCGGGCGTTCACTCCGGCGGTCACGTCAGCACCAGCGCGACGACGGCATGAAAGCCGAGCGCCGCCAACAACAATCCGAGCGCAATGGCCAACAAGCCGGCGCCGCGGTCGGACAACGGCGACCATTCGGCCAGCACATTGCGCACGCCGATCGATGCATGAATGGACGCCGCGGCGACAAACAATCCATAATACGACGCCCACAGCGCGCTGTCATGCGTGCGCGACAGGATATCCGCTGCCGTGAGATTCTGGCGGGTGGCGTAGAAGATGACGGCGAGATGGCCGAGCACCAGCGGCACCATCAGCGCCGCCGTCGCCCGTTGCCAGATATAAAGCCGTACGTTCATGGCTCGATTTCGCCCTTCAGATAGGCTGCCGCACTGCGCCGCTTCAGTCCGGCGATCGCAGCGGTCGGATTGAGCGTCTGTGGGCAGAGCTCCTGGCAGGATTGATGCGAATGGCAGGCGTGGCAGCCGCCGGCCGCAGAAATCGCTTGCAGCCGCGCACGATTGCCGGCGTCGCGCGCGTCGTTGACCAGCGTCCACGCCCGCGTCAACGCCGCCGGACCGAGATAGGCGGAATTCCACCGCACCGTGTCGCAGCCGGCGTAACAGATGCCGCAATTGATGCATTCGATCGCGGCATCGGCGGCGGCGCGCGCCGGGGTATCCGGCCGGATTTGCGCGATCGGATCGTACCGGGTCTGCGACGGCGCAAACACGCCTTTGGCGCGCTGCCATTTCTGGAAAAACTCCGCCATGTCGGCGGCGAGATCCTTGATCACCGGCATATTCTCCAGCGGCCCGATCTCGAGGTGGCCGTCGGCGGCGACCTTTTCCACGTGGGTACGGCAGGTCCAGCGCGGCCGGCCGTTGACGGTCATGGCGCAGGAGCCGCAGACGCCGACCCGGCAAGCGAAGCGATAGGACAATGTCGGATCGAGATGGCGCTGCACGAACGTGACGACGTCGAGCACGGTCTGGCTTGCGCGCCGCGGTACGCTGTAGGTCTCGTAGCGGCCCTCGCGCGCGCCGCGCCAGAGCGATACCGAAAGTTCCGAAATTGGCTCGGACATGAGGTTCCTTGGTCGCGTCCTTTGGGCCGACTTATTGGTTTCGTTGTCGCGAAAGTCTACCAAGCTATGCCGTGTACCAAAAGGCGATCCATATCGACATTCCCGTGCGATGAGACTTCGCAGCTTTGCCGGCAACGCGCTATAATCGGTCAAAATGACGGGGGAGACACGCGATGGCCGGCCTCAATCTCAGTTACGTCCATGGCGCCAGCGAGCAACCGCTCATCGGGCAGACCATCGGGCAGTTTTTCGACGCCGTTTGCGAGCAATGTCCGGCGCGGCCCGCTTTGGTCGTCCGCCATCAGAACGTGCGGCTGAGCTATGCCGCGTTGCGCGCCGAGGTCGACAAGCTTGCCGCCGGACTGTTGACGCTCGGGCTCAACCCCGGCGACCGCATCGGCATCTGGTCGCCTAATAATTCGGAATGGGTGCTGACCCAGTTCGCCAGCGCCAAGGCGGGCTTGATCCTGGTCAATATCAATCCGGCCTATCGCATCGCCGAGCTCGAATACGCGCTCAACAAAGTCGGCTGCAAGGCGCTCATCCTCGCCGAGCGCTTCAAGACTTCCGATTACGTCGGCATGTTGCGCGAATTGGCGCCCGAGCTCGGCCATGCCACGCCGGGCAAGCTCGAATCGGCGCGGCTGCCGGCGCTGCGATCGGTGGTTTTGCTCGGCGAAGGCTGGCATCCCGGCACCTTCCGTTTCTCCGAAATTCTCGCGCGCGGCACCGCAAAGGAGGCCGCGCGCATCGCCGAGCTCGCGCCGCAACTGCAATTCGACGAGCCGATCAACATTCAGTTCACCTCGGGCACCACCGGCTTTCCCAAGGGCGCGACGCTGTCGCATCACAATATCCTCAACAACGGCTTCTTCATCGGCGAAGCGATGCGGCTGACGCCGGAGGATCGGCTCTGCATCCCGGTGCCGCTCTATCATTGCTTCGGCATGGTGCTGGGCAATCTCGCCGCGGTCACGCACGGCGCCTGCATGGTGTTTCCCGGCGAGGGCTTCGATCCGCTGGTGACGCTGGAGACGGTCGCCGAGGAGCGCTGCACCGCGCTGCATGGCGTGCCGACCATGTTCATCGCCGAGCTCGACCATCCGGAATTCGGCCGCTTCGACCTTAAGTCGCTGCGCACCGGCATCATGGCCGGATCGCCATGCCCGATCGAGGTGATGAAGCGCTGCGTCGCCAAAATGAACCTGTCCGAGATCACCATCGCCTATGGCATGACCGAAACCAGCCCGGTGAGTTTCCAGAGCTCGACCACCGATCCGCTGGAGCGGCGCGTCTCGACCGTCGGCCGCATCCAGCCGCATCTCGAAGTCAAGATCGTCGACACCAACGGGCGCATCGTGCCGCCGGGCACGCCCGGCGAATTGCTGACGCGCGGCTACTCGGTGATGCTCGGCTATTGGGGCGACGAGGAGCGCACCCGCGAGGCGATCGACGCGGCGCGCTGGATGCACACCGGCGATCTCGCCACCATCGACGCCGAGGGCTATTGCAACATCGTCGGCCGCATCAAGGACATGGTGATCCGCGGCGGCGAGAACGTCTATCCCCGCGAGATCGAGGAATTCCTCTATCGGCATCCGAAGATCCAGGACGTGCAGGTGATCGGCGTGCCGGACGACCGCTACGGCGAGGAAATCTGCGCCTGGGTCAAGCTGCGTCCGGGCGCCGTCGCCACCGAAGAGGAAATCCGCGCCTTCTGCCGCGACCAGATCGCGCACTACAAGGTGCCGCGCTACGTCAAATTCGTCGACGAATTCCCGATGACGGTGACCGGCAAGATTCAGAAATTCATCATGCGCGAACGCACCATCGCCGAGCTCGGGCTGAAGGTGCAGAAGACGGCGTGACCGCCATCGTGGGACTTGTCATGCTCGGCGCAGGCGGAGCACCGGTAAAGCCCATAGTCGGTGCCTCCTGGATTGCTTCGCCTTCGCTCGACGATGACAAGGTCGTTTACTGCAGCTTGATCTTCTCGTCTTCGACCGCCCGCGCCACCGCGGGCCGCTTCATCATCCGGTCTTTATGCGCGGTGTAGTTTTTCAGCTCCGCCATCGGCAGCTCGCGCCGCGCGCCCCAGGTGTAGAAGACGAGAGCGTAGGGATCGAGCACGGAATAGCCGTCGGAAAGCCATTCGCGTCCGGCCAGCATGCCGTCGATCTGCTTCAAGTAACCGTGGAACGTCTTTAGTCCCTTGTCCTTGATGCCGGGATAGGCGCTCGCTTCGTCGGTATAGCGTTCGGGCCGTCCGACATGGGCATGCGCCGGGTGCACGCTTGAGGCAAAGAAGCCGATCAGCGACAGCGCCTTCGCTTCCGCCGCCGGGTCTTTCGGCCACAGACCGAACCGCTTGCCGAGATAAGGCAGGATGGCGGTGTTCTCGGTCAGCGGCTCGCCGTTGTCGAGCTTGAGCGCCGGCACACGGCCAAGCGGGTTGATCTTCAGATAGGCCTCGGTGCGCTGTTCGCCGCCGGCGAGATCGACTTTCTTGGGTTCGTATGCCTCGCCGCTCTCTTCGAGCACGATATGCGAAGCGAGCGAGCAGGCGCCGGGGGCGTAGTAAAGCGTCAACATTTGGGCAATCTCCCTGATGAAAATAGGCTGAGGAAAGTAGGCCGCTATTGCTTGGAAGCCTTTTGCAGCACCGCCCCCCAGGTGTCCTGCTCTTGCCGCACGAAAGCAAGGGTCTGTTCCGGGGTCATGGCCCGCGAATAGCTGCCTATTTTTGCCAGGCTCGCTTTGAAACCGGCATCGCCGACGACCTTGGCCAGAACATCGCTGACCTTGCCGACAATGGCCGACGGCGTGCCCTTCGGCGCGACCAGCACTTGCCAGCCCAGCGCCCGAAAGCCCGGCAGCGTTTCGGCAACCGTCGGCAGATCGGGAAATTGCGGCAATCGTTCCGGCGAAGCGACCGCAATGAGCTTGACCTGTCCGGCTTTCACCGCCCCGACGATGCCCGAATAGCCTTCGATGATCATCGACACGCGTCCGGAGCCGACGTCGGCGAGTGCCGCTGCCGGACCCCCGGTATAGGGCACGCGCAACAACTGGACGCCGGCGCGATCCTGCAGCAACAGCCCGGTGAGATCGGTGAGCCTGCCGGCCCCGGTCACCGCAATCGAAATCTTTCCCGGCTCTTTCTTGGCGAGCGCGATGAGTTGCGGCAGCGTCGAGACGCCAAGCTTGGGATTAACGGCGACGAACATCGGATTTTCGGCTGTGTAGCCGATCGGGATGAAATCGCGCGGCAGCATGAGCGGCAGGTTGGGCGCGATCGATGGCAAGGCCACGAAAGTAGACAGCGCCGGCATGAACAAGGTGTAGCCGTCGGGCATCGCGTCGGTCGCGGCGCGAGCAGCAACGCTGCCATTGGCACCCGGATGATTAACGATGATGAATTGATGACCGAATGCTTTGCTCAAGCCCTCGGCCACAAAGCGGGCGTCGACATCGGGCGTCGAGCCCGGTGCCGCGTCGGAAATGATCGTGACCGTCTTGTTCGGATAGTCGTCGGCTTGGGCGTGGGCGGCGGTTGCCGCCGGCAATGTCAGCAAGCACAGGCCGAGAAGACCGGACCAATACCGAAGCATTTTCATGGCTTCCTCCCTCTGGCGGCAGCCCCCCGCGCCGCACCGCAATTTTCGAAATTAAGGATACGGGGCCGGTGCAGCGGTTTCTACCGCTGCGGCTGCGCCAAACCGACACGGCAGAAGACGCTGGCGGCAAGATCTCTTTACGTTAATCCCACGTAACCGCGCGGGAAGCATCCACATTTAAGAATTTTCTACTATGAGAGTTCCGAGGACAGTTTCCAAGCCCAGGTCCAATGTCATTTCAGCCGGTCCGACCGGAAATAGTGCCGCCAATGACGTCCATTGATCGCACTGCGAAACTCACCGGGCGATAACGGCCGCGCCGATACGGCGCACGACGCGCTGTCGCGTTTGACCGATCTGTCGCGCGAGTTTGCGCCGGAACTGAATTTCAGCATCCACACGCGGTTCGACGGCATCGCGGACGAATGGCGCGCCTTTGAAGAGATCGCCGAGGGAACCGCGTTCCAGACCTGCGAATGGCTGATGACGTGGGACCGCCACATCGGCCGCCGCCTCGACGTCACCCCGATCATCGTGATCGGCCGCTTCGCCGACGGCAGGATTGCCTTCATCGCGCCGCTCGCGCTCGAGCGGCGACGGGCAACGCGGCGGCTGTGCTGGCTGGGCCAGGAGTTGTGCGATTACAACGCGCCATTGTTGGCGCGCGATTTTGCGCAGCGGGTCACGGCCGACCGCTTTGTCGCGTTATGGCGGGAGCTGGAACAGCGCCTGCAATCCGATCCGGCGCTGCGTTACGACTGGATCGAATTCGAAAAGATGCCGCAGACCGTCGGCGTTCAGACCAACCCCTTCATTTATCTCGGCGCCGTGCCCAATGCCAACAGCGCGCATATCACGCAACTGGGTGGCGATTGGGAGACGTTCTATCGCGACAGGCGCTCGTCGGCGACGCGCCGGCGCGACCGCACCAAGCGCAAGCGGATCGAGGAGTTCGGAGCAATACGTTTCGTCACTGCCGACGAGCCGGACGACCTGCGCCGCACGCTCGAGGTTTTGTGGGAGCAGAAGAAGCGGATCTTCGCGCACAAGGGCATCGGCGACATGTTCGCCCGGCCGGGCTACCGCGAGTTCTTTGCCGACTTTGCGACAAATCCGCGGTCGCGCCATATGGCTCACGTCAGCCGCCTTGAGGTCGGCGAGCAGTGTGGAGCGGCAAATTTCGCGCTCGTGTTCGGCGATTGCTACTACCATGTGCTGTCGAGTTACTTGGGCGGCGAGCCCGCACGCTTCGGCCCCGGCACGGTTCATCTTCGCGAGCTGTTGGCCTATGCCATCCGGCGCGGCTTGCGGCTGTTCGATTTCACCATCGGCGACGAGAACTACAAGCTGGAATGGTCGGATCTGCGGCTCAAGCTTTACGATTACAGCACGGCGGCGAGCTTGCGCGGCTGGCCATGGCATGGCGCATCGGTCGTGCGCCGGCGCGTCAAGCGCTTCATCAAACAGACGCCGGTGCTCTGGCATTGGGTGTCGCGCCTGCGCTCCGCCGTCGGGCCATTGATTTATCCGCAAGCGGCGACGCCTGACGCGATGCCGCAATCGCAGGCTCCGGCCTGCGTGATGGGTGACATGGATCTGTTGAAGCCGATTGCGGCCGCCGGCATCCCATGCAGCGTTGTGGCGCGGCCGGGCGCGCCGTTGCACTATTCGCGCTTCGCGCAAGCGCGGCTTTCCTGGGATGGCTCGCAAGCGCCTGAAGCGCTGGTCAATGCGCTGACGCAATTCGGCCACGCCCAAGGTGAGCGGCCGGTGCTGTTCTACGAAGAAGACGAGCAGCTTCTTTTCATTTCCCGGCATCGCGAAGCGCTGGCGCGGGCTTTCCGCTTTGTGATCGCCGAATCCTCGCTGGTCGAGGATTTGGCCGATAAGGCACGGTTTGCCGCGTTGGCGAAGCGCCACGATTTGCCGGTGCCGGCTGCCGTGCAATTCGATCCGGCGAAAATCGAAGCGAGCGATATCGGTTTGAGCTTTCCCATCGTTATCAAGCCGCTGATGCGCGCGGGCCGTTGGAACGACGCGCTCGGGCAGCGCAAAGCGCTCTCGGTCGCCAACGCCGAGGAGCTGCGCCAGGTGTGGCCGCAATTGCAGGCCTTGGAGACGGAGCTTCTTGCGCAACGGCTCATCCGCGGCGGCGAAGCGCAAATCGAAAGTTATCACTGTTATGTCGACGCGCGCGGCGCCATTGCCGGCGAGTTCACCGGCCGCAAGGTACGCACGTTCCCGGTCATCTACGGACACACCACGGCGCTGGAAATCACCGACGCCGCCGACGTGAGGCGGCAGGGCCGCGGCGCCGTCGAGCGCATCGGTCTGACCGGTGTCGCCAAGCTCGATTTCAAGCGCGATGCCGGCGGCGCGCTGCACCTTTTGGAGATCAATCCGCGCTTCACGCTGTGGCATCACGCCGGCGCCGTTGCCGGCGTCAATATCCCGGCCCTGGTCTATGCCGATCTGACCGGCACGCCGCGCCCGCATGTCGGTCGCGCCAAAGCCGGCGTGCGCTGGTGCCGGATGTGGAAGGATTTTCCGGCTGCGCGCCAATCCGGCGTGCCGCTCGCGACATGGCTGTCCTGGGCGCTCCGCTGCGAGGCCAAATCGTCGCTGTCTTGGAACGATCCGATGCCGCTCATCGGCGCAGGCCTGCATGCCGCGTTGGCGGCCGCGACCGGAAAAGGCGACGCCCGCTCGTGAGATTGGCTCTCATTTCCGATATTCACGCCAATGTCGAGGCGCTACAGGCGACCTTGGCCGATATCGCCGCGCAACGGGTGGATCGCATCCTCTGCCTCGGCGACATCGTCGGTTACAATACCAAGCCTGCGGAATGCCTGGCACTGATCCGCGACTGCGATGCGCTGTGCGTCGCCGGCAATCACGATCTCGCCGTGTGCGGACGGATCGGGACCGAGGATTTCAGCGCCCGGGCGGCGCGTGCGGTTGTCTGGACGCGGCAACGCCTGACGGACGGAGACCTTGCATTTCTGCGCGGCCTGCCGCGCAAAACCACGATCGACAATCGGGTGGCCGCCGTGCACGGCGCGCTGCATCCGGACAACGGCTGCGAAAGCGTGCGGCTCGATAATGACGAGCGCCGCATGCTCAGCTTTGCGGCGCTGCAGGGTCATTCTTCCGGTGCACGCATCTGCGTCTTCGGCCACACGCATCGCGCCGGCGTTTACGAGCTTCGCAACGGCATAGTGACGGTGCGCGCGGAACCGGAAACGAAACTACGCGACGACGCCTATTACCTGATCAATCCGGGCACCGTCGGCGAGCCGCGCTCACGCGACCGACGCGCCAGCTATATGGTGCTCGATCTGGCCCAGAAAAGCGTCATGCTGCGCCGTGTCGATTACGATGCCTCGCTGCCGTTCATCGCCACCCGCGAGGCCGGTCTTGCACCGCGGTTCGGGTTTGCAACCCTCAAGAACGGATTGCGCCATCTTCTCGAAATCTAGCCTGCCGCGGCGCGTTGACACGTCAGGCGGCCCGTGCAGATAATTCATCAAATCTGAAAACGGGAACGCCCTCGATGCAACAACCGCTGCGCAAAGAACGCAATTCCACCGCGACGCCAAACCAAGCCTTCGATCTGCGCTCGACGATCGAGTGGTTGCGGGCCTCCGGCGATCTCGTCGAGACCGATAAAGAAGTCGATCCCGACCTTCAGGTCACCGGCCTGCAAAAGCACATGGACGGCGGCTGTCCGGTTCTGTTCAACACCGTCAAGGGTAAGCCCAACCATCGCATCATCACCAACCTGTTCGGCGACATCGCGGTGATCAACCGCATGTTTGGCTGGAAGGACGATGCCGAGCGGGTGCGGAAGCTCGCTTACGCGCTGTCGCATCCGATTCCGCCCGTCGAGATCGCGCAGGACGAGGCGCCGTGCCAGGAGTTCGTGATCGCGCAGCCGGACGACGTCAACAAATGGCTGGTGCCGATCCGCCACACCACCTACGAGCCGGAATTGACCGTCGGCTCCGGCATTCGCTGCGTCACCGGTCCCGAATTCGATGGCGGCTCCGACCTCGGCTACAACCGCATGAATTTCCGCTGGGGCAATGTCGGCACGTTCCAGATCTCGCCCGGCTCGCATATGTGGCAGGTGGTCAACAAATATTACAAGGAAGACCAACCGGTGCCGATCACCATGTGCTTCGGCGTGCCGCCGGCGTGCACGCTTCTTGCCGGCGCCGGCTTCGACTATGCCATCTTGCCGATGGGCTGCGACGAGATTGGGATCGCGTCGGCGGTGCAGGGCGCGCCGATCCGGTTGGTCAAAGCCCGCACCGTCAACGCCATGGCGCTGGCCGATTGCGAACTGGTGCTCGAAGGCTACGTCAATCCGCGCGACCGCCGCTTCGAGACCAAGGAAGCCGAGGATGCCGGCGTCCAGGGCCGCTATCACTTCCATCCGGAGTGGGCCGGCTATATGGGCAAATCCTACAAGGCGCCGACCTTCCACGTCACCGGCATCACCATGCGCAAGCCGGAATCGAAGCCGATCATCTTTGCGCTCGGCGTGCACATGCTCGACGACCACAATATCGACACCACGGTGCGCGAGGCGGCGATCTACGAATTGTGCAACCGGCTGCAGCCCGGCATCGTGCAAAACGTGGTGATCCCCTATTGCATGACCGACTGGGGCGGCTGCGTCATCCAGGTCAAAAAGCGCCATCAGATCGACGAAGGCTGGCAGCGCAATTTCCTCTCCGCCATCCTGTCGTGCTCGCAAGGCATGCGGATCGCCATCGCGGTCAGCGAAGACGTCGATCCCTATTCGATGGACGACGTGATGTGGTGCCTGACCACCCGCGTCAATCCGCAAACCGACATCCTCAATCCGATCCCGGGCGGCCGCGGCCAGACCTTCATGCCGGCCGAGCGCATGACCGCCGGCTCCCAGCAATGGACCGCGTCGAACACCCGCTTCGAAGGCGGCATGGGCATCGATGCCACCGTGCCGTTCGGTTACGAGAGCGATTTCCTGCGACCGGTCTATCCGGTCGACCAGGTCAAGCCGGAAGACTTTTTCTCCAAAGCCGACATCGAGAACGTGAAGAAACGGATGCACGGCTGGGTGCATTCGTTGGCAAAAAGCGGGCGGTAGCGTCATGGAGCGGAGATAGCAGAAGGTCTATGCTCGGGGCGGGGGCCGTAAACGCATTGCGCGAAGGAGGCCACCATGGCTCGGACGGTTGCGGATGTTTTGGTCGATGCCCTCCAACAGATCGGCGTCAGACACATTTTCGGATTGATCGGCGATTCACTTAATCCGCTTGCCGATGCCGTCCGCCGCAGCAACATCGAATGGATCGGCGTGCGCCACGAGGAGGGCGGCGCGCTCGCCGCCGCCGGGCAAGCCAAGCTCACCGGACAGCTCGGCGTCTGTTGCGGCACGACCGGTCCCGGCAGCACTCATTTGGTGGCCGGCCTCTACGAAGCGGCCCGCGATCACGCCCCGGTTCTCGCTTTGTCGGGCGATATGCCGCGCAAAATACAAGGCACCGATTACATCCAGACCACGGCTCCGGATTTGCTGTTTCGCGATGTCTCGCTCTATACGCAAACAATCTTGTCGCCCGAGCAAGCGCCCGCGGTCTTTCATCAGGCGATTGCAACTGCCTTTGCCGGCCGCGGCGTCGCCCATCTGACGATCCCGCAGGACGTCTTCGAAGCCAACGCCGAGGCCGCGGTGCCGAGCCTGCCGACGCTGCGGCCGCGGCCCGCCATAGCGCCACGGCCGGAGGATGTCGCGGAATTGGTCCGGCGCATCGACGCTGCGGCGAGCATCGTGATCATGTGCGGCGGCGGCTGCCGGGGCGCAGCCGACGAACTGCGCGCGCTGTCGGATCGGCTCAAGGCGCCGCTGATCCATTCGGTGAAGGGGCAGGACATTCTGCCTTACGACGATCCGCGCTGGATGGGCGGTATCGGCATAATCGGGACCAAAGCGGTCTATAACGCGGTCATGAATTGCGACCTTCTCCTAATGCTCGGCACGGATTATCCCTATTCGGAATTCCTGCCGCGTAAGGACCGCGTGGTTCAGGTCGACGAACGGGCGCACGTTCTCGGGCGCCGCGCTCCGACGGTCTTGGGCGTCGTCGGTTCGGTGCTGCCGACGGTGCAAGCGCTGTTGGAAAAGACCGCCGCTAAGACGGACACGAAATTCTTCGCCCGGATCGGTGAGGAACGCAAGAAATGGGACGAGAAGCTCGACAAGCAAGCCGATCCCGCGCGCAGCAAGAACCGCATTCATCCGCAGGCGGTCGCCCGCGCGGTCGGCGATTTCGCCAGGCGCGATGCGATCTTCGTATTCGACACCGGGCTCAACACGCTGTGGTCGGCGAACTGGATCAAGCAAAGCGGTTCACAACGGATCATCGGCTCCTTCAACAATGCGGCGGTCGGCTCCGCGGTCGGCCAGGCCAACGGCATCCAGGCGCTCGATCGCTCGCGCCAGGTCATCGCGCTATGCGGCGACGGCGGCTTCAATATGCTGCTGGGTGAGTTTTTGACCGCGGTGCATCACAAGCTGCCGGTGAAGTTCGTGGTCTACAACAATTCCGAATTCGGGCTGATTACGCTGGAAGCCGAATCCATCGGCCTGCCGGCTTACAAGAAGGGCATAGAATTTCCCAATCCCGATTACGTCGCCTTGGCGCAGGCCTGCGGCGGCAACGGTTTTCGGATTGCCGCGCCCGGCGATCTGCGGGAAGGCATGCGGATGGGATTGGAGGCCGAGGGCCCGATCATCATCGATTGCGTCGTGGCGGCCGACGAACTACCGAATTTCCCGCATCTCGAGCTCGACAAGATCGGGCATTTCGCCATCGCCAAGATCAAGGAAACGATGCTGGCGGTCATGGGGCCGTGACGGCTTTGTGCGTTCGCGCGCCCCGGACGACGCGTTAGCTCAAGGCCTCGCTCTTCCACCTTTCCGCCAGCGCCTTGCGATCGAGCTTGCCGCGCTCGGTCTTCGGCAGCGCCGACGCACTGAGCACGATCCGCTTCGGCGTCTTGAACGCCGGCAATACGCCGGCGCAGTATTGCAAGATGGCATCGGCATCGATGTCGGCGCCGGGCCGCGCCACCACATAGCTCATCACCTCTTCGCCGTAGATCGCGTCCGGCACGCCGATGGTCGCGGCCTCGATGACGTCCGAGTGCTGCATCAGGTAGGAATCGATCTCGAGGGGCGAAATTTTGGCGCCGCCGCGGATGATCAAATCTTTCTCGCGGCCGGTGATGGTGAGAAAACCGTCGGCATCGAGCGAACCGAGATCGCCGGTTCGGAACCGGCCGCGGCAGTGAATCTTGATCTCGCCGTCCTCGCCGAGATAGCGAAACGGATGATCGCCCAATCCGCCCAGCTCGATATAGCCGATTTCGCCCGGGGGCAGGCGGCGGCCCTCGGCATCGACGATGGCGAGATCGTGATAAGGCAGCGGCCGGCCGACCTTGCCGAGCCGGCGTCCTTCGCCGGGAATGGCGGCGATCCAGCTCACTTCGCTGGCGCCGCAGCCTTGTGCGACGGGAATGCCAAAGCGCTGCTCGAATTTCTTCCACTCTTCGAGCAACAGCGGCGCCGAGCTTGAGGTCATGTAGCGCAGCTTCGGCAAAGTGTCGCGATGGGCGCTTTGCTCGCTGTTGAGCAAAATATTGATCGTGGTCGGATTGCCGGTGGCGATGGTCACGGCGTGGTCGCGCAGATGCTGGAAGAAGCGGCTGGCCGAGAACTTTTCCGCCAGCACCAAAGTGGCGCCGCGGTTGACCACCGCAAGCGCGCCCAAGGTCTGCGCCGAATTCCAACTGAAAGGACGGAAATCGTACAGCCGGTCGTCGGCGGTGATGCCGAAACCGGCGGCCAGCGGATCGATGTTGAGGAGATATTCGCGGAAGTTCAGAACCACGCCTTTCGGCTTGGCGCTGGTGCCCGAGGTGAACAGGATGATCGCATCGTCGTCGGGGGTGGTGGCGCTTTGCGGCTCGCTCGGGTCGAGGCGGGCAAGCTCCGCCAACAGCGTGCCGGCGTCCGGCCGGCCGGAGCGACCGATGCGCAAATGCGGCGCGGTAGTCTGGGCCAGAAGATCGTCGAGCTGCAGCCCCTCCTGGCTGAAAATGAGCCGCGGCTTGAGCCGCTCGAAAATATTGCCGAGCTGATTGCGGTTCGTTTCGACATGAATGGTGCAAATGGTGGCGCCGGCCGCCATCACGCCGAAATAGCAAAGCAGATGCTCGATCGAATTGTTGGCAAGGAGCGCGACGCGGTCGTTGCGGCCGAGCCCGCGCTGCCGCAGGAAGGTGGCGAAGCGTCCAACGATATCGTGCAACTGGCCGTAGCTGACGGTGCGGCCGTCTTCCGCCGCGATCACCCAGGGCTTTTCGGGCGCGCGGCGCGCCGCACGCGCAATCCAGTCCCGCAGCATGTCCGGACCGGGCATCGCTTCCATATCGCCTTCCTTGCCGTCCTCTTTGCAAATTTTTCCGCATCATAGGCCGGTTGCCGGCGATTAAACCAGTCTGGGTCGGCGTAGGGCCGCAATGAGCGATTGAGGGCGGCGCAATCCGCGCCTAAACTAAGCGCAAAGAGCGCCGCAGGGAGGATGCGATGTTTCTTCGCAATTACTGGTACGTCGCCGCTTTGGCCGACGAAGTTCGCGACCGGCCGCTTGGCCGAATGATCCTCGGCGAGCCGGTGACTTTGTTCCGTACCACCGACGGGACGCTGCACGCCTTCGAGGACCGCTGCCCGCACCGGTCCCTGCCGCTGTCGATGGGCAAGATCGTCGGCGACGTGCTGCAATGCCACTATCACGGCCTGCGCTTCGACGGCTCCGGCCAATGCGTCCGCGTTCCCGGTCAGGACCATATTCCGCACAATGCGCGCGTGCGCACTTTTCCGGTGGTCGAGCGCTATCGCTGGATTTGGATCTGGATGGGCGATCCGGCACTGGCCGACCCGGACAAGATTTGCGACTTCCATTGGCTGGACGATCCCGACTGGGGCGCCAAGCCGTCCTATCTGCATGTCGAAGCCAATTGGCAATTGATCGTCGACAATCTGCTCGACCTCACCCATCTCGCCTTCGTTCACGAGACCACGATCGGCAATATGGCGCTGGTCGAGCACGCCGCGGTCAAAGTGCAGCGCGCCCCGAACAATGTGCTGGTGACCCGCTGGACCATCGATCAGCCGGCGCCGCCGACCTTCGTCAAGGTCGGAAAATTCACCGGCAATGTCGACCGCTGGCAGATTATCGACTACACGCCGCCGGGCTTCCTGCGCCTCGACGTCGGCGCCACGCCGACCGGCACCGGCGCCGGACGGCCGCCGCGTCGGCGGCATCGGCATGCGCAATCTCAACGCCATCACGCCGGAGACCGAAACCACCTCGCATTATTTCTGGGCGCAGGCGCACGATTTCGAGCCGCACAATGCCGCCATGACCGAGCGCGTGTTCGAGCAGATCAAGACCGCCTTCCTCGAAGACGTGGCGGTCTTTACGGCGCAGCAGCGCACCATCGCCTTGCGCCCCGACGCACCGCAGGTCGACATCAACGCCGACGCCGGTGGCATTCAGGCGCGGCGTATCGTCGATCGGCTTTATCGCGAAGAGCAGGACGCCAAGGCACATTCTACGGCGCACGCCACGGCGGCAGAGTAGGGTCGGATGGCGGTCAATTTTCGCGCTGAGCTCGTTTGGCAGGGCGGCGACGCCAAAGAGGCGTCATCGATCTTCTTGACCTCCGACGGGCGCGTCATTCTGCAAGGGCGCGGACTTTCGGCGCAAGAGCGTGAGACCCTGGCGTTGCCGCGCGACGCCGATCTCATCAGCGTCGATCGCAATCTGATCCGCGCCATCAAGAATATGCTTTAAGGTTTTCGGCTGCGCGCTATGCGGTGCCGGTCAGTTCGCGGCGCACCATGGCCGCGCCTTCGGCCAGCGCCTTCATTTTTGCCGAACGCGACGGCACGGGGCAAATATTTCATGCCGCAATCCGGCGCCGCGACGAGCCGCTCCGCCGGCACATAAGCGAACGCGGCGCGGATGCGCTCCGCGACGGTGTCCGGCGTCTCGACGGTCATATCCGCAAGATCGATCACGCCGAGCACGATGGTCTTCGACGGCAGCTCCTTGAGCACCGCGAGATCGAGCTTCGGCTGCGCGGTCTCGATGGAGATTTGCTGCGCCTTGCAGGCTTCCAGTTCCGGCAGGAACGAATAGCCGGGCGGCTTGTCGCGCACCACCGCCGCGTAGCCGAAGCACAAATGCACGGCGACCGTGCCGGTGACGCCGTCGAGCGCGCGGTCGAGCGCCTTGAGCCCATAGCGCCGCGCCGCATCGGGATGCTGCTGCATCCACGGCTCGTCGAGCTGGACCACGTCGGCGCCGGCGGCGAACAAATCCTTGATCTCGGCGTTCACCGCGGCGGCATACGCGAGCGCCAGCGCTTCGTCGTCCTTGTAGTAATCGTCCTGCGCCTGTTTGCTCATGGTGAACGGTCCGGGCAGGGTCGCCTTGACGGCACGGCCGGTATTGGCGCGAAGGACTTTCAAATCGCGTACTTCGATCGGCCGCGTCCGGCGTAGAAGGCCGGCCACGCGCGGCACCGGGATCGGCCGGCCGTTGCGATTGATGACCGTGCCGGGATTCTCGATATCGACGCCGTCGAGCGCGGTGGCGAAGCGGTTGGAATAGCTCTCGCGCCGCTGCTCGCCGTCGGTGATGATGTCGAGCCCGGCGCGCTCCTGATCGCGAATGGCGAGGATGGTGGCGTCATCCTGCGCCGCCTCAAGCCTGTCCGGCGGCACAAGCCAAAGATCGTCGGCGCGCAGCCGCGGCACCCCTTTCGACAGCCGCACGCGATCGATCAGCCATTCCGGCTGCGGATAGGAGCCGACGAGGCAGGTGGGCAGCAGCATGCGCGTCCTCGATAAAAAAATCCCGGAGGCGATGCGGCCAACCGGCGCATCGCGATCCGGGACGGTTTTTCGCATTTCGATGACCCCGGGCGCAACACGCCGCGCCGCTTTGCGCCGCGCCCGGAATTTATCATCGGATTTCGTCGGCTTAGGCCTTCAGCGCATCGCCGTAGGGATAGATGACCTTTCCGGTCGCCTCTTCGGCAGGAGCGACCACCATCTGATAACTCATGCCGCGCCAAGTATCGAGATTCGCGGCGTCGGTGAGGCCGTGGTACTGCACTTGAAGCTGGTTCGCGGTGACCCATTCGCCGTTTTTGCCGAATTTGACGCCCTTGAACATGATGCTGCTGAAGGTGTGGCTGCGCATGTAGTCGGCGAGCTTGGTATCGTCGACGCTCTTGGTGCCGTTGATCGCGTCGGCGAGGACCTGCATTCTCGCGTAGCCCCAGCCGCCGAGATAATAGCCGAGCGGATCGATGCCGAGCCCCGGCGCGCGCGCCTGATACTTCTTGAAGAAATCCGCGGCTGGCGCCATCAATTTGGCCGAGGGCACCCAGTTGTCGTAGTTGGTGACGCCGTTGAGGTGCGATTTCAGCTTCGCCTTCAGCGCGGTGGCCTGCAGGCCGACCATGGCGCCGCCAAGCATTTTCGGTTTCAATCCGAGCTCATTGGCCGACAACAGCATGCCGACCGAGCTCAGCGGATAGGAGCAGATAACAACAAGATCCGGATTGCCGGCCTGGATGGCGCGGACCACCGGTGAGAAGTCGGTCGTGTTCGGCGGATAATTCTTGTCGTAGATGATGTCGAAGCCATACTGCTTGGCGTTAGCGCGGGCGCCCTCGGCGGCGTTGCGCGCGAACTCCGCGTCTTCCGAGGCAATCGCCAGCGTTTTCGGTTTCGGATTTTGCGCGGCGGCCACCTGGAAGAAGCCTTCGGTGATGGTTGCTTTCGGATTCGGACCCGCCGTCGGAATGATCGAAAAATACCGCGGATAGTGAAACTCGGAATTGGCATCGAGTCCGAACAGACTGAGGAAAACTTTGTTCTTCTGCATGACGATGGGAATCGCGGGTGCGATCATGTTGGTCGCATAGCCGCTGATGACGACGTCGCACTTATCGACGTCGAGCAGCTTGGTATAGAGGCCCGGGACCGTCGACGGGTTGGACTGGTCGTCGTAATGGATCAGTTCGATCTGACGTCCAAGCAGCCCGCCCTTGGCATTGATCTCCTCGGCCCAGATTTGCGACCCGAGCAGGGCCTGTTGGCCGTTGACGGCGAGCGGACCGGTCAGCGCCATGCCGAAGCCGATTCTGATCGGTTCGCTGTTGGCCGCGAAAGCCCGCGTTCCGGCGAATGCGGGTGAGATCAAAGCGGCGCCGATGCCAGCATTGACGGCGCGGCGCGATAAGCGACGACGCGTTACGCGATCGTTCATGGGTTCCTCCACAGCACAGGTTTCTGTTTGATGGGACCCGGTCTGACCGCCGGGCTTAGGCCTGGGCGCCATGACGGGTGTCATCGCGCCGGGCAAAAGCACGTAATGTCGGGCTGCCCCGCTACGCGATTGCGGGAGCAGCGAAAGCGCCAGCCTTACCCCAGCGCTTTCTCGTAAGGATAGATGACCTTGCCGGTCGCCTCGTCGGCCGGCGTGAGCACGGTCTGGTAGCTCATGCCGCGCCAGGTATCGAGGTTCGCGGCGTCGGTGATGCCGTGATACTGCACCTGCAGCATCCCGGATTTGGTCCATTCGCCGTCTTTGCCGAACTTGATGTCCTGCGCCATGATCGTGTTGAACGGATGGCTGCGCATATAGCCGGCGAGCTTGTCGTCGTTGATGCTCTTGGTGCCTTCGATCGCCTGCTGCAGCACCTGGAAATAGGCATAGCCCCAGCCGCCGAGATAATAGCCGAGCGGGTCGATGCCTTTGCCTGCGGCCTGCGCTTGATATTTCTTGAAGAAGTCCGCGGCGGGCGCCAGCAATTTCGGCGACGGTACCCAGGTTTCGTAGTTGACGATGCCGTTGAGCTTGGACTTGAGCTTGTCCTTGAACACCGTCGCCTGCAAACCGACCATGGCGCCGCCGAACATTTTCGGCTTGAGGCCAAGCTCGTTGGCGGACAGAGCGATGCCGACCGAGCTCAGCGGATAGGAGCAGATCACGACAAGATCGGCGTTGGCGGCCTGTATGGCCCGCACGATCGACGAGAAGTCGGTCGTATTCGGCGGATAGGTCTTGTCGTAAACGGTTTTGAGGCCGTATTTCTTGGCGTTGTTACGCGCGCCGTCGGCGGCATTGTGCGAGAAATCGGCATCTTCGGCGGCAATCGCGATGGTCTGCGGCTTCGGGCTCTGTGCCGCCGCGATCTGAAAGAAGCCCTCGGTGAAGGATTCCTTCGGCGTCGGCCCGGACGGCAGCATCGAGAAATATTTCGGATAATGGAATTCGCTGTTGGCCGCGAGTGCGAACAGGCCGATAAACACCTTGCCCCGCTGCATGGCGACTGGAATCGCCGGCGCGACCATGTTGGTCGCATAGCCGGACACGATGAGGTCGACTTTGTCGACGTCAAGCAGCTTGGTGTAGATGCCCGGAACCGTCGATGGGTTGGACTGATCGTCGTAGTTGACGAGCTGGACCTGGCGGCCGAGCAGACCGCCCTTGGCGTTGACCTCTTCCTGCCAGATCTGGGCGCCGAGCAGGGCCTGCTTGCCGTTGGCGGCGAGCGGGCCGGTCAAGGCCATGCTGAAACCAATTTTGATCGGTGCGGTCGCGCCCTGCGCGAAGGCCGGCGTCCGGGCCAGAGCGGGCGAAATCAGGGCCGCGCCGATCCCGGCGTTAACGCCGCGCCGAGTGATCCGATAACTCATTTATTCCTCCAAATTGCCAGTTTCTGTTTATGCCACGCGGCGGCCGGCCAAGAACGGTCCGGCGCGTCAGTGTCGGCCTCACAATGCCCCGGATTGACCCGCATGAAAAGAGAGGGAGCGAACAGCGTGGCAATCTGCCCGGGTTGCGGGTCCCGGGCCTGCACGCCAATTGGGCATTTCCCAGCGGAATCGGACGCGGTAACCTGTGCCGCCGGTTCCACAGCAGGAAGGCGGGCATGATCGCTCTGTCGGTCAACGGAACGACCTATCACGTCGATGTCGAGGACGACACGCCGCTGTTATGGGTGCTGCGCGACACGATCGGCCTGACCGGCACCAAGTACGGCTGCGGCATCGCCCAATGCGGCTGTTGCACCGTGCATATCGACGGCGCCGCCACGCGGTCGTGCCAGGTGCAGGTCGGTACGGTCGGCACGGCGCGCGTCACGACCATCGAGGCGCTGGCGGAGCATGCCACGCTGCATCCCGTGCAGCAGGCCTGGATCGATCATGACGTGCCGCAATGCGGCTATTGCCAGACCGGAATGATGATGGCTGTCGTGGCGCTGTTGAAGGAAAGGCCGGATCCGACCGACGCCGAGATCGATGCGGCGATCACCAATATCTGCCGTTGCGGCACCTATCAGCGCGTCCGCGCCGCAATTCACGCCGCCGCCGAAATCCTCGCCGAGCGGCACGACAAGGCTGCGGCGCGGTAAACATTCAGCACAAGGACGGTCACGATGAACGACCTCGCCAAGGGGGAGGCGCCGGAGGGTTACGCGACGACGGAAAGTTACGCGAAGAAGGCTTGGCAATCCGACGTCATCGTCGATCTCATCAAGCATTACGGATTCCCCTATATCGCGCTCAATCCCGGCGCGAGCTACCGCGGACTGCACGATTCGCTGGTCAATTACGGCGGCAATCGGCCGCCGATCCTCTTATGCCAGCACGAGAAGATCGCGGTGCAGATCGCGCACGGTTATGCCAAGGCGACCGGCCGGCCGATGGTCGCGATCGTGCACGACATCGTCGGTATGCTGCACGCCACCATGGGCATTTATTATGCCTATATCGACCGCTGCCCGGTGTTCGTCATCGGCGCCACCGGCCCGATGGACGAGAGCCGGCGGCGTCCGTTCATCGATTGGATTCACACCGCCAATGTCAACGGCGAGCAGCTGCGCCATTACGTGAAGTGGGACTATCAGCCCGCCAGCATCGAAGGTGTGCCGGATTCGTTTGCGCGCGCTTATGCGGCGATGATGACCGAGCCGCAGGGCCCGATCTATATGTGCTACGACGCCTGGCTGCAGGAACAGCCGCTGACGGCGGACGTCGCGTTGCCGCAGGCATCGACCAACAAAGTGCCGGCGGCGATGGCCGCGGATTCCGCCGCGCTCGCCGAAGTCGCCGACCGGCTGCTCGCCGCCGAATATCCGGTGCTGATGGCCGAATATGTCGCGCGCTCGCCGGACGGCTTCGACAATCTCGTGGCGCTGGCCGAAACGGTCGGCGCCGCGGTGTTCGACATTCACGCCCGGCTCAATTTCCCCAACCGTCATCCGCTCAATCTGAGCTGCGAGAAAGAGATATTCCGCGACGCCGATCTGATCCTGATGCTCGACGTGCGCGACTGGGAGAAGTCGACGCATTTCATCGATCGCGGCAAGCGCCAGGTCATGCCGTATTACCGGCCGGATTGTCAGTTGATCGACGTCGGCTTCGGCGAGATCAATTTGAGCAAATGGTCGATGGACTATGCGCGCATGCCGGCCTGCAGCCTGCGCGTGCTCGGCGATACGCTGACCGCCATCCCCGCACTGACGCGGCTGTGCCGCGAACGCATCGCCAAAGATACCGGCTTGGCCGCGCGCGTGGCCGAACGCGCGAAACGCGTCGGGCAAAAGCACGACGCCTTGTTCAAGACCTGGGCCGATGAAGCAAAAAAAGACTGGGACGGCACCCCGATCGCGCTGCCGCGACTGGCAAACGACCTATGGGATGCGATCAAGGACGAGGATTGGGTGCTCACCGCCTGCAATCTGCAGGAATGGGTCTACAAGCTGTGGGACTTCGACAAGCCGTACCGCCATCCGGGCCAGGCGCTCGGCACCGGCACGCAGATCGGCGTATCGCTCGGCGTGGCGCTGGCGCATCGCGGCAAGGGCCGGCTCGTCGTCGACATCCAGCCCGACGGCGATCTGATGTTCGACGCCGGCGCGCTGTGGAGCGCGGCCAAGAACGACATTCCTATGCTCATCGTCATGTACAACAACCGCGCCTATTACAACGATTGGGAGCACCAGATCCGGGTCGCGCATCATCGCGGCACGCCGGTCGAGCGCGCTTACATCGCGCAGGATATTTCCGGGCCCGAGCCGGACTTCGCCACGCTGGCGCGGAGCATGGGCTGGTACGCCGAAGGCCCGATCGAGAATCCGGCCGACATCGCGCCGGCGCTGCGCCGCGCCATCGCCCAGGTCAAAGCCGGCAAGCCGGCCTTGGTCGATACGGTGCTGCGGCCGCGATGATTTTTCTCTCCCGACAAGGGGGAGGGGAACGAGGTCACTCCTTCACGCTCTTGACCGGCGTTTCCGGGGTCAGGCCGGCGCGGCGACGGGCGAAGGTTTCCTTGCCGGTTGCTTCCCATTGGCCGTGCACCGCCCGCTCGGCATAAGTGTCCCACACCGCGTCCCAGTCGCCGAGGGAATAGCCGTGCCACGGCGCTTTCGGCGTCAGCGCCGGCAGGCCGAGCTCGTCCCAGATGGCGCGGGCGCGCTCCATATATTCGCGCTTCGGCAGCGAGATCGGCGGATCGGGCTCCTTTTGGGTGGCGTCGATCAGCATCGTGGAATCCTCGCGCGGGCCGCCGGACTTCGGCCCGTGGCCTTCCGAGCGATGCGGCACGATGAGCACGTCCTCGATCGGATTGGCGCGGTAGGCGAGCGACCAGAACACCGCGTCGGGATTGTCGGGGTCGATATCCTCGCTGATGGCGATGACGTATTTGCCGATATCGGCCTGCAGCGCGGCCGCGCCCTGCAAAGCGCGCCAGACTTCCGTGCGCAGGACGCCGCGCGCAAACTGCACGAACACCACCTTGCGCAGATTGGTCAGCGGCTCGTGCATCGCCACGCGGCGCACGCTCTTGATCGAAAGCGTGTCGCGCAAATAGGACAGATAGCGCGGCTCGTAGGCGACGCGCTTCATCACGCTCAATTCGCTCGGCGTCACCTCGCTCAAGATCGAGGTCCAGACCGGGTTTTTCTTATGGGTGATGGCGGTGACTTGCATCGACATGTTGAAGCCTTCGAGCGCGACGTGGCCGTGGCTTTCGCCGAACGGGCCTTCCGGCTCGAGCAATTCCGGGTCGATCAGGCCCTCGATCACGAATTCGGCGTCGGCCGGCACGTCGAGGTCGATGGTGGCCGCCTTGACGATGCGGATCGGGGCGCCGGCAAGCCCGCCGGCGACCGCCATCTCGTCGCAGTCGATCGGCAGCTTTTGTGGCCCGGTGAACATCACGACCGGTGCGGCGCCGACCACGATCGCGATCGGCATCGGCTTTTTCAGCTTGCGGTATTTCTGCCAATGCAGATAACCGCCGGCGCCGCCGGGGCGCGCCGCCATGCGCACGCCGAGCCGATCGGTTGCTTTAAGTCCGGCGCGATAGGTGCCCATGTTGCGGACGCCCGTCTCCGGGTCCTGAGTGATGCATAGCGTCGCCGTGAGATAGGGCGCCGCGTCGTAGCCGGGGGTCGAGATCGGCACCGGCAAGACTTTCAGGCCGCCGTCCGGTTTGCGCAGCGCGTCGCCGGTGATGACGACATCCTGGCACGGCGCCGCAGTGACTTCGGTGGGCGCAATGGGATTGGCGATCGCCGCCATCCAGGCATCGCCGATCTGGTCGACCGGCCGTCCCATACCGATGGCGTAGATTTGCGCCGACGCCGCCAGCGCGCCGATCGCCACCGGCACATCGTAGCGGCGGCCTTCCCCATCAATCACATGGGTGAATAAAAACGCCCGCCGCTGTTCCTCGCGCAAGCCCCCCTGGAACTGCCAGCGCACCAGCGGATGCAGCTCGGTGTCTTTGTTGATCGGCCGGTCGACACGCTTCAGCAGGCCCGCGGTCTCGAGCCGCGCCAGATGCTCCTGAAAATCGAGCGGCGGTCCGCTCGATTGGCCTCCGCTACGGCGCGTTTGCGGCTGATCGAGCATCGTCACTTCTTGTTCTTCAAGTGCTCGGCGATGATCGGCTTGGCGACGCGGAAGCAGTCGACGCCGATCGGCGCGCCGCAATAGATCGTCACTTGCGTCAGCGCGGCGCGGATTTCGTTGGGCGTCAAGCCGTTATTGAGCGCGCCGCGCACATGGGTGGCGAATTCCTCCATCTTGCCGAGCGCGGCGATCATGCCGAGATTGAGGATCGACCGCTCGCGGGGTTTCAGCGTTTCGTCGCCCCAGGTTTCGCCCCAGCAATATTCGGTGAGCAGGCGCTGAAAATCGCGGTTGAAATCGTCGACGTTCGACAGCGCGCGGTCGACATATTCGGCGCCGAGCACCTGTTTGCGCTTGGCAAGTCCGAGGTCGTAGCGTTTCTGATCCATTGGGGTATCCTCGCTGCTGATTGACGTAAAATTATGGCTCCGCAAATCATTCCTCGGCCGGTCCGCCCTTCCAGCGTTTGACCGTGCCGGTATCGATGCCGAACAGGTCAAGAAGGCGCCCGCAGGTATGATTGACGATGTCGTCGACCGATTGCGGCCGATTATAGAAAGCCGGCACGATCGGGGCGATCACCGCGCCGATGTCGGCCAGCGTCGTCATCGCGCGCAGATGGCCGCCATGGAGCGGCGTCTCGCGCACCGCCAGCACCAGCCGGCGCTTCTCCTTGAGCACGACGTCGGCGGCGCGAGACAACAGCGAAGCGGTCACGCCGGTGGCGATTTCGCTCATGGTGCGGATCGAGCACGGCGCAATAATCATGCCCATGGTCGGAAACGAGCCGGAGGAGATCGCGGCGCCGATGTCGCTAACCGGATAATGCACTGAAGCCAGCGCCCGCACGTCTTTGGGCTTCAGATCGGTCTCGTAGACGAGCGTCATTTCCGCCGACTTCGACATGACCAAATGAGTCTCGATGTCGGCTTTGCGCAGCATTTCGAGAAGCCGCACGCCGTAGACCGTGCCCGAGGCGCCGGAGATCCCGACAATCAGCCGCGCCGGAGTTTTGGCCATTTCCACCCTCGTTGTTGTGGCGACGGTTTGTGGCACGCCCCGGCGCGATCTTCCAGTAGGGGGATACCTGTCAGGCGGCGAGGGCGTCGAACGCGGCGCCAAGGAGATCGACCGCCGCCTTGGGAAAGCTTTTCCCCATCGCGCGCTCATAGGCCGCGATATTGGCCCGCGCGGCGGATTTCGGCGCGGCTTGCGCACCGAGCGGGCCGGATTTGGTGAAGCTGTACAGCGCTTCCTGCTGCAATTGCTCGGCTTCGAGCTCGATCGCCTTCACCTTGTTGCGGAATGCCTCCTGCTTGCCCGGCTCGACCGGGGTCGCGGCGCCTTTGAGTTTGCGGCGGGTATCGCGGATCGGGATTATGGTGAGCTCCCGCCAGCTGCGGATTTGATCGTCGAAATTTTTGACCTCCTCGGGCGAGACTTGCCGGCTTTCCGAGGCGAGCCAGAGCAGAAACAGCAGCAGATTGACGTCGATGCCGTAGCCGTCCTGCAGCGCGATGCAGGCGTCCGAGACACCGGCCTGACGGTAAAGCTTCAATGAGAATCGCCAGAACGGCGTGATTGCAGTGTTGCTCTGGGCATCGGTCATGCGGGTTGCAGCCTTTCATAGGCGCCGGCGGCGCGCAGCGCCGCGACGATGCGCTCCGGCAGCAGCGGCGTTTCGGCGAAATGCACGTCAAACGGCGACAGCGCGTCTTCGATCGCCGCGATGATCGCGGCGGATGCGGGAATGGTGCCGCCCTCGCCGGCGCCTTTGACGCCCAGCGGATTGAGCGGATTGACCGTCTCGACATGGGCGATGGCGCAGGTCGGCACGTCGGTCGCCATCGGCAACAGGTAATCGGCGAACGTCGTGGTCAGCGGCTGGGCGTTGGCGTCATATTGCATCCATTCGAGCAACGCGTTGCCGATGCCATGGGCGACGCCGCCTTGCACCTGGCCGTCGACGATCAGCGGGTTGATCACCCGCCCGCTGTCGTGGGCCACGGCGTAATTGAGAACCTTCACGCCGCCGGTCATGTGATCGACCTCGACTTCGGCGACGTGTGTGCCCGAACAGTAAGCCGCCTGCGTCGGCGCGTAATAGGCGGTGTGCTGGAGGCCCGCCGCCTGGCCGACCGGCAACGAGACACCGGGAATGCCTTGCGCCAAGCGCGCCAGCTCGCCGAACGGCACCATCGGTTTATTGCCGGTCGTGGCGACGGCATTGCCGTCTTCAAGATCGATATCGCTCTCGTCGACGCCGAGCGCTCGCGCCGCCAGCGCGACGATCTGTTTACGCACCGCTTCGCCGGCGAGCTGTGCCGAGCAGCCGGCGTTGACCGCCTGGCGGCTGGCGAAGGCGCCGACGCCTTGGGCGATCGCGCCGGTATCGCCGACGGTCATGACGACGTCTTCGAGGCGGCAGCCGACCTGTTCGGCGACGATCTGCGACAGCGTCGTCCGGGTGCCCTGACCCTGGCTGGTGGCGCCGGTCGCGACCGCGACTTTGCCGCTCGGCAGTACGCGCACGGTGACGCCTTCGAACGGCCCGAGGCCGGTGCCCTCGACATAATTGCCGATACCGATGCCGATCAGGCGGCCTTGTTCGAGCGCGGCGCGCTGGCGTTCGCGAAACCCGTCATAGCCGGCCAACTTGAGCGCGGCCTGTTGGCCTTTCGGATAATCGCCGCTGTCGTAAACGACCGGCTTGCCGTCGCGAAACAGAAGTCCGACCGGATAGGGCATCTGTTCGGGCTTTATGAAATTGCGCCGCCGCACCTCGGCGCGGTCGAGCGCAAGCTCGCGCGCCACCCGGTCGAGCAGGCGCTCCATCGCGAACACCGCTTGCGGCCGTCCGGCGCCGCGCACCGGCGTGGTCGGCACTTTGTTGGTGAGAACGACGACGGTCTCGAGGAAATAGGCCGGGACGACATAGGGCCCCGGCACGGTGACCGCGGCGATATAGGGCATGATGATGCCCCACGGCACGAAGCCGCCGCTATCGTGCACCATGCGGCCGCGGAGCCCGAGGATTTTGCCGGCGGCGTCGACCGCGATCGCCACGTCCCAGTACTGATCGCGTTCCTGCGTCGCGCACAAAAAATGCTCGCGGCGATCCTCGATCCATTTCACCGGACGGCCGAGTTTCAACGCCGCCGCCGGAATCGCGGCTTCTTCCGGATAGAAGATCGCCTTCGGGCCGAAGCCGCCGCCGACATCGGGCGCGATCATGCGGATAGACTCGATGTTGCGATCCAAAAGATCGGCAAGCGTGCCGCGGCCGAGATGCGGCGTCTGCGTGCCCGACCACACGGTCAGCACGTCCGAGACGGGATCGTGACTTGCCAGAACGGCGCGCGTCTCGATCGCCATGCCGCCGCCGCGATGCTGCCAGAGTGCTTCCTCGAAGACATGCGCGGCGCCGGCGAAAGCGGCGTCGACGTCGCCATAGGCGGACGGGAAGCGGGCGATGATGTTGGAAGCGAGGTCGCTGTGCGCCCGCGGCGCGCCGTCCGCGATGCCGGCCCGACAATCGGCGACCGCCGGAAGCGCCTCGTAATCGACGATGACGGCGGCCGCGGCATCCTCGGCAAGGTAGCGCGACTCCGCGATCACCAGTGCGATCGCCTGGCCGACGTAATTGACTTCGTCGCGCGCCAGGACGGTCTGCGTGCGCGGCACCGCGATAGCCGGATTGGGGGTGAGCATCGGGATCGGCATGCGGTCCATCGGCGCGGGCAGGTCGGCCGCCGTCAGGACGGCATGCACGCCTGGCATTGCCCTTGCCTGCTCGCTGTCGATGCCGCGCACCAGGGCGTGAGCATGGGGCGAGCGCACGAATGCGGCGTGAAGCACACCCGGCAGCTTGATATCGTCGACGAAGCGGCCGCGGCCGGCGAGCAGCGCCGGATCTTCGAGCCGCTTCACCCGCGCGCCGAAATGCTTCGCGCCCATCGCTTTAGCCCCCGGCTCCGCCGCGCAGATGCGCAGCCGCCGCCAGCGCGGCTTTGACGATGCCGGCATAGCCGGTGCAGCGGCACAGATTGCCGGTCAGCGCCTCGCGCACCTCCTGCTCGCTCGGATCGGCGTTGTCGCGCAGCAATTCGGTCAGCGTGATCAGCATTCCCGGCGTGCAGAAGCCGCACTGCAGGCCGTGATTGTCCATGAAAGCCTGCTGCAGGACCGACAGCTCGCCGTCAGCCGACAGGCCCTCGACGGTCGTGACCTCGCAGCCATTGGCTTGCACGGCGAACATCAGGCACGAGCGCGCCGATCGCCCGTCGACCAGCACCGTGCAGGCGCCGCAGACGCCGTGCTCGCAGCCGAGATGCGTGCCGGTCAGCCCGAGCTCATGGCGCAGGAAATCGGCGAGCGTCAGCCGCGCTTCGACGACGCGCGCATGCGACTTGCCGTTGACCGTGATGCGCGTCGCCTGCTTCGCCATGGGCTACTCTACGCCGCCATTATACATCGACGCCCGCACGACGCGCCGCGTCGAGGAGCGCCCGCGCGCTCAAGACCTGGGCGAGGTGACGCCGGTAATCGCCGCCGGCATGAATATCGGAAATCGGCTCGATCAGCCACGCCGCGGCCGCGGCGCTCTGAATGAGGGTCGCATCGATCGCTTTGCCAAGGAGCGCCGCTTCGGCGGCATCGACGCGCACCGGCTGCTCGGCGACGCCGAAAAGCGCCAGTGCGGCGCGCCGCACTATGCCGCCGGCGCCGACGTCGAGCAGCGCCGCGGCGCCAGCGAGCGCAAAATCGCCGTGCCGGCGGGCGAATTCGTGGAAACCGTAGCCATGCCCGAGCCGCCAGATCGGCAGCTCGACCGCCGCGATCATCTCGTCGGGCTCGAGCGCCGTCGCCATATAGCCCACCGGGAAATCTCGAAACGGCACCGCGCGCAGCCCGCGGATACTGGCAAGATGCAGGACCGCATCGCAGGCGGCGCACACCGCCGGCAGTTCGGCGGCGGGATCGGCATGGGCGAGACTGCCGCCGATGGTGCCGCGATTGCGGGTCTGGCGATGGCCGACATGGCGCACCGCCTCCGCCAACAGCGGACAATGCCGCGCCACCTCCGGCGAGGTTTCGAGATCGCGTTGCCGCATCATCGCGCCGATACGCAGCCGTCCGTCCGCGACTGCCATGCCGCGCAGATCGTCGACATGGCCGAGATCGACCAGATGATCGACGATGACGTAGCGGAAATTCATCATCGCCACGAGCGATTGCCCGCCGGCGAGAATCTTGGCGTTGGGAAGGCTCGCCAGAAGCTCGGCCGCTTCCTTAAGCTGCCGCGGCGCGTGATAGTCGAACGGCGCTGGCTTCATGGGACGGGCGCGAGCCTAAGCCGACTTCACGCCGAGCTCGGCCTGCTCCTTGGCGTAGGCCGCATCCATCCGCGAGGCGAGGTTGTGCTTGGCAAGCGCGGCGGCGAAGATGCGGCGGATTTCCGGTTTCTCGTCGAGATAGTCGATCTGATCGCCGCCGACGCGCCGCGAGATCCAGGCTTTCGGCACCCCTTGCGCGTTGCGAATGGCGACGCCCTCGTGCTTGAAAGCCAGGTAGCGCGACGGCGTCGTGCCGGTGTTGAAGTGCTGGTGGAACCACATATTCGGCGGCACGATGCAGGTGCCGACTTCCCAGTCGAAGCGCTGCGGCTCCTCGCCTTCCGGCCACATCAGCGAAAAGCCTTCGCCCGAAAGCACGATGACGTGCGCGCCCGGGCCGTGGGCATGCGCCTTCTTATAAGTGCCGATCGGAAACTGCGAGATGTGGCTGTTCATCGAGCCCTTGGCCATGTTGAAGCGGATATGGCCGCCGCCGGCGCCGCGCTCGGTCGCCGTAATCAAGGGAATATTGACCGCATCGGGCACGAAATTGGTGGTCAGTAGAAATCCCTTCTGGTCGCCCTTTGACGAGAAATAGTCAGGCTCGCCGGCGAAGCGGTCCTTGAAATCGTATTTGGTGTTGAAGATGAAATCGAGGTCTTCGTAGAGATTGATGACCGGCGGCCCGTTGGTGACCGCAACATAGCGTACCGAGTTTTTGCCGGAGCCGTTGAAGTGCTGGTGATGGCAGTTGAGCGGGATGGCGAACAGCGCGCCCTCTTTCCACTCGAAGGTGATGCGGGCGCCGGCGTCGTTCCATACCGTGGTCGAGCCGCGGCCGCTCAGGATCATGATCATTTCCTCGTAGAGCTGGCGGTGCGGGTTCAGGCTCTTGCCCGGCGGAATTTCCATCACATAGCAGTCGTTGGAGGTGCGCGAGGCGTCATGATTGAGGAACACCGCGTTGCCGCCGCGGCGCGCCCACGGCTTCAGCGCAACCGTATTGAGATTTTTCACGTAGAAGGACGGGATGATGTCGAGCCCCTCGGCCTTCACCCAGCGGGTATAGGGCGTTTCCTTCTCGGTTTTGAACTTGCTGGCGAGTTCCTCGGAAACGACGGCGTTCTTCTTGGGAGTTTCTGCCATTGTCCTACCTTAGCGATTTGGGCTTACCCTGGCGATTTGTCCTTCGGTGTCGATTTTAGCGGGGAATCGACAAACTAGCGATGGCCGTGATCGTGGTCATGGGCGTGTCCGGGACGGTGGTGATGGCCATGATCATGGTCATGCGCATGCTCGTGGTCATGCTCATCCTCATGATGATGCAGGCGCTGGCGCGGTCGCGGCCCGCGCGGGTCTTCGTTGAACACCAGCGACTTGATGGTGACCGGCACGGTGTAGGACGGCATCCGGATGCGGCCGAGATCGATATAATCGAAGTCCCACAGCACCACGCCGTCGATCACCAGAAGCTCGCTCTCGACTTGCAGCTCGTCGCGCAGGATATGGCCCAGGGTTTGCGCCACGTCGCCGTCGAGCATGATGTAAACTGGCAGCTTCCTTTCGATGCGGTCGGCGAGCCCGCGCCTGATGCCTTCGGCAAAGGCGGCGAGCCGCGGATAGGTCGGCAGCCCGGTCCAGCGCAAGGCGAGCGCGATATCGCGGTCGGTGCCGGCGAGATCGAATGCGGTGACGTGGTCGCGGATCGCTTGCGCGAGCCGCTCCGGATCGATCGTTTCGGCGGGGACAAAAGACGGCTGCACGACTTGCAGATTGCGGCGCGGCAGGAGTTTGGCCGGCGCCGAGATGTAGCTGGTATTGCCGGAAAGCTGCACCGAGTATTCCGAAGCGCCGAGCGCGGTGGCGCGGATGCACTCGCCGGCCGGCAACAGCGGCCAGGGCAGTGCGCCTTGCGCCAGCCGCTCGCGAATGGCGCGGCCGAGCTTGGCGCCGAGATCGCCGAAGTCGCGGCTTTCGCGTTCATAGACATATTCGGCGACTCCGCCCGAAAACATCACGCCGTCGATGCGGCCGAATTCGCCGATCGGATCGGTCAGATAAAGATGCGCGATATCGTGCGGCAGGGGCCGCGCCGTGAGTGCCGCCACCAGGGCGTCGGCCATGCCGCCGGCGACCTTTTGCAACGCCTCGGCGGTTGCGGTGTCGCCGCGCTCCCAGGAAAATCCGGCGCGCTTGGCGTGATGCTTGCCGGCCGGGTCGAGTCGGACGATCTTGCCGTGTTCGACCACCTGCAGGCGGCCGCCGATATGCACGGCGGCGGTCGCGATCACCTTGCCGTTCTCGACGATGCCGAGTTTTGTCGTGCCGCCGCCGATGTCGACATTGAGGATGCGCTTTCCTTCATCGCTCGACACGCGCGCGGCGCCGGAACCGTAGGCGGCGAGCATCGCTTCCATGTGATGGCCGGCGGTGGCGGTGACGAAATCGCCGCCCTGCTCGGCCAGGACCCCGGCGATGCCTTGGGCATTGTCGCGCCGCAGCGCCTCCCCGGTCAGGATGACGACGCCGGTGTCGATCCGGTCGGGGGAAATGCCGGCCGCGGCATAGGCATCGTCGATGATGGCGCCGAGTTTTTGATCGTCGATGCGCTCTTCGCTCTGATAGGGCGTGAGCGCTACTTGAGACTGAAACAAGGTCTCGCGCGAGACGACGTAATAGCGGCTGGTCAAATCTTCGGCGAGGCGCCGCAAATGGACGCGGGAAAAGATGACCTGGGTGCCGGCAGAGCCGATATCGATGCCGACGGTGGTCAGCGTGACATTGTCCTGCCGCCACAGCGGATTGTCTTCGAGCGGCCCGTCGTCGGTATCGAATTCGTAGTCGTGGTCGTGATCGTGATCGGCGTCGTCGCCATGGACGTGAACGACGTCGCGCCCATAAAGATGATCGGTGAGCGTGTGGGCCGGTTTCTTGTCGTTGCCGTCGGCCATGCCTAGATTTCCTCGTACCGCAGCGTGTCTTATTCCAGCGCCGACGCATCGCGGTCAATACTGGAGATCGCAGCGCTTCCGGCAAGCGCAGCCGGCAACTCGATGGGAGCCTCGACCATGACCGCCAACGGCTTGATAACGCTGCCGAGCGCGCACGGCGTCAAGGACACCGTGGACCGCCTGGCATCCGAAGTCGCTGCCAAGGGCATGACTGTCTTCGTCCGGATCGATCACGCCGCCGGGGCCAAGGAAGTCGGTTTGCCGTTGCGGCCGACCGAGCTTCTGGTCTTCGGCAATGCTCGGGGCGGTACGCCGCTGATGCAGGCGTTGCAGACGAGCGGGATCGATCTACCGCTGAAGGCCTTGGCCTGGGAAGATGAAGAGGGCAAATCCTGGCTGTCCTACAACGATCCGGCCTGGATCGCGCAGCGCCATGGCGATGCCGCGCGGGTCGCCGATGTGACGGCGCGCCTGGCGGCGGCGATATCGTCGCTGGCGAAGGCTGCCGCGGCAGCCTGACGATTGCGGGCCGGCGTCAACCGGCCGGCGTGACGGCGACGGCAACGTCGATGCGTTGTCCGCCCGAGCCCAGGATCACGCCATCCATCGGCGCGACATCGGTATAATCGCGGCCGATCGCCAGCGTGACGTGATCCTCGCCCGCCGGAATCCCATTGGTGGGATCGAATCCGATCCAGCCGGCGGCGGCGCCGCACCACAGCAGCACCCAGGCATGCATGGCGTCGGCGCCTTGCAGCCGCGTCGGATCGGTTCGCGGCGCGCTGCGCAAATAGCCGCTGACATAGGCGGCCGGTAGGCCGATGCCGCGCAGGCCCGAGATCATGATGTGCGCAAAATCCTGGCAGACGCCGCGGCGCAGCGCGAACGACATCGGCGGCATGGTGGTGACGGTGGTCGCGCCGATCTCGTAGACGATGTCGGCCTTCATGCGGCCGATCAGCTCGCTCGCCGCATCGACGATGGCGCGCCCCGGCGGAAAGCTTCGGCGGACATATTCGCGGATTTCCGGGTCGAGCGAGACCATGCGGCTTGGGAACAAAAAATGTGCGGGCGACAGCGGACCGATGTCGCCGGTCGCGAATGCCTCGTCGCGCACCGCTTCCCAGGCCGGCGTCCGTGCCGGCGATGTCTTTTCGGCGGTGTCCACGGCGACGCGCGCGGACAGTTTAACGGTCAGCGTCTGGTGCGGCTCGTTGATCTCGATCCAGGTCAGGCGGTTGCCGAAAAAGTCCTGGCCCTCGCGCCGATGCGAAGGCTCGGGCACGATCTGCAGCGCCGCGACATGGACGCGTTCGCCGTCGCGCGACACCGGCGTCAGGCGCAGCACATGCCGGGCGTGGGCGACCGGCGAGGCGTAGCTGCATGTCGTGGTCTGCCGAACGTCGTAAATCACGCCAGCGCCTCCCACACCGGATCGGAACGCTCGGTATTGACGAGATAGGCCGCGCCGATGGCATCCGACAATTTCATCAAGGCCTGCTCGAGGTCGACGATCAGCGCCTCGTTCACGGCGGCGGCGTCCGCCGTGCGCAGCCGCGTGGCGATCGCGGCGGCGATTTGCTGCACCGGCGACAAGCGGCCGCTGGTGCTGCGCCTGGGCAACGCGCGCAGATGCGCCTCGATACGGTCGAGCTGGAACACCACCGAGCGCGGATTGTTGGGATCGAGCATGATCAGATCGATCACCGGCGTCGGCGCGGCGATCATGATGTAGCGTTGCCGATAGGTGATCTGGCTGTCGGCGAGCTCAAGCAGGACGTCGAGCTCGCCGTCGAAGGTGCCGGGCTTGGCCAGGGCCCGCGTCAGCCGGCAGGTCAGTAATGCGCGCTCGATGCGGCGGCCGAGTTCGAGGAAGCGCCAACCGGCGAGCTGCGTCATGTTTTCCTGGGCGAGGCCGGACAAGGCCGCGATAATGCGCAAAGCCGCCTCGACACGCTCGGCGATTGCGCTTTCGGTGGGGACGGCGGTCAGCGGCGCGCCGATCAGCTTGGCGAGATCGTTGATCGCGCGCCAGGCATCCGGCGAGAAGCGGTCGCGAATGGCGGAAGCGGCCGAGCGCGCGGCGCCGACCAGCCGCGGCAATGCGCCGTCCAGCTCGGCGCTGGTGAGGGCGGCGCGCGCGATAAAGGTCGCGAGCGCGGCGCCGCCACCGGCGGGGATGGCATCCCAGGCGGCGAGGACGTCGGCCATGGTGGCGATGACCGGCGCCGCCGCATCGTCGGCCTCGGCGACCCGATTGATGATGGCGCGGACGAGCCGCAAGGTCGCCTCGGCGCGCTCCACATAGCGGCCGACCCAGAACAGATTGTCGGCGGCGCGGCTCGGCAACAATCCGCTGGCGCGCTGCACCGGCATCCGCTCGGCTGTTGGCAACAGCGTCGTCTCCGCCACCGGCCCATGCGCTAGCACCCAGGCATCGGCGGTCGCGGCGCCACGCTGCAGGCTGACCGCACGGGCATCCAGATCGTCGGCGATGCGCACGAAACCGGCCGGCAGCACTTGCCAGCGCTCGCCGATCCTGGCGAGGAACAGCCGCAGCGTAAACGGCCGCGGCTGCAAGCGGCCGTCGCGCCATACCGGCATGCTCGACAGCGTCACCGCTTCCTGAAGCACGTAATCGATGCCGCGATCGTTGATCGACCGCAGCAGCGCTCGCCGCTGCGCGTCGTCGAGCCTGGCGCCGAGGATTTCGCTGCCGAGTCCGGCGTCGGCAAGCTGCTCGGTGAACGCCGCGGCGACGACCATGCTGTCGAGCTTGCCGAGCATGGCTTCGCGCATGTCGGCGCGGCCGAGCCACCAAGTCGCGACATTGGAAATTTTCAACTCGGCGCCGAGCACGACCGGGGCCAGCGCCGGCAGGAACGCCAACAGCGCGCGCGCCTCGACCAGCCCGGCGCCGAGCGCGTTGATGATGACGATTTTGCCGTCGCGCACCGCTTGCAGGAGCCCGGCGACGCCGAGCCGCGAGGCGGCATTGAGCTCGAGCGGATCGGCGAAATCGGCGTCGATACGGCGCAGCAGCACTTCGGTGCGGCGCAGCCCCGACACCGTGCGGATGAAGACGCCGTCGTCCTGGACGCTCAAATCTTCGCCTTCCACCAGCAACAGGCCGAGATAGCGGGCGAGGTAGGCGTGCTCGAAATAGGTTTCGTTCATGGGGCCGGGCGTGAGCAGGCCGATGCGGGCGTCGTCGCGACGGTTGAGCGCGAACAGTTCGGCCTGCAGCGCCTGGAAGAACGGCGCCACGCGTTCGACGCGCGCCTTGCGATAGATGTCGGGAATGGCGCGCGACAAAGCGAGACGATTTTCGATCGCATAGCCGGCCCCGGACGGCGCCTGCGCCCGATCGTTGAGCACCCACCAGCGGCCATCGGCGCCGCGGCCGACATCGACCGCGTAAAAGCGCAAATGGGCGCCACCAGGCGGCGCAACGCCGACCAGAGGCCGCAAGAATTCCGGGTTGCCCGCGATCAGCGCCGCGGGCAGGCGGCCGTCGCGCGTCAGCGTGCCCGGCCCGTAGGAATCGGCCAGCACCGCTTCCAGCAATTCGGCGCGTTGGATGAGGCCGGCTTCCAGTTGCCGCCATTCGCCCGGCTCGATGATGAGCGGAACGTGGCTCAACGGCCACGGACGCTCGATGCCGGCGGCGTCCTCATAAACCCGATAGAACACGCCGGAGTCGCGCAAATAGCGATCGGCCGCCGCGAACCGCCGGTTGATCTCGTCGCCGCCAAGCGCGGCCAGCGTCGCGAGGAACGGCCGCCAATGCGCGCGCACGCCGCCGGCGGCGTCCATCATCTCGTCGAACACGCCGGTGAGCGGCCGATAGCCGGCGATCAGCGACGCGATGCTGGCTTCGTTAGCTTCGACGGCGCTGGGCGATTGCAAAGCCATGATGCGATCTGACGATCTTGGGGCGGAACGGTCTTCAGCTCGGGCGTCGCAAATCGAGCGTCGTCGGATATTCGAGCGACAGTTCGACCGGCGGCACCTCGATTGTGCCTCCGGTGTGGCCGTGATCCTGGAAGCGGGCGCGCCGCCGCGCTTCCGCTTCGTAGGAGTTGACCGGGTAGGTCTCGTAATTGCGGCCGCCCGGATGTGCCACGTGATAGATGCAGCCCCCCAGCGAGCGTCAATTCCAAGCGTCGACGATATCGAATGTAAGCGGCGCGTGCACCGGGACGGTCGGCTGCAGCGATGCCGCCAAATCCCAGGCTTTGAAACGGACACCGGCAACGAATTCGCCGGACCGGCCGGTGGCGGTGAGCGGCAGGCGGCGGCCGTTGCAGGTCACGACATGGCGGTCAGGATTGAGCGTGGAGACTTTCACCTGCAGCCGCTCCACCGAGGAAATCGACGAAGCGCACGGTGGCGCCTTGGTTGCCTTCCTCGCCGAGCACGTACCATGGCTCGATCGCCTGGCGCAGTTCGAGCCCGACCCCGGCGTGGCGCACCTCGCCGCACACCGGGAAGCGAAACTGCCGCTGCGCCTCGAACCAGCCCGGATCGAAATCGTAGCCGGCATATTTCAGGTCGTCCAAGACGTCGCGGAAATCGGCCCAGACGAAATGTTCGAGCATGAAGCGGTCGTGCAACGCCGTGCCCCAGCGCACCGGCTTGCCCTGCAGCGGGTTGCGCCAGAACGAGGCGATCAGCGCGCGCAACAGCAGTTGCTGGGCGAGGCTCATGCGGGCATCCGGCGGCATCTCGAAGGAGCGGAATTCGACGAGGCCAAGGCGCCCGGTCGGACTGTCAGGCGAAAACAGCTTATCGATGCAAATTTCGGTGCGGTGGGTGTTGCCGGTCACGTCGACCAGGATGTTGCGGAACAGCCGATCGACCAGCCATGGCGGCACCCATTCTGCGCCACCCGGCTGCGGCACCTTGCCGAGCGCGATTTCGAGCTCGTAGAGCAGATCCTGGCGCGCCTCGTCGATGCGCGGTGCCTGGCTGGTCGGCCCGACGAACAAGCCGGAGAACAAATAAGACAGCGCAGGATGGCGCAAGGCGTAGAGCACCAGGCTCTTGAGCAGATCGGGCCGGCGCAGGAACGGACTGTCGGCGGCGTCCAATCCGCCGAGCACGACGTGGTTGCCGCCGCCGGTGCCGGTATGCCTGCCGTCGATCATGAATTTGTCGGTGCCGAGCCGGGCGCGATGCGCGTCCTCATAGACGGCCTGGGTGATGTCGACGGCCTCGCGCCACGATGCCGCCGGCTGAATGTTGACCTCGATGACTCCCGGGTCCGGCGTCACTTTGAGCACGTTGAGCCGCGGGTCCGGCGGCGGCGCATAGCCTTCGAGGTGGATCGGCAGGTCGAGCTCGGCCGCGGTGGTCTCCACAGTGGCGACGAGTTCGAGATAGTCGTTGAGCGTTTCGGTCGGCGGCATGAAAACGCAGACGCGGCCGTGGCGCACCTCGACCGACAGCGCCGTGCGCACGGCGGAACCGGCGTCATCGAGCGCCGCGGTGGTGCCGGCTGGCGCTGGTGCGTCCGGCACGAGCGGCGGCGATCCCGGCGCGCCATGCGGCGGTTGAAGACCCTCGCTTCCGGTCGGATGGGTGACGCGCGGGTCCGACAGCGGCCGGCGTGGCGCAAACGGATCGGCCGGCAATAAAAACGGCTGGTCGGCCGGCGCCAGAGCGGGCAGCGATTGCAGCGGCAGCCGGAAGCCGAGCGGTAAATCGCCGGGAATGAGAAACAGCCGGCCGCGACGCGTGTGCCAGATTTCGCTGAGCCAGCCCGGCTTGGCTTGCGCCGTCCAACGCTGCAGCGGCAGTACAAAACCCTTCGGCGCGGTGAGCTGACTGTCGAACAATTTGAGCAGGCGCGCCCGTTCGTGCGGGTCGTCGATCTTCGGATCGCTCGGATCGAAATTCTCCGGCAGCAGGCCCTGCCTGAGCAGGCGGTCGAGCGGATCCTCGTAAACGGGCTGCACGAAATCGGTCAACAGCCCGGAACGCGCGGCGATGCCTTCGGCGAAATGCCGGGCGTCTTCGGTCGAAGCTTGGCGCTTTTCCACTTCGCGCGCGATCAACGCCGCATTGCGCCAGATCGGCACGCCGTCGCGGCGCCAGTACAGCGAGAACGCCCAGCGCGGGATCGGCTCGCCGGGATACCATTTGCCCTGGCCGTAATGCAGGAGCCCGCCCGGCGCGAAGCGATCGCGCAGGCGCCGGATCAGATCGTCGGCGCGCTCGCGCTTGGCCGCGCCGAGCGCCTCGGTGTTCCATTCCGCCGATTGATAATCGTCGACCGACACGAAGGTCGGTTCACCGCCCATGGTCAGGCGGACGTCGTGCTTGCCGAGATCGGCATCGACCCGCTCGCCGAGCGCATCGAGCGCGACCCAGGCTTGGTCGGAGAACGGCGCGGTCACGCGCGGCCGTTCGCCGATGCGCTGCGCGGTCATCTCGTAGCCGAAAGAGACTTCGCTCGGTTCGACCATGCCGCTGATCGGGGCCGCCGCGCGGTAGTGCGGCGTGGCGGCGAGCGGAATATGGCCCTCGCCGCACAGCAGCCCGGAGGTCGGATCGAGTCCGACCCAGCCGGCGCCCGGCAGATAGACTTCGGTCCAGGCATGCAGATCGGTGAAGTCGGTCGCGGTGCCGGCCGGGCCGTCCAGCGGCTTCACGTCCGGCCGCAATTGGATGAGATAGCCGGAGACGAAGCGCGCCGGCAGGCCGAGCCGGCGCAGGATTTGCACCAGGAGCCATGCCGTGTCGCGGCACGAGCCGGCACCGGAGGTGAGCGTCTCCTCCGGGGTCTGCACGCCCGGCTCCATGCGGATCAGATAGCGGATCAGCCCCTGCAGACGCTGATTGAGCTCGACCAGGAAGTCGACGGTGCCGCGCGGCTCGCGCGAAATAGAACGGACGAGTTCTAGAAGCCGCGGCCCGGCGGGTTCCGGTTCGATGAAGGCGGCAAGATCCTCGTGCAACAGCTCAGGCGGAAATTTGAACGGCCACTTGTCGGCATAAGGCTCGATGAAGAAGTCGAATGGATTGATGACCTCCATATCGGCGAGGAGATCGACGGTGATCGTGAATTCCGTGGTTTTTTCCGGAAAGACGTAGCGCGCCAGCCAATTGCCGTGCGGGTCCTGTTGCCAGTTCACGAAATGCTGTGCCGGCGTCACGGTCAACGCGTAGCTCGGAATTTTCGTGCGGCAGTGCGGCGCCGGCCGCAGCCGAACGGTCTGCGGGCCAAGACCGATCGGCCGATTATACGTGTAGCGGGTGGCGTGATGGAGCCCGACGAGGATCGACATGCTGCTACGCGCTACGCCCGGATTTGCCGCTGAAGCTTGCCCTAAACACCCGAATTCTATGCAATTTCCGGGCCGCCCCAGCGGCGCTCCGGCCTGATTATGCCCGCCGCCGGCGCGCCTTGCCATACACTTTATCGGGGACGCCCCTTAACCCCGCAGTGAATGACTTCTGCTATTGTGACAACTGGTAACAGTCTGGCTGCGCGGAACTTTTCGGATGTAATGGCGTTTGGCGTGTCGAGGGGAAGTCTGACATGAGCGGCCAAGATCCTGACCTCGTCCCGCCGCCGCGCGGGCTGGATGCATTCCGGGATATCGACCAAAACGCGTTGGATGCCATCCCGACCGGATTCTGCGTGTGCCGCGCCGACAGTGGCTTGGTCCGCTACAATCGGCGCGCCGCCGAACTGTGGGGCCGCAGCCCGGCGCTTGGCGACGCGCGCGGTCAATTCGGTCCGACCTTCCGGCGCTATAACGCCGACGGCGAGCCGCTCGGCTTCGATGCCACCCCGGTTGCCACTGCATTGCGCACCGGGCAGGCGGTGACCGGCGCCGAAATCGTCATCGAACGGCCCGACGGTTCGCGCGTTCCGGTGCTGATGAACGCGACCCCGCTGCGCGACCGGGCCGGCCGCGTCGAGGGCGCTGTCTGCAGCTTTCAGGAACTCACCGAACGCAAGCGCGCCGAAGACGCCTTGCGCGCCAGTGCGGCCGAGCTGCACTCGGTCATCAATCGCACCCCGTTCATGCTGGTGCGATGCACGCGCGATCTGCGCTACCGGTTCATCAGCGAGGCCTATGCGAAACTCGTCGCGCGCGACCGCGACGAGGTCGTCGGCAAGACCATCGCCGAAGTGCTCGGCGAACGGGGCTTCGCCGAGCTGCGCCCTTATATCGAGCAGGTGCTGCGCGGCGAAGAGGTCGAGTTCGAATGCGAACTCGAACTGGCCGCCATCGGCAGACGCCGCCTCTACATCGCCTATCGGCCCGAGCGTGATGGCGAAGCCGGCGTCACCGGCTGGATCGCCTCGCTGCTCGACATTACTGAAGAGCGCCAGGGCGATGCCGCCCGCCGGCAGCTCGCGAGCATCGTCGAATCGTCCGACGATGCGATTGTCAGCAAAGACCTCAACGGCATCGTCGTCAGCTGGAATCCGGGCGCCCGGCGATTGTTCGGCTATACCGCCGAAGAAGTTGTCGGCAAGCCGATCACCATCATCATCCCTGCCGAGCTGCAGGACGAAGAACCGAAGATCCTGGCGCGGCTGCGGCGCGGCGAGCGGATCGAGCATTTTGAAACCGTTCGCCGCTGCAAGGACGGACGGCTGGTCGACGTTTCGCTCACCGTCTCGCCGATGCGGGACGCGAGCGGCAAGGTGCTCGGCGCTTCGAAAATCGCGCGCGATATCACCGCGCGCAAGCGCGCCGAGACGATCCTGACGCGACGCGCGGAGGAGCAGGCGGCGCTCTACCGCTTCACCGACCGGCTCTATCGCGCGACCTCCTTGGAGAACATCTACCAGGCGGCGCTCGATGCGATCATCGCCGCCCTGCATTGCAGCCGCGCCTCGATTCTGCGCCGTGACGACGGCGGCGTGATGCGATTTGCAGCCTGGCGCGGGCTATCCGAGCCCTACCGCCGCGCCGTCGAAGGCCATTCGCCGTGGCGCGCCGACGAGATCAATCCCGAGCCGGTGTGCTTTGCCGATATTGCCGGCGCCGATTTCGGGCCGCCGGTCAACGGCGCCGTCAAACGCGAAGGCATCGGCGCGCTCGCCTTCATTCCGCTGATGGCCGAAGGCAAGCTGGTCGGCAAATTCATGACCTATTACGACGCGCCTCGCGAATTCGCGCGCGAAGATACCGATCTGGCTTTGACGCTGGCGCGCCAGCTCGGCTTCGCCATCGAGCGGATGCGGGCCGAACAAGCGCGCGCCGCCATGGAGGCGGAGCTGCGCGCCGTCAGCGAGCAACTCGAGGCGGAAGTCGAGCGGCGCACGCTCGAGCGCGACCGCATCTGGAACGTCTCGGAGGATCTGCTCGCCGTCTCCAATTTCGAAGGCTATTTCCTGAGCATCAATCCGGCCTGGACGCGGCTGCTGGGCTGGAGCGAGGACCAGATCAAGTCCATGCATGTCAGCGAGCTGCGTCATCCCGACGACGCGCCCAACGCGATCGCGGGGCGCGCGCAGCTTGCCCAAGGCGTGCCGACCGTTCGCATGGAAAACCGATTCCGCCACCAGGACGGCTCGTGGCGCTGGCTGCAATGGACCATGACCGAGAACCACGGTCTGATCTATATCGCCGGCCGCCATGTCACCGCCGAGAAGGAGGCTGCCGTCGCGCTCGAACGGGCGCAGCGGCAAGCCGCGCATCTGCAGAAGATGGACGCCATCGGGCAGCTCACCGGCGGCATCGCCCACGATTTCAATAATCTGTTGATGATCGTCAGCGGTCACGCGCAGAGCCTGAAAAGCCGGCTGAAGGAGCCGCGCGATGCCCGCGCGCTCGGCGCCATCGAGATGGCGGCGGCGCGCGGCGAAAATCTGACGCGGCAATTGCTGTCGTTTTCGCGTACTTTGCCGCTCAATCCGATGGTGATCGATCCGGCGGAAGCGGTCGGCGCCATCCGCGACGTGCTCGCCGGATCGATGCACGTGAATATCGAGTTCTGCATCGACGTTCCCGCGACGACGTGGCCGGTCAGCGTCGACAAGTCCGAGCTCGATCTCGCTTTGGTGAATCTCGCCGTCAACGCCCGCGATGCCATGCCGGACGGCGGCCGTATCGTGATCGCGGCCGAGAACGTTCATCTCGCCGACGGCTCCGGCCCGGAAAATCTGTCGGGCGATTTCGTCGCGCTGCGCGTTGCCGACAGCGGCAGCGGCATCCCGGCCGATCTGTTGCCGCGCGTGGTCGAGCCGTTCTTCACCACCAAAGGCCCGGATAAGGGGACCGGGCTCGGCCTGTCGCAGGTCTACGGCTTTGCCCGGCGTTCGGCCGGCACCGTGACGATCGACAGCGAAGTGGGGCGCGGCACCACGGTGACGTTGTATCTGCCGCGCAGTCACGCGCCGGTCGCCGTCGCCTCACCGCAGGACGACAAGCACTATGTCGCGCTCGGCCGCCAGACCATTCTCGTCGTCGAGGACAATCCCGACGTGAGGCAGGTCGCGGTGTCGCTTTTGGATCAGCTCGGCTACCGCACGGTGGAGGTCGGCAGCGCCGCGGCCGCACTCGATCAGCTCGCTGGGGGCGATATCGCGCTGGTGTTCAGCGATGTCGTGCTGCCCGGTCAGATCGACGGGCTCGCTTTGGCGCGCATCGTCAACGATCGCTACCCGAGCATTCCGGTGGTGCTGACGACTGGCTACACCAGGGTATTCGATACCGATCCGGAATTTCCCGTGCTGCGCAAGCCCTACCAGATTTCGGCGCTCGGCCGCGTCATCCAGCAGGCGCTCACTCCGCCGCCCCCGACCGCCCGGTCGGCGACGGCAGGCCGTTGAAGCGCGCTTCGCCGCTCCGCGCCGTCGGCCGCGCGGTCATTGTTGCGAAAAGAACACCACGGCAGCGCCGAAAACTCGCCCGCGAATCCGCATAGTTTTGCCTTGGCGGCAGGTTCCGATAGCGGTGCCTCCGACGGGGGAGGGGCCGAACCGGGCGAGCATGATTTTGTAACGCGCGTACGCTCGGCGATGCTCCGGGGCGGCGCGACGTGTCCTAGGCACGGCGCGCCGTCCTTCATTTCGCTGCGGCGGATCGATCGCCGCGTGCGGCGCGTATTTTTGTTCGCTGCGGAAAACGATTGGTGGGCGCACAAGGACTCGAACCTTGGACCCGCTGATTAAGAGTCCCATGGTCTATCATGGAGTACATGTCGTGGGCCTCGTCGATCGCTGATGTGCGGTGTTCGGTTTGCGGGGATCAATCCCTCCCGCCAATAGGAGCCCTGCATATTGGACTGCTAGACATATGTTTGATCCGGGGCGCCGCCTGCGGGTCAATTCTTCGTCGCCGCGGTGCTTGAGGTAGTAGCTCGATCACAAGGCCGGGAGGTACATCTGGTCGACGGTACCCGCGGGGATGCCGAGTTCGGTGGCGACTGCGGCGACACCCTGCTCGGCAGCTTTGAGGTCCACCCGACCGTCGGAAGTGAAATACGGGCGGATGTAGCGCTCGTAGTGTTGCTGTGCTTCCTCGCTGGTCAGTCGATCCAGCATCGAGGCGATGTGTTTGACGGCCAAAAGGGGCTGTTCGGCGATCGTCTGGAGCGCCCGCTTGTTGGCCCGCACCAGCGACTGCAGGGCCGGATCGTCGAGCGGGATGCGCGCGGGGTCCACGGCGATCCCGACGGTGGGGATCTGGAGGTGGTCGCCCACCCAGGACAGCACTGAAAAGCCCTCCTCGTGTGCGACTTGTTCGGGCGCCATTGTGCTGCCTACATAGGCCGCGTCAATCGAGCCCTCGCGAAGGCGTCGCAGGTCCATCTGGTAGTCGCCTGGGATTCGCTCCACGCATTCCAGGTCGCGATCGGGGTCCAATCCGTGCTTGCGCAGCACGATCCGCGCGAAACAGCCGGGCGCGGTGCGGGCCCCATGGACCGCCAGTCGGCGCCCTCGAAGATCGTCCATGGATTTCACCTTGCTCCCCCCAAGGAACCAAAAGAGCGGACGATGAGTGTTGGCGGTGAGCACGGTCCATTGGATGCCGTCGGTCAGTCGCGACAAAAGAGCCCGTCCGAGACCGATGGTCGCGCCGGCACGCACGCGTTCAGTCTTCCACACGGCTCCATCGCGGAGGGCGACGTGGACACCTTCATCTTCGAAATATCCCTCTTGATCGGCCACATGCGCGACCAGTTCTTCGTGAATACCGCTCCCCACATAAGTCAGGTCAATCGAGTGCATCGGCAATTAACTCCTCTGTCAGGTCAATCGAGCGCATTGCCAAGTAACGTCTCTCCCAGTCGCGAACGATTCGCGTGCTCGTTGCCTTCACTCCATTCCAAGGCCCCCGCTCACCGGAATGTAGTGGCCGGTGGTGAACCCCGAAGCGTCACTCGCCAGGAACGCAACAGTTTTGGCCACTTCGTCGGGCCGGGCGAGCCGTCGCATCGGTATGGACGCAGCCATCGCGCTCAGCTTTTCGGCCGAGAGCAGCGCGGTGGAAAGAGCGCCCTCTACCGTGGTCGGTGCGACGAGATTGGCGGTGATTCCGTGCGGTGCCAGCTCCAAAGCGACGTACCGCACGAACTGGTCGAGCGCCGCCTTAGCGGTGCCCAACGTAATCATCCCATCGCGCGGACGACGCGACAGCAGGGCGCTCAGATAGATCAGCCGCCCGTGGCCACGAGCAATCATTCCTGGCACAACTGCCTTCGTTGTGTGGAAGGCGGCACGCAGCTCAGTGTCCAGCTTGCCGCCGAGTTGCTCCCAGCTCAGGTTGGCGAACGAGGTAATGTCAAACGGCGTCAACGCGTTGTGCACGAGAACGTCGACCCCACCCCATCGCTGATTGATTTCATCGATCATGGTGGCGACATCGTTAGGCGCGGTGACGTCGGCTTTAATCGCCACGGCCTCTCCGCCGGCCGCGACGATAGCCGCGACGACGTCCTCGGCCTGACGTGCACTGGCGCGATAGTTGACGACCACCTGGTAACCGCTTTCGGCCAGGGCCGATGCCGTAGCCGCACCGATGCCCCGGCTGGCTCCAGTGATTAGTGCAACCGCCATGAGGTCACCTCCACTTCAAAGCTGGACTGGTACGCTCTCTCTGAGCGGTATGCCGCTCCGGCAGGCCAAATTGTTTGCGAGGACCGAAAAAATAACTCCTCTCTCAGGTCAATCGAGTGCATTGGTAAATTCAGTTTCAGTTTCGGACCATGCACGTCCTTGCTCTAGCCGCTCTATTGTGGGGGCCTCCAAGCGCTTTGTTTGATCCACACTACGCCGGTCAAACCTATAACTCTACGGATGCAGCGTTATAGATATTATTCCGCAGCGGCATGAAGCGCATCTCGACTGATATCGGCCGATTGGCTTTATTCCGCCGCGTGACCAGGCAAAGCCGACGTCAGCATAGGTCGTCATCGCCGGCTCGGCTCGATGGTTCGAACCGTCGCCGTCCCAATCCGAGATCGCCGAAATGGAATCAGCAACTTTGAACAGCAGTGCAGCGCCTGGACGCTCCAGCCGGTCTGCAGGTGCCATCGCGGCCGATGCAGGTGACCTGACGACTTTCGCGTGCCACAAGGAAAAGTAATCGCTGTTGCAAGGTCTGACCGTCGTCGGCTAAATGTGCGGGACGGACGCTCACCCGCTATCGGCTTGGCGAGTTCCCCCGAATTCCCTAAAAAATTGAACACGAAGCCACTGATTACCAGGCTCGCGGTGAAGTCGTTCATGCCAATATTGAGAGACCTCGTAACTCGGCAGCCTCACCGGGATCGTGATGAGTCGCATGTCCAGCTCGCGCGCCAGTACTTTAGCTACTGGTGTCGGAAGAGAGGCGATTGCGTCGATATCTTTGGCCACAACTGCGGCTGACGTGAATCCGCCAACTCGAACGATAATATTGCGCGCTGGCAAGATCGCTTCCAACGCCCGTTCGATCGTTTGATGGGCGTGCCCCCCGCCGACGGCGGAGACGGCGACATGTTGCTCCCGAACAAATTCCTGAAATCGAGGGTGACGGCCCAAGTCGCGGGTGATCTTTGCGCACCAGACCCGTGTATGACGTGCTGAACAAACGTTGCTTGCGGATTCCGTTAACCAGCAGCGGAAACGCGCCGATTGCCAGATCGAGTTCACCGCTCTCAAGCAGCGAATGCACGTTTTGCGAATCGGCCTGAACGACACGTAGTCGCACATTGGGCGCCGCCTCCAAAATCTTCTTTACGATCCGCGGCACGAATACAATTACACCCGCGTCGAGGGTGAAGAGCCTGAACGTTCGCTCGGAGGTCTTGGTATTGAACGGCACGTGTCCGCGGCGAAACACCTCCACCGCATCGAGGAGGTGACGAACGTGGCTCTCGATCTCTAACGCTTTCGACGTCGGCTCCATCCGCAGATTGACACGAACGAACAGAGGATCGTCGAAGTAGCGCCGAACGCGTGAAAGGAGCTTGCTTATCGTCGGTTGGTTTGTATCGAGGGCCGCTGCAGCCTTTGTGAGACTGCGTTCGCGAAAAAGCGCGTCGAGGATCCGCAATTGTTGCAGATCGAGTTCGTCTTTATGCCTTCGTCTTATAGTCCCCATATCGATTTTGATATTAACACGACGCTGTGCCCGTGCATACTCTTACAAAGAAATCGGCACGTGAATGTCGCTTCCGCGACCTGGGATATGCTGTGAACTCTCTTCGACAAAATTTGGTAGGCGCCTGTGCTACGCGCGGCATCCGGGCTGCGGGTGGAGCCGATGACGATTCTGGACGAGCGTCCTCGACAGAATTTCGCGAGGCGCTTTCAAAGTTGGCTTCGACTGTGACGGTTGTGACGACAGGCGGCCCGCACGGATTTGCCGGCGTTACTTGCTCTGCTTTCTGCACCGTGTCGGACTCCCCGCCAACGATACTGGTCTGCGTTAACCGAAAAAGCGCCGCGAATGAGATTCTCAGAGCGAACGGGGTGCTTTGTGTCAATGCGCTTTGCGAAACGCAGATCCATTTATCGAATTTGTTCTCCGGCGTCGGGCAGGTGCCGATGGCTGAGCGGTTCACCGACGAAAGCTGGCACCGGTTGCAGACAGGTGCTCCTCATTGCAGGAACGCCGTCGCGGCGTTCGACTGCCGTGTCAGCGACGTCCGCGACGTCGGCACGCACAGCGTTCTCCTCGCGGAGGTGTTGGCTGTGGCGTGTTCCGCTGATCGGGCCCCGCTTGTGTACCGTTCTCACAAATACGCGACGACGCACGCCATAGCTTGATTGTCGGGGAGACAAACGTGTTGCGCACTGGAAAACAGTATCTCGAATCTCTCAACGACGGCCGCAACGTCTGGGTCGGCGACGAGAAGATCGACAACGTGGCGACGCACCCGAAAACTCGCGACTACGCAGCGAGGATCGCGGAGTTTTACGATCTCCATCATCGCCCCGATCTTCGGGATTTGATGACCTTCTTAGATGAAGACGGCGTGCGACGGAGTATGCAATGGTTCGGTCATCGAAACAAGGAGGAGCTAAAGCGAAAGCGCCTCTATCACGAAGTCGTTCTCCGCGAGATTGCCGGCGCGTCGTTTGCGCGCACGCCGGACGTCAACAACTATCCATTGCTGACATATGTCGACGATCCGACGCCGTGGGAGAAGTCCGCTGTTGGGGCAGACGGCCGAAATCTAGCGAAGAACGTGGTCAACTTTTTTAAATTCGCTCGCGACAATGATCTGAACTGCACGCCGCAATTTGTCGATCCGCAGATGGACCGCTCCAGTGCCGAGGCCCAGGCGAGATCGCCCGCGCTTAGTGTGGTCGGAACAAACGACAAAGGGATAGTCGTTCATGGCGTGAAGGCAATCGGTACCGGTACCGCTTTCGGCGACTGGATCCATATCGGCGTTTTCTTCCGGCCCGGCATTCCGGCAAATCAAATCATCTTCGCCGCGGTTCCCGTAAATACAAAAGGCGTAACCGTCGTATGTCGCGAGAGCGTCGTGAAAAGCGACGGCAACAGTGTCGAGCATCCCTTGTCGTCGTCGGGCGATGAACTGGACAACCTGACTGTTTTCGAGAATGTTTTGATCCCGTGGGAGTACGTCTTTCACATCGGCAATCCAGATCACGCTAAACTTTATCCACAACGGGTGTTCGACTGGCTGCACTATCACGCGATCGTCCGACAAATGGTGCGCGCCGAGTTAATGGCCGGCCTGGCCATACTGATCACCGAGCATATCGGGACGAGCAAGATTCCGGCTGTACAAGCTCGGGTGGCGAAGTTGGTCGGCTTCCACCAGGCCATGATTGCTCACGTCATTGCGGCCGAGGAGCTCGGATTTCTGACTCCGGGTGGACACTACAAGCCGAATATTCTGATCTATGACTTCGGACGCGCATATTATCTCGAACACTTCCCTTCGATGATTTACGAGATAATCGATCTTTGCGGGCGGAGCGCCTTGCTGTTTCCGACGCAAGGCCAATGGGACGACAGTGCAATTGGGCCGTGGCTGCGAAAGCTCAATAATGGGCCAGCCGGCGCGCCCCACGACCAACTCAAGATCGGCCGCGCGATCCGCGATCTCTTTCTGTCCGATTGGGGTGGCCGCCTATTCATGTTCGAGAACTTCAACGGTACCCCGCTTCAAGCGATCAGAAACTTGACGATGCAGCGCGCCGAGTTCTCCGGGTCGGGACCATATGTCAAATTCGCCCGCGACGTTTGCGGGATTGGGGAGAGTGTTGACAAAACGTCGGAGTATCAAATGGCCGCTGATTATGCACGAGCGCAGGACTCTGCGCGGTTTCAGGAGGAGTTGGCGTCTAACGCCGCTCGAAATCTGAAGACGACGCCGGTCACATCGATGACTTCCCAGACTAACTTGCAATGCGGGCAGAAAATTTGTCGACATGCGCTGCCACTCAAAACGGGCGCCCGCTAGTACCTTGTATCTACAAGGGTTTATTGCCGGAAGATGGTGGGCGCACAAGGACTCGAACCTTGGACCCGCTGATTAAGAGTCAGCTGCTCTACCAACTGAGCTATGCGCCCTAACCGACGAAGGCAGGCCTGGTTAGGCACTTCCACCACACGGAAAAGAATGCCGCCTTACGGCGGCATTCGGGTTCGATATAGCGGTCCGGCGGCGCAGGGGCAAGGCGCGCTTTCACCCGCATCCTGCGAATGAATGCGCCGCTCGCCGGCAGCGATCGCGGATTGACCGCGCGCGCGGCGCGCCACGAGCTTGTTGAGCGCGGCGAGATAGGCCCTGGCCGAGGCGACCAGCGTGTCGGGGTCGGCGCCTTTGGCGGTCACCGCGCGGCCGTTTTCCGACAGGCGCACCGAGACTTCGGCCTGCGCGTCGGTGCCTTCGGTCACCGCGTGCACCTGATAGAGCTCGAGCACCGCGTCGTGCGGCACCATGGCCTTGACGCAATTGAACACGGCGTCGACTGGGCCGTTGCCCTCGCACTCCTCGATCATCGTCTTGCCGTCGACGTCGAGCTTCATGGTCGCGCGCTGCGGACCGCGGGTGCCGGCGATCACGGAGAGCGAGACGAGCTTGATGTGGTCCTGCGCGGTCGCGATCTCCTCGTCGACCAGCGCCTCGATATCCTCGTCGTAGACGTGCTTCTTGCGGTCGGCGAGCGCCTTGAACCGCACGAAGGCCTCTTCGAGCTGATTGTTGCCGAGGTGATAGCCCAATTCCTCAAGCTTATGCACGAAGGCGTGCCGCCCGGAATGCTTGCCCATCACCAGCGAGGTCTGCTTCACGCCGACATCCCCGGGCTGCATGATCTCGTAGGTCTCGGTGTGTTTGAGCATGCCGTCCTGATGGATGCCGCTCTCGTGCGCGAAGGCGTTGCGCCCCACGATCGCCTTGTTGAATTGCACCGGAAACGAGGTGACGGCGGCCACGAGTTTCGAGGCCCGCGTCAGCATGGTGGCGTCGACGCCGGTCCAGTACGGCAAGACGTCGTTGCGCACCCGCATCGCCATCACGACTTCTTCGAGCGAGGCATTGCCGGCGCGCTCGCCGATGCCGTTGACGGTGCATTCGATCTGGCGGGCGCCGGCTTTGATGCCGGCGAGCGAATTCGCCACCGCCATGCCGAGATCGTTGTGGCAATGCACCGAGAAGCGCGCCAGGTCGGAATTCGGCACCCGCTCGCGCAGCGTCTGGAACATGCGGAAATATTCCTCCGGCACGGTGTAGCCGACGGTGTCGGGAATATTGATGGTGGTGGCGCCGGCCTTGATCGCGGCCTCGACGCAGCGGCACAGAAAATCGAATTCGGTACGGGTGCCGTCTTCGGCCGACCACTCGACGTCGTCGGTGTGGTTGCGCGCGCGCGTCACTTGCGCGATCACCATCTCGTAGACTTCGTGCGGCTCCTTCTGCAGCTTGTACTTCATGTGCACCGGCGAGGTGGACAGGAAGGTGTGGATGCGCTGGCGCCGCGCCGGCTTGATGGCTTCGGCGCAGCGGTCGATGTCCTTGAACCCGGCACGCGCGAGCCCGCAGACCACCGCGTTCTTGGTGCGCTTGGCGATCTCATGGACGGCGGCGAAATCGCCCTCGGAAGCGATCGGAAAGCCGGCTTCGATGATGTCGACGCCCATCGTGTCAAGGAGCTCGGCGACTTCGAGCTTTTCTTCATGCGTCATGGTCGCGCCGGGGCATTGCTCGCCGTCGCGCAACGTGGTGTCGAAAATGACGACGCGATCCTTCTCGGATCGGGGTTTGGCCGAATGCGGCTCGGTTTTGGCAGGCGAAGTCATGGCGATGGTCCTTTTCGTCTGCGCCCGCCCGACGTCTGGGCATCGGGGACGAGGGCGCTCAATCGGGTTGCCTGGCTGCGGTCGAACCCCTGAGTGCCCAGGCGCAAACGGCCCAGCCGGCCCTCAGGGGGCGCTAAGGAGCAGGAGCCCAGCGAGAATGAGGGCGGCGCCGGAACGGGCCGCCTCGGCCCCCGGGGTCATCGCGCAAATATCGCAGCGCTTCGACATTGCCACTTGTCTGCCTACTGTTCTCGTCCGGTCCAAGGGTCGCGGATCAAGGTGAATTCCGCGTTAATCCGATGTGGGACCGGCCTCTTTCTATCGGAAGAGGGTGGGACGAGGCAAGCGGGACGTCAATTGTTGCGCTGGCGCTTGAAAAGGCGTTCGGGCTTTTTCAGGTCTTTGCGCCTGGCCGGTCACCGCCCCACTGGCCCCGGGCATAGAGACGCTGCTGCATCTCTTCGAGCTTGGCCACCCCTGCGGCGAGGATCGGTTCGATGTCGGCGATGTCGGTCGACAGGCCGAAAGTTTCGGCGGGATCGCAGCCGGCGAGCTTGAAGCGGCGCTGCTCCGCAGCGTCAGTTTTTACTACGATCGACCAGCGCTCTTTCCTTGATCCACGGCATCATGTCGCGCAGCTTGGCGCCGACCGTCTCCGCCTGATGCGACGCGAGCTTGGCGCGCATCGCCTTGAACGAGGTCTGGTTGACCTTGTTTTCCAGCATCCAGTCCTTGGCGAACTTGCCGGACTGGATGTCGCCCAGGATGTTCTTCATCTCGGCGCGGGTCGCCGCGGTGACGACGCGGGGGCCGGAGACGTATTCGCCGTATTCGGCGGTGTTGGACACCGAATAGTTCATGTTGGCGATGCCGCCCTCGTAGATGAGGTCGACGATCAGCTTCATTTCGTGGATGCACTCGAAATAGGCCATCTCCGGGGCGTAGCCGGCGTCGACCAGCGTGTCGTAGCCGGCCTTCATCAGTTCGACCACGCCGCCGCACAGCACCGCCTGCTCGCCGAACAGGTCGGTCTCGCACTCCTCGCGGAACGAGGTTTCGATGATGCCGGCGCGGCCGCCGCCGATCGCGGCGCCGTAGGACAGGCAGAGATCGTGGGCGTTGCCGGATGCGTCCTTGTGAATGGCGAGCAGGCACGGTACGCCGGCGCCGCGCTGATATTCCGAGCGCACGGTATGGCCAGGCCCTTTCGGCGCGATCATCATCACGTCGAGGTCGCCGCGCGGCTCGATCAGATTGAAATGGATGTTGAGCCCGTGGGCGAACATCAGCGCCGCGCCTTCTTTCATGTTGGCATGGAGCTGGCCGTTATAGATGTCGGCCTGCAGTTCGTCGGGGGTCAGCATCATCATCACGTCGGCCCATTTGGCGGCCTCGGCGACCTCCATCACCTTGAGCTTGGCGGCTTCGGCCTTTTTGACGCCCTGCGAAGTCTTGCGCAGCGCCACCGCGACGTCCTTGACGCCGGAATCGCGCAGATTGAGCGCGTGGGCGTGGCCCTGGCTGCCGTAGCCGATGATGGCGACCTTCTTGCCCTTGATCAGGTTCAGGTCGGCGTCGCGATCGTAATAGACACGCATGGTTTCACACCCCTACTTGGGCCGGTCTGCGGCCCGATCGTTTCCGTTGCTGCTTCTAGAGCATGATCCCGAAAAGTGGAACCCGGTTTTCGGAAAAGTTCATGCTCAAACGAAAACCTGGACCGCGATCCGATCTCTTTGATCGAAATCGGGGTCTAGGTGCTGCGGGCGGATTGGACAAGGCCGGACCGCGGCGCTTGGCGGCGCAGCGGCGGCTTGCCCCGCGCCGCGCAATTGCCGTCGAAGGCCTCCCGGGCGCGGGCGATTTTGCCCTGATTGCGGGTCGCCCATTCGCCGAGCGCCGAGACCGGATTGAGAAGGTCGCGCCCGAGCGCGGTCAGCGCATAATCCACCCGCGGCGGAATGGTCGGAAATACCGTTCGCGTCACCAGCCCGTCGCGCTCGAGGCCGCGCAGCGTCAGGGTCAGCATGCGCTGCGAGATGCCGCCGATCGACCGCCGCAAGGCGTTGAACCGCATCGGCCCCGGGCCGAGCCGCGTCACCACCAGCACCGACCATTTGTCGCCGACCCGGGCGAGCACGTCGCCGATGGCGCGGCAGTCCGCGGGCAAATGCGTGTATCTAGGTTTCACCGATGTGCCTTCTTGTGCGCCGGGGGGCCAGTCACCTATCTAGCCCTAGTTACGAATTCCAACCGAGGACTTCAACCATGGCTTTGCCGCAAGTCGCCGTCATCGTCGGCTCCAACCGGCGCGAATCGATCAACCGCAAATTCGCCCAGGCGCTGATCAAGCTCGGCGCCGGCAAATTCGACGCCAAGATCGTGCGGATCGACGATCTGCCGCTCTATAATCAGGACCACGAAGGCAATCTCTCGCCCCAGGTGGTGCGCTTCAAGGACGAGATCGCCAAGGCCGACGGCGTGCTCTTTGTCACCCCGGAACATAATCGCTCGGTGCCGACGGTGCTGAAAAACGCTATCGATTGGGGCGCGCGGCCGTGGGGCAAGAGCAATTGGCCCGACAAGCCCGGCTTCATCACCGGCACCTCGCCCGGCGCTATCGGCACCGCCTTGGTGCAGGCCAATCTGCGCACCGTCATGCTCGGCCTCGGCATGACGCTGTTAGGCGGCGAATCCTACGTCCAGTTCAAGCCGAACTTGTTTGACGATCAGGGCAATATTTCCGACGAAACCACGCAGAAATTTCTGCAAGGTTTTGTCGATCGCTTCGCGACGCTGGTGACGAAGCTGAGGGGGTAGCGGCCAGAGCGGAAAGGACTGTCGATTTATTGCGCCTCGAATAAGGCGCTGTCGATTCCCAGCAGCGCCGCCAGCTTTTGCCGAACTTGAGCCAAAAAAGGCTCTGGGACTTTGCCGAGCAGGCGCAACACGCGCGCCTCGCGATCGATGGAGCGAACTTGATCGATCAAGATTGGATCGAAATCAACCTAGGCGATGTCGCCCGCTTCTGGAAGCATGGGTTTTGCGCCTTCGTGTCGCGCTGCGCTTTGTCGATTTGGGCTTTGCGCTCTTAAAAATATCCCCGAGACGAATTTCGCCGCGTGAATATGCATCGTCGATAATTTCGGAACCTACGTCGGGACCCCATTCAACCGTTTCAGGTTCGAATTCGGGGCCGAGCCGCTTCGCTTCGTCGATCATCTCGGCCAATAGTTGCGCAGACGTGGTCGCCTGGGGTTTCCGCAATCGGATTTCGTTCTTCTCGACAACGAGGTCGAGTTGCGTCCGGCATGGAGCTTAAGTTCGGCGCTCACCGTCTTAGGCAAACGCACCGCGAGGCTATTCCCCCACTTGGCGACTGATGTTTTCATGGCTTGAGGATATACATTCCTTCGGTCAATCTAAGCCTCGTTCGCCGCCGATGCCGTCTCCATCCCGTCCGGCCCGCGCGTGATCGCGACCACGCCGGTGCGCGACACTTCCACAAGCCCGACCGGCAGCATCAGGTTGACGAAGCTCTCGATCTTTTCCGACGCGCCGGTGATCTCGAACACGAAGCTTTCGGTGGTGGCATCGATGACGCGGGCGCGAAACGCGTCGGCCAGCCGCAGCGCCTCCATGCGCTGATCGCCGGTGCCGCGCACTTTGACCATGGCGAGCTCGCGCTGAATCGCCGGATTGGCGATCGTCAGATCGATCACACGATGCACCGGCACCAGGCGGTCGAGCTGATTCTTGATCTGCTCCAGAACCATCGGCGTGCCGCGGGTGACGATGGTGATGCGCGACAAATGCTTCTGGTGCTCGGTTTCCGACACCGTGAGTGAATCGATGTTGTAGCCGCGGCCGGAAAACAGCCCGATCACGCGCGCCAGCACGCCGGGCTCGTTGTCGACCAGCACGCACAGCGTGCGCGTCTCGACCGGCTCGGTCTTGGTCTGCGCCGGATAATGAGTGGTTGTCGTGGTCGTGTTCACCGCGGTTCTCCGTAAATCCCTCTTCCGCCAGTGGAGAGAGGAGGATCACACCAGCATCTTGCCTTGTTCCGTCACCGCCTGTTCGACGCGTGTCGCCGCGTCGCCGAGCAGCATTTCATTATGGGCGCGGCCCGACGGAATCATCGGGAAGCAGTTTTCCGTCGGATCGACCACGCAGTCGAAAATGACGGGCTTCTTCACCTCGATCATCTCGCGGATCTTGTCGTCGAGCTCGCCCGGATGCGAACAGCGGATGCCGTGCGCATGATAGGCCTCGGCGAGCTTGACGAAATCCGGCAGCGCTTCGGTGTAGGAATGCGAATAGCGGCCGCCATGGAGCAATTCCTGCCACTGCCGCACCATGCCCATGTATTGATTGTTGAGGATGAAGATTTTGATCGGCAGCTCGTACTGCACCGCCGTCGACATTTCCTGCATCGTCATCAGCACCGAGGCCTCGCCGGCGATGTCGATCACCAGCGAATGCGGATGCGCCAGCTGCACGCCGACCGAGGCCGGCAGCCCATAGCCCATGGTGCCGAGCCCGCCCGACGTCATCCAGCGGTTGGGCTCCTGGAACCGATAGAACTGCGCCGCCCACATCTGATGCTGGCCGACTTCGGTGGTGATGTAGGTGTCGCGGTCCTTGGTCAATTCATAAAGCCGCTGGATGGCATATTGCGGCTTGATGATCTCGTTCGAGTTGCGATAGGCGAGCGAATTCTTCGCCCGCCATTTGCCGATCTGGCCCCACCAGGCATCGAGCGATTTCTTGTCGGTCTTGGCGGGCGCGGCGCGCCACATCCGCAGCATCTCGTCGAGTACATGCGCGCAATCGCCGACGATCGGCAGGTCGACCTTGACGTTCTTGTTGATCGACGACGGATCGATGTCGATATGGATTTTCTTCGAGCCGGGCGAGAAGGCGTCGAGCCGGCCGGTGATGCGGTCGTCGAACCGCGCGCCGACGCAGATCATCAGGTCGCAATCGTGCATCGTCCAGTTCGCTTCCCAGGTGCCGTGCATGCCGAGCATGCCGAGCCATTGCGGATCGGCCGCGGGGAAGGCGCCGAGCCCCATCAGCGTCGAGGTGATGGGGAAGCCGGTCTCTTTGACCAGTTCGCGCAAGGTGTCGCTGGCGGCGCGGCCGGAATTGATGACGCCGCCGCCGGTATAGAACAGCGGCCGCTTGGCGGCTGCCATCATCGCGACCGCTTCCCGGATTTTCTCCAGATCGCCCTTGAGCCTCGGCCGATAGCCCTTGTGCTGAAATTCCTTGGGCTTGGCATAGGCGCCCTTGGCGAACTGGATGTCCTTGGGCACGTCGACCACCACCGGCCCCGGCCGGCCGCTCGAGGCAATATGGAACGCCTCGTGCAGCGCGCGCGGCAGCTCGTCGATGGATTTGACGAGATAATTGTATTTGGTGCAGGGCCGGGTGATGCCGACGGTGTCGCATTCCTGGAACGCGTCGTTGCCGATCAGGTGCGTCGGCACCTGCCCGGTGATGACGACGAGCGGGATGGAGTTGCAGAGCGCATCGGTCAGCCCGGTGACGGCATTGGTGGCGCCGGGTCCGGACGTGACCAAGACGGTGCCGACCTTGCCGGTCGAGCGGGCATAGCCCTCGGCGGCATGGACCGCGCCTTGCTCGTGGCGCACCAAAATGTGCCGCACCTTGTCCTGCTGAAACAGCGCGTCGTAGATCGGCAGCACGGCGCCGCCGGGATAGCCAAAGATGTGCTCGACGCCCTGATCGGCCAGCGCCGCTATCACCATTTCCGCTCCGGTCATCTCAGTCATCGCTCGCTCCGCTTATTCGATTTCGTTCTGGCGCTTTCGGGAAATAAAAAAGGGCCTCGAAGGGCCCCTGGGTCGCGCACCGCCACGTTTCGCGGGTGGGGCTATCCACCCGCGGCGGTGCGCTTCGATACGAGGATCAGCGAAGTCTTCGGACGCACGTGCGTGCCCTCTCTTGAACGCCGCGGTTATAGCATTGTGTCCGCGCCGGTCAAGCCGAATGCGGCGACAATGCGGCTTTGCGGACGCCGCCAAACTTCAAACGTACGTTTGAAATCGAAATGACGGGCGAAAACGCCATTCTTAACCATCGTTAAGTGTCACAGCTTGGCCGCGAATTTGCGCGGGCAGAGCCTTTTTATTTCCCAGCCCTGTTGCTGAATTACCGCACGGGGCCTGGAGGGGACATGGTCGCAGGACATCGCGCGGGACATCGGGCTGTAAACGGGGCGGTCGGCTATCTGCGCCGCATCGCCGCTGCGATTGTCGTCGCGCTCATTCTGGGCGCAGCGGTCTGGGCGCCGCCGGCGGCGGCACAGCGCCAGGCGCCGGCGCTCAATTCCACCGACGCGATCCTGAAATGGATCAATTCCTACCGGCACAAGCCGGACCCGGAGAGCTTGCCGGCCGCGGTCCATGCATTGAGCGCGATGCAGGCGTTCAAGGACGCCGAAAGCTCCGGGCCCTATATCGGCTTCATTGCCGGCGTGCTCGGCGCCAATCCGCGGCTCGCCGAAAATCTGATCCTGAGGATGATCTCGATCGATCCGGCCGACCATTGGGTGCTGGTGCGGGCCATCGCCTATTCGGGGCTGACGAACTGGAAGGACCTGTTGGCAACCTTCGTCGACCGCATGCCGACGCGCCGCGAGATGATCAATCAATATCTCGACGGCAAATTGCCGACGCTGCAAGAGATCGACTTTAAGCCGGCGAAACCGGGCATGCTCGACAAGATCAAGACCGACCTCCACATCGGCGACAAGCCGAAGAAGATCGTGGCGTTGCAACCGACGCCGGAGCTGATCGACGTGCTGTGGGGCTATTATCTGGCGACCGGCAGCTATCCGCCGATCGAAAGCGTGATCAAGCTGTTGCCGCTGTCTAACGATCACGACAATGTCGACAATCTCACCACCGGCAGCGCGGCGAAATTCACCCTGGCCAGCAATGCGGTGCGCGACACCGATCTCTTGGCCATGCTGCAGGGCGCCGAGAAGAAGCAGCCCGACGACATCATGCCGGTGCTGCACGACGTCATCGAAACCGCCGAGACGGTCGACACCGTGCATATGCGCCAGGAATTGCTCGCCGCAATCGAGGAGCTCAAGGAGAAGGGGCCCACCTCGAAGCGCGAACTGTCCGGCTGGGGCCAGGTCGGCCAGGGCGCGCTGTCGATGGGCTGCGTGGTCGCCGCCGCGACCGGCCAGATCGAGCTCGGCATCCCCTGCGTGATCGGCGGCGCCGCCTACACCGCGGGCCTGCAATACGCGACGCATTAGGAGTTAAGATGCCGGCAGCGATCGCCTCTCACTTTCCGGTCGTCGTTGAGAAGCCGCGACTGTTCAGAATGAGAAGGTTGTTCGTATAGCCGGCACTTGCGGCAAGCGAACGGAAATATCCAACCGCATTTTTATCCGACGCATCACAATGCGGAAGTGACGACCAATAATTGGTCGGATGCGTGACGGTATCGCTACTGCAAGCGGCGACGAAAGTGATCGTGAGGGTATCTGTGTCAGTGCGGCTTACGCTCGCGAATTGACCTCCTCCGCCACCACCCCCTCCGCTACTGCCACCGCCACCGCCACCGCCACCGCCACCTCCGCCGCCACCCGACGGCCCCTTAAATCTCCGCAGCGTCCAATTAGGCCCGCCGTTCAAGCCATAGGATATTATGAAGTTCACCAAGGAACCGAATTGAGTGGAGCCTCCAGCCGAACCCGAACTCGCGCTCTTTGATTGGGCTCCGCCAGTCGGGGCCCCTGCCAATAGGGCTGCCTGTTGAGAGTTGCGAGGTTTTGTCGGGGGTCCAGCTTTGACGGTGAGGTAAAGCGAAGAAGCGGGACCGGACCCAGGACCGGGACTATGACCAGGAGCAGGGGTAGGACCAGGAGTGGCGGCAGGACCAGGAGTGGCGGCAGGACCAGGAGTGGGGGGAGGGGGCGTAGTACTTGCATCCTTGGTTAGAGTTCCGGAAGTTATATTCAATGTCCGAAGATCATAATTTTGATTGCGATCTTCGTCGATCGTACCCGTCACAGTCAGCTTCGGGCCGTATCCAAAGGGAGCTAAGATACTGTCCTTCCCTGGCGCGTTTACTTGCGCCATCGTTCCAGTCAGCGAAAAGGTGACATTGAAATGCTTTCCCACCTTATCGAAGATTGGAATAGTGTTTCCCGTCAAGCTTATGAAGTATTTTTCGTTACTGGCGTTACTTGTTGAGCCGGTAATACTCATCGTGCCTGGTGCCGCCGGATCGGCGGTCGAGGGCGTAAAACTTATGGTCCCGTCAAAATAAAGCACGGTAGAAGTGCCCGAGCCGTCAGTGGCACTGAATGTAACAGGCCAGTGCTTAACCAAACTATTTGTTGCCAGCGCCGTGGGACCGAGCTTCCGTAAATATTTACGGAACTGGACGCGTCTAAGCCGAAAAGTCCGCTCGCGATTATCTCATCCAAACCTAGGCCTCCCAGGAGGCCAACTTAAGTTTTGACCTGTGGCGTTCGGATCGAAGCAATACAGCGCTTCGTTTTTGCCTGGGCTACTGTCCTTCAATTCCGCGAGGTCAATTGAATAACTCAGACTGATGTTGCGCTCCTGGGTCCCGCTCAACGATCCGCCCACCGCGAGGGTGAAATTCGTCATCGAGCTGTAGCTGGCACCGGGGTACAACGGAGTTATAAAGCTTGCGGAAGGATTTACGCCTTGTGTGTCCAGCACGTCGAGCGTCAACGTAACCGAAGCGACGAAATGATCGGAGGTCAGTCTAAGCAATAGCGATTTCAATTTATCGCTGGCCTGACTGGTATTCCCATTTATAAAATTCGCGAGCTCGCAATTGATGTGGTCAACTAGGGTATCGACGGTGGGACCGCCCTCGAACTGGAACTTCCAGCGGCGGAACGGTACAGGCGAAAAGTCCCAGGCAGAATACAAATACCAGCGGCCGCGCCGCGCGTGCACGCACCCACATTTACGCCCCCAGACCCCAAGCAACGCCCGGTAGTATTTTGGTTGTTGCTTCTAGTAGTTGTCAATGGCCTCGACCAACCGAGGCTCGGAGTGGTTGCCGAACGACTGCGCGTAAAGCCGTTGCGAAGCTTTTTCGGCGGGAAAGCCTACCTCGCCAGCGCCGCCAGCTGCGCTTCGATCGCGGCTTGCGCCTCCTGCGGCGTGGCCCACGCGAACTCCGGCAACTGGTTGCGGAACCAGGTGGCCTGGCGCTTGGTGTATTGGCGTGTTTCCAGTTTGGCGTGCGCGATGGCGTCCGCCAACGCGACGTCGCCGTTGAGGTGACGGGTCAGCCACGGCACGCCGTGCGCCTTCATCGCCGGCAGGCTGGGATTGAGCTTGCGCGCCGCAAGCGCGCGAACCTCGTCGAGCGCGCCTGCCGCCATCATGGCATCGAACCGGCGATCGATGCGGCGGGCGAGTTCTTCGCGGTCCGGCATCAGAAAAAGTTTCGCCGCGCCGGCCAGCGCGACCGGCGCCGGCTTGTTGTTCTCCTGCCAGTCGAGAATGGAGCGTCCGGTTGCGAGCTTCACTTCCAGCGCGCGGGTGACGCGGGCGCGATCGTTCGGTTTGATCCGCGCGGCCGCCTTGGGGTCGTGCATCGTAAGCTCGGCATAGAGTGCGGCGACGCCTTCGCTCGAAAGCCGTCCCCGCACGTCATCGCGAATCGCCGCGGCGACCGGCGGCATCTTGGCGATGCCGCGCGTCAGCGCATTGAAATAGAGCCCGGTGCCGCCGACGATAATCGCAGTATCGCTCGATTTGCCGGCGCCGCCGGTCTGCGCCAATGCCGCCGCCACTTCGTCGCACCAGCGGCCGACGGAGTAATTCTCGGCGGCATCGACATGGCCGTAGAGCCGGTGCGGCACTCGGCGTTCCTCCTCGGGCGTCGGCCGCGCGGTGATGATGCGCAAATCGCGATAGACCTGCATGGAATCGGCATTGATGATCGTGCCGCCGTGCCGTTCGGCCACCGCGAGCGCCAGTGCCGACTTGCCGCTCGCCGTCGGGCCTGCAATGAGGATGATGCTCGGCACGTCGCAACCGTTCCTGCTTCTCGCTTTTCGGATCGCACGGCATGTTCTATAGCGCAACGCTGATCTCCGCTCCCGGCCGCCCGGCGGTCACCGATGCTTTGGCGCGCCAGGCGGCGCGTTATTTGCCACACGGCCGGCCGGTCGATTGGCTTGATCCGGGGACGGCGCTCGATATCGCCTTCCTGCTCGAAGATATCGAGCCCGGTACCGAGCAGGCCTTGCTCAAAGACCTGGCCGATGACCTGCGCGACATTATCGGCGCCGAGCCCATCGACGTGGTGATTTCGCCGCAGGATAACCGCCGTAAGAAGCTTCTGGTGGCCGACATGGATTCCACCATGATCGGCCAGGAATGCATCGACGAGCTTGCCGACTATGCCGGCGTCAAAGACAAAGTGGCGGACATCACCGCGCGCGCCATGCGCGGCGAACTCGACTTCGCGCCGGCGCTGCGCGAGCGCGTGGCGCTGCTCAAAGGGCTGCCCGCCGCGATTATCGATACCGTGCTGGCCGAGCGCATCCGGCTCACGCCCGGCGGCCCGACGCTGGTCGCGACCATGCGCGCCAACGGCGCTTATACCTGCGTGGTGTCGGGCGGCTTCACCGCCTTTACCGCAAGCCTTGCCGCGGCGATGGGCTTCGACGAGCAACGTGCCAACACGTTGTTGGTCGACGCCAAGGGGCTCCTGACCGGCGAAGTCGCCGAGCCGATCCTGGGCCGTGAGGCCAAACGCGATAGTTTACTGGAATTGCGCGCCCGTTTTCGGCTCGATCTGGCGGACACGCTTGCCGTCGGCGACGGCGCCAACGATCTGCCGATGCTGCAGGCCGCAGGGCTGGGCGTCGCCTTTCACGGCAAGCCGGTCATTCGTCAGGCTGCCGGCGCCTGCATCGACCACGGTGACCTCACGGCGCTGCTCTACGCCCAGGGCTATCGGCGCGAGGAGTTCGTGGAACGCAAATAGCCGCGCGTAAGCGCTATTGCAGGCTCAAGGCGACGAAGCGCGTCTCGCCGTTGGCGTTCGACACCAGCAGCACCGCCATTTTCTTGCCCTGCGATTTGAGCTGGTCGACGCGCTTCTGCATGTCGGCGGGACTGGCGACGCTCTGATATTGCACCTCGACGATCACGTCGCCGGCCGCGAGCCGCTTGTCCGGATCGGCGGTCGCGATGTTCTGGTCGACGCCGGTGACGAGAACGCCCTTGATGTCGTCTCTGATCTTGAACTTGTGCCGCAGATCGTCCGACAGGCTGGACAATTCCAGGCCCAGCGTCTTCTGCACCACGGATTTTTCCGCCGGCGGATTGTCCTTATTGGCGTCGGCTTCCGCGACCTTGGTGTTGTCGGCAAGCCGTCCGACCGTGACTTTATGGGTTTCCTGCTTGCCCTTGCGGATGACCACGACGTCGACGCTCTTGCCGACCGGGGTGTCGGCGACGATGCGCGGCAAATCGTGCATTTCCTTGATGTCGTGACCGTCGAAGGTGACGATGACGTCGCCGGGTTGGATGCCGGCGGGCTTGGCCGGGCCTTTGTCGTCGATGCCGGCCACCAGCGCGCCATGCGGCGGACTGATGTTCAGGCTTTCGGCGATGTCGTCGGTCACCTGCTGAATGCGCACGCCGAGCCAGCCGCGCCGGACCTCGCCGTATTGGCGCAATTGATTGATGACGTCGACCGCCGTATTGGCCGGAACGGCAAAGCCGATACCGATCGAGCCGCCGGACGGCGAGATGATCGCCGTGTTGATGCCGATGACTTCGCCGTCGAGATTGAACAACGGGCCGCCGGAATTGCCGCGATTGATGGCGGCGTCGGTTTGAATGTAGTTGTCGTAGGGGCCCGAATTGATGTCGCGATTGCGCGCCGAGACGATACCGGCGGTGACCGTGCCGCCGAGGCTGAACGGATTGCCGATGGCGATGACCCATTCGCCGAGCCGCAGCTTGTCGGAATCGCCGAATTTCACCGCCTTGAGCGGCTTGTCGGCATGCACGCGCAGCAGCGCGAGGTCGGCCTTGGTGTCCTTGCCGACCAGATCGGCCTTGAGCTTGGTGCCGTCGTTGAGGATGACGCTGATCTCGTCGGCATCGGCGATCACGTGATTGTTGGTGACGACGAGACCGGACGGATCGATGATGAAGCCGGAGCCGAGCGAATTGATGCGGCGCGGCGTGTCATCGGAATTATCGCCGCCTTGGCCGTGGTGATTCTTGAAGAATTGATCGAAAAACTTCTGCATCGGCGAGCCGGGCGGCAGGTCGGGCAGTTCTTCGGCATGCGCCTCGATTGTCTGCGAGGTCGAAATATTGACCACGGCGTCGATGACTTGTTCGGCGACGTCGGCAATGGCGTCCGGTCCCCGCGCGGCCGCCGGTTGCGCCGGAACGAGCATGAGCGCGGCGGCAAGGACCGCCATGGCGGATACCTGCGCCAGTCCTCGACCGCGGCCGCCGGCGATCGCGCTTCGGAGGCCTGTCGATAACTTAAATGGCGCCAGTGGCTTGAACGGCGATCGGGGCGGCGACGATGCGGTCAGTGACGATGCGGTCAGGCACGATTTGGTCAGCGAATTGAAGATCGGCACCATGAATCTCGGCGCTCCTGGCCTGTGAGAATTCAGAATTCAGACTCGGCGGAAAAGGTTGCTCCGGTCGCATCCGCGACGCAAGGCCAAAGCCTGGCTGTTCTAGCGTCGGGAATGGGGCGGAATAGCGGCTGTTTGATCCGGTCCGCAAGCCGCCATCCCATGCGATCGAGCGCTAACCGCGCACCAGCCAGACGATGAGGAGGCCCACCACGGCCGAGGCGACGCCGGCGATGCGCAAAGGTCCATCCGGCATTTCGAGCGCCGTCGCCATGGCGCGCTTGGCGCCGGCGGGGAACGCCGCCAGGAAAATCCCTTCGATCGCAAAGACCAGGCCGAGCGCGGCGAGAAAATCCGACATCGACGCGCGCGCCTTCGGTCGCTACGCCGCGCTATTTCGCAGTGCCGTTCGGCCGTGCCGCGGCTGACGCGGCCGGCGCCGCGACCGGCGTGCCGTCAGGCAGCGCTTTGCCCGACGGATCGCCGAAAAAGCGGAAGAAATCGGTGTCCGGCCGCAGCACCAGACGCGTGTTGTTTTGCTGCATGCTGTTTTGATAGGCCTGCATCGAACGATAGAAGGCGAAAAAGCCCGGATCCTGGCTGTAGGCGTCGGCAAAAATCTTGTTGGCATCGGCGTCGCCCTGGCCGCGGATCATCTGCGACTGCGAATTGGCGTCGGCAACCATCACCGTGACGTCGCGGTCGGCCTTGGCGCGGATTTCGGTCGCTTTCTGGGCGCCCTCGGCGCGGAATTGGGCGGCCTCGCGCTGCCGCTCGCTCTGCATGCGCTTGTAGACCGCGAGGCTGTTCTGCTCCGGCAGATCGACGCGGCGGATGCGTACGTCGACGATGTGGATACCGAACGGTGTGGCGTCGCGGTCGAGCTGATCGCGCATCTGCGCCATCAGGTCGACGCGCCGGTTGCGCACCGCGTCGGCGAGCGTAGCGGCGCCGAGCACGCGGCGCAGCGCCGAGTTCAACAACACCGCAAGCTGCGAGCTCGCCCCGTCCGGCCCGACGGTTTGATAGAACTTCAGCGGGTCGACGATGCGATAGCGCGCGAAGGCGTCGACCACCAGCCGTTCGCCGGCTTGCGCCGCGGCGGCGTCGCCGGTGTCCTGGCTCGAGGCGATCACTTCCTGCGCCGGCTGTTCGATGTTGAGAATGCGCTTGTCGATATAGATCACGCTGTCGATGAACGGCACTTTGACGTTCAGTCCCGGTTGGGTGATCACGCGCACCGGCTGGCCAAGCCGCACCACCAGCGCCTGCTTGGTCTGATACACGGTGAAGAAGGTGCTGTAGGCGACGATCGCCGCAATCAGCAGCACGACGGCGGTGACGCCGCCAATGAGGCTCGGCTTCACTGGTTGCCTCCCGATGGCTGATTGCTTCCCGGTTGCTCGGTTGGCGGCGCCGGCGGCTTGGCCGGCGGCAGATTGCTGAGCGGCAGGTAAGGCACCACGCCGGAGGAGCCTTGCGCGCCGGTATCGATGATCGTCTTGTCGGTATCGGCGAAGATATGCTCCATCGTCTCCAGATAAATCCGCTGACGCGTCACGTCCGGCGCGTTCTTGTATTGCTCGTAGACCTGGGTGAAGCGCGACGCCTGGCCTTTGGCATTGGCGACCACTTGCGAGCGATAGGCTTCCGCTTCCTGGATGATCTTGGCGGCGCGACCGCGCGCCTCCGGCACCACCTGATTGGCGTAAGTCTGCGCCTCGTTCTGCAGCCGCTCCAGATCGGAACGCGCCGCCTGCACGTCGCGGAAAGCGTCGAGCACCTGCATCGGCGGATCGACCTTCTGCAATTGCACTTGCGGCACGATGACGCCGGCGCCGTAGTCGTCGAGCGTCTTCTGCATCGATTGCTGAACCGCGGTCTCGATGGTCTGCCGGGCGCCGGTCAGGATGGCCTGGATATTGGAGCGCCCGATCACCTCGCGCATGGCGCTTTCGGCGACGGCTTTGACGGTGGCTTCCGGGTTCTGGATGTTGAACAGATAATCGCCGATCTTGGTGGGATCGACTTTCCAGAACACCGAGAAATCGACGTCGACGATGTTCTCGTCGCCGGTCAGCATCAAGCTTTCCTCGGGCACGTCGCGCATGGTGGCGCCGCCGCGCATGTCGAAGCCGATATTGATGCGGTTGACGCGCAACGCCGGCGGGGTGAGCGCGGTCTCGATCGGATAAGGCAGGTGATAGTTCAGGCCGGGCTGCACTTCGCGGACGAATTTGCCGAAGCGCAGCACCACGCCGACCTCATCGGGCTCGACCTTGAAGAAGCCGGACATGCCCCACAGCGCGAGGAGGATCAGCGCCAACAGCGCGATGCCGCGGCCGCCGAGACTGTTGCCCGGAAGCAGGCTGCGCAGCTTGTCCTGGCTGCGGCGCAGGAATTCCTCGAGGTCCGGCTGCTTCGGTCCCTGCGACTGCGGTCCCGAGCCCCAAGGTCCCCGCGGTCCGGAACCCCATGGGCCGCCGGACTGGTTGCTCCACGGCATTGCGATACTCCTTAAGCCGGCCGACATGCCGCCGGCTTGTTGGCGTGGGTTATAGGGGACCGCCCGGGCCCTTACAACGCGCAGTTATGCCGCGGCGGCGGCGTCAATTGACGCGCTGGTAGCCGACAAATGCAAATGAAATTTCGTCGCCGGCGGCCGGCGCATGCTCGCTGCGCGCGGTTTCGCGCCACAGTTTCGGATCGATCGAGGGGAAATAGGCATCGCCCTCCACCCGCCGGTGCACCTCGGTGACAAGAAGCCGCGTGGCGAGCGCCATCGCCTGGGCATAGATGTCGGCGCCGCCGACGACGGCGATTTCGTCGGTGCCCCGCCGCAAGGCGTCGCCGCGGGCGGCCGCGAGCGCATCGGCGAGATTGCCGGCGACCAATATGCCTGCCGCGGCGAAGGCGCGATCGCGGCTGACCACGATGGTGGTGCGGCCCGCGAGCGGCTTGCCGATCGACTGATAGGTCTTGCGCCCCATCACCACCGGCTTGTTCATGGTGCGCTCGCGGAAATGCGCCATGTCGGATTTGAGCCGCCACGGCAGCGCATTGCCGCGGCCGATGACGCCGTTCTCGGCGACGGCGGCGAGGAGGACGATGTCCATGGACGAGAATTCGCTGGAGCTCAGGCTCTAAAGATCAGGCTGCCGGCCGCAACACATAAGCGGTGTCTATGTAGGTGCCTTGCTGATAAATGCCATGTACTTTGCCCGCAATCGGAGCAGCCGATCGAACGGCGCGAATTACCGGATCGTCTGAAGTCACGACCGAATATCGCAAGTCGTGTCGATCCGGCAGTTGATCTTTGTACTTGGAAATTGTTGTGGCGACACGTATCGACTGTTTCAACTTCGATTTATCAGGTTCCTGTGGGACCAAGTACAAACGTCCTTCTTCGCCTTCATCTTTAGTCCAAACGGCAAAGTCGAGCCTGAACCCGTCTCGTTCCAACAGCTCGACGAGACGACGCGCCGTGGCCAACTCTCCGCTCACAATCTCGTTTTCAACCATTGGAAGACTCCATATTGCGAATTTTCGATGGCGTCGATCAATGACTCAGCATCGCGTTGTTGTCGAAGATAGTATCGGCTGGATTTATTCCATTCCCTCACAATATCCCATCTGGCTCTGAACTGAGGGTCACTGTCGTTCTTGAGTTCCAGATCGTCATCTAGCAGCGCTAGCTTCGCTAACCTTTCTAGATTATGCGTGAAGATGTCCTTTAGCCAGCCTGGATCAGGGATGGTATCTGTTTGAAACCTTGATGATATTATCGCTTTGAGCAGGAGTTCGATTGCGTAACCCGCAAGATAATACGCGCTTCCGTATCGCCGCCCGTCGCGCAGGAATTTAGCATCGGCAAGTTTGGCTTCGGCAAGCTCGACCAGTCGTTGCTTGGAAAGGTCCGGCATTGTCTACACCGCCACGGCGGCCTTGATGTGCGGGTGCGGGTCGTAGCCTTCGAGCATGAAATCTTCGTAGCGCAGCGCGAACAAATCCTTGGCGTCCGGATTGATGCGCAGCGTCGGCAGCGGCCGCGGCTGGCGGGTGAGCTGCAGCCGCGCCTGCTCAAGATGATTGAGATAAAGATGCGCGTCGCCGAAGCTGTGAATGAAGGTGCCGGGTTGCAATCCCGTCACCTGCGCGACCGCCACCGTCAGCAAGGCGTAGGAGGCGATGTTGAACGGCACGCCGAGAAACACGTCGGCGGAGCGCTGATAGAGCTGGCACGACAGCCGGCCCTCGGCGACATAGAACTGAAACAGGCAGTGGCAGGGCGACAGCGCCATCTTCGGCAGGTCGGCCGGATTCCATGCGGTGACGATGATGCGTCGGGAATCCGGATCGCGCCGGATCGTGTCGACGGCCTGCCGGATCTGATCGATCGAGCCGCCATCGGGCGTCGGCCACGAGCGCCACTGTTTGCCATAGACCGGCCCGAGGTCGCCGTTGTCGTCGGCCCACTCGTCCCAGATGCGCACGCCGTGGTCGTTGAGATATTTGACGTTGGTGTCGCCGCGCAGGAACCACAGCAATTCATAAATGATCGATTTGACGTGCAGCTTCTTGGTGGTGACCAGCGGGAAGCCGCTTTGCAGATCGAAGCGCATCTGATGGCCGAAGATCGAGCGCGTGCCGGTGCCGGTGCGGTCGCGCTTTTCCGCGCCCTCGGAGAGCACGCGTTCCATCAGGTCGAGATATTGGCGCATCGGGGTTCCTGCCGGGGGCGACTCGCTTGCAAGTCTAGCGATAAATGAGGGCCGGATGAACTCGCCGCAAGACGATCACACCGCCTCCATCGCGACCTCGCCCAACCCCTCGACGGTAAACACCGCGCGCTGGCCGGCCGCGATCGACATGGTCGGAATGAGGCTGCCGGTGATGACCGCCATGCCGGCGGTCAGGCCGCGGCCGCGCTCGGCGAGATGATTGGCGAGCCAGGCCAGCGTGGCGTAAGGATCCTCGGCGCGGCCTTCGCCCATAGACTTGCCATCGATGGTAAGCCGGCCAGGAATGCCGACCAGTGCCGCGGCCGATGCCGGCTGCGGCCGCGCCGATCACCGCGCCGCCGTTCCAGCAATTCTCGACGATCAAAGACGGCGCTTCGGTCTTGGCGTAATCGGCATTGCGGTCTTCGATCAGTTCGAACGCCGCCATGGCGCCCGCCACCGCCGGCGCGACCGCCTCGCGCGTCCACGGCGCGCCCGAGGCCGGCAGGTCGGCGCCGAGCGCGAGCGCGATTTCGCTTTCGATGCGCAGGTTGACGAAATCCGCCGCTCGCACGCGCGCCGGCGAGGCATGGATGGTGCGCGCGAAGATGGCGCCGCCGCAGGGATGGTCGATGCCCATCAATTGCTGCATCACCTTGGTCGTGGTGGCGATCTTGGCGCCGGCCACGGCGCCGTACACCGGCTCGGCCAAACGGTAATACGCCTCCTGCGCGGCGTAAGCTTGCGGCGATCGACGCCGGGCGCAAATCGTCCGGCAAATTGCGATAGGGCAGGCGCCGCCGCCGCGCCTCCCACAGCCATTGCGCCATGGCGTTGATACGGGCGTTATCATCCATGATCTTTGTCCCGGCTCGTTGGCCGGGAGCATGAGAGAGGCGACGGAGCGGGCGCAAGACCGCCTGCCGCGATGCTTCAAAGCAAGCCCGCTCATGCCGAGCAGGCCGCAACGGCGAACATCCACAGCGGATGGACGCGCACGAAATAGGCGACCAGCGCCGTGCCGAGCGTGATCGCGATCGCCATCCAATTATAGCCCGCCGTCGCCGCGATAACGGCGGCGCTCGCGGCAGTGAGGCCGAGCGTCACCGGCACCAGGGCGCGGCTTAACACGCCGTGCCAGGTCTCGCCCTGGAAGCGGTCGGAGGCGCGGCCGACAAAAAAAGCGAACACGCCGGCGGCCCGCACATCGCCAAGCGTCGTCACCAGCGCGCCGAGGACGCCGGCGACGTGATAGCCGATCAAGGTCACGATGATGATGTTCGGCCCCGGCGTGAGCTGCGCCAGCGCGAAGCTGTCGGCGAATTGCCGGTCGGTCAGCCAATGCTGAACATCGACGGCAAAGCGATGCATTTCCGGCACCGCCGAATTGCCGCCGCCGATGGCGAACAGCGACAACACGCCGAAGAAGCCGGCGAGCGTAACGAGCGTGCCGTGTCCGGAATTCATAGCCGCACCCAGGCGAGCGCGATGCTGACCGGCACGATCACCGCCAGCACCAGCGGCAGCGGCCACTGCACGATGCCGATCGCGACGAAGGTGGCGAGCGCGATCACCGGCCGCGTCACGGCGCTCGCGCGAAACAGCGGCCGCGCCATCTTGGCGACCGTCGCCATCATCAATCCGGCCGCCGCCGAGGCGACGCCGGTCAGCGCGCGGCGCAGCGCCGGCAGCGTCGCCGTAATGCGCATAGATGCCGGCGATGATCAGAACGAGCAGCAGCGGCGGCCCGATCAGCCCGGCCGCCGCCACCGCGGCGCCGCGCGCGCCGCGAAAGCGCGCGCCGAGAATGACCGAGAAATTGAGGATGTTGCCGCCGGGCAGAAACGAGCACAGCGCATAGGTCTCGTTGAACTGCTCGGGCGTCAGCCAGCGGCGCTCTTCGACCATCATGCGGCGCGACCACGCCAGCACGCCGCCGAAGCCCGAGAGCGAAATCGTGGCGAAGGCGATGAACAGCTCGGACAGGCTCGGCGGCTCGTCGCGGCGCGCGGCGGTGGCCGCGCCGGGTGAGGCTCGAGGCAGGCGGCTCTGCGGAACGGGAATCGGCGAGGGCGCGTTCATGGCATTCGTTTAGCGCCGCTCCTGCCGTCACGGCCATACGGTTTTGCGCAGACGGGCGATGCCGACGGTCGCGGCAGAACAGTGCGCTAGTCCAATCAGCGAGCGGATGAAGGCCGCGGCGCGCGCATAAATTCCCGGCGCTTCGCTCTCGCGCGGTCCGCCGATGGCGAGCGTCAGCGCGCCGCCGTGCCGCGCCTTTTGCACGCGCAGCCAGAGCGCGGCGCGTCTGTTGCGGCTCCGGCTTCGCTCAAGTCGACGACGAAGAGCGGCTTGCGGTAGCGGTGCGCCAGATCTTGCGCCAGCGCCGTGCCGGCGGAAACGGCCAAGCCCGCCGGCGTCGACCACGATCATGCAGGCGTCGGCGTCGCGCACGTTCCATTCGGTGCGCTGCGCCGGATCGGCGAGCGGCGTTTCCTTAAGCTGCGGATAGCTGGCCAGACAGCCCGGGCGGCTCGGGAAAATCCTCGGCCCAGCCGCCTTTCGGGCACCAGCCGCCATAATCGATGCCGCGCTCGATCGCCACGTCGAGCACGGCACGGTCGACGCCGGTCTGGCCGCCGGACGATGAGCTTCATGGCTGGGCGTCCTTTGGGCGTCCTTTCTTGGCCCCGTACGCGCTCTTTTTTCGGCAACCTTTGCGCCTATATTCCCTGGTGCCGGCGCAAGCCGGATATGGCGATAAATGGCCGTCGTAATAAACCTTTCGGACCCGGGGGCGGTACCCGGCGCCTCCACCAATGCAGGCTCGCATCAGTCCCAGTCGTTCTGGGGCCGTATCGGCGGGGTCGAAATAGGATCGACGAGGGCGTAAAGGGCGTGCTTTTGCTCGGCATGGTTCCGCCGTTATCGGGCCAATTCCATAGTTGCCAATGACAACTATGCTCCGGTTGCTCTGGCTGCGTAAGCAGTCCGAAAGACCGACTTAAAGCCCTAACGGGTTAAGCTCCGTCAGGCGGGGTTCGGAGGCACCTGGCAACAGAAGCCTCCACTTTCCAGAATCAGGCATCGGCGATCAGGAATCGGAGACAGGATCAATCTGGACCTCTATGATTTAGCCTTATCTGTTATCCTGATTACCGTCGACTGCCCTGATTACTGACATGCCCGTCGATCACATCCGCTACGACATTCTGGCGCAGCAGGCGCTGCGCGGGGTGGTGCGCACCGTTCTGGCGGACGCGGCCAAGAAGGGCCTGCCGGGCGAGCATCATTTCAAGATCACCTTTGCCACCGCGGCGCCCGGCGTGCGGCTGTCCGACCGGATGCGCGCGCAATATCCCGAAGCCATGACGATCGTCCTGCAGCACCAATTCTGGGATCTGGCCGTCGGCGACGAGGCTTTCGAGGTCGGCTTGTCGTTCGGCGGCATTGCCGAGCGGCTCGCGGTGCCGTTCGATGCCATCACCGCGTTCTTCGATCCGGCGGTGCAATTCGGTTTCCAGTTCGAGACGATCGAAGGCCGAGGCGGTGCAGCGGCCGAGGGGCGCCGGCACGCATGGCGCGGCGGCCGCGCCAAGTCCGCGCAGGGCCGACGCGAGTCGCCACCCTGCCAGCGACACGACCAAACCCGAGGCGCTGCCGTTGCCCGCCGCGTCCGCGACAGCCCGAAGACGCCTGCGCCGGAGCAACGGCGAGCGGCGGCGCCGAAGTCGTGCGCCTCGACCGGTTTCGGAAGAAGTAAGGACGTTCTTCGTGTGATGTTTGTGATCCGCTCATTCCCGCGCAAGGCGGGAATCCAGTTCTCTGGGTCCCCGCTTGCGCGGGGACGAGCGGACAGCTGACGCTGTCCGCATTCCATGAAAACCCGCACCGAAACCGACTCGCTTCGGGCCGATCGAAGTCCCGGCCGATCGCTATTGGGGCGCGCAGACCGAGCGCTCGCGCGGCAATTTCCGCATCGGCGAGGAGCGCATGCCGCGGCCGCTGATCGCCGCGCTGGCGACTGGTCAAGCGCGCCGCCGCCGAAATCAATCGCGAGCTCGGCTCGCTCGATGCGCGGCGCGCCAAGGCGATCGTGCAGGCGGCGCCAGGAAATCATCGACGGCAAGCTCGACGATGAATTTCCGCTCGTCGGTCTGGCAGACCGGCTCCGGCACGCAGACCAACATGAACGTCAACGAGGTGATCGCCAACCGCGCCAACGAGATGCTCGGCGGCAAGCTCGGCGCCAAGGCGCCGATCCATCCCAACGATCACGTCAATATGAGCCAGTCGTCGAACGACTGCTTTCCCGACCGCGATGCATATCGCGGCGGCGCAGGAAATAGCGCACCGGCTCATTCCGGCGCTGACGCATCTGCACGCGGCGCTCGACGCCAAGACCAAGGAGTTTCGTTCGATCGTCAAGATCGGCCGCACGCATACCCAGGACGCCACGCCGCTGACGCTCGGCCAGGAATTTTCCGGCTATGCCGCGCAGGTCGCGTCCGGCATCGCCCGTCTCAAGCTCGGCCTCAAGGAGCTTTATCCGCTGGCGCAAGGCGGCACCGCGGTCGGCACCGGGCTCAACGCCAAGCGCGCTTTCGCCAAGGCCTTTGCCAAGCAAGGTCGCGCAGCTCACCGGCCTGCCGTTCGTCAGCGCGCCCAACAAATTCGAGGCGCTGGCCTCGCACGGCGCGCTCGTGTTCGCGCATGGCGCGCTCAACGCGCTCGCCGCCGACCTGTTCAAGATCGCCAACGACATCCGCTTTCTCGGCTCCGGCCCGCGCTCGGGCTTCGGCGAACTGATCCTGCCGGAGAACGAGCCGGGCTCGTCGATCATGCCGGGCAAGGTCAACCCGACCCAGTGCCGAAGCGCTGACCATGGTGTGCACGCAGGGTGTTCGGCAACGACACCACGATCGCGGTGGCGGCGAGCCAGGGCCAGTTCGAGCTCAATGTGTTCAAGCCGGTGATCATTTACGCGATGCTGCAATCGATCCGGCTGCTCGCCGATGCGGCGGTGTCGTTCACCGATCATTGCGTCGTCGGCATCCGCGCCAACGAGCCGCGCATCCGCGAACTGGTCAACAATTCGCTGATGCTGGTCACGGCGCTGACGCCGGCGATCGGCTACGACAAGGCGGCGCAGATCGCCAAGGCGGCGCATGACAACGGCACCACGCTTGCGCGAGGAGGCGGTCAGGCTGGGCTTCGTGTCGGCCAAGGATTTCGACCGCCTGGTCCGGCCCGCCCGGATGACGCGTCCGGAGGCGTGACAGCCGCCCGCCGGTCTCGTGTATCTCGTATAGTTGTGGCGTTTAGATAGAAATCCCGCTTTACGTGCGTGCGGCGATAACGATTTTGTGTTCCGCGCCGCGGGACTGATCCGTTAACGGGGTACCGGCGTAATTAAGTAAACACGGCGAAAGCGCTCGCCGACGCGTGGATATGGCCGGCGAATCGCGGGTTCAGGGTTATCGGCGGTGAGGCAGGTTAGATGGCGCCGATCGTCAATCTTCGCACCGCGCGCAAGCGGGCCAAGCGGCTTAAGGCCGAGCAGGACGCCGCCGCCAACCGGCTCGCTTACGGCCGCTCCAAGATCGAAACAGAACCTGGAGCGGGCCCGGCGCGACAAAGACGCGGAAGGGTCTCGACCAACACCGGATCGAAACGGGAGATGGGCAATGAAATCGCCGGTCGTTAAGCGCTCAATCGTCATCGCCGGCCACAAGACCAGCGTCAGCCTCGAGGACGCGTTCTGGAAGAGCCTCAAGGACATCGCGGTCGCGCGGCAGGTCACGCTGTCGGACCTGGTGGCATCGATCGACACCGAGCGTCGCCACGGCAATCTGTCGTCGGCGATCCGGCTGTTCGTGCTCGATCACTATCAGGCGCAAAGCAACGGCGAGACGAGGCCCGCTGCGGCGACGCCGCGCGAGATCATGCTGTCGCCGTTGCGGGCGCCGGCGGTGCTGCGCGCCGAATAGCTCCGCGGCGCCCTGTCACGCGCCGACGATTTTACCCGGATTGAGGATGTCGAGCGGATCGAGCGCGTGCTTGATGGCGCGCATCGTGGCGAGCGTCGCTGCGCCATGCTCGGCCAGGCAAATATTTCATCTTGCCCTGGCCGACGCCGTGCTCGCCGGTGCAGGTGCCGTCCATGGCGACGGCCCGCTCGGCCAGCCGGCCGAGAAATTCCTCCGCGCGCCTGACCTCGTCGGCGTCGTTGCGGTCGACCAGCAGCAGCATGTGAAAGTTGCCGTCGCCGACATGGCCGACCACCGGCGCAAGCAGCCGGCTCGCCGCGGCGTCGCGCTGGCTTTCGGTAACGCATTCGGCGAGCCGCGAGATCGGCACGCAGACGTCCGACGACAGCGCCTGCATGCCGGGCCGCAGCCGTTGCGCCGCCCAATAGGCGTCGTGCCGCGCCTGCCACAGCCGGGTGCGGTCCTCGGCGCGGGTCGCCCAGTCGAACGGGCCGCCGCCGAATTCCTTGGCGATGTCGCCGAAGCGCTGCGACTGCTCGGCGACGCTCGCTGCGGTGCCGTGAAATTCCAAAAACAGCATCGGCACTTCCGGCAGCGTCAGCTTCGAATAGAGATTGCTGGCCCGCACCTGCAGCGCGTCGAGGAGCTCGATGCGCGCCACCGGGATGCCGGACTGGATGGTGAGGATGGTGGCGTTGCACGCCGCTTCGACCGAAGGGAACGGGCAGACGCCCGACGAAATCGCTTCCGGAATGCCGGCAAGCCGCAAGGTCAATTCGGTGATGATGCCGAGCGTGCCTTCGGAGCCGACGATGAGCCGCGTGAGGTCGTAGCCGGCCGAGGACTTCTTGGCGCGCCGCGCCGTGGTGATGATTTCGCCGCTGGCGAGCACGGCTTTGAGCGCCAGCACATTGTCTTTCATGGTGCCGTAGCGCACCGCATTGGTGCCGGAAGCCCGCGTCGCCGCCATGCCGCCGAGCGAGGCGTCGGCGCCGGGATCGATCGGAAAAAACAGCCCGCTGTCGCGCAGATGCTCGTTGAGCGCTTTGCGGGTGATGCCGGGCTCGATGACGCAATCGAGGTCTTCGGCATGCACGGCAAGCACCCGGTTCATGTCGCGGAAGTCGAGGCAGATGCCGCCGCGCGGCGCGTTGACCTGGCCTTCCAGCGACGTGCCGGTGCCGAACGCGACCACCGGCACGCGGTGCTGCCGCGCACAGCCGCACCACGTCCTGCACCTCTTCGGTCGCTTGCGGAAACATCACCGCATCGGGCGGCTGGTTGTCGATCCAGGTCGTGGTGTGGCCGTGCTGCTCGCGCAGCGCGGCCGAGGTGGAAATGCGGTTGCCGTAACGCGCCGCCAGCGCGGCGATGACGGCCTCGGCCGCTTTGCGGTCGTGTTTGCTCCGCGGCGGCGTCTCGGCCAATGCCATTTGTTTTTCCTTATGCGTTCCGTCCCGCGCGCCACCGTGGCGGCGGGACCGGCGTAGGTCAAGCCGGACTTATGCTCCGGACCATGGCTTGCTCCAAGCGCTGCTCTTGGTTCGGGCGCCCTTGCTTCGAGCGCTCTTGCCTGACACGCGGCTCATCCGCCACAGTCCGCGCATGAACGACCGCGCCGCGCGCGCAAGCCGCCATCCCGACGCCTTTCGTCTCCTCGGTGATGCGGGTCGAGCCGGGCTGGATCGACTACAACGGCCATCTCAACATGGCCTATTACAATGTGCTGTTCGACCGCGCCGTCGACGAGGTCTACGAGCTGCTCGGCCTCGGCCTCGATTACGTCAAGACTGTCCAAGTGCTCGACCTTCACCGCCGAGGTGCATGTCCGCTATCTGCGCGAGCTCTTGGTCGAGGCGCCGGTGCGAGTGAGCTTCCATCTGCTCGGCTTCGACGACAAGCGCATGCATTATTTCGAGGAACTGCGCCACGCCGACGAGGGCTGGCTGTCGGCGACCTCGGAAAACATGGCGCTCAATGTCGACATGACGGTGAAGAGGGTCGCCGCTTTTCCCGCTTCGGTCATGGCGCGGCTGGCGCGGATGAAGGCGGCTCACGACCGCTTGCCGGTGCCTGAAGGCGTCGGCCGGCGCATTGCCATGCCGCAGAAAACTTGATTTTCCACGCCAAAAACCATATGGTAGAAATCCAAAAAGGATTTCTACCATGGGCGCCCCGCAGCTCAATATCAAGGATGCAGAGGCCACGAGGCTGGTTCGCGAACTGGCCGAATTGACCGGAGAAACGCAGACCGAGGCGATTCGGATTGCGGTTCGTCAACGGCTTGAGCATGAACGTGGCCTTCGCCAGCGTACGGCCGTGCGTTCCGAAGATAGTGAGATCGCGGACCTGCGCGCTTTTCTCGACCGCTGCCGTCGAGAGATGAAACCCTACAGCGCGACCGATAACGACTACATGTACGACGAGTTCGGAGCGCCGATCTGATGGTCGTCGATACCTCCGCGCTCATCGCTGTGCTGTTCGGCGAAGCCGAAGAGGAAACATTTCTGCGCATCCTCTTGCGCGCGAGCGGCGCTTGCCGAAGTCTCGGCATCGGCCGTTTTGGAAACGCTCATCGTGGCGCAGCGCCGATACCGGGCCGCCGGCGATAAGGCGTTGGACGGTCTCCTTTATCGAACCAACCTGCGGATTGAGCCCGTCACGCTGGAGCAACTCGCTGCCGCGCGTGAGGGTTATCGTCGCTTCGGTCAGGGGACCGGCGGCGGAGTACTCAATTTCGGCGATTGCTTTTCCTATGCCCTTGCAAAAACCCACAACGAGCCGCTTCTGTACAAAGGCGACGACTTCTCCAAGACCGACATTGAGTCCGTCCCCTGGGCGTTGCCGCCGGCTTGATGAAGGAAAGTCGAAATCGATGGCATTCGTCTCGCACGCTTCATCTGCGCGCGTCACCATCCGCGAGCACAAGATTCCGACGCCGGACTGCAAAGCCCTATATCGCCGCGCAGGGACCGGACGGCGCGCTGTGGTTCTGCGAAAGCGGCGCGTCGAAAATCGGCCGCTTCGATCCGGACCGCGGCGGCTTCACCGAATTCGAGCTGCCGACCCGGAACGCAACCCCGATCGGCATCATTGCCGGCGCTGACGGCGCGCTGTGGTTCGCCGAAAAAGCCGCCAACAAGATCGGCCGCATCACCCTGCGCGGCGACATCACGGAGTTCGCGCTGCCGACGCCGGGCAGCGGTCCCGACGCCATCATGCTCGGGCCGGACGGCGCCATCTGGTTCTCCGAAACCGAAATCAGCCGCATCGGCCGGATCGCGCCCGACGGCCGCATCACCGAATTTGCCGACGGCATCACGCCGGGCGCGAAGCCGCTGTCGATCGTGGTGCGCGACGGCGCGCTGTGGTTTTCGGAAGCCGCCGGCAACCGCGTCGGCCGCATCACCATGGACGGCAAAGTCACCGAGTTTCCGATTCCCTCGAACGACAGCCAGCCGCGCGCCATGGTCACCCATCCGGACGGCAGCATCTGGTTCGTCGAGACCTCGACCAACGCGCTCGGCCGCGCTCGATCGCGCCGGCCGCATCACCGAGCATCCGGTGCCGACGCCGAACGCGTCGCTGCGCGGCGTCACCGTCGGGCCGGACGGCGACGCTCTGGTACACCGCCAATTTCGCCAACAAGATCGGCCGCATGGCGCCGGACGGCACGGTGATCGGCGAATACGACATTCCGACGCCGGCGAGCGGCGCGCGCTGCATCGCCGCGCTCGCCGACGGCCGGTTGTTCTTCACCGCCTACGATGCCGGTGCGATCGGCGAAGTTGTCTGTAGGCTGAGGGATAGCGCTCATCCCCGCGGCGGGCCCGCGTTCGGGAATGCCCGCTTCAAAATAAGCGGAGAGGAAACGCCATGAAGAAAAGTGTTGCTCGCTGTTGATCGCTTGTGTCGCGCTGTTCGCATCCGTCGCGCGACGCGCAAACTTATCCGAACCAGCCGATCAAGATGATCGTGCCGATCTCGGTCGGCTCGGTCACCGACGTCGCGGCGCGGCTCACCGCGCAGGAATTGCAGCGAGGCTCGGCCAGCCGGTCGTCGTCGTCAACAAGCCGGGCGCCGCCATGGTGCTCGGCGGCAGCGAATGCGCCAAGTCGCCGCCGGACGGCTACACGCTATGCGTGGTCGTCGCCCGACACCATGTCGTTCAATCCGCTCACCGTGCCGAACCTGCCGTACGATCCGGACAAGGACTTCGTCCCGGTGATCGACATGTATCACGTGATGGAAGGCATGATGGTGCCGGCGGCACTCGAGCGCCGACACGCTCGATGCGCTGCGTGCCAAGGCCGCGGCTGCGCCGGGCAAGCTCAATTACGGCACGCTCGGCGAGCGCACCACCACCGACGCGTTCCGCCAGTGGCTCGGCGAACACTGGCACACCAGCTTCGTCGCCATTCCGTACAAGGGCGGCAGCGAGATCATCAACGCGCTGCTCGGCGAACACCATCGACCTCACCAAGATCGGCGTCGGCAACATGGTCAGCCAGCTCAGGAGCCGGCAAGATCAAGATGCTGGCGCTCAACGCCGCGCAGCGCGCGCCGCGACTTGCCCAATGTGCCGACTTTCAAGGAAGCCGGGCTCGGCGGATTTCCCGGCGGTCCGATCTACTGGGGCGTGGTCGTGCCTACCGGCATGCCGGCGCCGATCGTCGCGCGCCTGCACGACGAATTGGCGGCGATCTTCCACGACCAGAAGTTCCTCGATTTCGCCAAGCAGAATTATCCTCGAGCCGGTCGCCGGCTCGACCGGCGAATTCGCCGCCTTCCTCAAGAAGGACCGCGCCGGACGCCAAGGTCTGGTCGACAAATACATGAAGTAGACGGTTGCGCGCTGCGCGACGGCTATACGGCGGCGGAAAACTCCCTCGCCTCGGAGGGGAGAGGGGGCTCGGAAGTTGGAGCAAATACTCGAGCTCAGTACCCCCTCATCCTCGTCCTTCTCCCACCGGGACGAAGGGACGCAGCCTGCACGCCTCGCAAATGCCGCGCGTAGATGCCATCTTCGCTAGATGAGAATCACCGGTAGCGCGCGCCTTGGCTGACCCTTTGCAGCGCAATTTCGAGCCCGACCAAGCGCCCGCCCCTGCGCCCGGCGGCATTGCGGCGCGGGCCCGCGCGGCGGCAGGCGGCGGCGCGTCGTATCTCGCCGGGCTCAACCCCGAGCAACGGCAGGCGGTCGAGACGCTCGACGGCCCGGTGCTGGTGTTGGCCGGCGCCGGCACCGGCAAGACCCGCGTGCTCACCGTGCGCATCGCCCACATCCTCGCCACCGGCCGCGCGCGGCCGAGCGAGATCCTCGCCGTCACCTTCACCAACAAGGCGGCGCGCGAGATGAAGGCGCGCGTCGGCGACATCGTCGGCCACGTGGTCGAGGGCATGCCGTGGCTCGGCACCTTCCATTCGATCGGCGTGAAAATCCTGCGCCGTCACGCCGAGCTGGTCGGGCTGAAGACCGACTTCACCATCCTCGATGTCGACGATCAGATACGGCTGCTCAAGCAACTGCTCTCCGCCGAGAACATCGACGAGAAACGCTGGCCGGCGCGCGTGCTCGCCATGCTGATCGACGGCTGGAAGAACCGTGGGCTGACGCCCGAACAAGTGCCGGCCGGCGAAGCCTCAGCCTTCGCCAACGGCAAGGGCCTGAAACTCTACAAGGCGTTTCAGGAGCGGTTGAAAATCCTACTGTG